>NZ_CP107918.1:5150514-6438143 GCF_036014195.1 Streptomyces sp. NBC_00442
CAAACTCACCAACGCCCTGAACGATCGCGCCTACGCATCCGACAAGGCGAACAAGTCCGAGTACATGGAACTACAAGGCGGGTTGGCCCACACCCTCGCGACCGCCACGAATGTTCCTGACACGGTGAAGGGCATGCCGCCCGGCTCAAAAGCGTTCGCCCACTGGCTCGCCGGCGAAGACGGTCGCTTCTACAAACAGTGGAGCGAGAGCCTCGACAAGTTCGGCACGAAGAACTACGGCTCAGAGACCAATCCGCTGTACGGCTACCAATCGCTGGCCAGCATGATGGAACAGAGCGACAAGAAGTTCGACGATCAGTTCCTGTACCAAGTGACTGACGACATGATCGCTGCCGAGAAGAAACACCCAGGGATATTCACGGAATGGGGTCCCGGACACGACGGTACCCGGGCCGATGCCCTTGATTCCACGCTCAACGTGATGAGCCGCAACCCCGAGGCAGCCACGGCGTTCTTTGACCCCGCGGGGAACGGCCCCGCGAGCGACCACGTCGGCAACGACCACCTGCACTACCTCGCGGGCCATGGAGACGGTACCCGCGACTGGCCCAAGCACGTCTATACCGGTGTTGCTTACCTGGAGCAGGACGACCCACTGAGCCGGACGGGTCTGGCTGCTGCCCTGCAGGCCGGGGCGACGGGCACGTGCCCTGTCCCGTCGCGCAGGAACCACTGCCGACGTTTACACACACGGCGGAGCAGACTCGCGTCATGGACGGCATCCTCAGGGCTCTCGACCAGGGACCGTCGACAGAGGTTCACCACAACCTTCAGGTGCCAATTGCGCGGGCGATCGCTGAGTACACGCCGGACAGCCACGAGATCCTGGGCGGTCTCGACGGTGACTATGCGACGCACATGAAGAACGGCTACTTCATGGACTCCGACCACCCCGACAGGGCGCACCTGTCCACCCCGATGGACACCATGATCCACGTGATGCGAGGGGTGTCCGAAAACCCCGACGCCTACGCCACGATGGACAAGGCGGAGACGCGGTACATCAACGCCGAGCTGGACAAGTTGCCGCATGGTGCCGCGGGTTACTCCGAGAGCAACCCACTTGCCAAGTCGGGGGCAGCCCTCGGCGCGTACGACGCGATCCGGGAAGACGTGCTCAACGACGAACGGACGGGGGCCTACAGCGCAGCGGACTGGAAGTCGAAGGTCGCCTACCACATCATCGGCGGCGCCATCACCCCCATGGCCATCCCCACCGCGGGTGGGTCCATCGCCGTGGGGGATGGTTTGCAGCGTGGCGTGGACACCTTGGCGTGGGTGTGGGGAAACGACATGAAGGCAGACGCCGACGCCAAGGCCAATGAGGCCATCAACGACCGATACCTGGACACCAACACGAGGATGCAGGTCTTGGTCGACGGCTGGGGCAGGGAGCGTTACGACATGGACACCCCGGAAGGCAGAGACCACGTCCAAGGACTGACCAAGGAGATCCGCTCGGGGCACACCACAGGCGTGGCAGACGCGCGTGCTTATCTCACTGACACGACCAACTGAACGCCCTATGGATGAGACAGGCCGGATGACTGCCCCCGCATCTCCTGAGACACCGACTGCCCCGCCGTGCCCCAAGCGGCTCGGACGTGGAGCCTTGCCCGTGCTGGTTGTCGGGTTGCTGGTCGTGGCGGCAGCGGGCTCAGGGGTGTGGTGGTGGGGGATGGTTGACGACGCCGACGGGCCGGTCGACTGTTCGGCGCTGCTTTCCAACGTCAAGATCAAGGACGCTCTGGGAGCCGGGTATCAGAAGGGCATGTCCTGTTCGGAGTTGGGCACGGCCTTGCAGACGGCTGCAGGCGGGAAGGGTACCGAGGGGCATACTGCGGCGCAGGTGCGAGCCATGCGGGAAATTCTGCAGGGCACGGACGATGCCCTCACCAACTCCGGGCAGAAGTCGATCGACCCGTCTCTCCGTCTTCCCCTCGCGGAACTGATCGCGGACTACGCGCCGGACACCTACGAGATCTTCAAAGGGCTCGACGCCCGCTACGTCGAGCACGCTTCGGATGATCGGCCTTGGAGCGATGCTGCCGGCGTGCACATGGCAGTCTGGGACGACACTCTCATCCGCGTCACCCGGGCGGTTGCGGCCAGTCCGAACGCGTACGCACGCGTCCGCGATGCTCAGACTCGCCAGTCCGCTCGCATTTTGACCCGCATCCCGCACCCAGCTCGCGGAGTGACACTCACTCTGCCCCCCGTCGGCAACTCCGTGGCCCTCGGAGTGCTCGACGCCATTGCGCACGATGTCAGCCAGAGCTCTTCGGCGGGGGCAGGGAAAAAGTGGAGGAGCGATGTCATCGAGGCGCTGAAGCAATCGGCACCGAACCCACCACCGAGCTACGAATCCGATCCGGTCGGCTACATCCGTGGCAATTGGGCGGCTCAACTGGACGCTGCTGACACGGCGGCCGAGTCCAAGGGCTTTACCGAACAGGGTGTACGACTCCTCGACATCTGGGCCAAGGGGCGTGCGGACGGCTTCAAGGCCTCCGAGAGTCTCCGCGCTGACTGCCGTAATAGCCAATACGACAGGTACAGCGACGTGGTGCACGCGCTGAGTAAGAAGCCGTGAGTTCGAGGGCACTGTCGCGACAGACCCCGAGCGTCAGCTCGGAGCGCCGAGCTGACGCTCCTGTGTGAGGTAGGAACGTACTCGCCGGGGCCCGGAGAAGGCCCAGTAGCGCCTGGGCCAAGGAGCGGTACACGTCCACCTCGCCGGACGCGGACTGGAACAATCCGTAACCCGAGTCTGTATGTACACGCCGACGGATGACTTCTGGATGGGCGGCATCCTCGGCCCGACCAACAAGGCGACCGGCGAGGGGTGTCGTGGCGATCTCCGTCACGTCTCCGTGCTGCGCTGCGGATTCACCCGAGGGCTCGGCAACGAACGAGCTACTCTCACAGCCCTCTCCGCAGCTCTCAGGCATACGCGGCGGCGTCGACCGCGAGCCGACGAAATCAAGGAGATCCCGCGATGAGCGGTCGCGCCCGTCCCTCCGCCTCCCGGGCGCCGACAGGTACGGTCGGACGAATATCCGGCAACCGGCCCCTGTTGAGCGCATCGGCGTGCGGCCTCGTCCTCGTTCTGGGGCATCCGGGCGCGGCCTACTTCGTCTTCCTCGCCTACATGGCCAGGCCCGCCGGCCCCTGGGACAGTGAGACCGTCGCCCACTCCGGTTTCGCCGCGGGTCTTGCCCTGGTCCTCTCGGCGGTGATGGCGGCGCTGACATGGCCCTGTGTCAGGTTCGCCTGGCTGCGCGGATGGTGGTACACCCTTCCAGCGGTGCTCGCCGTCGCCGCACTGCTGCGGCTCACCCTGCTCGCCCCCCACCTCTGACGCAGGTCAGGAGGCCGGGCGAGCAACGTTTGGACCCCTTCGTGCGTCCTGGACGGCATGGAGAACCGTCCGTCCCCGCAGCCCTCCGAAGGCTGCCTCACCGTCGTGGTCCGCGTGCCCGTGCGGATCGTCGTCTTCGTGCTCGTCGTGCCCGTGCGAATGGTCTGGGACCTGCTCGTGGCCGGTGCGAAGGTGCTGCGGCGAAGGGTGTTCACGCCGCTGTGGCGGGTGCTGGTCGTGATCCCGTCCGGGTGGTCGTACCGGGTCGTGCTGACGCCGGCCGGGCATGCGATCGCGTGGCTGGGGAGGGTGGTCGGGGCGGGGCTCGGTGCGGTCGGGCGGGGACTTGCGGCCGCTGGAGCGTGGGGTGTGCGGATGCTGCTCGTGGCGCCCTCGGTGTGGGTGTACCGGGTCGTGCTCGCGCCGGCCGGGCGGGCCGTCGGGTGGGTGCTGAGCGGGGTCTGGCTCGGACTCGCGTGGGTGGGGCGGGGAGTCGGGCGCGGGCTCGTCCGGGCGGGCCGGGGGATCGGCGCCGGGCTTGCCCGGGTGGGCAAGGGGGTCGGGGTCGGCCTCGTATGGGGCCTTCGGGCCCTGTTCGTGTGGCCCTGGAGTGCGTTGTGGCGCCGGGTGCTCGCGCCCGTGCTGCGGTACGGGCTCGTCGTGCCGGCGGCATGGCTCTACCGGTACGTGCTCATCCCGGTCGGGCACGGGACCGCCCGGCTCGTGACGCTGGCCGGGGCCGGGCTCGCCGCGCTCGGTGTGCTGCTCCTCGTGGTTCCCGCCCGGTGGCTGTACCGCGCGGTCCTGACGCCGCTCGGGCGGGGCGCCCTCGTCGTCGTGCGCGAGATCGGCGTGGCGATCGGGTTCGCCTGGCGGGCCGCCGGGTTCGTTTCGCGGGCCGTGGGGCGGGGGCTCGCGTGGCTCGTCCGGAATTTTGTCGGGCTGCCGGTGCGCTGGGTGTACGCGACCCTGCTCACGCCCGTCGGGCACTGGGTGCGGGACGCCGTGCTCCGACCGGCCCGGCGGGCCCTGCGCGAGGCCGGCCGGGCCGCGCGCCAAGCGCTGGTCTCGGCCCGCGAGACCGTGCGCACGGCCCGGCGCGACGCCTGGCGGGCGCTGGTCGGCGGGCCGGCGCGGGAACTACCGGAGCACCGGGCGCGTACTCTGGGTAGTACAACTACTGCCTCCGGCGCGGTGCCCGCCCCCGAGATCTCCCTCAGCAAAGCGGAGGGATGAGCCGGGCGGCGGACGGGCCGTGACCGGAGGGGCCCCCACAGGACGGTGGGCGGCGCTCGCCGCGCCCGCCCCGCACGAGGAGAAGAACCACTGGGCAAGCGACAGCCCGAAGGCCCGCCGCCCGCACCCGCGGTGCAGCGCATCCGCCTGCGCTACACCAAGCGCGGCCGCCTCCGGTTCACCAGCCACCGAGACTTCCAGCGCGCCTTCGAGCGCGCCCTGCGCCGCGCCGAGGTGCCCATGGCGTACTCGGCGGGCTTCACCCCGCACCCCAAGGTGTCGTACGCCAACGCGGCCCCCACCGGCGTCGGCTCCGAGGCCGAGTACCTGGAGATCGCGCTCACCGCACAGCGCGACCCCGAGAAACTGCGCGCCCTGCTCGACGAATCGCTGCCCACCGGGCTCGACGTCATCGACGCGGTCGAGGCGCGCACCTCCGGTCTCGCCGACCGGCTGACCGCCTCCGTCTGGGAGCTGCGGCTCGACGGCGTCACCGTCGAGGCGGCCGAGAAGGCCGTCGGGACGTTCCTCGCCGCCGAGACCGTCGAGGTCCAGCGCAAGACCAAGAACGGCATGCGCACCTTCGACACGAGGGGCGCCGTTGCCGAGCTCCAGGCTCTTTCCCCGCAGGCCGATAGGCCTCTCGACGACGCCTGTGCGATACTGCGGCTGGTAGTGCGGCACCTGACACCTGCCGTACGACCCGACGACGTCCTGTCCGGTCTCCGAGCTGTGGCCGACCTGGCGCCGCCGGTCCCCGCAGCGGTGACCAGGCTGGCGCAGGGGCTCTTCGACGAGGAGTCCGGCACGGTGACCGACCCGCTCGCGCCCGACCGCGAGGCAGCCCCGGCCGCTCCACAAACGGCCGCCGGGACCGTCTCTGCGACGGCGCCGGAAGGTCCCGCCGCGTAAGGGCGGCCGTCGTAGCGCAGCCCTGGCACTCGGGAGCCACCTGGGTCGGGCCGCGCACTGACCTAAAAGACTTTCGCCAGGCCGTGCGTACATCGCGCAGGGAACCGGCGAGCCAGACATATCAGCTCCCGTGCGGCGCCCGCGCCCCGGACGGCGGCACCCGCGCACATCACGCGGGACGTGCCGCCGGACCGGAACAGGCGCGGCGCCCGGGAGCGTGACGGGAGCTACGCCCGCATGCTCGAGCAGAACGAACCCGGTACGGCCGGGGACAACACGACCAACGACCAGAACAGCCCCAGCGACACGCTGCCGCCGCGCCGCAGGCGCCGCGCGGCGTCGCGGCCCGCCGGCCCCCCGGCCGGTGCGCAGGGCACCGAGACCGCGGCACCGGCCGCGGAGCAGAACACCGCGCAGGCCGCACCGGCCGCCGACGAGACCGCGGCTCCGGCCCCGCGCACTCGCCGCCGCGCCACGCGCACCGCGAGCGCGCCCGCCGGTGCGCCGCAGGCCGCAGAGGCAGCGCAGACACCGGCAGCGCAGACGCCCGCGCAGACACCGGCACAGGCGCCGGCCTCCGCCGAGGCGCCCGCCGCCCAGGCCGGTGACGACGGCGCCGAGGTGTCCGCGCCCCGTGGCCGCCGCCGTGCCACCCGTAAGGCGACCGCCCCGGCCGGTGCGCCGCAGGCCGCCGAGGAGATCGAGGTCGTCGAGGCCCCGGTCGTCGCCGCGGCGCCCGAGAACGTCGGCGAGGACGAGCCCGCCGAGGCGCCCGCGCCCCGCACCCGCCGTCGCGCCACCCGCAAGGCGACCGCCCCGCAGACCACGGTCGCGGCCCCCGCCGTCGCCGAGGCCGTCGCCCCCGCCGAGGTCGACGAGGCAGCCGAAGCGGAGGAGGACGAGGAGGCCGTCGTCGAGGCGCCCGTCGTCGAGGCGCCCGCGCCGCGCACCCGTCGCCGTGCCACCCGCAAGGCGACCGCCCCCGCCGGATCCCCGCAGCCCGCGGCCGCCGAGCAGCCGGCCGAGGCCCCCGCCCCGGCCGCCGCACAGACCCCGGCCGCGGTCGAGACCCCGGCCGCCGCCGAGGACGAGGCGCCGCGCGGCCGCGGCCGCCGCCGTGCTGCCCGGCCCGTCTCCACCCCGCAGTTCACGCCCGTCGAGCCGGAGCCGCAGCCCGCGCCGCAGGCCGAGGAGCCCCAGCCCGCCGGGCGCTCCCGCCGCCGCGCCACGCGTCCCGCCGTCGCCGTGTTCCAGGCACCGGTCTTCACCGAGCCCATGTTCCAGACGCCGGAGACGGCCGCGGCCGCCGCTGCCGCCGCCCGCGTCGAAGAGCCCGCAGCGCCCGCCGAGGCCGCCCAGTCCGTCGAGGACGACGTGACGGCCGTCCAGACCGCCAACGAGCCGGCCGAGCCGCAGGGCCGCTCGCGCCGTCGTCGCCGTCGTGGCGAGAGCGCCGAGCCCGTCCAGGACAAGCCCGCCGCTGAGCCGGTCGAGGAGCAGACGGAGGAGCCCGCCGAGGCCGACGCCGACGTGGACTCCGACGAGGGCGACGACGACCGTCCCTCGCGCCGCCGTCGCCGTGGCGGCCGTCGCCGTCGCCGCGGCGACTCCGCCGAGGCGGAGGACGCCGCGGAGGAGCAGACGTACGAGCCGGCCGAGCAGGCCGAGCACAGCGACGCCCCCGCCGAGTCCGAGGAAGAGGACGACGAGGACGACGACACCGACGGCACCCCGTCCGCCGCGGGCACCAGCAGCAGCCGTCGCCGGCGCCGCCGCCGTCGCCGCTCCGGCGACTCCGGCCCCGAGGCCGAGACCGGCGCCGACGACCCCGAGCGCACCGTCGTCAAGGTCCGCGAGCCGCGCACCACCCGCGAGCGCATCGATGCCGCGTCCGGCTCCACCTCCGCCGACGAGGTCCAGTCCATCAAGGGCTCGACGCGTCTGGAGGCCAAGAAGCAGCGCCGCCGCGAAGGCCGCGAGCAGGGCCGCCGCCGCGTCCCGATCATCACCGAGGCCGAGTTCCTGGCCCGCCGCGAGGCCGTCGAGCGCGTCATGGTCGTCCGCCAGAGCGGCGAGCGCACCCAGATCGGCGTCCTGGAAGACAACGTGCTCGTCGAGCACTACGTCAACAAGGAGCAGGCCACCTCGTACGTCGGCAACGTCTACCTGGGCAAGGTCCAGAACGTGCTGCCGTCGATGGAGGCCGCGTTCGTCGACATCGGCAAGGGCCGCAACGCCGTCCTGTACGCCGGTGAGGTCAACTTCGAGTCGCTCGGCATGGGCAACGGCCCGCGCCGCATCGAAGCCGCCCTCAAGTCCGGCCAGTCGGTGCTCGTCCAGGTCACCAAGGACCCGATCGGCCACAAGGGCGCCCGCCTGACCAGCCAGGTCTCGCTTCCCGGCCGCTACCTGGTCTACGTGCCCGAGGGCTCGATGACCGGCATCAGCCGCAAGCTGCCCGACACCGAGCGCGCGCGCCTCAAGACCATCCTCAAGAAGATCGTCCCCGAGGACGCGGGCGTCATCGTGCGCACCGCCGCCGAGGGCGCCAGCGAGGACGAGCTGCGCCGCGACGTCGAGCGCCTCCAGGCGCAGTGGGCCGACATCCAGAAGAAGGCCGGCCAGATCTCGACGTCCTCGCCGTCGCTGCTCTACGGCGAGCCGGACATGACCGTCCGCGTCGTCCGCGACATCTTCAACGAGGACTTCACGAAGGTCGTCGTCAGCGGTGACGAGGCGTGGGAGACCATCCACGGCTACGTCGCGCACGTCGCCCCGGACCTCACCGAGCGCCTGACGCGCTGGACCAGCGAGGTCGACGTCTTCGCGACGTACCGGATCGACGAGCAGCTCGCCAAGGCGCTGGACCGCAAGGTCTGGCTGCCGTCCGGCGGCTCGCTGGTGATCGACAAGACCGAGGCGATGATCGTCGTCGACGTCAACACCGGCAAGTTCACCGGCCAGGGCGGCAACCTCGAAGAGACCGTGACGAAGAACAACCTCGAAGCGGCCGAGGAGATCGTGCGCCAGCTGCGGCTGCGCGACCTGGGCGGCATCGTCGTCATCGACTTCATCGACATGGTCCTGGAGTCCAACCGCGACCTGGTCCTGCGCCGGCTGCTCGAATGCCTGGGCCGCGACCGCACCAAGCACCAGGTGGCCGAGGTCACCTCGCTCGGCCTGGTCCAGATGACCCGCAAGCGGGTCGGCCAGGGCCTGTTGGAGTCGTTCTCGGAGACCTGCGTCCACTGCAACGGGCGCGGCGTGATCGTGCACATGGAGCAGCCGGCCGCCTCCGGCGGTGCGGGCAAGCGCGCCAAGAAGCGCGGCCGCGGCGGCGCCGAGCACGACCAGCACACCCACGAGCACGAGGCCCACGAGGCCCCGGATGCCGACGACATCGAGGTCGTCGAGACCGAGGCGGAGGTCGCCGCCGAGGTCGCGGCGCCCGTCGCGCTCGCCGAGCCCGAGTTCGTGCCCGACGAGGAGCTGTACAGCAGCGTCGCCGAGGCGGAGTCCGCGGCCCGCGGCGGCAGGTCCCGCCGCCGCGCCACCCGCAAGGCCTCCGCGCCGGCCGGTGCGCCCCGCGCCGCGGCCGTCGAGACCCCGGCGGCCCCGGCTCCCGCGGTCGAGGAGCCGGAGGCCGTGCAGGCTCCGGCGGCGGTGACGGTCGCCTCGTTCATCGAGGACGACGCGCCGCGCGGCCGGACCCGTCGCCGCGCCACCCGGAAGGCGACCGCCCCGGCGGGCGCGCCGGCCACGGCCGCCGCGGAGCCGGTCGTGGTCGTCACGGAGCCCGAGCACAAGGCCGAGGAGCCGAAGGCGCCGGAGCCCGTGGCCGAGCCCGCCGCGTCGGTGGCCGAACCCGTCGTCGAGGAGGCGCCCGTCGCCGCCCCGCCGAAGGCGCGCCGCCGTGCGACCCGCAAGGCCACGGCCCCGGCCGGTTCACCCTCGGGCGCCGAGGACGCCGCGGTCGTCGTGGTGGAGTCCGCCCCGGCCGCCGAGGAGTCCGCCCCGGCCGAGCCCGCGGACGCCGCCGACGAGGCCGCACCGGCCAAGAAGGCGGCCCGCAAGACGGCGAAGAAGGCCACCGCCAAGAAGGCCGCCACGAAGAAGACGGCGGCCAAGAAGACGGCGGCGAAGAAGACGACTGCCAAGAAGGCCGCCACCAAGAAGACGGCGGCGGCCGAGCAGGCGCAGTCCTCGGTCTCGGCGCCGGCCGACAGCTGACGGCCGCCGGACGTCAGTTGACGGTTGACGGCTGACAGAAGTCAGCTGATGACCGTCGTCCGCCGGTTGCCGGCCGACAGCTGACGGACAGCCTCCGCTCAGCGGACGTACACCGAGCGGTAGTTGGCTGATGCGAGGCCCAGGAGCCCGCCCCCGGAACAACGGGGGCGGGCTTCGTCGTACGAAGGAGAGTCCGCGCCCCGCATGAGTGCGATCAGCAAAGCCGTCATCCCCGCAGCCGGGCTCGGCACCCGGTTCCTCCCGGCCACCAAGGCCACGCCCAAGGAGATGCTGCCGGTGGTGGACAAGCCGGCGATCCAGTACGTGGTGGAGGAGGCGGCCGCGGCGGGCCTGTGGGACGTCCTCATGGTCACCGGCCGCAACAAGCGTCCCCTGGAGGACCACTTCGACCGCAACCACGAGCTGGAGTCCGTGCTGGCCCGCAAGGGCGACGCGGCGCGGCTCGCCAAGGTGCGCGAGTCCAGTGACCTCGCCGCGATCCACTACGTACGCCAGGGCGATCCCAAGGGGCTCGGGCACGCGGTCCTGTGCGCCGCCCCGCACGTCGGCGACGAACCCTTCGCGGTGCTGCTCGGCGACGACCTGATCGATGCCCGCGACCCGCTCCTCGCCCGCATGGTGGAGGTCCGGGAACGCCTGGGCGGCAGCGTCGTCGCGCTCATGGAGGTGGCGCCCGAGCAGATCCACCAGTACGGCTGCGCGGCCGTCGAGCCCACCGGCGAGGACGATATCGTCCGTGTGACGGGCCTGGTGGAGAAGCCCGAGCGGGCCGCGGCGCCCTCGCACCTCGCGGTGATCGGACGCTACGTCCTGGACCCGGCCGTCTTCGAGGCGCTGCGCCGCACCGGGCCCGGCCGTGGCGGCGAGATCCAGCTGACCGACGCGCTCAACCGGCTCGACACCGTGCACGGGGTGGTCTTCACCGGGCGCCGGTACGACACGGGGGACCGGGGGGAGTACCTGCGGGCCATCGTCCGTCTGGCGGGCGAGCGGGCGGATCTGGGCCCGGACTTCCGGTCGTGGCTGCGTGGTTTCGTCGCGGAGGAGTGCGGGTAATGACGCTGGTTTGACCCACCACGCCCGGCCCCGTAGCCTTGTCCCTCGGCGTGTTTATATACGCGCCTGCCCCTGAGCACCTCACCTCCCGGTCCGCCGGGGGAGGCCCCCTGCTTTCCTGCGGGACGGCTGGCTTCAAGGGTTCCGTATCGAGCGAGAGAGAGATCCGCGTGTACGCCATCGTGCGCAGCGGTGGTCGCCAGCACAAGGTTGCTGTCGGCGACATCGTTGAGGTTGACAAGATTTCCACTGCCAAGGTTGGCGACACGGTCGAGCTCTCGACCCTGCTCGTTGTCGACGGCGACGCCGTGACCAGCGACCCGTGGGTCCTTGACGGCATCAAGGTCACCGCCGAGATCGTGGACCACCACAAGGGTGCCAAGATCGACATCCTTCGGTACAAGAACAAGACCGGTTACCGCCGTCGCCAGGGCCACCGCCAGCAGTACACGGCGATCAAGGTCACCGGCATCCCCACGGCTGCGAAGTAAGGGACTGAGGAGACATGGCACACAAGAAGGGCGCATCGTCCACTCGGAACGGTCGCGACTCCAATGCTCAGCGGCTCGGCGTCAAGCGCTTCGGCGGCCAGACCGTCAACGCCGGTGAGATCCTGGTCCGCCAGCGCGGCACCCACTTCCACCCGGGTGCGGGCGTCGGTCGCGGTGGCGACGACACCCTGTTCGCGCTGCAGGCCGGTGCGGTGCAGTTCGGCACCCACCGTGGCCGCAAGGTCGTGAACATCGTTCCGGCTGCCTGATCACTTAGGCATCTGTAGAGCGATTTCAGCGGAGGCGGACCTCACTTCCCTTTCGGGAAGCGGGTCCGCCTTTCGCGTGTTACAGAATAGACATCCCCGTATCTTCCCCCTGGCCTCCGGCTCGGGGGCCTCAGGAGGCACATCCCATGACCACCTTCGTGGACCGCGTCGAGCTGCACGTCGCCGCGGGTAACGGAGGCCACGGCTGTGCCTCCGTCCACCGTGAGAAGTTCAAGCCGCTCGGCGGCCCTGACGGCGGCAACGGCGGCCGTGGCGGCGACGTCACCCTGGTCGTCGACCAGTCCGTGACGACGCTCCTCGACTACCACCACTCGCCGCACCGCAAGGCCACCAACGGCCAGCCCGGTGCCGGCGACAACCGCTCCGGCAAGGACGGACAGGACCTGGTCCTGCCCGTGCCCGACGGCACCGTCGTCCTCGACAAGCAGGGCAACGTGCTGGCCGACCTGGTCGGCGAGGGCACCACGTACGTCGCGGGCCAGGGCGGCCGCGGCGGCCTCGGCAACGCGGCGCTCGCCTCCGCCCGCCGCAAGGCCCCCGGGTTCGCGCTGCTCGGCGTGCCGGGCGAGTCCGGGGACATCGTCCTCGAACTCAAGACCGTCGCCGACGTGGCACTCGTGGGTTACCCGAGCGCCGGCAAGTCCTCGCTGATCTCCGTGCTCTCGGCCGCCAAGCCGAAGATCGCGGACTACCCCTTCACCACCCTGGTCCCGAACCTCGGTGTGGTGACGGCCGGCTCGACCGTCTACACCATCGCCGACGTTCCCGGGCTGATCCCCGGCGCCAGCCAGGGCAAGGGTCTCGGCCTGGAGTTCCTGCGGCACGTCGAGCGCTGCTCGGTGCTCGTGCACGTCCTGGACACCGCGACCCTCGAATCCGACCGCGATCCGGTCTCCGACCTCGACATCATCGAGGAGGAGCTCAAGCAGTACGGCGGGCTCGACGACCGGCCGCGCATCGTAGTCCTCAACAAGATCGACATCCCGGACGGACAGGAGCTCGCGGACATGATCCGGCCGGAGCTCGAAGAGCGCGGCTACCAGGTCTTCGAGGCCTCCGCCGTCGCCCGTACGGGCCTAAAGGAACTGTCCTTCGCGCTCGCCGGGATCGTGGCGCAGGCGCGGGCCGCCAAGCCCAAGGAGGAGGCGACCCGCATCGTCATCCGGCCGAAGGCCGTCGACGACGCGGGCTTCACCGTCACCTTCGATCAGGTGAACGAGGTCTACCGGGTGCGCGGCGAGAAGCCGGAGCGCTGGATCCGCCAGACCGACTTCAACAACGACGAGGCCGTGGGCTACCTGGCCGACCGCCTCAACCGCCTCGGCGTCGAGGACGCCCTCATGAAGGCCGGTGCCCGTACGGGTGACGGCGTGGCGATCGGGCCCGAGGAGAACGCGGTCGTCTTCGACTGGGAGCCGACGATGATGGCGGGCGCCGAGATGCTGGGCCGCCGTGGCGAGGACCACCGCCTGGAGGCCCCGCGACCGGCCGCGCAGCGTCGCCGGGACCGGGACGCGGAGCGGGACGAGGCGGACCAGGAATTCAAGGAGTTCGGGCCGTTCTGACGGGGTTCCGGTGCGGGGTGCGGCGCTTTCGCGCGGCTCCCCGCACCCCTTTGAAGCGACCCGGTGTCGACGGGTCGCGCCCGCCGTGGCGGAGCCGCGCAGTGTCGCAGTCCCGCGCCCCTTTGAGGTGACCCGGTGTCGAGCGGTCGCGCCCGCCGTGGCGGAGCCCCAGGGGTGGGGGGCGTGGGAATCGGCCACTGCCTGGGGGCGGGGTGCTGGGCGGGGCAGGGGGCACAGCCGGCTCCCGTAGGATGCGGCGCGTGACCCAGAGCCCCACCTCTTTGGCCAACGCCCCGGGCGTCAGCGTCGTCGTCATCGCCTACAACGACGCCGAGCTCGTCGCTGCCGCCGTGCGGTCGGCGCTCACGCAGGGGCCGGCGGTCAAAGAGGTCGTGGCCGTCGACGACTGCTCGGGCGACGGCACCGCCGCCGTCCTCGACCAGCTGGCCACCACCGAGCCCCGCCTGCGCGTGGTGCGCCGCAAACAGAACAGCGGCGGCTGCGGAACGCCCCGCAACGACGGGATCGCCGCCGCCACCGCCCCGTACGTGATGTTCCTCGACAGCGACGACGTGCTGGCGCCCGGCGCCGTACCCGCGCTCCTGGCCGCGGCCGAGGAGCACGGCACCGAGGTCGCTGTCGGCCGCGTCGTGCGTCGCGAGCTGCCCGCCGGAACCGATGTGCGGTGGATGCCGGGCCTGTACCGGGAGGCGGCCGTGTACGAGACGCCCGAGGACGAGCCGGGCCTGCTCCACGACACGCTGTGCGTCAACAAGCTGTACCGGCGAGACTTTTTGACGGATCGTCAACTTCGTTTCCCCGATGGCAGGTTCGTCTACGAGGACTTCGTCTTCACGGCCCGCGTGTACGCGGAGACCCCCCGCGTGGCGGTCGTTCCCGAGCTCGTCTACGTGTGGCACGTGCGCCGTTCGGCCGCCGATGTCTCCCTCTCGCTGGCCCGCAAGGACGTCGCCAACTGGCAGGCGCGCATCGCCGCCCACACCGAGGCCGTCGAGGCGTTCGGGGCGACCGGCCACAAGGGGCTCGCGGCCGCCTGCCGCACCAAGTTCGTCGACTACGACCTGGGTCTGTACCTGCGCGAGCTGCGCGTGCGCGACGTCGGCTACCGGGCGGACTGGTGGCGGCTGACCCGCGACTACCTCGCCGGATTCCAGCCCGCCGAACTGGCCGCCGCCGCCGCCCCGGCCCGCTGGCTCGCCCACGTGGTGCTCGCCGCCGATCAGCCCCGCGACCTGGACCGGCTGGCCCAGCTCGCCGCCGACCCGGCACGCCTCATCCCGCCGTACGCCACTGCCGGCGCCGCCCCCGTGTGGGCCGAGGACCTCGCGGACGTACCGCTGGACGGTCTCGACGCGCTGCCGGCCCAGCGGCTCCCGGTCACCGTCGACGCGACCCTGCTCGCCGGCCGGCGCGGCGTCCTCAGGCTGCGCGTGCACGAACTGTACGGGCGGCTCGCGGCGAGCGGCGCCCCGGCGAGGGCCGACGTGGAGTTCGTGCCGCGGGACGGCGAGGAAAGCGTACTGACGGTCACCGCGCCGCTGCGCGCGACGCGAGCGGGCTGGGCGGGGCAGACCCTCGTGCCGCTGGCCCGCCTCGCCGCGCTGGGCGGCCGCGGCACCCAGGTCTGGGACCTGCGGGTCCGCCTCGACACCGCGTCGGGTCCGGGCGTGTGCACGTCACTCAGGGCGCGGCCGCCAGGACTGCGGCGCACGGCCGTCCCCGGCAGCCGGTACGGTGTTCTGCTGGTGCAGCCGTACCGGACGTCGAGCGGATCGCTCTCGGTGCGGCTCGCCTCCGGAGTGCAGGGGGCCTTCGGGGTGGTGCGCGGGAAGCTGCGCAGACTGGCCCGGACGGCCCGTTCAAGGCGACGATGAGGACGTGGACTCGCATATGACATTTCTGATCACTGGCGGCGCCGGATACATCGGTTCCCACGTCGTGAGGGCCATGACGTCGGCGGGCGAGAGCGTGGTCGTCCTCGACGACCTCTCCACCGGTGACAAGGGCCGCGTGCCGCAGGACGTGCCGCTGGTGGTCGGCTCCGTCCTGGACCGCGAACTCCTCGACCGCACCTTCGCCGAGCACGCGATCACCGGCGTGGTGCACCTCGCGGGCAAGAAGCAGGTCGGGGAATCGGTCGAGATCCCGCTGCACTACTACCGCGAGAACGTGTTCGGCCTGACCGTGCTCCTGGAGGCCGTCGCCGCCGCGGGCGTACGCACCTTCCTGTTCTCCTCCTCCGCCTCCGTGTACGGCATGCCGGACGTCGACCTCGTCACCGAGGACACCCCGTGCCTGCCGATGAGCCCGTACGGCGAGACCAAGCTGGCCGGCGAGTGGCTGGTGCGCGCCGCCGGAAAGGCGCACGGCATCTCCACCGGATGCCTGCGCTACTTCAACGTGGCGGGCGCCGCCGCCCCCGAACTCGCCGACACCGGCATCTTCAACCTCGTACCGATGGTGTTCGAGAAGCTGGAGGACGGGCAGCCGCCGCGCATCTTCGGCGACGACTACACGACCCCCGACGGCACGTGTGTGCGCGACTACATCCACGTCGAGGACCTCGCCGACGCCCACCTGGCCGCCGCCCGCAAGCTCGCCGAGGCGGCGGAGGCCGGCGAGTACGGCGACCTGACGGTCAACATCGGCCGCGGCGAAGGCGTTTCGGTGCGCGAGATGGTCGACCTGATCAACGAGATCAGCGGCCGCGGCATCGCCCCCGAGGTCCATCCGCGCCGCGCGGGCGACCCGGCGCGCGTGGTCGCCTCCGCCGACCGCATCGCCGCCGAACTCGGCTGGAAGGCGCACCACGACGTGCGCTCGATGATCTCCTCCGCGTGGGACGGGTGGCGCCACCACCGCGACGGCTGACCCCGGCACGCACACGACGAGAAAGGCCCCGCCGACCGGCGGGGCCTTTCTCGCGTGCGCCGAGCAGCCGGTGCGGTCAGCGTCCGCGCAGCACCCCGGCCGCCCTGCGGCGCACCTGGCGGACCAGCGGCACCGGCACGGTCAGCCGCACCGGTTCGCCGGAGGAGTCGGTCACCGCGAGGTCCCGGCTGAACCCGCCGGCGGCGAGCCGCAGACGCAGTTCCCAGGTGCCCGGTGCGGCCCCTTCGGCGGTGGCGCGGGCCGAGACGCGGCCGTGGGCGTCGACCTCGGTGGGCGTGGGGGCGGTCAGGGTGCGCCCGCCGGAGACCAGGAGCAGCCGGGCCTCGCCCGTGCCCGGCAGCCAGCCCGGCACCGTGACGCGGGCGGCGGCCTCGACCCGGCCGAAACGGGTGCGTGCGACCGTGCCCCGCGCCGTGGTGGGGAGCAGCTTGCGGGTGTCGCCGATGTCGAGGTTGAGGTGCTGATGGGCGACCGAGTGGAACAGCGCCGCCGCGCCGGGACCCGCCGCGCCCCGGTCGACGATGCGGGGCTCCGGCGAGACGTCGTAGTCGCTGCCCTCCGGCCGCGCCAGCCACGCCTCCTTGCGCAGCTCGCCCGCGCTCACCACGATCCGCATGCTCCATATGCCGTCCGGCAGCGGTTCGCCGTCCGCGGCCCGGCCGACGTCGACGGACAGCGTGTACGTGCCGTCGTCGGCGACATCGGCGGGCACCCAGTACGTGTAGCCCTGGCGGCGCAGCAGCACGCCGGCCCTCTGGCCCGCCGCGGGGATCTCGGCCAGCAGGGCGGAGCCGGTGAGCCGCAGCACCGGCCCGTCCCAGGCGTAGGAGTCGACCCGCTGGTTCAGCCGGACCCGGGTGGTGGTGTCGTAACAGGAGTCCGGGATCGCCCGCTCGGGGTCGCGGAAGTAGGGGTAGGCGGCGTACGCGCGGTCGCCCTCCAGGAGCGCCGGGGGCAGCGCGCCCTCGGTGTCGGCGCGGACGATCTCGGTGAGTTCGTCGAGCAGGCCGTTGCGCAGGCAGTGCACCCGCAGGCGCAGCCGCGGCGGCAGCGCCTCCACGATCGGCTCGGTGGTCCACTCGTCGAGCAGCACCCGGGCGGCGTCAGCGATCTCCTTGCGGCCCGCCTCGTCGCGGGCCAGGTAGGGCTCGGCGAACATGCTGAGGACCTCGCCGTGGAAGTGACGCTCCATCAGTTTGTCCCGCTCGCGGCCGGCCGGCACCAGGTCGGCGAGGGTGCGCAGAATGCCGCCGACGAAGGCGAGTTGGTCGACCCAGTCGACGTCCTGGCTGCTGGCGTTGGTCCCGTCGCCGCGCCCTTCGAGGTAGTAGCAGTCATGGTTGGCGACGACGGAGATCTTCCGGGCGTGCAGCACCGCGGGGACGGCGAAGGCCACGTCCTCGTTGAGCAGCCGGTGCTCCGCGAACCGCAGCCCGTGCTTCTCGATCAGCGAGCGGCGCCACAGCTTGTACGGGGCCAGCGTCCAGTACACGGGCGAGTCGTAGAGGCTGACCTCGGGGCTCGTGGTCCGGAACTCCACCGGCGCGGTCCGGCCGACGCCCACGATCCGGCCGTACACGACGTCCGAGTCCTCGCGGTCGGCCATCGCGACCATCCGACGCAGGGCGTCCCGGCCGAGGTAGTCGTCGGAGTCGAGGAAGAAGAGGTAGGTGCCGCGGGCCATCGTGATGCCCACGTTGCGGGGCTTGCCCGCGCCGCCGGAGGGCTCCTGGTGGACCACCCGGACGTTGTCGTGGGCGCGCGCCCACGCATCGAGCCAGTCGCCGCTGCCGTCCGACGAACCGTCGTCCACCGCGATCACTTCGAGCTTGCGCCGCCCGAGGGTCTGGGCCTCGACGGACTCCAGGCAACGCTCCAGGTATCGCAGAGTGTTGTGCACCGGGACGATCACGGTAACAACGGGGTCCATCGGCACACATCCTCGACTGGAAGCACGACTGCGGGACGCCACGGCCGCGGGTCGCGGTGCCGGTACGCCGATACAGCTTTTCTTTTTTATTGGACGACGTGTGGGGGAGCTGTGTCAAAGGGGTGTGAGTATTCCGCCTGTGTGGGTTCTTCGCAGGTGAGGGCGGCGAAAGGCCCCGGCACACACACCGTGTGCCGGGGCCTTTTCGATCAGTGGCCGCGCCCGTCGGGGCGCCACCGCGTGCCGCGGTGGACTTCAGCGCTCCAGGAAGGTGAAGAGCTCCTCCCAGCGCCGGACGATCTCCTCGGTCCGGTACCGCTGGATGTTCTCGCGGGCCGCGTCGCCGAGCCGGTCGCGCAGCTCCTGGTCGCCGAGGAGGCTGTCCAGACGGCGGGCGAAGGCGAGCGTGTTGCCGGGCGGCGCGAGCAGGCCGTCCTCGCCGTCCCTGATGATCTCGCGGATTCCCGGGGCGACGTCGAAGGCCACGCACGGCACCCCCGTCGCCATCGCTTCCAGGAGGGACAGCGGGAAGCCTTCGCCGCGCGAGGCCAGGGTGAAGACCGAGCCGTCCCGCAGCGCGGCCGCCGGGTCGTCGGTGCGGCCCATCCACTCCACCGAGCCGTCGAGACCGAGCTCCGTGCACTGGCGGCGCAGCGCCGCCTCGTCGGAGCCGTTGCCGTACACGCGCAGCGTCCAGCCCGGGTGGAGCGGGGCCACCTCGGACCAGGCGTCCAGGAGCAGGTCGGTGCCCTTCTCCTCGTGGAGGCGGCCGATGCTCACCACGTGCTTGCCGGTGCGCGGCGACGGCGTCCCGGGGAAGAACGGCAGCGGGTTGGGCATGAAGTCGACGTTGTCGAGCCTTTGCTGGGCCCACAGGTCGGCGTCCTCGCGGGTCAGCGCGAGCAGCCGGTCGACGCCGCCGTAGTACCGCTTGACGCGGCCGAACCGGGAGGACTTGCGGCACGCCTCGAACGACTCGTGCGTCATGCCGATGACGGTGACCGAGGAGGTGTCGGCGAGCGCCACCCACTCCATCGCCCACACCTGCGTGACGATGACGACCGCGCCGGGCCTGGCCCGGCGGAACATCCGGGTCAGCTTGGCGGCCTGCTCGTGCATGGCCGCGGTGCGGGCGGCGCGGCGCCGGTGGTCGGCCACGTTCAGCTTGCCCTTGATGCCGCGCGGCCCCGGCACCGACGGCGGGTGCACGTCGTACAGCGTCGTCGTCCCGTACGGCAGGTCGTCGCCGAGGTCGAAAGGGTGCGAGGGCGGCGTGATGCCCACGATGTGCACCAGGTTGCCGCGGGCCGCGAAGAGCCGGGCCATCTGGTGCGACCAGGTCGCGACGCCGCCCAGCTCGTTGACGGCGTTGGAGACGAAGAAGATGTCACGGCCGCCGTCCTTGGCGGGCTGCTCGGTCACTTGCCGCTCCCGGGTGTGAAGAACTTGGCGACGATGCTCTGGGCCGCGGTGCCCTGGTCGTACTCGCCGAACTCGGCCGTGAAGCGCTCGCGCGCCGCGGCGTACTCGGTGTCCGCCGCCTTGAGCCCCTCCACCGCCGCGAACAGCTCGCCCTCGGTGGCGACGACCGGTCCCGGCGCCTTGTCGCGCAGGTCGAAGTAAGTGCCCCGGCTCTCGTCGGCGTACTCGTCGTAGTCGTACGCGAAGAAGACCATCGGGCGGTCCAGGAGCGCGTAGTCGAACATCAGCGACGAGTAGTCGGTGATCAGGCCGTCGGCGAGGACCAGCAGCGGCGAGATGTCGTAGCCGCTGGACACGTCGATCACCTTGCCGCGCACCGACGGCGGCAGGACGACCTGGTTGAGGTAGTGCGAGCGGATCAGCAGCGTGTACTCGTCGCCGAAGCGCTCGGCGAACGCCTCGACGTCGAAGGGCAGCTCGAAGCGGCGCACCGCGCCCTGCGGCGTGGCCCGGAACGTCGGCGCGTACAGCAGGACCTTCTTGGCCGGGTCGATCTTCAGGGCCTCGGCGACGGGGCCGCGCTCGCGCTCACCGGAAGCGGACTCCGCCTCGCGGGCCTTGACCAGCTCGTCGTTGCGCGGATAACCGGCGCGCAGCAGCCTCTCCTCGCGCAGCCGGAAGCCGCGGGCGAGGGTGCGCACGTCGTGCTCGGAGCGGACGAGGAAGTGGTCGAAACGGTCCAGGGCCCTTTGGTGGCGCTCCCGCTCGCCACGGCCGAGCACCTTCATCTGCGGCAGGTCGAAGCCCATCCGCTTGAGCGCGCTGCCGTGCCAGGTCTGGATGTACGTGGTGCCCGCCCGCTTGGCCAGCGACGCCGGGAAGCCCTGGTTGTCGATCCAGAACTCGGCCTGCGCCAGCGCCCGCAGATAGGCGTAGCTCCAGCGCCGCACCAGCGTGGCGTCCTTGGGGAAGCCGGCCGGCTTGCTGCCCTCGTAGGACCAGACGGCCTCGAAGTCGACGCCCTGGCGGCGCATCTCGTCGTAGATCGCCTTCGGGCTGTCGCTGAACTGCTTGCCCATGTGGCTCTCGAAGACCACCAGACCCTTGCGGATCGGCAGCTTGCTGAGCACCTCGTCGTAGACCCGGACCTTGGTGGCGCCCGAGCTGAGGTCCTTCTTCGCCCGGCGGGCCTTGCGCAGGCCCTTCTTGGCGACGCCGGCGGCCTTGCTGCGCAGCGCCTCCTCGATCAGGCCCTGGGCGCGCACGGTCGCCGCGCCCTGGGCCGTCAGGACGTAACTCAGGTTGCCCTTCTTGGAGACCGAGGGCTCGATGCGGTCGGAGACGAGACGGGTCAGCCGGGGCCGCACGTGGAGCGGGTGCCCGCTGTTCACGTCGATGCTGCCGGCCGAGACGCGCGTGGCGACCGCGTCACCGTCGATGTCCAGGTTGAGCCACACGTCCCAGACCACGTCGATGATGCCCAGCGGGCGCAGCTTGCGGGCGATGTCCGCCTCCGCCTTCCAGTCCAGCGTGCGCCCCGCGTGGGTCAGCGAGGTGAGCGGGAAGTGGAAGGACTGCAGGCTGGTGCGGCGGGCCCGGAACTCCAGGGAGCCGCGCAGCTCGGCCGTGGGCTTGACGCGGCCCAGCGGGTTGACCACCGAGCCGCCGAGCCGGACCTTGCCGTGGCCGTCGTCGGCGTAGGAGGTGAGCCGGTTGCCCAGGGACAGCTTGGCCAGCGGGCGGGTGTGGTACCCGGCGTCGGTGACGTCGAGGATGCGGGCGCCGTCCGGGTCGTCGAGGTGCTCGCCGCACCAGTAGACGCGGCCGTTCTTCTCCACCAGCGGGGCGGTCAGCTTCCCCGGGCTGATGAGGGCGTCCGCCGCCGGCATCAGGTTGGCCCAGTCCTCCTGGCCCAGCAGATACGCGCAGATCGCCTGGATGGGCTGGACCTCGGCGTAGGCCTGCGGCGAGATGGTCGCCAGATAGCTGTTGGCGAGCTCGGCGAACTCGTGCCGGTACTCGTTGTCGAGCAGCGGGAGATCGCGCAGATGGAGGACGAGGTCGTGCTTGAGGAACTTGACGTCCTTGCGGAACTTGAGGTCGTCGTAGCCCTTCGAGTCGAGCAGGTCGTCGACGCGCCGGTGGATCTCCATACGGTGCACGAAGTTGGCGATCTCGTGCCGCCGGTTGCTGATCGACTTCGCCGCGGAGTTCTCCACGACGTTCCAGAAGTACACGTGGTTGGGGATCAGCGTGATCCGGCGGGCCGCGACATAGGCCTGCGCCGAGAACAGCAGGTCCTCGTAATGGATGCCGACCGGGAAGGTCAGCTCCTGTTCGAGCAGGAACTCACGCCGGTAGCACTTGTTCGTGGACAGGGTGTCGAAGACCAGCAGGTCCGGCATCTCGGTGATCGATTCGAGCGTCCGGGTCGCCGAGTAGATCCACGGATACCACTCGACGGTCTTGCCGTGGCGGCTGTCGACGTGGACGCGGACGCACATGCCGGAGACGAGGTCGGCCCCGGTGCGCTCGGCCGCGGCGACCATGTTCCGGCAGGCGTTCTCTTCCAGGACGTCGTCGCTGTCGAGGAATATCACGTACGTGCCGAGGGCCTCGGAGATGCCGTGGTTGCGCGGTGCCCCGCAGCCGCCGCTGTTCTGCGGCAGCTGGAATGCCCGGACCCGTCCGGGGTTGGCGGCCTGGAGCTCCTGCGCGACCTGGAAGGAGCGGTCCTTGCTGCAGTCGTCGACGATCAGGACCTCGACGCTCTTGTGGGTCTGGTCCAACACGGACTGGACGGCCGTCGGCAGTCGATCGGCATCGTTGTAGACGATGACGATCACGGAGACGTCAGGCACTGGCACCTCAATCCATTTGCGCTCATGGCATGCGGTTCAACGCTACCTGGTGCGGGGGCCCCTCAAAGCAGCCGCCCACGGGGGCGCCGGACCGCTCCGGCCGGGATGTCCGCGCCCATCGGCACCGTTCTTTACGCAAATGTGAAGAGGGCCGGGCAACCGGCGGCGCGCCGAGCGCATCTCCCCAAGGGGCGAGACCATGGCCCGCTCGCCCACCGGAAACGTCATACTTCACCTCGAACCCATGGCTGGCACGCCAGGATGCGGCGGGCGAAGTGGACACACGGCGAGCGAACGAGAAGGCACGGTGCTGAAAACCTCCCCCGCGGGACCGGCGACCACCGAGGAGACCAGCCGTCCGCGCAGGAAGCTGCCCGGGACCCAGACGATCGCAGCGACCCTGTCGGCCGTGATCTCCATGGGTGCCTACTGCCTGGCGATGGCCGCCCACGGGACCTATCCCTTCGGTTCGCGCTCACGGGCCGTCAACGACCTGGGCAACCAGTTCGTGCCCTTCCACGCGCACCTGTGGGACCTGTTGCGCGGGAACACCTCCGGGGACCTGCTCTTCAACTGGAGCAGCGGCTACGGCGTCCCCTTCCTCGGGGACTTCTTCACGTACCTCATGAACCCCTTCTCCTGGCTCGTCGCGCTCTTCCCGCGCGACCAGGTCGAGGTGCCGGTCTTCCTGGTCACCCTGCTCAGCGCCGGCCTCGCCGCGTTCCTCATGACCGTTCTGCTGGGCCGCCTGAGACCGGGCTCGCCCTGGCTGCGCGCCCTGCTCTCGGTCGGCTACGCCGTCAGCGCGTGGATGATCTCCGACGGCTTCTCCGACCCCATGTGGATGTGGGGCCTGGCCGCCTTCCCGCTCCTCGGCATCGCCTCCGACTGGTGCCTGCGCGGCCGCCACTGGATCCTCGGCACCCTCCTCGTCTTCACCGCATGGGCCGGAAACTTCTACATCGCCGCCATGGCCACCATCGGCATGGGCCTGGTCTTCGTGGTCCGCCTGCTCCTTGAGGACACCCCGGCCGGACAGCGTCTGAACGCGCTGCTGCGGGCCGGCGCCATGACCGCCACCGGTGTGCTCCTCGCCGCCCCCGTCCTCACCGTCGGCCTCAAGGCCAGCAAGCTCTCGCAGCCCGCGCCCGACGCCACCTACCCGGGCCCGCCCGGCTACGCCGACTACCTGGCGCACCTGCTCCCCGGCGGACTGCTCGCCCCCGCACCGCAGGTCTCGGTCGGCATCCTGCCGCTGCTGCTCGTGTTCACCCTTCCCTTCGTGCGGCGGGTGCCGGGCAAGGAGCGGATCGCCTGGTGCGTCCTGCTCGTCCTGGTCGCGCTCTCCTACACCTGGACGCCGACGATCCTGCTCTGGCACGGCCTCGCCATGCCGAACGGCAGCCCCTACCGCGCATCCGTCGCCCTCACCGCGATGCTCGTGATCGTCGCCTGGATGGCGCTTGCGCGCCGCCCGCGCCCGCTGGAACTCCTGGGCGGCGCCGCGGTGACCGCCGTCGTGGTGGCGCTCGGCGCCCGCAGCATCTACATGGTGCGCGCGTCCTGGCTGCTCACCATCGGCGGCGGGGCACTCGTCCTGGTGCTGCTCGTGCTCCTGTACCGCCACCGCGGTGACCGCGGGCCCCGCATCGCGCTGACCGGCCTCCTCGCCTGCACGGTGTTCGTGTCCACCGCGTACACCGTCTTCTCGGTCACCTCGATCCGCGACAGCAGCGCCTGGTGGGCCCCGAAGCGGACCCTGGACGCCCACTCGCTCGCCGCCCGCGACGCCGTCACGGCGCACGCCGACTGGCCGGCCACCCGCAGCGACACCGGGCCGCACGAGTTCGCCAACAACGACCCGATGCTGCTCGGTGGCGAAGGCGGCTCGTACTACAGCAGCTACGTCCCGGCCAGGACCGCCGAGGCGCTGCACTCCCTCGGCGCCGGCTGGTACATCCAGGGCCGGCACACCCTGAGCTTCACCGACCCCGTCGGCCGCGCGATCATGGGCGTCGGCAGCTACCTGGACTGGGCCAAGAACCCCGACGGTTTCGTGCGGCGGTCCGTGGCGGCGCCGCCCGTCGTCACCCTGCGGCCGGGCGCCCCCACCGACGCCCACGCCGACGACGCCTCGGTCTTCGCCCGCCAGGAGCGCGTGCTGGGGACCACCGTCTACGACGTGCCCGCCCTCACCCCCGCCGGCGGCCCCGCTGCCACCACCCGGCCGAACGGAGAGCGGCGCCTGCCCGGCAACGAGACGGGCTCCAAGTGGACGTCATTCAGCGCCAGTTGCACCCCCGGTACCCAGGCCTATTGGTACGCGCCCTGGTACGCGGGCAGCGTCCAGGCGCTCGGCAGGACCCAGGAGCAGCACGGCCGGGCCACCATGACCAGCAACACCCTGCTCGCGCTCGGCACCGTCCCGGCCACGGGCAAGTTCACCGTCGCGTTGGGCACTCACAAGGTCCAGGACATCCCGGCGTTCCCGGTCGGGTGCCTCGACCCTGCGAAGCTCAAGGCCGCCGTCCAGGAACTCAAGGCCACGGCGCCCGTGAAGGTGACGGCCGGCGGACACTCGATCGCCGCCACCTTCCGCGAGGGCACCACGGGAACCGCCGTCATCTCCACGCCCGCCGCCGCCGGTTGGATGTGCTCGGTCGACGGCGGTGCCGCACGGCCCCCCGCTACGCTGGGCGGGCTGATGGCGGTGAGTCTCGACGACGGCGGAACCCGGGTGTCGTGCTCGTTCCGGACCCCTGGGCTCACGTCCGGGCTCCTCGCGAGCGGCCTGGCTCTGATGGTGCTCATCGCCGTGGGGGTCGGCGGCGCGCTCCGCACCCGGTCATCCCGTATCTCCGCCACCTCCTCTCCCCACGGAAAGCGCTGATGATGAAGCTGTCGGTCGTTGTCCCCTGTTACAACGAAGACGCGGTCATTGACCAGTTCGACACCAAGACCCGCAGCGCGCTCGACGCCCTCGGGCTGGAGTACGAGATCTGCTACGTCGACGACGGCAGCCGCGACAAGACGCTCCTGCGCCTGCGGGACCTGGCCGAAAAGCACCCCGACGCCACCCGCTACGTCTCCTTCAGCCGCAACTTCGGCAAGGAGGCCGGCATGCTCGCCGGGCTGCGCGAAGCCACCGGCGACGCCGTGGTCATCATGGACGCCGACCTGCAGCACCCGCCGGAGCTCATCGGGCGCATGATCGACCTCTACCAGCTCGGCCACGACCAGATCATCGCCCGCCGCACCCGCGAAGGCGACAAGAAGGTCCGCTCCGCGCTGAGCAGCATCTACTACCGCGCGGTCAACAGGTGGGTCGACGTCGAACTCACCGACGGCGTGGGCGACTTCCGCATGCTGTCGCGCCCCGCCGTGGACGCGCTGCTCTCGCTCGGCGAGTACAACCGCTTCTCCAAGGGCCTGTTCTCCTGGATCGGCTTCGACACCGTCACCTTCGACTACCAGAACGCCCAGCGCGAGGCCGGCGAGACCAAGTGGAAGTTCGGCTCGCTCCTGAACTACGGCATGGACGGTCTGATCTCCTTCAACAACAAGCCGCTGCGCCTGGCGATCTGGCTCGGCGTCCTGCTCGCCGGCGTCGGCGCGGCCTACGCCCTGTGGATCACCGTCGCCGCCATCGCCTACGGCGTGAGCACCCCCGGTTACGTCACCCTCGTCGCGATCATCGTCGGCCTCGGCGGGGTGCAGATGATGATGCTGGGCCTGATCGGCGAGTACATCGGCCGCATCTACTACGAGACCAAGCGCCGCCCGCACTTCCTGGTCAAGGAGGCGCACGGCTTCCCGGGCAAGCCGGAGGGCGTCCAGCGCCGCGCCGCGCTGCGCGCCGACCAGAGCGACCAGGTGGTCTGATGCCGAGTCAGCTCGCGCAGGTGATCCGGTTCGGCTTCGTCGGCGGGGTCAACACCTGCACCTTCTACGCCTTCTACTGGCCGTTGCTCCACCTGGCGCACCTGCCGTACTTCATCGCGTACACCATCGCCTTCCTGCTGAGCATGGTCGGCTCGTTCTTCCTGAACACCTACTTCACCTACCGCACCAAGCCGAGCTGGAAGAAGTTCCTGCTGTTCCCGCTCACCAACGTCACGAACTTCGTGGTGCAGAGCGCCGGGCTGTTCGCGCTCGTGCACTGGGTCGGGATGAACAAGACGATCGCCCCGCTGGTCGCCGCCGTGGTCGCGATCCCGTTCACTTATGTGCTGTCCCGTCGGATCCTGGTGCCCCGCAAGGACGGGACGGACGAGGCCGAGGCGGCGGCGCCGAAGATCCCGGTGAAGTAGCGGGCGTTCGGCGTCCGCCGTCCGGGGTCCGCCCTCCAGGGCCCGGCGTCCGGCACGTGCGAAGGGGCGGACACCGCGGTGTCCGCCCCTTCGCACGTGCCGGACGCCTACACGCGGCTGCCGGCGCTCTCCCGCACCGCCGCGCCCCACTCGCCGAACCGGGCGCCCGGCCTGCTCTGGCGGGCGGCGTACAGCTGGCCGTCCGTGCCGAGCACCACGAGCACACCGCGGCCCGCCGCGTCCTGGGTGACGCCCGGTATCCCCACGAACGGAAGCCCCGGGGCCTCCCAGCCGTCCGGCCGCGCCGAGTCGTGCGAGGAGGGGACCACCCGGCCCTGATCGTCCCTGGCCGCGAGCACCATCGGGGTGCCGTTCCCGGTGAGCCGGGACACCGCGATCCTCCCGTAGCCGCCCACCGGTGCGCGCCGCTCCACCTTCCACAGCCCGGACGGACCGGCGGGGGAGGCGACGGCCACCTGTGCGGTGCCCGCCTGGCGGTAGACCGCGCACACCCCGCTCTTGCCGTCCGCGGCCAGGCTCACCGCGCTGCCCGACGGCGTCAGACCCGTCGGCGCCGTCAGCGCCGGCAGCTCACCGGGGGCGGGGGACATCCAGTGCAGCACCGTTTTGGCGATGGGGGCCACCACGTGGAGCCGGCCCGAACGGTCGACCAGCGCGTCGATCCCCTCCACCACCAGCGGGTGCAGCGGCGGCTTGCCCCCCGGGTGGTCCAGGAGCCGCCAGGGGCTCCAGCCCTTGCCGCCGCGGCCGCTGCGCAGCGCGATGTCGCCCGCCCAGTTCCGCGCCACCACGTGCACCGTGCCGTCCGGGCCGACCGCGGTCGCGGGGAAGCCCGTCTCCAGCGTCTTCTCGGCGGCCGTGTCCGGCGCTCCCAGCGAGCTCCACGCGCCGAACGTGGGCACCCCGTCGGCGCCCACGCCGACCTGCGAGACGCAGACCAGCTCCTTGTGGTGCTTGCGCCCGCCGAACGGCAGCACCGTACGCACCGCGAACAGCTGAAGCGTTCCGTCGGGGTGGCGCACGACCTCCACCTGGGGCTCGACCGGCCCGCCCGCGCTGCCCACCGCGTCGAACGGCCCCACCCACGGGCCCTTGCCCGCCGCCTGCTCCACCCAGCACCGCACCGCGCCGTTCAGCACCGCGAACGCCGCGAGCCGGCCGTCCTTCAGCGGCGCCACCCAGCGCGACGTGCCCGGGGCGCGGGTGCGGGTGCCGCGCGCCCAGCCGGCGCCGCCGCCCTTCAGGCCGTTGGGCCCCACCTTGAGGTCGCCGCAGCCCGCGGGATCCCCGCAGTCACGGTGGTCGGCCCAGCCGTAGGCGTTGAGGAGCTGGGAGTTGCGCCGGGTGGTCGCCGCGTCCAGGGACGGTGGCGTGTAGTTGGTGGGGTAGCCGACGTAGTTGGACACCGAGGCGGCGCGGCGCGTGCCGCTGCCCCAGTACCGCTCCATCGCGGCCTGCATGAACTGGGCCGACGAGGTGTGGTCCTGATGGTCCAGATAGCTCAGGCCCCGCAGTATCGTCGGCGCGCTCATCATCGCCACCGTCTCGCGCGGCGCGTGCATGGGCGTGGGGTCAAGGGTCCGTATCACCGTCGGGTTGACCCGCGCGATCGTCGCCACCAGCGCGTCGATGATCTGGTCGCGGGTGTAGGCGCGCGGCATCCGCACCGTGCTGCCCGTGCCCGGCAGCGTGGGCAGCTCCTTGACGGCGCCCAGCCACAGACCGCGCATGCTGACCGGGCGGGGCACGCTCACGTAGCGCGCCTCGCACAGCCCCATGTAGATCAACTGCACGTGCGGCGCGGCCTGCAGATAGTGCAGCTCCGAACGGAAGCCGGGCAGCAGCTCCACCGGCTCCACCGTCCACGGGCTGTTGTCGTCACCCGTCGCCATCAGGGCGTTGGCGGCGCGCAGTCCATTGATCCTGGCCCGCGCGAACCCCGGCCGGTCGGTGCGCATCGTCTTGAAGTGGGAGGACTTGCCCGGCGCGTTGCGCCCGTCCGACTCGCCACTGGTCATGCACACCGTGACCGAGAGGGAGCCGCTGCGTATCGACTGCTCCAGGTCCGGGTTCATGAAGTAGATGCTGTCGTCGGCGTGGGCGATCACATGCAGATACGCCTGATCGGCCGAGTCGGACGCGGGCTTTCCGGTCGTGGTGCCCGTGGAGGAGGCCGAGTCCCCGGAACCGCCGCGTGGCGCCAGCCACTGCCACCCGCCGTAGGCGAGCGGCGCCGCCACGAGACCGCCCCCGGCGACCCGCAGCAGACGTCGGCGAGGTGGTGACGACGGCATCCGGCACGCTCCTTGTTGCATCCATGCGCCCCGAATCCCCCGGAGGCTCCGCCATGGAGTTGATCGACCAGTCATCAGAAGGGAGGGGGTACCAGCGCCAGAGGTTTCACTTCCGACCTTAAATTTGCCTCGCCGGTACAAAGCCGCACGGCAGGGCCGTGTGGGCTTCAACACCCCATCGGGCCATGGCTTCCCCGGTTTTCATACTTTTTCGATCTTAATGAGTCTCCGTCCGGTCCCGTTGAGGCTGTCCGCCGGTTGGGACTTCCAAGCGCCGCCCCGCCGTCCTGGCATAGATTTCGCCGTGTGACAGTGGCAAGGCAGCAGGTGGCACAGGCCCGCCGCATCGTAGTCAAGATCGGGTCCTCCTCACTCACCACCGCGTCCGGCGGCCTCGACGCGGACCGCGTCGATGCCCTCGTCGACGTGCTCGCCAAGGCGCGCGGCGGCGGCGAGAAGGACATCGTCCTCGTCTCCTCCGGCGCCATCGCCGCCGGCCTCGCCCCCCTCGGCCTGCGCCGCCGCCCCAAGGACCTCGCCCGCCAGCAAGCGGCCGCCAGCGTGGGCCAGGGCCTCCTCGTCGCCCGCTACACCGCCTCCTTCGCCCGTTATGGCGTACGCGTCGGACAGGTCCTGCTCACCACCGACGACACCAGCCGCCGCGCCCACTACCGCAACGCCTACCGCACCCTGGACCAGCTCCTGGCCATGGGCGCGCTCCCCGTCGTCAACGAGAACGACACGGTCGCCACCGACGAGATCCGCTTCGGCGACAACGACCGCCTCGCCGCCCTCGTCGCCCATCTGGTCCGGGCCGACCTCCTCGTCCTGCTCTCCGACGTCGACGGCCTCTACGACGGCGACCCGTCGAAGCCCGGGACCTCGCGCATGGACGAAGTGCACGGACCTGAGGACATCGCCCACGTCCGGATCGGCAGCGCGGGCAAGGCCGGAGTCGGCACCGGCGGCATGGTCACCAAGGTCGAGGCCGCCCGTATCGCCGCCGCCGCGGGCATCCCCGTCGTCCTCACCTCCGCGAGCCAGGCCGCCGACGCGCTCGCCGGGCGCGCCACCGGCACCCACTTCCACCGCACCGGACGCCGCTCGGCCGACCGGCTCCTGTGGCTGGCCCACGCCTCCACCCCGCAGGGCGCCCTCATCCTCGACGACGGAGCCGTACGCGCCGTCGTCGAAGGCCACAAGTCCCTGCTCCCGGCCGGAATCGCCGCCGTCGAGGGCGAGTTCGCGGCCGGTGACCCCGTCGAACTGCGCGATCTCCAGGGCCGTGCCGTGGCCCGCGGCCTCGTCACCTTCGACGCGAAGGAGATCCCCCAGCTGCTCGGCCGCTCCACCCACGACCTCGCTCGCGAACTCGGCCCCGGCTACGAGCGCGAAGTCGTACACAGGGACGATCTGGTCGTCCTGCACCCCTGAAACGGCTGAAAGTCCAGCCTCAGGGCAGACACCTTCAGGAAAACCGCCCCGCGCCCGGCCTCGGGCTGGTCAACTTTGAAGCGGTGGTACGCACGGAACGGCAATCCGCGCAGTACCGCACCGCATCGCACACAGCAGCGCAGGAGGCCGCCGGTGAGACGAGCGCGCCCGGGGGCGGCGCCCCGAGGGACGACGGCTGAGCGGACCCTGACCAGCGTGGGTACGGGGGCCGACGCCGAACGCGGAGAAGCACCCGACGAGCCGGGGGACACCCCCAGGCTGTGGCACATCACGCTCAGCGTCTCGGGAGCCGAGGCGCAGCTGACCGAGGTCCGCCGAGGCCTCGAACAGCTCGCCCACGACCACCCGTTCCTGCTGACCAGCCGGTATGCCAACGACCACGCCGAGATCCGCTACTGGGAAGAGGCCCGCGACCTGCACGACGCGGCGGCCGTCGCGCTGCGCCTGTGGGGCGAGCACCGCTCCACGGCCAAGCTCCCGCCGTGGGAGATCGTCGGCCTGGAGGTCATCGACCGCGGTACCTACCACCAGCGGCTGGCGGAGGGATACGGCCCACCCCCGGCCGCCCCCATCGGCGTCCACCCGTTCTGACCCGGTTTCCGCCGGCCTGCGGGGCTTCGGCGGGTGGACGTGGTTGCCGTCGGCCTGCGGGGCTTCGGCGGGTGGACGTGGTTGCCGTCGGCCTGCGGGGCTTCGGCGGGTGGACGTGGTTGCCGTCGGCCTGCGGGGCTTCGGCGGGTGGACGTGGTTGCCGTCGGCCTGCGGGGCTTCCGCGGGCGGATGCGGTTTCCGCCGGCCTGCGTGGGCTTCCGCGGGCCGACGCGGTTGCCGCCGGCCGGTGTGGTTTCCCGGTGCCGGTGCCGGTGCCGGTGCCGGTGCGGGTGCGGCTTAGGCCTGGCGGCCCGGTTCCGCCCTGCGGGCGTGGCGTCCGCCGGCCGGAACCGGATCCCGCGGCCCGGCCCGGCGCCGGCGTCCGGCCCGGCCCCCGCTCCCGTCTCGGGGAGTGGAACCGGGGCGAAACGCCCGGGGGCCGCCCATTAGTCTGCGGACATGGCTTCGCACTCCTCGCCCTCCCCGGCCTCCTCGCCCGACGACACGTCCCCGGTCACCCGGACCGCCCACCGGGCCCGCGCCGCGGCCGCCGAGATCGCGCCACTTCCGCGCGCGGTCAAGGACGAGGCGCTGCTCGCGATCGCGGACGCCCTCGAAGCGCGGACCGCCGAGATCGTCGAGGCCAACGCGGCCGACGTGGCCAAGGCCCGCGAGGCCGGCACCAGCGAGACCGTCATCGACCGGCTCACCCTGACGCCCGAGCGGGTCGCCGCCATCGCCGCCGACGTACGCGACGTGGCGGCCCTGCCCGACCCCGTCGGCGAGGTCGTCCGCGGCTCCACCCTGCCCAACGGCATCGACCTGCGCCAGGTCCGCGTCCCGCTCGGCGTCGTCGGCATCATCTACGAGGCCCGGCCCAATGTGACCGTGGACGCCGCCGCCCTCTGCCTCAAGTCCGGCAACGCGGTCCTGCTGCGCGGCTCGTCCTCCGCCTACGCCTCCAACACCGCCCTGGTGGGCGTCGTGCGTGATGCCGTCGCGAGCGCGAGCCTGCCCGCCGACGCCGTCCAGCTCGTGCCCGGCGAATCCCGTGATTCCGTACGGGAGTTGATGCGCGCCCGCGGCCTGGTCGACGTCCTCATCCCGCGCGGCGGCGCCTCCCTGATCCGCACCGTCGTCGAGCAGTCCACCGTCCCCGTCATCGAGACCGGCACCGGCAACTGCCACGTGTACGTCGACGCCCAGGCCGATCTCGACATGGCCGTCGACATCCTGATCAACTCCAAGGCGCAGCGCCCCTCGGTCTGCAACTCCGCCGAGACCCTCCTCGTCCACCAGGACATCGCCGACGCCTTCCTGCCGCGCGCTCTGGACGCCCTCGCCGACGCCGGGGTCACCGTCCACGCCGACGAACGGGTGCGGGCCTTCGCCGACGCCTCCAAGGCCACCGTCGTCGCGGCCACGGTCGAGGACTGGGAGGCCGAGTACCTCTCGTACGACATCGCCGCCGCCGTCGTCGACTCCCTCGACGCGGCCGTCGCCCACATCCGGCAGTGGACGTCGGGGCACACCGAGGCCATCGTCACCACGTCACAGGCCGCGGCCCGGCGCTTCACCCAGCTCGTGGACTCCACGACCGTCGCCGTCAACGCCTCCACCCGGTTCACCGACGGCGGCCAGTTCGGATTCGGCGCCGAGATCGGCATCTCCACCCAGAAGCTGCACGCCCGCGGCCCCATGGGCCTGCCCGAACTGACCTCCACGAAGTACATCGTGACCGGCGACGGCCACATCCGATAGCCGAGCACGGGCGGACTCGTGGCCGACCACTGGCTGACTCGTGCCCGCTCACTGGACGACCACGGGACGACCACCGGCCGACCACTGGCGGGCCTCCTGTCGGCTGCCGGCCGGCCGCCGGGTGACGACAACTCGCCTCCGGTACGGCCGAGTTCGGCCACCGACTGCCCAAATCGACCGCTCGGGTCTACGCTGAACGGGTGCCGGACGACGCAGGGGGCGGGCCGTTCCCGGACGGCTGGGAGCCCGACGACGACCGCGGGGGCGCGGACGATGACTTCGCCTCCGTGGTGTTCGACGAGGACTTCGTGCGCGCCGCCGCCATCCACGAACCCACGGCCGTCGAGCGTCTGCTCGCCGCCGCACAGGCCCGCGCCGACGCCGAGGCTGCCCGCGCCCGTGCCGGTGCCGGTGCCCCCGACGACGATCCCTACGACGACGGCCACGACCCCTACCGCCCCGGCCGAGATCCGGACGACCTCGGCGGCCCCGGCCTGTCCGGCGGCGCCGAGGCCGGCCCCTACGGCCGTTTCGGCGGTGTCCTGCGCCCGTATCGCGGCAGCGCCCGCTGGCACCGGCCCATCGCCTGGCTGATGGCCGTGATCATGGGCATCGGCATGGTCGCGCTCGCCTTCTCGGCCGTCTACCGGGGCGCCTCCTCCGACCACGAGGACAAGGCCCCGCCCCCGGCCACCAGCAACGTGGACAACCCGACCAACGCCGCGGGGCCCGGCGCCGCGGTGGCTCCGGGCACCGTAGCGACCCCGCGCCCCGGCGCCGCCCCCGCCCCCGGCGGCCTCCCTCTGCCGCCCCCGGCCGCCGCCCCGCGCTCCTCCGTACCCGCCTCCGCACCCGCCTCCTCGCTCGGCTTCGACGCCTCGCCCGTGCCGGCCGCGCCCCGGGTTCCCTAAGGCTCCCCGGCCCTCCCCGGCCCCGTGGCGCAGGCCGGGCCCGGCCCTTCCCTCACGCCTCCTGAGCAGCACCGGAACCATCGCGCGGGAACTCGTCGGAACTTGTCGCGCACCAGCGCGTTTACCTTCCCCCCGGCAGACCTACCCTGAAGGTATGGCAGGGCGTGGAGTGCCACCCGAGGGGACACCTGAGGGCCTCCCCGGCGGAGGTGACGACGAGTATCGGTCCGTCGTCTTCGACGAATCGTTCGTCCGTGCTGCCCGCCTTCAGGAGCTCTCCGCCCAGGAGCGCATGCGCGAACACGCACAGGCCGTACGCTCCCGGCCGAGCTGGTCTCTCAGAGCTTCCTCCAAACCCGCCATCGCCTTGGTGCTGCTGCTCCTGATCGCCTTCAGCACCGCCATCTACATGGGCGTACGCCACCCCTACGTGCCCCCGGCCACGAGCCATCCCGACACGATGCGCATGACCGTGGTGCCGCTGGCCCCACAGGGCCCGGTGCCCGGGGGCGACGCCGAGCAGCTCTTCGCCCACAGCCCGGCCGCCGCCTACCGCACCGGTGACGCCGGGATCACCCTGCCCCCGGCCACCAAGACCGCGCACTTCTCCGAGGCCCAGGTCATGGACGCCCTCTCCATCGCCAGGGACTATCTGATCAAGTCGTCCCTCGACCCCGCCGTCCTGGCCGGGGGCCCGGCCCGGCAGATCCGGGTGCTGCTCGACCCGGACCTGATGGGCCAGTTCGACCAGAGCCTGGCCGCCCCGGCCGACGACGGCAGACACGCCGCCACCGGCTGGCTGGTGCGCTTCGACCCGGCCAAGGTGGCCTTGGCCGACCCCCACATCCGCGTCCAGGGCGCGATGACGTACTCGGAGGTCGGCTCGGACGCGCTCGACGTCAGCACCGACTACGTCTTCGTGTACGCCCTGCGCCCGGCCGGCGACGGGCCGCACGCGGGCGACGCCTCGCTGTTCATGGTCCGCCGCGAGGTCCACTTCCGGCTGGACAGCGAGGATCTGCGCCTGGACCGCACCGAGGTGCAGGCCAGCGTCGTGGAGGCCGGGCCGCAGGCATGCTCGGCCGATCTGGCCGGACGGCTGGTCCCGCTCCTGGCGGGGCAGCGGGCGAGCGCACAGGGCCCGGTGGCTACCGATCCGTACGCGACCGGTCCCGCCCCCGAGGGCTTCTGCGCCACCCTGGCCACCGGGGCCCAGCCCTCGACCCCCGCGGGCTGACCCGCGGCCGCCCCTCCTCAGCCCTCCCCGTCCGCTCCCCGGCTTCCCCGTCTGCTCCTCGGCTTCCCCGTCTGCTCCTCAGCCCTCCCCGTCTGCTCAGCCTTCCCTGCCTCCTCGGTCCTCCCCGTCACCGTTGTGCCCCGGCTTGTCGTTCGGCGCCGCGGAATCCGGGCCGGACGCCTTGTCCGTGGGGCGCGTGCCGCCCGCGCCCGTGAACCTGTCCCGCAGCTTGACGCCCAGGTCGGCCGTGCCGCCCGCGATGTCTCCGACCAGCTTCATGAGCGGGTCCTTGCTGCTCTTGACCGCGTCCGCGTAGGAGGCCGCGGACTCCCGGAAGGAGTCGGTCACCGAGGTGTCCTTGTCCTCGTCGCGGCGCGGATAGTGGCCGTCCATGATCCGCTGGTAGTCGCGGCTCTCCGCCCACTTCTTCAGTTCGGCGGCGCGCACCGTGGTGAAGGGGTGGGTGCGGGGCAGCACGTTGAGGATCTTGAGGACGGAGTCGCGCAGATCGCCCCCCGACTCGTACTCCTCGGCCTGCTCCAAGAACGCGTCCACGTTCATCTCGTGCAGGTGGTTGCCGCCCGCTATCTTCATCAGCCCCCGCATCGAGGCCTTCAAATCCTGGCCCACCAGCAGGCCGGCCCGGTCCGCCGACAGCTCCGACTTGCGGAACCATTCGCGCAGCGCCGTCACGATCGCCATGATCGCGACGTTGCCCAGCGGGATCCAGGCGACCTTCAGGGCGAGACTGGTGAGGAAGAGCAGGATCGTGCGGTAAACGGAGTGGCCGGAGAGGGCGTGGCCCACCTCGTGACCGACGACCGCGCGCATCTCCTCCTCGTCGAGCAGTTCGACCAGGCCAGTCGTCACCACGATGATCGGCTCGTCGAGACCGATGCACATCGCGTTGGGTTGCGGGTTCTGCGTGACGTACATCGGAGGGACCTTCTCCAGGTCCAGGATGTAACAGGCGTCCCGCAGCATGGAGTTGAGGTGGGAAAACTGGGCGTCGCTCACCCGCACCGAGTCCGAGAGGAACAGAAGTCTCAGGCTTCGCTCGGGCAGCAGCCCGCTCAGCGCCTTGAAGACGGTGTCGAAGCCGGTCAGCTTGCGCAGCGCGACCAGCGCCGAGCGGTCCGCGGGGTGTTCGTAGGCCCGGGAGGAGATCCCGGGAAACCTGCGCCGCTGCCTGCTCGGCACGTTGTCGTTGATGTCCTCGGTCATGGGTGCCCCCTGTCATGTGTCATTCGAGTGTTGGCTCGTCCCCCTGACGACATCCACATTAGGCGGTGGCGATACCGTGGCCCGGGGGCCTGTGGATAACTTCGAGGAGACCTGTCATGCCCGACGCCATGCCGGACGTCGTCACCGCTCTCGCCGCCGCCTCCGGCCACGGCCCGGGTGCCCTGCTGCGGATCCTGCTCCTTGCCTCCATGGTCGGAGCGGCCCTGCTGGCCTGGTTCCTGCTGCGCGGATACCGGTCGGACGGCGACGCCGACGACAACAACGACAACAACGACTGAGTCGGCGTGAGCGTGCCCGGACCGCCCGCATACGATGTGGGCGAAGTCTCCGCCCCGACTCCCGGATAGGTCCTGCCGAAGATGAGCCTCCACAGCACCGCCGCCAACCTGGTCTCGCTCGCCGAAGGCGCCGAGCACGGTGGCAACCACAACAGCCTGCAGCCCTGGTTGACGGGCGGCGGCGCGCTGTTCGCCCTGCTCCTGCTGCTCTGGATCACCACCCGCTTCAACCGCGACCGCTGATCCGGGGCCGTAAGCCGGGCCAGTAGGCTCTGCACGCATGGGAGAGCAGGAAGTGCCTACCGGTCCGGTGAAGCGACGCATCGGTGTGATGGGCGGAACGTTCGATCCGATCCATCACGGACACCTCGTGGCCGCCAGCGAGGTGGCCTCGCAGTTCCATCTGGACGAGGTCGTCTTCGTCCCGACGGGGCAGCCGTGGCAGAAGAGCCACAAGCTGGTGTCCCCGGCCGAGGACCGCTATCTGATGACGGTCATCGCCACCGCCTCCAACCCGCAGTTCTCGGTCAGCCGTATCGACATCGACCGCGGCGGGGCGACGTACACCATCGACACCCTGCGGGACCTGCGCGAACGCAACAGCGACGCGGACCTGTTCTTCATCACCGGCGCCGACGCGCTGGCCCAGATCCTCACGTGGCGCGACGCCGAGGAGCTGTTCTCGCTCGCCCACTTCATCGGAGTGACCCGCCCCGGCCATGTGCTGACGGACGACGGGCTCCCCGAGGGCGGGGTCTCGCTGGTGGAGGTTCCGGCGCTGGCGATTTCCTCCACGGGGTGCCGGGCGAGGGTCGCGCAGGGCGAACCCGTCTGGTATCTGGTCCCCGACGGTGTGGTCCGCTACATCGACAAACGGCAGCTGTACCGCGGCGAGTGAGACCAGCTGTAGCGCCAGTACGTCGGCGAGTGAGAGAAGGCCACCGGTGAACGACCGCCAGTACGACCCGCACGCGCCCCAGGTGCAGCTGGTCGGGTACGACGAGTACGGCCGGCCGGTGTACCAGCAGGTCCAGCCGCAGCAGCAGGCGTACGACCCCTACGCGCAGCCCCAGGACCCTCAGCGGCAACCGGGGTACGGCTACGACCAGGCGTACGTCCCGCAGCAGTCGACGTACGACCCCTACGCGCAGCAACAGCCGCAGCAGCCACACGAGTTCCCGGGTACCCAGGAGTTCCCCCAGCAGGGCTACGGAACCGGCGACGGCTACGGAACCGGCGACGGCTACGGGCACGGCAGCGACTACGGACGCGGTAACGACCACGGGCAGGACTACGGCACCGCTCAACAGCCTGCCGTCGCCCAGGAGCCGACGGCGTCCGAGCCGGCTCCCGAGCCGCGGTCCGCACCCGTCGTGCCCCAGCAGCGTCGGGACGAGGGCGACGAGAAGGGCGAACGCGACTACCGCACGGAGCAGTTCTCCTTCATCGAGGAGCCCGACGAGGACTCCGAAGACGTCATCGACTGGCTGAAGTTCACCGAGAGCCGCAGTGAGCGCCGCGAAGAGGCCAAGCGCCGGGGCCGCAACCGCGTCGTCGCGCTCGTCGTGGCGCTCGCCCTCGTGATGGTGGGCGGCGTCGGCTACCTCTGGTTCGCGGGCAAGCTGCCGGGCCTGTCGTCATCGTCGGACTCCAAGGAGGGCGCCACCACGGCCGGCCCGCAGAAGCGCGACGTGATCGTGGTCCACCTCCACAACACCAAGGCGGGCGGCACCTCGACGGTGCTTCTCGTCAACAACGCGACCACGAAGCAGGGCACCACAGTGCTGCTGCCCAACTCGCTGGCCGTGACCGACGACGACGGCAACCGCACGACCCTGGGCAAGTCGGTGGACGCGGACGGCTCGCAGGGAACCCGTGAGGCGCTCTCCAACCTCCTGGGCGCCAAGATCACGGGTACCTGGCGTCTGGACACCCCGTACCTGGAAAACCTCGTCGATCTCGTGGGGAACATCGACATCAGTACGGATGTGGACGTTCCCGCCGCCAAACAGGGCGCCGATCCCGTGGTGAAGAAGGGCGACGACCAGACGCTCTCCGGCCCGATGGCCGTCGCCTACGCCACCTACCGCGGCCCCGGCGAGGCCGAGACGAAACAGCTCCAGCGGTTCGGCGCGGTGATGTACGGGGTGCTCCGCAAGATCTCCGACGATCCGAAGGCGGCCACCGTCACCGTCCAGACCCTCGCGCAGATCCTGGACCCCTCGCTGCCCGAGAGCGACCTCGGCGCCTCCCTGGCCAAGCTCGCCGAGCACGCCAAGGTCGGGGCGTACAAGACGGCGGTGCTTCCGGTGCAGGCCGACGGCACGCTGAGCCAGCAGACCAGTGACAGCGTGGTGAAGGACATCCTCGGTGGCCGGCTCGGCGGCGGATCCGATCAGGGCTCCGCCGTGCGGGTCGGCGTCAAGAACGCCAGCGGCAACACCAAGGCGGCCCAGTCCGCCCGGATCACCCTGGTCAACGGCGGCTATGCGTTCGTCGACGCCGGAAACGCCGGAACACAGGCCACCTCGCAGGTCCTGTACGGCGACGCGGCGAAGAGGGGGAGCGCCGTCGAGGTCGCCAAGACGCTCGGCCTGCCGGACGGCGCGGTCAAGCAGGGCGACGCGGCCGCCAACGCCGATGTGTCGGTCGTGATCGGCAAGGACTACAAGGCACCGAAGTGAGCGGCCGCGGGACGCCGAAGCGGCGGGCAGCAGGGCCTCCGGGCGGACGGCCTGCAGGGCCCCGGATGAGGGACCGGAAGGCCCTCGGGTGAGGGGTGGGAAGGCACTGGAGCGACGGCTCGGAGGCAATCCTTTCGGGGCTGTCGGCGGTCCGTGAGATCCTGGAATTCGATCTGATCCGATCTGACCGCCGACGAAAGCCTGCTTGTGACCGCCACGGACCGTTCCATCGAGCTCATCACCGCCGCCGCCCAGGCGGCTGCCGACCGGCTCGCGCACGACATCATCGCGTACGACGTCAGTGATGTGCTGTCGATCACCGACGCCTTCCTGCTCGCCTCCGCGCCCAACGACCGCCAGGTCAAGTCGATCGTCGACGAGATCGAGGAGCGGCTCAACAAGGAGCTCGGCGCCAAGCCGGTGCGCCGCGAGGGCGACCGCGACGCCCGCTGGATCCTGCTCGACTACGTCGACATCGTCGTGCACGTCCAGCACAGCGAGGAGCGCGTCTTCTACGCCCTCGAGCGCCTGTGGAAGGACTGCCCCGAGCTGCCCCTTCCCGACGACGCCATGAAGACCCGGGGCAAGGCCGCCGAGCACGCCACGCTGACCGGCGCCGACGAAACGGACGGTGAGCTGAGCTGAACGGCACCACCACGAGCGGCCGGGGCCGCCGGATAGTCCTGTGGCGGCACGGCCAGACGGCCTGGAACCTGGAGCGCCGCTTCCAGGGCTCCACGGACATCGAGCTGACGGAGACGGGCGTCGGTCAGGCGCACCGGGCCGCCCGCCTGCTGGCCGCCCTGAAGCCCGACGCGATCGTGGCCTCCGACCTCCAGCGGGCCGCCGCCACGGCCGCCGAGCTGGCGGCCGTGACGGGCCTGCCCGTCGACCACGACGCGGCCCTGCGGGAAACGTACGCGGGCGCCTGGCAGGGGCTCACGCACGAGGAGATCGTCGACCGGTACGGCGAGCAGTACGCGGCGTGGAAGCGCGGCGAGCCGGTGCGCCGGGGCGGTGGCGAGCTGGAGACCGAGGTCGCCGACCGGGCCGCCCCGGTCGTACTGCGCCATGCCGACAAGCTGCCCGACGGCGGCACCCTCGTCGTCGTCAGCCACGGCGGCACCATCCGCACCACCATCGGGCGTCTGCTCGGTCTTGAGGCGCACCACTGGGAGGGCCTTGGCGGGCTCACCAACTGCTGCTGGTCCGTTCTCGGCGAGGGCGCGCGCGGCTGGCGCCTGCTGGAGCACAACGCCGGCACACTCCCCGAGCCGGTCCTCGGCGACGACGACTAACCGCTGCTCAGAGGTGGTGAGGGCCGGATTTCACTTTCCGGCAGATCACAGGCTAGAGTTCTTCTTGTTCGCAGCGCGGGACCGCCCAAGAAGCGGAAACAAGGCGAACAGCGGGGCTATAGCTCAGTTGGTAGAGCGCCTGCATGGCATGCAGGAGGTCAGGAGTTCAATTCTCCTTAGCTCCACAATCGGATCCCGTCCCCTCGTGGGGCGGGATCTTCTTGTTGCCCTCAACGTGTTGCCCGGGTCGTCCGGATTGAATGGGTCACACCGGTTCCGTCCGGTCCGTCCGTGCTTGTCCCGACCCTGGTCGCCTGGCCGGTCTCGTATCCCGACAGCACTGACCCTGTTGCGAGGACATGGCAGAATCGGGACGGCCGGAGGGGGACGACGGACCGAACGGGAGGGAGTGCGCGATGCCCGCGAGTCGCGAAGAATTCCCACAACCGCCCGGCGGCCCGACCGCGCCGGTGGCCGGCGCCCGCCTCAACTGCCCGTCCTGCGGCTCCTCCCATGTCGCCCAGATGCTCGGCGACAACGGCGGAGTGTCCTACGTGTGCACGGCCTGCGGCCACAGCTGGAGCTGAACATGGGTGCACACAGGCGGAAATGCGACTGGTGCGGCAGCGGTACGCCCATCGTCAGGGACATGGATCCGGTCAACACCGACTACCAGTACTGGTGCGAGGAATGCGCGCGGGCGCTGATCATAAAGGGCGACCCGATCGAGACGTATCGGGAACTCGAAGGGGAGCCGATCTATGGCCGCCTCCTTGAGGCGCACTGCACGTTGAAGCGGTTCTACTCCTTCGCCACGGCCTGAACCCGAACGCGACCGCCCGCCGCGGCCGGGGTGCCGCCGCCCGCGACAGCCTCAGCGCGGCCAGTACGAGGAAGCCCGCCCCGGCCAGCGGATAGAGCGCGGAGAGCGCCATGTCGCCGCCGCCCTGGGCGAGTTCGGGCCGGCTCGTGCCATGTGGGACCCACCACAGCGCGTACGTGGCGAAGACGGCACCGAGCAGCGCCCAGCGGGGCCTCTCGACGCCGAGCAGGACCACCATCGGCACGCACCACACCCAGTGGTGCGACCAGGAGACGGGGCTCACGAGCAGTCCCGTGACGGCGCAGGACATCGCGGCCCAGGCGCGTTCACCGCGCAGCTCGGCACGGACCGCGACGGCGAGGCCCAGGGCGGCCGTGACGGCCGCGGCCGCCGTCCACCACGGCCCCGGGTCGCCCGTGTGCAGCAGGCGGGCCAGCACCCCGCGCAGCGACTGGTTCGCGGTGTCCTCGGCATGGCCGACACGGCCCGCCTCGAAGACCATGGACGTCCAGAAGCGCACCGAGTCGTACGGCAACACCGCGGCGGCCGCCGCGGTGGCGGCGCAGAACACCGAAGCGGCCCTCAGGGGCACGGCCAGGGACGTGTTCCCGGCGCCGCTCCTCGCCCGGACGATGCCCGCGATCAGCAGGAACAGCGCGAACAGGGCGGGTGTGAGCTTCAGTGCGGCGGCCAGGCCGATGCCGGTGCCCGCCCAGCGGTGTCCCTCCCTGCGGGTGAGGTCCCACAGCACCGCGACGGCGAGCAGCAGATTGATCTGGCCGTAGCGCAGCGTCGTCCACACCGGCTCGCACCACACGGCGAGCGCGCCGATCCACAGGGCGGCCCCTGGCGGCCGTCGCCACCCCGCGAGCCGCAGCGACAGATGGGCGAGGGCGAGCAGCAGCGCCAGGTTGACGACGGTGGCGAGGGCCCGCAGTTGTGTGACGCCGGGCAGGGTGAGCGGGGTGAACAGCAGTGCCGCGAAGGGCGGGTAGGTGGTGGGCAGCCGGGCGTGGGTCGCGCGCATCGCGTACAGGTCGGCGCCGGCCCGTACGGTCCGGCCCTCGGCCCGGTAGACCATCAGATCGATCATCGAGACCCCGGCTGCCCGCTGGGCGGCCCAGAAGGCCGCGAAGGAGAGCAGGCAGACGGCGGCCGCGAGGGGCAGGGTGCGGCGGGTGGAGGGGGAGCGGGCAGCGGTGTGCGCGAGCGCCTTCACGGTCACGAAGGTGGACGTTACCGTCCTTCTTCGTACAGAACGGAAACCGATTTGGTGAAGCACCGGGGTGACCGTGTAATGTTCTCGATGTCGCCGAGGGAAACCGGGCGGCGCGAAAGCAAGGGGCTATAGCTCAGTTGGTAGAGCGCCTGCATGGCATGCAGGAGGTCAGGAGTTCAATTCTCCTTAGCTCCACAGTGAAGAAGGCGGGCCATCCGAATCGGATGGCCCGCCTTCTTGTCGTCGTGCCTGCTGTATGTCGTGGCTGCTGTATGCGGCTCCGACCGATGGCGTGCACAGGCCCCGAAGGGGTGAATGCTCCCGTTCGGGGCCCGTGACGATCAGCAACAATGATCAGAAGCAATCATCGAAAGCGGTCAACTCCGGCCGCTGCCGAGGGCTTTGCGGCTGACCTGGGGGAGTGCGGCCGGGGCCCGCTCGATCCGTAGCGCGAGCGCGGGGCAACGGCGCACGGCCCGCTGTGCGCGTCCCCGCAGATGGGTCGGTACGGCGGCGTCCGGGACCAGGGGATAGCCGTCGGGGCCCAGCCGGATCAGCTCCGGCACGATGTCCGCGCAGAGCCCGTGCCCCTCGCACAGCGTCCAGTCGACCACCACCTTCTCGCCGCTCGGCACGCCCTCGTCCTGCCGGCCGGGGCCGGGCAGGGGAAGTACGCCCATGGTCGGACGCCCGCAGCCCCCGCCCAGCACATGGGCCGCGAGATCGTCCGTGAACGCCGCCAGCGTCGAGGCGAGGAACCGGGCCGAGCCGTCCGGATGCTTGCAGGCGCCGCGGCCCACTACCGCCTGTGTCACCTCGCGCAGCGCCTCCAGGGCGGCCGGTCCGCCACCTCCCAGGACGTCGGCGAGCCCGGCCGCGGCAGCGGGCAGGCCGAGCCTGCACGGGCCGCACTGGCCGGCCGTCTCGGCGGCGAGCCACCTGGCGACCCTCAAGGCCTCACCGAGCGCACACGTTCCCGCTCCGATCGGCAAGATGGCGCCCGCTCCCAGGGCGCCGCCGAGCGCCGACAAGGAGGCGCGGGAGAGGGCCGCGTCATGGGCGGCCACCGCGTTCAGCCAGCTGCCGTGATAGCCGCCGGTCAGGACGCCCTGGGGCAGCGAGGGCGCCCCCGCCAATTGCAGGACGTAGCGCAGCGGCACCCCGGTGGGGGCCTCGACCACCATGGGGCGGGCGACCGCGCCGGAGATGGTCAGCAGGACGGTGCCGGGCTCACTGGAGTCACCGGTGTTGCCGAAGCGGCGCGGGCCGAGCCGGGCGGCCACCGCGAGCTGCGCGAACGTCTCCGCGTTGGAGAGCAGCGTCGGCGCGCCCCCGACACCCGACTCGGCGGCCCGCTCGCGCCGGCCCGGCGGCAGGGCGGGTCCGCCGTCCACCGCCCGGATCACCGCGGACGCCTCGCCGGACACCATGCGCTCGGGGGTGCGGACCACGCGGGCGCGCAGCGGGGAACTGCGCTTGTCGGTGAGGCCGCGCTCCTCGAAGGCGGCCCGCACGGACGCTTCTGTGGAGTCGCGCGTGACGGCGACCACCAGGGTGCGGGCGCCGAGCGCCTCGGCGGCCAGCAGGGCGCCGTCCAGGACGAGATGGGGGGCGCGGCACACCAGGACCGTGTCCTTGCGGCAGGCGGGCTCGCCCTCGCTCGCGTTGACGACCACGACCGGGCGTATCCCGCGCCGGATCGCCGCGGACGCGACCGCGCGAAGCTTGCGGCCGAAGGGGAAACCCGCGCCGCCACGGCCGTTGAGGGCGACGTCGTCGGCGAGCTGGGCCAGACGCTCGCCGTTGATCGGCTCCAGCGCACCGTGCACCTTGAGGTGCATCGGCAGCGCCAGGCGCTCGACGAGATCGAAGCCCGCGGTCAGATGGGGCAGGCCCACGACGCGAACCTCGGGAACATCGGGGAGGGGGCTGTTCATGGTCGTACTCCTGCTGTCGCGGGCTCCGTCACGGGCGTTCTCCGGCGACCGAGCCCGGCGGGGAGTGCCAGGGCTCGCCGGCGGCCGGCGACTGGTAGGGCGTGGCCGGCGCGGGGGAGGGCAGCGGCTCCGGAGGACGCGGCGACGGAGCGGGCCAGCGGGCGGCGGGCGGCGCGGCCGGGGGAGCCGGAACGGGCGGAGGGGCGAGCGAGACCGCGCGGTAGGCCGCCGAGATGCCCGTACCCGCGTCGATGCGGGGCGGCGGGGAGGCGGGGCGGTAGCGGTGCGGCGCCTCGTGCGGGGGCTCGTGGAGGGCATACGTCTCCTCGAACTGCCGTGTCGCGTCGAGGGCTTCGTGAGGAGGCCGGGCCGCCCGCAAGGGAGGTGCGGGCTCAGCCTCATAAGAGGGCGGCCTGACGGGATGGGAGGGCGGTGTGACGGGCCGCGGGGGGACGTCCCCTGTGGCGGGCTCGGCCCGTTCGGCGTCCTGGCCCTGCCGCAGCGGGGCGAGCCGGGCGGAGATGCGGCGCTTCACCGGTCGGGGCAGCGCGCGTACGGCCAGCGCGCCGGCCACGCCCGCCAGGCTCAGGCCGTACATCGTGACCACCCAGGCGGCCGGGGGGCGCCCCGCGAACAGGCCGTGCAGCAGGGCGAAGCACCAGGTGGGATAGGCGAGCATGTGGACCGCACGCCAGCGTCCCGCGATACGGCTCGGCGTGGCGAAGGCGCTGCGCATGGCACCCGTGACGGCCGTGAGGACCATCAGGACCGCGGCGAGCGAACCGAATCCGATCAGGCCCGACGCTCCGGTCACGCCGAGCCCGAACGGCACCACGGCGCCCAGGAGCCCGACATGGCCGAGCGCGACCTTGACGGTGACGTGCAGGAGGAGGAAGCCGACGGAGGCGATCGCGGTGGCGCGGTGGACGGCCTGCGCCATGAGGCGGTCACGCGAGGTGAGGAGCAGCCGGTCGGTGGCGAGCAGGCCCCAGGCTACGGAGGCGGTCAGCGAGACCAGCGAGAGGACACCGGCGGTGAAGTCCAGAGCGGCCCGCAGGCCGTCGGACGAGAGGAGCGCCAGCGGCGGTATGAGCAGGGCGACGACGCCGAGGGCGGCCGCCGAGAGTCCGCCCTTGCGGGCCGGACGGCCCCGTGCGGGGTTCTGACGAAGACGGTGCGGGGTGAGCGGATTGCGAGGTTTCATGGTGGGGCGACTCCGAATGGTTCGGCAAAGCGGTCCCGTGGCGGCATGCTAGGTCGCCCCATACCGGCCGGTACGGGGTTTGAGCGGTTGCCCCAGAAGAGGGGGGTACGCGGAGTAACCTCGCCCCGGCCCCTTGTGGACGCGCTGTCGACACCCCTCAGGGATCCGCGCCCCACACCCCCCACGGGTACTCCGTGCGAGGCCTGCGGTACCCTGACGCCATGCGTGCCGTACGCCTTCTGCTTAGCGAGCCGCGCTGAACACTGCCGACCGATGAACAGATCCGGTCGGACTCGGCGCGGCGCCCCCTCCTGTGCGAGGGGTTTTTTCGTTTGGCGATTCGATCACGGATCGATGAGCGAACGCTCGTAACCGCCGGCAGAGACGATCGATGGAGCTTTGAGGACATGAGCGAGACGAACACCGCTGCCGCCGCAGAGACGGCCGCGCCGCACCGCTACACGGCGGCCATGGCCGCCGACATCGAGGCACGCTGGCAGGACTTCTGGGACGCCGACGGCACCTACGCGGCGCCGAACCCGACGGGCGATCTGGCCGGTGACCCGGCCGTCGCCGCCCGGCCCAAGAAGTTCATCATGGACATGTTCCCCTATCCCTCGGGCGCGGGCCTGCACGTCGGCCACCCGCTGGGCTACATCGCCACCGACGTCTACGCCCGCCACCAGCGCATGACCGGCCACAACGTGCTGCACACGCTGGGCTTCGACGCCTTCGGCCTGCCCGCCGAGCAGTACGCCGTGCAGACCGGCACGCACCCGCGGATCTCCACCGAGTCCAACATGGAGAACATGAAGGCGCAGCTGCGCCGGCTGGGCCTGGGGCACGACAAGCGCCGCTCCTTCGCGACGATCGACCCCGAGTACTACAAGTGGACCCAGTGGATCTTCCTCCAGATCTTCAACTCCTGGTACGACACCGACGCGAAGAAGGCCCGCCCGATCGCCGAGCTGGTCGCCGCGTTCGAGGACGGCAGCCGCGAGGTGCCCGGCGGCCGTGAGTGGGCGGCGCTGGGCGCCGTAGAGCGCGCGGAGATCCTCGGCCAGTACCGCCTGGCGTACGCCTCCGACGCCCCCGTCAACTGGTGCCCGGGTCTGGGCACCGTCCTGGCCAACGAGGAGGTCACCGCCGACGGCCGTTCCGAGCGCGGCAACTTCCCCGTCTTCAAGGCCAAGCTGCGCCAGTGGAACATGCGCATCACCGCCTACGCGGACCGCCTGATCGACGACCTGGACGCGCTGGACTGGCCGGAGGCCATCAAGCTGCAGCAGCGCAACTGGATCGGCCGCTCCGAGGGCGCCCGCGTCGACTTCCAGGTCAGCGACACCGACGCCATCACGGTCTTCACCACCCGCCAGGACACCCTGTTCGGCGCCACCTACATGGTGCTGGCGCCCGAGCACGAGCTGGTCGACACCATCGTCCCGGTCGCCTGGCCCGAGGGCACCCACGACGTGTGGACCGGCGGGCACGCCACCCCGGCCGAGGCCGTCGCCAAGTACCGCGCGTTCGCCGCCGCCAAGTCGGACGTCGAGCGCCAGGCCGACGCCAAGGAGAAGACCGGCGTCTTCACCGGCGCGTTCGCCACCAACCCCGTCAGCGGCGAAAAGGTTCCCGTCTTCATCGCCGACTACGTACTGATGGGCTACGGCACCGGCGCGATCATGGCCGTGCCGGCGCACGACACCCGCGACTTCGCCTTCGCGCGCGCCTTCGAGCTGCCCATGCGCTGCGTCGTACAGCCCGACGACGACCGCGGCACCGACGCCTCGACGTGGGACGAGGCGTTCGCCTCCTATGAGGCGAAGCTCGTCAACTCCGCCAACGCCGAGATCTCGGTGGACGGCCTGGGCGTCGTCGAGGCCAAGGCCAGGATGACCGACTGGCTGACCGAGCGCGGCATCGGCGAGGGCACCGTCAACTTCCGGCTCCGCGACTGGCTGTTCAGCCGCCAGCGCTACTGGGGCGAGCCCTTCCCGATCGTCTACGACGAGGACGGCGTCGCCCACTCGCTGCCCGAGTCGATGCTGCCCCTGGAGCTGCCGGAGGTCGACGACTACTCGCCGCGCACCTTCGAGCCCGACGACGCCGACACCTCGCCGGAAACCCCGCTGTCCCGCAACGAGGACTGGGTCAACGTCGAGCTGGACCTGGGCGACGGCGTCAAGAAGTACCGCCGCGAGACCAACACCATGCCCAACTGGGCCGGTTCCTGCTGGTACGAGCTGCGCTACCTGGACCCGCACAACAGCGACAAGCTGGTCGACCCGGCCATCGAGCAGTACTGGATGGGCCCGCGCGAAGGCATGCCGACCGGCGGCGTCGACCTGTACGTCGGCGGCGCCGAGCACGCCGTGCTGCACCTGCTGTACGCGCGCTTCTGGTCCAAGGTGCTGTTCGACCTGGGACACATCTCGTCGGCCGAGCCGTTCCACAAGCTCTACAACCAGGGCATGATCCAGGCGTACGTCTACCGGGACGGCCGCGGCTTCCCGGTGCCGGCCGTCGAGGTCGAGGAGCGCGACGGGACGTTCTTCTTCGAGGGCGAGCCCGTCAAGCGCGAGCTGGGCAAGATGGGCAAGTCCCTGAAGAACGCGGTCACTCCGGACGAGATCTGCTCCGAGTACGGCGCCGACACCCTGCGCCTGTACGAGATGGCGATGGGCCCCCTGGACGTCTCGCGCCCCTGGGACACCCGCGCGGTCGTCGGCCAGTACCGGCTGCTGCAGCGCCTGTGGCGCAACATCGTCGACGAGGCGACCGGTGAGGTCACCGTCACCGACACCGAGCCCGACGAGGCGACCCTGCGCGCCCTGCACAAGGCGATCGACGGCGCCGGCGCAGACCTGGCGGGGCTGCGCTTCAACACGGCCATCGCCAAGATCACCGAACTGAACAACCACCTGACCAAGGCGGGCGGCCCGCTGTCCCGCTCCGTCGCCGAGCGGCTGGTGCTGCTGATCGCCCCGCTGGCCCCGCACATCGCCGAGGAACTGTGGCGCAAGCTGGGCCACACCGGCTCCGTGGTGCACGGCGACTTCCCCGTCGCCGACCCGGCGTACGTCGTGGACGAGGCCGTGACCTGCGTCGTGCAGATCAAGGGCAAGGTCAAGGCCCGACTGGAGGTGCCGCCGGGCATCTCCGACGACGATCTGGAGAAGCTCGCCCTGGCCGACGAGGCCGTCGTCGCGGCGCTGGGCGGCGCGGGCATCCGCAAGGTCATCGTGCGGGCGCCGAAGCTGGTGAACATCGTTCCCGCGTAGGGCCCGAAACGGCACTGGGGGCTTCCCCCTACGGGCAGGTTGGGGGTTCCGCGGGAACCCACGGCCTGCCCGTTCCGTTTACGGTGGAGGGGACGACACCGACCGAGGGGACGTTCATGGAAGCCGCGATCCTGATCCTGGCACTGCTGTTCGTCGCCTTCGTGGGGCTCGGCGTGTACGTGACGGTCAAGGTGGTCGGCGCCGCCAAGCGGGGCGTGGAGCGTACGGTCACCCAGGCCCGCAGGACCGTCGAGGACACCACGCTGCGCGCCAAGAGCGTGGGGCAGCCCGGCGTCGCGGGCCAGCTCGCCCAGCTGCGCCTCTCGCTGCGCACCTCGATGCGGGCCACCCAGGAGGCGCTGCACGCGCGGCTCGCCGAGGACGCGTCCCTGAAGGAGTCCCTCGCCCTGTTCGAGCGGCTCAGCGGGCACGGCCACGAACTGGACGACGAGCTCAGGCGCCTCGAGCGGGAGCCGGACAAGCGCAGGATCGCGGACCGGATGCCGGAGCTCCGCGAGCGCACCGAACGGATCACGCGCTCCGCGGACTCACTGCGCTGGGCCGCCCGGGACCGGGCCCGGCAGTTCGCCGACGACGAGCTCGCCTCGCTCAGCGAGCAGATCGAGATGGAGTCGGGCGCCCTGCGGGACTGGTCGGTCAAGGCGCCCACGGCGGACGGATCCGCGTCCTGGGATGATCTTTCGGACAACAACGTGCCCGCGCCGGGTCGCGCGTCCCAGGAGCCGCAGCGCGGCGGGCCGGCTCGCGAGGAGCCCCCGGCCGGGACACCGCAGGCGATAGGCACCGCCCAGCCGCAGGTGAGGTACCCGTGGCAGAAGGCACCCCGCCCCGAAGCCACGAGCTGAGCCGGCGGACACCGGCAGGAGCCGTGGGAACCGCGCCGTCGCCACCGACCCGAACTGATCATTCCACCAGGCCGGACTGCCGCGCGGCGCCCTCGGCGGGTAACCTCCCGCTCATGTCCCGCCATGTCGCGATCGTCACCGATTCAACGGCCTATCTGCCGCCGCAGACGATGGAGCGGCACAGCATCACCGCCGTGCCGCTGACCGTCGTCCTGGGGGACCAGGCGCTGGAAGAAGGCACGGAGATCTCGGCCCGCTCGCTGGCCCTCGCCCTGCAGAAACGACGCTCCGTCACCACGTCGAGGCCGAGCCCCGCGGTGTTCGCGGACACCTACGCGAAGATCGCCGAAGCGGGTGCCGAGGGGATCGTGTCGCTGCACCTGTCGGCCGAGTTCTCGGGCACCTACGACGCCGCCGTGCTCGCGGCCAAGGACGCTCCCGTGCCGGTGCGCGTGGTCGATACCGGGATGGTTGCGATGGCCCTCGGATTCTGCGCGCTGGCCGCGGCCCAGGTCGCCGATGCGGGCGGCACCCTGGACGAGGCAGTGGCCGCTGCCGAGAAGCGGGCCGGCGCGACCTCCGCCTTCTTCTACGTCGACACCCTCGACTATCTGCGCCGAGGCGGCCGCATCGGCGCCGCGCAGGCGCTGCTCGGCTCGGCCCTCGCCGTCAAGCCGCTGCTCCAGCTCGACGACGGCCGGATCGAGATGCTGGAGAAGGTGCGCACCGCTTCCAAGGCCATCGCCCGCCTGGAGGAGATCGTGGCCGACCGGGCGGGAAGCAGCCCCGTCGACATCGCGGTGCACCATCTCGCGGCGCCCGAGCGCGCCGCCGCACTGGCCGACAGGCTGCGGGCGCGGGTGCCTGGGCTGGTCGACCTGTACACCAGCGAGGTGGGGGCGGTGATCGGCGCGCACACGGGGCCGGGCCTGCTCGGCGCCATCGTCTCGCCGCGCTGAGCCGGTTCGAGGGAGGGTGGAATTCGGGCGGTGGGGGGAATCCGCGGGCTGAACCGCGCGACGCGAGCGGAAATCCGCGCGGGCTGATTCCCTCCAGCGGGTGACCGGGTTATCCACAACTGGTGGGTTGTCCACCGGAATTGAGGGTGATCAGCGGGTTCGCCCCGACGTGCCTAACGTTTCGTGGCATGGCAATCAGATCACCACGCACCGCCACGAGCGGACCCGGCCGGGCCCCCGGCTCCGACGGGCGAAGCCGGCCCGGTCACGGCCGCCGCAGCCGCACCGCGCGGCCCTGCGCCCCGGTCCCGACCGCACGCGGCCGCGCGGCCGCGCTCTTTCTCCCACCGCCTCCGGGTGGGCCACCGCCTCCGGGCACGGCCGCCCCGCCGCACGAGCCTCCACCGGCTCCCTCCTCATACCCGCCCGAACCGGCCGGGCGGGTGACTCCGGCCCACTGCGCCGCCGCACCGGGGGCGGGTGAGCGGGTCTGGGCTGCCGTGCGTGAACGGCTGCCGCTGTGGGCGCAGTCCAGGCTGAGTCTCGCGCCGCGCAGTCTGGCGGCGCTGTGCCTGGTCCTCCTCGTCACGGCCGGCTTCACGGCGCAGCACTTCTGGGCCGGACGTCCGCAGTCCGTACGCGCCCCGGACCTGGCCGAAGGGCAGGGGCCGCCCGCGCACGGCATGAAAAGCGCGGGCAACGACGCGGAACGCGGGGCCGGAGGCGGGGCGAGAGGTGGGACGACCGGTGGAACGACCGACCGGGTGGGCGCCGCGGCGATGTCCGGGCCGGTGGCCCAGCCGACGCCCTCGCCGGCCGGAGTGCTGGTCGTGGACGTCGCAGGGAAAGTGCAGCGGCCCGGGGTCTACCGCCTGCCCGCCGGATCGAGGGTCGCCGACGCCCTGACCGCGGCCGGAGGTGTGCGGAACGGAGCGGACGTGACCGGGCTCAACCGTGCGAGGCCGCTCACCGACGGGGAACAGGTGCTGGCCGGTGTGCCGGGCGCGGCACTTGGCGGACCGGGCGTGGGCGGCGCTTCCACCGGCGCCTCCGTCGCAGGCTCCCACAGCGGCTCGACGGGCGGGCCGGGCGGTCCGGTGAGCCTCAACTCCGCCTCGGCACAACAGCTGGACACGCTGCCGGGCGTCGGCCCCGTACTCGCCCAGCACATCGTCGACTACCGCGCCCAGCACGGCGGCTTCCGCTCGGTCGATGAACTGCGCGAGGTCAAGGGGATCGGCGAGGGGAAGTTCAACGACCTGCAAGCCCTGGTGCGGCTGTGAACCGCCTGAAGATCCATGCCGAGTCGGGCGCCCGGCTGGGGGCGGCCAACCCGTACCGGGAAGGACCGACGGACCTCCGCCTGGTCGGACCGGCCCTGGGCGCCTGGGGTGGCGCGGCCTGTGCCGTGAACTCCTCGATGAATCAGGCGAGTTGGGCGGCCGCGCTGTGTCTCGCGGTGGCGACCGTGCTGGTCGCGCCGGCCGTTCGGCGCGGGGTGCGGCGACGGGCCGGGAGTTCGAGGTCGGGGGAGGCCGATGCAACAGAAGAGGCGGATGCGGCAGGAGAGGTTGAAGGGGGCTGGAGGTATCGGGGCGCGGTCGCCGGGGTGTTGGTCTGTGTCGCGGTCGGGATCATGGCGGGCGGGCTGCACGCAGAGGAGGCGCGCCGGGGTCCCTTGCCGGGCCTGGCGAGGGAGTTCCGGCAGGTCACCGTGGAATTGGTGCTGAGCACCGACCCGAGGCCGACCCGCGCGGGCGGCTGGGGCGGAGCCTCGGTGGTGGTGGACGCGGAGGTGCGGCGTGTCGTCGGAGCGGACGGCGGAACGCGTGGCGTGCACACCCCGGTCCTCGTCCTGGCGCCCGGCAGCTGGCAGGGGCTGCTGCCCTCCACCCGGCTGCGGGTGACCGCGCGGCTCGCACCGGGCGACGGGAAGATCGCCGCCGTGCTCAAGGTGGCGAACGGGCCACCCCGGGTCGCGGGCGCACCAACTGCCGTGCAGAGACTGGCGGGTGAGCTGCGCGCCGGGCTGCGCTCGGCGGCCCAAGGGCTCGCGCCGGATGCGCGGGCGCTGTTGCCCGGCCTGGTCGTCGGCGACACGTCGAGGGTCACGCCCGAACTGCGCGCCGCATTCCGGGCGACCGACCTCACCCACCTCATGGCGGTGTCGGGCAGCAATTTGATGATCATTCTCGCCCTGCTGATCGGACCACCGGGGAGGGCGCTGCTGGCCGAGCGGGGCGGCCTCGCGCCACGTCTCGGGATTCCCCTGCGCCTGACCGCCGTGCTCGGCGGGGCGCTCACCCTCGCCTTCGTCGTGGTGTGCCGACCGGAGCCGAGTGTGCTGCGCGCCGCCGCGTGCGGGCTTGTCGCCCTGCTGGCCATCGGCACGGGCCGGCGCAGATCCCTGATCCCGGCGCTGGCGGCCGTCGTACTGCTCCTGGTGCTGTACACGCCCGAACTGGCCCGCAGTTACGGGTTCCTGCTCTCGGTCCTCGCCACCGGGGCGCTGCTCACGATCGCGCCGGGGTGGAGCCAGGCGATGCGACGGCGCGGGGTGCCCGACCGGCTCGCCGAGGTGCTGGCCGCCGCGGCGGCGGCGCAAGCGGTGTGCGCGCCGGTGGTGGCGGTGTTCGCGGCGCGGATCAGCCTGGTCGCGGTGCCCTGCAACCTGCTGGCCGAACCGGCGGTGGCCCTGGCGACGGTGGCGGGATTCGCCGCACTGGCGGCGGCCCCGGTCGCGCTGCCGGTCGCCGAGTTCTTCGCCTGGTGCGGAAGTTGGCCCACGCGCTGGATCGCGACGGTGGCCCGGACCGGAGCGGCACTGCCCGGCGCCGAGTGGGGGTGGCCGGGCGGCTGGTGCGGGGGAGCGCTGCTCGCGTTCGTCACCGTGGTGCTCGTGCTCGTGGCGCGGAAGCTGCCCCGGTATCCCTGGGCGGCCGCGGCGCTCGCCCTGGCGCTGTTGCTCGCGGTGGTGCGGCCGGCCCCGCTCACCAGGATCGTCACCGGCTGGCCGCCGCCCGACTGGTCGTACGCCATGTGTGACGTCGGTCAAGGGGACGCCACGGTGCTGGCGGCGGGGGCGGGGACGGCCGTGGTGATCGACGCCGGACCCGAGGCCCTGCCCGTCGACCGCTGCCTCCATGAACTGGGCGTCACCCGGATCCCCTTGCTCCTGCTGACCCACTTCCACGCGGACCACGTGGGGGGCCTCGCCGGGGTGTTGCGGGGGAGGTCGGTCGGGGTCATCGAGACGACGGGCTACGCGGAGCCGCCCGACCAGGCGGCATTCGTGCGGCGAATCGCGGCGGCGCACGGGGTGTCCGTGACGACGGCCGCATACGGCGAACGGCGCACGCTGGGCGGGCTCTCGTGGGAGGTGCTGTGGCCGCCGCCGGAACCGGGGCCGGTGCCCGACGGGCCGAACGACGCCAGCGTCACCCTGCTCGTCCACACCGCCGGCGGGCTGAGCCTGCTGCTGCCCGGCGACCTCGAACCCCCCGCCCAGCGAAGGCTGTTGCGGCAGAACCCGGCGCTGGCCCACGTGGACGTCCTGAAGGTGGCCCACCACGGTTCGGCACACCAGGACCCGGGGCTGCTCGGGCTCGTACGCCCGAGACTGGCGCTCATCTCCGTCGGGCTGGGCAACCGATACGGCCATCCCGCGCCGGGCACGATCGCCGTGCTGCGCGCGTGGGGCGCCGCGGTCCTGCGGACCGACACGGACGGGGCGATCGCGATCACCGGGGTGGGCGGCGGCCTGCGCGCGGTGCCCCGGGGACCCGACGCGACGCGGGCGGGAGCGGTGCGCCGGGCCTCGCCTCCTGAGACGACGGCCGCATGCGACGGGTGTGCGGGAGCGGTGCGCCGGGCCTCGCCTCCTGAGACGACGGCCGCATGCGACGGGTGTGCGGGAGCGGTGCGCCGGGCCTCGCCTCCTGAGACGACGGCCGCATGCGACGGGTGTACGGCCGGTCCGTCAGCGCGTTGGCAGGGAGCGGAACCGGACAAACGGAATGGCCAATTCGGGCCTCTGGTGACAGGTGCCTCAACTGTGCGCAGGCGCCGCGTTTGCCACGAACAGCACAACAGTGATCGAATGCGTCTTCGTCAAGGGGCCGCAGACCTGCTGTGGCGAGGACGGACGAGGATGTCTGCCCCCTGCGCGGCCCGGCAGATTCTTCTTCGCACGGGGGTGCGTGCACAGTGTTCAGCCGCTGGTTCGGCAAGAGCTCGACCAGTTCTCCACTTCGTACCGGGCCCCTGGCGGGCCTGTCCGTCCCGTCGACCGGGGGCGTGCTCGGCTGCCGGGTGCTCGACCCCGTCAACGAGCCTGTCCAGCGGGCCGAGTTCGTGGTCAGCGATACCTCGGGCCGACGGGTCGTCGGCGGTGAGACCGACCCGTTCGGCACGGTGGTCACCACGGTGCCGGCGGGCGAATACCGGCTGGCCGTCACGGCCGAGGGATACACGCCCTTCCACGGCAACGCCACCGTCACCGCGAGCGGGCTCACCGCGCTCGGCGACATCATGCTCCAGGTCGCCGCCCCGGTGGCGCTGCCGGATCCCGGTGAGTGGGAGCTCGACCCGACGCACTCCCAGATCGGGTTCACAGCGAGTCACATCGGACTCGCCCGTATCCACGGCCGGTTCAACACGTTCGCCGGGGCCATCCGCATAGGGGAGCGCATGGAGGGGTCCGCGATGCACGTCATCATCGACACCGCCTCCATCGACACCGGCGTCCAGATGCGCGACGACCACCTGCGGTCGGGCGACTTCCTGGACGTGGGGAGCTATCCGACGATGGAGTTCTACAGCGACCGCTTCGTACACCGGGGCGGCGGACGGTGGGCGATCATCGGCGGGCTCACGCTGCACGGCGTGAGCCGCACGGTGACGCTCGACACGCAGTACCTGGGCCTGGGAACGGGGCTCGGCGGCGAGACCAGGGGTGCCTGCCGGGCCACCACCGAGCTGCACCGCGAGGACTTCACGCTCACCTGGCAGACCATGCTCGCCCGGGGCATCGCGGCGATCGGATCGTCGATCTCGATCGACCTCGACATCCAGGTCGTGCCGAAGACGGGCTGAGCGGGCCCGACGGCTGCCCCGCTGCGGTCCATGCCGTACGGGGTCGCCGAGCGAGGTCGTCGTACGGGGTGCGCCGTACGGAGTCAGGGGGATTCCAGCCAGCCGTCGTGGTCGGCGACCAGGGTGTCCAGGGCCTTCGGGTCCAGGCGGCCGTCCGGGTCCTCCACGACGACGAGCCACTGGGCGTCCTCGGCGTCGTCCTCGCCGGCCAGGGCGTCGCGCACGAGCTGCGGCTCATCGGCGAGGCCGAACAGGTCGGACAGCTCGGTGGCGACCTCCTCGGCGGCGTCGCGGTCCGGGAGCACCAGTACGTGTCGGGTCACATCGTTCACCTGGTCATTCTCCGACATGCCGGGCGGGGTGGTGCCCGGTGGGGGGAGCGGACCGACGGGCACTGTCGGTGGCCCGTGGGATGCTGGACGACGATGGCCACCAGGAAGAATTCCACCGACGATCCGCTCGCCCCCGTCACGCTCGCCGTGGGCCAGGAGGACCTGCTCCTCGACCGCGCCGTGCAGCAGGTGGTGGCGGCCGCCCGTGCCGCCGACTCCGACACCGACGTGCGTGACCTGACCTCCGACCAGGTTCAGCCCGGCACGCTCGCCGAGCTGACCAGCCCCTCGCTCTTCGCGGAGCGGAAGGTCGTGGTCGTACGCAACGCGCACGATCTGTCCGCGGACACGATCAAGGACGTGAAGGCGTACCTCGACTCTCCCGCCGAAGAGATCACCCTGGTGCTCCTGCACGCGGGCGGCGCCAAGGGCAAGGGGCTGCTCGACGCCGCGCGCAAGTCGGGGGCGCGGGAAGTGGCGTGCCCCAAGACCACGAAGCCGGCCGAGCGGCTCACCTTCGTACGGCAGGAGTTCCGGGCGCTGGGGCGTTCGGCCACGCCGGAGGCCTGCCAGGCGCTGGTCGACTCGATCGGCAGCGATCTGCGCGAGCTCGCTTCCGCGGTGTCGCAGCTGTGCGCGGACGTGGAGGGGACGATCGACGAGGAGGTCGTCGGGCGGTACTACACGGGCCGTGCGGAGGCCTCCAGCTTCACCGTCGCCGACCGGGCGGTGGAGGGGCGGGCCGCGGAGGCGCTGGAAGCGCTGCGGTGGTCGCTGTCGACGGGGGTCGCGCCGGTGCTGATCACGAGCGCGCTCGCGCAGGGGGTGCGGGCAATCGGGAAGCTGTCCTCCGCGCGGGGGGGCCGGCCGGCGGATCTCGCACGGGAGTTGGGGATGCCGCCGTGGAAGATCGACCGGGTGCGGCAGCAGATGCGGGGGTGGACGCCGGAGGGGGTTTCTTCGGCCCTGCGGGCCGTGGCTGAGGCGGATGCGGGGGTAAAGGGTGGGGGGGACGATCCCGAGTACGCCCTGGAGAAGGCGGTCGTCGCGATTGCCCGAGCGGCTCGGGCGGGCCGCTAGGCCTCTCGCCGGCCCGGGGTTCGAGATCACCCGGGGCTTGCCCCCGGGCCCCTTGCCGTCGTGTGCGGACCGAGCCCGTGTCTCGCGCAGTTCCTCGCGCCCCTGTACCCGCTGTTGTCTGCGGACCGTGCCCCCTGACCCCGCTTTCGCGTGCGGGCCTGTGCGTGGCTGGTCGTGCAGTTCCCCGCGCCCCTGGGGGCCTGGGCTTCGCCCTGCCCCCCGGGCCCCTTGGACGGCCGGTTTTCGTGTGCGGACCGAGCCCGTGTCTCGCGCAGTTCCTCGCGCCCCTGTACCCGCTGTTGTCTGCGGACCGTGCCCCCTGACCCCGCTTTCGCGTGCGGGCCTGTGCGTGGCTGGTCGTGCAGTTCCCCGCGCCCCTGGGGGCCTGGGCTTCGCCCTGCCCCCCGGGCCCCTTGGACGGCCGGTTTTCGTGTGCGGGCCGTGCCCCGCGTCTCGCGCGGTTCCCCGCGCCCCTGACGGGGCGCGGGAGAGGCAACCTCGGCCCTTCGGGCGCGAAACGGGGTCTGGGGTGGGGCCGCAGGGCTAGGCGGCTCGGCGCCAGCTCACTGGGGGCTGGTAAGGGTGGCGGCGCCAGGCCGCCAGGGGGATCACGGGGGCCAGAGGCAGGGCGGGTTCTCCGGTCAGGGAGAGGAGGACCACGGCCAGAGCCGCCAGCTCGGCCTCGGTCGGGGTGCCTTTCAGCACGCGGAACAGGGGCTCAGTCGAATCGTTCGGCACGCTCGCTCCTCACTGCGGTGGGTTGCCGTGCTTGCGGGACGGCAGGTCTGCGTGCTTCGTGCGAAGCATCGCCAGGGCGGAGGACAGCACGGCCCGTGTCTCGGCCGGGTCGATCACGTCGTCGACCAGGCCCCGCTCGGCTGCGTAGTACGGGTGCATCAGTTCTGATTTGTACGCCGCGATCTTCGACGCGCGCACCGCCTCCGGATCGTCCGAACTCGCTATCTCCCGGCGGAAGATGACGTTCGCCGCACCTTCCGCGCCCATCACCGCGATCTCGTTGGTGGGCCACGCGTAGGTGAGGTCCGCGCCGATGGACTGGGAGTCCATGACGATGTACGCGCCGCCGTAGGCCTTGCGCAGGATGAGGGAGATGCGGGGGACGGTCGCGTTGCAGTAGGCGTACAGGAGCTTCGCGCCGTGGCGGATGATCCCACCGTGCTCCTGCGCGACACCCGGCAGGAAGCCCGGCACGTCGACCAGGGTGAGGAGCGGGATGTTGAAGGCGTCGCAGAGCTGCACGAAGCGGGCCGCCTTCTCACTTGCCTCGATGTCGAGGACGCCCGCGAGGAACTGCGGCTGGTTCGCCAGGATCCCCACCACGCGGCCGTCGATCCGGGCGAGGGCGCAGATGATGTTGCGTGCCCAGTGCTCATGGACTTCGAGCAGGTCGCCGTGGTCGACGATCTCCTCCACGACCTTGCGCATGTCGTACGGGCGGTTGCCGTCGGCCGGCACCAGGTCGAGGAGCACGTCGTTGCGGCGGTCGGCGGGGTCGTCACCGGGCGGCAGCGGCGGGGGCATCTCCCGGTTGTTCGACGGGAGCATCGAGATGAGGTAGCGCACCTCCGCGAGGCACGTCTCCTCGTCGTCGTGGACGAAGTGGGCCACGCCCGACACCCCGGCGTGCACGTCCGCGCCGCCGAGCCCGTTCTGGGTGATCTCCTCGCCCGTCACCGCCCGCACCACGTCGGGCCCTGTGATGAACATCTGCGATGTATCGCGGACCATGAAGACGAAGTCGGTCAGGGCGGGGGAGTACGCCGCGCCACCGGCGCACGGGCCGAGCATCACGCTGATCTGCGGGATCACACCCGAGGCCCGCGTGTTGCGCTGGAAGATGCCGCCGTAGCCGGCGAGCGCGCTGACGCCCTCCTGGATACGGGCGCCCGCGCCGTCGTTCAGCGACACCAGCGGGACACCGGCCGCGATGGCCATGTCCATGATCTTGTGGATCTTCGTGGCATGCGCCTCACCCAGCGCGCCGCCGAAGATACGGAAATCGTGGGCGTACACGAAGACCGTACGGCCCTCCACCGTGCCCCAGCCGGTGACCACACCATCGGTGTACGGCTTCTTCGCCTCCAGCCCGAACCCCACCGCACGGTGCCGGCGCAGCTGCTCGATCTCCTGGAAGGAGCCCGGGTCCAGGAGCAGGTCGATGCGCTCGCGGGCGGTCAGCTTGCCCTTGGCGCGCTGGGCCTCGGTCGCCTTCTCGCTCGGCCCGAGCCTCGCCTGCTCGCGCAGTACGTGCAGTTCGGCGACGCGCACGGCCGCGGTCTGCGGCGCCGGCTGATCAGTCACGGTCATGTTCGGTCCCCTCTTGTCGCGCGTTCCTGCGACGCATCTGCTGTGACACATCCCTTGCGACGCATTCGCTGTGACGCATTCGCTGTGACGCATTCGCTGTGACGCATCCGCTGTGACGCATTCGCTGTGACGCGCCCCTTGCGACGCGCTGCCTGTTACGCGCTTCTCGTTGCGCGCTTCTTGTTACGCGTTGTCATGGTGAGTCGCCCGCGCCCGGACCGCGTCCAGCAGGCTCGCCTGCTCCAGGCACTCCCCGGCGTCCGGCGACTCGACGGCACCCGAACGCACCGCGCGCACGAACGCCCTTACCGTGGCCGCGACTTGGTCGTGCGGAGCCAGCGTCAGCTCGCGCGGCCCGTGCGCGTCCGTGATCCACACCGCCGGCTTGTGGTCGGCGGGCGGAGTGAACGCCGGCTCGACGCGGATCCGGCCCTCGCTGCCCCACAGTTCGTACGCCGAGCGATAGGCGTGCTCCATGCCGAACGCCAGCTGCCCGAGCACCCCCGAAGGCGAGCGGACGAGCACCGCGCCCGACGTCTCCACCGCAGAGCCGCCCGAGCTCTCCAGGGCGGCGCCGACGATCTCCAGGCCCGCGCCCAGGAAGTACAGGGCCGCCCGCACCGGGTAGTAGCCGACGTCCAGGAGGGCGCCGCCGCCCAGCTCCGGGCGGTGTCTGATGTTCCCGGCCGGCAGCGCCGGGATCGCGAACGCCGCGCTGAAAGCCCGGAGTTGACCGATCGCACCGCTCGTCACCAGCTCCCGTACGACCGAGTGCTGGGGGTGATGGACGAACATGACGTTCTCCATCAGGACCAGGCCCGAGGCGCGCGCCAGGCCGAGCAGCGCCTCGGTGGTCGGCCGGTCGGCGGTCAACGGCTTCTCCGCCAGGACGTGCTTGCCCGCCCGCAGCGCCCGGCCCGCCCACTCGGCGTGCAGGGAGATGGGCAGCGGAACGTACACCGCGTCCACGTCGTCCCGGGTCAGGGCCGCGTCGTAGGACTCGACCGCGGCGCAGCCGAACTGCGCCGCGACCTCCCGAGCGCGGCCGCCGTCCCGGCTCGCCACCGCGGTCAGCTCGATGTCCGGGTCGGCCGCCATGGCGGGCAGCACCCGGCGGCGGGCGATGTCGGCGGTGCCGAGGACGGCGATGCGCAGGGGGCGTTCAGTCATGCGTCAGATGTCCCATGGCGTTGAGGCAGGCGAGGAGCGTCCTGGCCTGCACATTGACATAGTGGCCGTGCTTGATCAGATCCGTGAGCTGGCTGACCGTCACCCACTGGTACCCCGTGGGCGGTTCGATCGGTGCCTCCTGCTCGTCCGACTCGATGACCAGGTAGCGGTTCTCGGCGTACAGGAACCGGCCGCCCTCCTCGGAGTGGATGGCGTCGTAGCGGATGCGCTCCGCGGGCGCCGACATGACGAGGTCGAGGAACGGCGGGCGGACCTGGAGGCCCTCGAAGTTGTCCGGGGAGCACTGCACGGTGGGGGCCAGCTCGACGGTGTCGAGGAAACCGCCCTCGACCTTCGCGTTGGCGAGCACGTGCAGCACACCGTCGAACGAGCGGGTCAGGAAGGCGGCTATGCCCCGGCTGCACGGCTCGATCAGCGGCTGGGTCCAGCTGGTCACCTCGCGGTTGCCGGCCTGCACCTCGACCGCGACCACGTTGAACCAGCGGCCGTCGTCCTTGCCGATGCGCGCCTCGTCGCGGGTCCAGCCCGGCACGTCGTCCAGCGGGATCCGCTCCGCCTGCACGTCGTAGCGCGAACGCTCCGAGGTGAACCAGGACAGCAGGTCGACGTCGGTGAGCAGCGCGCCGGCCCATGGATCGCGCGAGCGGGCCAGGGCCTGGCTGAACTCGTCACTCGCCACGGCGCCCGCGCGGTAGGCCGGCAGACAGGCCAGCACGGTGCGCGAGTCCATGTTCACCAGGTTGTCCTGGTGCAGGAGTTCGGAGATCTGACCCAGCGTCAGCCAGCAGAAGTCCTCGTCGAGCGGGACGTCACCGTCCACTTCGACGATCATGTTGCGGTTGCTCTTGTGGTAGAACCACGAGCCGTGCTCGGACTGGAGCACATCGGCGAGGATGCGCCCGCGCCCGCTGCCCGTGAAGTACTCGATGTACTTCACGTCCGTGCCCTGGTGGACCTTGGTGTAATTGCTGCGGGTGGCCTGCACTGTGGGGGAGAGCTGGAGCAGATTGCGGTTGCCCGGCTCCATCTTGGCCTGCATCAAGAAGTGCAGTACGCCGTCGAACTCCTTCACCAGGATCCCGAGGATGCCGACCTCGGGCTGCTTGATGATGGGCTGGTACCACTCCTTGTGCGGGCCGTCGTCCGTGGTGACGTGCAGCCCCTCCACGCTGAAGAAGCGGCCGCTGGAGTGCACCAGGTTCCCGGTGTCCGGCTCGAAGGACCAGCCGCGCAGCTTGGAGAACGGGATGCGCTCGATGTGGAAGCGGCCCGCCTTCCTGCGCTCGGCGAACCAGTGGTGGAACTCCCCGGTGGTCAGGAGTCCGCCGGTGGTGGCCGCGGACGCCGCGATCCGGTCGGGGACCGACACCGGCTCACGGGGCTGGACCACCGGCTGAAGCTCAGTCAGCTCCGCAAGTGTCGACGACATGTACGCTCTCTCCTCGTCAGGGGTGCTGGGGTTGAGGGGTGTCGGGGGGCGTCACCAGCCGGCGACGAAGTCCCGGATCGAAGCCGTCATGAAGTCGGTGTGCTCGTCGGTGAGGCCGGGGTACACGCCGATCCAGAAGGTCTGCTCGGTGATGATGTCGGAGTTGGTGAGGTCGCCCACGATCCGGTGCGGTGCGTCCACGTAGGCGGGCTGGCGCGTCAGGTTGCCGGCGAACAGGTTGCGCGTGCCGATCTTCCGCTCCTCCAGGAAGTTCACCAACTCCTTGCGCTTGAACGGCGCGTCGGGGTCGACGGTGATGACGAAGCCGAACCAGCTGGGCTCGCTGCCCAGGGTGGCCTCCGGCAGGATCAGGTGCGGCACGCCCTCAAGACCCTCGCGCAGGCGCTGCCAGTTGCGGCGGCGGGCGGCGGTGAAGTCGTCGACCTTGTCGAGCTGGGTCAGACCGAGCGCGGCCTGGAGGTCGGTGGCCTTCAGGTTGTAGCCGATGTGCGAGTAGATGTACTTGTGGTCGTAGCCGGCCGGCAGCGTGCCCAGCTGGTACTGGAAGCGCTTGAAGCAGCGGTCGCTCTCGCCCGGCTCGCACCAGCAGTCGCGGCCCCAGTCGCGCAGCGACTCCACGATGCGGGCCAGCGCCAGGTTCGAGGTCAGCACGCAGCCGCCCTCGCCCATCGTCAGGTGGTGCGCCGGATAGAAGCTGACCGTGGTCAAGTCGCCGAAGGTGCCGGTGAGTTGCCCGTTGTAGAGCGAGCCGACCGCGTCGCAGTTGTCCTCGACGAGGAAGAGGTCGTTCTCCTCGGCGATCTGCGCGACCTCGGCGACCTCGAAGGGGTTGCCGAGCGCGTGCGCGACCATGATGGCGCGGGTCTTGGGGCCGACGGCCGCCTTGATGCGCTCGGCGGTCGTGTTGTACGTCTTCAGCTCGACGTCCACGAAGACGGGGATGAGACCGTTCTGCAGGATCGGGTTGACGGTGGTCGGGAAGCCCGCGGCCACCGTGATGACCTCGTCGCCCGGCTTGAGGGCGCGGTCCTCCAGGTGCGGCGAGAGGAGCGCCGACATCGCCAGCAGGTTGGCCGAGGAACCGGAGTTCACCAGGTGCGCCTTGCGCCGCTTCATGTAGCGGGCGAAGCGGGACTCGAACTTGCGGGAGCTGGTGCCCGCGGCTATCCGCATGTCGAGCGCCGCCTCCACCAGGGCCACCCGGTCCGCGGGCTCCAGGACCGCGCCGGAGGGCCAGATCTCGCTGACGCCCGGCACGAACTCGCCGGACTGCTCCTTCTCCAGGTGGTACTCCCGCACCTGTTCGAGAATCCGTGCCTTGGTGTCACTCATTTTGGCTGCCTCCATGGTCGTCAGTTCGGCACGAAGCCCTCAGCGGTGATCCGACACGGCCATCGTCGGGGGCGCGACTTGAAGGGCACTGGACAACGGCTCGCGATGGGCGGCGGACTCGGGACGCGGGGCGCCGGGCGACGGCACGCGCTCGACGGCGGCGCGGGCGTGGGCCAGCAGATCGCGCAGTGAATCGTCCAGGCTGCGCCGCGGCGACCAGCCCAGGAGCCGTTTCGCACGCCCGATGTCCATGCGCTGCCACTCCGCCTCCGGCGGCCGCCCGCCGGCGCTCGGCGACTCCACGATCTCGGCGGCCGCACCCGCCAGCTCGGTCAGCCGCAGCACCAGGCTGCGCACCGAAGTCGCCTGCCCGCCGCCGATGTTGAGGACCTGACCGCTCGCGCCGGAGCGGGCCGCGGCGAGCGCCGCGTCCGCCACGTCCCGTACGTCCACGAAGTCGCGGTGGGCGAGCAGCGGGGCGAGCCGCAGCGGCTCGGGGGCGGAGGTGGCCAGGTGATGGGCGACCATGCCGAGCAGGCTCGCCCGGTGCGTGCCGGGTCCCGACACGTTGGACACGCGCAGGACAAGGCCCTCCGCCCGCCCCGACGCCGCCGCGTCGAGCAGCGCGCGGGCCCCGGCCAGCTTCGAGCGGCCGTACGGGGTGACCGGCGAGGTCGGGGTGTCCTCGCTGATGCCGGTGCGCGGCACGGGTCCGTATTCGTGCACGGAGCCGAGCTGGATGAGCCGGGGCCGAGCGGTCAGCGGGGCGGTCGCCGCGACCAGGCGCTCCACCAGATCGGTGTTGGCGCGCGTCATGTCGTCCTCGGTGGCCTGCCACACGGCGCCCGCCGCGTTCACCACCGCGTGCGCGCCGCGCTCCGCGAGCAGCGCCGCGATGCGGTCCGGAGCGGAGCTCACCACATCAAGCGCCGTCGTTTCATAGGGAGTTGGCGGTCCGCTCACGCTGCGGGCGACCCCGGTCACCCGCCAGCCCGCCGCGTCGAACACCTCGCAGACGTGCCGGCCCACGAACCCCGTGGCGCCGAGCACCACCACCGATCCGGCCGCGCCGCCTCTGCCGCCTGCTCTTCGGTCGTTCACCGACACCGTTGCTACCTCCTGTATGCGCGGTTTGAGCGGCACTGTGGCGCGTGGCGCTCGGGGACCGCTGGACAGGTGGTCATGCGGCGCTACCGGAACTTGAGTACGGGCGCCTACCGTCCGCCACCATGAGGATCGAAGAGACCGCCGTACCGGACGCGTACCGCATCATGCCGAAGCTGCTGACGGACCCCCGCGGCAGTTTCCACGAGTCGTACCGCTACGACCTGCTCGCCGCCGAGACCGGACACGCCTTCGTGCCGCGCCAGGTCAACTACTCGGCGTCCTCGCGCAATACGGTGCGCGGGCTGCACGGCGTGGCCATCCCGCCGGGCCAGGCCAAGCTGGTCAGCTGCGTGCGCGGGGCGCTGCTCGACGTGGTCGTCGACGTACGCGTGGGTTCGCCCACGTTCGGCGAGCACGTGACGACGGTGCTCGACGCGCGGGACGGGCGGGCGATGTTCGTGGCGGAGGGGCTCGCGCACGGGTTCGTGGCGCTGACCGACGACACGTGCATCAGCTATCTGTGCTCCACCGAGTACGTGCCGGGTACGCAGCTCGACCTGCGGGCGTTCGACCCGGAGCTCGGGCTGCCGTGGTCGCGGTGGCTCACGGGGGATCCGGTGCTTTCCGAGAAGGACGCGGCGGCACCTACGGTGGGCGAGGCCGCGGAGCTCGGGTTGCTGCCCACGTACGCGCAGTGCCTCTCCCTCTACGCGAGGGGCCAGGAACGCCCCCGCCACGCCGCGTAGCCGCATCCGCGCCCCCTCGGCACTCCGGCCGCGCCCCGCACCGGCCCGAGAACGCCCCCATCCCGCGCAGTTCCCCGTGCCCCTTGGCTGCTCGGTGCCGGGCGGTGCGCACATCGTCGGCCCGTCCGGCGTTTGAGGACGAGGCCGTTCAGGCCGAACGGAGTCCGGGGCTGAGCCCCGGCAGCCCCGCTTTCGGGTGCGGACCGTGCGCGCGTCCCGCGCAGTTCCCCGCGCCCCCAGTAGGGCACCCGGCATGCCAAGTCGCCCGCGTCCGCCGTGGCGGAGGGGCACAGCGCTTGGGCCCGCTCCCGGAGGATTCCGGGGGCGGGCCCAAGGCGTTGTGTCAGCGCGTCAGTTGGGGTGTTTCCGCCGGGGTGAAGCCCAGCTCGGCCAGTGCGGTCGACGGGGACTCCTTTGCTGTGCCCCTCGCGGCCAGGTAGCCGTCGGGGCGGATCAGGAGCCAGGTGCCCGCGGGGGCGCCCAGGGCGGTGGACAGGTGGCCGGCCGGGTCGGACAGGGCGTCCGGGCCCGGGGTGTTGACCGTCCGGACGCGTACCGAGGGGCCGAAGCGGTGCTCGAAGGCCGGTCCGAAGGTGAGCAACAGCCATTCGGGACGCTGGAGTTCGGCGACGGTCTCCTGCCAGCCGGGGCTGGTCGCGAGGACCGGCGCGGTCACGCGGGCCACGCGTTCGCCGGGGCGTACGCCGGCGGAGGGAGCCGAGGCGTGGGCCAGGGGGCCGGCCGCGTAGCCGAGGCCGAGTGCCGACATGCCGCCCATGATCTTGCGCTGGATGCGGCCCTTGACCGGGGGCAGCGAGCGCAGGACCGTGAATGCGGCGCGCAACGCGGCCGCCGCCCTGCGGCTCTTCAGCTGGACCAGCATCGTCGCCATCTTGGTGGTGCGCAGCAACTCCGCGCCCACCGGCACCCGTTCGTCGCTGTAGCTGTCCAGGAGCGAGTCCGGGGCCTCGCCGCGCAGGACCGCGGCCAGCTTCCAGGACAGGTTGACCGCGTCCTGGACACCGGTGTTCATGCCCTGCCCGGAGGCCGGGCTGTGCACGTGGGCCGCGTCGCCGGCGAGCAGGACCCGGCCGGTGCGCATCGAGGCGATCATGCGCTGCTGGATGGTGAACACCGAGACCCAGGACGGCGATTCGACCACCGCGAGCTTGCCGGTGCCGGTGGTGATCTTCGCCGCGAAGCGCCGGGCCACCATCGCGTCGTCGCCGCCGTAGGACGTCTCCGCGGTGTCGAGCAGGCGCCACTTGCCGGGCTCGGGGAACGGGACCATCATCACGGTGCCGGTCGGGGTGCGCATCCAGTGGATGCTGTCCTTCGGCAGGTCGCAGTGCACGGTCGCGTCCGCGATCAGCCAGGTCTCGCTCGATTCGCCCTCCAGCTTCAGACCGAGCTGCTTGCGGATGGTGCTGTGGCCGCCGTCCGTGCCGACCAGCCAGTCCGCCGTCACGGTCTCGGCGGTGCCGTCGGCGTGGACGAGGCGGGCCCGTACACCCTCGGAGCCCAGGTCCTCGAACTCCGTGAGGCGCACGCCCCATTCGACCTCCACACCCCGGCGGGCCGTCGCGGTGCGCAGCACCTCCTCGGTGATGACCTGGTCGACCATCAGCGTGAACGGGAAGCGGGTGGGCAGCCGGCTGTAGTCGGTGTCGAAGCGGATCAGGCGGTTGCCGTTCTGGTGGAGCGTGAAGTGCTCCACCCGCTGGCCGCGCGGCAGCAGCTCGTCCAGGATGCCCATCTGGTCGTACGTCTCAAGGGTGCGGGCATGCGTGGCGAGCGCCCGGCTGGTGGTGGCGGGGCCGGCCGCCGCGTCCACGAGCCGGACCCGCACACCGTGCCGGGCCAGCTCGTGGGCGGCGCTGAGCCCGACCGGTCCTGCGCCCACGACCAGCACCTGGGGTGCGGACGCCGTCGCGTCGAGCAGTGTCACTTCTGGTCCCCCTGCGGCGCGTGCTTGACCGCCTTCCACCAGCCGGGATTGTCGCGGTACCAGGCGGCGGTCTCGGCGAGACCGTCCTCGAAGGAGATCCGCGGCGCGTAGCCCAGCTCTTCGGCGATCTTCGCCTCGCTCAGCGAATAGCGCAGGTCGTGGCCCTTGCGGTCGGCGACCCGGACCACCTTCGACCAGTCGTTTCCGGTCAGCTCCAGGAGGCGCTCGGTGATCTGGCGGTTGGTCTGCTCGTTGCCGCCGCCCACGTTGTAGATCTCGCCCGCGCGGCCCTCGGTGAGGACGAGCTGGATGGCCCGGCAGTGGTCGTCGACGTGCAGCCACTCACGGATGTTGGCGCCCTCGCCGTACAGCGGGACCGTCTCGCCTTCGAGCAGATTGGTCACGAAGCGCGGGATGAGCTTCTCGGGGTGCTGGTAGGGCCCGTAGTTGTTGGAGCAGCGGGTGATCGACACGTTCAGGCCGTGGGTGCGCCAGTAGGCGCGGGTGATGAGGTCCGAGCCCGCCTTGGAGGCGGCGTACGGGGAGTTGGGAAGGAGCGGCCACTCCTCGGTCCAGGAGCCCTCGTCGATGGAGCCGTACACCTCGTCGGTGGAGACGTGCACCACGCGCCGGACACCGGCGCGCAGCGCGGCCTCCATCACGTTCTGCGTGCCGCCGACGTTGGTGGCGATGAACTCGGCGGCCGACTCCAGGGAGCGGTCCACGTGGGACTCGGCGGCGAAGTGCACGACCGCGTCGTGGCCGGGAAACAGCTGAAGGAGCAGCGGCAGGTCGCAGATGTCGCCCTCGACGAAGGTGAGCCGGGGGTGGTCGGCGGGCAGATTCTCGCGGTTGCCCGCGTAGGTGAGCTTGTCGAGGACGGTGACCTCGGCGTTCTCGTACCCCTCGTAGCCGCCCGCGAGGAGTGTGCGGACGTAGTGCGAGCCGATGAAGCCCGCGCCGCCGGTGACCAGGATCTTGTTCAAGGCTCTCTTCTCCGTGCCGCTCTTGCCCGTGCCGCTCTTGCCCGTGCCGCTCTTGTCCGTGTCGGTGTTCGTCATGCCGCGACCTCCACGCGGGTGTGGTCGCCGACCACCAGACGGTGGTGGCGGCTGGCCAGGTCGATGCCCGTGACCGCGGCGCCCCGGCCGAGCAGGGAGCCGTGCAGGCCCCGCACCGCGGAGATCGTCGCACCGTCGAGGGCGATCGAGTAGTCGAGATGGGTGCCGGACAGGACGCAGTCACGGCCGATGGACGTGTGCGGCCCGACGTGGCTGTCCTCCAGGACGGTGCCCGCGCCGATCACGACGGGGCCCTCCACGAACGACCGGGTGATCTTCGCGCCGGCCTCGACGACGACCGCGCCGATCAGCACGCTCTGGTCGTCGACGTCGCCGTCCACGCGGCGCGCGATGCCGTCGAGGAGCATCTGGTTGCACTCCAGGACGTCCTCGACGCGTCCGGTGTCCTTCCAGTACCCCGAGTACTCCTGGGCCCGGACGGTCGCACCGCTGGTCACCAGCCACTGGATCGCGTCGGTGATCTCCAGCTCGCCGCGCGCGCTCGGCACGATCGAGTCGACGGCCTCGTGGATGGCCGGGGTGAAGAAGTAGACGCCGATGAGCGCCAGGTTGGAGCGCGGCACCGGGGGCTTCTCGACGAGCCGCTCCACCACACCCGTCGCGTCGACCTCGGCGACGCCGAAGGCCCGCGGGTCCTCGACCTGCGCGACCAGCACCTGCGCGGCCGGGCGCAGCGCGTGGAACTCCGCGGCCGCCTCGGCGATGCCGTCGGGGAGCATGTTGTCGCCGAGGTACATCACGAAGTCGTCGTCGCCGAGGAAGTCCTGCGCGAGCTGCACGCACTGGGCGAGACCCTTCGGGCTCTCCTGCGGGATGTACGTGATCTCGACGCCGAGCCGGGAGCCGTCGCCGATCGCCTCGGCTATCTCCTCGACGTGGTTGCCGACGATGATGCCGATCTCGGTGACGCCGAGGTCACGGATGTTGTCGAGCACCCGCTCCAGGACGGGCTTGTTGGCGATCGGGATGAGCTGCTTGGGCATGGAGTAGCTGAACGGGCGCAGTCGGCTTCCCGTACCGCCGCTCAGAACCAGAGCCTTCATGGGGTCCTCTTCTGTCGTGGTTACGTCGTGATCGACACATCAACAGGCACATGAATAGGGGATGTTGAGGAGCGCGGGTGGTCCTGTGGCCGCGGGTCAGGCGGCGGGCACCAGCCGGACGGTGGGGGTGGCGGCCTCCGTGGCGCGCGCGGAGGCGCCCTGGGCGAGGCCGTCGGCGCCGCCCTCGGTGAGACTCTCCACCAGGTCGGCGAAGGCGTCGGTGGCCTCGTGCAGCAGGGCCTCCGTCTCGGGTTCCAGGCCGGCGAAACCGCACGGGCCCTTGCGGATGCCGCCCGCGTGCACGAAGAAGCTCTCCGAGACGGCCCGCGGCTTCATCGACATCAGCACCGGGCGAAGCCCGTAGTCGAGCGCCAGCACATGGGCGAGCGAGCCGCCGGTGGCCAGCGGCAGCACGACCTTGCCCGCGAGGCCGAACTGCGGAAGGACGTCGAGGAAGGACTTGAGCAGCCCCGAGCAGCCCGCCTTGTAGACCGGAGTGGCCAGGACCACGGCGTCGGCCGCCGCGAACAGGGCCGCAGCATCGGCGAGTTGGGGGTTGCTGAGGTCGGCGCGCAGGAGCTCGGCCGCGGGCAGGGTGCGCACGGCGAGCGACTCCACGCGGTGCCCGCGGGCGGCGAGCCGCTCCGCGGCGAGAGTGAGCACCTGGTGGGTGCTGGAGACCGGCGACGGACTGCCGGAGACGGCGAGGATCGTCGGCATGGACAACCTCCTGGGATAAGAAGGGAGTTGCTCGTGGTCAAGTCCGGGCAACGGGCGGCGGTGCGAGCCGGATCGGGATCGGCGGCGGCGCAGCCCGGCCGGGGTCAGGCGGCGAGGGCCGGCTCGGCGGCCGTGGCCGCCTCGCGGCGCACCGCGGCGACCCGCTCAAGGGAAGCCAGTACCAGCTCCGGGTCGGCGACGAAGTCCACCAGGCAGGCGATCTCGTCGACACCGGCCGCCCGCACCCGGCGCGCGGTCTCGGTGCACTCCTCGACCGACCCGATCAGCGAGTTGCCCGACAGGTAACGGTTGAGGCCGAGCTCGGCCAGCTTGCGCTGCGCCTTCACCGCGGACAGCACCTCGCGGCCCTGCTTGTTGCCGCTCATCCGGCCGCCCGCCTCGACCGCGAGGGCCTCCAGATCGATGGCGGAGAGCAGATAGTCGCGCAGGCTGCCGCCGCCCACCCGGCGGGCCTCGTCGGCGTCGTCGGCGACGTAGGTGTGCATCATCACGGTGATCGTGCCGGGACCCTCCCAGCCGGCCTCGGCGCGCGCCGCCCGGTACAGGGCGATCTTGTCGCCGAGCGATTCGACGTCCTGGTTCTCCAGATGGGTCAGGATGTTGCAGCCGAGCCGGCCCGCCTCGCGGAAGGTGCCCTCGCTGCGCGAGGCGGTCACCCACACCGACAGGTCGTCCTGCACCGGACGCGGGAAGACGGGCAGCGTGGTCTCGACACCCAGCGGATTGGGCCCGGTCCAGTGCCCGGTGCGCCAGGCCGTCCTGATGTCACCGACATCCTTGATCATCTGCTCGCGCCGGTTCTCGTACTTGTCCGGCGCGATCACGAAGTCGTTGACGTTCCAGCCCGAGCCCACCGAGATCGCGACCCGGCCGCCCGATATGCCGTCCACCATCGCGAAGTCCTCGACGATGCGGGCGGCCGGGTGCAGGGGCGTCACGACGCTGCCGGCCCGGATCTGGATGCGGCCGGTCACCGCGGCGATCGCCGCCGACGTCACCGCCGGGTTGGGGAAGGCACCGCCGAAGCGGTGGAAGTGGCGCTCGGGCGTCGATACGAAGCCGAAGCCGAGCTCGTCGGCGCGGCGGGCCGCGTCGAGCATCAGACGGTAGGTCTCCTGAGCCCGGTCGCCGACCGCGGCGAAGAAGAAGACACCGAAGTCCAGCGGCCGCTCACCTGCCGAGCCGTCCGCACCCTGGCTGCCGGTCTGCCGGGAATCCGCGTTCATTTAGCGCTGCCTCCTTCCCCGTCGGACGTCGTCGCGGCGGGGTCGTCACCATGGGGGCTTGCTGCCCGGCGACACCATGGGGCGGCCTCCTCGCACCGGACTTGAGTCCCGGGCAGGCCGAGCGCTCCAGTACGGCTCAAGTCCTGCGCGAGTTCGACCCGTTGTCATGGATCGAGCGACAGACGAGGACGGCTCGAAGCCCGGGGTGCGGGGAACTGCGCGACCAGCCACGGACGGCCCGCAGCCGAACCCCGTACAACTCGCAGGGTGCGGGGTTCCGGCCCCGCAGGGCCGGCGTCCACCGACGCTCGATCCGGGGTCGAGGCAACCCCCTCACGCTCGGGTGACCCCCATCCGTTCCGATGACCACGAGGTTGCTGGATGACGACTCAGACGCTGGTTGCCGCGGACACCGGCACCGACACCGACCCCACCGTCCCCACCGTCTATGGGTTGCTCGCCGCGGCCGTGGCCACGCGCCCCGACGCCCCCGCGGTGCGCGACGCATCGGGCGTGTGGACCTACGCGGAACTGGACGCCTGGTCACGGGCGTACGCCGACTGGCTCACCGCCCAAGGCGTGGGGCACGCGGACCGGATCCTCGTCCGCGTCGGCAACACCCGCGCCTTCACCGCCCTGATGTTCGCCGCCCTGCGCCGCGGCATCGTCTTCGTGCCGGTCAACCCGGCGATGAAACGCTTCCACCTGAACACCGTCGTACCGGACTGCGACCCGGTCCTCGTGATCGGTCAGGACGCCGAAGACACCGCGATCCTGCGGGAGTTGACGAGCAGCCCGGTCTTCGGGCTCGACGAGGTGCGCCGCGGCGCCGAGGCGCTGTACGACGAGGCGCCCGCCACGCTCGACGAGGCGCCCGTCGCCCCCGACGACCTCGGACTGCTCATCTACACCTCGGGCTCCACCTCGGCGCCCAAGGCCGTGGTCAGCACCCACGCCCCGATCGTGTTCGCGGCCCGCGCCATCCAGGCCCGGCTGAACTACCGCGAGGACGACGTCGTCCTAGTGGCGGTGCCGGTCTCCTTCGACTACGGGCTCTACCAGATCCTGCTGTCCGTGATCGCCGGCGCCCAGGTGCTGCTGACCTCGCCCGACCGTCACGTACGGCTTCTCGGCACCCTGCACGAGCACAAGGTCACCGTCGTTCCGCTGGTGCCCTCGCTCGGCGAGATGCTGCTCACGCTGGCCAGGCGGGACCGCCGCGAGGCACCCCCGGTACGCCTCTTCACCAACACCGGCGCGGCCCTGACCGGGCCCGTCATCGCCCAGCTGCGCGCGGCCTTCCCGCACGCCCGGGTCTCCCCGATGTTCGGCACCACCGAGTGCAAGCGCATCACCGTGCTCGAACCGGACGGCGACATCGAGCGCCCCGGCTCGGTCGGCCGCGCACTGGACGGCACCGAGGTGCTGATCCTGGACGACGACGGCCGGCTGCTGCCGCCCGGCACCGTCGGCGAGATCTGCGTCCGGGGACCGCACATCATGACCGGCTACTGGCAGGCCCCGGAGCAGACCGCGCTGCGGTTCCGCCCCGACCCGGTCACCGGCGAGGTCACCCTGCACACCGGCGACTACGGGCACCTCGACACCGACGGCCACCTCTACTTCGAGGGGCGCCGCGACGACCTGTTCAAGCGCAAGGGCGTCCGCATGGGCACCCTGGAGATCGAGACGGCCGCGCTCGACATCGAGGGCGTCACGGCCGCCGCCGCCCTGGCCCCGGCCGAGGGCCACGACCTCACGCTGTACGCCGTCACCTCCCTGACGCCCGACGAGGTGCTCGCCCAGCTGACGGAGCGCCTGGAGGCCGCCAAGGTCCCCGCCGCCTGCCACCTGCTCGACGCGCTTCCGCTCACCCCGAACGGCAAGACCGACAAGCAGCGCCTGCGCCGCGAACAGAAGTGACCGAAGTTATCCCGTAAGGAGATTGAGCCATGACCACCACTGACGTCTCGTGGGACGCCGGCTTCGAACAGCTGCTGACCTCGGTCCTGCCACGGGTCACCGCCCCGCTGGACCCCGCGCTCGACCTCAAGGCCGTCGGCCTGGACTCGATGGCCACCATCGAGCTCCTGGTCCGCCTTGAGGACCAGTACGACGTGGAGATCCCCGAGGACAAGCTCACGGGCGCGACCTTCGCGACGCCGGGTGCGCTGTGGGCGGTACTCGCGGCCCAGCGCACCGCCGCACACGCCTGACCCGCACGCCACGTTTCCGCCGCACCATCCAACCCCCCACCCATATACGTCCTTTGGAGGACACCATGAGCCACCTCATCATCGGTCTCGCCGTCACCGTCGTCGTCTGCCTCGTCGTGAAGTTCGGCGGGGACGCGCTGAAGAAGCGCCGCGGCTAGTCCGTACCGGCCGTCCCCCGAAGGGGCCCCCGACCACTCCGGTCGGCGGGCCCCTTCCGCATGCGCGGGCCTCAGCCCCTGGCTCCGCCCTAGACCCCGACGCGTTTTCCCAAGGCCTTAAGGGCCAGGGGGACCCCCATGACGGGCTGAGGATGTCCATGCCGCCCGGCACCGAGCAGTTAAGGGGCGCGGGGAACTGCGCGAGAAGCGGGCACGGTCCGCACACGAAGGCGGGGTTAGGGGCGCGGGGAGCTGCGCGAACGGCCTCGGGCGTGGGAGCAAGGGGCAGGGCCCCTGCCGGGAGTGGCAAGGGCCCTGCTGTGAGGCGGAGTTGGGGATCAGCTCACGACCAGCCGCTCCAGATCCTCCACCACCCGCGCCGGACTCGGCATCTCCGCCATGTCCGCCCGCAACTCCTGCGCACACTTGAGGTAGCGCGGGTCGTCCAGCACGTCCCGGATCGCCTCGCGCACCTGGCCGGGGTCGTTCTGCGGGGCGGCCTCGCCGAGGACTCGGGCGGCGCCGGCCGCGGCCAGCAGTTCCGCCGAGGCGAACTGGTCGACGATCTGCGGGAGGACCACCTGGGGGAGGCCGAACGAGCACGAGGTGAGCGTCGTGTTGGCGCCCCCATGGTGGATGACCGCGTCGCAGTCGCGCAGGAACAGGTTGAGCGGGACAGGCTCGACGACACGGACGTTGTCCGGCACCGTGCCGAAGCCCTCGTGGAAGGACGCGTCCGCCGTCACCACCGCCTCGACGTTCTCCAGCCCGTCGAACGCCGCGATGATCGAGCGGTACAGCCCGGTCCCGTTGAGGACGAGAGTCTGGCGGCCCAGGCACACCACGACACGGCGCACCCCGTCCGCGGCCGGCCGGTGCAGCCGGTCGGGCACGGTGCCCGTGCCGTTGAAGGGGACGTAACCGATGGGTGCGCCCGGCGCCGCGCTCGGGTGGCGAAGGGCCGGCGGGCACGGGTCGAGCAGCAGGGTCGGGTCGGGCAGGCCGTCGAGGCCGAGGCGCTCGGCGGTCCCGTGCAGGAAGTTGCGGGCCGAGGCGCGCGAGGGCCCGCTCAGCGGGTCGACGCCCCAGCGGTGCTGCACGGAGGGGATGCCGAGGGCGCCGGCCACGAGCTGGCCGGCCAGCTCCATCTGCTCGGAGACGATGAGGTCGGGCCGCCACTCGCGGGCGAACTCCAGGTAGGAGCTGACCAGATAACGGGCGTGGGTCTCCCACAGCTTGGTGGCGCCCGCCATCTTCGCCGGCGGCGTCGGCCCCATCAGCTCCAACGGGCGTACGCCGGAGGGGAGATGACGCTGGAGGACGTCCAGGCCGTGGAAGCGGTCGCCGATGTCGACGGCCGAGATCCCGGCGGCGCGGGCCGCGTCGGTGACGTCAGGCTGCGCGGCGACCATCACCTCGTGGCCCGCTCCCCGCAGCGCCCAGGCCAGCGGCACCATGGGGGTGAAGTGCGTGGGGAAGGGGGTGCTCAGCATCAGTACGCGCATCGTCGTCGTCCTCCTCGGACTGTGGGGCGGCCTTCTCGGCGGGTGCGGGGGTGGAGGCGGGGGTGGGGGAGTCGGCGGACGCCTCAGCGCCAAAGGCGTCGGCGGGCTCCGCGTCCGACGGGCCGGCGGCCCCGTCGGCCAGCGCGTTCACGTCGACGTCCTTCATGAGCAGGGCGGTGACCAGCGCGACCAGCAGGAGCCCCGCGGCCGTCAGGAGCAGCGTGGACGTGGCGTGCGCGAAGGCGTCGGTCACCAGGTGGCGGCGGACCGCGTCGAGCCCGGCGAGCTGGGCGGCCGCGGCGTCCGGGTCCTTGACGCCGGAGGCTCCGGCCGCGGACGCGAAGCGGGCGCTGAGCACCGCGCCGAGCACCGTGCCGCCGATGGTGGTGCCCAGCATCGTGGCGAACCGGGACGTGGTGGTGACCACGCCCAACTGGTCCGCGGAAGCGGCCGATTGGGTCATGAACAGCGCGATCTGGGTCACGCCGCCCAGCCCCACCCCGAGCAGCAGGAGCAGCAGGTCGAGCTGCCAGACGCTGGCGTCGGCCACGGTGAGGCCGAGCCCGGCGACCGCGGTGGTCGCCGTCGCCGTGGTGGCCACCAGGACCGGCTTGCACCTGCCGGTACGAGTGATGATCTTGCCCCAGCCGAGGAAGACCAGCACGACGCCGACGGCGAGCGGGATCAAGTGCAGGCCGACCGCGTCGAGCGAGACGCCCCGCACGATGTTCAGGTAGTTGATGAGGAACACCGGCAGCGAAAGCAGCGCGAAGCCGCCCACGAACTGGAGGATCGCGGCGGGCCTGAACACCTTGTCCTTGAACAGGGTGAGCGGCATCAGCGGATCGGCCGCCTTCAGCTGCCGGGCCACGAACGCGCCGGCCATCAGGAAGCCGCCGTAGAAGTAGGGCAGGACCGGACCCGAGAACGAGTTGTGCTCGCCGTACGCCTTCACGCCCAGCAGCAGCGCGCACGTGGCGGCCGCGATGAGCACCGAGCCGAGGATGTCGACCTTCTGCCGGGTGCCCTTGACCGGGAGCCGCAGCGCCCAGGCCACGCCGGCCAGGGCGAGGCCCGCGAGCGGCACGTTGAGCAGGAAGATCCAGCGCCAGGACAGGTTCTCGCTGAGCGGCCCGCCGATCATGGGCCCGGCGATGATGCCGGCCGCTATGAGCGCGCCGCCCGCGTTGGAGCGTCCGGCCCGCGACTTGGGCGGGTACAGGGTGGCGATCACGATGAGCGTCATGCTCATCAGACCGCCGCCGCCGAGCCCCTGGACGGCACGGAAGACGATCAGCTGGGTGAGCGAGTGCGCGGTCGCGCACAGCGCGGAGCCCGCGAGGAACGTGCCGAGCGCCGCGAGGTAGATGCGGCGCGGCCCGTAACTGTCGCTGAGCCTGCCGTACAGCGGCTGCGCGGCCGTCGCGGCCAGCAGGTACGCGGTGATCAGCCAGGGGAAGCGGTCGATGCCGTGGGCCGGGTCGAGGTCGCGCACGATCGGCAGGACGGCCGAGGAGATGATCGAGCCGTCGAGCAGGGCCAGTGTCATGGTGGCCATCGCGCAGACGATGAACACCAGGACCTGGATGTCGCTCATGCCGTTCGGATTGGGCTTCTTCTCCTTGGCCGCCACGTCGGCCGTCTCCTGGGCTCCCGTCTTGGCCGCCTTCTGGGGGGCCGAGTCGTTTCCGGTGGCTTCGGCGGTCACGTCGGTGCTCACGCCAGTACCTCCTGACGTGTCGTCAACTGTTCGAGCAGGGGGACCGTGTCGGCCGCGCTGGGCATGGCGCGCACCTCGTCGCGCAAGCGCTCGGCGGCGGCGCGGAAGGCGGGCTCCGTGAGCAACCGGCCGATCGCGGCGGCGAGTTCGGGCTCGCTGTTCTGGCGTTCGGCGCTGTCCAGGGTGATCGCGGCGCCCGCCGCCGCGACCTTGTCGCCCGCGAGGAACGTCTCGTCGAGCTGCGGGAGCACCAGCTGGGGGATGCCGAGCGCGGCGGCGGCGAGCGTGGAGCCGGGCCCGCCGTGGTGGACCACGAGGTCGGCCCCGGGGAAGAGCAGGCCGGGCGCGCTCTCCCCGGTGTACGTCATGCCCTCGGGCAGGGCGCCGATCGCCGCCCGGTGCTCGGGGGCCGCGTGGACGACCGCCTCCACACCTCCCGCGGCGGACAGCGCGTCCAGGACCCGGCGAAGGAGCGGGGCTCCGTCCAGGTCGAGGGTGTAGCCGCCCAGCGCCACCGCGACCCGGCGCCCGGGTGCGGCCGTGTACGTCCAGGGCGTGCCGCCGCCGGTGTGCGGCTCGGGGCGGATCGGCCGGGCGGGGGGTGCGTCGGCGCTCCCGAGGGAGGTCGGCGCGGGGTCGAGGATCAGGTCCGGCTCCGGTACGGAGCCCAGACCCAGGCGCTCACACAGCGGGCCGAGCCACATCCGGGTCAGGCCCAGCATGAACGCGCTGGTGGGGGCCACGCCCCAGCGGTGCCAGACGCTCGGTACGCCCAGCACCTCGGCGACGATCGGGCCGGCGAACTCCATGTGGTCCGAGATCACCAGGTCGGCCCGCCACTCACGGGCCAGGTCGAGGTAGTCGTACAGGAAGTACGGGGCGTGGTTGCGCCACATCTGGGCGGCGCCGTCGATCTGCTGGGCCGGCGGGCGGCCCACCACCTCGATGGGGCGCAGGCCCTCGGGCCGACGGCCCCGGCGCAGATCCATGTAGTGGAAGGCCTCGCCGAACGTGGCGGTCGCGAGGCCCGCGGCCGCGGCGGGCCCGGTCACGTCGGGCTGCCCGGCGACGAGCACCTCGTGGCCCGCGCCGGTGAGCGCGCGGACCAGCGGCAGCAGGGGCAGGAAGTGCGTGTCGACGGGGGTGGCGATGATCAGTGCGCGCATCGGAGGTTCTCCAGGTCACGGACGACGGCGGCGGGGCTCGGCATGGCGGCCATGGTCTCGGCGAGGACGCCGGCGCCCTTGGCGAAGCGCTCCTCGGCGAGCAGGGTGCGTACGGCCTCGGCCACCTGGGCCGGGTCGTTCTGCGCCTCGGCGGTGCGCAGCGTCAGGCCGGCGTCGGCGGCGGCCAGCAGATCGCCGCCCTCGAACTGGTCGACCAGCTGCGGCATGATCAGCTGCGGTACGCCGAAACTCGCCACGGCGAGCAGGGTGTTGGCGCCGCCGTGGGTGACCACCGCGTCCGTCGTGTCGAGGAAGCCATTGAGCGGGGTCGGCGCGATGATGGTCACGTTGGACGGGATGGTGCCGAGCTCGTCGACGAACTCCTCCTGCACCGTCATCACCGCGTCGGTCTCCGGCAGGTCGCCGAAGGCCTCGACGATGCCGCGGAACATGGGGAGGCCGCCGAGCGAGATGGTCTGGCGGCCCATGGTCACGCAGACCCGGGGCTTGTCACCGCGGTGGCGCAGCCAACTCGGCACGGATCCCGTGCCGTTGAAGGGGATGTGCCGGATCGGCGCGCCGGCCGGCGCGCCCTTCACCAGGAGCTGCGGGGGCGCCGGGTCGAGCAGCAGATCGGGCTTGGGCAGGCCGCCCTCGATGCCGAGCCGCTCACAGGTGCCCTGGAGCAGGTCCTCGGCGGTGGCCCGCATCAGGTGGCTCATCGGGTCGACGCCCCAGCGGTGCGACACCACCGGGATCTTGTGCACGCCGCCGACGAGGCACGCGACCCAGTCGAAGATCTCGGAGATCACCAGATCGGGCTTGAACGCCGCGGCGACTTCGAGGTACTTGGGTGCCATGTAGCGGGTGTGCAGCACCCACACCCGGGAGCCGATCATGGTCATCTTCGGGGTGAGCGGCCCGACGATCTCGATGGGCCGCTTGTCGGGCGGCAGCGGCGGGCTGAGCAGGTCCTTGCCGAAGAACTGCCGTCCCACGGACACCGTGTTGAGGCCCGCCGAACGAGCCATCGGGATGATGTCGGGCTGCCCGGCGACCAGGACCTCGTGCCCGGCGCCGCGCAGCGCCCAGGCCAGCGGCACCATGCAGGTGAAGTGGGTGGACTCGGGGCTGCTCAGGATCAGTACACGCATGAGGTGTCCTTGGAGGGGGTGAGGGGAGCGGCGAGGGGCGCGGCCGGTGCGGCGGGGCCGCGGCGCAGACGCTCGGTGTACGAGGTCACCACCCGGTCCGCGATCTCGGCCGGGATCCGGTCGGTGCGTACCGAGGCGGTGATCAGGGCGCCGTCCGGCGTGATGCGGACGTCGAGCTCCAGCTCGGTGAACATGGTGGGCGCGCCGATGCGCGACAACTGGGCGGTGCAGTCGGCGAGTTCGAGGCGCGGGTCGGGGTCGTCCTGCATGAGGAAGCTCGGCATCGGGCGCAGCGACTCGCCGCCGCCGGTCAGCACCACGGTGCGGGCCAGCTGGGCGCCGCCGGTCTCCTGGGCGGCCAGCGCCTCGTCGACATGGGTGACCGCCCGCTCCAGGAGCCCGGCGCCGTCGTCCTTGTGCGGCGGCCAGAAGCGCAGGAAGAGCAGGTCGACCCGGCAGCTGATGGCGGAGGCGAGCACCTCGCTGCCGCGCCGGGCCACCGGGACCTTGACGGCGATGTCCTCCTGTCCCGTCAACTCCCTGAGTACCAGGCCGAATTGTGCGGCGAGGAGAGCGAAGCGGGTGGTGCCGAGTTCGCGGGCCCGCTCGTCCCAGCGGGCGAGCTCGGTGTTGGTGACGGTGAGCGAGGGGGAGTGGCCGGGCCCGGCGTTGATGTCGTTGTCGGCGCGGCCCGGCAGCTCCAGGGGTTCCTGAAGCTCCAGGTGGTCCTCCCAGTACTCGGCCTGCTCCGCCAGGTCCACCCGGGACATCACCCTGCGGTGGTCGGCGGACACCTCGGCGAGGGTCGCGGCCGGAGCCGGGAAGGCGGGGGCGCGGCCCGCGAGCCGGGCGGCGTAGGCGAGTGAGAGGTCGCCGGCGAGCACCGTCTCGGACGCCCCGTCGAACGCCACGTGGTGGGCGACCAGGCCGAACAGGGTGCGTCCGGTGTCCTCGGCGCGCACCGCGGCGCACCGCCACACCTCGGCGTCGCGCACCCGCAGCGGGGTGAGCGCGGCGGCCAGCCAGTCCCGGGCGGCCCGCCGCTCGTCGGCCGCGTCGTCGAGCAACAGCACCTCGGCGGCGGCCGGTGTCTCCGGCACCACCGCGTAACCGATCTCGTTGTTGCGGATCAAGTACCGCGCGTGCAGGGCCTGGTGGCGCAGATGGACGTCGCCGACCGCGCGCGTGAGGGCGTCGACGTCGACCGGCCCCTCGATCCACCAGGTCATCCGGCACAGGCCGCCGAGACCGTCCTTGTCGTGGGCGGCGGCGAACAGGAAGCCGGACTGCTCGGGCGGCAGCAGGATCTCGCCGGGTTCCAGGCCCGGGACCGGGGCGTCGGCGGCCTCGGCCGAGCGGGCCGTGGCGTCGAGCCACGCGGCGAGCCGGCGCACGGTCGGAGTGCGGAAGATCTGCGAGGGCTGTACGGCCGCGCCGAGCACCGCGTCCAGGTGCTGGCACAGCCGGGCCGCTTCGAGGGAGCTTCCGCCGAGCTCGAAGAACGAGACGTCGCCGGGCACGCGGTCGGTGTCGAGCACCGCCCGGAACCCGTCGGCGACCAGGGCCGCCGTGCCCTCGAACGACTCGGCGGGCCCGGCCGGATGCTCCCGCTCGGGACGCACCCGGGCGGCGAGATCGCGCCGGTCGACCTTGCCGTTGGCGAGCTGCGGGAACCGGTCGACGAGCTGGACCCGGCGGGGCACCAGATACTCCGGAAGCAGCTCGGCCAGGCGCCGGCGCAGCTCGGCGGGGCCGATCCCGGCGGCGCCGCGCGTGTAGAACAGCGCGAGCCCGTGATAGGAGCCGTCGGGCTTGGGCACCGGCACCACCGCGGCGCCGGTCACCGTGGCCACCCGCTCCACGGTGCGCTCCACCTCGGCGGGCTCGATCCGGTGGCCCCGGATCTTGATCTGTCGGTCGCCGCGGCCCGTGTAGTGGAACACGCCCTCGGCGGACCGGTTGCCCAAGTCACCCGTGCGGTAGAGGCGTTGGGGGTGTCCGTCGATCTCCACCTCGACGAAGACCTCCCGGGTCAACGCCGGATTCCCGAGGTAGCCCAGGGCGAGGCCGGGACCGCCCAGGCACAGCTCGCCGGTCTCGCCCGGCGCGCACACCCGGGTGCCGTCCAGGACGTACACATCGGTGTGCGCGAGCGCGCGGCCCAGCGGGATGCCGGCCGGATCGTCGCAGTCCTCGTCGCGCACCACGTGTGCGGTGACGACCGCGCCGCACTCGACGGGCCCGTACACGTTGAGCAGCGGGATGCCGGGGTGCTCGGCGAGGAAGGCGCGCACCCGGGGCGGGGCGGCCCGCTCGCCGCCGATGGACAGCCACTTCATCCCGGCGAAGGCGCCGACATCGGTGGTGACCAGCATGTTGAACAGCTGGGTCGTCATGAACGCGGCGTTGACGCCCTCCTCGGCGATCAGCGCCCGCAGGGTGCGCGGCACGAGGACCGTCTCGTCGAGCAGCACGGTGCGCCCGCCGGTCAGGAGCATGCTCCAGCAGTCGAGCGCGAAGCCGTCCCAGGTCGGGGGAGCGGTCTGCGGCATCACGGTGCCGGGGCCGAGCTCGGCGTAGAACGCCCCGTCGAACAGGCGCACCACGTTCTCGTGGCTCGACACCACACCCTTGGGAGCACCGGTGGAGCCCGAGGTGAAGAACACCGAGCAGGCGTCGGAGCCGCTCACCGCGACCGGCGCGGGGGTCAGGCCGCGCGCGGCGGTCAGCGACAGCTCCTCGGCGGGCGGCGCCCAGACGGGCACGGACCAGTCCCCGTCCACGGTGGTCACCAGGAGCGGCGCGCCCAGCCGGCCGGTCACTGCCTCGAGCCGGTCGACGGGCCAGCGGGCGTCCAGGACCGAATACGCGGCCCCGCACTTGAACAGCGCGAGCAGCACCGCGATCTGCGGGATGCCGCGCTCCATGAGCACCGGCACCAGATGGCCCCGCCGCACGCCGCGCGCCTGAAGGAGCGCCGCGTACGCGTCGGACACGGCGTCGAGCTCGCGGTAGGAGACGCCGACCCCCCTGTGGCGCACGGCGACCGCCTCCGGGAAACGGCGGGCCGCGTCCTGGAACAGGCCGTGCATCGTCTCGCCCCGCACGAAGCGGTTCGTGCCCGTCGTGGGCTCAAGGAGTACGGTCATCGTCTTCCTGTCTCCTCAGGTGTGGGAACGTCCGTGCGACCGGCTCTCACGCACTGCTCCAGGAAGCCCACCAGCCGGTCGGGGGTGGGCATCCGGTCGTTCTCGGCCCGCAGCGCCTCGGACCGCTCCCGGTAGGAGGGCCGCCGCAGCAGGTCCTGTACGGCGGCTCCCACCGCGCCCTCCTCGGCGTCCGCGGGCAGCGCGGTCCCCGCGCCCGATGCGCGCACCAGATGCGACCAGTGCTCCTGGAAGGCGTTGCGCGGCAGGAGCAGCTGCGGAAGCCCGTGGGTGACGGCGATCAGCCCGCTGCCGACGCCGCCGTGGTGGACCAGCGCGTCGCAGTGCGCGAGCAGCACGTCCAGCGGGAACGACTCCACCATCCGTACGCCGTAGGGGAGTTGACCGGTGTTCGCGGCCTGCTCGGGGGTGACCGCGAGAACGACGTCGGTGTCCAGGTCGAGCAGCGAGCGCACCACGTGGTCGCGCACCTCGTCCAGGGCGGACGTCGTGACGCCGCCGGTGACACACACCAGGGGGCGGCCCGAGCCGCGCTCCGAGCGCAGCCAGTCCGGAAGGGCGGCGGGGCCGGCGAACGGGATGTAGCGCATGTCGGCGCGGCGCACCCCGTGCGGCGGGCGAAGGCCCGGCGGGCACGGGTCGATCCACACCGAGGGGCCGACCACCGGGTCGGCGTCGAAACGCTCGAAGAGCCTGGCGTAGGAGGGGCGCAGTTCGGCCTCGCTCTCGCAGTGCACGCCGAGCGACACGCCCCAGGTGTGGCCGACCGCCGGGACCTTGACCGCGGCGGCGGCCACCAGGCCGGCCGCGGCCGCCGTGTCGTGCACCACGATGTCCGGGCGCCAGAAGCGGGCGAAGTCGACGAGGTCGTCGGTGAGGGTGTCGGCGACGGCGATCATCTTCTCGATGAGCGCCTCGCTCAGGTCGGCGTCCAGGACCGCGACCGACTCGGCCGCCGCCTTCAACCTGCCCGGACCGAGGCCGAGTCGGCGGGCCGCGACCTCGGCGGTCGCGGCCTCGTCACCGACGGGCACGGCCACCAGACCGGCCCGGGTGACCGGGGCCACGCACTGGGGCCGCACCGCCACCCGCACCTCGTGGCCCGCAAGGCGGCAGGCCCAGGCGAGGGGGATGATCCAGGGGACATGGGCCGGGCCGTGCCCCACGAACAACACGCGCATTCAGTTGCCTCACTCCATCGCGTACGGTCAGTGGCAGGGCAAGGGTGGGGGCATCCGCTCGAATGCGACTCGCGTCCGGTACGAACACGAAAGTGCCCGCAGGGGGAGTCCCTGCGGGCACGGTCGGACGAGCTGCGGATCAGGCGCGGCGGCCGCCCCTGCGGTAGGCGAAGGCCGCGAAGGCCGCGAGCAGCGCCGTCCACAGGGCGAGCACCCCGAGGCCGGTGCCGCTCGGCGCGGAGTTGGCGGCCGCGTCCCAGGAGAGCTGGGCATAGCGGTAGACCGGGGTCTCCTTCGACAGCGGCTGGAGCCAGCTGGGCAGCGTGTCGGTCGGCATCATCAGGCCGCCGAGCAGCGTGAGGGTCAGGTACGAGACGGTGCCGGCGATCTGGGCGAGCTGCGCCTTGAAGAGGTAGCCGATGCCGATGCCGAGCATCGCGAGCGGGGCGATGCCGACCCAAAGCAGCAGGAAGATCTCCAGCCAGGTGCCGGGCGACAGGTCGACGCCCCGGTAGAACTTGCCGATCAGGCCGATGACCACGATCGGCAGGATGCCGAGGCACGTGGCGACGGCGCCGCGGGCGATGACGACCTGCACCGGCGAGAGCGGGGTGAGGCGCAGCTGGCGCAGCCAGCCGAGCGCCCGGTCCTCGGCGATGCCGGTGCCGTTGGTGATGACCACGCCGAGCGCGCCGAACGCGGCCGCGCCCACCATCGCCCGCACCAGGGACTCCTGGTCGGGGCCGCCGCCCGCGAGGGTGACGTAGAGGCCGACCGGCATGATGAGGCTCATCATGAGGTAGCCGCCGTTGCGGACGAGCCGCAGGATTTCGAGGCGGATGTAACCGAGCATCAGGTGGTCCGTCCTTCCGGAGCGGCGGCCGCGTGGCGGGACTGGTGGGTGAGCGCGATGAAGGCCTCTTCCAGGCCCACGCCCGACACCTCCAGGTCGGTGAAGGCGTCGGCGCGGGAGAGCGCGTGCACCGTGGAGTCGGAGTCGCTGGTGCGCAGGTGGACGCGCCCGCCGCGGTGCTCCACGGAGGAGACGCCGGGCAGCAGGTCGAAGCCCTCCTGGCGGCCGCGCGGCACGAAGCTGACCGTGCGGCCCTCGATCATCGACTTGATCTGCGAGGTGGTGCCGTCGGCGACGACCCGGCCCGAGGCGATGACGACGACGCGGTCGGCGCTGTCGTCGGCCTCTTCGAGGTAGTGCGTCGAGAACAGGACGGTGTTGCCGCGCTCCGCGTACCGCTGCATCGCGGCCCACAGCTCACGCCGCGACTCGACGTCCAGGGCGGCGGTCGGCTCGTCCAGGACCACCAGGTCCGGGTCGCCGGCCAGTGCGAGGGCGAAGCGCACCCGCTGGGCCTGGCCGCCGGAGAGCCGGTCCACGTTCCGGTTCGCGATCTTGGAGAGCTCGGCCAGGTCCAGGATCTCCTGGAGCGGCAGCGGCTTGCGGTAGGTCTGACGCACGAAGTCGACCAGCTCGCGCACCGACACCCGGGGAATCATCTTCCCCTCCTGGAGCATGGCGCCCAAGTGGCCCGCCCGCATGGCGAGTTCGGGCTTCTTGCCGAAGACCTCGATGGTTCCCTGGTCCGGCGGGAAGAGCCCGAGGAGCATGTTGATGGTGGTGGACTTGCCGGCGCCGTTGGGGCCGAGGAGGGCGACCGTCTCACCGCGGCCGATCGTCAGATCGATCCCGTCGACGGCGCGGACGCTGCCGTACTCCTTGACGACACCCTTGAAAACGACCGCGGGCGGGCCGTGCTGTTCTGCCATGGGGGGTGGCACCTGTTCCCTTTCCTGTGTGAGTGAGCGCATGTCAGATCAGCCCTTCCAAGGTGTGGACCAGTTCCGTGGGGCCTGGCAGGCATTCGATCTCCGCGCGAACGTCCTGCGCGGCCTTGCGGTGGCGCTCGTTGTCCAGCAGACCGGCGAGGGCCTCCCGGACGAGCGAGGGGTCGTGCTGCTCGGCCTCGGTGGCGAGGCTGATCCCGGAACCGGACTCCTGGACGAGCCGGCCGGTGGTCTGGAGGAACGGCTTGTCGCCGGGCAGCACCAGCTGCGGGACGGCCGAGGCGAACGACGTCATGCTGGTGCCGCTGCCGCCGTGGTGGACGGCGAGCGCGGTGTGGCGCATCACCGGGCCGATCGGGAAGCGGTCGACGACCTTGACGGAGGACGGAATCCCGGCCAGCGCCGCGTGGTACTGGGCATCGATCGGGAACAGCACGTCGAGGCCCCGCTCGGTGCAGGCGTCCAGGACGTGCCGGAAGCCCAGCGGCAGCTCGCCCGTCTCGGCCAGCACCCGCCCGTGCCACATGCCCAGGCACAGCAGTGCCCGGGGCCGCTCGGGCCGCAGGACCGCCCAGTCGGGCAGTTCGGCGGTGCCGCAGTACGGCACGTACCGCGAGAGCAGGCCCGGGGTGTTGTCGCCCCCGGGGAGCAGCGAGGCCGGGCTCGGGTCGATGATCAGGGCCGGGTCGGGGAAGCCGTCCGCCCCGAACTCGGCGCACAGGTCGTGGAGTTGAATCCTGGCCTGGCGAAGGAGCGGGCTGGTGAAGTCGTCCGGGCCCCAGCGGTGGACGACACCGGGCACGCCGAGCGCCCCGGCGACCACGAGACCGCCGAACTCCACCGGGTCCGTCATCACCAGATCGGCCTCCCAGTGACGGCCGAGGTCCACCAGCTCGTCGATGTACCCGCCGAGCCGGGTGCGCCAGCGCTCGCCGGCCGCGTCCCACTCGGAGTCCGCGCGGCGGTCCATGCCGGCCCGGTCGGGCATCGCCACGGCGCCGGGCCGGGTCATCCGCTGGCGGGTCTCGCCGCCGCCGACGAGGCGCGTGTCGAGGCCGGCGGCGGAGGCGAACGTCACCAGCTCGGCGTCGCCCGCCACCAGCACCTGGTGCCCGGCCGCGCGCAACGCCCAGGTCAGCGCCACCATCGGCACGATGTGGCTGGGGACCAGAGCGGTCACTAGGACGCGCATGTCTTCTCCTGGGCGGTCGCGGCCACAAGGGCTTCGAGGTCGGTGACGAGCTGCTCCACCGGCGGGCAGGCGAGGACGGAGCGCCGCACGGCCGCCGCGCGCAGCCGGAAGGCCGGCTCGGTGAGGAGCCGCCCCAGCGCCTCGGTGACGGTCTCGCCGGTGACCCAGTAGGCGGGCAGGTTGATGCCGCTGCCGACGTCGGCCACGTGCTCGGCGGAGTTGGGCTGGTCGTCGTACATCGGTGTGACGAGCATCGGCGTACCGCTGCGCAGCCCCTCGCGGATGCTGCTGTGGCCGCCGTGCGTGACGAACACGTCCGCGGCTTCCAGCAGCACGTCCTGCGGCACCCACTCGGTGAGCAGCCGCACGTGCTCCGGCACCTCGCCGAACTCCTCGGGGTCGCGGCCCACGCCGATCGACACGAGCGCCGTGCACTCCAGACCGGAGACGGCCTCGATCACGGCGTGCAGCACCTCGTCGGACTTCCACGGCATGGACGGCGCCATCGTGCCGATCGAGGCGTACACCACCGGCTTGTCGTCGGGCAGGTGGGCGAGCCAGGGCAGGGCCTTGTCGTCGCTGCGGTAGGGCGCGGTCTGGCGGTAGTGGCGCAGGGTGCGCGGATCCAGGTCGTCGCCGGTGCACTCGGCCGGGAGCCAGCTGATCAGGCCGTGCCGGTAGACGGAGTTGTCGTCCTCCTCCGCGCGGGACGCGGGCAGGCCGAGCTCGGCGCGCAGCCGGTTCAGCGGCTCGTGCGTCACGGCGGGCGGCAGCAGGTGCGTCGAGCCGCCGGCCACCGCGATGTGCGGGATGCCGAGCGCTTCGGCGGCGAGCAGCCCGCCCATCTCCTCGCCCTCGCGGACGATGACGTCGGGCTTCCAGCCTGCGGCGATCTCCAGGATGTCGCGGGCCGCGGCCAGGGCCGGCGGCCCGAGCACACACTCCACGAGCCCGTCCTCGTACGCCTCCTGGTCGCCCCGGAACAGCGGGAGCGCGATCGCCTCGATGCAGAAGGGGTCCTTGGCCCAGTCGAAGCCCGCGGGGAAGAAGGTGAGCCCGTAGCTCACGCTCTCCTCGCGCATGGACTCGTCGTCGGCCACGGCGACGGTGTGCCCGGCCCGGACGGCGGCCTGGGCCAGGGGGATCAGCAGACGCAGATGCGACTTGCCCGCATGGGCGGTGAACAGGATGCGCACGGCGGGTCTCCGATGGGGGGTGGGAGCGGTCCGTGAGGACCGCCCGTCGGTCATGCCCAAGAGCGTGACCGGCCCCGCTCGAATGTCACTTGAGCCGCCCTTGTCCTGACCTTCCCCGGCCGCACTCAAGTCCGATTCGAGAGGCGGTGGCGACCTTGGGCGCATGCCGTATGCCCGAAGGATCCGACCGAACCGCCGAACAGGGGAGTAGCTGGATGCGTTGGAACGAGATCTATGTCGCCTCGCTCGGCACCTGGCTGCCCGAGCCCGTCCCGGTGGCCGAGGCCGTCGCGGCCGGGGAGTGCGGCCAGGAGTGGATCGACGACTTCGGGTACGAGTCGGTGCGGATCGCCCGCGAGAGCGAGGCGGAGGGCTGGACCGCGCCGCCGGACATGGCCGTCGCCGCGGGCCGCACCGCGCACCAGCGCTCCGGCCTGAACAAGTCCGCGTACTCCCTGCTCCTGCACGGCAGCACCTGGTTCCAGGGCCTCGACATCTGGCCGGCCGCGTCCTACATCGCCAAGCGCACCGTGGGCGCCACCGTGCCCGGCCTCGACGTGCAGCAGCGCTGCAACATCGGCATCAGCGGACTCGATCTGGCCGCCGCCCACCTCGCGGCCGGCTACGGCCGGGGCAGCGCGGTCATGCTCACCACCGCCGACCGCTTCGGCGGGCCCGGCGCCAACCGCTGGCAGCTGCGGCACGGCAACGCCTACGCCGACGGCGCGACCGCCACCGTCCTGTCCACCGAAGGCGGCTTCGCGCGCCTCGTGGCCACCGCGACCGTCGCCGACAACTCCCTGGAGCCGATGGCCCGCGGCGACGAGGAGTTCGCCCCCGTCTCGCGCGCCGCCGAACGGCAGATCGACCTCACCGCACGCGGCGACGCCCACAAGGCCGTCAGCGACGAGACGATGACCAACATCCGCTTCGGCAAGGTGATGCAGGAGGCCAAGCAGTCCGTCCTGGACGACGCGGGCCTGGAGATCGACGACATCGCGTTCGTCATCATCCCTTCCACCGGACGGATCAAGGGCCCCTTCCAGATCCACCACCTGCTCGGCGTCGACGAATCCGAGACCACCTGGGAGTTCGCCCGCCGCAGCGGCCACATCGGCGCCGGAGACTGGGCCGCAGGGCTCGAAAACCTGCTGCTCACGGGCCAGTTGAAGACCGGCGACCACGTGATGCTCTACGGCGGCGGAGCCGGCTACACCATCACCACCGCCGTGCTGGAAATCCTGGAGATCCCCGCCTGGGCCGCACCCGCCGCGGCCTGAACAAGCCGCCCGTCACAAGGAGTTGGCACACCCCATGGAGATAGTCGGCAGGGGCTTCCTGGCCGGACACCTGGCAGGCATCGCCGGCCACCACCCCGACGTGGTGGCGCTGGCCGCCGGGGTCTCGGCCGCCGGCGACATTCCGCCGGAGCAGTACACCCGCGAGTCCAAGCGTTTGTACGAGGTGCTGCGGCACTGCGAGAAAACGGGCAAGCGCCTGGTGTTCTTCTCCACCGCGTCCGCCGGGATGTACTCGGTGCCCGACGCCTCGCCCGGCCGTGAGGACGGCCCCGTCTACCCGGCGACCCCGTACGGCCGCCACAAACTGTCCCTCGAAGCGGTCGTCAAGTCCTCGGACGTCGAGTACCTGATCCTGCGCCTGTCGCACGTCGTCGGCTTCAACCAGCCGGCGCACCAGCTCCTGCCCGCACTGGTACGGCAGTTGGTCGGCGGCAGCATCCAGGTGTACCGCGGCGCGCAGCGCGACCTGATCGACGTCGAGGACGTCATCAAGATCGTGCACACGCTGCTCGTCGACGGCCGCACCCGTGACGTCGTCAACGTCGCCTCGGGCCACGCCCCGCGCATCGAGGACGTCGTCACCCACATGGAGGGCCTGCTCGGCGTCCGCGCCGAGAAGTCCTACGTGGAGGCATCCGGCGCCCAGCCCGTCTCCATCGACAAGCTCTGCCGCCTCGTGCCGCCGGTGTACGGGCTCGGCTTCGGACCGGAGTACTACCGCACGGTTCTCGACAAGTACGTCCACGCCTATGCGCAACTGCCGGTCACCGCGTAACCCATCCACCCGAAGAATCGGAAGGTCCACCCCATGAGCGAGAACAGCCCCGTCGTCGCGGTCGCCCACTTCGTCCTCAAGGACAAGCACAAGGCGAAGGGCGCCGAGTTCGAGAAGGCCTACCTCAAGTACAAGGAGGCCGTCGCCGCCAAGGACGGTCTGCTGCGCACCGCGCTGCTGCGCGGCATCAAGGAGCCCGACAACTTCGTCATCCTCACCTGGTGGCGGGACGCGGACGCGCACCGCACCGTCGTCGGCGACTGGCAGTTCTTCACCGCGGTGAGCAGCCGCTTCGTCTACCTCGCCGCCATCACCAGCGTGCACGGCCCGGTCCTGGCCGGCCAGAACGCGGCCGACGGGCTCGGCGAGCTCGCGGTGCCGTCCGCGGACGCGGCGGTCGCGCTCACCACGTTCACCCTGCGCGAGGGCGCCGACCAGCAGGCCTTCGAGGGCTCCTTCCTCGGCCACCTCTCCTTCGTCAAGGGCCACGAGGGCTTCCTCGGCCACCAGCTGGTGCACTCCAACCGGGAGACCGGCGCCTACGTCAACATCGGCTGGTGGAGCGGCCCCCAGGCCTACCTGCCGGTTCTGCGGAGCCCGGAGATGGCCGCCGACGCCCAGATCATGGCCGTGCACGCCGAGGTCAAGGGCGGCCTCTACACGGCGGTCGTCGACTCGGCCCGCACCGAGGTCGCGAACGTCTGAACCACCGCACACGAAAGGCGGGCCGGGTCTTCGAGACCCGGCCCGCCTTTCGTGTCCGACGCCTTCACCCTCACCGAGCGGTGAAGAGCCCCTCGGCCACCTCGATCGACGGGTTGCCGAACGCGATGGTGCGCAGCACCTTGCGGTACACCGGGGTGTGCTTGACGACGGCCGCCAGCTTCGGGCGCACCCGCGTCGCGAACGTGCCGGTCGACAGCATCGCCTTGGACTGCATGCCCTGGAGCCGCATCATCGTCGCGATGTCGGGCGCCCTGCGCTCCTCGAACCGCGACAGGAACGCGGCGCTCGCGTCGCCGCGGCCGACCGACTCGACGAGCAGCGGATGCAGCACGACCGCGTCCTGCACCGACAGGTTGATGCCCTGCGCGCCGATCGGGCTGTGCGTGTGCGCGGCGTCACCCATCAGCACGAGACCGTCCGCGGCCCACCGCTCGGCGCGCCCGGAGAACACGTCCAGGAGGCTCAGGTCGCGCAGCGAGGTGATCTGCCCGTCGATCAGGTCCGCATACGCCGGCACCGCCTTCGCCAGCTGCTCCTTGACGTGGCCGAGCCCCTGCGCGACGACATTCTTGTAGCCGCCGTGCGGCAGCGTCCAGCCGACCTGGATCCGGTCGGGCCAGGACCCGTACGCGAGGACCGGGCTGGTGCCCGCCCCCCTGAACACCCTTACGTCGTGGCTGCCTTGAGGCTCGCCGCTGGTCAGCTTGAACCACAGCACGTCCTGGTCGAACGCCTCGCTGCGGCCCGCCTCGATCCCGGCGAGCCTGCGCACCTTGGAGAACCGCCCGTCGGCGCCGACCACGACCGCGCTGTGGAAGACGTGCCCGTCGGCGGCGGCCCCCGTGATCCGGCCCCGCTCGTCGCGCAGCAGCGCGTTGACACGGCAGCCGTCCACGTACTCGAAGTCCGCGAACTCGGCGCAGTGCAGCAGGAGTTCGGTCAGCAGGTGCGACTGCGGGATGGACAGCAGATGGTCGTACGGGGCCGGGAGCGCGCGGTAGTCGATGTCGAGCAGCACCCGGTCCTGCTCCACGAGCCGGAAACGGTCGTGCTCGTGGCAGCCGCGGGCACGGGCGCCGTCCAGCACCCCGAGCCGGTCCAGGACCCTCATCGCGCCCGGCTGAAGGATCTCGCCGCGGAACTCCCGCTGGTGCGAGCGCGACCGCTCCACCACGCTCACCCGCACCCCGGACCTCAGGAGCAGCAGCGCGAGGGTCAGACCGGCGGGGCCCGCCCCGACGATGCACACGTCGCTGCGGTGCTCCTCGTCGACGCGGGCCCCGGCACGGACCTCCTCGGCGGCCGCGGTCATCGCTGCCCGGCCAGGACGAGCGCGGACCGCACGTCGGTGGTGGCCAGTTCGAGGACCCGGTCACGGCCGGCGGACGCCACGGCGAGCACGTCGGCCTGCACCACGACACCGCCGGGCCCCTGCGTCAGACGCCAGCGGCGCCGGTACAGCTCGGCCGGTCCCGGCGGCGTCAACGGCTTCTGCACGAGGGTGTGTCCGCCGTGCTCGATCTGTACGCTCCGCACACCGTCCCGGGTGCCGAACCAGGCGCTGTCGTCGCCCTCGCGCGGCGGCAGGGCCGCCAGGAGCCGGGCGTGCACCTCGGCCACCGAGCCGGACACCACCGCCCGGTCCTCCACCCGGATCACGTCCGAGGTCAGCGCGCCGGGCTGCTCCGTCTTGGACTTCAGGGTGCGCATCTGGAGCCCGCCGTGCCGGTCGAGCTCGCCCGCGGTGTCCTGCGGATCGGCGTCGGTGGTGAACCAGTGCCCGGACACCACCTGGCAGCCGCCGCCGGGGCGCGGCAGGAAGTCCCAGGTGCCGCCCAGCTCCTTGATCGGGCCCACCGAGCCCTGCTGCGCGAAGTCCATGCGCAGCGCCACCGGGTCGAGGGTCCGCCGGGAGGTCCAGATGCGCAGCCCGCCCTCGGGACCCGGGCGCACCGCCCAGAACTTCACCTCGTCGTCCTGCCCGTCCTGGGCGACGATCTCGGTGTGTGCGATCCAGGGGTAGAGCAGCGGCCAGTCGGCCACGTGCGTCAGCGCCCGGTAGACGGTGTCGGCGGACGCGTCGATCTCGATCCCGGCGCGCGTCCGGTGGATCTCCCTGTCGGTCGTGGAAGTGGTCACAGCGGTACCTCTCAAAGGATGGCGGGGGAGGGGGTGGCGGCGGCCTTGGCGCGGAGCATGCGGCTCAGGGTCAGACCGGGGTCGGTGACCACGACGGGCCCGAGCGCGGCATCGATGCGGGCGAGGAGCTCCGGGCCGAGCACGGCGTCGGCGGCCGCGAGGTTGCGGCCGATCTGCTCGGGCGCGGAGGCCCCGATGACGGCCGTGGCGACGGCCGCGTTTTGCAACACCCAGGCCAGCGCGAGCTGGGGCATCGTCAGGCCGGTCTCCTCGGCGAGCGCGGCGACCCGGCCGACCGCGGAGAGAACCTCGTCCGACAGGAAGCGGTAGCGCTGGATGGACACCTCGCCGCCCTGGGCGGCCACCGCCCGCGACCCGGCGGGCGCCTCACGGCCCGGCCGGTACTTTCCGGTCAGTACGCCGCCGGCCAGCGGTGACCAGACCATCTGGCCGATGCCGAGCGGTGCGCAGGCCGGCACGACCTCGGCCTCGACGACCCGCCACAGCATCGAGTACTGCGGCTGGTTGGAGACGAGCTCGATGCCCAGCTCACGGGCGAGCTCCGCGGCCCGCTCGATCTCGTCCGCGGCCCACTCCGAGACGCCGACGTGGCGGACCTTGCCCGCGGCGACGGCGTCCGCGAACGCGCCCATGGTCTCTTCGAGCGGCGTCGAGTCGTCGTACAGATGCGCCTGGTACAGGTCGATGTGGCCGGTGCCGAGGCGGCGCAGCGAGGCGTCGAGCGACTCGGCGATCCGGGTGCGCGACAGCGCCCCCGGGCCGGGCCCGCCGCCCCTGCCCACCTTGGTGCAGACCACGACGGCGTCCCGGTCGACGCCCGCGAGGGCCCGGCCGAGGTGCTCCTCGGCCCGGCCCTCGGCGTACGCGTCGGCGGTGTCGAACGTGGTGATGCCCGCATCCAGCGCGGCCCGCACGCAGGCGGACGCGGCCCGGTCGTCCAACTGGTTGCCGGCGGTCAGCGAGTTCCCGAACGCGACCCGGCTGACCACCGGTCCCGAGGCGCCGAGACGGCGGTACTCCATGGTGAATCCCTTCTCTGTGCGAACTCTCTGTCCCGGCCGTGGCCCGCCCCGCGAGCCGTCAGGCGCCGGCCGGGGCGAACGCGGCGCGGTTGCCCGCGACCGGGGCGGCGGGCGTGGTGCGCACCTCGGCGAGCGCGGCCAGCGCCCCGTACTGGGGCAGGGCGGTCGCCGCGAGCGCGGCCTCCGCGGTGCGCCAGCGGGTCAGGGCGGTGAACCCGCCGGGCCGCGCGAACAGCGACTTGGCGAGGTCGGCGGCGACGAAGCCGTCGAGGGCCGCGGCGGCCTCGGCGTGGGCGCGGAAGGCGCCGATGAAGGCTCCCGGGTCGCCCTCGACGGTGAAGGAGTCCACGAGGAGCACATCGCCGGGCTCGCCCGGGGCCCCGTCGAAGCGGGCGATCCCCATCGAGGGGTCGGCCTCCACGGAGACGATGGCGTGGAACTCCTCGGCGTGCTCCTGGAACGTGGCGCTCGCGAGGACCTCCTTGAAGTCCTCGGGACGCTCCCACCAGCCGAGGTTGATGTACACCTCGGGCCGGTCGGTGGAGCGCACCGCCTGGTGGGCGACGAAGCCGGGACGGGTGCGCATCCACTCCACGTGGGACAGGAAGCGCGCCTCGAACTCCTCGGCGCCCGCCGCGTCGAGCAGCGTGAACGTGTTGATGACGGTGAAGGACATGCGGGACCTCTCCGGTTCAGCCCGCGACGGGCTGACGAGCCGTCAACTGCTCGGCGAGCAGACGGCGTTGGATCTTTCCGTTGCCCGAGCGCGGGATCGCGTCGAGCGTCATGGCGTCGCGCACGTGCTGGTAGTACGGCAGGGCGTCATTGGCCCGCGCGATCACCTCCGCGAGCACGGCGTCGGCGCTCTCGTGGACGGGGCGGGCGCCCGCGAGCACCACGAGGGCGCCGGCGACCGCGCCGTGCCCGGCGTCGGCGAGCTCGACGACGACGACGTCGGCGACCCGCGGGTCACGGCGCAGGACGCGCTCCACGTCCGAGGGCGCGACCAGGAAGTTGTCGCACTTGAAGACGTCCTTGAGACGGTCCACCAGGAACAGCCGGCCGTCCTCGTCGATGCGGCCGACGTCGCCGGTGTTCAGCCAGCCGTCCGGTTCGAGACCCGTGCCGTCGGGCCCGCCCACATACCCCTGCATCACCTGCGGTCCGCGCAACTGCACCTCGCCGACGCCCTCGGCCGCGAGCACCGCACGCGACTCGATGTCGACGACACGGCACTCGGTCCCGGCGACGGGCGTGCCGACGGAGCCGTGCACCGGGTGGTCCGGGTCGTCGCTGTGGGTCAGCGGGGAGGTCTCGGCGAGCCCGTACCCCTGGAAGACCGGCACCCCGAACCGCTTGGACAGGCGGCGCGCGGCCGGCACCGGGAGGCCCGAGCCGCCCGACGCGATCCGCTGGATCGTCGGCAGGGAGAGGGAGTCCAGATCGGGGTCGGCCGCCAGCCGGGCCAGGCGTACCGGAAGGCTGTACAGGATCGTCGCCCCGTGCCGGTTGGCGGTCAGCAGCGCGTTGTACGGCTCAGGCGAGGCGCACAGCACCTGCGTGGCGCCCGCGGCGATCGCCGAGTTGAGGTGCATCGGGTGGTAGGTCGGCAGGTGGTTGAGGCTCACCGTCGAGCCGTCGAGCCGGTGCGCCCGTGCGATCTGCGCCGCGTTCACGGTCACGTTGCGGTGGCTGAGCCGGACCGCCTTGGGGCGACCGGTGGTGCCGCTGGTGAACTGGAGGGCCGCGGTGTCCCCGGGGCCCAGGCCATGCGGGGCGAGCGGCGCGTCGCTCGCGAGGACGTCCACGCCGTCACTGCCCGCGCCGATGAGCACGACGTCGTACAGCGCGGGCAGCCGGTCGCGGACCTTGTCCAGGCGCGCGTTCAGGGCCGGATCGATCAGGGCCACGCGGGCCCCGGCCAGACCGAGCACATGCGCCAGGTCGTCCTCGCGCAGCAGGGGGTTGACCACCGCGACGGTGTGGCCGGCCCGCACGGCCGCGTAGTACGCGACCGCGACATCCGGGTGCAGCACCGTACCGACCGCGACGACCGACGGCTCCGGCGCGAGCGCCCGGAGCCCGGCGGCCACCTTCGTCACCCGGGCGTCGAAGGTGGCGTAGTCCATCGTGAAGTCGTCGGTGACGACGGCGGCCCGCGCCGGGTGCGCGGCGGCCGCACGCGACAGCAGCTGGTCGAGCCGTTCCGGCACCTCGGGAAGCGTGTCAGCCACGGAGCGCCTCCGCGTAGGTGCGCGCCAGCTTCAGGGTGTTGGTGGAGTTGGTGGACAGCGCGCGGTGCACATAGGCACGGGCGTCGGCGACGGTCTTGCCCTCACCGAGGTACTTCTCGATGGTGTCGGTGCGCAGCGTGACGGTGTGCCGTGAGGTCACATCGACGCCGTCCGGCGTCTCCACGATCGTCCAGCGGCCGGTGTGCGCGGTCATGAGCCCCGGCACGGTGGTCTGCTTGTAGACGATGCGGTCCGGCGCGAACACGACCCGGATCGACTCGGTGGTGTGCACCGAACCGTCGGCGGTGCTGGTGTCCATCGCCATGACCTGCACGCCCGGCTCGTCCTCGGTCAGGTCCAGGCGCGCCACGTGCGGCAGCCGCTCGGGCCACAGGTCGGCCCGGTTCAGAAAGTCGAACACGTCACCGGCGTCGGCCTTCATGTGGACGGTGTCGTCGAAGGTGAAGACGAGCTCGTCCAACTGGGCGTGCTGCTCGGCGAGTTCCTTGATGTTGTTCAGCTCGGCCGCGCTGTTGCGGTCCACTGCCGCGCGGATCCACTCCACCGAGGCCGGCACGTCGTCGACGGCCTCGAAGTCGTGGTGGAGTTCGAGCAGCGCGGTCTCGGCGTCCACGGGCGAGACGACCCAGGCGCCGCCCATGCCGGCCACCGGCGGCGCGGAGACCTCCTGGCGGAAGTCGACCCGCAGCCGCTCCGGGTCGAAGGTGCGGCGCGAGATCCAGTTCTTGACGGCGCCGTTGGCGGTCGCCCAGATGTGGATGCGCTCCGCGCGGTCGTCCTGCTCCAGGTGCTCGACGTGCACGTTGGGGCCGAAGTACTGCGGCCACTTGGTGACATCGGCGACGATCCCGTACACGACCTCGGCGGGGGCGGCGACGGCGACGCTGTGGAGGGTGTGGTGCTTCGTTCCGGTCACGGACACGGGTGGATTCCTTCGCTGCTCGGGGAGTTGAGGGAGCCGTCGGGCTCGTCGGGGCCGGTCGGACCCCGTGGGGGTCAGAAGTTGCCGAGGCCGCCGCAGACGTTGAGGGCCTGCGCGGTGATCGAGGCGGCGGTGTCGGTGGCCAGGTAGCCGACGAGCCCCGCGACCTCCTCCGGGGTGGAGTAGCGGCCGAGCGGGATCTTGGAGGTGAACTTGGCGAGGATCGCGTCCTCGGAGGTGTCGTACGCCTCCGCGTAGCCCTGCCGCACGCGCTGCGCCATCGGCGTCTCGACATAGCCGGGGCACACCGCGTTCACGGTGATGCCGGTCGGGGCGAGCTCGTTGCCGAGCGCCTTGGTGAAGCCGACCACGCCGTGCTTGGAGGCGGAGTAGGGGGCGCCGAGCACCACGCCCTGCTTGCCCGCGGTGGAGGCGATGTTGATGATGCGGCCCCAGCCGCGCTCGCGCATGCCGCCCACGTTGAGCGCCTCACGCGTCACCCGGAACACGCTGTTCAGGTTGGTGTCGATGACGTCGTCCCACAGCTCGTCCGACACGTCGGCGGTCACGCCGCCGCCGCTGCGGCCCGCGTTGTTGACGACGACATCGACGCGCCCGTACGCGGCGACGGTGGCGGCCACGACGTCCTTGACCGACTCGGCGCTGCGGACGTCGGCGCTCGCGCCGGACACCTCCAGGCCCTCCTCGCGGAGCTCCTTCACGGTGAGCTCCACCGACTCGGCGTTGCGCGCGCAGATGAACACCGCGAGACCGGCCTCGCCCAGCGCCCGCGCCGACGCCAGGCCGATCCCGCTGGTCGCCCCGGTGATGAGCGCGACCCGGCGCTCGCTGGTGACCTTGGGCTGAGTCATACGAATCTCCTCGGATGAGTTGGTGTACGCGGCCAAAGTGCGCCGGGCCACTCGAACCGGTGTCGAGCCGGGCTTGACCCTCATTGCGGGGCGCGGCGGGCCCGCCGGCCCCCACCGGCGCACCAGCGGGGGTCGAGCGGGCGCCCCGATGCTCAGGGGGCAGGAAGATCCAGGAGGAGAGGACCCCCATGAGCGTCACCGAGCTGCCGCAGACCACCACGGCCGGGCTGTACACGGAGATCCAGCAGTTCTACGCGCAGCAGATGCATCTGCTCGACGACGGGCGCGTCGAGGAGTGGGCCCACACCTTCACCACCGACGGTGTGTTCGCCGCGAACGCGCAGCCGGTGCCGGCGGTCGGCCGCGAGGCCATCACCGCCGCGGCCGCCGCCGCGACGGAGGCGTACGCGAAGGCCGGCGTCCAGCGCCGCCACTGGCTGGGCATGGTCTCGGTCGAGGGCGTCGACGGCGACGTCGTGACGGCCCGCTGCTACGCCCTGGTCATCGAGACGCCGCGGGGCGGGCGGCCGGAGATCAAGGCGAGCACGCTGTGTGTGGACCGGGTGGTGCGGGTGGACGGTGCCTGGCAGATCCAGGACCGCCAGATCACCCGCGACGACCTGATCTGACGTCCCGCCCCTCCGGGGCCCCAGAACAAGTGCCCGCACGCGATCCCCCGGCGTGCGGGCACTTTTGCGCGTGCGCGGCGGGGAGGGTATGGGTGCGCGGCGGGGGTGGGTGCGCATGTCACCTGCGGGCCGTGCGTGGCTGGTCGCGCAGTTCCCCGCGCCCCCAACAGCACTGGGCGTGAGGCATTTTCAGCCCGTCCGGCGTTTGAGGACGAGCGCCCTTGAGGCGCGAACGGGGTCCGGGGCGGAGCCCCGGGAACGCAGAACGGCTGCCGCGTCCCGTAGGGGACGCGGCAGCCGAGGGAGGGGCTACGCCGCAGCCGTCGCGGACGACAGGCACTCGTTGATGAACTCCAGCAGCACCCGCGGCGTCGACGCCTCGGCCACCGTGTCGTCGGACAGCTGTATCTGGTAGTCGCGCTCGATGACCCCGGTCACCTGGAGGATCGCCAGGGAGTCGTACCCCAGGTCGTCGAACGGCACGTCCAGGACGTCGCCGTCCAGGTCGATCCCCTCGCCGACACCCGCGCACTCGCGCAGCAGCGTGGTCAGTTCCTTGAGATTCATGAAGCTCGCCTCTCTCAACGCCAGCAAATGGCAACTACAAATGGGGAGTTCAGTGCGCCGCGGTCACGACGGCCGCCGCGTTGAAGCCGCCGGTCCCGCGGGCCAGGACGAGTGCGGTGCGGACGGGCCCGCGCCGGGCCTCGGTGACCAGGTCGAGCGCGTCGGCCGCGACCGGCGAGGTGACGTTCACGGTCGGCGGGATCACCGCGTCCCGGATGGACAGCAGCGCCGCCGCCAGGTCGAGCGAGGCGCCACCGGCCGACAGGCGGCCCGTCATGGTCTTGGGGGCCGTCACCGGCACCCCGCGGGGGCCGAAGAGGGCGGTCAGCGCCGCCTCCTCCTGGCGGTCGAGCTCCGGCACCCCGGACGCGTCGGCGAAGACGACGTCCACGTCACCAGCGCTCAACCCGGCTTCGGCCAGAGCGAGTTCGGCCGCGCGCCGCAGGCCCGGCTCGCCACCGCGGCCCGGCCCCGGGTCGAACGTGGCGGCGTAACCCGAGAGCTGTCCGTAGATCCGCGCGCCGCGCTCACGCGCCGCCTCGGCGTCCTCCAGGACGAGGATCGCGCCGCCCTCACCGGCCACGTAACCGCTGGCCTCGCTGTCGAACGGCAGGAACGCGCGCGCCGGGTCGGCGACGGAGCTCATCCGGCCGCCGGCGAGCTGCGCCGTCCAGCCCCAGGGGCAGACCGCGCCGTCCACGCCGCCGGTGACGATGAGCTTGCTGCCCTTGCGCAGCTGGCGCCGGGCCTGCGCGACCGCGTCGAGCCCGCCCGCCTGCTCGGTGACCAGGACACCGCTGGGTCCGCGCAGCCCGTGCCGGATGGAGATCTGGCCGGTGTTGACGGCGTAGAACCAGGCGTACGACTGGTACGCCGAGACGTACTGGCCGCCCTTGCTCCACAGCGCCTGGAGCTCGCGCTGGCCGAATTCGAAGCCGCCCGCGGAGGCCGCGGTGACCGCGCCCGCCGCGTACGGCGGAAGCTCGGCCGGGTCGGCGCCGGAGTCCTCAAGGGCCTCCTTGGCGGCGGTCAGCGCGAGCCGCGTCATGTGGTCGGTCTGCGGAAGCAGCCGGCTCGGGATGTGGTCGGCGGCCTCGAAGCCGGGCACCTCGCCCGCGAGCGTCGCCGGGTAGCCGGAGGCGTCGAAGCGGGAGACCGGGCGGATGCCGCTCTCGCCGGCCACCGTCGCCTCCCACCAGGCCCGTGTGCCAAGGCCGTTGGGGGCGGTGACGCCGATCCCGGTGAACACCGCGGTGGCGGAGCGCACCGCCGTACGTTCGAGCAGCTCGCTCGTCATGCCGTCTTCCTCCGCTCGGGCTTGGTGAGCACGATCGCGCTCTGGAATCCGCCGAAGCCGCTGCCCACACTGAGCACGGTGTTGATCTCGCGCTCGCGGGCGTGGACCGGCGTGTAGTCGAGGTCGCACTTGGGGTCGGCCTCGTGCAGATTCGCGGTGGGCGGCACCATGCCGTGCTCGATGGCGAGCGCGGACGCGGCGATCTCCAGGGAGCCGATGGCGCCGAGCGAGTGCCCGATCATCGACTTGATGGAGGAGACGGGCGTCGCGTACGCGTGGTCGCCGAGGCTCTTCTTGAACGCGGCCGTCTCGTGGCGGTCGTTCTGCAGGGTGCCCGAGCCGTGCGCGTTGATGTAGTCGATGTCGGTGCCGGGGATCCCGGCCTCCTCCAGCGCCGCGCCGATGGCCTCGGCCATCTCCGCGCCGTCGGCCCGCAGGCCCGTCATGTTGTACGCGTTGGAGCGCGAGGCGAACCCGGCGATCTCGGCGTAGATGTGCGCGCCGCGCGCCACGGCCTGCTCGTACTCCTCCAGGACGAACACCGCGCTGCCCTCGCCGAGCACGAAGCCGTTGCGGGACTTGTCGAAGGGCCGCGAGGCCGTCTCCGGCTCGTCGTTGCGGTTCGATGTGGCCTTGATGGCGTCGAAGCAGGCGACCGAGATCGGCGAGATCGGCGCCTCGGTGGCCCCGGCGATCATCACGTCGGCGCTGCCCTCGCGGATCAGCTCGACGGCGTGGCCGACCGAGTCCAGGCCCGAGGTGCAGCCGGTGGAGACCACGGCCGTGGGGCCCTGCGCGCCGAACTCCCAGGCGACCTCCGCCGCGAACGAGCTCGGCACGAAGTAGTCGTAGAGGTGCGGCACGGCCCGCTCGTGGTCGACGAGCCACTCGGCGCCGTTGTTGCTGACCGCCGCGTACTCGTAGTCGAGCCCGGTGGTCGCGCCGACCGCGCTGCCGATGGTGACACCGGTACGGAACGGGTCGATGCCCGTCATGTCGAGGCCACTGTCCGAGACGGCCTCACGGGCGCCGACCAGGGCGAACTGGGCCGCCCTGTCCAGGCGTCCGGCCTGCTCCTCGGTCAGCCCCTGGGCGACGGGGTCGAAGTCGACCTCCGCGGCGATCCTCGACCGGAAGGCCGAAGCGTCGAAGAGCGTGACGGCCCTGGTCGCGGTGCGTCCCGCGGTCAGCAGGGACCAGTACTCCTTGGTGCCGACGCCTCCGGGGGCGACCACACCGATTCCGGTGATGACTACGCGTCGGCTCACCTGTCCCCCTCGTTGGGCTGGGCCTGGGGGTGCGCCCCGGGAATGTGCAGCACGGCTGCGTCACCTCTCTGATAGGTCCACTGTCAGATCCGCTGTCGGAAGGAGTCTCGTACCGTCCTCTTGACGCCCGCTCGACCCGCCGCCGTACTTCCCCTTGAGCGACTCCCGCAGCTCGAGGGCCACCTCGCGCAGCAGCTCGGGAACCACGCGCTCGCGTACGAAGAAGTGGTCGCCGGGCATGGTCTGGAGGCGGAAGTGGGTCACCGAGTAGTCGGCCCACTCGGCCACCTCCCACAGCGGCGCGATCGGGTCGTCCCGGCCGGCCAGCGCCATCAGCGGGGTGCCCACCGCCTTGTCGGCGTTGACCTGGCACAGGGCTTCGCCGAGGCGCAGGTCGTCGCGGAGCGCGGGGATCACGTGTCGCTGCCACAGCGAGCGGTCCCGGCCGCCGGCCTCGGGCGGCGCCGCCTCCAAGTCGACCAGGAGATCGATGAGTTCGTGGTCCGGGAGCCGCGCCCCGCGCAACAGCGTGTTGCGCAGGTGCGGCGGCGGTACGGCGCCGATGACCAGACGGGCCGGCGGCAGCAGGCCGTCGTCCTCCAGGGTCCGGGTCAGCGCGTGGGCGACCAGGCCGCCGAGGCTGTGCCCGTACAGGAGGTAGGGCCGGTCGAGCAGGGGGGTGATCAACTCCCGCAGCTCGTTCATGAGGTCGGTGGCGTCGGTGATCCGGGCTTCCTTGGCGCGCGGGCCGCGGCCCGGAAGGAGCACCGGCACCACCTCGGCCGTGTCGCCCAGGATCTTCTGCCACTTGGCGAAGGAGGAGATACCGGCGCCCGCGTGGTGGAAGCAGAACAGCCAGGGCGTCACGGTGTCCTCCCGTGTGGCGCTCCCGGATCTCATTCGTCGATCAGGGCGACGGCCCGGGTCCAGCCCGCCCCCGCTCCGGCGATCTTCACGGGGAAGCAGGACACCCGGAAGCCGTGCGTGGGCAGGGTGTCGAGGTGGGCGAGCCGCTCGACCTGGCAGTACTCGCGGCGCCGGCCCGCGAAGTGCGCGGGCCACAGGACCGACGTGTCGCCCGTCTCCTGGAAGGTGCGGATCATGTGCCCGAAGGGCGCGTCCAGGCTCCAGGCGTCGGTGCCGATGACACGGACGCCGAGGTCGAGCAGGAAGTCGGTGGCTGGGCCGTCGAGCCCCGCGAAATCGGTGAAGTATCGTGGTGTGCCCGCGTGTTGGGATGCCCCCGTGTGCAGCATCACGATGTCGAGGGGCCGCGGGGTGTAGCCGGTCTCGGCGATCTGCTTCTCGATGCGCTCGACACCGATGGCGCCGATGCCGACATCGCTCACGTCCAGGACGACGGCCGGGCGCAGGAACCAGTCGAGCGGCATCTCGTCGATGTGCCGGGGCCGCCCGTAGTCACCGACCGACCCGTAGTGCGAGGGCGCGTCCACGTGGGTGCCGGTGTGGCTGGTCAGGGTGAGCGTGTCCAGGGAGAGGAGTTCGCCCCCGGGCAGGTCCGCCGGGTCGAAGTCGAGCCCGAAGTGCTCCTTCATCTCCGCCGCCATGTGCGCGGCGCCCTCGGCGGGCGTCATGATCTCGTGGACGATCGGGTCCGGTTCCCAGCCGGCCGCGTCCACGGGCGACGACAGATCGATGACTCGCAAGGTAACCCCCAGTGTCGTTGGCGACGTTCGGGGGGCACTGTGCGTCCGCCTCCTAGAGGCGGGATCGAGCCACGCACGCGTCGGACCCCGCCCTGTGGGGGGAGAGGGCGGGGTCCGGACGCGTTGCTGCCGGGCGGTCGGGCCGCCCGTGCGCCGCTCAGGCGGCGAAGAGGTCGAGCACCGGGCGGCGCCCGGCCAGGTGCGAGTCGAGCGCCGGGTCACCGGCGAGCACCGCGCGGTGCAGCTGCTGGAGCCGCGCCGACGGGTCGAGACCCAGCTCCTCGGCGAGCCCGCGCCGCAGGTTCTGGAACACGTCCAGCGCCTGCCACTGCCGGCCGGAGCGGTAGAGCGCCACCATGCACTGGGCGTGCAGGCCCTCGTGCAGCGGGTGACGAGCCGTCAAAGAAGTGAGTTCCGCGAGCAGTTGCATGTGCCGCCCGAGCCGCAGATCGGAGTCGATGCGCTGCTCCAGGACACCGAGCCTGCTCTCCTCCAGGCGCACCAGCTCGATCTCCAGGAGCGGGCCGAGGCGGACGTCCACCAGGGCGGGTCCGCGCCACATGCCGAGCGCGTCGCGGTAGAGGGCCGCCGCGCTCTCGTCGTCGCCGCGCTCGGCCGCGCCGCGCCCGGTCGCCACCAGACGGTCGTACTCGTGCACGTCCACGTCGCCCGGGGTCACTTCGAGGAGGTAGCCGCCGTGCCGGGTGGCCAGCACCTCGCGTGCGGTGTAGGGGCTGTCCGGGCCGAGCGCCCCCGCGATCAGCCGGCGCAGCTGAAGGATGTACGTCTGGAGGGTGGTCAGCGCGCTGCGGGGCATGTCGGCCCCCCAGATCTCCTCCATCAGCGTCGGCACGGGCATGACCTGGTTGGCGTACACCGAGAGCAGCGCCAGTATCTGACGGGGCTTGCCGGCGCTCGGGACGACCGACGTGCCGCCCGATTCGGCCGTGAGCGGACCGAGAACCTTGATCTCCATGGGATTCCTCCGGGGTCGGATCTGCCGGATGACCCGATGGTGTGCGCCACCCGGCTCCAAGCACCCTCAAAAGCTGTCACCCGGGCCCGAGTTGTGGCAGTGCCGGGCTCCTGAACCCGGCATGTGAGTGTCCTGGACACAGGTATGAAAGTTTCATGTGCATCCCGTGAGCGCGGCACTGGGGCGGATTCGTCCGACCCGGCAGAGTTCTGGACGTCGGGCCGACCAGGAGTCGAGTACCGGCGGCTAGGGGGACACGTTCCCCCGGGCCTTCACCAGTTGTCTGCCAGGGGGAAAACATGAACGCGAATCTCGGCCTCGGTCTCACCGTCTCCGCCAGTGACGACCTCGTGATCGAGGAGTTCGGACAGTCCTCCTACTCGTTGCAGGCCGCGCTCTACACCCAGTGCATCGCGAGTTCGCTGCTGGTCACCGAGTCCGCCCAGCACGCCTGATGGCATCTGTGCGGACCGCGGAGCCCCGCCTGGGGTTCAAGCCGCACCTGCGGGTCGAGCAGGTGCCGGGTGAAGCGGTGTACCTGATCTCCGACCAGCGGGTGACCGCTCTGCACGGCGAGCAGATCGCCTGCCTCGCCCCGCTCCTCGACGGCACCAGGCCTCTCGACCGGATAACGGCAGACGCCGGGGACACTCTCCAGGCGGGCCAGGCGGCCCGACTGGTCCAGCGCCTGAACGGCGCCGGGCTTCTCTCGGACCGCGGCCCGGCAGAGGTGGCACCCCAGATCGCGGCTGAGCAGGCGTACTGGGAGGCGGCGGGCCTGGACGGTACCGCCACGGTGGCTGATCGCCCGCACACGCTGGTACGGGCCCTCTCGGTGGGCAGCGCAGATGTACGGGCTCTGGTCGATTGCCTGACCACCGCGGGCCTGACCGCCCTCGCCCCCGAGAACGACTGCCCGGACGCGCTGACCGTCGTCCTCTGTGACGACTACCTCGACCCCGCCCTCGCCGTGGTGGACGCCGCTCACCGTGCGGCAGGCCGCCGCTGGCTTCCGGTGAAGACCGAGGGAACCGAGCAGTGGATCGGCCCGTTCTTCGGGGACCCCGACGGGCCCTGCTGGTCCTGCCTGGCCGAACGCCTGTGGCGGTCCCGCCCCGTGGAGGCCCACGTCCAGCGGATGCTGGGACGATCAGGCCCGGTGCTCCGACCCTCGTGCGCTCTGCCGGCCGCACGAGTGGCCGCCATGCAGACCGCCGCGTTCGAAGCGGCCAAGTGGCTCTCGGGATACCGGCACTCCAGCCAGCTGTCCCTGCGAACGATCGATGGGCTCACTCTCGCCGACGAGCTCCACCCGGTGGTGAGGCGTCCGCAGTGCGCGGAGTGCGGCGAGCCGGGTATGACAGCCGCGCACGTGCAGACACCTGTGGTGCTGCGATCGCGCTTGAAGGTTGATACGGGCGGCGGCGGACACCGCACGATGAGCCTGGATCAATTCATGCACCGCTACGGTCACTTGATCGACCCGGTGACTGGTCTCGTCCGCGAAATCCGGCGTGACCCCCGCGGCCCCGAGTTCTTCAACTCGTTCTGCGCCGGGACCAATCCCGCCGCCGGCAAGGGCGGGATCGGCGGGATACGGGCCGGACTGCGCTCCACCTGCGGTGGCAAGGGAGCCACCGAACTGCAGGCCAGGGTAGGTGCGCTGGCGGAGGCCCTTGAGCGTCACTCCGGCCAGTTCGAGGGTACGGAAACCGTCGTGCGCGGCAGCTTCGCCACTCTCACCGACGAGGCCGTCCACCCCGACACCGTGCAGCTCTACGACCCCCGGCAGTTCGGCGGACGTGCGGAGTGGAACGCGGCGCACGGCCCCTTCCAGCACATCTGTGATCCGTTCGACGAGGAGGCGGAGACCGACTGGACACCCATATGGTCGGTCACCGAAGAGCGCCGGAAACTGCTGCCCACCGCACTGCTCTATTACGGAGTGACGCAGTCGCCGGGCCACGTCTCCTTCTTGAGCACCTCCAACGGCACCGCCGCCGGCGCCAGTCTGGAAGACGCGGTGCTCCAGGGGTTCCTCGAACTCGTCGAGCGTGATGCCCTCGCCCTGTGGTGGTACAATCGGACTCGTCAGCCCGGCGTCGACCTCGACGCTTTCGACGATCCCTGGATCGCCGAACTCCAGCGTGTACATGCGTCGTTGGACCGGGAAGTGTGGGTACTCGACCTGACCGCCGACCTCGGAATCCCCGTGATGGCCGCCCTTTCGAGGCGTACGGACCGCGCGTCGGGGCAGGCGGAAGACATCATGCTCGGCTTCGGCGCCCACTTCGACCCCGCGATCGCGCTGCGCCGCGCCCTGACCGAGCTCAACCAGATGATGCCGCACGTGGTGACAGCGGACGGCGGCATGTCCCGCACGCTGACCGAGGACCCGGACATACAGGAGTGGCTGCGCACTGCGGCAGTCCTGGCCTACCCCTATCTGGCCCCTTCGGACGCGGCGCCCACCGGTCCGGACACGCACCTCTACACGCCGCACGACGACCTGCGTGACGACATCGTGGCAGCAGTGGAGATCCTCAAGGCCAAGGGGCTGGAACTCCTGGTCCTCGACCAGACAAGACCCGATGTCGGACTGCCGGTGGTCAAGGTGGTGGTGCCCGGACTCAGACCCCACTGGGCCCGCTACGCTCCCGGACGCCTCTTCGACGTCCCCGTGGAGCTCGGCAGACTGGCCGCGCCGACCCCGTACGAGGACCTCAACCCGGTCCCCCTCTTCCTCTGAACCCGCTGGACCCGCACGTCGCACGCGCACACCACACCCTGCCCGGTGGAAGGACCCCCCTCATGCGTATCGACCGCCTCGCGGCCCGTGAACTCGGCGAGTTCTGGTCGCTGCGTGAGGACGTCATGGTCCTGTTCGGCCAGAACACCGTGCTGCGCACGCCCTGGGGGGAGCTGCGTCTGGAACGGCCGGGCCCGCTGCTGCGCGAGGCGCTGCACCGGATGCAGCTCGGCCCCGTGTCGCTGGGCAACGTGGTGCCGGGCTTCCCCGGCTATGACGTGCCCGAGGGCGAGTGGAACGGGGCGTCCAGGCAGCTGCTCCGCGCCCTGTCACCGCTCCAGCACGTCATCGTGCGTCACCTCGCGATCGGTGCCTCACCGCTCCTGAGTGTGGTTCCGATCTCACCCCGCGCCAGATTCCGCCCGCCCTCGGTGGCCCCAGGAGGCGAACTCCGTGTGCCGAAGGAAGCAGTGCTGCGCGGGCCGGGGCGCGACCCTGTGATCGCGTACGAGGGTGGTGATCATCGCGTCGAGCTGCACGGCCCGGACGCTCCGCGACTGCTCGTCCACCTACAGGGCGGGAAGGGCGATTTCCAGTCACCGCTCGATGTTCCGCTGCCGCAGGCGGTGGTGCGTGCCGCCCGCGCCTACGCGGTCGCCGCGGGCGTGCTCTCGGCGGTTGATCTCAACGGTGCGGCCCGGCTGTGAAAACCGGTCGAGCACTACAGGTTCGGCCGCCGGATTGCCTATGATCCGGTCCGGAGACGTGCTTCTGACCGGGCACCGAAAGCCATGGGGGACAGTTGAAAGCGGAAATAGTCGACGAGGCGGAGGTCTTCTTCGCTGATGTCGGCCATCAGGTGTTGCCACCTCGAAAAGCGATTGCCATCACGGCCGTGGTGCTCCTCGGCTTCTTCGTCATCGACGGCTCGTACGTCTGGTTCGAGCAGCCACCGCTGTGGGAGCTCGTCGGGGCCCTCCTTGGCTTTGCCGCCATCCTGGGGTTGCAACTCGGTCATTCTTTTCCCAGTCTTGCGCCGTGGTTCTCCCGCTACAGGTACGTGACGTGGGGGCTCCAGGGTCTGCTCGCCTATCTTCCGATCCTCCGGTTCGGGGTGGCTTGGGGCGGTATGGCGGTGTTCTTCACCGCTTCTGCGGTGCTGGTGTTCCCGGCGGTCACCGGCTGGTCGCTCTTCTGCCTCGGAGCCTTCGCGCAGAGCCTCGTCTTCTACCATTTCCGTACAGGCTGGAACTCCGCCGCCTACGCGGCGGTCGAGTCGGTCCTGATCCCGTTGATCGTGATCGGGCTCTCGCGGATGTCCGACATGATCGTGAAACTCCACCGCTCACGCGAGGAACTCTCGCGTCTGGCCGTGGCAGGCGAACGGCTTCGGTTCGCGCGCGATCTGCATGACGTTCTGGGCTTCAGCCTCTCAGCGATTTCCCTCAAGTGCGAGCTTGCCTACCGGTTGCTGGCGGATGCGCCTGCCAAGGCGCACGAGGAGCTCGGCGACGTGCTGAGCACCTCGCGCAAGGCGCTCGCCGACGTCCGCTCGGTCAGCCGGGGTTACCGCGAGATGTCTCTCTTCGGCGAGGCGAACGCCGCTGTCTCGATGCTGTCGGCCGCGGGCATCCGGACCCAACTGAAGATCGAAAGCACCGGGCTGCCCGCGGCGGCGGATACCGTCCTCGCTGCTGTGCTGCGTGAGGGCCTGACCAATATGCTGCGCCACAGCAAGGCGGAACAGTGCGAAATCAGGGCCGAACTCCGGGGGCGCACCGCGGTGTTGATCCTCGCCAACGACGGTGCCGGGCGCGCGAAGCATCCCAAGGGCGCCGCGGACGGCGGCCTGGCCGCGCTCGGCTCCCGGGTCGAGGAGATCGGAGGCACTCTCGCCCATGGCTGCGACGGGCAGGGCTGGTTCCGCCTCGAAGCCGTCGTCCCCCTCCCCGACCGTGCCGCGCACGCACTGAAGGCGGGGCCGCCGTCCGCACGCCAGTTCAGCGATGCCGAAAGGCCCGTGCGCGAGTCCCGTGGTCTCGGCCACGCCGACATGGTGCCGCGCGCCGCGTCAGCGATCGCCCTCTCGGTACTGGTCGGCTACTTCTTGGCCTACTCGATGGTCGCCCTGTCCTTCCAGCCCACCTTCGGCGAGGGAGTGGGGCTTGAGCTCTGCCTGTTCGCGGCGCTCGTGCTCCAATGCGTGGTCTCCTTCCAGTGGCGGTTCGCCAGGTCGGTCCGCAGACCGAGGCTGCTGCGCTACGGCGCGCTGGGGGCCCTCGTACTGCTTCACTGCGTGCCCCAGCTGTTCCTCGGCCGGATCTACCTGGGTCTGCCGGGCTTTGTCGCGGGCTCGGCACTTCTGGTGCTGCCCGCCGCTGCCGGGTGGCCGGCCCTCGCCGCGGTGACGGCCGGGGGAGGCGTCTCGCTCTACCTGGCCGAGGGGTCGCTCGAAGACATTACCTACGCGTCGGCGTACACCGTCATTTGCGCCCTCGTCGTCTTCGGCCTGTCCCGCATGGCCCAGCTGGCCTCCGAACTCCACTGGTCCCGCGCGGAGATCGCCCGGTTGGCGGTGACGACGGAGCGGCTCCGGTTCGCTCGGGACCTGCACGATCTGCTGGGGTTCAGCTTGTCCGCGATCACATTGAAGTGTGAGTTGGTTCGGCGTCTCGCGGAGAGCCGGCCGGTGCAGGCGCAGGAGGAGCTGACGGAGGTGTTGCAGATCGCGCGCCAGGCGCTCGCGGATGTGCGGACAGTGGCTGACGGGCGGCAGCGGATGAGCCTGTCGGCGGAGGCGGAGAGCGCCATGGCGATGCTGGCTGGTGTGGGCATCCGGGCTACCGTGGACACGGACTGCGGTGAACTGCCCGGTGACGTGGACACGGTGCTCGCCACCATGCTGCGCGAGGGTCTGACCAACATGCTGCGGCACAGCAAGGCCGCCCACTGCGAGATCACGGCGGAGCGGACCACCGCCGGAGTGCGGTTGACCCTGGTCAACGACGGCGTCGACGGGGACGCGGCGCCGGGGCTCGACTCCACAGTCGACGGCGGCAGCGGGATCGGCAACCTGACGACCCGGGTCAACGCGGTGAACGGCCGGCTGGAGGCGGGGGCTCGGGCGGACGGCTGGTTCGAGTTGAAGGCCGAGGTTGCCCTCCTGGCGGCTGCCGCCTGACGCCCAGGCAGGGACGGGCCACGACGTCGTACGTCCACGCAGCGTCGTGGCGGGGCCGACGCGGCACGCGGCATTTCCGCACAGCTGGATCCGGTCCGAAGAGGGGCTTCTGACCGAGGGCCACGAGGCATGGGGGACAGTTGGAAGCAGAAGTCGTCGGCCGTTCGGAACGAATATCCGCAGACGTGGGCAGCGTGTTCCTTCCGCCGCGTAAGGCAATAGCCGTGACCGCGGCCGCATTGCTCGGATTCTTCGTGATCGACGCCGTCTACATCTGGGCCGAGAGTCCGCCATGGTGGGAACTCGGCGCGGCCCTGATCGGATTCCTGGTCATCATGGGCCTGCAACTCGCGCACTCTTTTCCGCAGTTCGTGCCTGAACTTCATCGATACCGGTATGCGACCTGGAGCCTCCAGGCGGTCCTGGCCTACGCGCCGCTGGCCGTGTTCGGCTTCGCGTGGGGCGGGATGACGGAGTTCCTGACCGCCTCGTCGGTCCTCGTCCTCCCCGCGGTGATCGGCCTGCCGCTTTTCGGCGCCGGAGTGTTCACCTGCTGGAGCCTGTACAGCGAGCGCGACACCAGCACCCTTGTCTACAACGTCCTCGAAGGCGCCCTGATCCCCCTGATCATCATCGGACTCTCCCGGATGTCCGACTTGATCATCAAGCTGCACCGGTCCCGAGAGGAGCTCTCCCGGCTCGCGGTGGCGGGCGAGCGGCTCCGGTTCGCCCGCGACCTCCACGACGTCCTGGGCTTCAGCCTGTCCGCGATCTCCCTCAAGTGCGAGCTGGCGTACCGACTGTTGGCGGACGCGCCCGCCAAGGCACAGGAAGAGCTCGCCGACGTGCTGCGCACCTCGCGCAAGGCGCTGGCCGACGTCCGCTCGGTGAGCCGCGGCTACCGCGAGATGTCCCTGTCCGGCGAGGCCAAGGCGGCGGTCTCCATGCTGAGCGCCGCGGGCATCCGCACCACGCTCAAGTTCGAGGCCGGACAACTGCCCGCCCTGGTGGATACCGTCCTCGCGACCGCGCTGCGCGAGGGCCTCACCAACATGCTGCGCCACAGCAAGGCCGAGAGCTGTGAGATCCGGGCCGAACGCGTGGGCGCGAGCGCCGTTCTGACCCTCACCAACGACGGCATCGGCCGCGTCCGGCCCGCCAGGACCGCCACGGACGGCGGTCTCGCCGCGCTGGAGTGCCGCATCGCCGCGCTCGGCGGCACCCTCGGCCACGGCTGCGACGGCCAGGGCCTGTTCCGCCTCGAAGCCGTCGTACCCCTGCCCGACCGCGCGGAGGAGGACCGCGACGGGCATCCCGCGGCCGTCCCCGGCACGGACGACACCGAAGGGCCGGCGGCGCAGCCGCACGGCCACCGCGACCTCGTGCCCCGGGCCGCCTCCGCGATGACGCTCACCGTCCTGGTCGGCTACTTCCTCGCGTACTCGGTGGTCGCCGCCTCCTACCACCTGCCGCTCGGCCAGGCCGTCGCCACCGAACTCTGCATGTTCGCCACGCTCCTGCTGCAACTCACGATCTCCTTCCAGTGGCGCTTCGCCCGGCTGGCCCGGCACGGCCGCCCGCTGCGCTACGGCGCCCTGGCCGCGCTGCTGCTGCTGCAGTGCGTGCCCTGGTTCTTCCTCGGCCCGATCTACCTCGGCATGCCCGGCTTCGTCGCCGGCTCGGCGCTCCTGGTGCTGCCGGCGTACGGGGCCTGGTCGCTGAGCGCCGCCGTCTGCGTGGCCAGCGAGATCGTCTTCTACCAGGTGGACCGGGTCACGACGGAGCTCTTCTACGAGGCGGGCTACACCGTCATCTGTTCCCTGGTCGTGTTCGGCCTGTCCCGCATGGCCCAGCTCGCCTCCGACCTCCACTGGTCCCGCACGGAGATCGCGCGGCTCGCGGTGACGACGGAACGCCTGCGCTTCGCCCGCGACTTGCACGACCTGCTCGGATTCAGCCTGTCCGCGATCACGCTGAAGTGCGAGCTGGTCCGCCGCCTCGCGCAGACCAGACCCGTACAGGCGCAGGCGGAGCTGACGGAAGTCCTCCAGATCGCCCGCCAGGCCCTCGCCGACGTACGGACGGTGGCGGACGGCCGGCAGCGGATGAGCCTGTCCGCGGAGGCGGAGAGCGCGACCGCGATGCTGGCCGGCGTCGGGATCCGCGCGACGGTGGACACCGACTGCGGCGACCTGCCCGGCGACGTGGACACGGTGCTCGCGACGATGCTGCGCGAAGGCCTGACCAACATGCTGCGGCACAGCAAGGCCGCCCACTGCGAGATCAAGGCCGAACGCACCGACGCCGGCGTGCGGCTGACCCTCGTCAACGACGGCGTCGACGGCTGCGCGGCGGCGGGCCTCGGCTCCACGGCCGACGGCGGCAGCGGGATCGGCAACCTGACGACCCGGGTCAAGGCCGTGAACGGCCGTCTCGTGGCGGGGGCCCGGCCGGACGGCCGCTTCGAACTCAAGGCAGAGGTCGAACTCCTCGCCACCGCGGCGTGAGGGACCGCGGGACGCCCGCATGAAGGACGGCGCGCCGTCCGCGTGCCGATCCGCTGGGCGAGGCATCGCCCGCGACCGAAGAAGTGCAAGCTCATGGGGGAGAGTTGAGGACGGATGCGGCCGGCCGCACCGAGCGGGAACCGGTCGGAGGTCAGGGCCGCACGGCACAGGGCCGGTCGCTCCCTGGGGGGTGGGCGGTGCCTCAGGGGCAGGCGCTGCCGCAGCGCGCCGCGATCGCCATCACCGCCGTCGTGCTGGTCGGCTTCTTCGTCATCGATGGTGCGTGGGTGTGGTTCGCCCACCCGCCGCTGTGGGAAATGCCGGTCGCCGTACTCGGCTTCGCCGCCATCCTGGCGCTCCAGCTCGCACACTCCTTCCCGGGCCTCGCGCCGTGGTCCTCATCCCCGCGCCGCCGATGTGCGACCTGGGGGCTCCAAGGGCTGCTCACCTATCTGCCGATCCTGATGTTCGGGGTCGGCTGGGGAGGGATGGCGGCCTTCCTGACGGCGTCCGCGGTGCTCGTCTTCCCCGCGGTGGTCGGCTGGCCCCTCTTCTGCCTCGGGGCGCTGGGGGACAGCCTCGTGTTCCTCCACTTCGGGACCGGCTGGGAGACCGCGGTGTACGCGGCGATCGAGGCGGTCCTGATTCCGTTGATCGTGGTCGGTCTTTCGCGGATGTCGGACATGATCGTGAAACTGCACCGTTCGCGTGAGGAGCTGACACGGCTGGCGGTGGCGGGGGAGCGGCTGCGGTTCGCGCGTGATGTGAACGAGGTGCTCGGCTTCGGCCTGTCGGCGATGTCGCTCACATGTGAGTTGGCGTACCGGCTGTTGGCGAAGGAGCCGGCCAGGGCGTACGAGGAGATCGGCGCGGTGCTCGTCACCTCGCGCAGGGCGCTGGCGGATGTGCGCTCGGTGAGCCGGGGCTACCGCGAGATGTCGTTGTCCGACGAGGCGCACGGGGCCGTGCCGATGCTGTCGGCGGCGGGCATCCGCGTCTCGCTCGCCGTCGACGTGGGGGAGCTGCCCCGCACGGTGGACACGGTGCTCGCGGCGGTGCTGCGCGAGGGCCTGACGAACGTGCTGCGGCACAGCAAGGCCGAGGCGTGTGACATCCGGGCCGAAGTGAGGGACGCCTCCGCCGTGTTGACCCTCGCCAACGACGGCGTCGGGCGGGCCCGGGTGCCCAGGGCCGGCGGCACGGACGAAGGCCTGGCCGCGCTCGGCGCCCAGGTGCGGGAGCTCGGCGGCACTCTGTCCCACGGCCCGGACGAGCAGGGCCGGTTCCGCCTCGAAGCGGCCGTCCCGCTACGCGATTTCACCGGGCCGAGAGCCGCCGGGGCCCAGGAATCCGCCGGGGCCCAGGAACCCGGCGTGCGAGGGGAGTCCGGCGCGCACGCGGCCGACGAGCCCGACCCGGTGGCCCCTGCGCTTCGTGGACTGGGGCACCCCGATCTGCTTCCGCGTGCGGCCGCCGCGATCACGTTCGCGGTCCTGGTGGGCTACTTCCTGGCGTACTCGGAGATAGCCATGGCCTACCACCCCGCGCTCGGCCACGGCGCCGTGACGGAGCTCTGCATGGTCGCCACGCTCGTGCTGCAGCTCGCCATCTCGTTCCCGTGGCGATTCGACCGGCCCGTCCGCCGCCCGCGGGCGCTGCGGGCGGCTGCGCTGGCCGCGCTGGTGCTCCTCCAGTTCGCTCCGTTGCTGTTCCTCGGCCCGACCTGGATCGGACTCCCGGGCTTCGTCGGGGGCGCGGCGCTCCTGACGCTGCCGGCCGCGGCCGCCTGGCCCCTGCTCGCCGTCTTCACCGCCGTGAGCGCGGCGGAGCTGCACCTGACGGGCAACGGAGCCTGGGACATCACGTACCAGAGCGCCTACACCGTCATCTGCTCGTTGGTCGTGTTCGGTCTGTCGCGGATGGCGCAGTTGGCGTCGGAGCTGCATCGTTCGCGTGCGGAGATCGCGCGGCTCGCGGTGACGACGGAGCGGCTGCGGTTCGCTCGTGATCTGCACGACCTGCTGGGGTTCGGTCTGTCGGCGATCACGCTGAAGTGCGAGTTGGTGCGACGGCTCGTGGAGCGTCAACCCGCCCGTGCGCGGGCTGAGTTGACGGAGGTGCTGGGGATCGTGCGGCAGGCGCTCGCGGATGTGCGGGTGGTCGCGGAGGGCCGGCAGCGGATGAGTCTGGTCGCGGAGGTGGAGAGCGCGACCGCGATGCTGGCCGGGGTGGGGATCCGTGCGCGCGTGGACACGGCGGGCTGCGGTGAGCTGCCCGGCGACGTGGACACGGTGCTGGCGACCATGCTGCGCGAGGGCCTGACGAACGTACTGCGGCACAGCAGGGCCGCACGCTGCGAGATCCGGGCGGAACGAACCCGAGCCGGGGTACGGCTGACCCTGGCCAACGACGGGTTGCACGCACGCGCCGTCCCGGAGCCCGGCTCCACGGCCGGAGCGGCCGACGGCGGCAGCGGGCTCGGTAATCTGACGACGCGGGTCGAGGCGGTGAACGGCCGTCTCGTGGCGGGGGCGCGGCCCGACGGCTGGTTCGAGTTGAAGGCGGAGGTCGACCTGCCCGCCGTGGCCGGTTGACGGACAGTCACGTCCCCACGCGCCACGCGGAACCGCACCACTCGCCATCGAAGAGGCAGAAGCAAGCTCATGGGGGAGACTTGAGGATCGACGCAGTCGGCCGCGCGGAGGGGGGACCGGTGGGGGCGCCGGTGCGCGGGGATGGGCGCGAGGAGCGGCGCGGAGAGCGCAACGGGGAGTGGCGCGGGGAGTGGCGCGAGGCGGGGTGGGCGCTTCCTCGGCGTGCCGCGATCGGCGTCACCGCCGTGGTGCTCGTCGGGTTCTTCGTCATCGACGGCGCCTTCCTCTGGAAGGAGCACCCGCCGGTCTGGGAGGGCGTCGGCGCGGTCCTCGGCTTCCTCGCGATCTTCGTTCTCCAACTGGCCCACTCCTACCCGGCGTTCTTTCCCCGCCTCGCCCGCCACCGCACGGCGACCTGGACGACGCAGGCGCTGCTCTCCTACCTCCCGATGCTGCTGGTCGGCGATGCGTGGGGCGGCATGCAGGCGTTCCTCGGCGCGTCCGCCGTCCTGGTGTTCCCCGCGGCGGTCGGATGGCCGCTCCTCGGCGCGATCACCTGCGTCACCTGCACGGTCCTCGTGGAGATCGGAAGCGACAACGCGACCATTCTGTACAGCACCTTCGACGCCGTCCTGATCGGCCTCATCGTGATCGGCCTCTCACGGACGTCGGACCTGATCGTGAACCTGCACCGTTCGCGTGCCGAGCTGTCGCGGCTCGCCGTGGCGGAGGAGCGGCTGCGCTTCACCCGCGATCTGCACGACGTCCTCGGCTTCAGCCTCTCCGCCGTCGCCCTCAAGTGCGAGCTGGCGCACCGGCTGTTGGCGGAGGCGCCGGCCAAGGCGTACGAGGAACTCGGCGAGGTGCTCGCCACCTCGCGCAAGGCGCTGGCCGATGTGCGCTCGGTGAGCCGGGGCTACCGCGAGATGTCGCTGTCCGACGAGGCCGACGCGGCCGTGTCGATGCTGTCCGCGGCCGGCATCCGTACGACGCTGGCGTTCGAGGTCGGCCGCCCGCCCGCGGTGGTGGACACCGCGCTGGCGGCCGTACTGCGGGAGGGCCTGACGAACCTGCTGCGCCACAGCAAGGCCGAGGCCTGCGAGATCCGGGCCGAACTCCGCGCGGGCGCGGCGGTGTTGACCCTGGCCAACGACGGCAGCGCGCGGGTGCCGGGTGCCGGGGCGGGCGCGGGTGACGGCGCCGGGGGCCTCGCCGCGCTCGACTCCCGGGTACGGGAGCTGGGCGGCGCCCTGGCCCACGGCCCGGACGGGCGAGGCTGGTTCCGGCTCGAAGCGACCGTTCCGCTGCCCGACGGGCCGGAGCGTGCCGCGCGTCCGGAGCGTGCCGCGGGGCCGGAGTTCGGCGCGGGCCCGGAGTTCGGCGCGGGCCCGGAGGCCGGTGCGAGGCGGGGGCCCGGGGTGGATGGGCCCCTCGCGGATGACGCCGGCGTGTTCACGGGCGCCGGGCACGGTCGTCTGACGGGCGCCGGGCACGGTCGTCGGGCCGCGCGCCCGGGGCGCGGCCCCGGGCGGCCCGAGCTGCTTCCGCGTGCGGCGTCGGCGATCGCGTTCGCGGTCCTGGTCGGCTACTTCCTGGCGTACTCCGTGATCGCCATGTCCTACCTGCCGCCGCTCGGCGAGGCCGTGGCGATCGAGCTCTGCATGGCCGCCACGCTCGCCGTGCAGTGCGCGGTCTCCTTCCAGTGGCGGTTCGACCGCCTCGCCCGACACGGCCGTCGGCTGCGCCACGGCGCCCTTGCCGTGCTGGTGCTGCTCCAGGGCCTGCCGTGGCTGTTCTTCGGCCCGATCCGGCTGGGGCTTCCCGGCTTCGTCGGGGGCGCGGCGCTCCTGTCGCTGCCGGCCGCGGGCGCCTGGCCGTTGATCGTCGGCGTGACGGTGGCCGGCGACATCGCGGTGCACGAGGCGGGCGGCCCGCCCTGGGACTGCATGGACGAGGGCGCGTACACGGTGATGTGCGCTCTGGTCGTGTTCGGCCTGTCCCGCATGGCGCAGCTGGCGTCCGAACTGCACCGTTCCCGTACGGAGATCGCCCGCCTCGCGGTGACGACGGAGCGCCTGCGCTTCGCCCGCGATGTGCACGACCTGCTCGGGTTCAGCCTGTCCGCGATCACGCTGAAGTGCGAGCTGGTGCGCCGCATCGCGGAACGCCACCCCGTGCGGGCGGGGGTGGAGCTGACGGAGGTGCTGGGGATCGCGCGGCAGGCGCTGGCCGACGTACGGACGGTGGCGGACGGGCGGCAGCGGATGAGCCTGTGCGCGGAGGCGGAGAGCGCGACGGCGATGCTGGCGGGGGTGGGGATCCGGGCGACGGTCGACACGGCGGGCTGCGGGAAGCTGCCGGGCGACGTGGACACGGTGCTCGCGACGATGCTGCGCGAAGGCCTGACCAACATGCTGCGGCACAGCAGGGCCGCGCACTGCGAGATCCGCGCGGAGCGAACGCCCGGCGGGGTGCGGCTGACCCTGGCCAACGACGGATTGCACGCGTGCGCGGTACCGGGGCTCGGCTCCCCCGTGGAGGGCGGCAGCGGCCTCGGCAACCTGACGACCCGGGTCGAGGCGGTCAACGGCCGCTTGACGGCGGGCGCCCGGCCGGACGGCTGGTTCGAGCTGACGGCCGAGGTCGAGCTGACGGCGGTATGAGCCCGAAAGCCCCCGGGCCAAGCCCACCGGGGCGGCCCTGGCCCGGTGGCCGGTCCGGCCCCGGTGAAGGGCGACCGCGCCGGTGCGGCCCCGGCTCCGTGCAGTCGCGCCCCCGGCTCCGTGCAGCCGCGCCCACGCCCCGGGAGGAACGTTTCCCTCGGGGCTGCCGCGGGTGTCGCCGGGAGACGGGCCGGAGTCAGACCGAGTGCAGCCAGCCCGCTTCCCGGGCGATACGGATGGCATCGACCCGGTTACGCGCGTTGAGTTTGCTGACGGCCGAAGTCAGATAGTTGCGTACGGTGCCGGACGACAGGTGCAGCCGGGACGCGATCTGGCCGGCCTCCATGCCCTCGGACGCCAGTTGCAGCACCTCCCGCTCGCGGTCGGTGAGCGGGGACGGGCCCGAGTCGAGCGTGGCGAGCGCCAGCTGCGGGTCGATGACGCGCTCGCCCGCCGCCACCTGGCGGATCGCGGCGCACAGGCTGTCGGGGTCGGAGTCCTTCGGGAGGAACCCGGAGACGTGGGCGGCCAGCGCCCGTCTGAGGTTCCCCGGTCTGCCCAGACTGGTCAGGATGAGGGTGCGGCACTCCGGTACCGAGGTGTGCAGTCCCGCGGCGGCGGTGATCCCGTCGGTCCCGGGAAGGTCGATGTCGAGGACGGCGACATCCGGCCGCATGGCCATCGCGGTCGGCACGATGTCCGTACCCGACGACAGCTCGGCGACCACTTCCAGGTCGGACTCCAGTTCAATGAGCGACACCAATGCCTTGCGCAGCATATGCATGTCTTCGGCAATCAGAACGCGCACCATGGTGCCCCCCGTTGTGCTGGATCATGGGTCGGTCCCAGCGATTATGCAGTAGGCCACGAGGCGTGACCCGGGGCTGAGACTAATCCGGAACATGCCGTTTCAGGTCCGGTACGGGCGGATCGGCACCCGCACCTTTCAGCCAGAACCCGACCGAGGCTCAAGCGGCCGGTCCCATCCTCCCTCCACCCAGGCGCCGTCCGGCGGCCGGGGGGAAGGGAGAGGTGACGTGAACATGAACGGACACCCCAGCTCGGAAGGTGTTCTCTGACATGGCCGGCCGGGAAAATCAGGATGTTCCGGGCGGCTCGGGCCGCCGTCCCAAGGGCTCGTGGCGCCGCCTCATCGGCCGTTGCCTGCGTCCCGTGGGCGAAGCCCTCATGGTGCACGGCGGTGTCGACCTGTATCTGGCCGCCGCGGACGGGAACAGGGCCCGGCTGCACTCGCTCGACAGCGGGTTCCGTCTGACGCTGCGCACCGACGCCGACGGCCCGCCGCCCGGCCATCCCGAACGGCTGCGCCCCGATGTGCCGCTCACCCGTCAGGAACTCCTGCTCCTGCAGGACCTGCTGAACGAGGTGCCCGGACACAGAAGGTGAGCGGCCTGACCGCCGGGCACAGTTGATCTTCAAGTATCCGTCCAGTGGCGACGCGCAGAGTAGGGGGAGCCAACCATCCGTCCGAGCGTCAGGGAGCAGAGGATGACCCCAGCGAAGAGCTTCACGCAGGCACTGGCGGCGCGGTTCGCCGACCGGGCCGCACGGACCGCTCTGCTCTGCCTGGACGGTGAGGATGACGCCGAGGCGCGTACCTATCGCGAACTCGACGCACGGGCCAGGACCGTCGCGGCCGCGCTGGTGCGCCGCCGCGCGGCCGGCCGGCCCGTCCTCATCTCCATGGACGGCGGCCCGCACACCGTCGCCGCCCTCGTCGGCTGCCTGTACGCGGGCGCCGTCGCCGTGCCCGTGCCCCCGCCGGACACCTCGCGGGCCGCCGCCGAGCGCACCGCCGCGATCGCCGCCGAGACCGACGCGGCCGTCATGCTCACCGGGTCCGCGCACGCCCCCGAACTCTCCCGCCGCCTCGCGCGGGCCGGGCGGTCCTCGGTGGTGTGCCTGGCCGTCGACTGCCTGCCCGACGACGACGGCGACTGGCGGCCGCCCGCCCTCGACGGCGCCGACACCGCGCTGCTCCAGTACACCTCCGGGTCCACCGCCGCCCCGCGCGGCGTCCAGGTCACCCACGCCAACCTCCTCGCCACCATGGAGAGCCTGCGCACCGCGCTCGGCACCGACGAGGACTCCCGCATCGGCGGCTGGCTCCCGCTCCACCACGACCTCGGCCTGATCGGCCAGCTCCTGCACCCGCTCTGGCTCGGGGCCACCGCCGTCCTGATGTCCCAACACCGTTACGCGGCAGACCCGTTGAGCTGGCTGCGTGAGGTGTCCCGGCACCGGGTCACCGTCACCGCGGCCCCCGACTCCGCGTACGCCCGATGCCTGGCCGCCGTCACCGACGAGGACCTCGCCGCGCTCGACCTCGGCGCCCTCAGAACCGCGGTCAACGCCTCGGAACCGGTCTCCGCCGTCACCCTCACCGCCTTCGCCCACCGTTTCGCCGCCGCCGGCCTGCGGCCGGGCACCCTCGCCGCCGGATACGGCCTCGCCGAGGCCACGCTCCTGGTCAGCCTCGCCGACCGGCTGCCGCCCGCGCCGGCGATCGTGTCCGCCGAAGCCCTGGAGCGCGGCGAACTGTCGCCGCCCCTGCCCGGCCACCCGGTACGCGCCCTGGCAGGCTGCGGATCCGCGCGCGGGGTCACCGTACGCATCGTCGACCCGGCCAGCTCCGCCGTCCTGCCCGACGGGTCGGTCGGCGAGATCTGGGTGCGCGGCGAAGCCGTCGCCGACGGCTACTGGCGCCGTCCGCTGGAGACCTCCGCCACCTTCGGGCACGTCACCGCATTCGGCGAGCACGGCTTCCTGCGCACCGGCGACCTCGGCGCGCTGCGCGACGGCGAGCTGTATCTGACCGGCCGCATCAAGGACGCCCTCCTCGTCGACGGCCGCACCCTGCACCCGCAGGAGGCCGAGCGCCAACTCGCCCAGTCCGGCGCCCCGTTCGGGTCCGCCGTGGTGCTCTCCGCGCCCGCCGAACGGGAACAGATCGTGGCGATCCAGGAGATCCGCGGCGCCGGCTGGAGCCGCGGCCAGCTCGCCGACCTCGCCGAGCGCGTCCGCGGCTGCCTGCACGAGGAGTTCGGCGCCTCCCTCGGCGGCGTGGTCCTGGTCCGCCCCGGCACCGTGCGCCGCACCACCAGCGGCAAGGTCCGCCGCTCGCTGATGCGCGAGCTCTATCTGCGCGGCGAACTGCGCCCGCTGTACGCGTCGGCGCCGCCCTACGCCGCCGAAGGAGGCTGAGCCATGCCCGACACCGCCGTGCGGACCACGGACCCGGACGCACGTGAGGGAGCCGGCCGCGATGACGTACGCCACCGCGCCGAGCGGCTCGAATTCCGGTTCGGCGACCCCTGCGACCCGGCGAACCCGCTGGGCTTCCGCGCCCTGCTCGCCGCCGACGGGAACAGTGAACTGCTGGGTGCGGCCGAGGAGTTGCTCGACCAGGAGGGCTTCGGCGCCGAGCTGGTCCCGCTCTCGCTCGGCGGCCGGCTGCGCGACGCCGACGAGCTGATGCGGATACTGCGCCCGGTCTTCCGCCGCGACGTCGCCCTCGCCTTCGGCTACGGCATCACCTCGCTGTTCGCGGCCGCCCCCGTCTTCGCCGCCGGATCGACGCAGCAGCGCGAGAGCGTGGCCCGCCTGCTGGTGTCGGGCGGCCGCGCGGCCATCGTGCACCGCTCGCTCGCCCACGGCACGGCGATGCTGCGCGGCGAACTCACCGCCATGGAGTACTCCGGCGGCTTCGTCCTGGACGGCCGCAAGGACGTCGTCATCAATGCCGAACGCGCGGGCGCCGTCGTCGCCCACATCCGCACCGACCCCGCACCGGGCCCCGCCTCCCACTCGGTGTTCCTGCTCGACCCGGCCCAACTCCCGCCGGACGGGGTCCGGTTGCTCAAACGCCGGCCCACCACCGGCATGCGCGGCTGCCGCTTCGCCGGATACGAGTTCGATGAGTGCGAGGTGGGGCACGAGACGCTGGTCGGCGACGTCGGCTCCGGCGTACGGCTCGCCCTGCGCACCTTCCAGCTCAACCGGACCCTGATCACCGGCGCCGTCATCGCCTCCGTCGACACCGTGCTGCGCGCGGCCGTGCGGGCCGCGCTCGCCGGCGCCACCCTCGGCCGGCGCCAACGCGGTGTCCTGGCCGGGGTGTTCGCCGACCTGCTCGCGGGCGACGCCATGGCCACCGCCGTGCTGCGCGCCCTGTCCCTGCTGCCCGGCGCGGCCCACCTGGCCGCCGCCGAGCTGAAGTACCTCGTGCCGGATCTCCTCAGGGACGACCTGGAGGAACTCGCCACCGTCCTCGGCGCCGGCGGCTACAGCCGCGACACCGACCAGGGCACGCTCACCAAGCTCCTGCGCGACCTGCCCGCCGCCGGACTCGGTCACGCCGGAACCGCCTCCTGCCAGGCCGTGGTGATCCCCCAGCTCCCCGTCCTGGCACGGCACTCCTGGGGGAGCGAGCCCGAACCGCCCGCCACCCTGTTCCGCACCGGCGAACCCGTGCCCCACCTCGACATCGGCGGCCTGGAAGTCGCGGGCGGCGGCGACTTCCTGTCCGCGTCGCTCACCGCGTCCGCCGCCCGCCTCGCCGGCCGCGCACCCGACGGCCCGTACGGCGAGGCGCTCCGTACGATGACCGCCGCCTTCCACGCCGACCTGCTCGCCGTGCGCGAGGCCTGCCTCCTGATCGAACCCGGCGACCGGGCCGCGCTCGCGAGCCCCGCCACCGCCGCCCTCGCCGACCGGCACTCCGTGCTGTCCGCGGCCGGCGCCGCCCTCGCGGTGTGGGAGCACCACCGGGACGCCGCCGGATTCCTCGCCGACCCCGCCTGGCTGGTGCTCGCCCTGCACCGCTACGGGCGCAGGCTCGGCCTCACTCTTCCTCCGCTGCCGCCGGACTGCGTCGACCGGGTCGCGGAGGAACTGCTGGCGCGGTTTCGGGCCGGCCGCAGTTTCGACCTCCACGACGCGCCTCTGGCGGAAGCAGGTACCCCATGAGCCCCCTCACAAGGACGGGCATCGCCGAACCCCTTCTGATGCCGGGACCCGACAGCCCCTGGAGCCGGGTGCGGCAGTCCATGGCGTGGCACGGCCACGTCGTGGTGCACGCGAACTGGCGCGACTGGCTGCCCGCGGCCATCGCCGACCCCCAGCTGCGCCCGCTGCTCGGCGCCCGCGACTGGCAGCGCCTCAACAACCTTCCCGACCCCGAGGCCCGCGACCGCTTCGCCGCCTCCCGGCTCCTGGTGAAGTACACCGCCGGGGCCGCCCTGCAGACGCCGCCCGAGACGGTGGAGCTCGCCTCCAAGGCCGGCGGGCGCCCCTATCTGCGCGGCTGCGACCAGATCGAGGTCAGCCTCAGCCACACCCGGGACCTCCTGGTGGTGGGCCTCAACCGGCGCGGCCGGGTCGGCGTCGACACCGAACTCGCCGACCGCCGCATCCAGTACTCCGCCGTCCAGCGCCATCTGTGCACCCCCGCCGAGCGCCGCTGGCTCGCGCGGCTCGACGAGGCGGAACAGCAGCGCAGCCTGGTGCGGACCTGGACCCTGAAGGAGGCGTACACCAAGGCGCTCGGGCAGGGCATGCGGATGGGCTTCACCCAGTTCGGCTTCGACGAGGAGGCCACCACCCTGCTCACCCCGCAGGGCGAGCCCGCCTCGCACGGCGAGTGGGCCTTCGACACGTTCGCGCTCGACGGCGGCTATCTGGTGGGGGTGGCCTGCCACGACACGGGGCTGCGCGACGACGGCGACACGGCGGTCTCCACCATGCTCGACGAGGGCTTCCTCGGCGAGGTCGTCGACCTGGTCGGCCGCGTACCGCACTGAGCCCGTACGGCACTGAGCCCGTACGGCACGGCCGCGCGCGGACAGCACGAAGGCCCCGCCGCCTCCTGGGGAAGGAGGTGACGGGGCCTTCGCGTTACTTTTCACTAGCGCCGCGCCCGCGTGGCGAACGCGTCCGCGCGCGGCACTGGGGTGCCGTCGGGGAGCGGTAGAGGGGCCGCTTGGTCCCGTCGGGCGGGTCGTTCAGATGAAGCGGGGTGCGTCAGCCCTGGAGGCCGGCCACCTTGTGCGCCAGCGCCGACTTCTTGTTGGCGGCGGCGTTCTTGTGGATGACACCCTTCGAGACAGCCTTGTCGAGCTGACGCGAAGCGGCGCGGGTCGCAGCCGTGGCCTTCTCGACGTCGCCGGTGGCGACAGCCTCGTTGGCCTTGCGGATGAAGGTGCGCAGGGAGGACTTGACGGACTTGTTGCGCAGGCGCGCCTTCTCGTTCGTCTTGTTCCGCTTGATCTGGGACTTGATGTTCGCCACGAAAGAGCCTTTGCAGGTTCGATGATTCGATCTTCGGTCGTGTCCCGCCGCCGAAAGGGTGACGAGACACAGCTGTCCACGTTACCAGCCGGCCCTCGACCAGCCCAAACCGGGCGCAGCCCCGCGGGCGTGGGACGATAGGGGCTGCTCCTTACGTATCGAACCGTCGTCGACCCGAGACGAGGCGCCGCGACCAGACCCGCGGGCCTCAAGAATCAGGACCCTGCGTGCCCGCGACTCCTCCCAACGTGCCCGAGCCGAGCCGTACCGACCCGGCGCTGATCCGCAACTTCTGCATCATCGCCCACATCGACCACGGCAAGTCGACCCTTGCCGACCGGATGCTCCAGCTGACCGGCGTGGTCGACCAGCGGCAGATGCGCTCCCAGTACCTCGACCGCATGGACATCGAGCGCGAGCGCGGCATCACGATCAAGTCCCAGGCGGTCCGTCTGCCGTGGGCCCCCACCGAGGGCCCCGACCAGGGCCGGGCCCACATCCTGAACATGATCGACACCCCGGGCCACGTGGACTTCACGTACGAGGTGTCGCGCTCGCTCGCCGCCTGCGAGGGCACCGTCCTGCTCGTCGACGCCGCCCAGGGCATCGAGGCCCAGACGCTGGCCAACCTGTACCTGGCCATGGAGAACGACCTCACCATCGTTCCCGTCCTCAACAAGATCGACCTGCCGGCCGCGCAGCCCGAGAAGTTCTCCGAGGAGCTCGCCAACCTCATCGGCTGCCAGCCGGAGGACGTCCTGAAGGTCTCGGCGAAGACCGGCGTCGGCGTGGACGCGCTCCTGAACCGCGTGGTCCGTGACGTGCCGGCCCCGGTCGGCGTGGCCGACGCGCCCGCCCGCGCGATGATCTTCGACTCGGTGTACGACTCCTACCGCGGCGTCGTCACCTATGTCCGTGTCGTCGACGGCCAGCTCAACAAGCGCGAGCGCATCCGCATGATGTCGACCGGCGCCACCCACGAGCTCCTCGAGATCGGCGTCTCGTCCCCCGAGATGACCCCGGCCGACGGCATCGGCGTCGGCGAGGTGGGCTACATCATCACCGGCGTGAAGGACGTCCGTCAGTCCAAGGTCGGTGACACCATCACCAGCCTGCACAACGGAGCCACCGAGGCCCTCGGCGGCTACAAGGACCCGAAGCCGATGGTCTTCTCCGGTCTGTATCCGCTGGACGGCTCGGACTACCCGGACCTGCGCGAGGCCCTGGACAAGCTCCAGCTCAACGACGCCGCCCTGGTGTACGAGCCGGAGACCTCCGCGGCCCTCGGCTTCGGCTTCCGCGTCGGCTTCCTCGGCCTGCTGCACCTGGACGTGATCCGCGAGCGCCTGGAGCGCGAGTTCAACCTCGACCTCATCGCGACCGCGCCCAACGTGGTCTACCGGGTCGTCCTGGAGGACGGCAAGGAGGTCACGGTCACCAACCCGAGCGAGTTCCCCGAGGGCAAGATCTCGGACGTGTACGAGCCGGTCGTGCGGGCCACCATCCTCGCCCCGTCGGAGTTCATCGGCTCGATCATGGAACTGTGCCAGACCAGGCGCGGCACCCTGCTCGGCATGGACTACCTCTCCGAGGACCGCGTCGAGATCCGCTACACGCTGCCGCTCGCGGAGATCGTCTTCGACTTCTTCGACCAGCTGAAGTCGAAGACCCGTGGCTATGCCTCGCTGGACTACGAGCCCACCGGCGAGCAGGCCGCGAGCCTGGTCAAGGTCGACATCCTGCTGCACGGCGACAAGGTCGACGCCTTCTCGGCGGTCTGCCACAAGGACGCGGCCTACGCCTACGGCGTGCGCCTGGTCGCCAAGCTGCGCGAGCTCATCCCGCGCCAGGCCTTCGAGGTGCCCGTCCAGGCCGCGATCGGCTCCCGGGTCATCGCCCGCGAGACGATCCGCGCGATCCGCAAGGACGTCCTCGCCAAGTGCTACGGCGGCGACATCTCGCGCAAGCGCAAGCTGCTCGAAAAGCAGAAGGAGGGCAAGAAGCGCATGAAGATGGTGGGCTCCGTCGAGGTCCCCCAGGAAGCCTTCATCGCGGTGCTCTCCAGCGACGACTCGGGCGGCAAGAAGAAGTAGCGGGCCCCTGATCACGGGCTCTTCGCAGCATCGTCACAACGGACCCCCGGGCTTTCGCACGGGGGTCCGTTCGTTATGAAACCACTCTCCGTTGCCCCTTACGCGCCGGGCGACGGCGCTCTACTCTGATCACGGCCCGATGGTTACTCGCCAGTTAACAAGGGTCGGACAGCCAGAGCACTCGAACAACAAAACCAGTCGCGCAGCCTTGCCGCAGGCCAGCCCGGAGGACGTCGTGAGCGACACACAGACCTTGATCGAGAACCGGCCGCCGTCCGTGGCGACCCTCTTCGTCCAGCGCGTGGACGCGACGCCGGACGCGGAGGCCTACCGCTATCCCGTACCGGGAACGGGCACCACCCCCGACGAGTGGAAGTCGCTGAGCTGGGCCCAGGCCGCCGAGCGGGTCTACGCCATCGCGGCGGGCCTCGCCGACCTCGGCGTCGGTGCCGAGGAGCGCGTCGCCCTCGCCTCCTCCACCCGCGTCGAGTGGATCCTGGCCGACCTCGGCGTGATGTGCGCGGGCGCCGCCACGACCACGATCTACCCCTCCACCAACGCCGAGGAATCGGCGTTCATCCTGTCCGACTCCGAGAGCCGCGTCCTGATCGCCGAGGACGCCGCCCAGCTGGCCAAGGCCCGCGAGCGCCGCGCCGAGCTGCCGAACCTCCGGCACGTCGTGGTCATCGACCCGGCCGGCGCCGAACCCGCCGAGGGCGACCCGGAGGGCTGGGTGCTCAGCCTCGCCGACCTGGAGGCGCGCGGCGCGGCCCACCTGGAGAAGAACCCCGGGACGGTCAAGGAGCGGATCGCGGCCATCACCGCCGACCGCCTCGCCACCCTCATCTACACCTCGGGCACCACGGGCCGGCCCAAGGGCGTGCGCCTCCCGCACGACAACTGGTCGTACATGGCCAAGGCGATCGCGTCGACCGGCCTCATCACCGGCGAGGACGTGCAGTACCTGTGGCTGCCGCTCGCCCACGTCTTCGGCAAGGTGCTGACCTCCGGGCAGATCGAGGTCGGTCACGTCACCGCGGTCGACGGCCGCATCGACAAGATCATCGAGAATCTGCCGGTGGTCCAGCCGACCTACATGGCCGCGGTGCCGCGCATCTTCGAGAAGGTCTACAACGGCGTCGCGGGCAAGGCCCGGGAGGGCGGCGGCGCCAAGTACAAGATCTTCCAGTGGGCGGCCGGGGTGGCCCGCGAGTACGCCAAGGTCAGCCAGGACAACTACCGCCGCACCGGCCGCTCCGGCGCGCCCTTCGCCCTGTCGGCCAAGCACAAGGTGGCCGACGCGCTGGTCTACAGCAAGATCCGCGAGGCGTTCGGCGGACGGCTGCGGGCCTGCATCTCCGGCTCGGCCGCCCTCGCCCCCGACATCGGCTTCTTCTTCGCCGGCGCCGGCATCCACATCCTGGAGGGCTACGGCCTCACCGAGTCCTCCGCCGCCTCCTTCGTCAACCCGGGCGAGTCCTACCGCACCGGCACCGTCGGAAAGCCGCTGCCCGGCACCGAGGTGCGCATCGCGGACGACGGCGAGATCCTGCTGCGCGGCCCCGGCATCATGGAGGGCTACCACCAGCTGCCCGAGAAGACCGCCGAAGTCCTGGAATCCGACGGCTGGTTCCACACCGGCGACATCGGCGAACTGTCCGCCGACGGCTACCTGCGGATCACCGACCGCAAGAAGGACCTCATCAAGACGTCCGGCGGCAAGTACATCGCGCCCGCCGAGGTCGAGGGCCAGTTCAAAGCGGTCTGCCCGTTCGTCTCCAACATCCTGGTGCACGGCGCCGACCGGAACTTCTGCACCGCGCTGATCTCCCTGGACGAGCCCACCATCCTCGGCTGGGCCAAGGAACAGGGCCTGACCGGCTCGTACGCCGACGTGGTGGCCGCGCCGCAGACGGTCGAGATGGTCGAGGGCTATGTGAAGCGCCTCAACGAAGGTCTCCAGCGCTGGCAGACGATCAAGAAGTTCCGGCTGCTCCCGCGCGACCTCGACATCGAGCACGGCGAGCTGACCCCCAGCCTCAAGCTGAAGCGGCCCGTGGTGGAGCGCGAGTACCGGGCGCTGATCGACGAGATGTACGCGGGATCCCGGGAGGCCTGAGGAGGCCTGAGCGGGACCGGGGCGGGATCCGGGAGGGACCCGGGAGGGACCCGGAGCGGGGCGCCGCCGGGCCCCCGCCCGGCCCCGCCCGCCACCCGTGACCCCGGCGGCCTCCGGCGTGCCGGACAATGGGGGCATGCCTTCCGTACTGCCCGATGGTGAGCCCATGCCCGAGGACGGGTCGCTGCCCCGTCATGCCCTGGAGGGCGCGGGGGAGCGGCCGCTCGGGTTCTATCTCCACGTGCCGTACTGCGCGACGCGCTGCGGCTACTGCGACTTCAACACGTACACGGCGAGCGAACTGGTCGGCAAGGGCGGTGTCCTGGCCTCCCGCGACAACTACGCGGACATGGTCGTCGAGGAGATCCGCCTTGCCCGCAAGGTGCTCGACGGCGACCCCCGCCCGGTGCGCACGGTCTTCGTCGGCGGCGGCACCCCGACCCTGCTCGCCGCGGCCGACCTCGTCCGCATGCTGGCCGCCGTACGGGACGAGTTCGGCCTCGCCGACGACGCGGAGGTGACGACCGAGGCGAACCCGGAGTCGGTGAACCCCGCCTATCTGGCGGAGCTGCGGGCCGGCGGGTTCAACCGGGTCTCCTTCGGGATGCAGAGCGCCCGGCAGCACGTCCTGAAGGTCCTCGACCGCACGCACACCCCGGGCCGCCCCGAGGCGTGCGTCGCCGAGGCGCGCGCGGCGGGCTTCGACCACGTCAACCTCGACCTGATCTACGGCACCCCCGGCGAGAGCGACGACGACTGGCGGGCCTCGCTGACCGCGGCGGTCGGCGCCGGCCCCGACCACATCAGCGCGTACGCCCTCATCGTCGAGGAGGGCACCCAGCTCGCCCGCCGCATCCGGCGCGGCGAGGTCCCGATGACGGACGACGACGAGCACGCGGACCGCTACCTCATCGCGGACGAGGTGCTCGGGGCGGCGGGCTACTCCTGGTACGAGGTCTCCAACTGGGCCACCACGGAGGCGGGCCGCTGCCTGCACAACGAGCTGTACTGGCGCGGCGCGGACTGGTGGGGGGCGGGGCCCGGTGCGCACAGCCACGTGGGCGGGGTGCGGTGGTGGAACGTGAAGCACCCGGGTGCGTATGCCGCTGCGCTGGCGGGGGGTGGCTCGCCCGGTGCCGGGCGGGAGCTGCTGTCCGCGGAGGACCGCCGGGTGGAGCGCATCCTCCTGGAGGTGCGGCTCCGTGAGGGGTGCCCGCTGGACCTGCTGCGGCCGGCGGGGCTCGCGGCGGCGCGGGGTGCGGTGTCGTCGGGGCTGCTGTCGTCGTCCGCCTTCGCGGCGGGGCGGGCGGTGCTGACCCTGCGGGGGCGGTTGCTGGCGGATGCGGTCGTCCGCGACCTGGTCGACTGACCGGGTCTTTTTGCGCAGTTCCCCGCGCCCCCAAAACCCCGGTTCGTCTGCGGACCGTGCCCGCGTCCCGCGCAGTTCCCCGCGCCCCTTAGGTATTCGGTGCCGGGCAGCATGGGCCACCTCAGCCCGTCATGGGGGTCCCCCCTGCTCATTAAGAGCTTGGGGGAGGGTGGGAAAACTCCCGTGGGGGCTAGGGGGCCGTTACGAAATCGATCAGGTGTTCTACGGAGCCGAGCAGCGACGGGTCGAGGTCGCGATACGTCCGCACCCCCGCCAGGATCCGCTGCCACGCCGCCCCCGTGTTCTCCCGCCACCCGAGCGCCCGGCACACCCCCGTCTTCCAGTCCTGCCCCCGCGGCACCACCGGCCACCCCGCGATCCCGACGGACGCCGGCTTCACCGCCTCCCACACGTCGATGTAGGGATGACCGACGATCAGCACGTCGGGATGGGTCACGGACGCGGCGATGCGGGACTCCTTCGAGCCCGGGACCAGGTGGTCCACCAGGACACCGAGCCGCGCGTCCGGCCCCGGCGCGAACTCGGCGACGATCGCCGGAAGGTCGTCGATGCCCTCCAGGTACTCCACGACGACACCCTCGATGCGCAGGTCGTCACCCCACACCTTCTCCACGAGTTCCGCGTCGTGCCGGCCCTCGACGTAGATCCGGCCCGCTCGGGCCACCCGCGCCCGCGCCCCGGGCACGGCCACCGAACCGGACGCCGTGCGGGAGGGCCGTACGGGCGCCGGCGCGGTGGCCGAGGGACGTACGAGCGTGACGACCCGGCCTTCGAGGAGGAAGCCGCGCGGCTCCATCGGGAAGACCCGGTGCTTGCCGAAGCGGTCCTCCAGGGTGACCGTCGGCCCCTGAGCCGTCTTCTCGCAGCGGATCACGGCTCCGCAGAATCCCGTGGAGACCTCCTCGACCACGAGATCGGCCTCGGCGGCCACCTCGGGAACAGGGGCCTGCTTCTTCTTCCACGGCGGGGTCAGATCGGGGCTGTAGCTACGCATGGCCTCATCATTCGGGGCGGCGGGGCGGGTCAGTGGGTGGTCCGGCCGGGGGGCCGAGGGGTCGGCTCCGGGGAATGCGGCCAGGGCGGGGCCGGATCGGGGCTGTGGCTGCGCACGGGTCAGACGATACGGGCGGCCGCCGCTACGACACGCCGAATCCGGCGGCGAGTTGGTCACGCTGGGCGCGGACGAACGCCGCGTCCACCACGGCCCCGTGCCCGGGTACGTACACCGCCCCCTCGCCGCCCAGCGAGAGCAGCCGGTCGAGGGCGTCCGGCCAGCGCGCGGGCACCGCATCGGGGCCGGCCTGCGGCTCGCCCGACTCCTCCACGAGGTCCCCGCAGAACACGATCTCCGGCGATCCGGCGCCCGCGGGGACCAGTGCCACGAGATCGTGCCCGCTGTGCCCGGGGCCGATGTTGGCGAGCAGCACCTGGCGGCCGCCCAGATCGAGCGTCCACTCCCCGGACACCGCGTGGTGCGGCAGCACCAGGAGATCCGCCGCCTCGGCCGCGTCCCGCTCGGGCACCCCCTGCCGCACCGCGTCGCGACGCATCTCGTCGGGGGTCATGGCCCGCTCGATGCCGACGGCCGCGTACACCTCGGTCCCGGAGAAGGCCGCCGTGCCGAGGACGTGGTCGAAGTGGGGGTGGCTGAGCGCGATATGGGTCACACGGCGTCCGAAGAGAGCCTCGGCCTGCCTCCGCAGCTCCGCGCCCTCGCGCACCGTCGCGCCGGTGTCGTACAGGAGGAGCGAGTCCTCGCCGGCGATCAGTCCGGCCGTGGCGTCCCAGCCGGGAAGGCGCCTGCGGCCCACCCCGACACCGAGCCGCTCCCACCCGAACTCTTCCCAACCGACGTCCATGACGCGACGCTATCGCAATCGATGGGCGGCGCCGCGCGGTAGCGTGGTCGGCCGCCCTTGCTAGGGGCGCACCGGTCGGCCGTACACTGGCCGGGGGATTGCTGGCACTCGAACACAGCGAGTGCCAAACGGACGGCAACTGGAGGTGTGCGCGATGCTCAGTGAACGCAGGCTCGAGGTGCTGCGCGCCATCGTCCAGGACTACGTCGGCACCGAGGAACCGGTGGGCTCCAAGGCCCTCACCGAGCGCCACGCGCTCGGCGTCTCCCCGGCGACCGTGCGCAACGACATGGCCGTCCTGGAGGAGGAGGGCTTCATCGCCCAGCCCCACACCAGCGCCGGCCGCATCCCGACCGACAAGGGCTACCGGCTCTTCGTCGACCGGCTCGCGGGCGTCAAGCCCCTGTCGTCGCCGGAGCGCCGCGCGATCCAGAACTTCCTGGACAGCGCGGTCGACCTGGACGACGTCGTGGCCCGCACGGTGCGGCTGCTCGCGCAGCTGACCCGGCAGGTGGCGGTCGTCCAGTACCCGTCCCTGACGCGGTCCACGGTGCGGCACGTGGAGCTTCTCTCCCTCGCGGCGGCCCGGCTGATGCTGGTGCTGATCACGGACACCGGCCGGGTCGAGCAGCGCATGGTCGACTGCCCGGCGCCGTTCGGCGAGGCCTCGCTCGCGGACCTGCGGGCCCGGCTCAACGCACGGGTGGTGGGGCGCCGCTTCGCGGACGTGCCGCAGCTCGTGCAGGACTTGCCGGAGTCCTTCGAACCGGAGGACCGGGGAACCGTTTCGACGGTCCTCGCCACCCTCCTGGAAACCCTGGTCGAAGAGACCGAGGAGCGGCTGATGATCGGCGGCACCGCCAATCTCACCCGCTTCGGACACGACTTCCCGCTGACCATCAGGCCGGTGCTGGAAGCACTTGAGGAGCAGGTCGTGCTCCTCAAGCTGCTCGGCGAGGCCAAGGAATCGGGCATGACCGTACGTATCGGGCACGAGAACAACGCCCATGAAGGACTGAACTCCACGTCCGTCGTATCGGTCGGCTACGGTTCCGGCGGCGAGGCGGTCGCCAAACTCGGCGTGGTCGGACCGACCCGCATGGATTACCCCGGAACGATGGGAGCGGTACGCGCAGTGGCACGTTACGTCGGACAGATCCTGGCGGAGTCGTAAGTGGCCACGGACTACTACGCCGTACTCGGCGTGCGCCGCGACGCATCACAGGACGAGATCAAGAAGGCCTTCCGGAGGCTCGCGCGGGAACTCCACCCCGACGTGAACCCCGACCCGAAGACCCAGGAGCGGTTCAAGGAGATCAACGCCGCTTACGAGGTCCTCTCCGACCCGCAGAAGAAGCAGGTCTTCGACCTCGGCGGGGACCCGCTGTCGTCGTCGGGCGGCGGCGGGGCCGGCGGCTTCGGCGCGGGCGGCTTCGGGAACTTCTCGGACATCATGGACGCCTTCTTCGGCACGGCATCGCAGCGCGGCCCGCGCTCGCGGACCCGCCGCGGCCAGGACGCCATGATCCGCCTGGAGATCGACCTCAACGAGGCGGCCTTCGGCACCACCAAGGAGATCCAGGTCGACACCGCCGTGGTGTGCACGACCTGTTCGGGCGAGGGCGCCGCGCCCGGCACCTCCGCGCAGACCTGTGACATGTGTCGCGGTCGCGGCGAGGTGTCCCAGGTCACCCGGTCCTTCCTCGGCCAGGTCATGACCTCGCGGCCCTGCCCCCAGTGCCAGGGCTTCGGCACCGTCGTCCCCACCCCGTGCCCGGAGTGCGCGGGCGACGGCCGGATCCGCTCGCGGCGCACCCTCACCGTGAAGATCCCGGCCGGCGTCGACAACGGCACCCGGATCCAGCTCGCGGGCGAGGGCGAGGTCGGCCCCGGCGGCGGCCCCGCCGGCGACCTGTACGTGGAGATCCACGAGGTCGCGCACGACGTGTTCCAGCGGCGCGGCGACGACCTGCACTGCACGGTCACCATCCCCATGACGGCGGCGTCGCTCGGCACGAAGGTGCCGCTCCAGACGCTCGACGGCATGGAGGAGGTGGACATCCGTCCGGGCAGCCAGTCCGGCCAGTCCATCCCGCTGCACGGCCGCGGCATCACGCATCTGCGCGGCGGCGGGCGCGGCGACCTCATCGTGCACGTCGAGGTCCTGACCCCCAGCAAGCTCGACCCGGCGCAGGAGGACCTCCTGCGCCAGCTCGCGAAGCTGCGCGGAGAGGAACGCCCCACGGGCCAGTTCCAGCCCGGCCAGCAGGGCCTGTTCTCCCGCCTGAAGGACGCGTTCAACGGGCGCTGAGCCCTGCGGAAAGGGGCTGCGGGGTGATCCCCGCAGCCCCTTTTCTCTTTGGTTTCTCCATGGGCCGTGCCCCGGGTGACCGGGCTCACCCGGCCCGGCGGCAGGGGCGATTCGGCGCGCGAGCGACACCGTGGCACGATGCGAGCATGGCTTTGACCGATCTCTGCCGGTATCCGATCGTGCAGGCGCCCATGGCGGGCGGTGCCTCCGGTCCGGCGCTGGCCGCGGCCGTCTCCGAGGCCGGGGGGCTCGGATTCCTGGCCGCCGGGTACAAGACCGCCGACGGCATGTACCAGGAGATCAAGCAGGTGCGCGGCCTGACCGGCCGGCCGTTCGGCGTCAACCTGTTCATGCCGCAGGAGCCGCACACCGACCCCGCCGCCATCGAGGTGTACCGCCACCAGCTCGCGGGCGAGGCGACCTGGTACGACACCCCGCTCGGCGACGCCGACACCGGGGGCGACGACAACTACGAGGCCAAGCTGGCCATCCTGCGCGAGGACCCGGTCCCGGTCGTGTCGTTCACGTTCGGCTGCCCCGAGCGCGCCGTCATCGACGCGTTCGCGAAGGTCGGCACGTACACGATCGTCACCGTGACGACGCCCCAGGAGGCGCAGGCCGCGCAGTGGGCGGGCGCCGACGCGGTGTGCGTGCAGGGCATCGAGGCGGGCGGACACCAGGGCACCTACCGCGACGACCCGCAGACCGGCGGCGCGGGCCTCGGACTGCTCACGCTGATCGCCCTCGTACGCGAGAGCGTCCGGCTGCCGATCGTCGCGGCCGGCGGCCTGATGCGCGGCGCCCAGATCGCCGCGGTACTCGCGGCGGGCGCGGACGCGGCGCAGCTGGGCACCGCGTTCCTGGCGTGCCCCGAGTCGGGCGCGAACGCCCTGCACAAGCAGGCCCTGACCAACCCTCTCTTCGTGCGTACGGAGGTGACGCGGGCCTTCTCCGGGCGGCCCGCCCGGGGCCTGGTGAACCGCTTCATGCGCGAACACGGCCCGTACGCGCCCGCCGCCTATCCCCAGGTGCACCAGCTCACCGCCGGCCTGCGCAAGGCCGCGGCCGCCGCGGGTGACGCCCAGGGCATGGCGCTCTGGGCGGGCCAGGGCCACCGCCTGGCGCGCGACCTCCCCGCCGGCGGCCTCGTGGAGCTCCTGGCCGGCGAACTCGACGAAGCGGCAGCCGAGTTGACCACGAACCTGCAGAGCCTGAAGAACAAGAGGAGTACGTCATGACCGCCCCGGTCTTCGTCGTCGACACCGTGCCGGGCGTCGGCGCCTACGTCCTGGACGGCGCGGAGGGCCGGCACGCGGTGTCCGTCAAGCGGCTGCGCCCCGAGGAGGCGGTGACCCTCACCGACGGCGCGGGGAACTGGGCGGACGCGGTCGTCGTGGCCGCCGAGGGCAAGGACCGCCTGACCGTACGGGTCACCGCGGGCGCGAGCGAGGCCGAGCCCGAGGTGCGCGTCACCGTGGTGCAGGCGCTGCCCAAGGGCGACCGGGGCGAGGTCGCCGTGGAGACGATGACCGAGACCGGCGTCGACGCGATCGTGCCGTGGCAGGCCGGGCGCTGCATCACGCAGTGGAAGGGTGAACGCGGTGCCAAGTCCCTTGCCAAATGGCGCAGTACGGCCCGCGAGTCGGGCAAGCAGTCGCGCCGCGTCCGCTTCCCCGACGTGCGGGACGCCCTGACCACGAAGCAGGTCGCGGCCCTGCTGGCCGAGGCGGACCTCGCGGTGGTCCTGCACGAGGACCCCGATGTCGCCTCGGCGGCCCTGGCCACGGCGGATCTGCCCGCCCGCGGGGAGATCGTCCTGGTGGTGGGCCCCGAGGGCGGCGTCTCCCCGGACGAGCTGGCCGCCTTCGCCGCGGCGGGCGCGAAGCCGCACCGCCTGGGCGCGAGCGTGCTGCGCACGTCGACCGCGGGCACGGTGGCGGCGGCGGTCCTGATGTCCCGAACGGGCCGCTGGTCCTGAGGCCTGCCCCCTCCGCGCCGCAAGAAGCCCCCTGGGGCTCCGCCCCGGACCCCGGTTCGCGCCTTAAGGGCGCTCGTCCTCAATCTCCCCCAAGGCCTCAAGGGCCAGGGGGGACCCCCATGACGGGCTGAGGATGCCCATGCTGGCCGGCTCCGGGTGCCCTACAGGGGCGCGGGGCTGTGACATTGCGCTGCTCCGCAGCGGTGGGCGCGACCGTTCGGCTCCGGGTGCCCTACAGGGGCGCGGGGCTGTGACATTGCGCTGCTCCGCAGCGGTGGGCGCGACCGCTCGGCGCCGGGTGCCCTACAGGGGCGCGGGGCTGTGACATTGCGCGGCTCCGCCGCGGTGCGCGCGACCGCTCGGCTCCGGGCGCCCTACAGGGGCGCGGGGCTGTGACATTGCGCGGCTCCGCCGCGGTGGGCGCGACCGCTCGGCTCCGGGTGCCCTACAGGGGCGCGGGGCTGTGACATTGCGCGGCTCCGCCGCGGTGGGCGCGACCGTTCGGCTCCGGGTGCCCTACAGGGGCGCGGGGCTGTGACATTGCGCGGCTCCGCCGCGGTGGGCGCGACCGATCGGCTCCGGGTGCCCTACAGGGGCGCGGGGAACTGCGCGACCAGCCGTCCACGGCCCGCACACGAAAGCGGGTTTTAGGGGCGCGGGGAACTGCGCGAGACGCGGGCACGGTCCGCACACGAAGGCGGGGTTGAGGGGCGCGGGGAACTGCGCGAGCAACCACGCACGGCCCGCAGTCGACGTTTCAGGGGTCCGGGCGGAGCCCGAAGGGGGGCGGGGTGGTCCACGGGAGGGTGGGATGGCTGCAAGGGGGCTACCGCCCGGGGGGTCGCGGTGGCACCCTGACGCCATGGGGCCCACGAGGTCGAACCACCACCCGCGCCGCACGGCACACCGCGCACCGCCCTTCCCGCTGCTCGCCGCACTCGCCATCGGCGCGGTCACGGCCGTCACCGCCTGCGACCCCGTCGGCGGGCTCAACTCCGCCGCCGTGGCGCTCACCACGGACCAGGCCGCGACCACCGAGCTGGAGCATCACCACGTCGACGTCAAGTGGCTGACGTGCAACGCCGACCTCAACCGCGGTGCGAGCGCGACGCCTTCGGCCGCCGCCACCACGAAGGACGTCGCCGACCTGGACTGCCAGGGCGAGACCAGGGACGGCAGGGCCATCACCGTCAAGGGGAAGGTCACGCAGGAGGTCGAAGGCCGCTGCGTGAAGGGCGACCTGACGGCCAAGGTCGCCGGGAGGACCGTCTTCCGTTCCTCCGTCCTGGGCGACTGCGAGGCACCCGCCCCCGCCCCCACGGGCCGCGCGACGCCCCACCCGGGCGACAGCCCCGTGGCCACGGTCACGGTGACGGCCACCGTGACCGTCACGGAGTCCTTCCGCGGCAAGTAGGCCGCGTGCCGGTACGCCGTGGGCCACCCGCCCCGAGCCGGAGCGCCGCGCTCCGCGCCGCCTCCCGAACGCGTTGAGTAGCATGCGGTTACCTGATCAACGCGACCAAGGAGGACCGGACCGTGGCCGGAGAACCGCAGGCCGACTGCCTGTTCTGCAAAATCGTCTCGGGCGACGTCCCGGCGACCGTCGTGCGCGAGACCGAGACCACGGTGGCCTTCCGGGACATCAACCCCCAGGCCCCTACCCACGTCCTGGTCATCCCCCGGGTCCACCACCCCGACGCCGCCTCGCTCGCGGCCGCGGAACCGGCGATCCTCGCGGACGTCGTACGGGAGGCCGGCGAGGTCGCCCGCGCGGAAGGGGTCGACCGCAACGGCTACCGGCTCGTGTTCAACACCGGCAGCGGCGCGGGCCAGACCGTCTTCCACGCCCACGTGCACGTCCTGGGAGGCCGCGGCCTCCAGTGGCCCCCCGGATAGAACGAACCGGCACCGCCCGCATCTCGGCGGCGCGGCACCCCCGCACCCCGCACCCCGCCCCATCCGCTCGGCCCGCGTCGTCCGCACAGCAAGGCAACTCACCGTGTCCGTACGTGAATTGGTGGTGCTCGGCACCGCGAGCCAGGTCCCGACCCGCCACCGCAACCACAACGGCTACCTGCTGCGCTGGGACGGCGAGGGCATCCTCTTCGACCCCGGCGAGGGCACACAGCGGCAGATGCTGCGGGCCGGGGTCGCCGCGCACGACATCAACCGGATCTGCGTCACGCACTTCCACGGCGACCACTCGCTCGGCCTGGCCGGGGTGATCCAGCGGATCAACCTCGACCGGGTCCCGCATCCGGTCACCGCGCACTACCCGCTCAGCGGCGCGCACTTCTTCGAGCGCCTGCGGTACGCCACGGCCTACCGCGAGTCGGTCCAGCTCGGCCAGGAGCCGGTCGAGGGGGACGGCGCGGTGCTGGCCGCGACACCCGCGTACACGCTGGACGCCCGCCGCCTCTCGCACCCCGTCGAGTCCTACGGCTACCGTCTCGTGGAGCCCGACGGCCGCCGCATACTGCCCGAGCTGCTCGACCGGCATGGCATCAAGGGTCCCGACGTGGGGCGCCTCCAGCGCGAGGGCGAGCTGGACGGCGTCACCCTCGACGACGTCAGCGAGGTCCGGCGCGGACAGCGCTTCGCGTTCGTCATGGACACCCGCCTGTGCGACGGCGTACGCGAGCTGGCCGACGCCTGCGACATGCTGGTCATCGAGTCGACGTTCCTGGACGGCGACATCCAACTGGCCACCGATCACGGCCATTTGACGGCCGGCCAGGCGGCCTCGGTGGCCCGGGACGCGGGCGTACGCCACCTGGTCCTCACCCATTTCTCGCAGCGGTACACGGACCCCGAGGAGTTCGAGCGGCAGGCCCGTGCCGCCGGGTACGAGGGCGAACTGACCGTCGCCGCCGACCTCGTCCGGGTCCCGCTGCCCAAACGCACGGCGTAGTACCGGCACCCACCGGCCCCCACCCGCCCCCACCCCTCTCCCTTTGAGTCTCCCCCTTGAAGCACCACCGCTAGGAATCCCCCCATGCCGATCCCCAAGGCCGAACTCCACCTCCACATCGAAGGGACCCTCGAACCCGAGCTGGCCTTCGAGCTGGCCGCGCGCAACGGCGTCGAGCTGCCGTACGCCGACACCGAGGAGCTGCGCAAGGCGTACCTCTTCGACGACCTGCAGTCCTTCCTGAACCTGTACTACTCGCTGATGCGGGTACTGCGCACCGAGGACGACTTCGCGGCGCTCGCCGACGCCTATCTGGCACGGGCCGCCGCGCAGGGCGTGCGGCACGCCGAGATCTTCTTCGACCCGCAGGCACACATCGCACGGGGCATCGCGATGGGCACGGTGGTGGAAGGCCTGTGGCGGGCCCTGTCGGCGAGCGAGGAACGCCACGGGGTCTCGACCCGGCTCATCCTCTGCTTCCTGCGGGACGAGTCGGCCGAGTCCGCGCTGCTCACCCTTGAGGCTGCGCGGCCCTACCTGGACCGGATCACGGGCATCGGCCTCGACTCCGCGGAGGTCGGCCATCCGCCGGCGAAGTTCCGCGAGGTGTACGAGGCGGCGGCGGCTCTCGGGCTGCGGCGGGTCGCGCACGCGGGCGAGGAGGGGCCGCCGGCCTACATCACCGAGGCGCTGAACCTCCTCGGGGTGGAGCGGATCGACCACGGCCTGCGCGCCCTGGAGGACCCGGAGCTGGTGGCCCGCCTGGTCCGGGACCGGATCCCGCTGACGCTGTGCCCGCTGTCCAACGTACGGCTGCGGGCGGTCGACACGCTGGAGGAGCATCCGCTGCCGGCGATGATGGACGCGGGGCTGGTGTGCACGGTCAACTCCGATGACCCGGCGTACTTCGGGGGGTACGTGGACGACACGTTCCGCGCGGTGCGCGAGGGGTTGGGGCTCTCCCCGGACCGGCTCCGGGAGCTGGCCCGGAACTCCTTCGAGGCGGCGTTCCTCGACGACGACGAGGCGCGGCGGGCGCGCTACTTGTCCGAGGTGGCCGCCTACGACTTCCCGGAGTCCTGACCCCCCGGGGCCGGGGCGGGCTACGAGGCCAGGACCTTGCGGCGTCTTCTCGCTCGTGAGGCGATCGGGATCTCCGCGATCTCCTGCTCCGGCACCCCGATCTGCGGAAGCAGCGCCGCGGAGGCCAGACCCCGCCCCGCGACCACCGCCGCCGGCGTGCCACCCCGGCGCCGGATCGACCCCGGCACCAGCGGCCGTCCGGACGTGTGCACCGCCACCGCGCTCAGCGGCGCCGCGATGAGCAACAGCAGGGCGCACAGCACGTACCCCATGCCGGCGTACCCGGCGTACTGGGAGAGCAGGCTGCCCGTGAGCGGCCCGCAGGCCACCCCGAGGGAGGAGGCCGACCCGGCGAGGACAGCCCAGCGGCCGTGGGGGTCGAGCGAGGCGGACAGCCCGATCAGGTAGGAGAGGACCACCGGGTAGAAGACGTTCCACAGGATCTCGCCGCTCGCGAAGGAGACGAGCCCCCGCGCCGACGAGCTCGCCACGATGCACAGCGCGATGATCGCCGTGCCCGCCCCGATCGGCACCGCCCGCCCGAGCCGCGCGCCGAGCGCACCCGCACCGAGCACACCGAGCAGCCCCGCGCCGAGCCCGGCCGCGAAGACCATGCCGACGGTGACCTCGCTCAGGCCGGCCTGCGTGAGGCCGATCCGCCCGCTGACACCCCACAGCGCGTTCTGCGCAAGCGACCAGCAGAGCATCGTCGCGGCCAGGACCGTGCCGGAGCGCCGGTGCGGCAGCCGTACGCCGGGTGCCGCGCCCGCCGTCTCCACCGGCCGGCCCGAGCCGTACGCGCCGGGAAGCCACCGGGTCGCGGGCCACGACAGCGCCGCCACCACCGCGATCGCGGCGAGCGGGGTGGCGTGGCCGCCGCCGAGGTGAGGGATGGTCAGGTAGAGCGCACCCGCTGTCGCCGAGACCGAGAGCAGGCCGAGCGTGGAGGCGCGATGCGGATCGCGCTGGGCGGCGATGCCGGCCGCGGCCACCGCCGTTGCGGTGCCGGAGCCGAGCCCGCCGACGATCGCGCCGGCCACGACGAGCGGGATCAGCGTGGTGAGGGCGGCGGCCCCGTACCCGGTGATCGCGAGGAGCAGGCCGAGTCTGGCGAGCCGGCGCGGCCCGTGCCGCTCGACCCGGGAGGCGAGGGTGAAACCGGCGGTGGCCGAGCTCAACAGGAGGGTGGAGCCCACCAGTCCGGCTTCTGCGGGGGTGAGTCCGAGGCCGGCCGAGAGACGGCCGACGACGGTGGGAAGGAGGTACGCGGCGAGGTAACCGGCGGTGAAGACGGCGACCAGGGGCCAGGCGGCACGAGGGCGTGCGGACATGGGCGTTCCAAGGAACAGTGCCCGTGGGGCAGGGAGGTCAAAGAGGGGGGACGCGCCCGGTGTTGTACGGGGACGCGGGCCCAATTTGTATCAAGCGCCCCGAGTGCGCGAAAAGCTGGGACGACGTGATCTGGGTCACGTTTCGTTTGGCCCGGGATCCGCCGGGTAAAAGCGCGAATTCCGTTCGGGGGGACGGGGGTTGGGGCGGGCCGGAGGGGGCCGGTTCCTTGACGCTCGATAGTTCACATATCTAGTCTTGGTTTTTATTGGTGGACGTTCCGATGTGAAGAGGGTTGCCGCCGTGCAGGGACCGCAGAGGGCGCAGGGGTCACGGAAGCCGCAGGGATCACGGAAGGCGCAGGAGGCGCAGGAGGCGCACGGGGCGCCGGGGCGGCGGATCGCCGATGTGCGGCTCACCCCCGTCCTCGTCTGCGACCCCCCACTGCTCAACGTCCAGGGCGTGCATCAGCCGTACACGCCCCGCCTCGTCGTCGAGGTCGTCACGGCCGACGGCGTCGTCGGGATCGGCGAGACCTACGGCGACACGAAGTACCTCGACATCGCCCGGCCCTACGCCGACGCCCTGATCGGTCACGACGTGGCCGACCTCAACGGACTGTTCACATCGATGAACGTCATCGAGGTCGATGACGCCCAGGTCGACGACGCCGTCGATGTCGGAGGGCTGCGTGGCGCCCAGACCGCCGACAAGCTGCGCCTGTCGGTCGTCTCCGCCTTCGAGGTCGCCTGCCTGGACGCCCTCGGCAAGATCCAGGGCGTGCCGGTCCACACCCTGCTCGGCGGCAAGGTCCGCGACACCGTCGAATACAGCGCCTACCTCTTCTACCGCTGGGCCGAACACCCGGGCGGCGCGGGCGAGAAGGACACCTGGGGCGCGGCCCTCGACCCCGCAGGAATCGTCGAACAGGCCCGCCGTTTGGTGCGCGCGTACGGTTTCCGCTCCTTCAAGCTCAAGGGCGGTGTGTTCCCGCCCGAGCAGGAGGTCGCCGCGGTTCGCGCCCTGGCCGCCGCCTTCCCCGGCCACCCGCTCCGGCTCGACCCCAACGGCGGCTGGACCCCGGCGACCGCGCTGCGGGTCGCGGCCGAACTCGGCGATGTACTGGAGTACCTGGAGGACCCGGCGCCGGGCACGGCCGCGATGGCCGAGGTCGCGCGGGGCACCGAGGTGCCGCTCGCCACCAACATGTGCGTGACGACGTTCCCCGAGATCCGCGAGGCCTTCCTGACCGACGCCGTCCAGATCGTCCTGTCCGACCACCACTACTGGGGCGGGCTGCGCAACACCCGTGAACTCGCCGCGATCTGCCGGGTGTTCGGGGTCGGCCTGTCCATGCACTCCAACACGCACCTGGGGATCAGCCTCGCCGCCATGACCCACGTCGCCGCGACCGTCCCCCACCTCGACCACGCCTGCGACAGCCACTACCCGTGGCAGACCGAGGACGTGATCACCGCCCGGCACACGTTCCGCGCGGGGCACCTGACCGTGTCGGACGCCCCGGGCCTCGGCGTCGAGCTCGACCGCGCCGAACTTGCCCGGCTGCACCGGCGCTGGCTCGACGACGACGGCGCCCTGCGCGACCGCGACGACGCGGCCGCGATGCGGCGGGCCCCCGAGCACGAGGGGTGGACGACTCCGGCGCTGCCACGCTGGTAGCGGGGGCTTTCGCGCGCGCATCGGGCAGACTTGCCAGATCTGTACGCGAACGGAGAGCCCGCCGTGACGACACCACCCAGCAGAGAGCAGCCGCCGCACCCCGAGCACCACGAGGCCCAGCGCCCCTGTCCGGACGGCACACCCGAACCCGGCACGTCCGAACCCGGCGAGCGCAGCCCCCGGCGCCACACCTCGGGCGCCGAGCCGCGCCGGTCCTCCCGGCTCGACCCGCTCGACGGGCTCCGCGACCCCCGAGACCCGCCCTGCGACGTCTTCCTCACCGGCACGGTCTTCCTCGACATCATCTTCACCGGGCTCGACTCGGCGCCGGTGCGCGGTACCGAGTCCTGGGCGCGCGGCATGGGTTCGAGTCCGGGCGGCGTCGCCAACATGGCCACCGCGCTCGCCCGCCTCGGCCTGCACACCTCCCTCGCGGCGGCGTTCGGCGACGACCACTACGGCGACTACTGCTGGGACGCGCTGGAACAGGGCGAGGGCATCGACCTGTCGCCGTCGCACACCGTGCCCGGCTGGCACTCTCCGGTCACCGTGTCGATGGCGTACGAGGGCGAACGCACCATGGTCACCCACGGCCACGAGGCGCCCCACGCACTGTCCGCGCCCAACTGCCCGCCCCGCGCCCGCGCCGCCATCGCCTCCCTGGTGCCCGGCCGGCGCGAGGGCTGGATCGCGGACGCGGCACGCTCCGGCGCGCGCATCTTCGCGGACGTCGGCTGGGACGACACCGGCCGCTGGGACCTGGCCGCGCTCGAAGAGCTCGACCACTGCGAGGCGTTCCTGCCCAACGCGGCCGAGGCGATGCGCTACACCCGCACCGACTGCCCCCGCGCGGCGGCCCGCGCCCTGGCCGACAAGGTGCCGCTCGCGGTGGTGACCCTGGGCTCGGAGGGTGCGTACGCGGTGGACGGCGCGACGGGAGAGACGGCGGACGTCCCCGCCATCGCGGTGGAGGCCCTCGACCCCACCGGGGCGGGCGACGTCTTCGTGGCCGGCTTCGTCACCGGCACCCTCGCGGGCTGGCCCCTCGCCGACCGGCTCGCCTTCGCGGGGCTCACGGCCGCGCTGTCGGTCCAGGAGTTCGGCGGCTCGCTCTCGGCGCCGGGCTGGGCGGAGATCGCGAGCTGGTGGGAGCGGGTCCGCACCCTGGACGACCAGGACCCGGCGGCCCTGCGCCGCTACGCCTTCCTGTCCGACCTCCTCCCGGGCGCCGCCCGCACCTGGCCCCTGCGCCGGGCCCTCCCCACCTTGGGCTTCCGCAACCCGGCGTGAGCCTCGGGCGCGACCCGAGGGCGAAAACCCCTCGGCCGCATGCGCGGCAAGTCGTACGCTTGGTATCCCAGAGGCTCTCGATCAGCGAGACCCCTGCAACGGGAGGTATGTGCAGGCCACACGGCCGGCCCATGACGCAGACACCCACACACCCGCAGGCGCACGCCCAGATCACCATCCCGGCCAAGCACCCCATGGTGACCGTCCTGGGTTCGAGCGACTCCCTGCTGCGCGTGATCGAGAAGGCCTTCCCGTCGGCCGACATCCACGTACGGGGCAATGAGATCAGCGCCGTGGGAGACGCGACGGAAGTCGCCCTCATCCAGCGACTGTTCGACGAGATGTTGCTGGTGCTCCGCACCGGACAGCCGATGACGGAGGACGCAGTGGAACGCTCGGTCGCCATGCTCCGCGCAAGGGGCAACGCAGCGAACGGGGAGGGGAACGGCGAGACACCCGCCGAGGTGCTCACGCAGAACATCCTCTCCAACCGCGGCCGCACCATCCGCCCCAAGACCCTCAACCAGAAGCGGTACGTCGACGCGATCGACAAGCACACGATCGTCTTCGGTATCGGGCCCGCGGGCACCGGCAAGACCTACCTCGCCATGGCCAAGGCGGTCCAGGCCCTGCAGTCCAAGCAGGTCACCCGGATCATCCTGACCCGGCCCGCGGTGGAGGCCGGCGAGCGCCTCGGCTTCCTGCCCGGCACGCTCTACGAGAAGATCGACCCCTACCTGCGGCCGCTGTACGACGCCCTGCACGACATGCTCGACCCCGAGTCGATCCCGCGCCTGATGGCGGCCGGCACCATCGAGGTCGCACCCCTGGCCTACATGCGCGGGCGCACCCTGAACGACGCGTTCATCATCCTCGACGAGGCGCAGAACACCAGCGCCGAGCAGATGAAGATGTTCCTGACCAGGCTCGGCTTCGACTCGAAGATCGTCATCACCGGTGACGTCACCCAGGTCGACCTGCCGAGCGGCACCAAGAGCGGTCTGCGCCAGGTCCAGGACATCCTGGAGGGCGTCGACGACGTGCACTTCTCCCGGCTCACCTCGCAGGATGTCGTACGGCACAAGCTCGTCGGCCGTATCGTCGACGCGTACGAGCAGTACGACAGCCGCCAGGACCACAACGGGCAGCGCGGCCGAAACGGGAAGTAGAGCAGAGCGCACCATGTCGATCGACGTCAACAACGAGTCCGGAACCGAGGTCGACGAGCAGGCGATCCTCGACATCGCCCGCTACGCCCTCACACGGATGCGGATCCACCCGCTCTCCGAACTCTCGGTGATCGTCGTGGACGCCGAAGCCATGGAGCAGCTGCACATCCAGTGGATGGACCTGCCGGGCCCCACCGACGTCATGTCCTTCCCGATGGACGAGCTGCGTCCGCCGGCGAAGGACGACGACGCGGCGGAGGCCCCGCAGGGCCTCCTCGGCGACATCGTGCTGTGCCCCGAGGTCGCGAAGAAGCAGGGCGAGGACGCCGAGACGCAGCACTCCATGGACGAGGAGCTCCAGCTCCTCACCGTCCACGGCGTGCTGCACCTGCTCGGCTACGACCACGAGGAGCCGGACGAGAAGGCCGAGATGTTCGGCCTCCAGGCGGCCATCGTCGACGGCTGGCGAGCGGAGAAGGGCCTGACCGGCCCCTCACCGGCGCCGACCGTCTCATGACCGGGCAGCTCATCGCGGGAGCCGTCGCGCTCGTCGTCGTCGCCTGGCTCGCCGCCTGCGCCGAGGCCGGCCTCGCCCGCATCTCCTCCTTCCGCGCCGCCGAGGCGGTCCGCACCGGCCGGCGCGGCAGCGCCAAGCTCGCGCAGATCGCCGCCGAGCCCACGCGCTACCTCAACGTCGCCCTGCTCGTGCGGGTCGCCTGCGAGATGGCCGCCGGGGTCCTCGTCACCTACGTGTGCCTGGAGGAGTTCGGCCAGACATGGGCCGCGCTGCTCGTCGCCATCGCCGTGATGGTTCTCGTGTCGTACGTCGCCGTCGGCGTCTCGCCCCGCACCATCGGCCGCCAGCACCCCCTGAATACCGCGACGGCCGCCGCGTACGTGCTGCTGCCGCTGGCCAGGATCATGGGGCCGATCCCGCAGCTCCTGATCCTGCTCGGCAACGCGCTGACCCCCGGAAAGGGCTTCCGCAAGGGGCCGTTCGCCTCCGAGGCCGAGCTGCGCGCGATGGTCGACCTCGCCGAGGCGGAGTCGCTGATCGAGGACGACGAGCGCCGCATGGTGCACTCGGTGTTCGAGCTCGGCGACACCCTGGTGCGCGAGGTCATGGTGCCGCGCACCGACCTCGTCTGCATCGAGCGCTACAAGACGATCCGCCAGGCCCTCACCCTCGCCCTGCGCTCCGGTTTCTCGCGCATCCCGGTGACCGGCGAGAACGAGGACGACATCGTCGGGATCGTCTACCTCAAGGACCTGGTCCGCAAGACGCACATCAACCGGGACTCCGAGGCCGACCTCGTCTCCACCGCGATGCGGCCCGCCGCGTTCGTGCCCGACACCAAGAACGCCGGCGACCTGCTGCGCGAGATGCAGCAGCAGCGCAGCCACGTCGCCGTCGTCATCGACGAGTACGGCGGCACCGCGGGCATCGTCACCATCGAGGACATCCTCGAAGAGATCGTCGGCGAGATCACCGACGAGTACGACCGCGAACTGCCCCCGGTCACCGAGCTGGACGACGGCTGCTTCCGGGTCACCGCCCGCCTCGACATCGGCGACCTGGGCGAACTGTTCGGGTTCGACGAGTTCGACGACGAGGACGTGGAGACGGTGGGCGGGCTGCTCGCCAAGTCGCTCGGCCGGGTACCGATCGCCGGCGCGTCGGCCGTCGTGGAACTGCCCGACGCGCGCAGGCTGCGGCTCACCGCCGAATCCCCGGCCGGCCGCCGCAACAAGATCGTCACCGTGCTCGTGGAGCCGTCCAAGGACGACGACGAGGAGAAGGAGGCCGGGCGATGACAGCCGGGCGCCGGATGACGGCCAAGCAACTGCGGGCGTTCTGCCTGGAGTTCAACGCCGTGACCGAGGAGTTCCCGTTCAACCCGGAGACCTCGGTCTTCAAGGTGCTCGGCAAGGTCTTCGCGCTCACCGCGCTCGACTCCGAGCCGCTCACCGTCAACCTCAAGTGCGACCCCGACGAGGCGGTCCGGCTGCGCGAGGAGCACCCCGCGATCGTGCCGGGCTACCACATGAACAAGCGGCACTGGAACACCGTGAACACGGCGGAGCTCCCGGACCGGATGGTCCGGGAGCTCATCGAGGACTCGTACGACCTGGTGGTGGCCGGTCTGCCGAAGGCCGAGCGGCTCCGGCTCGACCGGCCCTGACCACTCAAGCCGCGCGCTTGCGCAGTCCGAGGCCGACCGCCACCAGGGCGGCCGCCGCGATCACGACACCCGCGTCGATCGCCAGCACCGTACGCACCCCGTCGAACAGCGAGGACTGCGTGGTGGCGAGCACGCCGAGCAGCGGGATGCCGACGGTGAGCCCGATCTGCTGGGTGGTGGTGACGAGCCCGGTCGCCAGGCCCTGCTCCTCGTCGGGCACCCCGCTGGTCACGGTCACGCCGTACGAGATGATCGCGCCCAGGTGGCACATGCTGGCCAGCGAGACGGCGACGGTGGCGAGCAGGACGCCCGAGTGGCTGCCGAGGCCGAGGAGCGCGGCGATGAACACGCCCTGGCCGAGCAGCGAGACGGCCAGCACGCGCCGCGAGCCGAAGCGGCCGATGAGCCGGGCCGCGTACGTGCCGGCGACGGCCGACGCGATCCCCTGGATGCCGAAGACCAGACCGGTCTCGAAGGACGAAAGACCCAGCGTCTCCTGGAGGTAGAGGGTCAGCACGAAGACGACCGTCGACATCATCGAGAAGGTGACGAGACCGCCCACGTTGCCCCAGGCCACCGTGCGGCGCTTCAGCATCGGCAGCGACACCAGCGGCGCCGCGGCCTTCGACTCGACGATCACGAACGCGGCGAGCAGGGCGATGCCCACCAGCAGCGTGCCCCACACGTCGACACCGCCGAAGCCGCGCTGGGCCGCCGTCGACAGGGAGTAGATCACCGCGAGCAGACCACCGGTGACGGTGACGGCGCCGGGCACGTCGAGCCGCGGCCGCTCGGGGGTGCGCGACTCGGGCAGCAGGCCGGGAGCGAGCGCCAGGACCACCGCCGCGAACGCCACGAGCAGGCCCATCGTGGAGCGCCAGCCGAGCGTGTCGGTCATGACACCGCCGAGCACCATGCCGATGGTGAAGCCCAGCGAGAGCAGCGTGCCGGAGATGCCGAGCGCCTTGTCGCGCTGCGGGCCCTCGGGGAACGTCGTGGTCAGCAGGGACATGCCGGTCGGCACGATGACGGCCGCGCCGAGGCCCTGCAGCGCGCGCCCGGTCAGGAACGAGGCCGGGTCCCAGGCGAGGGTGGCGAGCAGCGACGCCGCGCCGAACAGGGCGAGTCCCGTCAGGAACAGCTTCTTGCGGCCGAAGAGGTCGGCGATGCGGCCGAACAGGAGCAGGAAGCCGCCCGAAGGAAGCGCGAACGCGGTGACCGCCCACTGGAGCGCGGACCGGCTCAGGCCCAGGTCCGTGCCGAGCGTGGGCAGCGCCACGTTCAGCACGGAGAAGTCGAGCGCCACCATGAACTGGGCGGCGCACAGCACGAAGAGGACCAGCTTGGCCCGGCGGCTGAGCCGGGCGTCCGCGGGGGAGTGGGGTACGGAGGTGGAGGGGGGTACGGAACCGGAGGGGGGTACGGAACCGGAGGGGGCCGCGGTCTCGGGCCCGGTGACTGCTGTCGTCGTATCGATCGCCATGGCCCCACCTTCGCGGCCCGGGAATGCCCGTGGAGAGTGGGAACTTATCCTGTTGGTGGCACCACCAGGCAGCCGGCAGGGGGAGAGACAGTGGCTACACCGATCGACAAGCGGCGCCGCACTGAGTTGCGCGAGTTCTTGATGAGCAGACGGGCACGGATCACGCCCACCCAGGCCGGACTTCCCGACGGCGGGGCCCGCCGCCGCACCCCCGGGCTGCGCCGCGAGGAGGTCGCCGTGCTCGCCGGGGTCGGCGTCTCCTGGTACCAGTGGCTGGAGCAGGGCCGCGACATCACCGTCTCTCCGCAGGTGCTGGACTCGGTGGGCCGGGTCCTCCAACTGACCAGCGCCGAGCGCCGTCACCTGTACGTCCTGGCCGGGCTCAACCCGCCGGCCCCGGAGGTCGACCCGGACAACGCCGACATGTGCAACGGCCTGCAGCGCCTCATCGACGCCTGGATGCCGTTCCCGGCGCACATCATGGACGCGTACTGGAACACGGTCATGTACAACGACTCGGCGGCGCTCGTCCTCGGCATGCGACCCGAGATCGTGCAGAACTGCCTGATCGCGTTCTTCACCGATCCCCTCTACCGCGAGCGCGCCAAGCGCTGGGAGGAGATCGCCTGCAACGTCGTCGCCCAGTTCCGCGCGGCCTGCTCGGAGCGGCCCGACGACGAGGGGTTCCAGGCGGTCGTGGAGCACGCCAAGGAGCTCAGCCCGGAGTTCGTGGAGCTGTGGGAGCGGCGCGACGTCCAGCCCGGCGGGCAGCTCCGCAAGGAGATCGAGCATCCGGTGGTGGGCGCCCTGCACGTGGAGTCGACCCAGCTGCGGGTTCCGGCCCGCCCGGATCTGGTGATCGTGCTGCACACCCCGCTGCCGAACACCGAGACCGCCGAGAAGCTGGAGTGGCTGACCTCGCCGGAGGGCCGGCGCGGCTCGATGTACCCGGTCGCGGTCTGACCCCGGGGCTCGGGCGCCCCGCCGCCCCGCCGGTCGTCCCACTCCTTATGCTCGGGGCATGACTCAGAGCACCGAACTCGACCCCGAGGACCGCAAGATCATCACGCTGGCGCGCAGCGCCAGGGCCCGCAACGGCGTCGCCGAGGGCGCGGCCGTGCGCGACGAGACGGGCCGCACCTACGTTGCCGGCACGGTCGAGCTCGCCTCCCTGAAGCTTTCCGCGCTCCGGACGGCGGTCGCGATGGCCGTGGCGAGCGGAGCGACGTCGTTGGAAGCGGCGGCGGTGGTGACGGAGGCGGCGGTTCCTGCGGAGGCGGATGTGGCGGCGGTACGGGATCTGGGCGGGGCCGGGGTGAGGGTGTTCTTGGCGACGCCGGCGGGTGAGGTGAGCCGTACGCTCTGACCCCCCGGGGCACGTTTTCCCACCCTCCCCCAGGGCCTTGAGGGCCAGGGGGGACCCCCATGACGGGCTGAGGATGCCCATGCCGCCCGGCACCGAGTGGCCAGGGGCGCGGGGAACCGCGCGAGGAGCGGGCACGGTCCGCGGACGAAGCGGGGTTTTGAGGGGGCGCGGGGAACCGCGCGGGTGGGTGGCACGGGAGAAGCGGGGGCAGGGGGTGTTGGAGGGGGACCGCCCGGTCCCCCAACAATCAACGCGACGCCCCTTGCAATCCCAAGCCGCCCGCGCATCAATGGACGGCAGTCGAACCGACGGGCCGTCAGATCCATGGGGCGGACCGGCACGGGGTGCAGAGCCGCAACCCCGTACCGGAGTCGGACTCCCTCCGCGCACGTGAGCGCAGCCCCGTCAGAGCCATGCCCGCACGCCCGCGCACCCGTGCGCGTGGGCCGCCGGGGCTGCCGCGCGGTCGTGTGTCGATGACGCGGCAGACGATCAACTCCCTGTCATGGGAAGGGGAATCATGCGTAAGAGCACCAGCAGGCCGGTCGTGCGGGCCGCACTCGCGGTGGGAGCGGTGGCCGCCGCGGGCCTCGCCCTCGCGCCGAGCGCCGCGGCCGTCACGCCGACCACGGCGACCGCCACGTACGACTGCGGGACCTGGGGCGGTGGCGGGGCCACGCTCACCGCGACCCAGAGCGGTACGGCCGCGACCATCACGCTGACCTCGGCCGTCACCACCCCGATCGCGGTCGGGGCCAACCAGATCAGTGCGAACCTGACCCTCGCCAAGGCCGGCGGTGGCACCAGGGTGTTCAGCGGCAAGGCCAACCCGGCCCTGCCGGCGGGCAGTTCCGTCAAGATCGGGCCGCTCAACGGCACCGTCGCCGCCGGTGACAGCCTCAATTCGTACTTCGCCGGTACCGCCCTGAAGATGGTGATCTTCGGGATCACGGTGAACTGCGACGCGACGACCTCCCAGTCGCCGGGCCCGTTCGTCTTCTGATCCGCACGCGGCGCCCGCGGCGCACGCGCCACGCAGAACGAGCCGGTGCCGTCCCGGGCGGCGCCGGCTTCCGTGTGCCCCGCCGCAGCGGCCGCGTGTCCATGCGTGCGGCGCGAAATGCCGTGATCCTGCGGGATCTTGACAGTATCTGATGGGTCATCAGTTGGTGCGTCGGGATTCCATTGACTTCTTTTCGCGCCGAGCCGTCAATGGCCCCCTGCCGGCGCAGCCGAGCCGCGCTGTGCCACTTCAGGAAGGGGGGCACCGCCCATGTCGCTACGTCGAAGACGGCGTCTGGCCGCCGTATTGGGGGCGGTCGCACTCGCCGCGGGGACCGGCGCGCTCGCCGCACCCGCGAGCGCACTGGCCGCGACGCCCGTCGACTTCGCCACGCACTGCATCCCGCCGGCCATCGCCGGCATCCCGCCCATCGACGGCACCACGAACGCGACCATCACCGTCGACAACGCGGCACCCAAGGTCGGCGACAAGGTCACCGTCACCTACACGGTGAACAAGCCCGCCGCCAGCAACCCCGTCGACATCGCCCTGCCCGCCGACATCATGACCCCGACCGGCAAGGTCGTCCTCGCCGGAGCCCAGGCCGGCACCGTCGACGTCACGGGACCCAAGAAGAACGATCCGGTGCCCGGCAAGGGCGCGTTCCCGGCGTTCTCCATGAGCGGCAGCTTCACCGCCACCAAGGCCGGTGCGATCACCCTGTCGCCCGGCGACTACAACATCCACACCAGCTACATCATGGAGCTGGACACCCCCTGCACCGTCACCAACCCGCCCGCGCCCGTCTCCGAGACGGTCAACGCCACGGACGGCGGCGGCCAGGTCAACGAGCGGACCATCACGGCCGACCCCGCCTCCGGCAACGCCGGTGACCGCGCCACCGTCACCGGGTCCAAGTTCACCCCGAACGCGAACGTCACCGTCGCGGGCTGGAACGGCACCGCCACCACCGCAGACAAGATCACCTTCACGTCGGACGCCAACGGCGGCTTCACCGCCCGGCCGAAGATCACGGACCCGGCGACCACCGGGATCGTGGCCTACGAAGGAGCGGCCTGGGACCCGGCCAACGGCGCGGGCCCGGTCGCGTACACCGTCACCAGCGGACCCCCGCCGACCGGACCGAGCCAGAAGCTCAGCACGGCCGTGAACGCGGGCACCCTGTCCATGTCCCAGGCCGGTGACAGCGTCGATCTGAGCGCGGTCGACTTCGGCAAGGGCGGCGCCTCCACCGGCGATCTGAACACGGTGACGGTCCAGGACTTCCGCGGCGGCCCCGCCGGCTGGTCCCTGACCGGCAAGGTCACCGACTTCACCGGCCCCGGCGGCTCCATCGACGCGGGCAAGCTCGGCTGGACCCCCGCCTGCGCCGCGAAGGCCGGCTCCCCGTCCGTGTGCGCCGCGGGCTCGGCCGGAACCGTGGGCAGCGCCGGCGCGACCCTCGCCTCCACCCCGAACGCGGCGCTCACCGGCGGCGAGTTCACCGTCGACGCGAAGCTCTCGCTCGACGTGCCGGCGTTCACCCCGCCCGGCACCTACAGCGGCGTACTGACCCTCACCCTCACCTGATGTCCACCCGTGGGCCGGGCGCGCACCCGGCCGGCCCACCCGTCCCCGGGGGTCCCGCACCGTGCGCAAGCCGTCCGCCCTCCTCCTGGCCGCCGCCGTCCTCCTCGACGCCCTGCTCTCCCTCGGGCTCGCCGCGCCCGCGGCGCACGCCGCCGACAACGGCAACTGGGCCGTGTTTCCCGCGAGTTCGGGCGCGGGGCAGCGCCCGTACTTCTACCTCTCCGCCGGCCCGGGAACCACCCTCGACGACAAGGTGACCGTCACCAACAAGACGGCGGCGCCGCTGAGCTTCCGGCTCTACGGGGCCGACGCGTACAACACCGAGCGCGACGGCGGGTTCGCCGTGCGCGCCGAGAAGGAGAAGCAGACCGGGGTGGGGGCGTGGGTGAGGCCCGCGCGGAGCAGGATCACCGTCCCGGCCCGTTCCTCGCTCACCGTGCCCTTCACCCTCGCCGTGCCCGAGGGCGCAGAGCCCGGCGACCACGTCGGCGCCCTGATCGCGCTGGACGACCGGGTCACGCCGGGACCGGCCGGGAGCGGCAAGGTCGCCGTCGGCATCCAGCAGGCCGTGGGCGCCCGGGTCTATCTGCGGGTCGGCGGACCCACCGTGCCCGCTCTCGACGTCGAGCACGTCTCGCTGTCCCAGCACCGGCCGCTGGTGCCCGGCACGGGAGAGAGCCGCACCGACATCACGTACACGCTGCACAACCGCGGCAACGTCACGCTCAACCCGAAGGTCGACCTGAGCGCGAAGGGCCTCTTCGGCCGTACGCTGCTCAGCCGCGGCCTCACCAAGGTGCCATCGGAACTGCTGCCCGGACAGAAGGTGACGCTCACCGAGACGTGGCACGGCTCGCCCCAACTCGACTGGGGAGACGTCACGTTGACGGCGACCGCGAAGGACGCGAAGGGCTCCGCCGGGGCGTCGTTCCTGGCTCTGCCCTGGCTCGCCGGAGCCGTGCTGCTGGCCGCGGCCCTGGCGTTCGTCGCCCACCGCGTGATCCGCCACCGCGCCGGGCGGCGGACCGTGCGCGCGAGCGGTCCCCTCAGGTCCGCAGATATGACGCCCCGTTGAGGTCGAGGACCGTCCCCGACGCCCACTCGGCCGCCGGCGACGCCAGCCACAGCACGGCCGCCGCGATCTCGTCCGGCGACGCGACCCGGCCGAACGGGCTCTGCGCGCGGATCGCCGCGCCCTCCGCCCCGCTCAGCCGGTGCGCGACCCGCTCCGTCTCGAAGAAACCCGGCGCGACGGAGGCGACGCCGATGCCGTACGGGGCGAGATGCACGGCCAGGGACTGGCCCAGCGCGTGCACCGCGGCCTTCGTCGCCCCGTAGGCCGGATGGTCCGGCTCGCCGCGGAACGCCCCGCGCGAGCCGATGTTGACGATCCGGCCGCCCGTGCCCTGGTCGATCATGCGGCGCGCCGCGAGGTGGCTGAGGTTGGCCGTGGCGAGGAGATTGACCGACACATGGCTCTGCCAGGCCGCCGCCCAGTCCTCGTACGCGGTGGTGGCGAGGGGGTGCGGGAGGTTCACGGCGGCGTTGTTGACGAGCACGTCGATGCCGCCGAGGCCGGTGGCCGCGCTCTCGGCGACCGCGCGGGCGCCGTCCGGGCTCGACAGGTCGCCGCCGGCCAGCACGTGGCCCTCGCCGGGCAGGGAGGCGAGCGTCCGCTCGGCCTCCTCGCGTCGCGACCCGTAGTGCACGGCCACGATGTCGCCCCGTGCGGCGAAGGCCTGGGCCACGGCCCGGCCCAGCCCGCGGGTGGCTCCGCTGACGAGGACTCGGCGGGGGGTGTCGGGGGAGGGGGTATCCATGCCCCTCATGATGCCGTGACGCTGCGCGGCGGCGGGCGGTCCCGTGCGGCGAGCTCATCGCCCGGCCAGTGCCCGCTTTTTGTACTCGGTGCCGGGCGGCATCATCAGCCCGTCAGGCCTGTGAGGACGAGCCCTTCAGGCGCGAACGGGGTCTGGGGCGGAGCCACCCGGTCGGCCCGTCGGGTGGTGCCGGCCGGTGTGCCGAGGGGGCGCGCCCGTCGTGGCGGAGCCGCGCAAACGGGACAGCCCTGCCCCGAAAAAAGGGGGCCCGGGAGTCGCGGGGCCGGGTCGCCGGGTGGGTTTGGGGGCGGGATTGGGAGGGGCTGGGCGGCGTCGGGGTCGGGATCGGGGAGAATGGCGGCATGAGCGCTCGTACCCCTGCCGCTGACACCGCCGCCGAGACCACCCACCGGGCCGGCTTCGCCTGCTTCGTCGGTCGCCCCAACGCGGGCAAGTCCACCCTCACGAACGCTCTGGTCGGGCAGAAGGTGGCCATCACCTCCAACCGCCCGCAGACCACCCGGCACACCGTGCGCGGCATCGTGCACCGCCCGGACGCCCAGCTGATCCTCGTGGACACCCCCGGACTCCACAAGCCGCGCACCCTGCTCGGCGAGCGCCTCAACGACGTGGTCCGCACCACGTGGGCCGAGGTCGACGTGATCGGGTTCTGCCTGCCCGCCGACCAGAAGCTCGGTCCCGGCGACAAGTTCATCGTCAAGGAACTCGCGGGGATCAAGAAGACCCCCAAGATCGCGATCATCACCAAGACCGACCTGGTCGACTCCAAGACGCTGGCCGAACAGCTCATCGCCGTCGACCAGCTGTCCACGGAGCTCGGCTTCGAGTGGGCGCAGATCGTGCCGGTCTCGGCGGTCGGCGACGTCCAGGTCACGCTCCTCGCGGACCTGCTGATCCCGATGCTCCCCGAGAGCCCGCCGCTCTACCCCGAGGGCGACCTCACCGACGAGCCCGAGCAGGTCATGGTCGCCGAGCTGATCCGTGAGGCCGCCCTCGAAGGCGTACGGGACGAGCTGCCGCACTCCATCGCCGTCGTCGTGGAGGAGATGATCCCGCGCGAGGACCGGCCCGCCGACAAGCCGCTCCTCGACATCCACGCCAACGTCTACATCGAGCGCCCCAGCCAGAAGGGCATCATCATCGGCCCCAAGGGCAAGCGCCTGAAAGAGGTCGGCATGAAGTCCCGCAAGCACATCGAGGCGCTGCTCGGCACGCCGGTCTTCCTCGACCTCCACGTCAAGGTCGCCAAGGACTGGCAGCGCGACCCCAAGCAGCTGCGCAAGCTCGGATTCTGACCCGTAGCGCCGCACGCCACGACCCCCGCCGAGCACGTGTCGGCGGGGGTCGTCGGCTGTGGGCGGTTCCCGGTCAGGCGACCTTCGGGGCGCAGCGCATGCCGATGTAGCAGCAGGCGGTGCCGTCCTGGAGGGTGGCGAAGACGACCGGCATCCAGTCCGCGCTGTAGGCGCCGGAGCCCGCGCCCGCGAACACCGTGTCCGTGACGGCCACGAGTTCCATCTCCAGCGGCGGCGAGAAGTCCTTCATGCCGCCGACGAACTCGTACACCAGGTGCGGCTTGCCGTCCCGCTCGGAGACGGTGATGAGGACGCCCTCGCGCTCGTAGGTGCCGGTGAGCGGTGCGAAGTCCACGGCGACCGGCTCGGCGGGCGGCTCGAAGGGGGCGGGCATGCGCACCCCGGCCAGCTCGCCGAGGAGCTCGGTGAAGAGGTCCTCGTACAGCCGGCGCGCGTCGCCGCCGTTGGTCAGGAGCACCACCGCCACGCCGGCGCCCGGCACCACCCGCAGGAAGCCGTACTGGCCGATCGAGGCGCCGTCGTGGCCGAAGCCCTCGATGCCGTTCCAGTCGTACAGGGTCCAGCCGAGGCCCCAGCCGTCGGCGTGGACGGTCCACTTGTCGGGGGAGTCGACCTCGCGGGTCTGCATCGCGGCGACGCTCGCGGGGCTCAGCAGCCGGGTCCCGTCGGGGGCGGTGCCGCCCGCGAGGTGCAACTGGGCGAGCCGGGCGACGTCACCGGCGCTGGCGATGACCCGGCCGTAGGGGCCCGCCGAGCGCGGCATGAGGTCCCAGGCGGGGGCCGGCGCGGGGTCCTCGCCGTACTCGCCGAGGTGACCCATCGCGGCCCGGAACGCGAGCGCCTCCTCGGGCAGTGTCATCGTGTGGGTCACACCGAGCGGGTCGAGCACCAGATCCTTGAGGGCCTGGTCCCAGGTCGTGCCGGTGAGGACCTCGACGATGCGGCCCAGCACGTTGAAGCCGAGGCTGCTGTAGGAGCAGGCGCTGCCGGACGGGCAGTCCAGGGCGACGCCCTTGGCGGCATCGACGTACCGCTCGAGGCAGTCGTCGCCGCGCCCGGAATCGAAGGTGAAGTCGCAGGTCAGACCGCTGGTGTGGGAGAGCAGCTGCCGGGGTGTGATGGTGCGGCTCGCCTTGTCGTCGGCGACCGTGAAGTCGGGCAGCACCTCGCGGACCGGCGCGTCCAGATCCAGCTTCCCGGCGTCGACGAGCCGCATGACGAGCGTGGCGGTGTACGTCTTGGCGAGCGAGCCGAGCTGGAAGACCGAGTCGGTGGTGGCCGCCACGCCGGTGCCGGTGTGCAGCACCCCGCTCGCCAGCTCGTGGACCGTGCCGTGCGCCAGCACGGCGAGGGTGGCGCCGGGCACGTGGTGGGTCCGGCGGAGCTCGTCGAGCCGCGCCTGCCACGCGTCCAGGTAGAAGCGCTCCCCGTCGGACCCGCCGGCCCCCCAGGCCCCCTCGGCGCGCCATTCCCCCTGCTCGTCCCAGCTCACGTTCTTCGACATCGGGTTCCCCTCCCGGACTGCGTACGCTGTTCCCTTGCTGCGCACACTGTACGCAGAGAGGGTCGGGCGAGGCAAGGGCTGCCGTCGGGCCGGCGCGGGAGAAGTGCCGGGGCGTGGCGGTCCGGCGACCCGGACGGGCCTCGGACGGGGGCCGGTCCGGAGGCCAACAGGCCTTTGCCAAGTGCCAGTTGGGCGGCCAAAGGGCTGCGGGCCGCTGTCGGGCCGGCGGCCTCGCGGGTGGCGGGCGGCGGCCCGTCGGGGCGGCTCAACCGACAGCGGACGGCGTGCCGTTCGGCGTCACGGCGGCCCGACCGGCATCGGCCGACGGGTCGTTCGGCGCGCCAACTCGCCTCATTCGGAGGCCGGTTCGGCGATCAGGGCGGTGCCGACCGGGCGGAAGCCCAGGGTCGCGTACATCCGGGCCACATCCGCGTCGCCCGCCGACAGGAACACCGTCGTCACCCCCGCGGCCCGCGCGTGCGCGATCAGCGCCGCGGTCACCGCCCGCGCGAGCCCGCGCCGGCGCGCCGCGGGCAGGGTGCCCACCGCCACGATCTCGGTGACCCGCCCCACCGGATTGTGCATGCCGGAACAGAGCGGCAGGCCGTCCTCGAACGCGGCCGCCACCGCCGTGCGGCCCGCGCGGATCCGCTCGGCGACCTGCCCGGCCCGGCCGTCACCGGCGTGCGCGGTGACGGCCGCGGTCAGCTCGGTCCTGCCCGCCGGGCCAACTCCCGTACCGGGGGCGGCGAACGCCAGCTGCGGCACCACGAGCGCCGCGTGCAGCAGCGGATCGGACGCGTCCAGGACGCGCACCAGGGGATGGGGGTCTGCCGCGGGCGCCCCGGGGTCGAGGACCATCAGCGGGTGCTCGTGCACGGTGAGCCCCGACTCCTCGACCGCCGCGCGCAGCCCCGGGCTCACCTCGGCGACCCACTCGAAGGCCTCGGGTGCGCCGAGGGCGCGCTGGCGGGCCCGCACCGCGTCCACGTCGGCGGCCGACACGGGCCCGGAACGGCCCGGCGCGGGCCGCGCGTAATAGGGCCATCCGGCGCCCTCCCTGACGAAGAGCGTCAGTGCGCCGAAGTCCTCGGCACGGGCCGAACTCCTGGGCACGGCATCGTAGTACCGCTCAAGCGCGTCGAGCGGGGCGTCGACCGGGGCGGGGGAAGGCGGGTTCATGGTCCGCATCAAAGCAGGCCAACACCCCTACCGCACCCACGTTTCCGCCTGCCGGAACCGGCGTGCGCGCGGTCCTACGCCCCCTCCTTCAACACCCTTGAAATCAACTCCCGTTGAGCATCCGTCAGATCCGGGTCGGCGCAGTGCACCGTCCTGGCGCCCACGGTGATCACATAGTGGAAGCCGTCCGGAACGCCGGCCACCGGTTCGGCGTGGCCCTCGTGGAGCGCCGCCTTCACCAGCGCGCGCCACGCCTCGGCGTCGGACCGGCCCGAGGTGTCGATCTCGGCCCGGCGCTCGATGCCGGCGAACCCTCCTGAGCGACAAACCTGGATACGCATGGGCTCTGTCTAGCAGTCCCGGTCCCGCCGCGTCAGCGCGTACGCCTCAGGAGGCCGGAACACCCACCTGCGACCACGCCTTCAGGACCGCATCGGTCTCGGCGCCCGCGCCGTAGCGGTCCTTGGCCGCGGCCGCCGTCAGCTTCGCGAAGTCCTTGAACAGTGGCTGGGCGCCGAGCCGTCCTCCGGTGAGCACGTCGTACCAGATCTGCCCGGCGCGCTCCCACGCCTTCCCGCCGAGCGCGTCGGCGACGAGGTAGAAGGCGTGGTTGGGGATGCCGGAGTTGATGTGCACCCCGCCGTTGTCGCGGCCCGTCGTGACGTAGTGGTCCATCGTGGCGGGCTGCGGGTCCGTGCCGAGGACCGGGTCGTCGTAGGCGGTGCCGGGCGCCTTCATGGAACGCAGCGCCGCCCCGTGGATGCCGGGCGCGAGCAGACCCGCGCCGATCAGCCAGTCGGCCTGCCGGGCGTCCTGGCCGAGCGAGTACTGCTTGACCAGCGAGCCGAAGACGTCCGACATCGACTCGTTCAGGGCGCCCGGCTGGCCGAAGTAGGTGAGGTTGGCGGTGTGCTGGGTGACACCGTGGGTGAGCTCGTGGCCGATCACGTCGACGGGCAGCGTGAAGTCCAGGAAGACCTGGCCGTCCCCGTCGCCGAACACCATCTGGGTGCCGTTCCAGAAGGCGTTGTTGTACCCGTGGTCGAAGTGGACGGTCGCGTCGAGCGGCATCCCGTTCCCGTCGATCGAATGGCGCCCGTACGCCGCGAGATACAGCTCGAACGTCGCACCGAGCCCGTTGTACGCGCGGTTCACGGTGGCGTCCTGAACGGGCTCCGCCCCCTCGGCCCGTACCTGATGTCCGGGCAGGTCGGTGGAGTGCTGGGTGTCGTAGACGGTGCGGCTCGGCCGGTCCGCCGCGCCGTCCCCGGGCGCCCCCGGGGCCTCGGCGCCGAGGACTGTGGTCAGCCGGCGTTCGGTGCGCCGGGCGGCGTCCGCCACGAAGGTACGACGGGCGAGCCGCGCGAGCGCGGGGTCCTCGGCCTCGATGAGCCGGTCGAAGACGTGGGGCGGGACGATGCCGCAGAAAACGGCTTGCTGGGTGCTGGCGTCCATGCCGGAAATGTGGCACCGGCTCGTGACGCTGTCACTACGTGTCGCCATGATTGTGAAGCGTGCTTTCTCTACGCATGTTCCGGCCACTGCGCGGCGCGGCCCGGCAGGCCAGCGACGCGTGAAGCCGTGGCCATGGCATTCGTCACGTTTGGGCCGGTTTGATGGATGCGTCCCGCATACTGATACGCGTCCGGCGTTCGCGTCGGGCCTCGGCTAGGCTGCGGCATCATGCGTATCGGGCTGCTTCTTCTTAGCTGCCGCGGCGAGGGCCTGTAGTCGTAGGCCGACCCCCTCCCCGCGGGATCTGGTGTTGCGCTCGACAGTCGGCCGTCCCTCCCTTTGCCTCGAGGAGCCGCACGCCATGTCTCAGCCCGTCGGTCGCCCGACCCCCGTCACCAACGCCACCCGGATGCAGAAGCCCTCCGGGATGCCGATCCACAAGTACGGCCAGTACGACGCCGTGGACATCCCCGACCGCACCTGGCCCGACGGCCGCATCACCAGGGCCCCGCGCTGGCTGTCGACCGACCTGCGCGACGGCAACCAGGCGCTGATCGACCCCATGAGCCCGGCCCGCAAGCGCGAGATGTTCGACCTGCTGGTGCGCATGGGCTACAAGGAGATCGAGGTCGGCTTCCCCTCGTCCGGCGAGACCGACTTCAACTTCGTACGCTCCATCATCGAAGAGGGCGCCATCCCCGAGGACGTGACGATCTCCGTCCTGACCCAGGCCCGCGAAGAGCTGATCGAGCGCACCGTGGAGTCCCTGCGCGGCGCCCACCGCGCCACCGTCCACCTGTACAACGCGACCGCCCCCACCTTCCGCCGCGTGGTCTTCCGCGGCACGAAGGAGCAGGTCAAGCAGATCGCCGTGGACGGCACACGGCTGGTCATGGAGTACGCCGACAAGATCCTGGGCGACGAGACGATCTTCGGCTACCAGTACTCCCCGGAGATCTTCACGGACACCGAGCTGGACTTCGCCCTGGAGGTCTGCGAGGCGGTGTGCGACGTCTGGCAGCCCGAGGAGGGCCGCGAGATCATCCTCAACCTGCCCGCCACGGTGGAGCGTTCGACCCCGTCCACGCACGCGGACCGCTTCGAGTGGATGAGCCGCAACCTGACCCGGCGCGCGCACGTGTGCCTGTCCGTGCACCCCCACAACGACCGCGGCACCGCCGTCGCGGCGGCCGAGCTGGCGATCATGGCCGGTGCGGACCGCATCGAGGGCTGCCTGTTCGGCCAGGGCGAGCGCACCGGCAACGTCGACCTGGTGACCCTGGGCATGAACCTGTTCAGCCAGGGCGTGGACCCGCAGATCGACTTCTCCCAGATCGACGAGATCCGCCGCACCTCGGAGTACTGCAACCAGATGGAGGTCCACCCGCGCCACCCCTACGCGGGCGACCTGGTCTACACCGCCTTCTCCGGCTCCCACCAGGACGCCATCAAGAAGGGCTTCGACGCGATGGAGGCGGACGCGGCCGCGGCGGGCAAGACCGTCGACGACATCGAGTGGGCCGTCCCCTACCTGCCCATCGACCCCAAGGACGTCGGCCGCTCCTACGAGGCCGTCATCCGGGTCAACTCCCAGTCCGGCAAGGGCGGCATCGCCTACGTCCTGAAGAACGACCACAAGCTGGACCTGCCGCGCCGTATGCAGATCGAGTTCTCGAAGATCATCCAGCAGAAGACGGACTCCGAGGGCGGCGAGGTCACCCCCGCCGCGATCTGGTCGGTCTTCCAGGACGAGTACCTGCCCAACCCCGACAACCCGTGGGGCCGGATCCAGCTGCGTTCGGGCCAGACGACGACGGACACGGACGGTCGCGACACCCTGACGGTGGAAGCGGTCGTGGACGGCGCCGACACGGTCCTGACCGGCACCGGCAACGGTCCGATCTCGGCCTTCTTCGAGGCGCTGGCCGCGACGGGTGTGGACGCGCGACTGCTGGACTACCAGGAGCACACGATGAGCGAGGGCGCGTCCGCGCAGGCGGCGTCGTACATCGAGTGCGCGATCGACGGGGCGGTGCTGTGGGGCATCGGCATTGACGCGAATACGACGCGGGCGTCGCTGAAGGCGGTCATCTCGGCGGTCAATCGCGCCGCACGCTGATCCGCCCCGCTCGGCTTCCGACCCCGGGCCCGGCGGGGAGCGACCGCACAGTTCCCCGCGCGCCTTGGCCACTCGGTGCCGGTCGGTATGGGCATCTTTAGCCCGTCATGGGGGTCGTCATGGGGGTCCCCCCCTGGCCCTCGGGGGGGGTCCCCCCCTGGCCCTCGAGGCCTGGGGGGAGACCGAGGGCGAGCGCCCTTCAGGCGCGAACGGGGTCCGGGGCGGAGCCCCAGGGGCCTCCCCCGGAGGGTTTCCGGAAGGGGCGGGGCGGGGGCGACTCCCGGGGTCCGGGGCGAGGCCCTGGGAGGGGGACGGGCGGCGTCGGGATTTCGCCATTCGGGGGGCTCTCCTTCTTCCGGGGTGCTGACGCAACATCATGGATGTGGCTAACATCACGTCAACGCGGCAACGTTGCCGGAGCGTTACGGAGGTGCGCGGTGCGGCCAGCACAGGGACATAACGGTACGAACCTGAGCACCGGGTCGGCCCCCGGCCCCCGTCTGTGCCCCCGGCTCTGGTCCACCCGCACGCTGTGGCACACCGTCGGCGACGGGGAGTTCTTCTGCCCCGACTGCGGCGGCGACCGCAACTACCAGCGCCGCACGGGCCGCAGGCGCCTCACCGTCCTCGGTATTCCGCTCGTGACCCGCGGCAGCGCGGGCCCGGTGGTCGAATGCGCCGCCTGCCGCGGGCACTTCGGCACGGAGACCCTGGACCACCCCACCACGACCCGCTTCTCCGCGATGCTCCGCGACGCCGTGCACACCGTCGCCCTCGCCGTCCTCGCCGCGGGCGGCACCTCGTCCCGTACGGTCACCGGCACCGCCGTCGCCACCGTCAGAGCGGCCGGGTTCGAGGACTGTACGGAGGACCAGCTCGTCGCCCTCATCGAAGCCCTCGCCGCCGACACCGGCCGCTTCCTCGCCGACCCGGTCGACGACACCGACCCCTGCGGCGCCGCGCTCGCCATCGAACTCCACGAGGCGCTGGAACCCCTCGCCCCCCACCTCGCCCCCGCGGGCCGCGAGTCGATCCTGCTCCAGGGCGCACGCATCGCCCTCGCGGACGGCCCGTACAGCCCGGCCGAACGCGAGGTCCTCAGCACCGTCGGCGGCGCCCTCTCGCTCTGCGCGGACGACACCGCCCGCCTCCTCGCGGCGGCCCGCACACCCTCCTGAAGGCTCGGGCCGGCGGCCTGCCGCCCCGGTTCACGAGCTTTCCTCCCGGGCCCTTCGCGGCGCCGGACCCCCCGCCGCGAGCAGGCCGAGGATGAGGGTGGGCGCGGCCGGGTACTCCCGAGCGGCCCCGCCGTACTCCCCGGGGAGTAACGACAGCGCACCGGACGCCCGCGGGCGTACACGCGATCTCGGCCGCCGGCCGGACGAACCGCGCCCTCGCGGACGGGACGCTGGAACCAGCCGGGCAGGCCACAGGGGCCCTTCCGAGGCCCGGCCGGAGGGGGACCCACCATGGGGTCGACACGACCGGTACCACCGGACACCAAGGCGTCAACTACCCTGCGGCGACGCGCAGTTCCCTGGGGCATCCTCGCCCTGTGGGTGATCGTGCTCGCCGTCGCCGGCTCGTTCGCCGGCAAGCTCGGTGACGTCCAACGGGACCAGACCGGCGACTACCTGCCGGCCGGCGCCGACTCCACCCAGGTCGCCACGGTCCAGGACCGGCTGCCCGGCGGGGAGATCACCGGCCTCGTACTCGTCTACCACCGTGACAGCGGCCTCACCGCCGCCGACCGGGCCACCGCCGCCCGCCAGGTCGCCTCGGTCACCGTCGCGCCGGGCACGGACGCCGTGAAACCGCCCGCCGAACTGGCCCGGTCCACGGACCCCAAGGACTTCGCGGCCGTCCAGCACGGCCCCGCCGTCACGTCCAAGGACGGCACCACCCTCATGTACGCCCTCTCCACCGCCGCACCCGCCAAGAACGACGACGCCCGCAAGGCCCTCGTCGACGACGTGCGGCAGCGGACCACCGCCGCCACCGGCACCGACGGCATGACCGTGCACGTCGGCGGCGACGGCGCGCTCGCCGTCGACGCACGCGGAATCTTCGGCTCCCTCGACGGCACGCTGATGATCGCCACCGGCCTGGTCGTCGCACTCCTGCTCATCCTGACCTACCGCAGCCCCGTCCTGTGGCTGGTGCCGCTGCTCACGGTCGCGGCGGGCGCGGTGTGCGCACGGGCCTGCGTCTACGCCCTCGCCACCTGGACCGGAATCACCGTGACCAGCCAGAGCGCCGGCATCATGACCGTCCTCGTGTTCGGCGCCGGCACCGACTACGCGCTGCTGCTCGTTGCCCGCTATCGCGACGAACTCCACCGCATCCCCCAGCCGTACGACGCGATGCGCGCCGCCCTGCGCGGCTGCGGGCCGGCACTGCTCGCCTCCTGCGGCACGGTCGTGGCGGGCCTCGCCTGCCTGTACGCCGCCGACCTCAACAACATCAGGGGACTCGGCCCGGTCGGCGCGATCGGCGTGCTCTGCGCGCTCGCCGCGATGCTCACCCTGCTGCCCGCGCTGCTGGTCCTGCTCGGACGACGCGTGTTCTGGCCGCTCGTCCCGGCCTACGGAAGCGAACCCGAACGCCGCCGCCGGGACCTGTTCGCCGCGATGGGAAGCTCGGCCGCCAAACGGCCCATCGCCGTACTGCTCACCGGAGTCGTCCTCCTGGGCGCCCTCGCGCTCGGCGCGTTCAACCTGCCCGGCGCGCTCAAGCAGGACGACAGCTACACCGCCCCACCCGAGTCGGCCGTCGCCATGACCACCCTCGCCACCGCCTTCCCCGACCGCAGCAGCCGCCCCATCCAGGTCGTGACCCCCACCGGGGGCGCCGACCGCACGCTCGCCGACGCCCGCGCCGTCGAAGGCGTCGCGAGCGCCGAACGCGGCCGCAGCGGCGGTGGCTGGACCGAGATCTCCGTCACCGCCAAGGACGCGCCCGAATCGGCCGGCGAAACCGCCACCATCACCCGGCTGAGGGACCGCCTCACCGGCGCGCACGTCGGCGGCGCCAGCGCCCAGGCCCTCGACCTGGCCGACACCGACGCCCGCGACCGGCTGATCGTCATCCCCCTCGTCCTCGCCTGCGTCCTGCTCGTCCTCGCCCTGCTGCTGCGCAGCCTCGTCGCACCCCTGCTCCTCGTCACCGCCGTCGTCCTGGTGTGGGGAGCGGCCCTGGGCATCGGCGGCCTCGTCTTCGGGCCCCTCCTCGGCTTCTCCGGCCTCGACCCGGGACTGCCCCTGCTGACGTTCGTCTTCCTGGTCGCCCTCGGCGTGGACTACGGCATCTTCCTCATGCACCGCACCCGCGAGGAAGCCCTGAGCGGAGCCGCACCACGCGACGCCGCACTGACCGCCCTGCGCACCACCGGCGGGGTCATCGCCTCGGCCGGCACGGTCCTCGCCGCGACGTTCGCCGTCCTCACCTCGCTGCACCTGGTGATGTTCGTCGAACTCGGCACGATCATCGCCGTCGGCGTGCTCCTCGACACCTTCCTCGTCCGCACCTACCTCGTGACCAGCGCCAACCTGCTGCTCGGCCGCGCCGTGTGGTGGCCGGGCCGGCTCGCGCGCAGCCCGCACACCACCGAACCGGCGCCGCCCCTGGTCCGCACGCCGCACTGAGGGAGCCGAGGGAGCTTGAGGGAGCCGAGGGAGACCATGGCAAGGTGGCAGACGTGAACCGACCCACCGGCGAGGCGACCCGGGGCCCGCGACCGGGGGAGCGGCTGACGCACCTGCTGCACCGCGACCCCGGCCTCGCCGCCCACCCCCTGCGGGCCGACGCCGCGCTCGCCGCCGGCGCCGCACTGCTCGGCGCGGCCATCGCCTACGCCGACACCGCCCTGCGCCCCGACGCCACCGGCTGGGCCCTGCTCACGGGCGCCGCCCTCGCCCTGGTGGGGCGGCGCAGGCACCCGATGGCGGTCCTCGCCGTGATCGTGGCCTGTATCGCCCCGTACCAGCTCCTGGGCAACGCCCACATGGGGACCATGCCGATCGCGATGGCCGCGCTCTACACGGTCGCGGCGACCGGCACGGTCCGCCGCACCGCGACCGTCGGCGCCGGCGTCGTGGCCATCGCCATCGCCGGCATGTCCGTCAACGGCGTCCACCGCGCCTTCGACGTGTTCCGCACCTCAGGATGGCTGGTCGCGGCCCTCGTCCTCGGCGTCGCCGTGCACAACTCCCGCGCCTACGTGGCCGAACAGCGGGCCGCCGCCGCCCGCGAGAGCGAGCGCCACCTCACCGAGGAACGCCTGCGCATCGCCCGCGACCTGCACGACCTGCTCGCCCACAGCATCACCCTGATCGGCGTGCGCACCTCGGTCGCCGCCCACGTCCTGACCGCGTCCCCCGACCGCCTCGACCGGGCGGCGGTGGCGGCCGCACTCGACTCCATCGCCGACACCTGCCGCGAGGCCCGCGCCGAACTGCGCACCACCCTGACCGTGCTGCGCGCCGACGAACACGGACCGCTGCCCGACCTCACCGGCCTGCCCGACCTGGCCCGCAGCGCGAAGGCCGAGCTCTCCGTCGACACCCACGGGGTGCGCGTGCCGCCCGCCGTCGCCGCCGCCGCCTACCGCATCGTCCAGGAGTCCCTCACCAACGCGGTACGCCACGCGGGGCCCGACGCCACCGCACGGATCCGCGTCGAGGCCGCCGGGCGGACACTGCGGGTCACCGTCACCGACGACGGCCCGGTCCGGGCCCCCGCCGCCGGTCCGGGCTCCGCCCCCGACTCCGGGTTCGGAATCCTCGGCATGCGCGAACGCGCCCGCAGCGTCGGCGGCACCCTGGAGGCGGGACCGCACCCCGGCGGCGGCTTCCAGGTCACCGCGCACCTTCCGCTCGTACCGCGTCCCGTGGACGACAAGCCCCTGGAGGCGACCGCATGACCACCGCGCCCGGCGAACCCATCCGGGTCCTGCTCGCCGACGACCAGACGCTCGTGCGCTCCGCCTTCGCGATGCTCGTCGAGTCCGCACCCGACATGGCCGTCGTCGGCGAGGCCGGCACCGGTGCGCAGGCCGTGGCCCTCGCCCGGACGGCGCGGGCCGATGTCGTCGTCATGGACCTGCGGATGCCCGGCACCGACGGCATCGAGGCCACCCGCCGGATCGCCGCCGACGAAGACCTCGCCGGGGTGAAGGTCCTCGTCCTGACCACGTACGACACCGACGACAACGTCCTGGAGGCCCTACGGGCCGGCGCCTGCGGATTCCTCGTGAAGGACACCCGCCCCGCCGAACTCCTCGACGCCATCCGCACGGTGGCCGCCGGCGACGCCCTGCTCTCCCCGGGCCCGACGGCGAGCCTCATCGCCCGCGTCCTGCGCGCCCCGCGCCCGGCGACGGGCGGCGGCGCCGCGGCCGTGACCGCCCTCTCCGAGCGCGAACGCGAAGTCCTCACCCTGGTGGCCCGCGGCCTGAACAACACGGAGATCGCCGACACCCTCGCCCTGAGCCCGCTCACCGCGAAGACCCATGTGAGCCGCATCATGGGCAAGTGCGGGGTGCGCGACCGGGCGCAGCTGGTGATCCTGGCGTACGAATCGGGGCTCGTCGCACCGGGCGCGTGAGGCGCGCGGGGGCCGCGGGGGCCGGCGGGGACGCCGGGGCGCGGGGGCCGGCGGTGACGAGCGAGCGGCGGTCCCGGCGCCGGCCAGGGGGTTCAGCCCCGGCCCGGCTCCTGCGTGCCGTCGGCCGGCTCGATCAGGGAATCCTGCGAGGGCCGCGTCTTGGCGGCGCCCTTCGCCGGATCGGCGGCGGCGGGCAGCGGGGCGAGCTCGGCGCCGTTCCAGCGCAGCGTGGTCGCGGACTGGCGGTCACGGCCGCCCGCGGGCTCGGTGACCACCAGATCGGAGCCGAGCGTCTCGGCGCTCATGCCGGGACGCCCCGCGTACTCGAGAACGGCATGCGCCCGCTCGCCCACCGCGGTGTAGACCCACAAGATGGTGCGACCCAAGTCGTCGTAGGCCAGGACCAGTTCACGCTCGCCGTCCCCCGTCAGGTCGGCGTACGCGGGCGGCCGCAGCCGGCACGACGGGCCGTCCGGGCACTCCTTGAGGCCGCTCTGCACCGCACGGTCGGTGCCGGGATCGGCGGCGAGCAGCCGCACCCCGTCGATCCGCGTCAGATCCCCGCCCGGCACGACCACGCCCGGCACCGGGCCCCGCGCGTGAAAACCCTGGCCGGGCCTGGCGGGCGCCACGGCGGCGGTGTGGTCGGGCCACAGCGGCGAAGGGGTCACCGACGTGGACGGGGTGGGCGCGGGACCGTCGTCCCGCACCCCCTCGCCCGCCGAGCATCCCGCGAGCGCCAGCACGGCAAGCGCACAGGCCGCACCGCGAGCACGGCGGCCGGTCGTGGGCAGCGGCATGTCCGGTCCGTCCAGGGTTCAGGGGGCGAAGCCACCGGTGAGTACCGGTGCGTATCGGTGAGCATCGGTGAGGTCCTGCAGATCCTGCTCTGCCGCAATGGTGCCCCATCGCCCTGTGCGCGCCGCCGAAACCGCCCCTCCCCGCGCCCCAGGGCCGCCCCAACCCGCTTGAGCCACAAGGCCCGCCCCATCCCAGGTGATCCCTGCCACGCCGCTCGGCACTCGACCCCAGGGGGCGCGCCCGGCGCGCGCCGCCCGTGCAGGACAATGGGCGCATGAGTCTGTTCCGTGATGACGGCATCGTGCTGCGCACCCAGAAGCTGGGTGAGGCGGACCGCATCATCACGCTGCTCACCCGCAACCACGGCCGCGTGCGGGCCGTGGCGCGCGGCGTGCGGCGCACCAAGTCGAAGTTCGGGGCGCGTCTCGAACCGTTCAGCCACGTCGACGTGCAGTTCTTCGCGCGCGGCAGCGAACTCGTCGGCCGCGGCCTGCCGCTGTGTACCCAGAGTGAGACCATCGCTCCGTACGGTGGCGGCATCGTCAGCGACTACGCCCGCTACACCGCCGGCACGGCCATGCTGGAGACGGCCGAACGGTTCACCGACAACGAGGGCGAGCCGGCCGTCCAGCAGTACCTGCTGCTCGTCGGCGGCCTGCGCACCCTGGCCCGCGCCGAACACGCCCCCCACCTCATCCTCGACGCCTTCCTGCTGCGTTCCCTCGCCGTCAACGGCTACGCGCCGAGCTTCGAGGACTGCGCGAAGTGCGGCATCCACGGACCCAACCGGTTCTTCTCCGTCGCGGGCGGCGGCGTGGTGTGCGGTGACTGCCGCGTCCCCGGCAGCGTCGTACCCTCTGCGGAGGCCGTCGGACTGCTCAGCGCGCTGCTCACGGGGGACTGGGAGACGGCGGACGCGAGCGAGCCGAGGCATGTGCGGGAGGGAAGCGGGCTCGTATCGGCCTACCTGCACTGGCACTTGGAGCGCGGCCTGCGCTCCCTGCGGTACGTAGAGAAGACCTGAACGTTCACAGCACCCACAGCATCCACAGCACCCACAGCACCCACAGCACTTACAGCATTCAGCACCCAGAGCATCTAGGGAGAGAGCTCCACATGGCAGTACGCGGAATCCTGGGCGGGCGGTCACGGCGCGACTACAAGACCCCCGAGCCGCACCCCTCGGGCGCGGTGCCGCCGAAGATCCCGGCCGAGCTGGTGCCGAACCACGTCGCCTGCGTCATGGACGGCAACGGCCGCTGGGCCAAGGACCGCGGGCTGCCCCGCACCGAGGGCCACAAGGTCGGCGAGGGCGTCGTCCTGGACGTCCTCAAGGGCTGCCTGGAGATGGGCGTCAAGAACCTCTCCCTGTACGCCTTCTCCACCGAGAACTGGAAGCGCTCGCCCGAAGAGGTCCGCTTCCTGATGAACTTCAACCGCGACGTCATCCGGCGCCGCCGCGACGAGATGAACGAGCTCGGCATCCGCATCCGCTGGGTGGGCCGCATGCCCAAGATGTGGAAGTCCGTCGTCCAGGAACTCCAGGTCGCCCAGGAACAGACCGTCGACAACGACGCGATGACGCTGTACTTCTGCGTCAACTACGGCGGCCGCGCCGAACTCGCCGATGCCGCGCAGGCCATCGCGCGCGATGTCGCCGCGGGCAAGCTCGACCCGTCGAAGGTCAACGAGAAGACCTTCGCGAAGTACCTGTACTACCCGGACATGCCCGACGTCGACCTGTTCCTGCGCCCCAGCGGCGAGCAGCGCACCTCCAACTACCTGATCTGGCAGTCCAGTTACGCGGAGATGGTCTTCCAGGACGTGCTGTGGCCGGACTTCGACCGGCGTGACCTGTGGCGCGCCTGCCTCGAATTCGCCTCCCGCGACCGCCGCTTCGGCGGAGCCATCCCGAACGAGGCGCTGGCCGCCCTGGACAAATCCGGCGACCTACCCCGCCAGTGAGTCCCCGGCCCCCGGCCCCCCGGGGGCTCCGCCCCCAGACCCCCGTTCGCGCCTCAAGAGCGCTCGTCCCCAAGCGCCGGACAAGCTGAAATGCCCGATGCCGGCCCGCACCAGTGCCGCTAGGGGCGCGGGGAACTGCGCGAGAAGCGGGCACGGTCCGCAGACGAGAACGGGTTTTGGGGGCGCGGGGAACTGCGCGAACGGCCCCCGCGGCCCGGGGCCAAAGGGAAGAGGCCCGCGCGCGCAGCGCCGGGCCTCAAGGGGGCTGGGGCGGGCCCCAGGGAACGTGGGTCTGGGGCGGGGCCCAGGGCACGCGTCGGGGGCTAGGGCGCTGGAGCGGCAGCGCAGGACTCGCACGTGCCGAAGATCTCCACCGTGTGCGCCACATTCACGTACCCGTGCTGCGCCGCGATCGACTCCGCCCACTTCTCGACCGCCGGTCCCTCGACCTCCACCGCCTTGCCGCACACCCGGCACACCAGGTGATGGTGGTGGTCGCCGGAGGAGCAGCGGCGGTACACCGACTCGCCGTCGCTGGTGCGCAGCACATCCACCTCGCCCGCGTCCGCGAGGGACTGGAGCGTGCGGTAGACGGTGGTCAGGCCCACCGAGTCACCCCGGTGCTTGAGCATGTCGTGCAGTTCCTGTGCGCTGCGGAATTCGTCCACCTCGTCAAGCGCCGCCGCCACCGCGGCACGCTGCCGGGTCGACCGGCCTCGTACGGGGGCGGTATTGGACCCGCCGAGCGGCGCTGTCGTCACAGGTGCCTCCAAGCCTTGACCCGTACAAACCTTCCTCGGGCCATTGTGCCAGTTCCCGCTCAGGCCGTGACCTCGCCGGCCGGAGGCTTTGCCGGGGCGGGCACGCCCGCGGGCACGCCCGCGGGCACGCCCGCGGGCACGCCCGCGGGCACGTCGAGGCCGCATTCGCCCTCGGCCGGCGCGGCGGCCCTGGACCGGGCCCGGCGCCTGGCCAGGGGGGTGGCGAGCGTGGTCAGGACGATGAAGATCGCGATGGTGAACAGGACGATGACGGCGCCGGGCGGCACGTCCTCGTAGTACGTGACGACCGTTCCGCTCAGCGTGACCGTCACGCCGATGGCCACCGCGATCGCGAAGGTCCAGGCGAAGCTGCGGGACAGCTGCTGGGCGGCCGCGACCGGCACCACCATGAGCGCGGAGACCAGGAGCAGGCCCACGACGCGCATCGCGACCGTGACCGTGACGGCCGCCGTGACCGCCGTCAGGAGGTTGAGGGCGCGCACCGGAAGACCCGTCACCCGTGCGAACTCCTCGTCCTGGCTGAGCGCGAACAGCTGGCGGCGCAGGCCGACCGTCACGGCGAGGACGAACGCCGCGAGGAGGCCGATGGCCCAGACGTCGGACCGCGAGACCGTGGAGAGGGACCCGAAGAGGTAGGAGTTGAGGTTGGCGGTGGAGCCGCCCGGCGCGAGGTTGATGAACAGGACACCGCCCGCCATGCCGCCGTAGAACAGCATCGCGAGGGCGATGTCGCCGCGCGTCTTGCCGTACCAGCGGATGAGTTCCATGGTGACCGCGCCGAGCACGGAGATGAGGGTGGCCATCCACACCGGTGAGGTGGAGAGCAGGAAGCCCAGGCCGACGCCGGTCATCGCCACATGGCCGATGCCGTCGCCCATGAGGGCCTGGCGGCGCTGGACCAGGTAGATCCCGACGGCGGGCGCCGTGATGCCGACGAGGGCCGCGGCGAACAACGACCTTTGCATGAACGGGGAGTTGAGGAGTTCCATCATGATCAGGTCAGCAGTCCCGTGCGTACCGGCTCGGCGGCCGTGTGCGGATGTACGTGGTCGTGGCCGGGCAGAGCGTGCTGGCCAACGGCCCTCGGCGGGGGGCCGTCGTGCACGACGCAGCCGTCGCGCAGCACCACCGCCCGGTCGATCAACGGCTCCAGCGGACCGAGCTCGTGCAGGACGAGCAGGACCGAGGCGCCGGCGGCGACCTGTTGGCGCAGGGTCGCCGCGAGGATCTCCTGGCTCTCGATGTCTACGCCCGCCATGGGCTCGTCCATGATCAGCAGTTCGGGTTCGGCGGCCAGGGCCCGTGCGATCAGGACGCGTTGGTGCTGGCCGCCGGAGAGCGCGTCCACGGAGTCCTTGGCGCGGTCGGCGAGGCCCACGGCCGCGATCGCCCGGTCGACGGCCTCGCGGTCGGCCCTGCGCAGGATCCCGAAGCGGGTCCGGGAGAGGCGGCCGGTGGAGACGACCTCGCGGATCGTGGCGGGCACCCCGCCCGCGGCCGTGGTGCGCTGCGGTACGTAGCCGACCCGCCCCCAGGCGCGAAAGCGCCGGCGCGGGGTGCCGAAGATCTCGACGGAGCCGCCGCTGAGCGGCACCTGTCCGATGATGGTGCGGATCGCGGTGGACTTGCCGGAGCCGTTCGCGCCGAGCAGTGCCACGACCTCGCCGGCCTCCACGGCCAGGTCGATGCCGCGCAGGACGGGACGCGAGCCGAGTTCGGCGGTCACCTTGGTGAGCGATATGACGGGCGCCATGGCAGGTGCCTCCAAAGCGGTGGGGAGGGTGGTCACTTGGCGGTGAGCGCCGTGGTCAGGGCGGTCAGGTTGGACCGCATCACCGAGAAGTAGTCGGTGCCCCTGGAGCGGTCGGTGATGCCTTCGAGGGGGTCGAGCACATCGGTCTTGAGCGAGGTGTCCGACGCCAGGGTCTTGGCGGTCTTGTCGCTGACCAGCGTCTCGTAGAAGACGGTCGTCACGCCGTCGGCCTTCGCCATCCTCTGGAGGTCCTTGATCCGTGCCGGGCTGGGCTCGGAGTCCGGGTCGAGGCCGTTGATGGCCTCTTCGGTCAGCCCGTAGCGCTCGGCGAGGTAGCCGAAGGCGGCGTGGGTGGTGATGAAGACGCGGGAGGCGAGGGTCGTGGAGTCCTTGAGGGCGGCCGCGTACTCCTTGTCGAGGGCGCCGAGCCTGCCCACCAGGGTGTCGGTGTTCTTGCGGTAGTCCGCGGCGTGCGCCGGGTCGGCCTTCGCCAGTGCGGCGCCGACGCCCTTGGCGACCTCGGCGTACTTGACCGGGTCGAGCCAGATGTGCGGGTCGTCGCCGGCCTCGGAGTGGCTGTGGCCGTGGTCGCCGTGGTCCTCTCCGGCCCCGGCGGTGTCCCCGGCAGCGGTGTCCCCGGCGGCGGCGTGGTCGTGGGCCGCGGCGTGGCCGCCCACTTCGTTGCCGTGCTTCTCCATCGAGGTGAGCGTCGAGGCGTCGACCTTCGTCTTGACGTCGGCCTGTTCGACCGCCTTGTCCACGGCGGGCTGGAGGCCCTTGAGGTAGACGACCGCGTCGGCGTCGTTGAGCTTCACGATCTGGCGGGCCCTGAGCTCCAGGTCGTGCGGTTCCACGCCGGGCTTGGTCAGGGCGGTGACCGCGACGTGGTCCCCGCCTATCTGCTCGGTCAGGAACTGCAGCGGGTAGAACGACGCCACCACGTCCAGCCTGCCGTCCTTGCGGCCGCCGCCGGCGCCGTCCGCACCGCAGGCCGAGAGGGCGGTGAGGCCGAGGAGGGCGGCGCAGGAGAGGGCGGCCGTAGGTATGAGGCGGCGTACGTTCATGACATCCATTTTCAACAAAGATGGAAACGGTTGTCAATAATCAGGACGAGTGGCCCCTGCGCCGACCCCGGACCGACCCCCGCACGAGGGCCCGCGCGGCAACCGATTTGATAGAGGGGGTGCGGCCGCCGCTAATCTGAGGCATTCGCCGTTCCCCCGTTCACGTCGTCGTTAATGAAGAGAGCACCGTGGCCGCCGACAAGATCGACACCATCGTCAACCTGAGCAAGCGCCGTGGCTTCGTCTACCCGTGCAGCGAGATCTACGGTGGTCAGCGTGCCGCCTGGGACTACGGGCCGCTGGGTGTCGAGCTGAAGGAGAACCTGAAGCGCCAGTGGTGGCGCTACATGGTCACCTCGCGTGAGGACGTCGTCGGCATCGACTCGTCGGTGATCCTGGCCTCCGAAGTGTGGGAGGCCTCCGGCCACGTCGCCACCTTCACCGACCCGCTCACCGAGTGCACCTCCTGCCACAAGCGTTTCCGCGCGGACCACCTCGAAGAGGCGTACGAGGAGAAGCACGGCAAGGCCCCCGCGGGCGGCCTCGCCGACCTCAACTGCCCCAACTGCGGCAACAAGGGCACCTTCACCGAGCCCAAGAGCTTCTCCGGCCTGCTCTCCACCCACCTCGGCCCCACCCAGGACACCGCCTCGGTCGCCTACCTGCGCCCCGAGACCGCCCAGGGCATCTTCACCAACTTCGGCCAGGTCCAGCAGACTTCCCGCAAGAAGCCGCCATTCGGCATCGCGCAGATGGGCAAGTCCTTCCGCAACGAGATCACGCCCGGCAACTTCATCTTCCGCACCCGCGAGTTCGAGCAGATGGAGATGGAGTTCTTCGTCAAGCCCGGCGAGGACGAGCAGTGGCAGGAATACTGGATGGAGCAGCGCTGGAACTGGTACACCGGTCTCGGCCTGCGTGAAGAGAACATGCGCTGGTACGAGCACCCCGCGGAGAAGCTCTCCCACTACTCCAAGCGCACCGCCGACATCGAGTACCGCTTCAGCTTCGGCGGCAGCGAGTGGGGCGAGCTCGAGGGCGTCGCCAACCGCACCGACTACGACCTCACCGCCCACTCCAAGGCCTCCGGCCACGACCTGGTCTACTTCGACCAGGAAGCCGGCGAGCGCTGGACCCCGTACGTCATCGAGCCCGCCGCCGGTGTCGGCCGCGCCATGCTCGCCTTCCTCCTCGACGCCTACAACGAGGACGAGGCGCCCAACGCCAAGGGCGTCATGGAAAAGCGCGCCGTGATGCGCCTCGACCCGCGCCTCGCGCCGGTCAAGGTCGCCGTCCTGCCGCTGTCCCGAAACCCCCAGCTCTCCCCGAAGGCGAAGGGCCTCGCGGCGGACCTGCGGCAGAACTGGAACATCGAGTTCGACGACGCCGGTGCGATCGGGCGCCGCTACCGTCGCCAGGACGAGATCGGTACGCCGTTCTGTGTCACCGTCGACTTCGACACGCTCGACGACAACGCGGTGACGGTGCGCGAGCGGGACACGATGGCGCAGGAGCGGGTCTCGCTGGACCAGATCCAGCAGTACCTCGCCACCCGCCTCCTCGGCTGCTGACCCCCGGCCCCCTGGGAACCCCACCCCCGGGACTCCGCCCCGGGCCCTCGTGGCCCGTCGGGGCGGGGCCCGGGGGTCCCCTTCCGGCCCCGGGCGGCATACCCAGCCTGTCCGGCGTCTGAGGACGAGCGCCCTTCAGGCGCTAACGACGAGCGCCCTTGAGGCGCGAACGGGGTCCGGGGCGAAGCCCCAGGATCCTTTTCACCCACGGAGGGTTGCGGAAAGGGGCGGGGTGGGGCGAACCCCCGGGGTCTGGGGCGAAGTCCCAGGGCCCCGGCTTCCGACTGCGGACCGTACGTGGCTGGTCGCGCAGTTCCCCGCGCCCCTTGGAGGGCACCCGGAGTCGCAGGTCGCGCCCGCCGTGGCGGAGACACGCGGTGCTACAGCCCCCCGCCCCTTGCAGGGCGCCCGGTGCCGAGCGGTCGCGCCCGCCGTGGCGGAGCCGCGCACGGCCACGGCCCGCCCCTGGGCGGCACCGGCGCCGGACGCCGTCAGCGGGTGCGCAGGGCGACCCGCGCGCACACCGCCGCCATCGGCAACTCCACCGCCACCGCCAACGCCAGAGCCGTCGCAAGCTCCCCACCCGGCGCCGCCGTCGTCACGTCGAACCACACGTCCACCAGCAGAACCGCCGCCGTCGCGGCAGCGACCTGCGCCGCACGCGGATCGTCGCGCCGCAGCAGCACACCCGTACCCGTAAGACCCGCCGCGAGCAGCGCGTCCAGACCCACCCACGCCGTCGACCAGTTGGACACCTCCGTCGACTGCGGAAGCGTCCTCGCCAGCACCACCATCCACGGCACGAGCGCCAGCCCCGCCCCGGTCAGCACGGTCGCCAACCGCGGCCGGCGCCGTATGCCCCACACGCCCCCGACACTGGACACCGGCCGGCTCCTACGGGTCTGCGGGGCGACGAGAGTCATGGCGCCGGGCTCCTTCCGGCCCGGCGGTCCCTCCGCCCGAGCACAGCACCAGACTTCCCCGCCGCGCCGCCCCGGTCAGTAACGCGGCTGTCCGAACCCAAGGTGGTGCTGGCTACACCCCCAGCCGGGCACCACCATGATGGAACCCTCCTGACCAGCCCAACTACCCTGTGCGCATGGCAACTCCCGGCCCGCTGCGGCGCGCGTACCACTGGAGCGCCGCACACGCGCCGTGGTCCGCGTGGGCCTGGCGCAACACCGCCCTCGTGGCGGCGTCCATACCCGTGGCGGTCCCCGCGGCGCTCGCCCTCGCCTACACGTTCTCCAACCCCGGGCACCTCCTCAAGACCCTCGGATTCGTCCTCCTGCTGCGCCCGCTGCTCACCTCACTCCAGCGCAGCCGCCTCTGGTCACTGACCGGCCTCGACATCCCGAAGATCCGCTGGACGCACCGCTGGTACCACCCCCTCGGACTGCTCCCGCGCCTGCGCGCCGAGTCGACCTGGCGGCAGTACGGCTACCACCTGCTCGTCTCCCCGCTCACCGCGCTCGGCGGCGCCGTCGTCGTCCTCGGCTGGGCCTTCGGCGCCGGCTGCGCCCTCGTCTTCGCCTGGGCCTGGGCGCTGCCCGCGCAGTACCGGCCCGCGGGCTGGACCGAGGAGTACACCGCCCTCACCGTCCTCGGCGTCCTCCTCCTCATCGCAACGCCCTGGCTCGCGGCCCTGATCGCCCGCCTCGACAACCACGCCGCCACCATCCTGCTCGGCCCCAACCGCGCCAAGGAACTGGAACGCCGCGTCGAGAACCTCGCCGAGAGCCGCGCCGACATCCTCGACGCCGCCGACCTCGAACGCCGCCGCATCGAACGCGACCTCCACGACGGCGCCCAACAGCGCCTGGTCTCCCTCGCCATGAACCTCGGCATCGCCCGCGCCACCCTCACCGACCTGCCGCCCGAAGCCCGCGCCGTCATCGACGAAGCCCACCGCGAGGCCAAGGAAGCCATCGAAGAACTCAGCAACCTCGTACGGGGACTGCACCCCGCCGTCCTGGAGGACCGCGGCCTCGACGCCGCCATCTCCGGCATCGCCGCCCGCGCCCCCTTCCCCGTCGACCTCACCGTGGACCTGCCCCGACGGCCCTCGCCCACCGTGGAGGCCGTCGCCTACTTCGTCGTCTCCGAAACCCTCGCCAACATCGCCAAACACGCCCGCGCGACCCGCTGTTCGGTCCACGTCCGCCGCCACGCCGCCCTCCTGACGATCACCGTCGGCGACAACGGCATCGGCGGCGCCGACCCCGCCCGCGGCACCGGACTGCTCGGCCTGCACAAGCGCGTAGGGTCGGTCGACGGAACCCTCACCATCAACAGCCCCCACGGGGGTCCGACCACCATCACTGTGGAGCTGCCGTGCGGGCTGTGATCGCCGAAGACTCGGTACTGCTGCGGATAGGCCTCGTCAAAGTCCTCGACATGGCCGGATTCGACGTCGCCGCCGAGACCGGCGACGCCGAGAGCCTGCTCACGGCCGTCGAAACCCACCGGCCCGACCTCGCCCTCGTCGACGTCCGCATGCCACCCGGATTCACCGACGAAGGCGTACGCGCCGCCCTGATGATCCGTCAACAATGGCCCGGCACAGCCGTGTTGCTCCTCTCGCAGTACGTCGAGGAGCGCTACGCGGCCGACCTGCTCGCCACCCAGAGCGGCGGTATCGGCTACCTCCTCAAGCAACGCGTCGCCGACGTCGAGGAATTCATCGACGCCCTCAAGCGCGTCGCCGCCGGCGGCACCGCCCTCGACCCCCAGGTCGTCGCCCAGCTCCTGCTGCGCCGAGGAGGCGGACCCGACCCGCTCGAACGCCTCACCCCCCGCGAACGCGAGGTCCTCGCCCTCATGGCGGAAGGCCGCTCCAACGCCGGGATCGCCGGCCAACTCGTCGTCAGCGAAAGCGCCGTGGCCAAACACATCAACAACATCTTCGCCAAACTCGACCTGCCCGTCGCCGACGGCGACCACCGCCGCGTCCTCGCCGTCCTCCGCTTCCTCGACGGCGGCCCCGCGTGAAGCCGACCCCGCCGAACCACCCGACCCCGCCGAACCACCCGACCCCGCCGAACCACCCGACCCCGCCGAACCACCCGAGCCCGCCGAACCACCCGAGCCCGCCGAACCACCCGAGCCGGCCCGCGCCCCCGACCGAGCCCCCACGCGTACCGCCTCCGGCGCACGAGGAGACGCGGGACGCGAGGAGCGCCGGGGCGCCGAGGGAGGCAGGGACGGCGCGAGGAGCCGGGGCGGCGAAGGCGACCGCGCCGACGCGGGAGCGGCCGCGCCGCCGCACCGCATGGATCATCGCGGCGTTCGCCGGCGCCCTGTTCGTCGTGGCACCGTTCACCTTCTGGACCGTGGCCGACGCCATCAGCGACACGCAGCCCTACGCGAGCCCCGACAACGGCCGCGCCCACACCGTCAACGCCGTCGAAGTGGACGCCGGAGCCGCACAGATCACCATCACCAGCGGCCCCGCCCGACACGTCACCGTGCACGGCAGCCTCACCTGGTCGATGAAACGGCCCAAGATCGAGCAGACCTGGGACGGCGACACCCTCAAGGTGAAGACCCGCTGCGTCGGCTTCGTCGACCAGTTCCTGCAGAACTGCCAGGTCGACCTGAACCTCGCCGTGCCCGCCGGGGTCAGCCTCACCGTGCACAGCGGCTCCGGTGAGATCAAGGTCCGCGACCTGACCGGCCCGGTCGACCTGCACGGCGGATCCGGCGGCATGAAGCTGTACGCACTCAAGGGACCGGTCACGGCGAAGGTCGCATCCGGCGAACTCCAGGCCGACCAACTCGCCTCCCCCGACGTGTCGTTGACGACCGGCTCCGGGGCCATCGACGCCGACTTCGCCGCCCCGCCCCAGCACGTCAAGGCGAAGACCGGCTCCGGCAGCGTCGACGTCACCGTGCCCGAAGGCGCCCGCTACCGCGTCACCGGATCCTCCGGCTCCGGCGGCCGCAGCATCCAGCAAGGCGTGGTCGACCACGACTCCGACCGCATCCTCGACATCTCCAGCGGCTCCGGATCGGTCAACGTCGGCCACCCCGGCTTCTGACCCCGGGTTGCCAAGCGGCCGGCCACTGACACCGCTGCCGACGAGGCACAACCGGTAGCCCACACAACCGGTAGCCCGCACGACGGGGGCCGGCACGACGGGAGTCCGCACGACGGCGGCTCGCACTACAGGGGCCCACACGACAGAGCCCGCACGACGGCGCCCTGACGCGTCCTAACGCCTCAGCCCGTTCACCAACAGGTCCACCACCGCCCCGAAATCGTCCCGGATCGACGGCCGCGACCACTCCGCCGCATACACCGGATCATGGAAGCGCCCCGTCGCGTCGAACACCGCGCGCGCCGCCGACCCCGGAGCATCGGGAACCCCGAACTCCCCCCGCTCCACACCGAATCGGACGATCACCGTGAGCTGCGCCACCAACTCGGCGATATGCTCCTCCACCACCCGGCTGTTCTCCCGCAGCAGCACCTCATACGTCCCGAACAGCTCCGGATCGTCCCCCGCCTTGTGCATCTTCGCCAGGAACAGCTCACTCAGCCACAGCCGCAGCACCACCGCCGACTCCAGGTCCTGACGGGACGCGATCTCCCGCAACAGGTCCGTCGAGCGGTTCAGCCACCGCTCGGTGACCGCCTCCCGCAACGCCGCCTTCGTACGGAAATGGCGGTAGACACTGCCATGACTCACCCCGAGCTGACGCGCGACATCGACGACCGTCGCCTTCGCCGGTCCGTGGCGGCGCAGCACCTCCTCGGTCGCGACGAGGATGCGCTCGGCGGTCAGTGGTTCCGTACTCATGGCCATGACGTTACCTGCCGATCGAAGCCGCCCGACGGGCCTGTGGACAACCCCGGTGACGGACTTGTCCACAGGCCCCGGCCTGCTGCCCGACCCGGCCCGACGGCTCAGTGCTCGCTGTCCAGATGGGCCATCTGAGCCTCGGGATAACGCTCGCCGGCCGCCGCCCCGGCCGGCACCGCGCCCTCGATCGCCGCCAGATCGTCCCCGCTCAGCGCCACGTCCAGCGCGCCGAGCGCCTCGGAGAGCCGCTCCCGCGTCCGCGCACCCACCAGCGGCACGATGTCCGCGCCCCGCCCCTCACCCTGCGCCAGCACCCAGGCGATGGCGATCTGCGCCACCGAGACGCCCTTCTGCTCGGCGATCTTGCGCAACGCCTCCACGAGACCGAGGTTGTGCCGGAGGTTCTCGCCCTGGAAGCGCGGGCTCATCCCGCGGAAATCACCCGGGGCCAGCTGCCGGTCCGGCGAGAAGTGCCCGCTGATCAGACCGCGCGAGAGGACCCCGTACGCCGTGACGCCGATGCCCAGCTCGACCGCGGCCGGCAGGATCTCCTCCTCGATGCCGCGCGAGACCAGCGAGTACTCGATCTGGAGATCCGAGATCGGGGCCACGGCCGCGGCCCGGCGCAGCGTGGCCGCACCGACCTCGGAGAGCCCGATGTGCCGTACGTGACCGGCCTCGACCAGCTCGGCGATGGCGCCGACCGTCTCCTCGATCGGCACGTCCGGGTCGATCCGGGCGATCCGGTAGATGTCGATGTGGTCGACCCCGAGGCGCTGCAACGAGTACGCGGCGAAGTTCTTCACCGCGGCGGGCCGTCCGTCATAGCCGGACCAGCCGCCGTCCGGGTCGCGGAGCGCCCCGAACTTCACGCTGGTCAGCGCGCGTTCGCGGGAGGCGGCGGGGGCGGCACGCAGCGCCTCGCCGATCAGCATCTCGTTGTGGCCCATGGCGTAGAAGTCGCCGGTGTCCAGGAGGGTGACGCCGGCGTCGAGCGCGGCGTGCACGGTGGCGATGGACTCGCCCCGGTCGGCCTCTCCGTACAGGGCGGACATGCCCATGCAGCCGAGGCCGAGTGCGGAGGTCCGGGGGCCGGTGGTGCCGAGGGTGCGGGTTCGCATGAAGGGGCTCCTTGGGGGTGGGGAGGGGGTGACGGTGGGAGGTGCGTCCACCATCGCATGACAGCTGACAGATTTCAATATTTGTCAGTCGTCATGCCTTCCGTGTCGTCCCCGGCGAGCCACAGGCCCGGCGAAAACTGGTACGGGTCACCCCCTCCGGCCAGGTAGCGTCGCCCTCATGGCTAAGAGTCGTAACAACCTGCTCGGTGTTGGTGGACAGCGCAAGAAGGTGTCCCGCAACGGAGACCAGGGCTCGGTCCAGGGGAGCGCGGCGGACCGCAGGTCGGCCGTGGACAAGAAGGAGGAGCTGCTGCGCAAGATGCGCGAGCGCGCCAACCCCACGACGGACCCCACGACGGACCCCGCTACGGAGGCCGGCGCGAGCTGAGCCGCCGCACACGCCGAAGGGCCCGGACCGCGATCACGGTCCGGGCCCTTCGCTCTCCGGCCCGCCGGCTCTCCTGCCCGCCAGCTCACCCGCTCACCGCATGACGCGCGGCAGTCGCAGGCCGAGGAGGGCCGTGACGACGATGAGGCCGAGCTGGGCGAGGAGCGTGATGACGAGCGCGTCGCGCATGCCCAGCGACGAGGCAAGAGCGAGGAAGAGCGTGCCCAGGGTGGCCACGCCGAGGGCGAGTGCGGACTGCTGGGTGGTGACCACCACGCCGCCGCCCACCCCGGCCCGGTCGGCCGGTATGTCGGAGAGCATCAGGCGGATGAGGACCGGGAGTTGGAGGCCCTGACCGAGTCCGGCCACCGCGACACCGGGCGCGATGTCGACGACGGTCAGGCCCGACCAGCCGTGCCACACGGTCAGCGTGAGCACAACGATGCCCACGGCCTGGATCACTCCGCCCGCGCTCACCACGCGTGTCCCGAACCGGCCGATCAGCCGGGGTCCGGCCAGCGACGCGGTGAAGAAGGCGAGCGCCATCGGGACCAGCGCGAGACCGGCGGCGACCGGGCCCATCCGCAGCCCCTGCTGCAGCACCACCGCGACCACGAACATGAAGCCGCTGAAGCCGATCGAGAACGGCACGACCATCACGAGGCCGCGGCGCAGCGAGATGGTCTCCAGCAGGCTCGGCGGCACGAGCGGCGTCCGCCCCCGCCGGTCCGCGCGCCGCTCGACCAGGAAGAACGCGGTCGACGCGAACGGGAAGACGCCGAGCGAGACCCAGGTCCACAGCGGCCAGCCCGCGGCCCGCCCCTCGGTCAGCGGGAGCAGCAGCGACAGCAAGGACAGTGCGAGGAGCAGCGTGCCCGCCACGTCGATCGTGGCCGGCCGGTCCGAGCGGGTCTCGGGAACGGTGCGGACCGCGAGGACCAGGCCCACGATCGCGACCGGCACGTTCACCAGGAACACCGACCGCCACCCCGTCCCGGCGATGTCGGCCGCGACCAGGACGCCGCCGAGGATCTGTCCGGCGACCATGGACAGGCCGCCGGTCGCCCCGTACAGGCTCATCGCCTTGGCGCGGCGCGGGCCCTGTGTGGTGGCCTGGATGGTGGCCAGGACCTGCGGCAGCATCAGGGCCGCCGCGGCGCCTTGTGCGACACGGGCGACGACCAGGGTCCAGGCGGTCGGCGCGAGTCCGCAGGCGAGCGAGGTGAGGGCGAACGCCGCCATGCCCATGAGGAAGAGCCTGCGCCGGCCCGCCATGTCGCCGAGCCGCCCGCCGAGCACGAGCAGCACGGCGTAGGCGAGGCCGTACCCGGAGACCACGAGTTCCAGCATCGCGGGGCCGGCTGCGAGGTCGCTGTCCATGGACGGCAGGGCGACATTGACGATAAAGAAGTCGATCATGGGCAGTGCCGCGCCGAGCAGCACCGTGAACAGCCCGAGGGGCCCGATGACCGGGGAGGCGGCGGGAGGAGCGGGAGGAGCGGGCGAAGCCGGAGGAGCGGGCAAGACGGGAGAAGCGGACGGAGGAGAAAGGGCGGACGCGGAAGAAAGGGGGGAGGAGGGAGAGAGAGGGGAAGTCCTGGTGGGGCGGGAGGGGCGGGGAGCCGTCCGTACGGTTGTCTCGTTCACGATGTCGCTCACGATGAGGACGATCCTCCTCTCCTGAGCCTGGTACCAGAGTCTCCTTGTCCTGGTACCAGCACTACCTGGAAACCGGCTGACAAGGGCTTGTGGGTACGGCACTCTGAGACCATGAGCACTGTGGCACCGGCGAGCGACGTCCGCCGCCATGAGCTGGCCGAGTTCCTGCGCAGCCGCCGTGAGCGGATCACCCCCGAGCAGGTCGGCCTGCCGCCCGGCCGGCGCCGGCGCACCCCGGGACTGCGCCGCGAGGAGGTCGCACAGCTCTCCGCCGTCGGCGTCACCTGGTACACGTGGCTGGAGCAGGCCCGCGACATCCAGGTCTCCCCGCAGGTCCTCGACGCCCTGGCGCGGGCCCTGCTGCTCGACCCCAGCGAGCGCAGCCACCTCTTCGCGCTGGCCGGCACCCTCGACCCCACACCCAACGCACCGTGCCCGCGCCTCACCCCGGCGCTGCACGCCATGCTCGACCAGCTCGGCCCGATCCCGGCCTGCGTCCAGAACAGCCGCTACGACATCCTCGCGTACAACCAGACGTACGGGCGGCTCCTGTGCGACCTCGACGCGCTGGCGCCCGAGGACCGCAACTGCCTGTGGCTGACCTTCACCAACGCCGACTGGCGGGCCTCCGTCGTCGATCTGCCGGACATGAACCGGGTGATGGCCGCCAAGTTCCGCGCCTCGATGGCCGAGCACCTCGCCGAGCCGGCCTGGAAGACGCTCCTCGCCCGCCTCGAAGGGGCCTCCCCGGAGTTCCGCGAGGTGTGGGCCCGGCACGAGGTCGTCAACCAGGGCGGCAAGACCAAGTACCTGCGCAACGCCCACGTCGGGCTGCTCTCCGTCGAGCACACCAACCTGTGGCTCGGCCCGTCGGCGGGCCCGCGGCTCGTCATGTACGTGCCCTGTGACGACGAGACCCGCGGCCGCCTGGAACGGCTCCAGGCACTGGCCGCAGCGGACCGCGGTCAGGCGTTGGCGTCGGCCGGCGTCTGAGCCACCGCGGTCAGGCGTTGGCGTCGGCCGGCGTCTGAGCCACCGGAGCCTCCAGACGCCGCGCGGTGCGGCGCGCCGACTCGCGCGCCCACTTCCCGCTGGTCGCGAGCCCCAAAAACAGCACGCTCAGACCGCACCCCGCGATGATCCACCACGCGGGCCGCGCAGCATCCGGGAAATGACCGGCGTACGCGCCGGCCGAGACCCCCGCCATGCCGCCCGCAAGCACCGCGCCGATCACCGCGACACCCAGCGTCTGGCCGATCTGGCGGCTGGTGGAGGCGACCGCCGCCGCCACACCCGCCTGGGAGCGGGGCATTCCGGAGACAGCGGTGTTGGTGATGGGCGCGTTCACCATGCCGAAGCCGAGCCCGAACAGGACATACCCGGTGAACAGCAGCGATGTGGTCCGCTCGGCGTCGAACAGGGCGAAGAGCAGCCCGCTCGCGGCCATCGCGACCCCCGCGATCAAAAGCGAGAGCCGCGGACCCCGATTGCCGACGAGACGGCCCGAGATCGGTGCGCACACGAAGGTGAGCGCGGCCATGGGCAGCATGTACAGCCCGGCGTTCAGGGCGCTCAGACCGCGGGCGTTCTGCAGATAGAGGGTGTTGAGGAAGAGGAACCCACTGAGCGCGGAGAAGGCCGAGACCGCTATCACGGTCGCGCCGCTGAACGGGGCACTGCGGAAGAACCGCAGGTCGATGAGGGGCTCGGCGCGCCTCGGCTCGTACAGCAGGAGCCCGGCGAGCGAAGCGACGGCGACCGCGATGAAGGCGAGGATCTTCGGCGAGTCCCAGCCCGCGCTCGGCACCTCGATGATCGCGTACGTCAGCGAGCCGAGCAGCGCGATGACCAGGAGCTGGCCGACCGGGTCGGGGCGGCGCGGCCTGGGCGCGCGCGACTCCGGGACGTAGCGCCAGGTCAGGAAGAGCGCGATCACTCCGACCGGCAGGTTGAGCCAGAAGATCGAGCGCCAGCCCACCGACTCGACCAGGGCGCCGCCGACGATCGGGCCCATGGCCATCGAGATGCCGACGACGGCGCCCCAGACGCCGATGGCGCGGGCGCGTTCGCGGGCGTCGGTGAAGGTGTTGGTGATGATCGACATCGCGACGGGGTTGAGCATCGAGCCGCCGACCGCCTGCACCATCCGGAAGACCACGAGGGAGGTCAGGTTGGGCGCGAGCGAGCAGAGCAGCGAGCCGATGGTGAACAGCACCAGACCCGTCTGGAAGACCTTGCGGCGGCCGATGCGGTCGGCGGTCGAGCCCGACAGCATCAGGAGCGAGGCCAGGACGAGGGTGTAGGCGTCGATCGTCCACTGCAGGCCGGAGACCTCGGCGTGGAAGTCCTTCTGCAGGGAAGGGAGGGCAACGTTGAGGACGGTGTTGTCGAGGCTGACGATCAGCAGGCTCAGGCAGCAGATCGCCAGGATGAGCATCCGTCGGCGGGGGGTCGGCTCGGACATGGCTTCGATAGTACGCCTAACTAATGAACCCTCGGTGACCCGAGGCAGGTGGCGGCGGTCCCGGTATCCCGCACGGTCCCGCGCGGGTCCGGCCGGCCGCGCACCCGTTGTCCACAGGCCCGGACGGGACCCGGCCCGCATGCGCGACAATGAACAGATGACCACGCTCTCCATCGGCCCGCACACCGTGCAGCCACCCGTGGTGCTCGCACCCATGGCCGGCATCACCAACGCCCCGTTCCGCACCCTGTGCCGCGAGTTCTCCGGCGGCAAGGGCCTGTTCGTCAGCGAGATGATCACCACGCGGGCGCTGGTCGAGCGCAACGAGAAGACCATGCAGCTCATCCACTTCGACGCGACCGAGACCCCGCGCTCGATCCAGCTGTACGGAGTGGACCCGGTCACCGTCGGCAAGGCCGTCCGCATGATCGTGGACGAGAACCTCGCCGACCACATCGACCTCAACTTCGGCTGCCCCGTGCCCAAGGTGACCCGCAAGGGCGGCGGCTCGGCCCTGCCCTACAAGCGGCCGCTGCTGCGCGCGATCCTGCACGAGGCCGTCACGGGCGCGGGCGACCTGCCCGTCACCATGAAGATGCGCAAGGGCATCGACGACGACCACATCACCTATCTGGACGCCGGCCGGATCGCCGTCGAGGAGGGCGTCACCGCGATCGCCCTGCACGGCCGCACCGCCGCCCAGCACTACGGCGGCACCGCCGACTGGGACGCCATCGCCCGCCTCAAGGACCACGTCCCGGAGATCCCGGTGCTCGGCAACGGCGACATCTGGTGCGCCGAGGACGCTCTGCGCATGGTCAAGGAGACCGGCTGCGACGGCGTCGTGGTCGGCCGCGGCTGTCTGGGCCGGCCCTGGCTCTTCGGCGACCTGGTGGCCGCGTTCGAGGGCACCGACTCCTTCGCGCGCCCCACGCTGCGCACGGTCTCCGAGGTGATGCTGCGCCACGCGACGCTGCTGGGTGAGTGGATCGGCGACGAGACGCGCGGTGTGATCGACTTCCGCAAGCACGTCGCCTGGTACCTGAAGGGATTCGCGGTCGGCTCCGCGATGCGCAAGTCCCTGGCCGTCACCTCGTCCCTGGAGGAGCTGGCCGCTCAGTTGAGCGAGCTCGACCTGGACCAGTCGTGGCCGGACGGCGCGGACGGCCCGCGCGGCAGAACGTCCGGAAACAACCGGGTCGTCCTGCCGGACGGCTGGCTGAAGGACCCGTACGACTGCTCCGGCATCACGATGGAGGCCGAGCTGGACACCTCCGGAGGCTGATCCGAGCCGGTCCGGACGTTCGCGGACGTGCGCGGACGGTCCCGGACCGTCCAAAGAGCGGTCCGAAGTCTGGAATCCCGCTCGATCGAGCGCGTGATTCTCGCCACCCCTGATGGGGGTTGCGCTCAGATGAGCGATTTACGCGTGGCTGCATCTCTGAAAGGGGTGGCACTCAGTGCCACCCCTTCTGTGTTCAAGCAGTAAACTCACCTGTCGTCAGGTCCGCTCAAAAGAGCGGATCTAGACCCTTTCTTGACCTACTCCGTTCAAGTGATGAAGACATTCCTCGGCTCGTCGTTACGCGCCAGTCACTTTCGATCTGGTGGCGGACGAGTGGTTACGACCCCGTGACGCGCAAGTGGACGTACCCAGACACCTTCGATCTGGGTATGTTCCTCGCCGTCAGGGCAGCCACCGCGGATTCGAGGAGTCGAGACCCGTGTCGGAAGACAAAGACCTCCAGCACACCCAGAAGTTCGTCTACGACTTCACCGAGGGGAACAGGAACCTCAAGGACCTCCTCGGAGGCAAGGGCGCGAACCTCGCCGAGATGACCAATCTCGGTCTCCCGGTCCCGCCCGGGTTCACGATCACCACCGAGGCGTGCAAGGTCTACCTCGACAGCGGCAACGAGCCGGCCGAGCTGCGCGACGAGGTCAGCGCACACCTCGACGCCCTCCAGCAGGCGATGGGCAAGAAGCTCGGCCAGGCCGACGACCCGCTGCTCGTCTCCGTCCGCTCCGGCGCCAAGTTCTCCATGCCCGGCATGATGGACACCGTCCTGAACATCGGGCTCTCCGACGCGTCGGTCACCGGCCTCGCCAAGCAGTCCGGCGACGAGCGTTTCGCCTGGGACTCCTACCGCCGCCTGATCCAGATGTTCGGCAAGACCGTCCTCGGCGTCGACGGAGAGCTCTTCGAGGAGGCCCTCGAAGACGCCAAGGCCGCCAAGAAGGTCACCGTCGACACCGACCTCGACGCGAGCGACCTGAAGAAACTCGTCAAGCACTTCAAGAAGATCGTCAAGGCCGAGGCCGGACGCGACTTCCCGCAGGACCCGCGCGAGCAGATGGACCTCGCGATCCGCTCGGTCTTCGAGTCGTGGAACACCGACCGCGCCAAGCTCTACCGCCGCCAGGAACGCATCCCCGGCGACCTCGGCACCGCCGTCAACATCTGCTCCATGGTCTTCGGCAACCTCGGCCCCGACTCCGGCACCGGCGTCGCCTTCACCCGCGACCCCGCCTCCGGCCACCAGGGCGTCTACGGCGACTACCTCCAGAACGCACAGGGCGAGGACGTCGTCGCCGGCATCCGCAACACCGTGGCCCTCGCCGACCTGGAGGGCATCGACAAGAAGTCCTACGACCAGCTCATGCAGATCATGGAGACCCTGGAGACCCACTACAAGGATCTCTGCGACATCGAGTTCACCATCGAGCGCGGCCAGCTGTGGATGCTCCAGACCCGCGTCGGCAAGCGCACCGCCGGCGCCGCCTTCCGCATCGCCACCCAGCTCGTCGACCAGGGCCTCATCGACGAGGCCGAGGCGCTCCAGCGCGTCAACGGCGCCCAGCTCGCCCAGCTGATGTTCCCCCGCTTCGACGACGGCGCCAGGAGCGACCTCATCGGCCGGGGCATCGCCGCCTCGCCCGGCGCCGCCGTCGGCAAGGCCGTCTTCGACTCCTACACCGCCGTCAAGTGGTCGCGCTCCGGCGAGAAGGTCATCCTGATCCGCCGCGAGACCAACCCCGACGACCTCGACGGCATGATCGCCTCCGAGGGCATCCTCACCTCGCGCGGCGGCAAGACCTCGCACGCCGCCGTCGTCGCCCGCGGCATGGGCAAGACCTGTGTCTGCGGCGCCGAGGAGCTGGAGGTCGACACCAAGCGCCGCCGCATGACCACCCAGGCCGGCACCGTCGTCGAAGAGGGCGACATCGTCTCCATCGACGGCTCCACCGGCAAGGTCTACCTCGGCGAGGTCCCCGTCGTGCCGTCCCCGGTCGTCGAGTACTTCGAGGGCCGCATGCACGCCGGCGCCGACGACGCCGACGAACTCGTCGGAGCAGTGCACCGCGTCATGGCCTACGCCGACCGCGTACGCCGCCTGCGCGTACGCGCCAACGCCGACAACGCCGAGGACGCCCTGCGGGCCCGCCGCTTCGGCGCCCAGGGCATCGGCCTGTGCCGCACCGAGCACATGTTCCTCGGCGAGCGGCGCGAGATGGTCGAGCGGCTCATCCTCGCCGACACCGACGACGAGCGCGAGACGGCACTCAGTGCCCTGCTGCCGCTCCAGAAGAAGGACTTCGTCGAGCTGTTCGAGGCGATGGACGGACTCCCCGTCACCGTGCGCCTCCTGGACCCGCCGCTGCACGAGTTCCTGCCCGACATCACCGAACTGTCGGTGCGCGTCGCACTCGCCGAGTCCCGCAAGGACGCCAACGAGAACGACCTGCGCCTGCTCCAGGCCGTCCACAAGCTGCACGAGCAGAACCCGATGCTGGGCCTGCGCGGCGTCCGCCTGGGCCTGGTCATCCCCGGCCTGTTCGCCATGCAGGTGCGGGCGATCGCCGAAGCCGCCGCCGAGCGCAAGAACGCCAAGGGCGACCCCCGCCCCGAGATCATGATCCCGCTGGTCGGCACCGTCCAGGAACTGGAGATCGTCCGCGAGGAGGCCGACGCCGTCATCGCCGAGGTCGAAGCCGCCACCGGAACCGAACTCAAGCTGACCATCGGCACCATGATCGAGCTGCCCCGCGCCGCCCTGACCGCCGGCCAGATCGCCGAAGCCGCCCAGTTCTTCAGCTTCGGCACCAACGACCTCACCCAGACCGTCTGGGGCTTCTCCCGCGACGACGTCGAGGCCAGCTTCTTCACCGCCTACCTGGAGAAGGGCATCTTCGGAGTCTCGCCGTTCGAGACCATCGACAAGGACGGCGTCGGCTCGCTCGTGCGCTCCGCCGTCCAGGCCGGCCGCGCCACCCGCCCCGACCTCAAGCTCGGCGTCTGCGGCGAACACGGCGGCGACCCCGAGTCGGTGCACTTCTTCCACGAGGTCGGCCTGGACTACGTGTCCTGCTCGCCGTTCCGCATCCCGGTCGCCCGCCTGGAGGCCGGCCGCGCGGCCGCCGTGTCCCCCGCGGCGGACAAGGGCAGCGACTCGCGCTGAGACCCCGGAACCGCCGCCGGGTCCCCGACCCTCACCAACCGATCCGGCGGCGGCTCCGGCCACCAAGAAGGGGCAGCAACCCTGTGCGGGGGTGCTGCCCCTTTCGCGTTCACGGCCCCCGCGGGACGCGGTAAGCGTTTGCCCCAACGCCTTCGCACTACACCTACCGGGTGTGCGACCGCTTAATTCCTGTTGAATGGCGGACATTTAACGGAGCGGTGGCCGGAAATGCAGAGTGCGGTTCACGGATCCCCACCCGTGAACCGCACTCTGTCAACCACGCCGAGCACGGAGCCGCCACCTACGCCCACCGCCGCCAGAGCCTGTGAAGCCCCCCACGGTCTTCGCAGAATCTTTCCGGTTGGCTCGGTGTCGTGCCCGACGAGGTACAGCCTTTCGTCCCCGGGGCCCCTTCCGCGAGGCCTTTCAACTGTGGCTGAAAGGCCCGTGGTCACGGGCAGTGACGGGAGGCATACTCAGTCGAGTCGGTCGGGGGATCAATTGCGGATGCAACACAACGCAACAGGTTGCAACACAGTGGACAGGTGGGGTTTCGGTGCTGCGCATTCATTTCACCGGCGAGGATCTGGCTCGGCTCCGTATGGCGCCGGGTCCCGACACGCTGTGGGAAACGATTCTCAGCTTTCACCGCTTAAGGGACCGGCGGGGCGCCTCCGTATTCGGCGAATGGCGACAGGAAACTCGCGCCAGGCTGAGCGGAGAAACACGATTGCTCTCCGCAGTCGTTCCATGTCGCGGATATTTCCCCGACTTCCTCACCCCGCCCCGGGGCCCGCATTCCCTCGACGCCGGACTTGAACGCATTCGCGAAACCAGCCCCGAACGCCTGAACGAAGAACTCTCCCGGCTCCCCGGCGGCCGCCCGGCCACCGGCTGGGCCGCCTCCCTCGCCGACGGCTGCACCACCCAACTCGGCCGCCTCGCCGACGCGTTGGGCGCCTACCACCACGCAGCCGTCTCCCCGTACTGGGCCCACATACAGACCCGCGTCGACGCCGACCGCGCCGCCCGCGGCCGCGCCCTGCTCGACGGCGGAGCCGGCGAACTCCTCGCCTCACTGCCGCCCATGCTGCGCTGGCACGCACCCGTCCTCGAAGCCGACTACCCGGTCGACCGCGAACTCCATCTGAACGGACGCGGGCTGCTCCTCCAGCCCTCGTTCTTCTGCCGCCGCACCCCCGTCGCACTCCAGAACCCGAAACTCCCGCCCGTCCTCGTCTACCCGGTCACCCACACCCAGGCGCCCTACGAATCCCCGCCCGGCCCCGACCGCGGCACCTCGCTCGGCCGCCTCGTCGGCCACACCCGCTCCAGCGTGCTCCACGCCATCGGCAACGGCTGCACCACCAGCGAACTCGCCCGCAGGGCCGGCGTCTCCCTCGCCTCCGCGAGCCAGCACGCCGGAGTCCTGCGCGACGCCGGCCTCCTCGTCACCCTGCGGCACGGCAACTCCGTCCTGCACACCCTCACCCCGCTCGGCACCGCCCTGCTGAGCGGCGGCACCCCCTACGTGCCAAGGCCCCGTCAGTCGTCGATCCCCGAACGCTCCACGCCCGCCACGATGTAACGCTGCAACAGCAGGAAGACCAGGACCAGCGGAACGATGGAGACGGCCGCCGCCACGAACAGCTCATGCAGACGCACCACTTGAGCCGTCGTGAACGTCGACAGAGCCACCTGGACCGTCCACGCCTCACGGTCCTGCCCGATCACCAGCGGCCACAGAAAAGAATTCCAGGCACCGATGAACACAATGGTGGCGACGGCCGCGAACACCGGACGCGCATTGGGCACCACGATCCGCCAGTACGTCCGCCAATACCCAAGACCGTCGACCCGCGCCGCATCCTCCAGCTCACGTGGAAATCCCGTGAAGAATTGGCGGAAGACGAAGCACGCGAACCCCGAGAACAGGGTCGGAACGATCAGACCACGCAAGCTCGACACCCAGCCGAGCGACGACACAAGAACAAAACTTGGTACGAACGTGACCGCCGCCGGAACCATCAGCGTCCCGATCACCGCATAGAAGACCTGGTTGGCGAACCGGTACGGGATCCGCGCGAGCCCGTACCCGGCGAGCGAGGCCAACACCACGGTCCCCACCGTCGTCGCCACCGCGATCAACGCCGAGTTGAGCAACGACCGCGCCATCGGGACCGCCGGATCCCCGAACACCTCCCGCACGTTCGACCAGTGCACCGTGGACGGGAAGAACGTCCACCCCGGCGACGTGATGTCCGCCTCGGAAGCCAGACCGTTGCGCACCAGCAGATAGAACGGAACCAGGAACAGCAGCGCCAGCACGACCAGAACCACCGCACGCAGAGCCCGCCCCGCCCGCACCAGCGCATCCTGCGGCCCCGCCCCCGCCCCCGCACCCGCCCGCCCCGGTGCCCTCACGCCTCGGCCTCCTTCCTGCCCAGACCGAACCAACGCGCCTGGAACACCGTCACCACCGCGATGATCAGAGCCAGGATCACCGCACCCGCACTGCCCATCCCCAGGTTCTGCCCCTGACCCAGCGCCGTGTAGTAGAGATACACCAACGGCGGCCGCGCATACGGCGGATAACCCCGCGCATCCGACAACAGGTTGTAGAACTCGTCGAACGCCTGAAACGCGTTGATCACCAACAACAGCACCACCGCGACCGAGGTCGTACGCAGCTGCGGAAAAGTGATGTGCCGGAACACCTGCCAGCCAGGCCGCGCCCCGTCGACCGCGGCCGCCTCGTACAACCGGGGACTGATCCGCTGGAGCCCCGCCAGGAAGAGAATCATGTAGAACCCGGCCTGAAGCCACAGCCGCACCGTCACGATGACCAGCCAGTACCAGGGCGGATGCGTCGTCGACAGCCACGCCGTCTGATCGACACCGAACCAGCCGAGCACCGTGTTCGCCAGACCGAACCGCACCCCGTTGAAGATCGACAGCTTCCAGATCAGAGCCGCGACCACATACGAACAGGCGGCGGGCAGGAAGAACACCGAACGGAAGAACGCCTGGAAGCGCCGGGTCCGGTTCACCATGAGCGCGAGGGCCAGCGCCAGAACGTACGTCGCGGGCACGATGAACAGCGAGAACACCGCGAACGTGCCCAGACTGGACGTGAACGCGCCGTCCCGCAGCATCGCCGTGTAATTGTCCAAGCCCACGAAGTCGGTGGGCGAGACCGTGTTGTGGGCGTCGAAGAAGCTCAGGTAGACACTCCACAGGAGCGGGACGTACGTGAAGAGAGCGAGCCCGGCCGCGAACGGCCCGACGAAGATCCAGAACCAGAGCGTGTTGCTCGCAGGGCGTCGCACGGTGGTCAGCGCTTCTTCACCCGCTGAAGTTCGTCATTGGTCTTACGGATGACAGATTTCAACTCACCGTCAGGGCTTGCCCCGTCCTTGATGATCCGGCTCAGCGCATCCTGATAGGCGCTCTGCATCGTCGGCGTCCACAGCAACGGCTGCGCGTAACCGTTCTCCGTCACGAGCCCCACCACCTCGGCCGCCGCACCCTGCCTCAGCTTGGCCGCCTTCCTGGCGAGCGAGAGCCGGGCCGGGATGTGGAAGCCGTACGACAGCGCGAAGTCCTCCTGGAAATCGGCGCGTTCCACCCAGAGCCACTTCACATACGCCTTCGCCTCGGCCTGGCGCTTCGAGCGCGTCGACACCGCGGCGGCATACGCCCCGACCGGCACCGACGGCTTCCCGCCAGGACCGTCCTTCGGGAACGGCAGCACCCCGAAGTCGTCCCCGAGCGCCTGCTGCACCGCCGGCAGCGCCCACAGCCCCGACCACTGCATCGCGGTCAGACCCTGCACGAACGCCGACGGGTCCGACCAGTCGCTCGGCGCACCCAGCAGCAGCGACTTGTCGGTGTACAGCGTGCGCAGCTTGCCGAGAGCACGGGCGGCCGCCGGGTCGTCGAAGCCCGCCCGGCCATCGCCGGTGACCAGACTCAACCCGGCCGCGTACAGCGGCGTACCGCCCAGTACACCCGCGCCGCCGTCGTTCCCGAGGAACAGCCCCTTGACCTTGTTCCTCGTCAACGCCCTGGCCGCGTCGACCAGTTCGTCCAGCGTGCCGGGCGGCTGGACACCCGCGTCCTTCAGGAGACTCCTGCGGTAGTAGAGGAACTGCGTGTCGACGACCTGCGGGACACCCCAGATCTTCCCGTCGTACGTCTTCGGCGCGAGCACCGCCGGATTGAAATCGTCCTTCACGCCGTCGAACAGAGCCGTGAGATCCGTGACCTGCCCGCCCTGAATCTGGTCAAGGGTCGGCCCGTTCACCTCGAAGACGTCCGGCCCCGACGCCGTGAGCAGCGCCGCCGCCGTCTGCTGGTCGTAATTGCCCGGCCGCCACTGCACCGTGACCTTCGCCCCGTCGTACGCGGCCGCGTACCGGCGCACCGCCGCCTCGGTCCCGCTCTCCCCGTACTGGTGATACCAGTGGGCGAGCGCGACCTCGCCGTCAGCCGAACCGCCCTTGTCCCGGCCCGAGTTGGAGCCGCACGCGGTGAGCAGGCCGAGAGCGGCCCCCGTGCCGAGCAGTGCCCTGCGGCTGATCGTCATGGCGTACGCCCCTCGCTCGTCATCCCGCCGTACCGCTGTCCGTCATCCCGCCGTACCGCTCAACGATCAACCATGAGGGACGATTGCGACAGGGCTATTGCGGCGGTGTGTCGGTCGCGGACGCACCCCGCGTGAGGAGGCCGAAAAAATTGACCGCGAGACGGCGATGAGTTTCCGCCCGGCCCGCCGTCTACCCCTCGTAAGCGATGCCACCGCCCCCGAGGGAGCACACCATGCCCACCATGATCTTCGTCAATCTGCCGGTGAAGGACCTGGACCGTTCCAAGGAATTCTTCGGCAAGCTGGGCTACACCTTCAACCCCCAGTTCACCGACGAGAACGCCGGCTGCCTGGTCATCAGCGACACGATCTACGCCATGCTCCTGACCGAGCCGTTCTTCAAGGGGTTCACCCAGCGCCAGATCGCCGACACCGCCACCACCGTCGAGTCGATCGTCTGCCTCAGCGCGGACAGCCGCGAAGAAGTCGACCGCCTCGTCGACACCGCGCTGACCTCCGGCGGCGCGCCCGCCAACGACACCATGGAACAGGGCCCCATGTACGGCCGCTCCTTCCTGGACCCCGACGGGCACCACTGGGAGGTCATGTACATGGACCCGGCCGCGGTCAACGGCTGACGGCTGACAGGGATCACGGGACGGCTGACAGGGATCACGGGACGGCTGACAGAAATCAACGACTGGCAGCGATCATCTGCCGGCCCTTGCGTCACGCCACCACTACACCCCGTACGTCACGCCGGTGAGCCCCTCGGACGCCGACCACAGGCGCTCACCGGCGACGTCGTTCAGCGTCCAGGCCGCCCGCCAGGACGGGGCGGGGGCGCCGCGCCACATCATCAGGGACGGCCCCGTGAACGAGTCGGGCCGCACCCCCGGCGCGGTCGCCGCGTACAGCGTGGGCAGCGCGCCGGCCTCGGCGGGCTGGGCCATGATCCGATTGCCGAGCTCGACGATCCGCTCGGCCGTCCTGCGGCCCTCCATCCGTACGGCCTGCGTCTGCAGGTTGGTGGCGGCGTAACCGGGATGCGCGGCCGCCGCCACGACATCCGAACCCGCCGCCGCGAGCCGCCGCGCCAGCTCGTGGACGAACAGCAGATTCGCCGACTTGGAGCGGCCGTAGGCGACCCAACGCCGGTAGCGGCGCTCACTGTTCAGATCACGGATGTCAATATTGGCCAGCGCGTGCATGCCACTCGACAGGCTCACCACGCGGCCCGCCCCGGCCGCCCGCAACCGGGGCAGGAGCAGCCCGGTGAGCGCGAAGTGGCCGAGATGGTTGACCCCGAACTGCGTCTCGAACCCGTCGGCGGTCCTGCCGTGGGGGAGCGCCATCACGCCCGCGTTGTTGATCAGCAGATCGAGCCGCTCGTACGGGAAGGCCTCCGCGAACGCCCGCACCGAGGCGAGGTCGGCCAGATCGAGCCGCCTGAACTCCACGTCCGCGCCCGGGACCTCACGGCGCACGCGCTCCCCGGCCTCCTGGCCCCGCGCCTCGCTGCGACAGGCCAGCACCACCCGCGCGCCGCGACGGGCGAGCTCGCGCGCGGTGACGAGACCGATCCCGCTGTTCGCCCCGGTGACGACCGCCGTGCGGCCGCTCTGATCGGGGATGTCCTGAGCGCTCCAGCCACGATTCATACGCCCACCGTACCGGCCGGTATGCCGGGAGGGGGTGTGGTCGGCCGGCGGGAATGCTCGGGCACGTGCGTCTGCACGGTCACATACGTCCGTACGGTCTGCGCCTCGTCGTCGAGGCAGGCCCCGGTCTCCAGGTCGAAGCGGTGCCTGAGGAGCGGGGAGGCCACGTAGGGGCGGCCCTCCGGTGTCGAGCCGAGCAGTCCGCGGGAGAGGACGTAGGCGCCGGTGAACGGGTCACGGTTGTCGATCGCGTACGTCCGGCCGCGCCGGTCGGTGAAGACGGCGGCCTGGCGGCCGTCGGGCAGGAGGGCGGCGACGCCGCGTCCCGGTGTGAGGCGGGCGGTCTCGCAGACAGCGATCGAGCCTTCTTCCAGCTTGAGGTGGACCATGGTCATCGGGTGGCTCCCAGGGTGAGGAGGGGAAGTTCCGGCTTGATCTGGTCGCGCTCGGGCACGAAGCGCACCGAGGGGTCGGGCGCGCCGGGCGCGTTCACGAAGGACACGAAGCGGGCGAGGCGCTCGGGGTCGTCGAGGGTTCCGGCCCATTCGTCGCGGTAGCCCGCCACGTGCGCGGCCATCAGGGCTTCGAGCTCGGCGCAGATGCCGAGCGAGTCGTCGACCACCACGTCCCTGACGTGGCCGAGGCCTCCCTCGATCCGCTCCAGCCACACCGAGGTGCGCTCCAGGCGGTCGGCGGTGCGGATGTAGAACATCAGGAATCTGTCGATCAGACGGACAAGTTCGTCATCCGTCAGGTCCTGGGCGAGCAGATCGGCGTGGCGCGGGCTCGCGCCGCCGTTGCCGCCGACGTACAGGTTCCATCCGTTGGCCGTGGCGATGATGCCGAAGTCCTTCGACTGGGCCTCGGCGCACTCGCGGGCGCACCCGGAGACCGCCGATTTCAGTTTGTGCGGTGAGCGCAGGCCCCGGTAGCGGAGCTCCAGGTCGATCGCCATCCGTACCGAATCCTGCACCCCGTAGCGGCACCACGTCTGTCCCACACACGACTTGACGGTGCGCAGTGACTTTCCGTACGCGTGCCCGGACTCGAAGCCGGCGTCCACCAACCGGGCCCAGATGGCGGGGAGTTGGTCGACGCGGGCGCCGAAGAGGTCGATGCGCTGGCCGCCCGTGATCTTCGTGTAGAGGCCGAAGTCGCGGGCGACTTCGCCGATCACGATGAGTTTCTCCGGGGTGATCTCGCCGCCGGGGATGCGCGGCACGACCGAATAGGAGCCGTTGCGCTGCAAGTTGGCGAGGAAGTGGTCGTTGGTGTCCTGGAGCGCGGCCTGTTCGCCGTCCAGGATGTGCCCGTTGCCGAGGGCGGCCAGGATGGAGGCGACCGTGGGTTTGCAGATCTCGCAGCCCTCGCCGCCCCGCGCCTGGGTGCGCCCGTGTCCGTCGAGGAGTTCGGTGAAGGTCGTCAGGCGCAGGGCGAGCGCGATCTCGTACAGCTCTTGGCGGGTCTGGGCGAAGCAGGTGCACAACCCGGTGTCGCCGGACTTCGGCAGCAGCATCTCCAGTGTCCTGACGCAACTGCCGCATCCCGTACCGGCCTTGGTGCACCGTTTGACGTCGGGCAGCGTGGCGCAGGCGGTGATGGCTTCCTTGGTGACGTTGTGGCAGGAGCAGATGACGGCGTCGTCGGGCAGCGATTCCGGGCCGAGCGCGGCCGGCGTGCCGAGCCCGGCCGGCAGGACCAGCTGCTCGGGGGCGACCGGCGGGACGTGCCCGGTGAGCGGGCGCAGCATGGCGTAGGCGTCGGCGTCGCCGACCAGGACGCCGCCGAGGAGCAGACCGTCGGAGGAGATGACGAGCTTCTTGTAGACGCCGGAGCGGGAGTCGGAGTAGACGACGTCGAGGCTGCCTGCGGCGGTGCCGTGCGCGTCGCCGAACGATGCGACGTCGACGCCGAGCAGTTTCAGTTTGGTCGACAGGTCGGCCCCGGTGAAGGCGCGTTCGGCGGTGGCGGCGATGGTGTCGGCGGCGGTCTCCGCCATGTCGTAGCCGGGTGCGACGAGCCCGTACACCCGGCCGTCCGAGGCCAGGGCGCACTCGCCGATCGCGAAGACCGCGGGGTCGCTGGTGCGGCACTGCTCGTCGACGACGATGCCGCCGCGTTCGCCGACGGCGAGTCCGCAGGCGCGGGCCAGCTGGTCGCGGGGGCGGACGCCGGCGGAGAAGACCACGAGGTCGGTCGACAGATGAGAGCTGTCGGAAAGTGTCATTCCATTGACGCGTCCCTCACCGTCCGCGGTGATGTCCTGGGTGCCGACCCCCGTGTGAACGGTGAGGCCCATGTTCTCGATGGTGCGCAGCAGCGCCGCGCCGCCGCCCTCGTCGACCTGTACCGGCATCAGGCGTGGCGCGAATTCCACGATGTGGGTGTCGAGGCCGAGCCCGCGCAACGCACCTGCCGCCTCCAGGCCGAGGAGGCCGCCGCCCACCACCGCGCCGGTCGTCGCGGTCTTCGCGTACGCCTCGATGGCGAGCAGGTCCTCGATGGTGCGGTAGACGAAGCAGCCGGGGAGGTCCTTGCCCGGGACGGGCGGTACGAAGGGGTACGAGCCGGTCGCCAGGACGAGCGTGTCGTACGCGAAGGTGCGGCCCGAGCGGGCGGTGACGGTGCGCGACGCCCGGTCGATCGTCTCGGCGGGGTCGTCCAGGTGCAGCTCCATGCCGTGCTCGCGCAGGAAGCCGTCGGGCACGAGGCCGAGCTGGTCGGGTGTCCTTCCCTCGAAGTACGAGGTGAGGTGGACGCGGTCGTACGCCGGGCGGGGCTCCTCGCACAGCACGACCACCCGGGTCCGCCCGGTCGCCCCGCGCTCGGCGAGGGCCTCCAGGAAGCGCTGGCCGACCATGCCGTGGCCGATGACCACGAGGGTGGGAAGGTGTTCGGTGGGCACGTCAGGAACCTCCGTCGTGGGTGAGCAGGTGGAGCAGGGGCGTGTCGGGCAGGTCCTCGTCGCCCTCCCAGGTCCGGGCGAGCGTCCCGACCGCGCCGAGATCGCCGACGAGTACGCCCCCGACCAGGCGGTCGCCGCGCACGACGACCTTGCGGTAGGCGCCCCGGGTCGCGTCCGCGAGGTGGGCCACGTCGTCGCCGGGGCGTGGTGTGGGCTCGCCGAACGCGGCCAGGTCCAGGGGACGCGGGCCGCCCAGGGTGAGCCGGGTGAGGCCCCGGGTCCCCGGATAGGAGCCGTGCCCGGTGGCGAGCAACCTCCCCAGCGCGTCGGCCTGTTCGAGCGCGGGGCCCGCGAGTCCGTACACCGTGCCGCGATGCTCGGCGCAGTCGCCGACGGCGTGGATGAAGGGGTCGGAGGTGCGCAGCTCGTCGTCGACGACGACGCCTCGGCGGACTTCGAGCCCGGCGGCGAGGGCGAGGCCGGTGCGGGGGCGGACGCCGGTGGCGAGGACGACGAGTTCGGCGCCGAGGACGAAGCCGTCGGCGAGCTCGACGTCGGTGCCGGCCGGTCCCGTGAGCCCGCGCACCCGGCACTCGGTGTGTACTTCCACGCCGAGGCGTTCGAGATGGATGCGCACCAAGGCGGATGCGACGTCGTCCAGTTGACGTTCCATCAGACGCTCGCCTTGTTGGGCGAGGACGACCTGGGTTCCTCGTTCGGCGAGCGCCCGCGCCGCCATCACCCCGAGCAGCCCGCCTCCGATGACTACGGCGCGGGCGCCCGCGCGGGCCCGATCGCGCAGGGCGATCGCGTCGTCGAGGGTGCGGAAGGGGTGCACTCCGTCGGGCAGTCGGCCCTCGCGCAGGCCCCGCAGCGGCGGCAGTACCGGGTTGGAGCCGGTCGCGAGCACGAGGCGGCCGTAGGGGACGGCGCTGCCGTCGTCGCAGTGCACCACCCGGGCCGCGCGGTCGATCCGCGCCGCCCGCACACCCCGGCGCACCGGCACCGGGGGCAGGGTGATGACCTCGGGCCCGTAGCGTCCGGCGAGGACCTCCGCGAGGAGCACCCGGTTGTACGGTGCGTGGGCCTCCTCGCCGATGACGGTCACCGGGACATGCCGGGCCAGGCGGGCACCCGCCGTGCCGCCGCCGATCACCACGATGTCCGTACTCATGTGCCCAGCGTGGGCGCCGGCTGTTTCCCGACCGCATCCCGGCGATTACCGCGGGGGAACCTTGCGCTCAGCGGAGCGGGGGGCGGGGTGTGAGGGGCGGGGTGTGAGGGGCGGGCTCGCGCCGGTTCTCCGGGGTGGGGGGCGACTCGCGTCGATGGTGGGGGGGGGTGGGGTAAACCGAACCATGAAGATCCGTGCTGGCACGATCGAATGGGCGGCGTGTGGGCGGGAGCCTTGGGACATGGACCTCGCGCAGCGGCATTCCGCACCCACACCGATCGCATCCGTACGGCCGGGCTCGCTCCCGCCGGTACCAACCCCGTCCGCACGGGCCTCGTCCGCGCCGACCCCGCCTCCGTCGGATCCAGCCCCCGCTACAGCTGCGGCTCCCGCCCCGGCTCCCGCTCCCGCTTCGGCTCCCGCTTCGGCCCCGCCGAACCGCTGGAGAACGTTCCTGCGTGAGCCGTTCCGCGCCGCGACCTGGCTGCGGTTCGCCTATCTCGTGCTGGCCGTGCCCGTCGGCGTGCTGTGCCTCCCTCTGGCCCTTGTCGGTGGCCCGGCCGGCCGTATCCAGCGCGGGCTCGCCCGCAGGTTCCTCGGCGTGGAGGCGGCCGATCCGGGCCGTGGCGCTCGCACCGGACTGCTCGCCGTGGCCCACGCCGTGATCGGTCTGCCGCTGAACCTGATGGCGCTCACCGTGTCGGGCTACTTCTGGACGGTCGTCGTGATCAACCTGGCCTATCCCCTGCGTCCCGACGGCGATCCGAGCCAGGCGTGGGGCGGGCCGACGATGGCCGGCGCGTGGGCGGTGCACGGCATAGGGGGCGGGGTGTCCTTCCTGCTCATCACGCCCTGGGTGATGAGGGGCTTCACCGTGATCCAGGCCCGCCTGGTCAAGGGCTTCCTCGGCGCGGACCGCACCGGACTCCTGAAGGCCACGTCGATCGCCGTGGCGCTGGCCCTGGTCTGCGCGATCCTGTCCATACCCGTGATCCACCAGCTCTGACCGCCGGGCCTAGGTTGTTCCCATGCACCGTCTGCGCCTGGCGCGATCCGTGGAGTTCCCCTATCGCCGGGACCGGCTGGCCGCCGTGGCGCGGGCCGCGCTCTACTCGCTCGTCGCGCTGCCGTTCGCCCTCGCAGGCCTCGTCGTGGTCGCCGTGGTCCTGTCGGCCGGCGCCGTGGTGTCGTGGACGGCGCCGGGGCTCTGGCTGGTCGCTGCCGGTGTCCGGGGTGCGCTGGCGCTCGGCGGGGTCCAACGTGCCCTGGCCCGCCGCCTGTTGGGGCTGGAGATCGAGGCGCCGCCGCGCGCGGAGAGCACCGGGGTGTTCGACTGGCGGCGTTCCGTGCTGGGAGGCAGGCCCGGATGGCGGGCGGTGTGCTGCGCCCTGGCCGCACCGCTGACGGCCCTGCTGCCCTTGCTCGCCGTGTACGTCGGCTTCGTCCAGGGGGTGCTCCTGACCCTGTATCCGGTGCTCAAGCGGTGGAACTACTTCACGATCAGGGAGCCCGACGGTTCCGTACGGCATGTGGGGATGGAGGTGGGGGGAGTGGAGTTCGACAGCTGGCCGCGGTGGCTGGCGCCGTTCGCCCTCGGCCTGCTCCTCCTGTACGTGGCGCCGTGGCTCGACCGCCATGCGCTCACCCCGCACCGGATGCTGCTCACCGCGCTGCTCGGGCCCGACCGGGCGGACCGGCGGATCCAGACCCTGGAGGAGACCCGCGCGCAGGCCGTCGACGACGCGGCGGCGACCCTGCGCCGTATCGAACGCGACCTGCACGACGGGACGCAGGCCCGCCTGGTGGGCCTGGGCATGCATCTCACGATGATCCGCGAACTGGTGGCGGGCGGCGCCGATCCGGAGCGGATCCTCAACGTCGTCGAGACCGCTCAGAGCAATGCGAAGCAGGCCGTCGCCGACCTGCGCCACCTGGTCAAGGGCATCCATCCGCCGGTGCTCGACCAGGGCCTCGACACCGCGCTCGCGACCCTCGCGGCGGACAGTGCGCTGCCGGTGCGGGTGGAGTGCGGCATCGAGGGCAGGCCGAGTCCGGCGATCGAGTCCATCGCGTACTTCTGCACGGCCGAACTGCTCGCCAACGCCGCGAAGCACAGCGGGGCTTCGGAGGTGAAGGTCACGGTGACCGGCGCGGCGCGGATCCTGCTGCTCGTCGTCGAGGACGACGGGCGCGGGGGAGCGGTGGTGGGCGCGGGCAGCGGTCTCGCCGGGTTGCGGGCCAGGGTGCGTACGGTCGACGGATCACTGACCTGCAACAGCCCCGCCGGGGGGCCCACGGCGGTGAGCGTGGTGCTGCCGTTCGGCGAGCGGAGATCGCCCAGTACCTTTACCGGCACGGGCCCCGGCACGGGCCCCGGCACGGGCGCCGAGTCCGGCAACACCGGCACGGGCCCCGGCTCCGGCTCCGGCTCCGGCGCGGGGGCGTCGCGTCGGCACCGCCGGGGGAACCCACACCCGATCGGCTCTCCACCCCCGGCCGGCTCTCCACCCCCGGCCGACCCTCCGCCCCCGGCCGGCTCTCCAGCCCGGAACGGCTCCACACAACAGAACGGGTCACCGCATGCGCGTCGTCATCGCTGAGGACTCCTCGATCCTGCGCGACGGGCTGGTCCAGCTCTTGGAGTTGCGCGGCGTGGAGGTGGCGGCCGCGGTGCCGGACGCGCGGGCGCTGCTCGCCGCGGTCGCCGAACACCGGCCCGACGCGGCGGTGGTGGACATCCGGCTGCCGCCGACCCAGACCGACGAGGGTCTGCGCGCGGCCGTGGAGATCCGCCGCACGGCGCCGGACACCGGGGTGCTGATCTTCTCGCAGTACGTGGAGACGGCCTATGCGGCGCAGCTCATCGGCGACGGCGGGGCAGGGGTCGGTTATCTGCTCAAGGAACGCGTCGTGGACATCGGCGAGTTCGTGAGCGCGCTGGAGCGGGTGGCGGCGGGCGGCACCGCGCTCGACCCGGAGGTGGTGGCCCAGCTGTTCGGCGCGAGCCGACGGGCCGCCGCGCTCGACGCGCTCACCCCGCGCGAACGGGAGGTGCTGGGTCTGATGGCGGAGGGCCGCACCAACCATGCGATCGCCGAGGGGTTCGGGGTGTCGGAGCGGGCGGTGGAGAAGCACATCGCGAACATCTTCACCAAACTGGACCTGCCCCCCTCGGAGTCCGGCCACCGCAGGGTCCTGGCGGTCCTGCGCTATCTGGACCGCGCGAGCGGCTGACGTACCGGGTGGGCCGGGTGGGCCGGGTTCCGAGCCCGCTGGGGAACGGATCGTCATCCCGTCCGTACGGCGCGGGGAGGTCATGACGCACGGTGACTGTTGTTGATCGTTCTTTGGCGGGGCTCTTAATGTCAAGGATGAGTTGCGGTTTATTGGTGTGGGGGCGCACACTTCACGCATGACCGGCACGCCTCGAACCAGGACCCCGCAGGCCGCCCTCACCGACGCCCAGAAGCGAGAGCTCGATCGCGCCAAGAAGGCGGCCGACGACGCAGCCACCGCCTTCCGGAGAGCCGCCGGACGGCTCGCCATCGAACTCGGCAGGGGCGGCGCTCCCGCCGTGGCCCGGCACATGGGCTGGACGCCGCAGTACGTCTCGACCCTCGCCGCCGCCTACCGGGCCGATCAGGGGCAGGCCGAGGGGAGCGAGGCGGCATGAGCACCGCACCGCGGCCCGGCAGGCACGTGCCGCCCATGCCCGAGCGGAATCCGAAGGCGCTGCGGGCCGCCATCTCCGAGCACACCCCCCAGCTCCTCGCCGACTTCGACGCGCACTGGAAGTGGGCCATTGCCGATGCGTACGACTTGGCCCCAGTGCCGGCGTTCCTCGCACAGTGGTGGGCCGAGTTCGCCATCGCCCGCGATCCGGAGCTCGACCGACAGGTGCACGACCTGGAGGCCCGCGCCGCGGACGCGTCGACGAACGACGAGGCCATGCATCTCCTGACGCGGGCCGCGCACCTGCGGAGGGAAGCGGGTAAGGCGGAGCCCGGTCAGTGAGTGATCTGATGGGGCCGCCGTGGCAGCTGGACTGGGTCGATACGGCCCGAGCGGCGAGAGGCGCCCTGCCCAGACGGGTCCGGGATCTGCTCGACGACATCCGCGCCGAGCTGATCACCGTGCCCGACCCATACTTCCGCGGAGTCGACAACCTGCCGGACCTTCCCGACAGTTGCCGGATCGCCCCTCTCCGGTCGACGGTGCCGAACGGGCTGCATGTCTGCTACTTCGACCATGGGCGGGGCTGGATTCACTACACGTTCGTCCGTCGCACAGCCGATCCACAGATCATCGTCGAGGAAGTGTTCTGGCAGTGACGGGCCCGGCTCGTCGTGATGTTCCCTGAGCCGACGTCAGCTCGCTCTTAATGGGCGGTCAGGCGATCCTCAAGGGCGCCTTAAGGATCGCGGATCCGTCGCTGACCAGGGTTTTTTGCAGGGTGGGCCGACCTAGGCTGCCGGGCGTGACGATCGAGGCCACCGACCCGCAGCTTGCCGCGTACCCGGCGTTGTCCGCCTATCTCGCGCTCCAGGCCCGGCAGGAGCACCAGGAGGATTACCCGGGAGAACGCCAGGAGGGCTGGCGGGAGGGATGGCTGGCGGAGCACCCGGGGGAGCAGCGGCAGGTTGTGGTGCGGCCCGTGCGGGTGCGGCCGCGGGTTTTGCGGCGCGGGGTGCTCGCGGGGGCGGGCGGGGTCGGGTTGTTGTGGGGGGCGCAGGCCGAGCCGTCCGCGCGGCTGGACGTGCTCTTCGCGGGCGGAGCGCATCTGTCGGGGCTGCTCGCCGGCTACGGCGTCCTGGTGATGCTGCTGCTCATGGCCCGCGTCCCGGCCGTCGAACACGGCGTCGGCGCCGACCGGCTCGCCCGCTGGCACGCGCTCGGCGGGCGCTACGTGCTGACGCTCGTCGGCGCGCACCTGGTGCTCGCGCTGTGCGCGTACGCCGCGTACACCGGCACCGACCTGCTGCGGTCGGCCACGCGGCTGCTCGGTTACGGAGGGATCCTGGCGGCCGCGCTCGGTACGCTCGCGTTCGGGGCGGCCGGGGTCAGCTCGGTGCGGGCGGCACGGGCGCGGATCTCGCAGGAGACGTGGCGCGCCCTGCACTTCCTCACCTACCTCGGCGCCGCGCTCGCCTTCGCGCACCAGCTGGTCGGGCCCGACGTGGCGGGCAACCGGCTCACCGTGTGGGCCTGGGCGATGCTGCACGCGACCGTCGCCGTGCTGATCGTCTGGTACCGGGGCGTCGTTCCGGTGCGCCAGGCCCTGCGCCACGCGCTGTACGTCGTCGAGGTGCGGGACGAGAGACCCGACGTGGTGTCCGTCGTGATGCGCGGCACCGGACTCGACGCGCTGCGCGCCGAACCCGGACAGTTCCTGCGCTGGCGGTTCCTGCGGCGCAGGCTCTGGCACACCTCGCTGCCGTTCTCGCTGTCCGCGCCGGTCAGGGACGACACCGTACGCATCACCGTGAAGGCGCTCGGCGTGCACAGCCGGCGGATCAGACGGCTGCGTCCCGGCACCCGGGTCCTGGCCACCGGGCCGTTCGGCGCGATGACCCCGCACCGCCGTACCCGCCGCAAGGTGCTGCTCCTGGCCGGCGGGGTGGGCATCACGCCGATGCGGGTGCTGTTCGAGACGCTGCCCGCCGGGCCCGGCGACCTCACCCTGCTCTACCGGGCCAACAACGCCGCCCAGTTGGTGCTGCGCGACGAGCTGGAGGCCATCGCCGTCCAGCGGGGGGCCGCGCTGCACTACCTCCTCGGGCCCTCCGACGCGTCCTTCGACCCGCTCGCGCCGCAGGCCCTGCGCAACCTCGTCCCCCACCTCGCCGAGCACGACGTCTTCCTCTGCGGACCGGGCCCCATGGCGCAGGCGGCGACCGCCTCGCTCATCCGGGCGGGCGTCCCCGAGGAGCACATCCACACCGAGCAGTTCAGCTTCTGAGGGCGGGGCGTCCGGTCCCGTCACCGCCAGAGTGACCGTCAGCGTCCGAGTGACCGTCACTGCCACTGTCAGCGTCAGCGTCAGCGTCGACGAATCGAGGAGTCGCAGAGCCATGGCCCGTCACCGCAGGTGCACCGCCCCCGTTCCGCTCGACCGTGCCCGGCGCCGGCTCGCCGCGGGGCTCACCGCGGCGAGCGCGCTCGCCGCGACGTTCCTGGCCGTGTCCGTCACCCCGGCCGCGCCACCCGCCCCCGACCGGGCCGTGGACGTGCACGACCTCGGCGGGGCCCCGCGCGGTCACCGCTAGCGGCGTGCCGCGTGGGGCGCGGCGGCCTTCAGAAAGCCCTCGCCGAGCCCACGGCGCCCGCCGGGCCCGGCCCCGCCGCCCCCGTACCTGCCCCCGCCGCCCCCCGGACCACTCCCGTCAGATGGGCGAAGGCGACCACGTTGCCCCGGTAGCCGCCCTTCTTCGTGAAGCCGCCGCCGCAGGTGATCAGCCGCAGTTCCGGGCGCGTCGCGGCCCCGTACACCTTGGCGTCCGGGAACGCGTCGTTCTCGTACACCTCGACCGCGTCGACGTCGAACACCGCGGTCGCGCCGTCCCGGCGGGTCACCTCGACCCGGCTGCCCTTCTTCAGCGCGCCGAGCGCGTAGAAGACGGCGGGGCCGTGCGCGTCGTCGACGTGGCCGGCCATCACGGAGGTGCCGCGGGAGCCCGGGGGAGTGCCGTCCTTGTACCAGCCCGCCACGTTCGTGTTCCCGGGCGGCGGTACGTCCAGGCTGTGGTCGGGGCCCAGCCCGAGGCGCATCACGGGCGCGTCCACGCCGATCGAGGGGATGGCGACGCGTACGGGTTCGGAGGGCGCGAGGCCATCGGCGGGCGGGAGTTGGGGCACGGCCCGCGCGGCGTCACCGGCCGTGGCATCGGCCGCGCGGCCTGCGTGGCCCGGCGCGGGCCCCGCAGCGAACGCCTGCGCCGCCGACGGCCGGGGCGGCTCCACGGTGTCCATACCCCGCTCGATCAGCCACAGGCCGGCGAACGCGGCGATCACCATCAGCCAGCCCGCGTTGCGCCGTGCGGCCGGGGCCGACAAGGGCGGTCAGCCCCGGCCCTGCGTGCCGCTCGCCCGGCGACGCAGCAGCCAGGTGCCGCCCACGGCGGCCGCGACGAGTACCGCCGCGCCCACCGCGATCTCGGTGGTGTCGGGGCGGACGCTGCCGCCGACACCGGTCTTGACGTGGCCCCGCGGGTCGCTGCCCTCCCAGGGCTTGTCGTGGCCGTCCCGCCCCTGCTGGTCCTTCCACTCCCACGGCTTGTCACGGCCGTCGCGGGACTCCCGGTCCTTCCACTCCCACGACGTGTCGGTGTCCCGTTGGCCGCCGTCGCCGCCGGTGACCTTCAGCTGGGCCTCGACGGTCTTGCCGTTGTCGCACCGCACGCCGATGCGGAAGGAGCCCGGCTTGGTGTGCTGGGCGACCTTGAACTGCCCGGCGAGGACCTCCTTGTGCGTGGAGGCCGCCATCGGGAAGTCGCCGGCGCCCACCGCGTTCGCGTCGCCGGTGCCGCGCCCCGACGAACCGCACGCCGTGGTGTTCGCGGTGACCGTGGCGCCGGGCGAGGCACTCGTCGGCCACAGTTCGAGGGAGCCGCCGGGCTGGTTGTCGGCGTACGCGAGCGCACCCGCCGGGCCCAGCACGGCGGCGCCCGCCAGCAGGGCACTCGTCAGGAGTCGGGCAGTACGCATGGATCCTCCGAAGGCGCGGTCACAGGCCGCCACCGCTTCCGGCACTTCCGCAGGCTGTCCCGCGGCTGTTGCGGCTGCTGTGGCTATCGCGGCTGCTGTGGCTGCTGGTGGTCGTACGGGTGCTTCCGCCTTCGACTTAACGGGCGTCCGGGCCGCCGTGCCCGTCGGCGAGGGGCGAACGAGTGACGCGGGGTGGGCCGTACGGGTGGCCGCTCACGCCGGGTGAATCACATCCCACGGCGCCTCCTCGAACGCCCGCCACACCACCTTCATGAGCTCCGCGTCGACCGAGAACTCCCGCTCGTCGATCCGGCCCACCGGGGCGATCCCGCGGGAATTGGTGAGGAACGCCGCGCTGTAGGCACCGAGGCCGGCCAGGGTGACCTCGCGGCGCACCGACGTCAGGCCGTACGCCGCGAGCCTCGGTTCGAGCACCGCCTTGGTGACGCCGAGCAGCGCGGGACGGTCCGGCCACACCACCGCGGTGCCGTCCCAGAAGCCGATGTTGGTGATCGAGCCCTCCGAGACGACGCCGCCCGGCCCGGTCAGGAGGGCCTCGCTGAAGCCCTGGCGGCGGGCCAGGCGGCCGTAGTAGGCCTGGGCGAAACCGCCGAGGTGCTTGAGGTGGGCGACCGGCCGCTCGTACGGCACGGAGAGCAGCGACTGTGCGGTGGACGGCATGTCGACGGGTTCGTTGACGACGACCATCGGGGTGGGGGCGTCGTCGGGCCCGTACACGTAGACGCGCACCGCCGCGTCCGGGGTGCCGGCGGCGTCGAGGGCCCCCGCGACCAGGGAGCGGATCCGTTCGCCGGGCATGGCGGGGCCGAACAGCTCGCGGGTGGCCTCGTCGAGCCTGGCCAGGTGATGGGCGAGGCCGCGGACCCGTCCGTCGCGCACCTGCATGGCGGTGAAGTGCCCGTAGCCGCCGGTCAGGGCGGGAACGAGGAGGTTCTCGGCGTCGGCGGGGCGGCCGTCGATCTCGACGTACGGAAGTGTCATGCGCCACAACATAGTTCGCCCCCGAACGGGCTTGACCTCGACCAAGCTTGAGGTTGAATCCTTCTCGGCATGGACATCACCACAGCCGCACCGGCTGCCCTCAAGCTCACCGTCGTCGTCGCCTCCAACCGCGAGGGCCGCTTCGCGCCGGTCGTCGCCGACTGGTTCCTCGCCCGTGCCCGGGAACACCAGGGCCTGGCCGTCGAGGTGGTCGACCTCGCCGAGACCGAGCTTCCGACCGCCCTCTCCCGCAACCCCTCGCCCGCCACCCAGGCCCAACTCGCCCTTGTTACACCGAAGTTGGCGGATGCCGACGCATTCGTCGTGATCACGCCCGAATACAACCACTCCTTCCCCGCCCCGCTGAAGAACGTGATCGACTGGCACTTCGCGCAGTGGCAGGCCAAGCCGGTCGGCTTCGTCTCCTACGGCGGGATCTCCGGCGGGCTGCGCGCCGTCGAGCAGCTGCGGCAGGTCTTCGCGGAGCTGCACGCCGTGACCGTGCGGGACACGGTCAGCTTCCACCAGGCGCACGGTCTCTTCGACGAGGACGGCGAGCACCGCGAGCCGTTGCAGGCCGACGCCGCCGTGAAGAAGATGCTCGACCAGGTGATCTGGTGGGCGCAGGCGCTGCGCGACGCCAAGGCGCTCCGCCCGTACGCCGGTTGAGCGGGGCCGAGGGCGGGGTCGGGGGCGGGGTCGGGGTCGGGGGCGCGCGCCCGGGGCGGGTGCTCAGGCCGCGGGCAGGCTGACCACGGCGAGCGCACCGCCCCCGCGCGGCGCGTTGCACAGGGTCACCTCGGCGCCGATGACGTGCGCCTGGCCCAGGGTGATGGTCAGCCCGAGGCCCGTGCCCTGACCGCGTTCCCTGGCGCCCGTAACGAAGCGCTGCGGGCCGTCCTTCAGGAGGCGCTCGGGGAACCCGGGCCCGTGGTCACGCACGCGGACCGAGGTCCCGTCCACCGTCACTTCGACGGGTTCGGCGCCGTGCCGCCTGGCATTGGCGACGAGGTTGGCGACGATCCGCTCCAGGCGGCGGGCGTCGGTACGGACGAGGACACCCGGGCCGGTGGGGCCGGTGGGGCCGTCGGTGGGGCCGATGGGGTCTGGGCCGGTGGGACCGGTGGGGTCCGGGCCGGTGGGTTCGGTGGGGGCGGGGGCCTCCGAACGAGCGGCATCCCTGGTGGGCCGGTCCGCGGCGGCGGGGCCGGATCCGCCCGTCGGCTGTCCACCACGGCGCGCCAACTCCTGGCTCATGCCGCACCGTTGGAGGATCGTCGCCATCGTGCGGTCGAGGGGCAGCACCTCAAGGTGCGGCCTCTCGGCGTTCGCGTCGAGGCGGGCGACCTCCAGCAGGTCCTCGGTCAGGGTGCGCAGCGCGTCGACCCTGTTGCGGACGAGCTCGGTCGGGCGGCTCGGGGGCAGCAGTTCGGCGGCCGTGTGCAGGCCGGTCAGCGGGGTGCGCAGCTCGTGCGCGACGTCCGCGGTGAAGCGCTGCTCGGCCACCAGGCGCTCCTGGAGGGACGCGGCCATCGTGTCCACCGCGCAGGCCAGCTCCGCCACCTCGTCCTGCCGGCCGGGCCCCGGCCGGCCGATCCTGGCGTCGAGTTCGCCCCCGCTGATGCGGCGCGCGGTGGCCGCGGCGGTACGCAGCCTACGGCTCAGCCTGCTGGCCAGCCCGGCCCCGCCCAGCGCCGCGAGCCCGACCACGACGGCGCCCCAGGCCACCAACTCGCCGTCCAGTTGCCGCAGTTCACCCACCGCGGCGTTCAGCGGCCGGCGCACCGAGAGAACCCGGTCGCCCACGGGGCGCGCCGCCCACACCGCCGGATGGGGGCCCGCGAGGTCCAGATAGGTGCTCCGCCTCCCGGCCAGCGCAGAGGCGCGCAGCGGGCCGGGCAGGTCCGGGGCGTTGAGCGCGGCCTGCGTGTCACCCCGGTCCACCTGCCCCGTGAGCTCGTACACCTGCCGTACGTGCATGAGCTGCGCGAGCGCGGACTCGCGGGCCGTCGAGGCGATCTGCGCGGAGCGCGACTGATGGATGAGCAGGCCGATGGTGACGGCCACCAGGGCGCAGCCCGCCGCGAGCAGTGCGGCGATCTTCCAGCGCAGGCTCAGCCCACGGGGCGCCCGGAGGGCTCGGCCCCACCGATCGCGGAACGACCCGTCACGGAACCACCCGTCACGGAACCACCCGTCGTGCGCCGGACGCCGTCGGCGCGGGGCGGGCATCACGAGGCGTCCCGGCCGTCGGCCGCCCGGCTCGCCCCGGGCGTCCCGGGCGAGCGCGGGCTCGTGTTCTTTTCCGGGCCGTCGGGGCCGTCGGAGCCACCAGGGCTGCCGGGGCCACCAGGGCTGCCGGGGTCACCCGGGCCGCCCGAGCCGGGCCCCGTGCCCGGGGTCGCCGGGGCGATGTCGCGGTAGGTCTTGGCCTCGCTGACGGGGGACAGCCGGGTCCCGTTCCAGCGGTAGCGGACCGTCTGCTGCGCCCCGTCGTCGGCGGCGCCCCGGGTCACGAGGTCGGCGCCGACGGTCTCGACCGCCAGACGGCTGCCGGCGGTGTACAGGATCGGGACGACCTTGCCGGCGCGGGCGGTGTAGACGATGACGACCGTGCGCCGGCTCTCCAGGTCCGCCGAGATGATCAGTTCGGGTGTGCCGTCGTGACCCGTCAGGTCGTGCAGCACGGGCGGGCGGATGCCCGTACGCCCCGGGCGGTCGATCAGCGGCAGCCGGGTCAGCCCCTTGGCCGCGGGATCCGCGTTCAGGATCGCCTTCGGGTCCATGGCACCCAGTCCTCCCTTCGGCACCGGGGGCGCGTCGGCGAGCGGCGCGCGCGGCTCGGCACGGCCGGAGCCCATCACGCCGTTGCGCCGCGCGTCGCTCTCGTACCAGGCGGGCCACAGCTGCTCGGCGCGCGGCTGGAGGGGGACCGCGGAGGCCCGGTCGCCCTCGACGAGGCCGGAGCGCGCGCCGCGGCCGGACAGCGCGACGAGCACCGCGACGACGCCGAGCGCGGCGGCGCCCACGGCGACGGCTGTTCGGATCGTCCGCAGGGAAGGGAGCATGGCCATGTCGGCCGAGACTAGGAAGGGATCATCACGGATTGCGGCACGTCGTGTAACAGCCGTGCGTACGCCCCGCTCCTGCGGCAGGATCGGGACTTTGAGCCCTGCCGGTGGGCCCCGGCCGCACGACCCCGTCGTCCCGGCAGGCCCCGGCCACATCACCGAGGGAGGACACCGTGCCATCGGCCGAAGTGCTGAGCGTGTGGACCACGACCGACAGCGAGGACAAGGCGGCGGCGCTCGCCCGCGGCGCGGTGGAGGCCCGCCTCGCCGCCTGCGCGCAGATCGCGGGCCCCGTCACCTCCGTCTACCACTGGGCGGGCGGCATCGAGACGACCCGGGAGTGGCAGGTCCTCTTCAAGACCACGGCCGGCCGCTACCGGGCCCTCGAACGCCACCTCCTGGCCGCCCACGACTACGAGACGCCCGAGATCCTCGCGGCCCCCGTGGCGGCCGGGAGCCCCGCGTACCTGTCGTGGATCGCGGCCGAGACGCTCGCCCGGTGACCCGCGCCGTCGAACCCCCGTTCCCCTTCTTCGTGTACGGCACGCTGCGCCCCGGGGAGCGCCACCACCGGCGTTTTCTGCACGGCCGTACCGTCGCCGAACGCCCGGCCCTGCTGCACGGGGCCGTCCTGTACGACGGCCCCGGCCACCCGTACGCCACCGCCGGAGCCGGCACGATCACCGGCACCCTCATCGAGGTCGACCCGGCCGGACACGGTGAACTCCTCGCCGCGCTCGACGCGTTGGAGGAGTATGCCGGTCCGGGGAACCCCCGCAACCGCTACGACCGGGTGGCGCGCGAGGTGGCCCCGGCACCCTCCGCCCCGCCCGTGCTCGCCTGGGTCTACCTCGCCTCGCCCCGCCTGGCCCGCGAACTCCTCGCGGGCGGCGCCGCCATCCCCGGCGGGGACTGGCTCAGCCGGGCGGCCGGGCCGGTTCCACCCGTACCGCGCACACCTTGAACTCGGGCATCTTCGAGACCGGGTCGAGCGCCGGGTTCGTCACGGTGTTGGCCCGGCCCTCGCCCGCCCAGTGGAACGGCATGAACACGGTGTCCGAGCGGATCGCGGAGGTGACGCGGGCCGGGGCGGTGGCCTGCCCGCGCCGCGAGGTCACCGTCACCGCGTCGCCGTCGCCCACCCCGATCCGCGCGGCGAGCAGGGGATGCATCTCGACGAAGGCACCGGGCGCGGCCGCATGCAGCTCGGGCACCCGCCGCGTCTGGGCGCCCGACTGGTACTGGGCGAGCACACGGCCCGTCGTGAGCACCACCGGGTACGCGCCGTCGGTCTCCTCGGCCGGCCCGCGGTGGGTGACCTCCACGAACCTGGCCCGGCCGTCCGCGGTCGCGAACCGGTCGAGGAAGAGCCGGGGCGTGCCCGGATGCCCCTCGTCGGGGCAGGGCCAGAACACGCCGTCCTCGGCCTCGATCCTGCGATAGCTGATGCCCGCGTAGTCCGCGGCTCCGCCGGCCGACGCCCGGCGCAGCTCCTCGAACACCTCCTCCGGTTCGGCCGGGAAACCCTTCGCCGTCTCCTCGCAACCGAGCCGTCCGGCAAGGGAGTTGAGGATCTGCAGGTCGCTGCGTACGCCGTCCGGCGGGGTGACGGCGGCACGGCGCAGCAGGACCCGGCCCTCCAGGTTGGTCATCGTGCCGCTCTCCTCCGCCCACTGCGTCACCGGCAGCACCACGTCCGCGAGTTCGGCGGTCTCCGAGAGCACCACGTCCGCCACGGCGAGGAAGTCCAACGCGCGGAGCCTGCCCTCGACATGGGCCGCGCGCGGCGCCGAGACGACCGGATTCGAGCCCATCACCAGCAGGCCCCGCACCTCGCCGCCGAGCGCGTCGAGAAGCTCGTAGGCGCTGCGCCCCGGCCCGGGGAGCGAGTCGGGCGGAACGCCCCACACCCCGGCCACATGGGCGCGGGCCGCGGGGTCGGTGAGCTTGCGGTATCCCGGCAACTGGTCCGCTTTTTGGCCGTGTTCGCGCCCGCCCTGCCCGTTGCCCTGGCCGGTGAGGCAGCCGTATCCGGACAGGGGCCGGCCCGCCCGGCCGGTCGCGAGGCAGAAGTTGATCCACGCGCCCACCGTGTCGGTGCCCGTGGCGTGCTGCTCGGCGCCGCGCGCGGTCAGCACCATCCCGTCCGGCGTACCGCAGAACAGGCCGACAGCCGCGCGGATTTGGGGCACGGGCACCCCGGTGATCCTCTCGACGAGCTCCGGCCAGTGCGCCATGACCGCCGCCCTCGCCGCCTCCCAGCCCGTGGTCCGCTCTGCCATGAACTCCTCGTCGACGCGGCCCTGGGCCACCACCAGGTGCAGCAGACCGAGCGCCAGCGCCAGGTCGGTGCCGGGGCGCGGCGCCAGATGCAGGTCCGCCAGCTCGGCCGTCTTCGTCCTGCGCGGATCGACAACGATCAACGTGCCGCCGTTTTCCCGCAGTTCGCGCAGGTGGCGCACGGCAGGGGGCATGGTCTCGGCCGGGTTGGCGCCCACCAGGATCACACAGCCGGTCCGCGCCACGTCCTCCAGCGGGAACGGCAGGCCCCGGTCGATGCCGAACGCCCGCTGGTGGGCGGCGGCCGCCGACGACATGCAGAACCGCCCGTTGTAGTCGATCTGCGAGGTCCCGAGCACCACCCGGGCGAACTTTCCGAGCGCGTACGCCTTCTCGTTGGTGAGGCCGCCGCCGCCGAACACCCCGACCGCGTCGGCGCCGTGCTCCTCGCGCACCGAGCCGAGCCGTGCCGCGACCAGCGCGAGTGCCTCCTCCCAGGTGGCCGGCGCGAGCCTGCCGGTGTCGGCGCGGCGGATCAGCGGCTCGGTCAGGCGCAGCCGCCGGGAGAGCAGCGCGGGCGCGGACGAACCCTTGCCGCACAGCGCGCCCCGGTTCACCGGGAAATCGCGCGGGACCACGTCGAGACCGCCGGGCGCGCCGTCCGCGGCCCGCAGCCCCATGCCGCACTGGAGCGAGCAGTACGGGCAGTGGGTGGCGGTCACGGGGGAGGGCGCTGCGGCGTCGGTGGGCATGCGCCCAGGCTGCGCCCGGCGTGTTACGCCCGCCCCCGCCCGCCGGTTACGCGCCCGGTGCCACGCCCTCATCGCGGCCGGCCCCGCGCCGTGAGGAGCCCGTGCGCCCGGTGGCCCGCGCCTCGCCGCCGGCCGTGAGGAGCGCGTGCCGCGCTACCCGGCCGGGCCCGTCAACGCCCGTGCGACGCCTGGCTCCTTGGGGCCGAGGAAGGTGGGGTCGGGCTTGAACACCACGTCCAGGAGCGCCTTTCCCGCGGCGAACACCTCGCGGGTGCCGCCGTAGTACCAGGTCGCGTCGTGCGCGGCGTCGACGCCCACCCCGTAGGAGCGCACGCCCGCCGCCTCGCACAGGGCGACCGCGCGCCGGATGTGGAACCCCTGGCTGACCAGCACGGCCCGGTCCACCCCGAAGATCTTCTTCGCCCGCACGCAGGAATCCCAGGTGTCGAACCCGGCGAAGTCGGCGACCACGTGCGTGCCGGGCACGCCGTGCCGCACGAGATAGCCGCGCATCGCGCCGGGCTCGTCGTAGTCGGTGCGGCTGTTGTCGCCGGTGACCAGGACCGCCTTCACCTTCCCCGCCCGGTACAGCCGCACCGCGGCGTCGAGGCGGCCGGCGAGATAGGGCGAGGGCTCGCCCTTCCACAGACCGGCCCCGAACACCACGGCGACCCCGGACGCCGGCGCGTCGGCCACGGTGCCGACCCGGCCGCCCGTGCTCGCGTACATCCACGTGGCCGGCGCGAGCGCGAGCACGCACGCGGCGGCCACGGCCTGCACCAGGCGCCGCCGTCCCGCGCGGGTACGGGGCAGGCGCGGTCGCCCCACTCGGATGCGCGGCACGTGGTCCCCCTGCTGATCGGATGGCCGTCGGTGTGCGGCGGCGTACGTCGGCTTACGTCGGGATGGACGCGGGGGGCGCCGTTTCGGTTCGCCGCAGGACGGGTCAGCGGGCCGCGAGGTGGGTGTCCGCCAGGCTCCGTACCCGCTCGGCCTGCTCGCGCTGGTCCGGCTCGCGCAGGGCGGCGGCGTCGGCGAGCCGGTGAATGTCCGTACGCCACTCACCCGTGACGGCGGCCGGCACCGCGATGCGTGCGAAGCCGCGCTCCAGCAGCCCGCGGGCGGTGCCGGGTTGCTCCCGCAGGACGGCCTTGACGGCCGCGACACCGTTGGCGAGTGCGCTGGCCGCGAGCGACCAGCCGGCGCCGCCGGCCGCCGCGCCGCGCCGCGCGCCGCTGTCGTCGCCGTCCGGCGCGCGGGCCGCTCGCACATCCAGGTCGAGCCGCCAGAACAGGGGCAGCCCGGCGAAGCAGACGAAGAGCAGCCGGCGGACGGGCGAGCCCTGGAACTCGGGGTCGGCGCGCACGGAGAGCAGGGGACGGACCCCGGTCAGGAGCGCGGGAACCCGGGCCCGGGACGCGCCGAACTCGGCGCCGGCCACCGTCCAGGCCACATCGATGTCGCTGTACGCGTCCGCCGTACCCCGCGCGAGCGAGCCGCGCAGGGACGCGCACGACCCGGGGGAGCCGTCGCGCAGGGCGGCGAGGAGCTCGGCGGCGAGCGCGTCACGAACGGCGGGGTCAGGGGACACGGGGTCAGGGGACACGGGGTCAAGGGTCATGGGAGGAGCCTCCGTTCGCCTGGAGCCCCGAGTCTGCCGCACCCCGGCACTTCCGCACCCCCGTCTCCCCGCGCCTGTGAGGCCCCCGACACCCCCCGTGACCGCCCCGCAACGACCCGGCAACGTGCGCCCGGCAGGATCGGGGCATGACGGAGCAGCGGCAGCCCATGGCCACGGCGGAACAGCGGCCGCCCATGGCCATGACGGAACAGCGGCAGCCCATGGCCATGACGGAGACGGCGCGTGGCCGGGTGTCGCGCGGAAGGCGGGGCGGGGGCGGGGGGCCCGCGCTCGTCGCCGTCGCGCACGGCAGCCGTGACCCCGCCGCGCTGCGGACGGTCACCGCGCTCCTGGACCGGGTGCGCGCGCTGAGGCCGGATCTCGACGTCCGGCTCGCCCACATCGAGATCGAACGCCCGCTGCTGTCCGACGCCCTCGCCGAGCTGCGCGGGCAGGCCGTCCTCGTACCGCTGCTGCTCGGCCTCGGCCATCACGTCAAGCACGACATCCCGCACACCCTGGCCACCGCGGGCGGACACCTGGACGCCCGCGTCGCGGCGCCGCTCGGGCCGCACCCGCTGCTCGTCGAGGCGCTGCACGGGCGGCTCGTCGAGGCCGGCCTGCGGCTCGGCCCCCGTACCGCGGCCAGCGCGGTCGTGCTCGCCGCCGCCGGGTCGCGCGACCCCGACGCGGCCGCCGGCACCCGCCGCACCGCGGCTCTGCTCAGCGAGCGGCTCGGCGGGGTGCCGGTGGTGCCCGCCTACGCCTCCGGCGCCTCGCCCACCGTGCCCGAGGCGCTGCGCGCACTCGCCGCGCGCGGCAGGCACCGCGTGGCGATCGCCTCGTACCTCACCGCACCGGGACGGTTCGCGGCGCAGTGCGCGGCCGAGGCGCCATGGCTCGCGGCCGCGCCCCTGGGGGCGCATCCGGCCGTGGCGCGGCTCGTACTGCACCGCTACGCAGGGGCGTTGACGCCGTCAACACCGTCAACGCCGCCGCCTCCCGCCGCACCGGGCGCGGCGCGGGCACGCGTGACCGTGTGACGCTCCTTCAGGGCACCCCGGCGTGCCCGGCGTACCCGGCGTGCCCGCCGCGTTCTTCCGGGTGCGTCTGCGCGGCCCGTGAACACGCCCCCTTGAGCACACTTGTCACTGTCTCCGTTTAGTGTCGGTGCATGGAGTTCTACGCCGAGGCCGACACCGAGCGCTGGGCCGCCGAGCCCGACAAGCGGCCCGGCCGCACCGCCTTCCAGCGCGATCGTGCGCGCGTGCTGCACTCGGGGGCGCTGCGCCGCCTGTCCGGCAAGACGCAGGTCGTCACGCCGGGCTCGCGCAGTCAGGTCTGGGACGCGAGTCCGCGCACCCGGCTCACGCACTCCCTCGAATGCGCCCAGGTGGGCCGCGAGCTCGGCGCCGCGCTCGGCTGCGATCCCGACCTCGTCGAAGCCGCCTGCCTCGCCCACGACATGGGGCACCCGCCGTTCGGTCACAACGGCGAGCAGGCGCTCAACGAATTCGCCAAGGACATCGGCGGCTTCGAGGGCAACGCCCAGTCGCTGCGCCTGCTCACCCGGCTCGAACCGAAGCGCTTCGTGCGCTCGTCGGTGACCGGCGAGCCCGTCAGCGTCGGCCTCAACCTGACCCGCGCCGCCCTGGACGCGGCGACCAAGTACCCCTGGGCGCGGGGCGGCCACCCGAGCGACCCGGCCTCCGTGAAGTTCGGGGTCTACGAGGACGACCTGCCGGTCTTCGCCTGGGTCAGACAGGGCGCCGAGCCCTACCGCAAGTGCTTCGAGGCCCAGGTCATGGACTGGTCCGACGACGTGGCGTACTCGGTCCACGACTTCGAGGACGGCCTGCACGCCGGGCACATCGACCCCCGGGCGCTGCTGTCCGCGACCGAGCGGGACCAGGTGTGGCGCGTCGCCGTCGGACGGTACGTGCCCGACGACACCGACCCGCAGGAGCTGGCCGACGCCCTGGACCGGCTCATGGAGCAGGAGTGGTGGCCGCACGGATACGACGGCTCCGCGGTCTCCCAGGCCCGCCTCAAGGACGCCACGAGCCAGCTCATCGGCCGGTTCTGTCTGGCCGCCGAGAGCGCCACCCGCGCCGAGCACGGCACGGGACACCTCACGCGGTACGGGGCCGAGCTGGTCGTCCCGCGCGCGGCCCGCAACGAATGCGCCGTACTGAAAGCGGTGGCCGACCGCTACGTCATGCAGCGCGACGAGCAGGAGCGGCTCCGCGCCGACCAGCGCGTCGTGCTGGCCGAGCTCGCCGAAGCGCTGACCGTACGGGCCCCTTCCGAGGGGCTCGACCCGCAGTTCCGCGCGCTGTACGACGAGGCGGACGACGACCGCGACAGGAAGCGCGTGATCGTCGACCAGATCGGCTCGCTCACCGACGCCGCGGCGCGCTCGCTCCACTCCAGACTCACCGTGCACCACCGGTAATCCAGGCCGACCCGGCGTCCCAACGGAGCAAGCCCTCTTCCCCCGCCACGCTCCGTGCGGGACGCTCGCAGATGGCGGCGCCGCGCAGCAAGCACCGAGGAGGCATCAAGTGGTCGACGCAGATCGGACATTCGTCATCGTGGGAGGCGGTCTCGCCGGGGCGAAAGCCGCCGAGACCCTCCGCAGCGACGGTTTCAGCGGGCGGGTGATCCTCATCGGCGACGAACGCGACCACCCCTACGAACGGCCGCCCCTGTCCAAGGGGTTCCTGACCGGCAAGGAGGAACGCGACAGCGTCTTCGTGCACGAGGCCGCCTGGTACGCACAGCGTGACATCGAGCTCCACCTGGGCCAGCCCGTCACCGCCATCGACCGGGACGCCAAGACGGTCCGGCTCGGTGACGGCGCGCTCATCCAGTACGACCGGCTGCTGCTGGCCACCGGCGCCGAGCCGCGCCGCCTGGACATCCCCGGCACCGACCTGGCGGGCGTCCACCACCTGCGGCGCCTGGCCCACTCCGAGCGGCTGCGGCACGTCCTGAAGGCGCTCGGCCGCGACAACGGCCACCTCGTGATCTCGGGCGCCGGCTGGATCGGCCTGGAGGTCGCGGCCGCCGCACGGGGCTACGGCGCGGAGGTCACCGTCGTCGAGCCGGCGGCCACCCCGCTCCACAACGTGCTCGGCCCGGAACTGGGCCAGCTCTTCACCGACCTGCACGCCGAGCACGGCGTCCGGTTCCACTTCGGCGCCCGCCTCACCGAGATCGTCGGCCAGGACGGCATGGTCCTCGCCGCCCGCACCGACGACGGCGAGGAGCACCCCGCGCACGACGTGCTGGCCGCGATCGGCGCCGCCCCGCGCACCTCGCTCGCCGAGACGGCCGGGCTCGCCATGGTCGACCGGGCGCACGGCGGCGGCATCGCCGTGGACGCCTCGCTGCGCACGTCCGACCCCGACATCTTCGCGGCCGGTGACGTGGCGGCCGTCCACCACCCGCTGTTCGACACCCGGCTGCGCGTCGAACACTGGGCCAACGCCCTCAACGGCGGCCCGGCCGCCGCTCGGGCGATGCTCGACCAGGAGGTGTCGTACGACCGCGTCCCCTACTTCTTCTCCGACCAGTACGACGTCGGCCTCGAATACTCGGGCTGGGCGCCGCCCGGCACCTACGACCAGGTCGTGATCCGGGGCGACACGGGCAAGCGCGAGTTCATCGCGTTCTGGCTCAAGGACCGCCGGGTGCTCGCCGGAATGAACGTCAACGTGTGGGATGTCACAGAGCCCATCCAGGCCCTGATCCGGGGCGGCGCCGAGGTGGACACCGAGGCGCTCGCCGATCCGTCGGTCGCACTCGGCTCCCTCGCACCCTGAGTGTCGTGGCGTCCCCGTAGACTTCACGCGTGGCAGGCAGGATCAACGATGACGACGTGAAGGCGGTACGGGACGCGGTCCCGATCGACGCCGTCGTGTCCGAGTACCTGCAGCTGCGCAACGCGGGCGGCGGCAACCTCAAGGGCCTGTGCCCCTTTCACGACGAGAAGTCGCCGTCCTTCCAGGTCAGCCCGAGCAAGGGTCTCTTCCACTGCTTCGGCTGCCAGGAGGGCGGCGACACGATCGCCTTCGTGCGGAAGATCGACCACCTGTCGTTCTCCGAGGCGGTCGAGCGGCTCGCCGCCACCGCGGGCATCACCCTGCGCTACGAAGAGGGCGGCTACAACCCCTCCCACCAGCGCGGCGAACGCATCCGCCTGGTCGAGGCCCACAAGGCGGCCGCCCAGTTCTACAGCGAGCAGCTCGGCAGTCCCGAGGCGGAGATCGGCCGTGCGTTCCTCGCGGAGCGCGGCTTCGACCAGGCGGCGGCCGCCCACTTCGGCGTGGGCTACAGCCCGGCCGGCTGGGACCATCTGACGCGCTTCCTGCGCGGCAAGGGCTTCTCCGACAAGGAACTGCTGACCTCGGGCCTCGCCCAGGAGAGCCGCCGCAACCCCATCGACCGTTTCCGCGGCCGGCTGATGTGGCCGATCCGCGACGTGTCGGGCGAGGTCGTCGGCTTCGGCGCGCGCAAGCTGCGCGACGACGACAACGGCCCGAAGTACCTCAACACCCCCGAGACGCCGATCTACAAGAAGTCGCAGGTCCTGTACGGCATCGACCTGGCGAAGAAGGACATCGCCAAGTCCAGCCGCGCCGTGGTCGTCGAGGGCTACACCGACGTCATGGCGTGCCATCTGGCCGGCGTCACCACGGCGATCGCGACCTGTGGCACGGCCTTCGGCGGCGACCACATCAAGATCCTTCGCCGCCTCCTGATGGACAACGGCTCGGCCCGTGTCATCTTCACCTTCGACGGCGACGCGGCCGGCCAGAAGGCCGCCCTGCGAGCCTTCGAGGACGATCAGAAGTTCGCCGCCGAGACGTACATCGCGATCGCGCCGGACAACATGGACCCGTGCGACCTGCGCCTGGCCAAGGGCGACGAGGCCGTCGCCGAGCTGGTCCAGCCCCGCACCCCGCTCTTCGAGTTCGCGATCCGTCAGATCGTCGCGCGCTACGACCTGGAGACCCCGGCCGGCCGGGCCGCCGCCCTCGACGAGGCGGCGCCCATCGTCGCCCGCATCAAGAACGTGGCGTCCCAGCACGAGGTGGCCGTCCAACTCGCGGGCATCCTCGGCATCCTGGACACCCAGTTCGTCGTCAAGCGCGTCGCTCAGCTCGCCCGCTGGGCCCGCGACCGCGGCGGCAAGGGCCCCGCGCCCGCCCCCGGCCGCCGCCCGCCGTACGAGGGTGCGGCCCCCGGCCCGTCCTTCGCCTCCGGGCCCGCCCTGAACCTGCGCAGCCCCGCCCACCGCACCGAACGCGAGCTCCTCAAGCTGGCGTTGCAGCACCCGCACCTGGTGTCCCCGGCGTTCGACGCGTACGGCGTGGACGAGTTCACCGCCCCGCCCTACGCCGCGGTCCGCCAGTGCATCCAGGAAGCGGGCGGCGCCACCGACGCCCCCTCCGACTACCTGCCTGCCGTCATGGACCGCGCGCCCAACGACGTGGTGCGCGCCCTGGTCACCGAGCTGGCCGTGGAGGCCGTCCACGCCCGCACCGTCGACGAGGCGTACGCGGGCGAGCAGTTGGTCGCGGTGCGCCGCCGCGCCGTGGACCGCCGCCTCCTGGACATCCAGGGCTCCCTCGCACGCCTCGGCCAGCACGGCGACCCGGCCCAACTGGCCGCCGTCCAGAACGAGTTGTGGGTCCTCCAGCAGTACGGCCAGGCCCTGCGCAACAAGGGCGCGGCCGCGCTCTAGGGCGTGGCTCCGCAGTCCCGTCCGGCCGCCGCGTGCCACCCCCGACGGCTCCGTCCGGGTAACCACCCGCTCACGCACGGCTTCAAAAAGTCACCGCACGCCCGTCGCGGCGACGCTGTGTCGTACCCCACACTGGATGGCGGTGCCTGAGTCCTCGGAGCGCGGCCGGCCCACCCTCGCCGGTGGGCTCCTCACCCCCGCGGATCCGCTCAACGATGTGCACGGGACGGAAAGCGGCCCGGCCGCCCCCCGTCCCGCTGCCGCACGCCCCCGATCCGGCAGCGATCACCCTGGAGGTCGCCCCCGTGCAGACCCGGACCCTGACCGACCACGACGTCGTCACGGCGGCCGCACCGCCCCAGCCGCGGGCCGTGCACCGCCCCGAGGCGGTGCCGTCCGGGCCGGACGCGGGGCCCGCGTCCGGCCCCCCCGAGGAAGAGGCCCCCGAACCCCCCCGCCCGCGGCCGAGCCGCGCGGACACCGGGGGCCCCTCCTCCGACCTGTTCCGCCAGTACCTGCGCGAGATCGGACGCATCCCGCTGCTCACCGCCGTCGAGGAGGTCGAACTCTCCCGGCGCGTCGAGGCCGGCCTGTTCGCCGAGGAGAAGCTGAACACCACCCCCGACCTGGACTCCCAACTCGCGCTAGATCTCGACAAGTTGGTCGTCATGGGTCGGATGGCGAAGCGCCGGCTCATCGAGGCGAACCTGCGGCTCGTGGTGTCCGTGGCCAAGCGGTACGTGGGGCGCGGCCTGACGATGCTCGACCTCGTCCAGGAAGGAAACCTCGGACTGATCAGGGCGGTCGAGAAGTTCGACTACGCGCGCGGCTACAAGTTCTCCACGTACGCGACCTGGTGGATCCGCCAGGCCATGTCCCGGGCGCTCGCCGACCAGGCCCGCACCATCCGCGTCCCCGTCCACGTCGTCGAACTCATCAACCGCGTGGTGCGCGTCCAGCGCCGGATGCTCCAGGAGCGCGGCTACGAGCCGACGCCCGAGGAGGTCGCCGCCCACCTCGACCTGACGCCCGAGCGGGTCGGCGAGGTGCTGCGCCTGGCGCAGGAGCCGGTCTCGCTGCACGCGCCGGTGGGGGAGGAGGACGATGTCGCGCTCGGCGACCTCATCGAGGACGGGGACGCCGCGTCGCCCGTCGAGTCCGCCGCGTTCCTGCTGCTGCGCCAGCATCTGGAAGCCGTGCTCTCCACGCTGGGCGAGCGCGAACGCAAGGTGGTGCAGCTGCGGTACGGGCTCGCGGACGGGCGGCCGCGCACGCTTGAGGAGATAGGCCGGATCTTCGGGGTGACCCGCGAGCGGATCCGCCAGATCGAGTCGAAGACGCTGAACAAGCTCCGCGACCACGCGTTCGCGGATCAGCTGCGCGGCTATCTGGACTGAACGGAAAGAGGCACGGGACGGACAGAGGCACGGGACGGACAGAGGCACTGAACGGAAAGAGGCACGGGACGGAAAGAGGCCGGTGCGCTGCCTGCGCACCGGCCCCAACTCCCGTACCGATCAGTCGACCTCGGCCACCGCTTGCGCGAACTGGGCCGCGTACAGGCGCGCGTACGCCCCGTCCGCCGCCAACAGCTCGTCGTGCGTGCCCTGTTCGACGATCGAGCCGTTCTCCATCACCAGGATGACGTCCGCGTCCCGGATCGTGGAGAGCCGGTGCGCGATGACGAACGACGTACGCCCGTGGGCGAGCCGCGCCATCGCCTTCTGGATCAGCACCTCGGTGCGGGTGTCGACCGAGCTCGTCGCCTCGTCGAGGACCAGGATCACCGGGTCGGACAGGAACGCCCGCGCGATGGTGATGAGCTGCTTCTCGCCCGCGCTGACGCCCGTGCCCTCGTCGTCGATGACGGTGTCGTAGCCCTCGGGGAGCGTCCGGATGAAGCGGTCCGCGTGGGCCGCCTTCGCCGCCTCCTCGATCTCCTCGCGCGTGACGTCCTTGGGCGCGCCGTACGCGATGTTGTCCGCGATGGAGCCGCCGAACAGCCAGGTGTCCTGGAGCACCATGCCGATGCCGGCGCGCAGTTCCTCGCGGGTCATCCGCGCCGCGTCCACCCCGTCCAGGGTGATCCGGCCGCCGGTGACCTCGTAGAACCGCATGAGCAGATTGACCAGCGTCGTCTTGCCGGCGCCCGTCGGGCCGACGATCGCAACCGTGTGGCCGGGCTCCACCGTCAGCGAGAGGTCCTCGATGAGCGGCTTGTCCTGCTCGTAGCGGAACGACACGTGCTCCAGCGCGACCGCGCCGCGCAGTACCTCGGGACGCTCGGGCGTCGCGGTGTCCGGCTCCTGCTCCTCCGCGTCGAGCAGCTCGAAGATCCGCTCGGCGGACGCGACTCCGGACTGCACCAGGTTCGCCATCGAGGCGACCTGGGTCAGCGGCATCGAGAACTGCCGCGAGTACTGGATGAACGCCTGCACGTCACCGATGGACAGCGAGCCCGTCGCGACCCGCAGCCCGCCGACGACGGCGACCAGGACGTAGTTCAGGTTGGACACGAACATCATCAGCGGCTGCATGACGCCGCTGTTGAACTGCGCCTTGAACGAAGCTTCGTACAGCGCGTCGTTCTGCTCGGCGAACGCGTCCGCCGACTCCTGCTGGCGTCCGAACACCTTCACCAGGGCGTGCCCGGTGTACATCTCCTCGATGTGCGCGTTCAGTTTGCCCGTGGACTTCCACTGCTGGACGAACTGGGGCTGCGAGCGCTTGCCCACCTTCGTCGCCACGACGATCGACAGCGGCACCGTGATCAGCGCCACGAGCGCGAGCAGCGGCGAGATCCAGAACATCATCACGAGGACGCCGACGATGGTGAGCAGCGAGTTGATGAGCTGGCCCATCGTCTGCTGCATCGTCTGCGAGATGTTGTCCATGTCGTTGGTGGCGCGGCTGAGCACCTCGCCGCGCTTGGCCTTGTCGAAGTAGGACAGGGGCAGCCGCGACATCTTGGTCTGGATGTCCTCGCGCATCCGGAACACCGTCTTGTTGATGGCGCGGTTGGAGAGCCGCGTCGCCACCAGCATGAGCAGGCCCGCGCCCACGTACACCGCGAGCGCGGCGAGCAGCACGCCGCCCACCCCGCCGAAGTCGATGCCGTGGCCCGGGGTGAAGTCCACCCCGGACAGCATGTCGGCGAGGCCGCCCTGACCCTTGTGCCGCAGGTCGGCCAGGGCCTGGGCCTTGCTGACGCCCTCGGGGATCCGGCGTCCGACGACCCCGGCGAAGACCAGGTCGGTCGCCCTGCCGAGAATCTTGGGGCCGACCACCGAGAGGCCGACGCTGCACACCACCGCGACGAGCATCACGCTCAGCGTGGCCTTCTCCGGAGCGAGCCGTTTGACCAGCCGTTTTCCGGAGTCCTTGAAGTTCATCGACCGCTGATCCGGGCCGCCGCCCATCATCATGCGTCCACCGGCCCCGCTCATGCCGCCTCAGCCTCCGTCAGCTGGGAGAGCACGATCTCCCGGTACGTCTCGTTGTCGGCCATCAGTTCGTGATGGCGTCCGGTCCCGACGACCCGTCCCTCGTCGAGGACGACGATGCGGTCGGCTTCCCGGATGGTGGAGACCCGCTGGGCGACGATCACGACCGTGGCGTCGGCGGTCTCCCGCGCGAGCGCGGAGCGCAGCGCGGCGTCCGTGGCGTAATCGAGCGCCGAGAACGAGTCGTCGAAGAGGTAGATCTCCGGGCGCTGCACCAGGGTCCGCGCGATGGCGATCCGCTGGCGCTGGCCGCCCGACACGTTCGTGCCGCCCTGGGCGATCGGCGCGTCGAGGCCGCCCTCCAGCTTGGTGACGAACTCCTTGGCCTGCGCCACGTCCAGGGCGTGCCACAGCTCGTCGTCGGTCGCGTCGGGGTTGCCGTAGCGCAGGTTCGTGGCGACCGTGCCCGAGAACAGGTACGGCTTCTGCGGTACGAGCGAGACGGTCTTGGCGAGCAGGACCGGGTCGAGGGTGCGCACGTCCTCGCCGTCGACCAGGACCTGCCCGTCGGTGGCGTCGATCAGCCGGGGCACCAGGCTGAGCAGCGTCGACTTGCCGCTGCCCGTCGAGCCGATGATGGCGGTGATCTCGCCGGGCCGGGCCACGAGCTCCACGCCGCGCAGCACCGACGCCTCGGCGCCGGGGTACTTGAAGTCGGCGCCCCGCACCTCCAGATGGCCGTGCCGGCGCAGTTCGAGGACGGGGGCCTTGGGCGGCACCACACTGGTGTCGGTCGCGAGGACCTCCTCGATGCGCTCGGCGCAGACCTCGGCGCGCGGCACCATCATGAACATGAAGGTGGCCATCATGACGGCCATCACGATCTGCATGAGGTACGCCAGGAACGCGGTGAGCTGGCCGATCTCCATGTGGCCGCTGTCGATGCGGTGGGCACCGAACCACACGACGGCGACCGACGAGACGTTCACGACGGTCATCACGGTCGGGAACATCAATGCCATCAGGCGGCCGGTGGCGAGCGAGACGGCGGTGAGTTCGGTGTTGGCGCCCCTGAAGCGCTCCTGCTCGTACTCGTCCCGTACGAAGGCCCGGATGACGCGGTTGCCGGTGATCTGCTCGCGCAGCACCCGGTTCACCGTGTCCAGACGGGTCTGCATGGTGCGGAACAGCGGCCGCATCCTGCGCACGATCAGCGAGACCGCGATGCCGAGGACGGGGACGACGGCGAGCAGCACGCCGGAGAGCGGGACGTCCTGGCCGAGCGCCATGATGATGCCGCCGACGCACATGATCGGCGCGGACACCATGAGGGTGAACGACATCAGGACCAGCATCTGGACCTGCTGGACGTCATTGGTGGTACGGGTGATCAGGGACGGCGCCCCGAAGTGCCCGACCTCGCGGGCGGAGAAGGACTGCACCCGCGCGAAGACGGCGGCCCGGACGTCCCGTCCGAGGGCCGCCGCGGTCCTGGCGCCGAAGAAGATGGCGCCGATGTTGCAGAACACCTGGACGAGGCTGATGGCGATCATGATGCCGCCGTGTCCGAGGATGTAACCCGTGTCCCCGTTCACGACGCCCTCGTCGATGATGTTCGCGTTCAGGGTGGGCAGGTAAAGGGAGGCGCTGGTCTGCAGCAGCTGCAGCAGCACCAGGACCGCAATCGGTTTTTTGTACGGCCCTAGATGGGTCCGCAGGAGTCGTATGAGCACGCGCAGGCTCTCCGGGTCGGCAAGATCGGGGGTTCGACCCCCCATCTTGCGACACTCCACCCCGGGAAGCTCAAGCGATTATCAAGCTGGAGTCAAAAGGAATAGCAAAGTGCGTACATCGGGTCCGCGTCAAGCACCCTGGCCGAAAGCACCGGGGTGGATCTCGTCACGCGTCGCGATGTACTGCTGACGCACCGCCTGCCCCACGGCCAGCTCCTCACCGGGCTCGAAGACCTGCGCCGAAGCCCCCTGCCAGGCCGGCGGCGTGTGTGCGGCGAGCGTGCCGCGGGAGACGCCGAGGGCCCAGGCGGCCTGCCGGGCCGCGCCGAGCGCCGCGTACTCGGCGGGCTGCGGCACGACGACCTGTGTGCCGAAGAGGGCCGGCGCGGCCGCCTGCACGGCGGGCAGTTCGGCCGCGGCGCCGAGCAGGAACACCCGCCGCACCTCGACCCCGCGCCGGCGCAGCACGTCCAGGGCGTCGGCAAGCGAGCAGAGCATCCCCTCGAAGGCGGCCCGCGCCAGGTGCTCGGGCTTCATCGACTCGCGCCGCAGCCCCGTCAACGTGCCCGCCGCGTGCGGAAGCTGAGGGGTCCGCTCGCCTTCGAGGTAGGGCAGCAGGACCAGGCCGCTCGCGCCGGGCGTGGACTTCAGGGCGAGTTCGCTGAGCGCGGCGAGGTCGTCGACGCCGAGCATCTGCGCCGTTCCGCGCAGGGCACGGACGGCGTTGCTCGTATGCACGACCGGCAGATGCATGCCGGTCGCGTCGGCGAACGACGTAATCATCCCGCTCGGGTCGGCCAGCGCCTCGTGGTGCACGGCCATCACGGAACCCGATGCGCCGAGCGAGACCACCGCGTCGCCCGCGCCGACCCCGAGCCCGAACGCGGCCGCCATGGTCTCGCCCGTGCCGGCCGAGATCAGCAGCCCCTCGGGGGTGGTGCCGGCCGCGTCGGAGGGCCCGAGCACCTCGGGCAGCGCTACCTGATGGCCGAGCGCGAGCTCGACGAGATCGGGGCGGTAGAAACCGGTGGCGGCCGACCAGTAGCCGGTGCCGGAGGCGGCGCCGCGGTCGGTGGTGCGCCGGGCGGGGCGGCCGAGCAACTGCCACACCAGCCAGTCGTGGGCCTGGAGCACACCGGCGGTGCGCTGGGCGGCCTCCGGCTCGTCGCGCGCGAGCCAGCGCAGCTTGGACACGGCCTGGGCCGCCTGCGGCACACATCCCACGGCCTGCGCCCAGGCCTCCCGGCTGCCGAGCCCGTCCACCAGATCGGCGGCGGCGACCTGGGCCCGCTTGTCGTTGCCGGTCAGCGCGGGCCGTACGAGATTGCCCTGGCCGTCCAGCGGCAGGAGGCCGTGCTGCTGGGCCGAGACCCCGATGGCCTGGACCCCTTCGAGGAGGCCGCCGGCCGCGGCCTCGCCGAGCGACAGCAGCCATGCCTGCGGATCGACCTCGGTGGCTTTCGGTTCGACCGGATGAGGGGCGTACCCCTGGCGCAGCACGGCGCCCGTGTCCGTGTCGCAGACGACGATGCGCGTGAAGGCGGAAGAGCTGTCAAGACCGGCGACTATCCCCATGCCGACGATTCTGCCGCACCGGCGGGGCCGGGGAGACGGCAGTGGTCCGGACAACGCTGTCGCACGGCCCGCCGGACCCGCCGCCGATCAGGTGTTGGAGGTGCCCCAGTCGTCCTCGGTGCCCTGACCGCGCCGGCGCAGCGAGCGCATCCGGCCCGAGACGGAGGCGGGCACCTTGTCGCCGAACCTGTCGCCGACCTTGTCGCTCACCGCGTGCAGCGCCTTGCCGGCCACCTGGCGCGAGGTCTGCGCCGCCGACTCGGCGGTGTTGCGCACCGCGGGGTTCTGCGCCACCTGACGTGCGGACTTCTTCAACTGCTCGTAGCGCTCGCGGCCGGCCTTGGTGCCGAGCACGTATCCGAGGGCCAGTCCGGCGACGAACGTGAGCCGGTATCGCATGGCGGTCACCCTTCCCTAGCGTGTGTGCCGCGCCTACCCGCGCGGCCCCGTGATCACCCGGGGCGGAACCGATTGGCGGAGCACCCCCCTGCTTGCGCTAATGTATGTGTCGCAGCGAACGCACGCCGCCCGGGTCACCCCAGGTGGGTACGTTCTACGCAACGAGGCATTCCCCTGTAGCTCAATTGGCAGAGCAGCCGACTGTTAATCGGCAGGTTACTGGTTCGAGTCCAGTCGGGGGAGCTCGGTCTCCTGTAGCTCAATTGGCAGAGCAGCCGACTGTTAATCGGCAGGTTACTGGTTCGAGTCCAGTCGGGAGAGCAGCGGAAACGGACCCTTCGGGGTCCTTTTTCGTATCCGGGGGAACCGCAGGGATCCCCGCGAAGTCCTCATGGGCGTGCGAAGCCGACCATCCGAGGCAGGAGATCGTATGAGCGGCTATGCTGCGGCAGACGGCGCGCACACATGTGCGCGACGCGCCGTAAGGGGCGGTAGCTCAGCCGGTTAGAGCAGCGGACTCATAATCCGTCGGCCGTGGGTTCGAGTCCCACCCGCCCCACTACGAGGCGCAGGTGCAGAAACGATCTGGCCTGCGCCTTTGGCGTTCCCCCAGCTGTGCGGCGGATCTGGTCCCGCCCGGCCGGGCAGGCCGTGACCGCGGGGTCGGGCGACCTCCATCGAGTGATCACCCGTCCGGACCCGTGACCGAGTCGCGCGTGTCGCGGCGCGACGCCTGCCGGGGGTGCCTCGCCCCCGGCAGGCGTCCTTCGCGGGCCGCTAGGACGCGGCGACCATGCGCACCTCGCTACACCCGCGCTGCTTCGCCTCGTTGTCCGCGAACGCCTTCAGGGCGGCGTTCGCGAAGTCGGGGGAGTAGCGGGGGACCGGGTACGTGACGTCGTTCATGTCCACCTCCCTGAGGCGGGTGATGAGGAACGCCGCGGGCTCGGTGGACCCGGGGCACGTGGCGGTGGCCGACGCGCGGTCGTTGGTGCCGCCCGGTCCTGCCGATGAGCCGCTCTCGCCACTCGCCCGGAACGCCTTCGCGGCGGCACCGTAGAAGGCGTACACGCCGTAGCCCGGCTTGTCGGTGTCGGTGACGAGGTAGCAGTTCACCTGGGGCGTCCGGCTGTCCGCCGGGTACTCCATCGCCTGGGGGACCCCGTTGCGGGCCGCCTGCGGGGCGAGGCCGCGCAGTGCGGCGCAGGATCCGCGCGACTGGTCCAGCGGCGCGGGGGGCCTGCCCTGGGAGCCGGCGGGGGGCGGGTTCACTTCCTTCAGCCGTGCGCCCGCGTTCGCGTGGCACCCGTACGTGGCGGCCGCCTTCTGCGCGGTCTCGGCGGTGACACGTCCGAGACCGGTCAGAACGGCCGGCGCGGCGCCGTCCGGCTTGTTGATGAGCACACCGAGCGCGATGAGGGCCTTGCCCGGGGCGTTCTGGCAATCCAGCGTCACCATGACGGTCTCATCGGTGCGGTTGCGGACGATGCCGGGCCAGCCCGCACCGAGCGGCGCCGCCTGCGCCGCGACTCCACTGCTGACGTCGGTGAACCAGGCGCGGGGCTCGGTGGAGACAGCCGTGTCCTTGCTCCATTGCAGGCTCACCGTCAGGGCGCCGTCGGCACCGCTGTCGGCCCTCTTGACCATGCAGTCGGTCAAGAGCCCGTGCCCGCTGTCGAGTTGCTCGGCACGGAGCTCCGAGGACTGCAGGGCGTCGGGAAGGCCGCCTTGGGCCAGGAGTCCGCCACACGCCCGGTCCACCGACCTGGCGTTGCGCCAGGAGTCGTATGCGCCCGTGCTGTAGAGGACTTGGGCCGTCACGGCCAGAACGGCCACGAATATCCCCAGGTACCAGCCCGCGCGCCTGCGTCGGAGCCTGGACTTGTTCTGCATGGTGCTCATTCCGCCGAGGACCGTCCCACCGCGCGTCAACGGTCGGCCCGCAGATGGTCGAGTGCGTAGTTGCGGCCGTCGCTGTAACTGCTCTGGCCGTCCTGGAGAACGGACTGCGTGTAGCTGCTGTCGATGTCGTGACCGCGGCTCTGCGCCCACTGCCTGACCATGTGCTCGACGTCGCGCTGGCCGGCGTCATAGGTCTTGGCGTTCTCTTCCGTGGCCGCGAGGTTCGCCTCGGCGGTGTGCTCCTTGTTGGACTCGTACGTCCACAGGTCGAGGCTCTTCGTGGCGAGGTCCCCGACGGGGCTGAGGTCGGAGACGGGGTTGAACATCAGCGCCGTACTCAGAGAGGTGCCCAGTCCATGGTTGAAGTCGGCGGCCCACTGGGTCTTCTTGAACCGCTCGTCATAGATGATGTCCGCCCGGATCCCGTCGTAGGCGCCTATGGCACGCGAGTTCTTCCTGACGGGAACGCCGATGTCGGTCGCGTTCGCATCCTGGGGAAGGCCGGCCAGTACGTCGTGCGAGTACACCTGCTCCGCCCCGTAGAGGTGTCCGAAGGCCTCGGGGTCGTTGGCGATGCCGCGCATGACTTTGGTCAGGTCCCCGACCGGAGCGGCCAGGTGGGCGCCCCCCTGCTTGTCGGTCCAGACGCCGCCTGCCTCGCCCGTGTAATGAGAGTCCGTGTACCCGAACGTCTCATGCGTGTCGGCCGTGTAGGACGTCAGGATGTGCGCCAGCGGCTGGGTGAGGTTCTTGGGGAGGTTGTCGGCATGCTTGTCCTCGTTCAGCGTCGCGATGGTCTGCTGGAGGATGTTCGCCTGGGCTGCGGTGTGCTGCCCGATGGGGTGGTACGCGCCCGGCGCGCCCCCCGTCGTCGCGGCCTCCAGCGCCGCGCCGAAGCCCTGGCGGACGTCGCCGTCCTCCACGCCGACCGGCATGCCCTGCGTGGTGCCACCCGGCGGCGTCGCGAAGTGGTCCACGACGGTGTCCCAGTCGCGGCCGTGCAACAGGTACTTGAGGTTGTCGTTGTGGGCCGGGTCCAGGTACGCGGTGCTGGTCGCCGGGTCGTGGGACATGATGCCGAGAACGCCGTCGAGGGGGTCGTTGGCGAACCAGCCCCGGTCGGCGCCGCTGAACTTGTCCCGTTGCGACCAGACGGAGCCGAGCTTTCCCTGGGCCGTGTAGGCCGTCTCGGCGTGGCGGATGTCGTCCGCGGTGTCCGTCAGGAACTGCCCGGAATAGCCGCTTCCGCGCTGCATGAGGGTGACCAGGCTCTGGTAGCCGCGGACTCGCTCGTCCGGAATCTTGCTGAGGCCGTCCAGTTTGAATTCCTCGGTCCCGGCCTTCTGCATGTCGCTGCGGAAACGCTTGTAGAAGGCGGAGCCGGTGTCGTGCGTGGCCGTGGCCAGCGTCGTGGCGAGGCCCTTCTGGATGTCCAGGTACTGGCCGCTCTGCTTCTTGTCCTTGTAATAGGCGAGGTTGTCGAGGGAGTTGGAGAGCTTCAGGGTCCCGTCGGCGCCCAGGTCGTCCAGCAGGGTCTGACTGAACGCCTTGTCGCCGGAGTTGTCACGGAAGAGGCGCTGCAACTCCTGGTAGTCGTGGGCGGTCGCCTTCCCCGCGTCGACGCGGAGCGCGATGTCCCTGCCTTCGTCGGCCTCGTACTCCTCGATGTCGCCCTTGGCCCGGCCGTTGAAGCCGTTGCTGGTCCCATCGCTGATGACGGAGTCCTTGACCACTTGGACGAGGGCGACTTCGAATCCCTCGTCCGCGTCGCAGACGCTCCGTACGGCGTTGTCGATACGGGTCTGCCAGCCACCGGCCGCCTGCCTCGACGACTGCTGGTAATCCGGATCGTGGTGGTAGGCGCTCATCTCGGCCTGGGTGAGCTTGCTGGTGTCGAAGGTGACGTATCCGGTCGCCGAGACGGTCATGCCGTCCTTGATGGCGGCGTCCCGTTCGGACTCCAGCTTCTTGCGCAGATCCACGAACTGCGTGTGCGCGTCCCGGAGCAGGGAGGCCATCGCCTTGGCTTCGGTCTGCGCGCTCTTGTACTCGTTCAAGGTGATGCCGAAGGTGGCGTTGGCGGCCTGCGAGCTCTCACCCACCCATTGCGTGGGGAGCGTGATCGTGTGCACCTTGTCGTGGTACAGCGTCTCCCGTTCGTGGAACTGCCCCGCCATCTCGTCCCACTTCGTCGCCGCCGTGGTCAGGGTGGACAGATCGGTTGCCAATATCTCTTGGTACGTGGGCATGTGAAGTCCTGGGAATCCGTGATGTCGGGGGGCGTCGGATCAGTAGTGATCCAAGGAGGAAGGGACGCGCGCGATTCCGTGGTTGATGGCGCGGTCGGTGTTGAGGAAGAGCGTGTTCGTGCCCCGCAGCGCCGCCTTCTCCGCTCCGAGCCGGTTCATGAGCGCCTGAACCTGCTCGCTCCAGGTGGTCTGTGCCTTCTTCAGAGCACCGGACGTCGCCCAGCCCTGCCCGTCATGGGGGCCGAACTCCTTGACCGCCGCCGCTGTCGCCTCGTCGGCGTGGCTGCCCGACTTCCGGGTGTCCGGTTCGAGATGGCCCTCGATGGTGTTCGCGGCGGACCTCTTCGCCTCTGGAGTGGAGGTGAAGTCGGGCTGCCCGGTGCCCGGGAAGAGGCCCGGCCCCGGGGTCTGGTGATCCAGGCTCAGGCCGGTTCCGCTGCTGTGTTCACCGGTCGTGGCCATTGTCGTGCTCCTGGTCTGGTGTTGGTTGCGCGGGACGTCCGCGGCGCGGGAAGGGTTCCTTTGCATCCTGGGCTCCGCACCGCGGCCCCGAGCGCGGCTTGAGGGCTTTCTGAGGTACGGAACCGGAAACTCTTGATCATGATATTAAGGACCGGAACGGGCCGCGGGCATCGGCCGCGGCCGACCGCGCCGAGGGCCCGCGGTACGTGAAACGTTCATGGAGATCTGCATACGAGAAGCCCCCGGTGCCTCGCACGGGATGTGCGGGTGGCGGGGGCTTCTCGGTGGGTCCCTGGGTTTACGAAGCCTTCACAGGGCGGACTGGAACGCCGAGGCGCTGGGGACGTTGACGGCGGTCGTCATGACGCGGCCGAGGGCGGCCGGTGCGTGGCCGGCGTGCTGGGCGGCGGCGCGAGCGGCGAGGGGGACGCGCCGGGCGGTCGCCGGGGCGGTGGTGGTGCGGGCGGCGGCGGAGATCAGGGTGTTCATGGTGGGCCTCTCGGCGAGATGCGTCGCCGCCCCCGCCTGATGAAGGCGGGGGCGGCGACGACGTTTACTGATCGGGGGAAGCGTAGCGGCGGGCGGGGGGTTCGGCGCGCGCGTGTAGGCGTGGCGTAAAGGTGGTCCCCGCAACGGGTTTCGGGCGCCGGGCCCCCGACCTGAGGCGATGGGTGCGGGCTCGGCCCGTGGCCGGTCCGGGCGGCCGCACAACCGTCGCGAAACTGTTGTCGGGGCCTACGGCCGCCCGGGGTACGGGTGCCGGTACGAAGAGGATGTCCGGCCCGCTGTGAGGTCGGCCCTACCTCGCGCCTCCCGGCCGGGGTTAGCATCCCGCGTGACCGAACAAGCCGAGCAGCCCGCCCAGACCCCCGTACCGCCGCGCGGCGCAGCCGGATCCGGGACAGGGCCCGACACCGCGCCGGGAGCCGGGCCGGGGGCCGGGGCCGCGGCCGGGCGGAGCCGGGGGCGGATATTCGCCGACCTCACCCCGTTCCGGATATCGGCGGACTACCGCAGGCTCTGGTTCGGGAACATGGTGTCGTGGGTCGGCAGCGGCATGACCGCGCTCGCGATCTCCCTCCAGGTCTACGACCTCACCGGCTCCAGCTTCTACGTCGGCCTGGTCGGCATCTTCACCCTCGTACCCCTGGTCGCGTTCGGGCTGTACGGGGGCGCCATCGCCGACACCGTGGACCGCCGCAAGCTCGGCCTCTACAGCGCGCTCGGATCCGCCGCGCTCTCCGCGGCGCTCTCGGCCGGGACGTTCGCCGGGGTCGCGAACGTGTGGTTCCTGTACGCCGTCATCGCACTCCAGTCGATCTGTCAGGCGCTGAACGGGCCGGCCCGCTCGGCGATGATCCCCAAGCTGCTGCCGCCCGAGCACCTGCCCGCGGCCAACGCCCTCAACTCCATGATCATGACGACCGGCACGCTCGTCGGCCCGATGCTGGGCGGGCTCGTCGTCGGCTTCGCCGGGTACAAGACGGCGTACCTGATCGACGCGATCACCTTCGCCGCCTCCCTGTACGCGATGTGGCGGCTGCCCGCGATGCTGCCGGAGCGGGCCGGCGGGGCGAAACGGCCCTCGGTCATGGAGGGCCTGCGGTTCCTGGCCACCCGGCCCAACCTGCGGATGACGTTCTTCAGCGACTTCTGCGCGATGATCCTGGCCCACCCCCGCGCCCTGTTCCCTGCCGTGGCCGTCCTCTGGTACGGCGGCGACGCCCGCACCACGGGGCTGCTCGTCGCCGCGCCCGCCATCGGCGCGCTCCTCGGCGGGGTGTTCTCCGGCTGGCAGGGACGCATCCACCGGCACGGGCTCGCGGTGTTGATCTCGGTCGGCGGGTGGGGCGCGGCCATCGCGGTGTTCGGCCTGACCCGGCACCTGTGGCTCGGCCTGTTCATGCTCGCGCTCGCCGGGTTCTCCGACACGGTGTCGATGGTGTTCCGCAACACGATGATGCAGGTCGCGGCGCCGGACGACATGCGGGGCCGGCTCCAGGGCGTCTTCATCGTCGTGGTCGCCGGCGGGCCGAGGCTCGGCGACTTCCTCGCGGGCACGGTGGCCGACCTGACGTCGCCGGGTGTCATGGTGGTGGGGGGTGGGCTGGCCTGTGTCCTCGCGGTGACGGTACTTGGCCTGAGCCGGCGGGGGTTTGCGCGTTACGACGCGCGGAATCCGGTCCCGTAGCGGGTCCGGGTCCCCCCCCGTACGGCTCGGCGGGGCCGCGGCTCCCTGGGGCTCCGCCCCGGACCCCGTACGCGCGTCTTCCCACCCACCCGCCCGTGCGGCAAGTCGGAAGGGTGCGGCTCCCTGGGGCTCCGCCCCGGACCCCGTATCGCGCCTGAAGGGCGCTCGTCCTCGATCTCCCCCAAGGCCTCAAGGGCCAGGGGCCCCATGAGGGGCTGAGGATGCCCATGCTGCCCGGCACCGAGTAGTTGAGGGGCGCGGGGAACTGCGCGAGACGCGGGCACGGTCTGCACACGAAGGCGGGTTTTTAGGGGCGCGGGGAACTGCGCGACCAGCTGTCCACGGTCCGCGGACGAAGGCGGGGTCAGGGGCGCGGGGTGCGAGCGCCCCGCCCGCAGCGCCCGCACCGCGCCCGGCCGGGCTACGCTCCCAACACCCCCCGCGCCACTCCCAGCTCCACCAAGTCCTGGGGACGCAACCGCAGTTGGGACGCCGTTCGCCGCACCTCCGACTCGTCCCGTTTCAAGATCGCCGCCGCCAGTTCCGGGGCGATCACCGAGAAGTAGCTGTCCGCCGTCACCCACGTGCGGTCGGGGGACGTCAGGGCGAGCGCGCCGCCCGAGCCGCCCTCGCCGATGACCAGCGTGGTCACCGGGACGCGCGCGGAGGCCACCGCCGCGAATGCCTCCGCGATCGCCGCGCCCTGCCCGGCACGTTCCGCCGCCGCGTCGTTCGCCGCGCCCGGGGTGTCCACGAGGGTCAGGACCGGGATGCCCAGGCGGTCGGCGAGGCGGATGACGCGCGCCGCGGTGCGGTAGCCGGCCGGGCGGGTCGCGGTGCCGGTCTGCGCCGCGTACGCGTAACTCGCCCCCCGGTGCAGGCCGAAGCCGCACAGCGTCCCGGGATCCACGCCCCCGCACCGGTCGCCCAGCAGCGCCTGGCGGTGCGGGAAGTACGCGTCCAGGTAGGCCTCCGCGCGCGGCCGCCCCGCCGCGCGGGCCCGGGTCACCGCCTCCCAGCCGTCCGCCGGGAGCCCCGACTCCCCGAACGGGTCCGGGGGCGGCGCCGGCCGGGACCCGCCGGTGCCCAGCAGCGTCAGCCAGCCCGCGAGGACACCCCGGAGGTTCTCCTTCCGTACGATCGCGTCGATCTGGCCCGCCGCCAGCTGACCCTCCGCCCGGTAGGCCGCCGGGTCCGCGTCCGCCGGGCGGACCCGGGAGCCCGCGAAACCGATCTGGGCGCCCGGCAGGGCGAGGACCACATCGGCGCCCGCGCCGAGCGTGGCCCAGCCGCCGCCCGTAGTCGGGTCGCGCAACACCGCGATCTGCGGCAGTCCCGCCGTCGTGAGCAGCGCCGACTGCCGTGCCACGCGCTGGAGTTGGGTCAGCGCGAGCATGCCTTCCTGCATGCGGCTGCCGCCGGTCGCGATCAGCGAGACGAGAGGAAGACGGCGCTCGCGTGCCGTCTCGTACGCCAGCTCCAGGCGGTCGCCCGTCCGCTGCCCGAGCGAGCCCCCGAGAAAGCCGAACTCGAAGGACAGCAGCACGCACGGCCGCCCCTCGACCGAGGCCACTCCGCAGACCACCGACTCCGTCTCGCCGGTACGCTCCGTGGCCCGTGCGCGCGAGGTGCCGTAGCCCGTCCAGGAGAGGGGGCCGTCGTCCGTGAAGTCCCTTTCGGGTGCGGCCAGTTCCTCGAACTCCCCTGCCACCAGGGCGATCGCCGCCCGCGCAGGGATCCGCTGGGACGTGTCAGACATGCAGGGCTCGCTTCATGATCTTGCCCATGTCGTTGCGGGGCAGTTCGGACAGGTAGCGCACCACGCGCGGGCGCTTGTGCGGGGCCAGCTGGGCGGCCACGAAGTCGCTCAACTCCGATGCCGGGGGAGGGGATTGGGGGTCGCGCGGCACCACCCATGCCACGATCCGCTCGCCCAGGTCCTCGTCCGGTTCGCCCGTCACCGCGGCCTCGCGGACACCGGGGTGGTCGAGCAGTACGTTCTCGATCTCACCCGCGCCGATCTTGTAACCGCCGCTCTTGATGAGGTCGGTGGCCCTGCGGCCGACGATCCGTACCTGACCGTCCGCGTCCACGCCCGCCATGTCTCCGGTGCGGAACCAGCCGTCGTCGGTGAACGCCGCGGCGGTCGCCTCCGGGCGGTTCAGATAGCCGCTGAACAGGTTCGGCCCGCGCACCTGGATCTCGCCGATCCCGTCGGCCTCGTCGGCGAGGCGCAGGCCCACGCCGGGGAGCGGGGCGCCGACCGTGCCGGGGCGGGCCCCGCCGTCCGCGCGCTCGGCGCACAGCATCAGCGTCTCGGTCATGCCGTACCGTTCGATCACGGCCCGGCCCGTGGCCCGCGTGATGCGCCGGTGGTCGGGCGCCGGCAGCGCCGCGGAGCCGGACACCAGGAGCCGCGCACCCGCCAGCGCCTTCGTCAACTCCCGGTCCTCGTCAACGGCTTCGGCGATCCGGTGGTACATCGTCGGCACCCCGAACAGCATGGTCGCGCCCGTCGACAGCTCACGCGTGACGCCCTCCACGGAGAAGCGGCCGAGGTGGCGCACCGAGCCGCCGCGGCGCAGCGGGCCGAGGACGCCCAGGATCAGCCCGTGGACGTGGAACAGCGGAAGCCCGTGCACCAGGACGTCGTCCGCGGTCCATGCCCAGGCCTCCTGGAGTGCGTCGAGGGTCGCCGCGATCGCCCGGCGGGGCAGCACCGCACCCTTCGGCGGGCCGGTGGTCCCCGAGGTGTAGACGATCAGCGCGGGCGACTCGTCGCCGGCCTCGGCGGGCAGCCCGGCCACCGAACCGGTCAGCGGTACGTCGATGCGGGTCACGCCGGCGAGCGCGGGCGGAAGGGCGTCGTCGGGCGAGGTGAGCACCGCCGTCGGCGCGCTGTCGCCGACGATGTGGGCCAGCTCCCGCTCGCCGGTCCTCGGGTTCAGCGGCACCACGGGCACGCCCGCGACGAGGGCCGCCACCACGCCCACCACGGTCCGCGGGGTCGGCGTCGCCCAGACCGCGACCCGCCCGGCGCCCTTGAGGCGGGTGGCCAACGAGCCCGCCGCGCCGGCCAGTTCGGCGTACGTCAACGCGTACCCGCCGAAGCGGACGGCCTCCCGGGGCTCGGCGGCGTACAGGGAAGGAAAGAGAGGGGACACGTACGGGACTCCTCGGCGTCGACGGCGGGGCGGCGCCCGAACCGTGCCGGCCCCGGGTCGTCGACCCTGCGCGGCGCCGTCCGGACGCATGATCCGCATCCTGCCGCACCCGCACCCGCACCCGTGTCCCCCTGGAGCCCGCCCGAAGCGTGAGCACCGTCACGGGTGATCACTCCAGCGGGGCCTGCCAGGTCAGGGTCGTGCCGCGGATGCCGTCGTCGCGCATGCCGTTGTCGACGACGGTGAGCCGGACCGCGGGCCGCCCGTCCGGCAGTTCGGCGCCCGCGTCGACGACGACGCGCACCGAGGAGGCCCCGGCCCGGCGGTGCGCCGCGGCCAGCGCGCCGCGCAGGGCCGCGACCAGCTGGGTGTCCACGGGCTCGCCGACCAGCGCGTCGACCGCGCCGTCGAACCGCACCGAGGGCCGGAAGCCGAGCAGCGCGGCCGCGCCCGCCGTCTCGCGCAGGACCCGGCCGCGCAGCGTCGTCGGGGCGTCGGCGGGCGGCTGCTGGAGGGCGAAGATCGCGGTGCGTACCTCCTGAATGGTGGAGTCGAGTTCGTCGACGGCCCGGGTGAGCAGCTCGTCCGTGTCGTCGACCGCGGCCTTCTCGGCGCGGCGCCGGGTCGACTCCAGCATCATCTCGGTGGCGAAAAGGCGCTGGACCACCAGGTCGTGGAGGTCGCGGGCGATCCGGTCGCGGTCCTCGTAGACCGCGAGCTGCTCGCGGTTGTGCTGGGCGTCGGCCAGGACGAGGGCGAGGGCGGCCTGCGAGGCGAACTGGGAGGCGAGCAGCCGGTCCACCGCCGTGTACGGGCGGGCGCCGCGCCGGCGGGGCAGCGCGAGCGTGCCGATGAGCTTGCCGCCGCTCTGGAGGGGCAGCATCATGCTCGGCCCGAACCGGGTGCGTACGTGGGTGGTCATCCGGGGGTCGGTCGCCGAGTCCTCCAGGAACACCGGTTCCCCGCCCAGGAGTTGGACCAGGACCGGCGAGCCGGGCTCGATCGTCGTGCCGATGATGTCGTCGGGGTCGTCCGGCGCGGACGCGGCGACGATCTCCATGCCGCCGGCCGCGGTGGGCTGGAGCACGACCCCGGCCGCGGCGTCGGCGAGCAGTCGCGCCCGCTCGGCCACCGTCATCAGGGCGTTCGCGGCGCTGTCGCCGGTGAGCAGGGAGGTGGTGACGGCGGCCGCGCCGTCGATCCAGCGCTCCCGCAGCCGTACGGTCTCGTACAGCCGGGCGTTGCCGACGGCGATGCCGGCCTGCGCGGCGAGGACCCGCAGCAGCGCCAGGTCGTCCTCGGTGAAGGGTCCGCCGCGCTTCTCGGTGAGGTAGAGGTTGCCGAACACCTGGGTGTGCACGCGGATCGGGACGCCGAGGAACGAGCGCATCGGCGGGTGGCCCGGCGGCAGGCCGGCCGAGCGGGGGTCGTCGAGCAGGTCGTCCAGGCGCAGCGGCTGGGGGTCCTGGACGAGGGCGCCGAGCAACCCCGTACGCCCGTCGGGGAGTGGGCCGATCCGCTCGCGCTCGGCGTCGGAGAGGCCGGAGGTGAACAGCTCGGTGAGGCGCCCGCGCTCGGGATCGATCACGCCGAGCGCCCCGTACCGCGCCTGGGTCAGCTCGGTCGCGGTGTCCACGATGTGCTGGAGGGTGGTGCGCAGTTCGAGGTCGGTCCCGACGCTGAGCACGGCCTGGAGCAGCATCGGCAGCCGGGGCGCCGCGCTGTCCGGTTCCCGGTCGGGGGTGGGCGGTCCGGGGGCGTGGGGTCCCTCGGATGCCGGGCGGGCCGGTGGCGGTGGCGGTTCGGGGGTGTGCGGGGCCGGGGGCTTCGTGCGCGTCCGGGCCGTCGGCCGGGGGTCGTGCCGTTCCTCGGTCGGCGTGCGGGCCGGGCCCGCGGGGCCGGGGTTCTCCGGGCCCGCGGGGCCCGTGCCGCCCCGGCTCTCCGCTTCACTCATCCTTCGAGGATCCCTCACCGCCGCCGTACGGCCCCGGCGGCGCGGCTGTCGTGCCGCTCACTCGGACATCGGGCTGAGGACCATCGGCTGGATCTTGCCTTCCAGCATCGCGCCGAGGCCCTGGATGGCGCACACGTCGGGGCGTTCCGCGATGTGCACCGGCACGCCCGTGGAGTCGCGCAGCATCTGGTCGAGGCCGGGGAGCAGCGCGCTGCCGCCGACCATCATGATGCCGCGCTCGGCCAGGTCGGCGACCAGGTCGGGCGGGCACTCGCGGAGCACCTTGCCGATGCCGTCGAGGACCGCGGTGAGCGGGGTGTGGATCGCGTTGCGCACGGCGGCGGTGTCGACCTGCACCGAGCGGGCGAGGCCGGTTGCCACGTCGCGGCCGTGGATCTCGGTGGACGCGGGGCCCTGCGGGGTGAGGCCGTTGCCGCGCAGGGCCAGTTGCAGCGGGCGTACGGACTGGCTCGGCAGCATCAACTCGTGCTGGTGGCGCAGGTGTTGGATGACCGCGTGGTCGATGGCCTCGCCGCCGACCGGGATGCGTACGGCCGTGACGATGGCACCGAGGGAGAGCACGGCGATCTGTGTGGTGGCGGCGCCACACACCATGATCATGGTGGCGGTGGGCTGCTCCACGGGGAGCCCGCACCCCACGGCCGCCGCGATCAGGGTGTCGACGAGCTCGACCCGGCGGGCGCCGAGCCCCACCAGGGTCTCCATCGCGGCGCGCTGGGCGAGCGGGTCGCTGTCGTGCGGGGTGCAGGCGGCGGCGCGCAGCCTCGGCTTGCGGCGCAGTTGGCGGCGCAGCTTCTCGCCGAGCAGATGGCGCAGCATGCGCTGGGCCATCTCGATGTCGACGACCGTGCCGCCGGACACCGGGCGGGCCACCCGGATGTAGTCGGGGGTACGGCCGGTCATCTGCTCGGCGAACGTGCCGACCGCGATGAGCGCACCGGTGCGCGTGTTGACGGCGGCCACGCTCGGCTCGTCCACGACGAGCCCCGCTCCCTTGATGTAGACCCGGGTCCTGGCGGCTCCGAGGTCTACGGCTACATGGCAACGGCGCAACTGCTCAAGACTGACGGTCACGGCAGATCCTCCCGAGAGCGGTACGTGTTTCGCTTCCTGCGACCGGTACGTAGTTCGCATCATGTGGCCGCTCGAAGACCGGCGCGCGCTGGGATGCGCCGGTCGGGGAGGACGGGCTGACGGGCAGCCAGAAAGCGGAAGCGGGCAGGGGGAGGCGCCGTGCCGCCAGAAGCCGGAAGCGGGAAGCCGGAAGCGGGCAGGGGCACGCCGGGCCGCCGGAGCGCGGAACCCGGATCGGGCCGGCTCGTTACGGCAGGAGCCGTTGCAGCAGCCCCCAGGTGAACTCCGCAACGCGCGCCCGGCCGTCCGGCGGGGTGACCTCCAGCTGCCAGCGGGTCGGCGCCGAGCCCTCCATCGGGCGGGCCGGAGGAAAGGCCCGCGCCGCCTCGTCCACCGTGCACGACCAGGGCCGCAGGTCGGCCACCCCGCGCAGCTCGGGGCCCGGTATGCCGGGGGCCCTGATCAGCCACTCGTTCCACACCGCGCCCCCGGGCCCCGCCAGCACCTCGAACCGCAGCCGTGGCCAGAGCGGCACCGGCCACAGCTGTGCCTCGCACTCCAGGTCACCGATCCTGCGCGGCACGACCGCCTCGGGCGGCCCGAGCACCGAGCGGTAGCGGGACAGCGCTCCGCGGGAGCGGGAGGAGCGGAGCATTCCCTGCCAGCGTTTGTTGGCCTCGCGCATGTCCGCGATCGAGGCGCCCAGCTCGTGGCGCGCGTCCTCGACGAGGCCCGGCTGGTGATCGGCCATCCGCCGCAGCAGCACGAGTTGGAACTCCAGCGGGCCGAACGGACGCGTCACGGTTTCCGTCATGACGTCCATCCTGCCCGGCCCCACTGACAACGCCCCGGTCCATGGCGATTCGTCACGCGGCCGCGCCCGGGACGGCGTCCTTCCGCACAAGATCCACACATCTCCGGCCCCTTTTGTTGCCCGGCCGCCGCATAGCCTCCCGGAGCCATGGATTACTGCCACTCCTGCCGACGGCACCTCAACGGCGCCCTGGCCTGCGCCGGCTGCGGAACCCCGGCGCAAGAGCTGGCGCCCGCACCCGAGGACGAGCTCCTCGTGTATGCCGGCGCGCCGTCCCGCGGCGGAGCGGAGGTGCTCGCGCCCTCCGGCCATCGCCGTGCCGCCCGCAAAGGGCGGCGGGCCCGCCGCAAGCGGGGAAAGGTGGTCCTCTTCGGATCGGCCGGTCTGGTCCTGGTGGCCGGGGCCGTGGGATTCGTCCAGATGGCGATGGAGCCGCCGGTCAACGACCGCGCCTCGTCCGTGCACGAGGACGAGACGATCTCCGACCCCCAGCCGCTTCCCTCCGGTCCGTCCGGCGGCGCGGTGACGGCACCGTCCAGACCCACCGCCGAGCCGGTGGCCTCGCGGGGACGCGGCTCCGGTGCGGGTACCGGGGCGCCGGGTGGAGCGGGTGCGCCGCGGCCCGCCAGTCCCTCGCCGAAGGGGACGGTCTCCGGGCCCGCCGCCCCCCGGCCCTCCTCGTCCGAGCCCACGTCCTCCGCCTCGCCGGGGGCGTCCGATATGCCCGGTCCCGGCGAGTCCGTGCCCCCGTCGCCGTCGGCTTCGGCTCCGGCGCCTCCTCCGCCTGCGCCCTCGCCCACGCCCAGCAAGACGTGTCACCGCATCTTGTGGTGGTGCGCGTGACCTCGTGGTGCGCCTGATCCCCGCGCCTCTTCGAGGAGTCCGCGGTCAGGTTGAGGACGCCCGCCGTCGGGCGTTCCGCGTCACGTGCCCAGCATCCTCTTCAGCAGGTCCCGCAGCACCCGACGCTCCTGAGGCGACAGCTCCGCCAGCGGCTCCCTCGCGAAGTTCAGCGATTCGCGCAGGTGGACGGCGACGCCGTGGCCTTCCGCGGTGGGGGCGGCGAGTTTGACCCGGCGGTCGGCCGGGTCGGGGCGGCGTTCCACCAGGCCGCGGGCTTCGAGGCGGTCGACGATGCCCGTGATGTTCGACGGCTCGCACTTCAGTTTCTGGGCGATCTGCCGCATGGGCATCGGTTCGTGGGAGAGCAGACCGAGCACCCGGGCCTGGGCTCCGGTGAGGGAGTGCTCGGCGGCGGCCCGCTCGTACTCCTCGTAGTAGCGGCTGACGATCGTGCCGATCAGCTCGACGACTTCGAGGCTCAGGGGATCCGTTCGGGGGGCCATGCCCTCAGCCTACCGACTTACTTGACAATCTCAAATATGTGGGAGCATGGTTCTTTCAGTGCCTGAAGTATTTGGGCGGCGGCACGCGGCCGTTCGGTCGCACCGCGGCCGTGCGCCGCGTGTCGCGTGCCCGGAGCGGAGGTACTGATGTGCCCGACGTACCGCATACCGATCAGTTTTTGCTTCGCAGGAGGACGCACCCCATGGCCACCTCACCCGCACTGCCCGCCACCAGCCGCGCCTGGCACCTCGTCGCCCGTCCGAACGGCTGGCCCGTGCCGTCCGACTTCGCGCTGCGGGAGACCCCCGTCGCCGAGCCGGCTCCCGGCCACATCCTGGTCCGCAACATCGCCATGTCGGTCGACCCGTACATGCGCGGCCGGATGAACGACACGAAGTCCTACGTCGCGCCGTTCGAGCTGGAGCAGCCCATGCAGGGCGGGGCGGTCGGCGAGGTCATCGCCTCCCGCGACGACAGGTTCGCGGTCGGCGACCACGTCCTGCACCCCCTCGGCTGGCGCGAGTACGCCGACCTGGACGCCGCGCACGCCACCAAGGTGGACGCCGGGATCGCCCCGCTCTCCGCCTACCTCGGCGTCCTGGGCATGCCCGGCCTCACCGCGTACGCGGGCCTGCTCGACGTGGCCTCCTTCAAGGAGGGCGACGCCGTGTTCGTCTCCGGCGCGGCCGGCGCCGTCGGCAGCCAGGTCGGCCAGATCGCCCGGCTCAAGGGCGCCTCCCGGGTCATCGGCTCCGCCGGTTCCGACGAGAAGGTCAAGTGGCTCGTGGAGGAGCTCGGCTTCGACGCCGCCTTCAACTACAAGAAGGGCCCGGTCCTGGAGCAACTGCGCGCGGCCGCCCCGGACGGCATCGACGTCTACTTCGACAACGTCGGCGGCGAGCACCTGGAAGCCGCCATCTCGACGCTCAACGTCCACGGCCGCGCCACGCTCTGCGGTGCGATCGCGGGCTACAACGACACCGAGCCCACCCCGGGCCCGCGCAACATGCTGATGATCATCGGCAAGCGGCTTCAGCTCAAGGGCGTCCTGGTCGGCGACCACTACGGCATGCAGCAGCAGTTCGTCGGCGAGGTCGCGGGCTGGCTGGCCTCCGGCGAGCTCAAGTACAACGAGACCGTCGTCGAGGGCATCGAGAACGGCGTCGACGCCTTCCTCGGCATGCTGCGCGGCGAGAACACCGGAAAGATGGTCGTCTCGCTCGGCAAGTGACCCCCTGGGGAGTGTGCGCCGCGCGCGACGGGTACGCGGCCGGGGTACGCGGGAGCGAGTGAGGCACCGGGACCCCACCGAGTGAGCCACCGCACACTCCGCCTCACGGTTTCCGCGATCCGATAAGGTTTTTCCACATCCCGGCGGCCGTGAGGCGCGAGCGGCCGCGTACCCAGGAGGAGCACCCCAGCATGTCCATTCAGAAGTCCGAGGTTCTCTACACCGCCGTCGCCACCGCCGAGAACGGCCGTGACGGCCGCGTCTCCACCGACGACGGCCAGCTGGACGTCGTGGTCAACCCCCCGAAGGAGATGGGCGGCAACGGCGCGGGCACCAACCCCGAGCAGCTCTTCGCCGCCGGTTACAGCGCCTGCTTCCAGGGCGCCCTCGGCGTCGTCGCGCGCAACGAGAAGGCCGACATCTCCGGCTCGACCGTCACCGCGCACGTCGGCATCGGCAAGAACGACGACGGTTTCGGCATCTACGTCGAGATCACCGCGACCATTCCGAACGTGGACCGCGCCACCGCCCAGGACCTCATCGAGAAGGCCCACCAGGTCTGCCCGTACTCCAAGGCGACCCGCGGCAACATCACGGTGAACCTCGCCGTCGCGTAACCCGCATCCGACGAAGGACCGCGCCCCGACAGGCGCGGTCCTTCGTCATGATGGCCCACATGACATTTCCCGAAACGGCCCCGTACGACCACGGCATGCTCGACACCGGTGACGGAAACCGCGTCTACTGGGAGGTCTGCGGGAACCCCGAGGGCAAGCCCGCGGTCGTGGTGCACGGCGGCCCGGGGTCCGGCGCGACACCGTTCTGGCGCCGCTACTTCGACCCCGCCCGCTACCGGGTCGTCCTCTTCGACCAGCGCGGCTGCGGCCGCTCCACGCCGACGGCCGGCGACGCCTCGACCGGCCTCGCCACCAACACCACGCACCATCTGATCGCCGACATGGAGCGCCTGCGTGCGCACCTGTCCCTCGACAAGTGGCTCGTTTTCGGCGGCTCCTGGGGCGCCACGCTCGGCATGGCGTACGCACAGGCGCACCCGGAGCGGGTCAGCGAGGTCGTCCTCGTCTCGGTCACGACGACCAGCCGCGCCGAAGTGGAATGGGTCACCGAGGGCGTCGGGGTCCACTTTCCCGAGGCATGGGCCGCCTACCGGGACGCCGGGCGGCCCCGGGAGGGGGAGCGCGTGGTCGACGCGTACGCCCGGCTGCTCGCCGACCCCGATCCCGCGGTGCGCGAGAGGGCCGCGTACGACTGGTGCCGCTGGGAGGAGACCCACGTACGGCCGCCGGGGGCCCGGCTCCCGGACGACTTCGGTGACTCGCGGTACGCCGACCCGGACGTCCGCATGACCATCGCCCGCCTAGTCACTCTTCCCCAAGCTCTCAATGAGCAGGGGAGACCCCAATGTGGCGCCACGCCGCATGGCTCGAAGAAGGTCAACTAGTCGCGGGAGCGGCCGAGTTGACGGGCATACCCGGCGTGCTGATCACCGGGGCGCAGGACGTGAGCTCGCCGCCCGACCCGGCCCGCGCGCTCGCGGCGCGCTGGCCGGGGTGCGAGCTCCGGGTGATCGACGACGCGCGCCACGGTTTCGGCCACCCGGAGGTGAGCGCCGCGGCCCAGGCCGCGCTCGACCGGTTCGCCCGCGCCTGAGCGGGCGGTGCGGGTGCGAGCGGTGCGGGTGCGGTCCGTGCGGTCCGTGCGGTGCGGTGCGGTCCGTGCGGGCGGCGCGTGACGTCCGGGCGGCGCGTGACGTCCGACGCTCCGGATTCCCTCTCCGGCCGGCCGGATAGGGTCGCAGGCATGCGTGACATAGGGGCGGGCTTCGGATATCTGGTCAAGGGGCAGCGGTGGGCCGCCGGGCACGGCAGGTCGCTCGGCATCGGACTGCTGCCCGGCCTCATCACCCTCGTCCTGTACGCGGGCGCGCTGATCGGGCTCGCCTACGGCGCGGACGACGTCGCGGGCTGGGCCACCCCGTTCGCCGACGGCTGGTCCTCGCCCTGGCTCGGCCTGTTCCGCGGGTTCCTCACGGTGCTGGTCTTCGCGCTCGGCCTGTTCCTCGCGGTGATCTCCTTCACCGCGGTGACCCTGCTCGTCGGGCAGCCCTTCTACGAGAAGCTCTCCGCCGACGTGGACCGCGCCGAGAGCGGCGGCGCGGCCCCCGAGTCGGGCCTCCCGCTCTGGCGCGAGCTGTGGATCTCCGCGCGTGACTCCCTGCGCGTCCTGGTGAGGGTCGCGTTCTACGGCATCGTGCTCTTCGGGCTCGGCTTCGTCCCGGTGATCGGGCAGAGCGTGATCCCGGCGATCGGGTTCTGCGTCACGGGCTTCTTCCTCGCCGAGGAACTCACCGCGGTCGCCCTCCAGCGCCGCGGCATGGAACTGCGGCCCCGCCTCGCCCTGTTGCGCTCGCGCCGCCTGCTGGTCCTGGGCTTCGGTGTGCCTCTCGCCCTCGCCTTCGTCGTCCCGCTGGTCGCGGTCTTCCTGATGCCGGGAGCGGTGGCGGGCGCGACCTTGATGGTGCGCGACCTGCTCGGCGAGTCGGACGGCTCCGGCGAGGACGGCTCCGACGCGAACCGCTCCGACGCGGACGGCTCGGCGGCGGACGCGGAAGTGGGTGCGGCCGGCGCGGCCCCGGCCCCCTTCCGGGCTCCCTAGCGCCCGTCCCCCCGGCCGGCCCTAGCGAGCCGCCCCCGCCGCCACGGCCACGATCGCCCGCATCTGGGCCACGATGTCGAGACGGTTGCGTACGAACTGGGGATCGCTCACCGTGCCCGTCCTCGGGTCGGTGTTGTCCGGGCCGAACTCCAGGACCGGCGTGTGCACATGGCCGCCCGGGATGCGCAGGCCGAGGCGGTCGCGGAGCAGGGTGGCCCGGTAGGCGATCTCGTTGGAGAGGTAGTCGCCGCCGCCCCCGGCCCGCGCCGCCGAGCCGGGCGTCGGCCCGTCGGGCCGGTCGACCGGGGTCGTCGTGCCGGCCGGGATCTCGGTGACGTCGGTGTGGTCGTACACCGGGAAGCGGCCCGTGTCCGCGGCCACGATGTCCTGGTACGGCAGCGTCGTACGGGTCCACTGGGGCTGGGTGGCCGGGTCGTGCACGGGGACGGGGCCGGTGCTCGACGCGTCGGCGTTGTCCGGGAAACCGCCCCGCCAGGCCCCGTTGAACCGCTCGACGTCGATCCGCCCCACACGGCCCTGGCTCACCGTGGTGAACAGGTCCACCTTCGGAAGCACCGGGGTGAGTGCCCGCTCGACCGCCCCGTCCGCGAAGTCCTGCCAGCGCACCGGGAAGGTCATGGTCTCGATCCGGGCGCGCTGCCCGTCGGCGGTGCGGATCCAGGTGCCGTCCAGGGCGAGCGCGGTCGCGCCCGAGGGGTTGCTGATGCGGATGTCGCTGTCCAGCGTGAACGGGTCGAAGCCGGTCAGCAGGATCCGCCGGTAGCCCCTGCCCGCGGGATAGCCGAGGGTGGTCTGGCCGCGCGAGGTCTGTTCGACGCGGTCGATCAGGGCCGTCCGCTGCGTCCGGGTCAGGTCGAACTCCGCTGTCCAGAGCCTGAGTTCACGGGTCAGGCCGAGCCGGGCCCAGTACAGCGGGCGGTCGTCGTCGCGGCTCAGGTCGCCGCCGGCCGGGCCCCGGCCCTGCACCCGGTCGACCGCCCGTCGCCACAGCCGCGTGCCCTCGCGTTCGACGAGCCGCTGGGCCGCGTCGTAGGACCGCACGCCGTGCAGGGCACGGGCGAACTCCGGTGTCACATCGGCGAATCCGCTGCGCGCGAGGATCTCCTTCGGCACCGCCCCGTCGAGGCGCCGCTCCTCGACCGTGGCCGTCCGCGGCGCCGTCGCCTGCCCCGGGGCCGCCTGCGCCGGGGTCGCCCGCGCCGGGGCCGGGCCGAGCAGGGCGCAGAACGTCAGCGCCGCCAGGGCCGGGCCGAACCGTGCCACCCGTACACGTCGTCGCACCGTGGATCCTTCCGTCGGGGTCGGGTGGCGCCCAGTATTGGCAAGGAACTCCCCTGTGGATAGGGGGACTTATGAGCCGTCGGGACCGTGGAGCAGCGTCACGAAGTCGTGGAAGGCGCCCGCCATGTCCACCGATTCGGGGTCCAGGAGCCATTGGTACTGCAGGCCGTCCATCACCGCGGCGAGCAGCGGCGCGGCACGCTCCGGGGTGAGGCCGCCGGGCAGCAGGTCGCCGAATTCGGCCCGCAGCACCGCCGTCATCTCCTCGCGCACCTGGGTGTAGCGGCGGGTGAAGAAGGGGCGGGCCGGATGGCCGTCGGTCACCGACTCGCCGAGCAGCGCCGAGAACGTCTGGACGATGCCGGGCCGCATGGCGTTGTACTCGACGAGGGCCGCGAGCAGTTCGAGGCGCCAGCCGTCGGGGGAGGCCCGCCGCCCTCCGGTGTCCCACTGGTCACGCTCGTCGAGGACGGCCACGAGCAGCGCCTCCTTGGTGGGGAAGTAGTGGAGCAGGCCCTGCTGGGTGAGGCCGACTCGCTCGGCCACCGCGCCGAGCGAGGCGCCCCGGTAGCCGCGCTCAGCGATCACCTCGAGGGCGGCGCGCAGGATCTCCGCGCGCCGTTCCTCGCTTCTGGTGCTCCTGGTCCTCGCCATGTCTGCCCCCGCTTCGTGCCGGCCCTTCGATGGTCCGAGAGGACCGTACGGCATCCTATTATCACGGTAAGGTAACTAACCCTACCGTTCTACAGGTGAACCGGTCACCATGGGCCCATCAGCGGACTTCTCCGAGGAGGTACGGCCGTGGCTGGCGCATCAGTTTCCACCCCCGACTACACCGAGGCCGTCGAGGCGGCTCTGGGCAAACTCGACCTGGAGGCCAAGACCCGGCTCCTCGCCGGGCAGGACATGTGGTCCCTGCCCGCGCTCCCCGAGATCGGGCTGAAATCCCTGGTCATGTCCGACGGGCCGATCGGAGTGCGCGGCGTCCGCTGGACCGCCGACGACCCCTCGATCGCCCTGCCCTCGCCCACCGCGCTCGCCGCCACCTGGGACCCGGAGCTCGCCCGCGGGGCCGGCACCGTGCTCGCGCAGGAGGCCCGCCGCAAGGGCGTCCACGTGCTGCTCGCGCCGACGGTCAACCTGCACCGCACCCCGCTCGGCGGCCGGCACTTCGAGTGCTACTCCGAGGACCCGTGCCTCACCGGGGAGATCGCCTCCGGCTACGTCAACGGCGTCCAGGGCGGCGGCGTCGGCACCACCGTCAAGCACTTCGTCGCCAACGACGCCGAGACCGACCGCTTCACCGTCGACAACGTCATCGCCCCCCGCCCGCTGCGCGAGCTCTACCTCGCCCCCTTCGAGACGATCGTCGAAAACGCCCACCCCTGGGGCATCATGTCGGCCTACAACCAGGTCAACGGCACCACGATGACCGAACACGGCCACCTGCAGAACGACGTCCTGCGCGGCGAGTGGGGCTTCGACGGGTTCATCGTCTCCGACTGGATGGCCGCCCGCTCCACCGTCGGCGACATCCTCGGCGGTCTCGACGTCGCGATGCCCGGCCCGGCGACCGTGTACGGCGACGCGCTCGCCGCGGCCGTCCGCGGGGGCGACGTCGACGAGGCGGTCGTCGACGACGCGGTGCGCAACGTGCTGCGGCTCGCCGCGCGCGTCGGCATCCTCGACGGCGTCGAGCCCGCCGTCACCGACCTTCCCGCCGCCCTCGACGGCCAGGCCCTGGCCCGCGAGGTCGCGCGCCGCGCCTTCGTCCTCGTACGCAACGAACACGACACCCTGCCCATCGACCCGGCGCGCGAGCGCACGGTGGCGCTCATCGGCGCCGCCGCCCGCGATGCCCGCGTCCTGGGCGGCGGCTCGGCCACCGTCTTCCCCGAGCGCGTCGTCTCCCCGCTCGACGGCCTCACCGCCGCCCTGCCCGAGGGCGCCCTCACCTACACCGTCGGCGCCGACCCCAGTGACGAACTCGCCCCGGCCGACCAGGGTTTCGAGCTGCGCGCCGTGTGCCGCGACGCCGAGGGGAACGTCCTCGGCACCGGCTCGCTGCCCACCGGCCAGGTCCAGTGGATCGGCGACGACCTGCCCGCCGGGGTCACCCACGAGAACCTGCACTCCATCGAGGTCACCGGCACCTTCACCCCCCGCGAGAGCGGCGAGCACACCTTCGGTACCCGGGGCATCGGCGCGTTCGCCCTCACCGTCGACGGCCGCGCCCTGTGGGAGGGCACCCAGCAACTGAGGGAGGGCGCCGACCCGTTCGAGGCGTTCTTCGGCGCCCCCGCCGAACGCGGCCGCACCCACCTCACCGCGGGCGAGCCCGTCGAGGTGTCGCTGCTGCACACCGTGCACCGGATGCCCGGCGCCGCGCTCACCGCCGTGATGTTCTCGCTCACCCACCTCGGCCCGCAGCGCGACGCGGACGAACTCATCGCCGAGGCGGTCGAGTCGGCGCGCTCCGCCGACCTCGCCGTGGTGGTGGTCGCCACCACCGACCGCGTCGAGTCCGAGGGCTTCGACCGGCGCGACCTGCGCCTGCCCGGCCGCCAGGACGACCTGGTGCGGGCCGTCGCCGCCGCCAACCCGCGCACCGTCGTGATCGTCAACTCCGGCTCGCCGGTGGAGCTTCCGTGGCGCGAGGACGTCGCGGCGGTACTGCTCAGCTGGTTCCCCGGGCAGGAGGGCGGCGCCGCGCTCGCCGACGTGCTGCTCGGCCACGCCGAGCCCGGCGGGCGCCTGCCCACCACCTGGCCGGCCCGCCTCGCCGACGCCCCCGTCACCGAGGTGCACCCTGTGGACGGCCGGCTTCCCTACGAGGAAGGCCTGTTCATCGGCTACCGGGCGTACGACCGGGACGCGGTGAAGCCCGCGTACTCCTTCGGACACGGGCTCGGATACACGACCTGGGAGTACGAGTCCCTCGAAGTGACCCCCGCGCTCGCCACGGTCCGCATCCGCAACACGGGTGCGCGGGCCGGGCGCGAGACCGTCCAGATCTATCTGGCCCCGGTCGCCGACGCGGTCGAGCGGCCTCGACGCTGGCTCGCCGGGTTCGCCTCCGTGGAGGGTGCGCCGGGCGAATCGGTCGAGGTCGAAATCCCGCTGCGCGGGCGGGCGTTCGAGATCTGGGACGAGTCGGCGGGCTCCTTCCGCTTCGTCCCCGGACAGTACGAGGTGCGGGCGTGTCACTCGCTGGTGGACGCGCGGCTGGGGGCGACGCTGGAGGTGTAGCCCTCGGAGGGTGGGGGGCGGGCGCATTTGGAGGCACCCGCGCCCCCAACCCCGCTGTCGTGTGCGGACCGTGCCCACGTCCCGCGCGGTTCCTCGCGCCCCTTACGTGGCTCGGTGGAGGCATGGTCAGCCCGTCCGGAGTTCGAGGACGAGCGCCCTTCAGGCGCGATACGGGGTCCGGGGCGGAGCCCCAGGGGGCTCAGGGGGTGGGGGCCGTGACCCTGTCGTAGGCGATCTTCGCCAGGTGGGCCTGGCCGTCCTTGCTGGGGTGGAACCAGTCCCACGGGCTGAGCTGGGTGCCGGTGAAGGCGTAGGAGAAGACCGCACCGCCGTCGTACCGACAGGCCCGGTCCTTCGCGCAGACGTCCCTGAGCACCTCGTTGTACGCCACCACCCGCTCGTACACCTCACCCCGCCGCGTGGACGCCGCCGCACCCAGATCGTCCGCGTCGGCCAGCATCGACTGGCAGATGCCGAGCTTCCAGATCTGCTTGCCCAGCGGGCTGCCCCGGCCGGTCGACCACAGCCGCTTGAGGTCGGGCACACTCGCCACGTACACCTGGGACGTGGGGGAGGCCGCGCGCAGCGTGTGCAGCGCCTGCTCGAACTGGGTGCGGAAGGACGCCACCGGGGTCATCGCCGTCACATCGTCGCGGCAGGCGTCGTTGGCTCCCGTCATCACCGTGACGAGCCCCGGGTGCTCGGCCGCCGCCAGGCCCATCTGGGCCGGCAGATCGGACATGCGCGCGCCGGTCTTCGCGTAGTTCCAGCTGCGGGTGGGCGCCGCCGGGCCCAGCAGACGCACCGCGAGCGAGTCGACGCTGGCGTCGCTGCCGGTGGCCCAGGACACCTCCGGGCAGTCGGCCAGGACCGTACAGGCGTCGAAGCCCCGGGTTATCGAATCGCCCACCGCCGCCAGCGAGGCGGGGCTGCGGTTCCAGGCCGGCGAGGGGCTCGGCGAGGGCTTCTTCGAGGCGGACGGCCGTGCCGGGGAGTGGCCGCCGCCCGAGGAGCAGCCGGCGCTCAGGGCGAGGGCGCCCGCCGCGAGCACGGCGGCCGTGACGCGAACACGTCGGCTACGGCGGCTGTCCGGCATCCAGGGTCCCTCTCCGTGCGGCGGTCGTCGGTTTTCGCGGCGTCCTCGCGGGTGAAAGCTTGGTGTCCGAAGGCGCTCCGACCGACAGTACGACACCCTTGGCGGGGCTCCGCGCGATAGCTTTGGCCCGTCCAGCCAGAAGGACCGCGCCAGACGGCTCCGGTAAATTACATCACGTCACATACTGTCCCTTTTCAGGAGATTCGCTCCCGATGCTGTTTACTGTTGAACCCAGGGGCAGAATGTCAGGTGCTGTCCTGACCGGGAACGGCAGGGGCGCGAGGCCGCTGGGGAAGGCGAACCTCGAACCGCACTGGAGGTCCCGGTGACGACACGTGGAGTTCTCTACGTCCACTCCGCCCCGCGCGCGCTGTGCCCGCACGTCGAATGGGCCGTGGCCGGCGTCCTGGGGGTGCGCGTCCAGCTCGACTGGATCCGCCAGCCCGCATCGCCCGGCACCTGGAGAGCCGAGTTCTCCTGGCGGGGCGAACCCGGCACGGCCTCCAAGCTCGCCTCCGCGCTGCGCGGCTGGCACCTGCTGCGCTTCGAGGTCACGGCCGAGCCCTGCGCCACCGCCGAGGGCGAGCGCTACAGCGCCACGCCCGACCTCGGCATCTTCCACGCCGTGACCGGCATGCACGGCGACATCCTGATCCCGGAGGACCGGCTGCGGGCCGCCCTCGCCCGCTCCGTGCAGGGCGAGACCGACCTGGAGGCCGAGATCGCCAAGCTGCTCGGCAAGCCCTGGGACGACGAGCTGGAGCCCTTCCGCTACGCGGGAGAGGGCGCCCCGGTGCGCTGGCTGCACCAGGTCGTCTGATCACCCGGACACACCCCGCGTATGCGAAAGGGCCCCACCGGACGGTGGGGCCCTTTTCGTCGGGTACGGAGCCGTGGACGCCTCCGCGGACCGCTCGGAGCGAGCAGACGGCCCGGAGCGAGCAGACGGCCCGGTGCGAGCAGACCGCTCAGACCGAGCGGAAGGCGAGCACCACGTTGTGGCCGCCGAAGCCGAACGAGTTGTTGATCGCGGAGATCGACCCCTCGGGCAGCTTGCGCGGCTCGCTGCTCACCAGGGACGCGTCGACCTCGTCGTCGAGGTCGTCGATGTTGATGGTCGGCGGGGCCGTGCGGTGGTACAGGGCGAGGACCGTGGCGACGGTCTCGATGCCGCCCGCGCCACCCAGGAGGTGGCCGGTCATCGACTTCGTCGCGGAGATCGCCACGTGGTCCAGGTCGTCGCCGAGGACCTTGCGCAGCGCCTTGATCTCGGCGATGTCGCCCTGCGGCGTCGAGGTGGCGTGCGCGTTGAGGTGGACCACCTCGGACGGCTTCAGATCGGTGGCGTCGAGCAGGTTCTGCACCGCGGCGGCCACACCGCGACCGGTCGGCTCGGGCTGCGCGATGTGGTGGCTGTCGGCCGACAGGCCCTGGCCCAGCACCTCGCAGTAGACCCGCGCACCGCGCTTCTTGGCGTGCTCGGCGGACTCCAGGACCACCACGCCGGCGCCCTCACCCAGGACGAAGCCGTCACGGGCCTTGTCGTAGGGGCGCGAGGCCTGCTCGGGGTGGTCGTTGTTCTTGGACATCGCCATCATGTTGGCGAACGCCGCGATGGGCAGCGGGTGAATGGCCGCCTCGGTACCGCCGGCGACCACGACATCGGCGCGGCCGGTGCGGATCATCTCGACGGCGTACCCGATGGCCTCGGCGCCCGACGCGCACGCGGAGACGGGGGTGTGCACGCCCGCACGGGCGTTGACCTCGAGGCCGACGTTGGCCGAGGGGCCGTTCGGCATGAGCATGGGCACGGTGTGCGGGGAGACGCGGCGTACGCCCTTCTCCTTCAGCACGTCGTACTGGTCGAGCAGGGTGGTGACACCGCCGATGCCCGACGCGATGACCGTGCCGAGCCGCTCCGGCGCGATACCGGCCTCGTCGCCCGCCGGGGCGGTGAAGCCGGCGTCCGCCCAGGCCTCCTTGGCCGCGATCAGCGCGAACTGCGCCGAGCGGTCCAGCTTGCGGGCCAGCGGGCGGGGCAGCACCTCACCGGGGTCGACCGCGGCCGGAGCCGCGATCCTGACCGGCAGTTCGGCGAAGCGCTCACCCTCCAGGGGGCGGACACCGGAGCGTCCCGCCAGCAGACCTTCCCAGGTCGAGGCGGTGTCGCCACCCAGCGGTGTGGTTGCGCCGATACCGGTGACGACCACGGTGCGATTGGTCGAGCTCACAGGAAGTTTCTCCACGTGTGTAAGGGACGTGAATCAGCGGCGCCACCGCTGGGTGGCAGCCCGAATTCAGGTCCTGAATCAGGCCTGGTGGTTCAGGATGTAGTCGGCGGCGTCGCCAACGGTCTTCAGGTTCTTGACGTCCTCGTCCGGGATCTTGACGTCGAAGCGCTCTTCGGCGGCGACGACGACCTCGACCATGGACAGCGAGTCGACGTCCAGGTCGTCGGTGAAGGACTTGTCCAGCTGGACGTCCTCGACCGGGATACCAGCGATCTCGTTGACGATCTCGGCGAGACCCTCGACGATCTCTTCCTGCGTGGCGGCCATGTTGGCGCTCCTTCGGTGTTAATGCTTCGAATTACGGGCTTCCGGAATATCCGGAGTGCCTAGGGGAGGGTAACGACCGTCGCGGCGTACACGAGACCCGCCCCGAAGCCGATGACGAGCGCGGTGTCGCCGCTCTTCGCCTGTCCGGTCGCCAGGAGCCGCTCCATTGCGAGCGGGATCGAGGCGGCCGAGGTGTTGCCGGTGGTCTCCACGTCACGGGCGACCGTGACGTGGTCCGGCAGTTTGAGAGTCTTCACCATCGAGTCGATGATCCGCATGTTGGCCTGGTGCGGAATGAAGACGTCCAGGTCGTCCGGGCTGATTCCGGCCGCGTCCAGCGCCTGCTGGGCGACCTTCGCCATCTCGAACACGGCCCAGCGGAAGACCGCCTGGCCCTCCTGCGTGATCGCGGGGAACTTGCCCGAGCTGTCGTACTCGGTCCACGGCACGGTCTGCTTGATGGTCTCCGACTTGTCGCCCTCGGAACCCCAGATCGTGGGGCCGATGGCCGGCTCGTCCGAGGGTCCCACGACGACCGCGCCCGCGCCGTCGCCGAACAGGAACGCCGTCGCACGGTCCTGAAGGTCGGTCAGGTCGCTGAGCCGCTCCACGCCGATGACCAGGACGTACTCGGCGGAACCCTCGACGACCATGCCCTTGGCCAGGGTCAGACCGTAGCCGAAGCCCGCGCAGCCGGCCGAGATGTCGAACGCGGCGGCCTTGTCGGTGCCCAGCTTGTCGGCGATCTCGGTCGCCACCGCCGGGGTCTGCTTGAAGTGCGAGACGGTGGAGACGATCACACCGCCGATCTGGTCGGCGGTGATTCCGGCGTCGGCGATCGCCTTGCCGGAGGCCTCGATCGACATCGCGGCCACGGTCTCCTCGGGGGAGGCCCAGTGCCGCGTGGCGATGCCGGAGCGCGAACGGATCCACTCGTCCGAGGAGTCGATCGTCTCCAGGATCACCTCGTTGGGCACCACCCGCACGGGCCGGTAGCCGCCCACGCCCATGATGCGCGCGTACGGTGCGCCCTTGCTGGGCCGGATCTTCGACATGGCTCTTCGCTCCTTAGGCGGATGCGTGCTCGGCGATGAGCGCGCGAGCCGCGTCGAGGTCGGCGGGGGTCTTCAGGGCAAGGGTCTTCACGCCCTGCATCGCACGCTTGGCGAGGCCGGTCAGCGTGCCACCGGGGCACAGCTCGACCAGGGCCGTCGCGCCGAGCTCCGTGAACGTCTCCATGCACAGGTCCCAACGGACCGGATTGGAGACCTGGTTGACCAGGCGGGCCACGATCTCCTGGCCGCTCGCCACGGTCTTGCCGTCCGCGTTCGAGACGTAGGTGAACCGCGGGTCGGCGATGTCCAGGGACGTGGCGGCCTCTTCGAGGGACGCCACCGCGGGGGCCATGTGGCGCGTGTGGAACGCGCCGGCCACCTTGAGGGCCACCACGCGGCGCACGCCCTCGGGCTTGTCGGCCTCCAGGGCGGCGAGCTGCTCGGCGGTGCCGGCGGCCACGATCTGGCCCGCGCCGTTCACGTTCGCCGGCGTCAGGCCGAGCTTCTCCAGGTGCGGCAGCACGTTCTCGGCGTCGCCGCCGAGCAGCGCGGCCATGCCGGTCGGCGTCACGGCCGCGGCCTCGGCCATGCCCAGGCCCCGCTTGCGCACGAAGCCGAGCGCGGCCTCCTCGGACAGGACGCCCGCGAACGCGGTGGCGGTGATCTCTCCGACGCTGTGGCCCGCGACGGCGCCGGGGGTGACATCACCCAGCGCGGCGGCGGACAGCAGACCCGCGGCGACCAGCAGGGGCTGGGCCACGGCGGTGTCCCGGATCGCGTCGGCGTCGGCCTGCGTGCCGTAGTGGACGAGGTCGAGACCGATGGCGTCCGACCACGCGGCGAGCCGGTCGGCCGCGCCGGGAAGGTCGAGCCAAGGAGTCAGGAAGCCGGGCGTCTGAGCGCCTTGGCCGGGAGCGACGAGTACGAGCACTCTCACACTCTCTCTTGTGGACGGCTCGGTACGCCCGTGGGGACAGGGACGAAGAACCGTCGGGGGAATTGTGGGTGTCCGACAAAAGTCTAGGACTGCGAATCTCCGTCGGCCAAGCGCCCCAGGATCAGCGCGATCCTCAGCGTGAACGCGGAGCGCACGTCGGACGGCGACCACCCGGTGACGTCCGTCACACGTCGGAGCCGGTAGCGAACGGTATTGGGGTGGACGAACAACATCCGGGCCGCACCCTCAAGACTGCTCGCCTGCTCCAGATAAACGCTCAAGGTTTCCAGGAGCGCGGAGCCGGCTTCCTCCAGCGGTCTGTAGATCTCCTCCACCAGCTGCTCGCGCGCGGCAGGATCGGACGCGATCGCCCGCTCCGGCAGGAGATCGTCCGCGAGAACCGGCCGCGGGGCGTCCTGCCAGGCCGAACACGCCTTCAGGCCGGCCGCCGCGGCCTGCGCGGACCGTGTCGCCGCCAGCAGGTCGGGCACCACGGGTCCGGCCACCACGGGACCCGCGGCGTACGGCCCGATCAGGCCCTTCGCCACTTGGAGCGGATTGTCGCTGCCGCCCGCGATGACGACCAGGCGGTTGCCGAGCACCCCGGTGAGGACCTGCAGCTTGGTGTGCCGTGCGGCCCGCCGGATCGCCTCCACGGTCAGCTCGCTGTCGCCGTCAGGGGCCGTGCCGAGCACCACGCACACGTGCTCCGGCGAGTTCCAGCCCAGCGCCGCGGCCCGGGACACCGCGCCCTCGTCGGCCTCGCCCGACAGCACCGCGTTGACGACCAGGGATTCGAGCCGGGCGTCCCACGCGCCACGGGCCTCGGCGGCCTGCGCGTACACCTGGGCCGTCGCGAAGGCGATCTCACGGGCGTACACGAGGAGCGCCTCGCGCAGGATCGACTCGTCGCCCGGCGCCGCGACCTCGTCGATCGCGGTCTCCATGACCTCGATGGTGGTGCGCACCATCTCCACGGTCTGGCGCAGGGTGATCGCGCGCGTCAGCTCGCGCGGGGCCGTGCCGAAGACGTCGGTGGAGATCGCCTGCGGCGTCTCGGGATGCCGGAACCACTCGGTGAAGGCCGCGATGCCGGCCTGGGCGACCAGACCGATCCACGACCGGTTCTCCGGCGGCATCGCCCGGTACCACGGCAGCGTCGCGTCCATACGGGCGATCGCGTTCGCCGCGAGCCGGCCCGAGGACTGCTCAAGACGCTTCAGGGTCGCCGCGTGTGGATGGGCATTCTTCGCGGGGTGTACGGGATCGGGTGCTGGCACGGGGACAAGAGTGCCTTATCGGGAACCCTCTTCGCCGGGCCGGGGTGAGTCCCGGCGACAAACGGGCGGGGCCGGCGCCGCGGGGTCTACGGTGGTGGGCGTGATTTCAGTCAGGCGCGGCGACGAGCGCTATCCGGGCGGCGACCCGGATGCCGGCATCGAGTCCTTGCACGCCTTCTCCTTCGGCCGGTTCTACGACCCGGACAACCTGCGCTTCGGGTCCGTCCTCGCCTGCAACGAGGAGCGGCTCGCGCCCGGCGCCGGGTTCGACGAGCACCCGCACAGCCACACCGAGATCCTCACCTGGGTCGTCGAGGGCGAGCTCACCCACCGCGACTCGGCGGGCCACACCACGCTGGTGCGCCCCGGCGACGTGCAGTGCCTGAGCTCCGCGGGCGGCGTCCGGCACGAGGAACGCAACGAAGGCCAGGACCCGCTGGTCTTCCTCCAGATGTGGCTCGCGCCGACGAAGCCGGGAGGCGCCCCCGCGTACGACATCGTGCGGGGCATCGCCGACTCCACGCCCTACGCGGTGCGCCCCGCGGGCGCCATGCTCCACGTCCGCCGTCTCGCGAGCGGTGAGCGCACCGCCGTTCCGGACGCGCCCGGTGTGTACGTCCATGTCGTGCGCGGCCGGGTCCGCCTGGCGCGGGAGGAGCTCGCGCCGGGCGACTCGGCGCGGATCACCGGCGCGGCAGGCCTGGAACTGGCGGCGGACGAAGCCGCCGAGGTCCTTGTGTGGGAGCTCGGCTCCGTGTGAGGCCGGCGGACGCCGCGCGCGGCTCAGCGCCGGGTGTACTCGGCGAGCACCGCGTCGGTGAAGGCCGGCCACACCTCGGCGGCCCACGGCCCGAACGCGCGGTCCGTCAGCGCCACACAGGCCAGGCCCGCGTCGGGGTCGACCCACAGGAACGTTCCGGCCTGGCCGAAGTGGCCGAAGGTGCGCGGCGAGGACGAACTGCCCGTCCAGTGCGGCGACTTGGCGCCGCGGATCTCGAAACCGAGGCCCCAGTCGTTGGGGTTCTGGTGGCCGTAGCCCGGCAGCACGCCCTTGAGGCCCGGGTACTGCACGTGCATCGCCTCGGCGACGGTCGCCGGGTGGAGCAGCCGCGGCACCTGTACCTCCGCGGCGAAGCGCGCGAGGTCCTCGACGGTGGAGACGCCGTCCTTGGCGGGGGAGCCCTCCACCGTGGTGGACGCCATGCCGAGCGGCTCGAACACGGCCTGGCGCACGTAGTCGGCGAAGGGGATGCCGGACTGCTTCGCGATGTGGTCGCCGAGCTCCTCGAACCCCGCGTTGGAGTACAGGCGCCGGTCCCCGGGCGGGGCCATCACCCGGTGCTCGTCGAAGGCCAGCCCCGAGGTGTGCGCGAGCAGGTGCCGGACGGTGGCTCCGGAGGGCCCGGCCGGCTCGTCGAGCTCGACCGCCCCCTCCTCGTACGCGACGAGGGCCGCGTACGCGGCGAGCGGCTTGGTGACGGAGGCGAGGGGGAACCGGTGGGACACCGGCCCGTGGGTGCCGGCAAGCGTTCCGTCGGCCCGCACCACGGCCGCCGCCGCGGTCGGTACGGGCCAGGTCTCGATGATCCGCAGGCTCTCCATGTGTACGAGCCTAGTGGCCCCCGATGCGGTGCCCGGCCCCGCCCGTCGGGTTGCCGGGGCCGCCGGGCCGGTATTCGATCGTCCCGAGTACGCGATCGTCCCGGCCGGTGTGCGGATGTGCGGACGTGCGGACCGGAGCGCCGGCCGGCGCGTGGAGCGGCGTATGGAGGGGCGGCTGCCGGACACGACACGAGAACGTCACGCAATCGGCTTGCTTGGAGTGCACTCGAAGGTTCTAGCGTGGAGGGCATGACGGTGATCGAAAGCACAGCGGTGCGAGTGGAGCGGGCCCGGCAGGACCTCTGCTCGACGGATCCGCGCCACCCGCGCCCCGACGGCCAGGACCGCTACACGATCAGCGAGGTCGTCGCGTCCACCGGACTCACCGCGCACACCCTGCGCTGGTACGAGCGGATCGGCCTGATGCCGCACGTGGACCGCTCGCACACCGGACAGCGGCGGTTCAGCAACAAGGACCTCGACTGGCTCTCCTTCGTCGGCAAGCTCCGCCTGACCGGCATGCCGGTCGCCGACATGGTCCGCTACGCCGAACTCGTCCGCGAGGGAGCGCACACCTTCGAGGCGCGCCAGGAACTCCTGGAGCGGACCCGGCGCGATGTGGTCGCACGCATGGCGGAACTCCAGGACACGCTCGCCGTGCTCGACTACAAGATCGACTATTACGCGGACGCCCGCAAGGCGTCGGAAAGGGCCTGAACCCCCATGAGCAACAGCCCGGTTGAGAAGATCAGCACCGTACGGCTCGGGACCGACGGCCCACGGATCGGCGTCCAGGGCTTCGGCGCCATGGGCATCAGCGAGTTCTACGGCGCCACCGACGAGGCCGCCGCACGCGACACCCTGGAGGCGACGGTCGAGGCGGGCGTCACCCTCATCGACACCGCCGACATCTACGGCTCCGGCGCCAACGAGGAGTTCCTCGCCCCCTTCCTCGCCGCCCACCGCGACCAGGTGACCCTGGCCACCAAGTTCGCCGTCGAGCGCCGCGCCGACGACCCGCGGTACCGGGGCATCAACAACAGCCCCGCCTACATCAAGAAGGCCGTCGAGGCGAGCCTGCGCCGCCTGAACACCGACGTCATCGACCTGTACTACATGCACCGCCGCAACCCCGACGTGCCGCTCGCCGAGTCCGTCGGCGCGATGGCCGAGCTGGTCGCCGAGGGCAAGGTGAAGTACCTGGGCCTGAGCGAGGTCACCGGCGCCGAGCTGCGCGAGGCGTACGCCGTGCACCCCATCGCCGCCCTCCAGTCGGAGTGGTCCGTCTTCAGCCGCGACGTCGAGCACAGCGCGGTCGCGGCCGCCGCCGAACTCGGCGTCACCTTCGTGCCGTACTCCCCGCTCGGCCGCGGCTTCCTCACCGGAGCCTTCGCGGACGCGGGCAAGGAGCTGAGCGAGGGCGACTTCCGCAGGTTCCAGCCGCGCTTCACCGGTGACAACGCCGCCACCAACGCCGCCCTGCTCGAACCCCTCCACGAGATCGCGGCGGCACACGGCGCGACGACCGCGCAGATCGCGCTGGCCTGGGTGCAGCAGCGGGCCCAGGTGCACGGCCTGACCGTCGTGCCGATCCCCGGCACCCGCAAGCGCAGCCGCCTCCTGGAGAACGCCGGCGCCGCCCGCATCACGCTGAGCGCCAAGGAGCTGGTGCTCCTCGAACCGATCGCCGGGAAGGTGGCGGGCGACCGCTACCCCGACATGTCCTCCACCTCGGCGGCCCGCGAGCGGTAGGCCGCGCCCGCCGTCCGCCCTGGAACCGCCGCTACAGCTCCGCCAGGAGCTCCGCCTTCTTCGCGGTGAACTCGTCGTCGGTCACCAGGCCGGCCCGGTGCAGGTCGCCGAGGTGGCGGATCCTTTCCGCGATGTCCGCGGGGTCGCGCCGTGCCGACGGCACGGGCACCGTCTGGTGCGGGGTCGAGGGCCCGCCGCCTCCGCCCCGTACCGCCGCCAGGACCGCCGCCGCGAAGGGCAGCGACTCGTGGACGGGGCCGTAGCCGAGACCGAAGACGACGGACGCCGGATCGCGGTCGGCCGGCCCGGCACCCTCGTGGCCGGGGCTCCCGTGTCCGGAGCCTCCGTGTCCGGCGCACCCGTCCGTCCGTTCCGGCTCCCGGCGCAGCAGCCGCAGGTGCCCGTCGAAGACCTCGGGGGAGCGCCACTCGACGCCGCTGAGTGCGGCCACCGGGAAGGTCTGGTCGCCTGCCTTCCACTTCTCCGAGGACGCGCCCGTCCAGAACCAGCGGAAGCTGACCTGCCGTCCGTCGAAGGCCGCCCTGCCGTCGTACGCCTTGAAGTTCAGCGGGGCCTCGGGCGCCGCGACGAGATGGCGGTCGGCGGGTTTCGATGCGTACGGTGCCAACGACGACCGCAGCTCGTCCGTGTAGTACTCGGCGAGCGTCTCGCGTTCGGCGGGCAGCACCAGGCGGTAGGGGTCGCAGCCCTCCTTCAACTGGCCCGCCGCGGCCTCCATCAGCGGATCGGCGCCCTGCCTCGGCACCGCGTGCAGCACCACAGTGCCGCGTTTGCCCGGGGAGAGCGTCACCGACTCCAACGCCTCGTGGGGGATGCGCCGTTCGCGCAGCGCCTGGAAGAGCTTCGGCGCACGGATCCCCCGTTCGAAGCGGATGAGCACGGAGTCGGTCTCGAACTCCCAGGTGGCATGAATTCCGGCCAGCACATCACCCATGCGCCTCATCGTAGGCGGCGCACGCCCGCGCGTCGCCCCTCGGAGGAAACCCCGTCCTCGCACCACGCCACGGGCGATCACGCGGTGTCTGCGCGTGTCAGCCCGGCAGAGTGCCCGTCAAGCCGCGGACCGGTCGGAAATCCCGTCGGCGCAGTCGGCGTCGGCGGCGCTGCAGCCGACCGTCCGGTATGCGCCAACTCCGATCGCGGCGAAGTTGGCGAGGCTCTGCGTGCCCGGCTCGAAATAGCCGGTGTGGCCGATCGCTCCGGAGGACGAGAGGACGCGGGCGCCGAAGGCCGTCGTGACCGGGTCGGCGCCGTGTCCGAGGCCCGCGACGTCCAGATACGGCACGTCCTGGATCCAGTCGTCCCTGTCCCGCATCGCCCAGACCTGCGCCTTGGTGCCCAGCTGGGCGGCGTTGTTCACCCGCATTCCGGGGCTGCCGGCCACCGCGATGTCGCTGACGCGGGGCGGCAGTTCGCGCGTGGAGACCCCGCACACCACCGAGCCGTAGCTGTGGCAGAACAGCTCGACCGGGGAGGTGCCGGGCAGCGCGCGCACCATGGCGGAAAGCCGCACCGCTCCCTCCTCGGCCAGCCTGCCGATCGCCGCGTCGATGCCGAGCCCGGCGGGCGCCGTGTAGTCGGCCCAGGCGATCACGGCGGTCCGGGTACCGGGGGACGCGGTGTGCTCGGCCGCGTACAGCGACTCGGCCATGCCGACCGGGGCGGTGTTGGCGCGGCTGCTCTTCTCGAAGGTCAGGACGTTGGTGTCGACTCCCGGGATGATCACGGAGATGCGCTGGGCGTGGTCCAGGTCGCCGAAGACCTCCGCGACCCGGCCGGTGTCGGAGGGGTCGAAGGCGAGGATCTGGCGGCCGTCGTCGAGCAGCGAGTCGAACCGGTGCATCCGCCGGGACGCGTTCTGGCGGCCGTCGGCGGACAGCCGCGGGTCGGCCGTGCGTTTCTTCTCGACGGTGCGCGCCTCGGCGAGCGCGACCCGGTTGGCCCGGTAGCGCAGGGTCACGGGGGCACCGTTGAGGTTGCCGACGACCAGCGGGTAGCGGTCGGCGAGGCGGTCGCGCTCGGCCGCGGTGATAGAGCCGAAGAACTGCGCCAGCTGCTTCGCGGTGCCGTCCGCCCTGGGCAGCTTGTGGCCGTCTATGGTGTCGCGCGCCCAGGCGGCGAGGGCCTTGGCGCGGGGCTCGGAGTCGCCGGAGTGGCCGCGGATCGCCGTCCAGCCGGAGGTCGCGAGCATGACGAACACGACGGCGAGCGCGAGCACTGCGCGCCAGGCGTTCAATGTGGGGGAGGAGTCGAAGGAAGTCACTGCTGAACACAGTAGGAGACCCGGGAGCCCCTCCGGGCTGACAGTGACTCAGATCACGTTTGAGCGGGGGGCGGCCTCACCAACCGCGCGCGCGGGCGCACGCTCCGTACGGCGCCGGCACCGTACGCCAGGGGGCGTGGCCACGCTGTGATGCCGCTGTGCCGCAGGTCACCGTGTGGCCGGACGGCGGGATTCAGGCCCGCCAGTCGTCGGCGAGCGCTGGGCCGAGGTGATCCAGATAGGCCGAGGTCAGCCCGCGGATCGCGGTCACGCTGGGGTCTCCGCCCTGGCCCCACAGGCCGCCCGCGACCCGCATCACGCCGGTGAAGGCGGCCACGGCCACCCGGGGTCGCGGGTCGGCGTCGATGTCGAGGCCCTCGCGCTCGGCGATCAGCCGCGCGATGTGCTCCTCGATCTCCGCCGAACGGCGCAGATGGACCGCGAGCAGCGCGGGGGTCGACTCGATCACCTGGTACGTCCGCATGTACAGGGCGACCGGCACCACGGGGGACAGGCGCTCCTCGATCGTGTCCCAGGCCGAGAGCACCGCACGGCGCATCGCGGTGAACGGGCCCTCGGCGGGCGGCCGTTCGCGCAGCGCGTCCACGAAGTGCCACTCGACGGTGTCCTGCGCCGCGAAGACCACGGCTTCCTTGTTCGCGAAGTAGCGGAAGAAGGTGCGCTGCGAGACGTCGACGGCGTCCGCGATCTCGTCGACCGTCGTCTGCTCGTAGCCCTGGGTGGTGAAGAGTTCGAGCGCCGCCCGCAGCAGTGCGTCGCGGGTGCGCTGCTTCTTCAGCTCGCGCAGGCCGCCCGCGGGCGTCACCGGGCGCTGCTCCACCGTCACTTCAGGGTCCTCTTTCGGTCAATTTGGCGTGTTCAGTCTAGCTGTGAGCTACGTGACAGTTACCGACTTGTGAAATGGTTTGTCAACTGTCAGTGGCTGACACTAGCCTCGATCGCATGACTAGTCAGACCACCGTCGAAAAGGCGCCACAGGACGAGATACCGGTGCCGGCCAAGGGGCTGCGCGGCCACCCCTGGCTGACGCTCTTCGCCGTGGCCATCGGCGTGATGATGGTCGCGCTCGACGGCACCATCGTGGCGATCGCGAACCCCGCCATCCAGAAGAACCTGGGAGCCTCGCTCCAGGACGTCCAGTGGATCACCAATGGCTACATGCTGGCCCTGGCCGTCTCCCTGATCACCGCGGGCAAGCTCGGCGACCGGTTCGGGCACCGCCAGACCTTCCTCATCGGTGTCGTCGGTTTCGGCGCCGCCTCTGGCGCCATCGGCCTCTCGCACAGCGTCACCTTCGTCATCGCCTTCCGCGTCCTTCAGGGACTGTTCGGCGCGCTCCTCATGCCGGCCGCGCTCGGCCTGCTGCGCGCCACCTTCCCGGCCGAGAAGCTGAACATGGCGATCGGCATCTGGGGCATGGTCATCGGTGCCTCCACCGCGGGCGGCCCGATCCTCGGCGGCGTGCTCGTCGAGCACGTCAACTGGCAGTCGGTCTTCTTCATCAACGTGCCGGTGGGCCTGATCGCGCTGGTCCTCGGCCTCGTGATCCTGCGGGACCACCGCGCGCAGAACGCCCCCAAGTCGTTCGACATCGTCGGCATCGTGCTGCTTTCGGTCGCGATGTTCTGCATGATCTGGGCGCTCATCAAGGGCTCGGAGTACGGCTGGGGCAGCGGCAGGACCCTCGGGTTCATCGCGGCCGCCGTGATCTGCTTCGTGCTCTTCGCCCTGTGGGAGACCAAGGTCAAGGAGCCGCTGATCCCGCTCGGCCTGTTCCGGTCCGTGCCGCTGTCCGCGGGCACGATCCTGATGATCCTGATGGCGTTCGCCTTCATGGGCGGGCTCTTCTTCGTCACCTTCTACCTGCAGAACGTGCACGGCATGTCGGCCGTCGACAGCGGTCTGCACCTCCTGCCGCTCACCGGCATGATGATCGTCGCCTCGCCGGTCGCGGGCGCCCTGATCACCAAGCTCGGCCCGCGCGTCCCGCTGGTCGGCGGCATGGTCTGCACCGCCGTCGCCATGTTCGGGATGTCCCGCCTCACCATCGACACGGGCACCTTCACCATGTCGATCTGGTTCGCGCTGCTCGGCATGGGCCTGGCGCCCGTCATGGTCGGCGCGACCGAGGTCATCGTCGGCAACGCGCCGCTGGAGCTGTCCGGTGTCGCCGGCGGTCTCCAGCAGGCCGGTATGCAGGTCGGCGGCTCGCTCGGCACCGCGGTGCTCGGCGCCGTGATGTCCTCCGAGGTCACCTCCAAGCTCCCGGACAACTGGGCCGCCGCCAAGCTGCCGCCCATGACGCCCGGCCAGACCGCGGACTTCTCCAAGGCCGTCGAGGTCGGCATGGGCCCGGTCCAGCCGAACACCCCGCCCCAGATCGCGGCCAGGATCGCGGGCGTCGCGCACGACACGTTCGTGTCGGGCATGAGCACCGCGTTCACCGTCGCCGGGATCGTGGCGGTGCTCGCCGCCGCGGTCGCCCTGTTCACCAAGCGCGGCGTGAACGCGCAGGAGGGCGCGGGCGTGGGTCACATCTGATCCCGTCAACTCCCGTACCCGAAGGCCCCGCCGGACACGATCCGGTGGGGCCTTCACCTATTCGGATGGTTACGCGCACGACCCCCCGCCCGGCGGAACCGGCCGGGGGTGCCGCCCGTTCTCCGATTCCAACTGATCGAATCGACACGGGGGTTGATGACTCATGCGTACAACGACGACCACAGTGGCCCTGCTCGCCGCGACCGCCTTCCTGCTGCCCGCGGCCGCCCCGGCCACCGCGACCCCGCGCATGGGGGACTGCGCGCCGGGCGAGCTCTGCCTCTGGACGAAGGGCGCGTTCAAGGGCCCGCGGCAGGTGTACGACCTGACACGCACCGACATCGAGAGCTGCACCCCGCTGCCGCCGGGCGCCGACGTCCAGTCGCTGGCCAACCGCACGGGGCGGCCCGTCACCACCTACCAGTCGGCCGAGTGCGCGGAGACCGCCGAGTTCGACACGTATCCGGGTGGCGGGACCTGGGTCCCCCAAGTTCCCTATCGGGTGCGGGCGTTCAAGGTGTGGGAGAGCTGAGACGTGGTACCCGACTCCTAGGAGGCCGAGCCGACAACCCCAGGGAGTGATGATGGCGGGCTTCGGACACAGCACCCATACGCGCAGGACCCCCCGGTCACGGAACCGCATGTGGCCCCGGACCGGGCCGGACCGCGCGACGCTGGGCATCATCGGACTGACCTGCGCGGTCGCGGGATTCTTCGTTCTCGGGATCGTGCTCGGCCCGGTCGCGATCGCCTGCGGCTGGGTGGCCATGGGGCGCCGCTGGAACTCCGGCACGGTGCCGGCCCTGGTAGCCGTGGTCCTGGGTGCCATCGACACGCTGCTGGCCGTCATCGCGCTCATAGCAGCGGCATCCCTGGGCAACGGCATCTTCTGACGGTGCCGCACCGGTACAAGGGGGGCGAGCCCCGATAGGGCTCGCCCCCTTCACCCTGCCGTAGCGCGGCTGCGTCGCCGTGGGCGCTACCACTCAACTCCGGGTGCCCTGCTAGGGGCGCGGGGCTGTGACACTTGCGCGGCTGCGCCGCGGTGGGCGCGGCCGGTGGATGCCGGATCACCCACGAAGGGGCGCGGGGCTGTGACACTTGCGCGGCTGCGCCGCGGTGGGCGCGGCCGGTGGATGCCGGATCACCCACGAAGGGGCGCGGGGAACTGCGCCACCAGCCACGCACGGTCCGCCGTCGAAGGCCGGGCCCTCGGAAGAACCCCACCCCACCCCGCCCCTTCCCGAAACCCGCCGGGGGTGAAAAGGCCCCTGGGGCTCCCGCCCCAGACCCCGTATCGCGCCTGAAGGGCGCTCGTCCTCAATCTCCCCCAAGGCCTTAAGGGCCAGGGGGGACCCCCATGACGGGCTGGGGATGTCTATGCGGCCCGGCACCGAGCGGTTAGGGGGCGCGGGGAACTGCGCGAGACGCGGGCACGGTCCGCAGTCGTAAGCCGGGGCCCGGGGCTCAGCCCCAGACCAGGTTCGCGCCTTAAGGGCCAGGGGACCCTCATGACAGGCTGAGGATGTCTATGCGGCCCGGCACCGGACACCTAAGGGGCGCGGGGAACTGCGCGAGAAGCGGGCACGGTCCGCAGTCGTAAGCCGGGGCCCGGGGCTCCGCCCCAGACCAGGTTCGCGCCTTAAGGGCCAGGGGGACCCTCATGACAGGCTGAGGATGTCCATGCTGCCCGGCATCGAACGGCTAAGGGGCGCGGGGAACTGCGCGAGAAGCGGGGGCACGGCGCAGACAAACCGGGCTTTCAGGGGGGCGCGGGGAACCGCGCGAGCAACCCAGCACGGCCTCTGCCCGGCACCCCACCAAGGCCGCCCCGGTCAGACCCGCGAAAGCGATCCCGCGGAAGCGATGGGCCCCGGGGAGAATCCCCGCGGCACCCACCACCCCGCCGCACGACCGACTACCACCTACTGCCTACGCATCGCCCCCGGCCGCCCCAGGATCCGCCGCACCGACATCGAGCAACCGGTACCGGTCGACCGCCTGCTTCAGCGCCGACCGGTCGACCTTGCCCTCCCGGGCCAGTTCCGTCAGGACGGCCAGCACGATCGACTGCGCGTCGATGTGGAAGAAGCGCCGCGCCGCACCCCGCGTGTCCGCGAAGCCGAACCCGTCCGCGCCGAGCGACTGGTACGTGCCCGGCACCCAGCGCGCGATCTGGTCCGGAACGGCCCGCATCCAGTCGGAGACGGCCACGAAAGGACCCTGCGCACCCTGGAGCTTCCGCGTCACGAAGGGGACGCGCTGCTCCTCCTCGGGGTGCAGGAGGTTGTGCTCCTCCACCGCCACGGCCTCGCGGCGCAGCTCGTTCCAGGAGGTCGCCGACCACACGTCGGCCCGCACGTTCCACTCCTCGGCGAGGATCCGCTGCGCCTCGATCGCCCACGGCACGGCCACGCCGGACGCCATGATCTGCGCCGGGATGGAACCCGACGTGCCCGCGGCGAAACGGTGGATGCCCTTGAGGATGCCGTCCACGTCGACGTCCGCCGGCTCGGCCGGATGCTGGATCGGCTCGTTGTAGACGGTGAGGTAGTAGAAGACGTCCTCGCTGTCCGGACCGTACATCCGGCGCAGACCGTCCTTGACGATGTGCGCGATCTCGTAGCCGAACGCCGGGTCGTAGGCGACACACGCCGGGTTGGTCGAGGCGAGCAACTGCGAGTGCCCGTCCGCGTGCTGGAGACCCTCACCGGTCAGCGTCGTACGACCCGCCGTCGCGCCGAGGACGAATCCGCGCGCCAGCTGGTCGGCCATCTGCCAGAACTGGTCGCCGGTGCGCTGGAAACCGAACATCGAGTAGAAGACGTACACCGGGATCAGCGGCTCGCCGTGCGTGGCGTACGCCGAACCCGCCGCGATCAGCGACGCGGTGCAACCGGCCTCGGAGATGCCGTCGTGCAGCATCTGCCCGGTCGGCGACTCCTTGTAGGCGAGCAGCAGTTCGCGGTCGACCGCCTCGTACTGCTGGCCCAGCGGGTTGTAGATCTTGGCGCTCGGGAAGAACGCGTCCATGCCGAACGTGCGGTACTCGTCGGGCGCGATCAGCACGAACCGCTTGCCGATCTCCTTGTCCCGCATCAGGTCCTTCAGGATGCGGACGAACGCCATCGTCGTGGCGATCGACTGCTGACCCGAGCCCTTCTTGGCCACCGCGTACGTCTTGTCCTCGGGCAGGGCCAGCGGCTTGGACCGCACCACGCGCGTCGGCACGTAGCCGCCGAGCCCGAGCCGGCGGTCGTGCATGTACTGGATCTCCTCGGACTTGCGTCCGGGGTGGTAGTACGGCGGCGCGCCGGACTCCAGCTCCTGGTCCGTGATCGGGATGTGCAGCCGGTCCCGGAAGCCCTTGAGGTCGTCGACCGTCAGCTTCTTCATCTGGTGGGTCGCGTTGCGGCCCTCGAAGTTCGGGCCGAGCGTCCAGCCCTTGACGGTGTGCGCGAGGATCACCGTCGGCTGGCCCTTGTGCTCCTTGGCCGCCGCGAACGCCGCGAAGATCTTCTTGTGGTCGTGGCCGCCGCGCCCCAGGTGCAGGATCTGCTGGTCGGTCATGTTCTCGACCATGGCGCGCAGCCGCTGGTCGTCACCGAAGAAGTGGTCGCGGATGTAGGCGCCGGTCTCGGTGGCGTACGTCTGGAACTGGCCGTCCGGCGTGGTGTTCATCCGGTTGACCAGGATGCCGTCCCGGTCCTGGGCCAGCAGCGGGTCCCAACTGCGGTCCCAGATCAGCTTGATGACGTTCCATCCGGCGCCGCGGAACTGCGACTCCAGCTCCTGGATGATCTTGCCGTTGCCGCGCACGGGGCCGTCGAGACGCTGGAGGTTGCAGTTGACGACGAACGTCAGGTTGTCCAGGTTCTCGCGGGCCGCGATGGACAGCTGGCCGAGCGACTCGGGCTCGTCCATCTCGCCGTCGCCGAGGAACGCCCACACGTGCGAGTTGGAGGTGTCGGCGATGCCGCGCGCCTCCATGTAGCGGTTCATCCGCGCCTGGTAGATCGCGCCGAGCGGGCCGAGACCCATCGAGACGGTCGGGAACTCCCAGAAGTCCGGCATGAGCCGCGGGTGCGGGTAGGACGAAAGGCCGTACGGGGCCTTCGACTTCTCCTGGCGGAAGGCGTCGAGCTGCTGCTCGCTGAGCCGGTCGAGCAGGAAGGCGCGGGCGTAGATGCCGGGCGAGGCGTGGCCCTGGAAGAAGATCTGGTCGCCGCCGTCCTCCTCCTTGCCGCGGAAGAAGTGGTTGAAGCCCACGTCGTACAGCGAGGCGGAGGAGGCGAAGGTCGCGATGTGGCCGCCGACGCCGATGCCCGGACGCTGGGCCCTCGACACCATCACGGCCGCGTTCCAGCGGGTCGCGTTGAGGACCTTGCGCTCGATCTCCTCATTGCCGGGGAAGAACGGCTCGTCCTTGGTGGCGATCGTGTTGACGTAGTCCGTGCTGCGCATCTCGGGCACGGCCACGCGCTTCTCGCGGGCCCGCTCGATCAGCCGGAGCATCAGATAGCGGGCCCGTTCCCGGCCGCGCTCGTCGACGGCGGCGTCCAGGGAGTCGAGCCACTCCTGGGTCTCTTCGGGATCGAAGTCCGGGACCTGGCTCGGCAGGCCGCCAATGATGATCGGGTTGCGATCGGATCCGGAAGCCACGCTGTTCCTTCACTGTCGGGGGATGCGGAAGACAGCCAATTCTGCGCCGCATCCCATCGTGTACCGCTGGGGCGCAAACGTCATCTCTACTGAGAGGTAACCGAGAGGTAACCGTCACCGGAGCAGGAAGTAGGCTCAGGGCCTGGACGGGTCGGGCCAAATCGCAACCTTACGCTCAACCCGGCCATCAGTTCCCGAAGGGTGTTCGGCCCCGAATGGAGTACCCCGAGGAACACAACGGCACAAACAGTCACCAATCGTGTGGGATGAATCACCGACGGGGATGCGGATTCCCCTGAACACGGCCACACTGGCCCCCAAAGGGCGGGTTCGGGTGCCGGGTACTTGCGAGATTCGTCCCGCCCGTGTGGACTACGCCCCATGCCACGCGTATGCGCGCGGCTGAAGAACTTACCGAATCAAGATCAGGAGGCAAGCCGTGAGCGCGACCGCGGACCACGCGGAGGAGCGGACCAACCCGGCCATGAGGCTGGGGTTCGAGCCCGGACAGGTGGTCCAGGAGATCGGTTACGACGAAGACGTCGACCAGGATCTCCGCGAGGGCATCGAGTCCATTATTGGCCAGGACCTCGTCGACGAGGAGTATGACGACACAGCCGACGTCGTGGTGCTCTGGTTCCGCGACGAGGACGGCGACCTTACGGACGCCCTGGTGGACGCCATCGGTCTCCTTGAGGACGGTGGCGCGGTGCTGCTGCTGACTCCGAAGACCGGCCGGGACGGGTACGTCGAGCCCAGCGACGTCAATGACGCCGCGCAGACGGCCGGCCTGTCGGCGGCCAAGAGCGTCAGCGTCGGGAAGGACTGGTCGGGCACGCGCCTGAAGTCCCCCAAGCGCTGATCCCTCCTCACGCCCCACAGGGCCCCCTCAGGCTGTTGCCCGAGGGGGCCCTGTGCATGGCGGGGTGCGTAGGGTGGGTGTCACCAGATCGGCCCATTGAAGGGAAGGCGTCTCCATGGCTATCGAGGTCGGCACCAAGGCCCCGGAGTTCGAGCTCAAGGACAACCACGGCAGGACCGTGAAGCTCAGCGACTTCCGCGGCGAGAAGAACGTGGTGCTGCTCTTCTACCCGTTCGCCTTCACCGGCGTCTGCACGGGTGAGCTGTGCGAACTGCGCGACAACCTGCCGAAGTTCGTCAACGACGACACCCAGCTGCTCGCCGTCTCCAACGACTCCATCCACACCCTGCGCGTCTTCGCCGAGCAGGAGGGCCTCGAATACCCGCTGGTCTCCGACTTCTGGCCGCACGGCGATGTGAGCCGCGCGTACGGCGTCTTCGACGAGGACAAGGGGTGCGCGGTGCGCGGCACCTTCGTCATCGACAAGGAGGGTGTGGTCCGCTGGACCGTAGTGAACGGTCTTCCCGACGCCCGCGACCTCAACGAGTACCTCAAGGCGCTCGACACCCTCTGAGGACGCGGCACCCCGGGCCGGGCGCACGGCCGACACCCTGGTGGCCGTTCGGCCGAATCGTCTGTTTGACCCGGGAACCGGTCACTAGGATCCATTCGTTGATCCGATGCCAACGTACGACGGGGACGCTGACCAAGCTTGCCCCTCACACCATTGGGAGGACTCGTGGGAGTCAGCCTCAGCAAGGGCGGCAACGTCTCGCTGACCAAGGCCGCCCCCAACCTGACCGCGGTCATCGTCGGTCTGGGATGGGACGCACGCACCACCACCGGAGGTGACTTCGACCTGGACGCCAGCGCCCTGCTGACCAACGACCAGGGCAAGGTCACCAACGACTCGAACTTCGTGTTCTTCAACAACCTCAAGAGCCCCGACGGCTCGGTCGAGCACACCGGTGACAACCTCACCGGTGAGGGCGAGGGCGACGACGAGGTCATCAAGGTGAACCTGGCCGGAGTCCCGGCCGACGTCGCCAAGATCGTCTTCCCGGTCTCGATCTACGAGGCCGAGAGCCGCCAGCAGTCCTTCGGCCAGGTGCGCAACGCCTACATCCGCGTCGTGAACCAGGCGGACAACTCCGAGCTGGCCCGTTACGACCTGAGCGAGGACGCCTCGACGGAGACCGCGATGGTCTTCGGCGAGCTGTACCGCAACGGCGCGGAGTGGAAGTTCCGCGCCATCGGCCAGGGCTATGCCTCGGGCCTGCGCGGCATCGCGCAGGACTTCGGCGTCAACGTCTGAGCCGACCCGTTCTTCCGTCCGGCGCCGCACCCCTGTGGTGCGGCGCCGGACGCGCTCACCACTTGTTCCACTTCTCGGGGAGGACACGAACATGGGCGTCACGCTCGCCAAGGGGGGCAATGTCTCCCTCTCCAAGGCCGCACCGAACCTGACCCAGGTGCTCGTCGGTCTCGGCTGGGATGCGCGCTCCACCACCGGAGCCGACTTCGACCTCGACGCCAGCGCCCTGCTGTGCGCCAACGGACGCGTGCTCGGCGACGAGTACTTCGTCTTCTACAACAACCTCACCAGCCCCGAGGGGTCCGTCGAGCACACCGGTGACAACCTGACGGGTGAGGGCGAGGGCGACGACGAGTCGCTGATCGTCGACCTGACGAAGGTCCCGGCCGGCTGCGACAAGATCGTCTTTCCCGTCTCCATCCACGACGCGGACAACCGTGGCCAGACCTTCGGACAGGTCGCCAACGCGTTCATCCGCGTGGTCAACCAGGCCGACGGCCAGGAGCTGGCCCGTTACGACCTGAGCGAGGACGCCTCGACGGAGACCGCGATGATCTTCGGAGAGCTGTACCGCTACAGCGGCGAGTGGAAGTTCCGTGCAGTTGGCCAGGGGTACGCGTCCGGCCTGCGGGGCATCGCCCTAGACTTCGGGGTCAACGTCTCCTAAAGAGATCACCCGGATGCCTTCAAGTCGAGTGCCGTCGGGGCTGGTCCCTGCCGGGGGTCCGGGGGTCGCCCCCGGGAGACAGCAGCGCAAAGCCGTGCGCGGTGCGGGGGGACACCCGCTCTCCGCAGGGCCGGCCCGCTCTACACGATGGGGAAGTAAGTGCTTCTGAAAACCTTCGGCTGGTCATTCGTGATCACCGCGATCGGCCTGGCCCTGGCCGTGCTCTACGACGGGTGGACGGCGTTCGGGGTCGTCGCCATCCTGGCGGTCCTCGAAATCTCGCTGTCCTTCGACAACGCGGTGGTCAACGCCGGAATCCTGAAGAAGATGAGCGCCTTCTGGCAGAAGATCTTCCTCACGGTCGGCGTTCTGATCGCCGTCTTCGGCATGCGCCTGGTCTTCCCCGTCGTCATCGTCGCGATCAGCGCCAAGATCGGCCCCATCGACGCCGTCGACCTCGCGCTCAACGACGCCGACCGCTACCAGCAGCTGGTGACCGACGCGCACCCCTCAATCGCCGCCTTCGGTGGCATGTTCCTGCTGATGATCTTCCTCGACTTCATTTTCGAGGACCGTGACATCAAGTGGCTCGCCTGGCTGGAGCGCCCACTGGCCAAGCTCGGCAAGGTCGACATGCTGTCGGTCTGCATCGCCCTGATCGTCCTGCTCGTCGCCTCCATGACGTTCGCGACCCACGCCCACCAGCACGGCGGCGTCCACGTCGACAAGGCACAGACCGTACTGATCTCCGGTATCGCCGGCCTCATCACGTACCTCGTCGTCGGCGGCCTCTCCGGCTACTTCGAGAACCGCCTCGAAGAGGACGAGGAGCGCGAGCACGAGGAGGAGGAAGAGGCCAAGCGCACCGGCAGCAAGGTGTCCGCCGTCGTCATGGCCGGCAAGGCCGCGTTCTTCATGTTCCTCTACCTGGAGGTCCTGGACGCGTCGTTCTCCTTCGACGGCGTCATCGGCGCCTTCGCCATCACCAACGACATCGTCCTGATGGCGCTCGGCCTCGGCATCGGCGCGATGTACGTACGGTCGCTCACCGTCTACCTGGTCCGCCAGGGCACCCTCGACGACTACGTCTACCTGGAGCACGGAGCGCACTACGCGATCGGTGCGCTGGCCGTGATTCTGCTCGTCACCATCCAGTACGAGATCAACGAGGTCATCACGGGTCTGGTCGGCGTGGTCCTCATCGCCTGGTCCTTCCTGTCCTCCGTGCGCCGCAACCGCCGCATCGAGGCGGCCGGCGGCGAGGGCGCGGGCGACCGGGCGGAAGTGGGCTCCGGGGTGTGACCCCGGTGCTCCCGGAGCGCACGCCCCAGGGCGTGTGATCCGGCTCAGAATGAGGAACGCTCTCTGCGGGGCGGCCCGAGGCTTCGGCCTCGCCGGCCGCCCCGCAGAGTTGTACCGGCGTCCGGCCGGCCAGTGTGCGGGGACAGTTCACGGACCTATGGGGTGGGGGCAATGGCGTTCTGGGACGGCCTGTGGCGAGGCAGGGCCTCACAGTTCGACTCGGGCAGCGCGGCGACCAACACGATCGAGCTGACCCGACGGCACAACACGGTCTCCCTCGGCAAGCAGGGCGCCAACACCGGCAGCCTGCGCGTCAATCTGTCGTGGCGGATGCGGACCTCGGACTTCGGGGGCAAGCCCGAGCAGAGCGGACGGCTGCTGCGCCATCCGCTCCAGTTCTTCAAGCCGGAAATGGTCCAGGGCCACACACAGTCGATGGTGAACGTGGACCTCGACCTCGGCTGCCTGTACGAACTCCAGGACGGCACCAAGGGCGTCGTCCAGCCGCTCGGCAACTTCCTGGGCGCCACCAACAAGCCGCCCTACGTGGAGTGCAGCGGCGACGACCGCTTCGGCTCGGCCTCCGGCGAGACCATCTTCGTCAACCTCGACCACCGGGACGAGATAAAGCGGCTGCTGATCTTCGTCTACATCTACGACCAGACCCCGGCCTTCGACCGCACCCACGCCAAGGTGACGCTCTACCCGAGCAACGGCCCGCGCATCGAGATCGAACTGGACGAGCGCGCCCCCGAGGCCCGCTCCTGCGCCGTGGTGTCCATCGAGAACGTCAAGGGCGACATGGTGGTGCGCCGCGAGGTGAAGTTCGTGTACGGCTTCCAGGCCGAGCTGGACCGCCTCTACGGCTGGGGGCTCCAGTGGGGCCGCGGCTACAAGACCAAGGCCTGAGCCGCGGGACCCGCCGCGCCGGGCGTCCGCGGCCTACGGGCGGATGAACTGCGGCCCCATGGGCGGCAGGACGAACGTGGGGTCCGGCGCCTGGGCCGGCACGCCCTGGGGATAGCCGTACGCGGGCTGCGGCGAGGCCGGCTGCGGATAGCCGTAGGTCGGCTGCGCGGCCGGCGGCCGGGCCGGGGGAGCGGGGTGCGGGTAGCCGTAGGCGGGCTGGGCGGCGTGCTGCGGCAGCGGCTGGGGCACGGACGGCGCACTGGGCGCACTCGGCGCGCTGTCGGCCCCCTCGCCGTCGTCCACCGAGATGCCGTACTCGGTGGCGAGTCCGACCAGGCCGGTCGGGTAGCCCTGGCCCACCGCACGGAACTTCCAGCCGTCGCCGCGGCGGTACAGCTCGCCGCAGATGATCGCGGTCTCCTCGCCGGTCTCCGGCTTCACATCGAACAGCGCGAGCGGCTCGCCACCCGACACCGCCGCGTCGAACAGAAGGATCCGCAGGTCACGGACGGCACGGAAGGTCGCACCGTCCGACGACGCGGTGATCAGCACGCGGTCGACGGACCGGTCGAGCGCGGCAAGGTCCGCCTCGACGGTGTCGGTGAGCCCCTCGACGACACGCTTCTTCGGCAGCCGGCGCACCAGGCCCGAGGGATGGCGCGGCTGGTTGTAGAAGACGAAGTCCTCGTCCGAGCGCACCCGGCCGTCGGCGGCGAGCAGCAGCGCCGATGCATCCACGTCAGGGATGTCGGCGCCGGGCGACCAGCGGAGCACGGCCCGTACGGCCGGGGCGTCCAGCGGGACGTTCGATCCCTTCAGCATCGCGTGCGTCATGCCCGTCATCCTGCCTTCCCGCGGGCCCCTCGGACAACGCGGGGCCCGGCCCGATCCTCCCGTGGCGTACACGGCGGGGACCACGGGGCGTGACGATGCAGATGAGTTACCTGAATTTCATGCACTTGGGGAACTCTTGACACGTGTTCCTACGTACTATTACCGGCCACCCAAATTCTCGGCCGTCCTGGCAGTACGGGGTATGTAGATGCGTCATTTCGGGCACGTCCCGGCGGCTGTGCGGAAGGATCTCTTCCACCAGGAGCCCTGCGAATTCACCGCCGGCTCCTCCGCACGCGTGCTGTCGGCCGCCCTGGGCGCCACCCTCTACAGCCCGGCCACCCGGCCGTCCCTCGCCGATGACGTCCTGAAGCAGGCCGGCCGCGGCGTCGTGTCCATGGTCCTGTGCCTGGAGGACTCGATCGACGACGCGGAGGTGGTGGCCGCCGAGGCCAACCTGGTCCGCCAGTTCGCCGGCCTCGACGCCCGTGGCGAGGACATCCCGCTGCTCTTCGTGCGCGTCCGCGACCCGCTCCAGATACCCGACCTGGTGCGACGCCTGGGCTCCTCCGCCCGGCTGCTCAGCGGCTTCGTCCTGCCGAAGTTCACCGAGGAGCGCGGGCTCGCCTTCCTCGAGGCGCTCACCGCCGCCGAGTCCGCGAGCGGGCACCGCCTGTTCGCCATGCCGGTCCTCGAATCGCCCGAACTGCTCCACCTGGAGAGCCGCGCCGAGACCCTGGCCGGAATCGCTCGCACCGTGGAGAAGTACCGTGAGCGGGTTCTCGCCCTCCGCCTCGGCGTCACCGATTTCTGCGCCGCCTACGGCCTGCGCCGCTCGCCCGACATGACGGCGTACGACGTACAGATCGTGGCCGGCGTCATCGCGGACGTGGTGAACGTCCTCGGCCGCGCCGACGGCAGCGGCTTCACCATCACCGGCCCGGTGTGGGAGTACTTCCGGCTCCAGGAGCGGATGTTCAAGCCCCAGCTGCGCCGCAGCCCCTTCCTCGAAGGACGCGCCGAGAACCTGCGCACCGCCCTGATCGAGCACGACCTCGACGGGCTGCTCCGCGAGATCGAGCTCGACCGGGCCAACGGGCTGCTCGGCAAGACCTGCATCCACCCCTCGCACGTGGTGCCCGTCCACGCCCTTTCGGTGGTCAGTCACGAGGAGTTCAGCGACGCCCAGGACATCCTGCGGCCCGAACGGAACGGCGGCGGGGTACTGCGCTCGGCGTACACGAACAAGATGAACGAGGTGAAGCCGCACCGCGCCTGGGCCGAGCGCACCCTGCTGCGGGCCGAGGTGTTCGGCGTCGCCGCCGAGGACGTCGGCTTCGTGGACCTGCTGACCGCGGGCCTGGCCGTATGACGCGCGCGCCGCACGGATCCGCGCATGAATCGCGAACCAACAGCACCAACAGAGGGACACAGCACCGTGGTTGAGTGGTCGGGAACGTGGGTGGCCGAGCGGCTCGGAGTCGAGCTCGTCGGGGACGAGGGCCTGAGCGCCCTGCTCGGCCTCGCCCTGCGCCGCAATCCCAAGCGCGCCCACCTGCTCGTCTCCAACGTCCTGGGCAAACACGTGCCGCAGAGCCCGGCCGTGGTGTGGCGCGCCGGCCATGAACTGGGCGTACGGGTGCGGGAGTTGCTCGGTGACGAGAGGGCCGGGCGGGCCGTCGTGCTCGGGTACGCCGAGACCGCGACCGGCCTCGGCCACTCGGTCGCCGACGGCCTGGCCCTCGCTCCCTGCCTCCACTCCACCCGCCGGCCGGTCGAGGGCGTGGCCACGGCGGGCGGCTTCGAGGAGTCTCACTCCCACGCCACCTCCCACCTGCTGCTCCCCGAGGGCCCCCGACTCCTCGCGGGGAGCGGCCCGTTGGTCCTGGTGGACGACGAGTTCTCGACCGGCAACACCGTGCTCAACACCATCCGCGACCTGCACGCCCGCTACCCCCGCGACCACTATGTGATCGTCGCTCTCGTCGACATGCGCTCCCCGCAGGACCGCGACCGTCTCGCCGGCTTCGCGCGGGAGATCGGCGCCCGCGTAGACCTGATCGCCTCGGCGTCGGGCACGGTGCGGCTGCCCGAGGGGGTGCTGGAGAAGGGGCGGGCGCTGGTGGAGGAGTACGCGACGCCCGACGCCGGACGGCCTCCCTCCGGGGACGGGGCTCGGAGCCGGACGTACGACCGCGTCGACCTGCGCTGGCCCACCGGCCTCCCCGACGGGGGCCGGCACGGGTTCACCCCGGCCCACCGGGCCGCGCTGGAGGCCGCCCTTCCCGACATGGCGGGCCGGCTCGCCGAGGCGCTGGGCGTCCCCGGAACCGCACGGAGGCCGCGCGTCCTCGTCCTCGGCTTCGAGGAGCTGATGTACGCGCCGCTGCGCCTGGCCGTCGCCCTCGAAGAGCTCGGCGGGGCCGAGGTGCGCTACTCCACCACCACCCGCTCGCCCGTGCTCGCCGTCGACGACCCCGGTTACGCCATCCGTACCCGCCTCGCCTTCCCCGCGCACGACGACCCGGCCGACGGACCGGGGGAGCGGTACGCGTACAACGTCGCGGGCGGCGGCTTCGACGCGGTCGTGGCGGTCGTCGACTCGACCGCCGACACTCCCCAACTGCACGCCCCGGACGGCCTGTTGGCGCAGCTCTGCGCCCACATGCCGCACGTCGTCCTCGCCGTACTGCCCTCGTACGTACCCCAAGGTGCCCCCATGCCCGAGCCGCTGCGCGGTCCCGCCTTCTCCTCCTACGCGCCCGACGAGGTGGGGTGGCTGCTCAAGGACCTGTCCGAGGCCGAGCTCGAAGCCCCCACCGAGGAGCGCGAGGAGGCCATCCAGAGCGGCGGCGCCCACTACGCGGAGTCGCTGCCGGTCGAATACCAGCCGAGCCCGCAGTACCAGGAGCTGTTCCGCGCCGCGCTCGACGCCTCGGCGCCCCGGATCGCGCGGGCCGTCGGCGTGGTCACCGAGACGGTCCTGGCCGAGAGGTCGCCGCGCCCCGTCCTCGTCTCGCTCGCCCGCGCCGGCACGCCCGTCGGTGTCCTGATGCGCCGCTGGGCCCGGCACCGCCACGGCCTGGACCTGCCGCACTACGCGGTCTCCATCGTGCGCGGCCGCGGCATCGACCCCAACGCGCTGCGCTGGCTCGCCGCCCACCACGACCCGGCCGATGTCGTGTTCGTCGACGGCTGGACCGGAAAGGGCGCCATCACGCGCGAACTGGCCGCCGCGATAGGGGAGTTCCCCGAGTTCGCGGGATTCGTCCCGGAGATCGCCGTGCTGGCCGATCCCGGCTCCTGTGTGCGCACCTACGGCACCCGCGAGGACTTCCTGATCCCGTCCGCGTGTCTCAACTCGACGGTGTCCGGCCTCATTTCGCGCACCGTGCTGCGCCAGGACCTGATAGGCCCCAACGACTTCCACGGCGCCAAGTTCTATCGGGAGCTGGCGGGCGCCGACGTCTCCGGCGACTTCCTCGACGCGGTGGCCGCCCGCTTCGACGAGGTCGGCGCCGACGTGGACCGCGAGGCGAAGGACCTGCGCGACACGGACCGCACCCCGAGCTGGGAGGGGTGGGCCGCCGTCGAGCGGATCAGCGAGGAGTACGGCATCCACGACGTCAACCTGGTCAAGCCCGGCGTCGGCGAGACCACCCGGGTGCTCCTGCGCCGGGTCCCGTGGAAGATCCTCGCCGGGCGGGGCGCGGGCGCCGACCTCGACCACGTCCGTCTGCTCGCCGAGCAGCGCGGCGTACCGGTCGAGGAGGTGGACGGCCTGCCCTACAGCTGTGTGGGCCTGATCCACCCCCGGTTCACCCGGGGTGCGACCGGCGCCGACGGCAGGGCGGTGGCCGCCAAGTGAGCACCGCGCCCGTCCTCGTCGCGAGCGACCTCGACCGCACTCTGATCTACTCCGCGGGCGCCCTCGCCCTCGCCCTCACCGGACCCGACGAGCGGGCGCCGCGGCTGCTCTGCGTCGAGGTGTACGAGCACAAGCCCCTCTCGTACGTCACCGAACACGCGGCGCATCTGCTTGCCGAGCTGAAGTCGGCGGCCGTGTTCGTGCCGGCCACGACCCGGACGCGCGCGCAGTACCAGCGCATCCGACTTCCCGGCCCGCCCTCACGGTTCGCGATCTGCGCCAACGGGGGCCATGTGCTCGTCGACGGCGTGTCCGACCCGGACTGGGCCGGCGCGGTCGCGGCCCGCATCGCCGGCGAGTGCGCCCCGCTCGACGAGGTCCGCACCCATCTGCGGACCACCGCCGACCCGCGGTGGCTGCGCAAGGAACGGACCGCCGAGGACCTCTTCGCCTACCTCGTGGTCGAGCGCGAGCTGCTGCCCGAGGAGTGGGTGAAGGAACTCGCGGCCTGGGCCGAGCCGCGCGGCTGGACGGTCTCCCTCCAGGGCCGCAAGATCTACGCCGTCCCGAAGCCGCTCACCAAGAGCGCGGCGGTACGGGAGATCGCCCGGCGCACCGGCGCCCGACTCACCCTGGCCGCAGGGGACTCGCTCCTCGACGCCGACCTGCTGCTCGCCGCCGACGAGGCCTGGCGTCCGGGCCACGGCGAGCTCGCCGAAGCAGGCTGGCGGGCGCCGGGCACCGAGGTGCTGGCCGAGCGCGGTGTGCTCGCCGGCGAGGAGATCCTGCGCCGCTTCCTGGCGCGGGCGACGCGCTGAGCGACGGTGGTTCCGGCCGGTTGCGCGGCGGGTACGGTCGCCGCATGACCAAGGGAAACAGCACCAAGATCACGGACGAGCTGTACGCCTACATGCTGGCTCACAACCCGCCGCTCGACGCGGTCCAGCAGGACCTGGTGAACACCACGTACGCCCGCCTGCCGGACCATGCGGGCATGCAGTCGGCCGAGGAGCAGGCGCCGCTCCTCGCCTTCCTGGTACGCCTGGTGAACGCGCGTCACGTGGTGGAGGTGGGCACCTTCACCGGCTTCTCGGCCCTCGCCATGGCGCAGGCGCTGCCCGCCGACGGCACGCTGATCGCGTGCGACGTGTCCGAGGAGTGGACGGCGTACGGCAAGGAGGCGTGGGCGAAGGCGGGCGTCGCGGACCGCATCGACCTGCGGATCGCCCCGGCGCTCGACACGCTGCGCGCGATGCCGGCCGAGCCGCACATCGACTTCGCGTACCTGGATGCCGACAAGGGGAACTACATCGCGTACTGGGAGGAGCTGGTGCCGCGGCTGCGGGCGGGGGGTCTGATCGCCACGGACAATGTGCTCTTCCACGGGAAGGTGCTGGACCCGGCGGCCGGAGGTTCGGCCGAGGGGATCCGGGCGTTCAACGAGCATGTGGTGGCGGACGGGCGGATGGACAGCGTGATGCTGACCGTCGCGGACGGCCTGACACTGTCGCGCAAGCGTTAGCTCGCGGGCTCGCGGGGTTCGGGGTGGCGGGGTTCGGCGGGGCCGGTCCGCTCTCGGGCGCGGCCCGTGCGTGGTTGCTCGCGCCGTCCCCCGCGCCCCTTGCCTACTCGGTGCCGGCCGGCATGGACATCCTCAGCCCGTCATGGGGTCCCCCCTGGCCCTTGAGGCCTTGGGAGAGTTTGAGGACGAGCGCCCTTGAGGCGCGAACGGGGTCTGGGGCGGAGCCCCAGGGGCCCTTTCACCCCCGGAGGGTTGCGGAAGGGGCGGGGTGCGGCGACTCCCGGGGTCGGATCAGCCGCAGCAGCCGCCTCCGCAACAGCCCCCACCCCCACCCCCGCCGCCCCCGGCCGGCGCGGGGCCGGACTTTGCGGAGCCGCCCACGGCCACCGTGGAAAGCAGCTTCACCGTGTCGTCGTGGCCCACCGGGCACGCCGCGGGCGCGGCGGACTCCGCCATCGGACGGCTGAGTTCGAACGTATCGCCGCAGGAGCGGCAGCGGTATTCATAGCGAGGCATGGCCTCAGACTAAGCGGTACCTGGGGCCGGAAGTCCGTCCACTTCCGGCCCCAGGGGCAGATCCCCGGGCCGGAGGGGTGCGCAGGAGTGCGGAGGGGCCCGGAGGGGCTCATGGATGGTCGCGCAGGGACAGGTCGAGCAGTTCGAGCACCGCCATGTACGCCCCGTCCGCGTCGCCCTCCCGTACGGACCGCACGACCTCGGCATGGGCGGGCAGCGAATCCTCGTGCCCCCGGGGGCCCCCGTGCCGGCCCCGGGCCACGAGCGCGGGCACGATCACCCGGCGCAGCTGGTCGAAGAAGCGGTTGTGCGAGGCGGCCAGCAGGGCGGTGTGGAAGGACGTGTCGGCGCGCACCGCGAGTACGGGGTCGCTTCCGGCCGCGCGCATCGCGTCGAGCGAGGCGTCCAGGGCCGCGAGATCCTCGTCCGTGCGGCGCTCGGCGGCGAGCGAGGCGGCGGCGGGCTCGATGGCGCGGCGCAGGTCCAGGACGTCGGCGAAGAAGTCGTGCGGCGCACCTGCCGCCAGCTTCCAGCGCAGGACGTCGCCGTCGAGCAGGTTCCAGTCGGCGCGCGGCCGCACGAACGTGCCGCGTTTCTGCCGCGCGTCGAGCAGCCCCTTGGCGGTGAGCACCTTCACGGCCTCGCGCAGGACGGTCTGGCTGACGCCCAACTCGGCCATCAGTGCGGGCAGTTCGAGGGTGTCGCCCTCGTCGTACGTGCCGTCGAAGATGCGCAGGGCCAGCCCCTCGACGGCGGACCGATGGACGCCGCGCCCGATGTAGGTGGCCTCGCTCACTGGTGGCTCCACTCCTCGAAATCGGCCGAACGCTCCCCGGCACTCCCCGACGCCAGGTAAAGCGTTGCACAAGTATTAGTTAATTAGCAATTAATCGCGCGCGAGGCAAAGGAAAGGCCCGGGATCCGATCCGGTCCCGGGCGGGGTGTGGGGGCTGCGCGGTGGGCGGGTCTGCGGGATGCAGCAGGGGGGGCTGGGGCTGGGGGCTGGGGGCTGCCCTGGAGCGGGTCAGAGCTCCTCGGGGGTCTCGTGGCGCGCCTTCCAGTACGGGTTGTCGTGCGGCAGGAAGCCGGTCACCCGCCCGTACATCCCGAACACCATCAGGAGCAGACCGACCACGAAGCTGAACAGCACGTTCTGGATCTTGAAGGCGAGGAAATTGTGCGTGGTGTCGAGCAGCGCCAGGTTCACGAACCCGCTGATCAGGAAGAGCACGCCGAGCACGATGTTGAGGGTCGAGGCGAAGTTGCCGCCCCTGAACGCCCCGTACAGGAGCAGCAGGCCGACGACGAGGGAAATCACGCTCAGCGCGCCATTGGTGCTCAGCCCGGCCACGGTGTCGCCGCCCGTGTCGAAGAAGCCGATCTGGTGGACGAGACCGAGGATGCCGAAGACCAGCAGGACCACTCCCATGACTCCGCCGCCGATGCGGTAGACCCGGTTGAGCCGGTGGTCGACCGGCAGGTGCTCGTTGAGCGAGACCCGGCTGTGGTTGAAGCGCTGCGAAATCGTGTGGGTGGCCATAGTGGGGGCCCTCCTCATCCCTGGACACGCGGGGCGTACGTACCCGGGCACGGGCAGCGCTCGGGCGTACGTACTCAAGCGTGCGCCCGGCTGCGGCCGTCAACAACTCAGCGGCGGGGGGAGCGGGACGGAAGGGGGCCGGGTCGAAGGCTCCGGGTGGGGGCCGGGCGGAAGCGGGGGCGGGCCGGGTCAGGCGCCGTGGCCCAGTTCCTCGCGGATGCGGGCCACCACCTGCGCCACGGTCTGCCGCACCGCCTCGGTCTCCGTCAGGAAGTGCCAGTAGTCCGGATGCCTGCCCTCCAGCGAGGCGATCGCCCGGTCGAGGCGCGCCACCGAATCGTCCAGGGGCCGGGCGTGCCGCGGGTCCGGAGTGGCGCGGCCGGACATCGCCAGGCGCTGGGCGTCGCGGATCGCGAACCGGGTGCGCTGGATCTCCTGCTGCGGGTCCTTCGCCACGGCGTCGAGCCGGCGCAGCCGGTCCCCGGCCGCCGACACGGCCTCGTCCGTGGAGTTGAGCAGCGCCCGCACCGTACTCAGGCGCGACGTCGCGTCCGCCCACCGCTGCTCCTCGCGCGCCGCGGCGGCCTCCTTGAGCTTGTCCTCGGCCTGCCGTACGGAGACGGCGGCCTGCTCGGGGACCTGCTGGAGATCCTGCCAGCAGGCGGCGGTGAAGCGGCGGCGCAGCTCGCTCAGGACCGGGTCGACCTGGCCGGCCCGGGTGGTGAGCGCCTGGGCCCGGGTGCGCAGCGACACCAGCCTGCGGTCGATCTCGGCGGCCTTGGCGGGCAGTTGCTCGGCCTCGGCCCGCAGCGCCTCGGCGTCCCGCAGCACGCGGTCGGCGCGCTGGATCGTCTCCGGCACGCCGTGCTGCCCGGCGCCCTGGTTGAGCTTGGTGAGCTCCGGGCCGAGCGCGGCGAGCCGGGCCGCGAGGTCGTCGGCGCGCAGCCCCGACGCCCGCACAGAGTCGAGGGCGGTGCTGGCGCCGAGCAGCGCGTGCCGGGCCCGCTCGACGGCGGGGGCGAGCCGGGCGAGCTGGGCCTCGGCGGTGTCGAGGAGCGGGCGCAGGCTGCGCTCGAAGCGGTCGAGCTCGCCCTTCACCCGGACCAGTTCGTCCTTGGCCGCCGTCAGCTCGGTACGCGCACGCGAGGCCACGGAGGCGTCCAGGTCGTCGCGGTCGAGATCGTGGGCGTCGACGGCGGTGATGTACTGGTTGGAGACCTCGTCGATACGGCGCCCGAGGGCCGCGAAGTCGTCGGCGGCCCGGCGGCCCGCCTGCGAACCGTCCACGGCCGTGATCGTCTCGATGGAGATCCGCAGGTCGCGCTGGGCGGTGTCGAGTTCGTAGAACGCGGCCGCCGCGGCGTCCTTGGCGGCCTGCGCGTCCGCCCGCACACTCTCACCGCGCCCGCCGAACCACCGCCGCGTGCCGCCCCCGGCGAACGCGCCGGGCAGCACCGCGGCACCGAGCACCACGGGGAACACCATGAGCGCCAGCACGTCCCGGACGGTGGCACCCGCTCTGCTGTACGGCCGCGCGTGTGTCGCCGTCACATCCCTCTCCCGTGCTGTGTCGCCCTGCCCGGTCCATTCTCCCACCAGGTAAGGACGAACACACGGCCCGGTCAGTTCACGCTTCTCCCTCGCTTCTCGACGGGGTCATCGGGTCTCGGCGGGTTCATCGGTTCCCGGCGGTTCGTCGACTCCCGGCGGGTTCAGCTGTGCCGGATGGTGACCCGGCCGTCGTCGCTGCGCGCGGTCAGCACGTGCGGACTGGATGCGGAGCGGTCCACGCCCACGTCGACGCGGCCGTCGTCCGACCGGGCCGCGACCTTGTACGTACCCTGCGGCACGGTGAGGTCGACCCGGCCGTCGTCGCTGGTGGCCGCGACGTTGTCGGGGACCACGGCGAAGGTCAGCGCCACCCGGCCGCTGTCCGAGCCGGCCCGTACGGTCCCGGCCCGGAGGCCCTCGCCGTCGATGCGCCCGTTGTCGCTGGTCATGTCCAGCGGTCCCGAGGAGTCCTTGACCGTGACCCGGCCGTTGTCGCAGACGATCTTCAGCGGGGTGTCGAACCCGCTCGCCTCGACCCGGCCGTCGGCGTCGTGCACGGTCACCGCCACCCCGCGCGGTACCTTCACCTCGTGCCGGGCGTCGCAGCTCTTGATCAGCCCGCCGCACTTCACGGTGAGGCTCAGCGTGCGGCCGTCCAGGGCCCAGCTCGCGTCGGGCCCGCTGCCGAACGCGGCCCAGCCGTCCACCTGGCGGTCGACCTCGACGTCCCGCACGTCGGCGGGTGTCACGACGAGCGTGGAACGGCCGGCCTCGATGGTCAGCGCCTTCCCGGCAAAGGCGAAGTTCTTGTGCTCGACGGGCGCGTCCGAGGGGTCCGAACTCCCGCACCCCGTGAGCGTGAACGCCAGCAGCCCGGCCCCGCCCGCGGCGAGCAGCGTGGTGCGACGGCACAATGCCATGGTGATCTTCCCCCTGTATTGCCTGTATGGCCCGCGGTGGCCGTGCCGCCCGTGCGGCCGTGTGCCCCCACGCTAGGCAATTCGGCTCCCGCCCGCCCTGGAGCCTGCCTCCGAACCCACCCTGGTGCCAGCCCCACCCCGGGCCCGCCCCACGATCTGGTTTGCGGCGGCACCCCGTGCGCCATGTACGCTGTCCCTCCATCCACGGGTGTGTAGCTCAGGGGTAGAGCGCTGCTCTTACAAAGCAGATGTCGGCGGTTCGAAACCGTCCACGCCCACCAGATGACAGGCGGCGTCGGCTGCTTGAGGCCCAGGTCGTCGCGTTGCACGACCTGGGCCTCAGTCGTTTCTGAACGTTCTGACTACGCGTCAACCCAGTCTCGCTACAGTCCTACTACGAGACCCCGGCTCCTAAATATCTCCTAACGGATCTTCACCGTTGCCGCAGCTCAGGGCACACCAGCGGCGGCCCCCCTCCCTGTGATGGAGGGGGGCCGCCTTGTGTGCCGCGAGACGCTTACTACAGGGCCACCTGTGCGGCATCTCGCGGCAGCTTGTGGAGGTGTGACTGTTCTCCTTGCCTAACGGTTACCTGGTCACACCGTTGTTCACACGATCGAGTGAACAAGCATTCGAATTACGGACACTACCCGCAGCCCTGCGGCATATGCCGGTGCGCCGCAGGGCTGTGCGAGCGGGGCGCCCCGGGAGGGGTCGGACCTCAGTCTCGTTTCATGATCATAAAAAGCCTCAAAGTAGCTGCTGACTTATGATCTTGATCGGTCGAGCGTTTGGGAGTGCTCGCCGATCAGCCCGACTGGATCTCTACCGCTCGACAGCGGCTGGGCCGGCGTATCCGAGACGCACGCATGGACGCGGATCTAACCCAAGAGGAGCTCGCTGAGCGGGCTCGGATTGACCGATCGACGATCCAGCGGATCGAGCTGGGTCAGAACGACGCACGTTTCAGTCACCTCCTGATGATCAGCGAGGCCATCCGCGTACCGCTGCGGGACCTCATGCCATGACCGGCGGGGGCTGGGCCGGATACGTGAGTGAACCATCCGTTTCCGGCTAGCGGAAGCGGATTGCACATACACGCACGTGCTGTTTCTTGCAGTGGACACTCACCCTGCCGTGCCCGGACCTGCAAGGGAAGGGTGCGCGCGCATATATGCACAACTCGCAGGTGCGCTTCCATCACACCCCGTGTGTTCCCGTGACCGCTCGTCAATCCGTGGCCTGAGCTGCGGGGTTACCGTCGCGGAGCGCGACAGGCCGGATCGCCCTTGACGTGCCGGTAGTTGTCCGGGCGGGCCCCGCTCATCGAGGCGCCGGCCTCGGTCTCTCGGATCCTGATGGCGGCGCCCTCGATCGGGCGGTCGCAGTAGAGGCAGAACTTGATGCGGCTCATCGCGGTCATGAGGCTCGCCTCCTGGGTCCGGTCTGGACGGGTACGAGAAGGAGGTGGGCGATGCGCTCGGCGCAGCCGGCCTCATGGCCGCGCTCGCCGATTTCGTAGCCGAAGCTGGTGACGTAGCGGTCGCCTTCCGTGGCAATGTTCTCGGTGAGCATCTCGTGGAGGGGGTTGGCCGCCTGCAGGGTGGTCTCGCTGTCGGTGAGGTCGACGGTGAGGCCGCGGTCCTGGAGGTGGCCTGCGAGTTTCTGCAGGTCGGTGTCCATGCAGGAATGATCTCAACGGGGAGGTCTGGGCGGGATAGGACACCCTATGACACGGAGTTGATCATGCGGACGGTGGCGATCACGGGCACGCGCAAGACCGGGCACCGCAGCCTGGACGAGTACGCCGGCTTGTTCGCGGCGTACCTCCGGCCGTTTGCCGACAGCCACTTCTACATCGGCGGGGCCAGCGGCATTGACTCCATGACCTTGCTGTGGCTCGCGGGCAACACCAGTGCCCAGCTCACTGTCGTCGCTCCCGGCACCGTCGACCAGCAGCCGGCCGATGCCCGCCAGGCCATCGCCCGGACCAGGGACCGCATCAAGGAGATCGTCGAGCTCAAGGCCGGCGAGCTCCGCACCCCCGCCTACCATGCCCGGAACCGGTGGATGGTCGACCACGCGTCCATGGCCATCGGATTCCCGAACGCCCAAGACCCGACGGGCGGGACGTGGCAGACCCTCAACTACACGGCGGAGCAGAGGAAACCACGGCTGATCGTGCCCGTGTAAGCGGGATTTGCGCCACGATGGCCTGATGGACGAGAGAGCGGCCGGCGCGACAACCCTGAAACGGCTGCGCCAGCGCCGCGGCCTGTCCCTCGCCGACACCGCGCGCGCCCTGATCGCGATCGCCCGGCGAATCGGCCAGCCCGGAGCGTCCCTGCCCACGGTGGCCGGGCTGCAACGGTCCGTCTCACGCTGGGAGTCGACGAAGCCGACGCTGCCGGACGCGCGACACCAGCTGCTCCTCGCCCACCTGTACGGCCGCACCCCGGCCGGGTCGATCGCCCTTGGCGCCGGCTCGGACTTCGCCGAGCTACTAGACGCGCTCACTCATCTCGGCGAGGGTGCGGGCCAGGTGGCTGAGCTGCGGTCGATGCTGGTGCGGACGGCCACCGATCAGGGCGGCGGGATGCTGGCCTTGCTGTCCACGGGCGCGCAGGCCGGTCTCGCTGCGGCCATCGCCGATCCGTCCCGCGTTGACGACGATCTGGTGGCCGGGCTGTCGACGGTCGTCTCGGATGTCAACGCGCAGGTCGGCAGCCTGCCTTTCGTGCGCCTGCAGCTTCTCCTCGCCCCGACGCTGGAGGCCTGCCGCCAACTCGCCGTCGGCCCCGTCCCTGAGCCGCTGCTCCCCCGCCTGCGGGGCGTGTCGGTGGCCGCGCACACGCTGGCCGGACGGTTGGCGTTCGAGACCCGCGACGATGCCGCCTCCCGCGGCCTGTACGCGACGGCGACCCGGGAGGCTGGGCTGCTGGACCCGTGGCGGCGGGCCACGGTCCACATGAGCCACGCTCTGACCACGCTGTATTCGACGCAGGGCCTCGACGGCGCCCGAACGTTGGTGGACGACGCGGTGCGGGACGCCCGTACCGGGGGCAGCGTTGTCGTGCGGGCCCGTGCCCACGCACTGCAGGCGGAGATCGCGGCTCGGGCGGGTGAGGAGCGGCAGGCGCAGGCCGCTCTGGGGCTGGCCTGGTACGACTTGGAGCGTGACCACCAGGGCGACCCGTCGGCAAGCAGTTTCAGCCCGGGACATCTGCGCGGGTTCGAGGGCGTCTGTGAGCTATACGTCGGCGACGCCGCCTTGGCCCACGACCGCTTCGCTGCCGCGGCCGGCGCCTTGTCGGCACCTAGGGAGCAGGTGCAGCGCGCGATCGCGGCGACGGATCAGGCGCTGGCCAGGATCCGGCTGGATGACCCGCGGTCGGCGGCTGAGCTGTTGCACGAGTGCGTGCTGGCCGCGGCATCAACTGGGGGCCGGGTGCCGGCGATTCGGCTTCGGCGGGCTCGTCGGGAACTACGGCCGTGGCGGCGCGAGGACTGGGTTGCCGACCTTGATGATCATCTGATGGACGTGCTCGGTTCCTGACGGGGCAGTCCGATTGTCAGTGCCCGGCAGTAGCCTTGATCCATGCCTACTACACCTGCCACCCCGCGTCCCTCCGCGCGCCCCGCGTCGGTGGTCAACGCCGAGATCCGTGGGCTCGTCGAGGCCGGCGGGCTCGGGTCGGACGAGTACGAGCTGCTGCTCGTCGAGTGGGAGGCCGCGGTGCGGTCGGAGGGCCTGCGCAGCGACGTGACGAAGGCGGCATAGGATCCAGCCTCGTGGCTGAGACTGATATCCCCGAGACCCCTGAGCAGGCGCGCGAGACGGCGCGTCAGGCCGACCATGCGCGGCTGGTAGAGCTGAAACGATCCGCCGAAGCCGCCCGCGCCGAGGTGCAGGCGGGCGCCTACTACGAGGGCGCGTGGGATCCGTGGCGGAAGCTCGCCGAGGAGTACCAGGTCGAGCTGACCGCGCACGTCAAGGAGTACGGCGGCAACCGGTACGAGGTGGAGAAGAGCGTCTGGGCCGCCCTCCATGAGGCTGAGGCCGCCTGAGCTACGGCCGCCATCCCTCGCGGTAGTCCGGGTGGTCGCTGTATGGCTGGGCAAGGAGACGGACTGTACGGCGCAGGGTGTTCACCGCTCCGGTCATCAGGTCGTGTGGCACCGTGCCCGCCTCAGCCTTGCTCAGTGAGAACTCGGCCTGCTCCAGGTCGCGGAGGATCTGCCGCTTGGCCTCGATCTCGGCGAGGACGCGGGCCGGGTCGTGGCGGGCGATGTGCCGTGCCTGCCCCACCGTTAGTTTTCCGCTCTTGTCGTACAGCATGATGTCTTCGGGCGGGCCGTCGTCTTGTGTCCATCGGCCGCTGGTTTCGCCCTTGGCGCCGAGCGCTGCCGATTCGGCATCGTCGTAGCGGTCGCGCAGGAACTGCACGAGGTCGTCCATGGTCGTCTCCTATAGCGAGGACTGGAACGCGGACGCGGACGGCACGGTGTCGGCGGCCGTGGTGACGCGGTCGAGGTTGGCGGGGATGCGTCCGGCGTGCTGGGCTGCGGCCCGTGCGGCGAGCGGGATCCGGCGGGTGGCCTGCGGGGCGGCGGCGGGCCGCGCGGCGGCCGAGACGAGCGTGGTCATGGCTCATTGTGCATGGCGCCGGTTACGGAGTCTGACCCTTGCCGAATCCGTCGATCCGCCACACCTTGTCGGCGCCGACCTGGTCGGCCGCATCCTCGATCGGGTCTCGGTAGGTCCACTCGGCGAGCGGTGCGACCTCCAGCTTGTCGCCGTGGACCCGTTCGGCCTCGACGAGCCAGGCGTACAAGTCCTCGCGACCGATATCGGCGGGCGGCTGCAGTGTGCTCAGGAACGGGTGCTGCGCGGTAAGTGCCGGGATGCAGGCGTCAGCAACGGCCGAGAGCTGGTGGGTGTATACGTCCTGGCCGGTCATGTGCCGGAGCAGGTCGTACAGGCCGTCCATGTGGCGGTGGGACAGCATCCGGTCCGTTGTGATGGTCAGGACGTCGGCGAGAGGGATCAAGGCCATACGGTCCTCCAGCTATGGCAGTGCCCCGTCGCGAGCGCTGTCTCGCGACGGGGCTTCCAGCAACAAGCTCAGCAGTACTAGGCGTTGTTGATGCGATCCACGGTACCGGCGGGCACTGACAACGGCGGGCGGGTCAGTCGTCGTATCCGGGCTCGATCTCGCCGTCGTCGCAGCAGTCGGCCAACTCGCCGTCGACCTCGTCCCCACAGCCGTTGCACCACCAGTAGACCGGGGTGCGGTCGTCGACTGCGGGCTCGTTCGCGCTGTCGTTCATGGTCCCTCCTCGGGATGTGGAGCAGCAGGATACGGGCGGGCGCCCCGCGTGGGCGGGGTACGGTACGGGCGGTGCCCCGGCTGCTTTCCTCAGCCGGGGCACCACTACGTTCAAAACCTCGGTCACCGGGCGACCGGCATCTGGCAGGTGCGGCAGCCGACCTTCCGGCCCGCGAAGAACAGCGGGGCGTACACGTGAGGACGAAACTCAGCATCCGCCACAGGCGCGTCGTCCGGCCGCGCTGTCAGGGACGCTCGGCCGTCATAGGAAACGCACTGCACGACGACGACCGTGAAGACGCCGAACGGTTGCATGCCGCCATGTACGGCCAAGTCGTGCCCGATGTGGTGGACCAAGGCCTCGTGGTAGTCGCCCGGCGTGGTCGGGCTGGGGCGCACGACGGTGGTGAGCATAGGGATTCCTCCTTGATGGATGGGGGGTCACCGGGACCCGGAAAGCCTGCTGAGCGCCTCACGGTCAATCAGGCCCGCAGCGAGGAGAGCGCGGGCCGCGTTGTAGTGAGGGGGGTTACTGGCGGGTGTGTGCTCTTCGTTGTGAATGAACTCGGCGAGACTGCGCTCCAGATCTTTCTCGGTTACCTCTTCCATGACCTCTCCCTGCTTGTCGCCGGTTTCTGTTTAACAAGAATCGCGCAAGCCGCCCCCCTTGTCAACCCGTACATGCAGATGGATGCTAGATTCTGTTAAACACTTACCTAGGGGGAGCGATGGGACGACCCGCCACCGGACAGACCAAGGTCATGGGCTTCCGACCGCCGAAGCCGCTGCGCGACGAGTTCGAAGCGCTCGCCAAGTCCGAGGAGCGCTCGCCCTCCGACGCGCTCGTTGAGGCCATGCATGACTGGGTCAAGAAGAAGCGGCGCGAACGGACCGCCGAGTAGGAGCAGCCCGAAGCGCCGTAGACTCGAACACGTGTCCGAACAGCCGTCTCGTCTCACCCAGCTCCACTTCCTGCGCCGCTACCTGCTCCAGGAGCTCGCCCGGGTCGACGGCTGGATCGCGCGCGAGGAGGAACGCGCTGCCGCCATGGCCCGCAAGGCGCCCCCGCCCCCACCGGACTGGGTGATCTCCACCATGAGCAGTGGCCGCGGGGCCCTACCGCAGGGCGTCCACACGGGCACCTGCGGCATGGCCCCCGGAGCCCGACGGCCCATCACCCGCGAGCAGGCCCTCGCCGCGCTCAGCGAAGGGATCCCGGCCTGCGAGTTCTGCCGGCCCGACACCGGGCTCGGCTGGCTGGAGTGAGCCGGCCGCCGCACCCTGGATCCATGGCCGATCGCCGGATCATCGTCGTCTATCCGCCCGACGAGCAGGGCGCTCGCCGCGTGCGCATCGACGGCACGATCCTCGGCCGGGCCACCGACCTGCACGACCTCGTCATCTGGCTCCGCCGGGCCGGGCTGGATGTCGACGACCTTGATGTCGTCCGGTCGCCGCTCATCGAATGGCGCGGCGGCGGGCCGGACTTCTGGGAGGCGGAATGAGCCAACCACAAACGTGAAACATGCAACTCCCCTACCGCCGCCCGAGTTGCGGGATGGTGTCCGGCATGGAATCCACCGAGAACACAGGCTTCGTTCAGGTAGTCATCCAGACCATCGGCACCCTGCACCCGGGCGCGATCGACCTCATCGGCGACGGCCTCTTCTACGACCTCAGCGACAAGCTGCGGAACCCCCACGAGGACCCGGCGATGCGCCACAAGACCGGGCTGGACCGGGAGGTGTACCAGCACGTGATCAACACCCCGGGAGCAGACCCGTTGATCAACCGCATCGTCACCGAAACGCAAGCCCTCATCGCCCAGCGCTCCGAAAACCTCCAGCTCACCCACGTGACGATCGCGTGCCGCGGGGGACGCCACAGGTCGGTGGCCATCGCGGAAATCGCGGCACAGTACCTGCGTGCCGAGGGAGCCGGCGTCGAGATCGAGCACCGGCACATCGAGCAGCCCGTAGTGCAGTAAGGACACCCCGCAGCGCGAGTACCGGCCGCTTGAACCCTCCCGAAGGGGGACAGGCTCGTCGGCGCGGTGGACCCGCGGCGTAGGGCTACGTGGCGTCGGATCCGGATCGTCGGCGCAAGACGCTGCGCAGTCGACGCGCGGCGTGGCGTCCGCCGCTCTTCCACCACTGCCAGCTGAAGTACACGGTGACTGCTGCCGTGATCGCGGCCCATGCGGTCTCACCGGAGAGGGCCCTCTCGGTGCAGACGAGGGACAAGGTGACGGTCACGGCGGCATACGAGCGGAACGCCGTGATCCACCCTGCTTGGGCGGCTCCTGCGATGCTCAAGGCGATGCATACGGCGATGTCGGCCAGGAGCGTGTTCATGGTGGGCCCCCAAGGGCGGGATGCGGCGGCAGTCACGGTGCCGGGCGATGCCGTGGGCGTGGTCGTCTCTGAGATCGCCGCCGGCGCTGGTGTGGACCCCCGCAGTGGCGGGGAAGTCGTGCAGCTCGGCAGGAGGCCAAGACCCTGTTCGCGGTAAACCCCGCAGCGGCGGGGAGCTTTCACCGTAGCGCGGGTGCCGCTCGGCCGTGGCGGGTTCGCCAGTTAGGGCCTGAGCCTGTTTCTAAGTCTGTAGACACGACTACAATCAAGCTGTAGAGTGGTCTACAGAAGGGGCGAGGGTCGCACCCAGGAGAGGCCGCCATGCTGACGATCACCACACGCGCCGGCGATTACTACGGCGACGGCAGCAGCAATCACATCTGGGAGACCCGCGACGCCGACGGTGAACTCATCGCGGAGCTCTACATCTCCACCGACCGCAACGAGATCATGAACATCGAGGTCAATGAGGACCACCGCGGCGAAGGCCACGCCCGCGCCCTCTATCAGGCCGCCAGCTCGCAGATCCCCGTCTTCCATGCACCCGTCGCCCACCGCACCGCCGAGGGCAACGCCTTCGCAGAGGCCGTAGGCGGCGAAACCGTCGCCGCTTACCCCTGCGACTGCCACGCCTGCAACTTCACTGAGGAGTGACACATGCAGCGCTATGAACTCGAAGCCTGGCTCGGCGACGACCACGGCCTCACCGACGACCAGATCGACGAACTCCTGCGCACCGCCGACGACATCGCGGAGCGCTACCCCGATGAGGACGACAAAGACGACCGCGAAGCCTCCCTTACTGCCGCCTACCGGCTCATGACCGAATCGTCCGAAGAACTCATCGCGGAACTCGCCAACGAGCGCGCCAACGCCCGCCTGGCAGAGCGGAAGGCCTTTGTCGGGCTGCGCCAGATCGCCGTCACCCGCATCAACAACGATGACGCCACTGAGGCCGGGTTCGCGAAGCAGGCAGGCATCGACCGCATGACCGTCCGCAAGTGGCTCGGGAAGCGCTAGCTACTCGTATTCAAGACGGACGCCTCTGACCCACCGTTGCAGCGGGGCCCGGCCAAGGGGGCGCTCAGGCCAGTGAGGTGCAGTCCCGGAGCCCAATATGGCAGCAGGAAGCCCCCGCCGCCCGAAGGCGGCGGGGGAAGGTCAGTCCGGGTCGGGCGCGGGCGGAAGGTCGGGCTCCAGGAACAGTCCCTCGTACTCGGGCGGCGGGGGTTCGGGCTGGGGGTCGAGGACGCCGATGTCGACGAGCGTGCCGGCGTCCGCCGCGCCCGTGTCAGGCGGCGGGGGAAGCTGGCGAGGAGGACGAGTCGGCATCGGCGGTCTCCTTTCGGCGCTGCACGCGCAGCACCATGCGTGTCGCCTGGACCAGTAGGACGGCGACGACCAGCAGCAGGGCGGTACGGATGAGCCGCAGGATGGCGGCTGGGGCCCCGTCCGTGCCGGTGATCGTGATCAGGACGGTGTACAGGCCGAGGCCGCCGATGGCCCCGGCGAACGTCATCAGATACCAGCCGACCGGCGTGGACCTCCAAGCCGCCTTGCGGTGGTAGGTCACGACGAACACGCCCGCGCACAGGACGATCAGGGCCGATACGGAGACGTTGGCGAGTTCTGCGCAGGTCATGGGGCGCCTCCCTCGACAGCGCGGCGGAACAGTTCGGCAAAGTGGTTGCGTTCGCGGGCCGCCCGCAGCCGTGCGGCGGCCTCGCTGACCTGTGGTTGCCGTTCCTCTGCCGCCCGCTTGTCGTTCTCGGCGCGGGCCAGTGCGTGCGTCGCCGCCTGCTGGCCCGGGGTGGATGTGCGGCGATCATGACGGTGGAGTAGGGACCTGATCCAATGGATCACTGGCGGCCACCTCCTCCTGCCGTGCGGTGACCTTGGGAAGCGCGGTCAGGACCCGGTCGGCGGTACGGGACAGTTCCAGCAGCTCATCAACCTGCTCCCGCTCCAGTCTTCGCGCCTCCTCCGACGAGGAGTGCGCCGCCCGCCATGTGTCGCGTTCCTCTCTGACGTCGTCGTAGGTGCGCCGTGGGATGAGGCGGCCGGTCAGCACCATCAGGACGACGAGCGCCAGCAGGGCGACAGCGCCGCCCTGGGTGACGTTGATGCCGAGCAGGTCACCGCTCACAGGACGCCTCCTCGTGACGTGCAGGATCTCAATCAGACCGCCGACGGCCCGGCCGGCTCGATCGGAGCCTTCTCGATGGCCGGGGAGACCTGGCCGCGGGTCAGGAACACGAGCACCGACAGGACGACCGCGTTGAGCGAACCGACCGTCTCGGGTGCCACGTTGAAGTGGTACGCGGCGAGGAGCGCGACACCGGCGCCGATCACACCAGTGAACGCGGCCGGGGCGATCGGCCGGGTCATGGCGGCTGTGACCGCAGCGAACAGGGCGGTGATCAGGGCGACGATCGCGCCGGACTGGTCGGTCGTCAGGCCCACCCCGAACGTCACGATCAGGGACAGGACAGCGGAGATGATGCCGATGATGACGGCGGGTTCACGTCCGAAGATTCTCATGGATGATCCTTCAGCTTTCGAGGCGCTTGGCCTGGACGTCAGCGACCGCGTTGGCGATCGCCGTGATCTGGTCCGGGGTGAGCCCGGTCGTCTTCAGCGAGGCAACGGTGTCGGCGAGGGTGTCGACCTTCTTACTCACCGCGGCGACGCCTGCCGATGCGGCCGCAGCCTGCGATGCGGCGTTGGCGACGGTCTGGTGGATGTCGGGCTTGTCGCCGTGCGAGTAGCCCCAGATCTTGACTACGTCGGCGTCGCTGAGCGGCATGTCGTCCTCCTGTTGGGGTTGTGTTCCGAGCGCCCACGAGCGGAGCGCGCCGGCGTCGAGGTGGCAGTAGTCCTTGTCCACGGTGGAAGCGCTGTACTGGTGGAACAGCCACGGCGCTTGAATGCCGGGATCCCCGGCGGCGCGGCCGGCGGTGGCGATCCACAGGAAGTCGCCGTAGTAGCCGGTCTTGTCGACGTTCCGCCAGTAGTCGACGTTGGCGTACATGCCGACCCTGTTGTTGGGGAGCTTCGCCTTCACGTACCGCAGCCACGCGTCCTTGTACGCGGCCTGCGTGGACTTGGGGACGCTCTTGTTGGCGTCGTCGTAGCCCTCCCAGTCGAGGACCACGAGGTCGCCCGGCTTCCACGCGACTTGCTTCAGGAAGTAGTCGGCTTCCTTCTGCGGGCTGTTCGACATGTGCGGGTAGTAGTACGCGCCCCACACCAGCCCGTTGGCCTTGGCGTGGTCGCGCTGCTGCGACCAGCGGGGGTTGATGTACGAGAGCCCTTCGGCGACCTTCACGAAGACGAAGGAGAGACCGCTCGTACTCGGTGCCGTCGACTGGTACGAAGCCCAGTCCTGGCCGTAGATGCCCACTTCAGCCTCCTAGGCGATGGCGTTCGAGATGCGGTTCATGCCGACGCCGATGGCGACATTGAGGGAGCCGCCACTGTTCTGGTTGGCGCAGACCTCCAGGTACTGGCCGGCCGCGGTGAAGATGACGGTTCCCGAGGCGCTGGCCGCGGCGTTGCCGTTGGAGCCGCGCGCGATGGAGAACCTCGCCGTGTTCGAGCCGACGCCGGACCCGTTGAGACGGACTTCGGCGCGACCGTCTGCCGATCCGAGAAGACCGGGCCACACGATCGCGCCCATCACCGCGTAGGTTCCGGGGGTGGTGGCGACGAGCCGTGTCGGCTGCCCGGCGGACCACATGCCGGGCTGGTTCGCCGAGATCTGCGCACCCAAGTTGAGGGCGGTGTAGGCGCTTGGGCTGGTGGTCAGCGTGACGGACCCGTTGTACGTCTGGACCTGCGGCGCCTCATACGTCAGCCACTGCGTGCCGTCGTAGTACGTCATGGTGTTGGTGTCCTGCAGCCAGCACTGCATGCCCTCGACGGGTGAGCCGATGGCCGCGTTGCGGGCGGACGCGGACGCGAACCGCAGGATCGTCCGCTGCGTCAGCGCGTTGATCGTCGAGGACACGGCCGCTTCGATGTTCGGGGCGTCCGTCAGCGACGGTATGGAGATGCTCTGGCCGTAGTTGTCGGTGGTGGCCACGCGGCCCCCTTCCTAGGTGAGCCGGATCCGGGCGACGTCGAGCGCGGCCCAGGATGCGGTGCCGGTGAAGTCGGAGATCTGGATGTCGCCAGACGGGAAAATGTCGAGGACCGCGAACAAACTCGTATTGATCTCGGTCGCGAACCTGCACTTCGAGACGGGCCGGGCGGCAGCCGGCAGGTTCGCGATGACGGAGGCGCTCGTCGTCGACGCGGGGGCTTTCGCGAGGCCGCACAGCGACACCGTGCCGTCCCCGTTGATCCGGTACGCGGGCGAGTAGTACGGCGAGCCCCACGCCGACCAGGTCCCGGAGAACGTCAGCGGCTGCCACGTCCCGGCGGTGGTGGTCGGCGCGATCCGGCCGCTGGTGAACCAGTTCCCGGCGCTGGAGACCGTGACGACGATCGTGTCGCCGACAGTCGGGGTGGCGTACATGTCGCTGCGCCGGACCGTGATCCCGTCGGTGGTGATGATCGTGCCGTCGGTGTTGACCGTCGCGACGACGGCGAGGCGCCAGTCCGCGCCGCGCACGGCCGGAGTGGTCGCCCCTGCCGCTTGCGCCTGCTGGAACAGGGCATCGGAAAGGCCCGCGACGACAGCTTGTCGGGATGTGGTCACGTGCCCTCCTTCGCGGAGATCGTCTGCATGGCGAAGACGGTGCTCGTGTCCAGCGGAACCGGGAAGCTCTGGATCTGGTGCAGCTCTTTGGAGCCGTCCGGGTAGACGACGCGGATCACGTCGCCGGGCTCCAGGGCCGGGTTGGGCAGGCTCGACAGGTCAGCCGTCGCGTTCGGCGCCTTCGCCGCCGCGAGCTTCAGGCCGGCCGCGGCTCCGGCCTGCACAGAGTTGATGAGCGTCGACGAGGTGTAGAAGAGCGGCCGCCTGCCGAACGGGCCGCCCCAGTACGTGGGCGATGTCGGGTCGGAGTCGGTGACCAGCGCCGAGACGGGGGCGACGCCCGACTCGGTGTTCTCGCCGCGGGCCAGCACGGCGTTGTATACCTTGTCGGCCGACATGGAGCGGTTCGCCGACACGTAGACGCCTCCCTCACCTGCGGCGACGGTCCAGACTGGCATGGTCGTGTTGATGTCCGGCAGGGTGGCGATGATGAACGTTCCGTCGGCGTCGGCGTAGACCTCGGCGCCCATAGCCGCGGCGATCTCAGCGACCGATGCCATGGGGTCGGAGGCGATGTCCCAGGTCCGCGGGCCGATCGTGGTGTCCGTGGCCCGGTTGATGACGGACGCCGCCGGTATCGACCGCTGGATCAGTGCGGTGATCGCGGAGACCGCCGAGCCCGTCGCCTTGTACGGGACGGTGAACTGGTCATCCTGGACCACACACTCCAGGCTCTTCCCGGCGAGCGTGACCGGGCCTTCGTCGACGTCACCGCCGATCGAGTCGATCCGGAACAACCCGAGCGGCACGAGCTCAGACGTCCCATCGGCGTAGGTCACGCCCCGACTGATCCGGAGCTGGGCCCCGTACACATTGAGCGAGGCCTTCGCGGTGCGTGGGATGAGGCTGGTGTCGGCGATAGTCACTGAGCAGGTCCGGCGGGTGACGCTGCCTCGGTCGACGGTCACCGACCCGCCGGAGATGTCCAGCGACTGGGTGCCGCCGTCCGCCGTGAACAAGAGCGCGGTGGTGACCGGGGCATACGATTCGGCGAGCGCGGCCAGGAATCGCGCGGAGACGCTGTACATCAGCCTCCCACCCGCCGGTTGAGGCGGACGTCCTCCCAGGTGTCGAACGCGGCGAGGACATCGCCCCAGGTCGCGAACTCGGAGAGGATGTCCTGCCAGGTTCGGCCAGCAGATCCGGCGACGCCGAGCGTGACCGGCATATCGACCTGGGTCAGGGGCAGCGTCCAGGTGCGGATCGGGTCCGTGGCGGCGCCGGCGCCGCGGGCCTCGGTGACCTGGCCGACCATGACGTACATGTCCGAGACGCCGTACCCGGGAGTCGCCTGCCACAGCAGGACCGTCCCGTCGTCCAGCAGCCAGTGCAGCGCGGCCCGGTCGGCGTCAGTCTGGGTGAACACCACGAGGTCCCCGGCGAGGCCGCCCCGGACGTCGGAGAGGATCACCGGGTTGCGGCGGCCCCGGACGTGGATCTCGGACTGGGTCGCGGGCCGCTGCCAGTCCGGGGCTTTGGCGACCATGACTTTGAGGTTCTTCTGTGGGTTGGCGGGGTTCTTCAGCCACGCGTACTGCGCGTTCCCGGCGTCGAGGGTGACGCTGTTGGAGGTGCGCTGCTCGACCAGGGCGCCGGTGCTGTCGCGGGTCTCGACGTAGTAGAAGACGGGCGTGCCGAGCGGCGCCTCGTAGTCCTCGATGACCAGCTCCGCGCCGGTGATGAGCTGCCCTTGAATGAGGCCCGTGCTGCCGCGCACCAGGGTGCGGGAGGCGTCGGGGAGCTGCCGCCACACGCTGATGTAGTCGCCGATGGACAGCTCGCGCATGGTCAGGGTGATGGAGGCGCTGCCGTCGTCACCGTCCGCCTCGATCTCGGCGAGGCTCGGCCACAGGCTGATCTGGTCGAGACGCAGCACCGAGCTGGTGGCCGTCGCGGTCAGCGTGTACTCAACGGCCGCCTGTGTCGCATTCGCTGGCGCGGTGAAGCTGTCGGTGGTCTGCCACCAGCCCGGCGTGGGCGCCGCGGCCGACGAGGACGCCGTGAGACCGAGGTCGGTGTTGGTGGCGCTGTACCAACGAACTCCACGAGTCCAGGTCCAGCCGCCCGCGCTGACGTTGGAGTCGACCTCCAGCCGGAAGCCTCTGCCGCCGGAACCGGTGGGCAGTGGAAACTTGGCTGAGCGGATGACGCTGGTGGTGGCGGTGGAGGAGGTGATGGTGCCCGCGTAGGCGCCGCCGAAGAAGAAAGTCCCCCACGGCGTGGCCCGGCTGACGACGGCGACACCGGATGCGGTGGTCCAGCCCGCGACGCCCTGCTCGAAGCTGAAGTCGGCGTAGGGCACCACGCTTCCGGCGTGGATTTTCGGCGCCGGGGTGATGACGACGCCGTCGGTGCGGACGACTTGGGCGGCCGTGCCCGACGTGATGCCGATGGCTACGTCGACCGAGGCCGTGTTCGCCGGGGCCGTGTCGGAGACGAACTGCCGGTACCAGCCGGTCCCTGGCGCCGCGAGGGTTGACCTGGTCGCCTGCAGCTGGGTGCCGGCGGCGTTCTGGAAGCGCAGCTCGATCCAGCACGTCGAAGCCGACGTTGGGGGGTTGATGTAGGCGTAGGCCAGATACTCCTGGCCCGCGGCGGCGGGCGGCCAGTCCGTGGTGCGGCACGCGGCGTTGCCGGTCGCGGCGACCGTCATTGCCAGCACCTGGCCACCGGCCAGGTAATTGTCGACGGCCCACGACACCATCGGCGTCTGGAGACTGATCGAGCAGTTGCTTTCGCTGATCCAGTCGCCGATCCCGCGTTCCATGGTCTCGGTGCTGAAGGCGAGCATGTTGCCGGTGGTGCGGATGGGGAATCCGAGGTAGACGTTTTCGAAGTAGCCGATGACCCCGGCTGCGGCCGGGGTCATGACCGAGACGACGACCTGCGCCTGTGTCGCATTGGTAGGCGGGATGGCGGCGACGCCGATGCGGTGCCACGTCGCCGACGCCGATGCCGTGGTCACCGACCACGAGATGCTGATCTCCGTGTTCGTGGAGGTCAGCCAGCGGATCCCGATGCGTTCCGGCATGGTCGCGCCGGACGCGTCGGCGAACGCCTGGTACTCGAAGCCCATGTTGGCGATCACCGGGTACGCGGCGACCGTCCGGGCCTGCATTTCGCCCGACGCCAGCGACGTCAACTTGAGCGCCCCGTCGCCGTTCCGGCCGCCCGACCCGAGCGAGATCGAGCAGTTCGTCTTGGCGACCCAGCCGGACGTGTTCGGGTCGATGGACTCGGTGACCGCTGACAGGAAGTTGCCGGGAATCGCCATGGTCACCTCCGTCCCGCAGCGAGGGCTGCCGTCATGTGGCCCGCGAAGGAGTGGACTTGGCCGTCGGCGACGTCCGCGACGTAGGCGTGCAGGGTGGGGCCGTCCTGGACGACGAGCGTCACTGGCTGCCCGGACCCGAACCCGCCCGTTGACGGCTCTGCCGCCATGCGCGTCAGCGCGTTGGCCTGCTGCGTCGTGAACACCGGCTCCGGCCTTCCGGTCCCGTTGTAGGCAAGGTTCATGCCGGGCTGGAGGTATCCGCCGGAGTCGTAGCCGTGCCCCTGGCCGAGGAAGCTGAGGCCCGGACCGTACCGGTGCTTGGCGTAGTTCAGGGCCGCGAGCAGGTTGTCGTAGCCGTTGAAGATGTCGCCGTGACCAGGGAACTTGTACGCGTTGAACGTCGCAGAGATCGTCTGCATCAGACCCTTGGCGAGGTCCCCGGTGCGGTTGTTGATGTCGCCGATGTTTCCCTGAACCGCACGCTCGTTGCCGCCGGATTCGGTGGCGATCTGCCGCAGGATCCGGGCGACCATGTCCGGGCTCGTCGACAGGCCGTTCGCCGCCAGAGCCTGGATGACCTGTGGCGTCCACCTGGTCACACCGGACCCGGACGGGGCGCCGGCACTGCCGCCACCGAAGAGGCCGCCGACCGAGGCGACGGTCTTCTTGAGCAGGCCCAGGAGTCCGTCGAGCATGTGCTTCGGCAGCCCTCCGACTGCCTTGCCGATCGGCGTACTGCCGACACCGCCACTGATCTTCGACAGGATCGGCTTGATCAGCGAGCCCCACGCCTTGCTCGGGTCGGAGAACAGGTCGACGCCCGCCTTGGCGAGGTCGACGCCCTTGCTGAACCCGGACTTGATCCAGCCGCCCACCTTGCTGAGCCCGCCGAAGATCCCGCCATCGGAGAACCCAGGCAGACCGAGGGCTTGCTGGACGCCTGCGACGCCACCGCCGCGGGCCGCGGCGTTCATCGACTCGACGTACTGCGGGCCGACCGCGCGCGTCCACTCCGGGCGCATGACGGCCTCGCCCCCGGACAGGGCCGCGAGATGCACGTCCCTGCCAGGGGTGTAGCCGGGCAGGATGCCGCCCGTCGCGAAGGTGTACTTGGGCAGCGGACTCAGATCGACGATCTTCGCGACCGAGTTCCAGACCGGCCGGATCCCGTTGTTGTAGACCGTATCGACAATGAACTGGACGGGCTTCTGGACGATGTCGTGGACCTTGCCCCAGGAGATGCCGATGCCCTTCTGGGCAAGATCGAACGCGTCGCCGACCAGTCGAACGGCCGACTTCACCTTGTCGAACGCGGGCTTGATGCCGTGGTCGTAGAGCCAGTTGGCTGTGGACGCGATGCCGTTGAAGACGGGTTGGATCTGGTTGTGCCACAGCCAGGACGCGGCCGACGCTATGCCCTCAAAAGCGGGCTTGATCGCGTTCTGCCACAGCCATGCGGCGACCGCGGCGACGGCGCGGAACTTGGCGACGACATTGTCGAACGCGGGCTTGATCCCGTTCTGCCACAGCCACGTCGCGATCGCTGCAACGATCTTGAATTGGATGACCAACGGTGTGATCAAGACCGTGAGAATGACCGCGAACAGGATGCGCGCCGCCAGAGAGATGGCATCCCAGGCAGGCTTGATCGCGTTCTGCCACAGCCAGACCGCGGCTGCCCCCAGGTACTGCAGGCCGGTCCAGATCGCCGAGAAGACCGGTTGCAACGCCACCTGCCACAACCAGGTCGCACCCGCGGCGATGGCATTCCACGTACCGACCACGGCATCGTGGAACCACTGGAAGTGGTTGTAGGCGTACACCACTGCCGCGACGACCAGGGCGATCACCACGATGATCGCCGTTACGACGGCGACGATCGGGTTGGCTTCGAACGCCAGGTTCGCTGCAGCGATCGCTGCAGTCCACCCTTGCGTCAGCAGGATCACGACGAGCATCAGCCCGCGGTACGCGACGATCGCGACGTTCACCGCGACCTGCGCGAGGGCGTACAGGCGGGTCGCGACGAAAAGCCCGTACATAAGTTGCACGAGGCCGGGCATGTTGATCGCCAGCCACGACAGGCCGTTGGCCAGGTCGGTGACGACCGTCAATGCGACATCAGCCAGCGGACCTAGCGCCTTGGAGATGTCGAAGAACGCGTCGGCGATGGACCGCAGCATCTGGGAGACCAGCGGAGCGTGCTCGGAGGAGTACGCCAGGAACCGCTCGAACTCCGGGCTCCCCTTGAGGCTTTTGCCCCAGTCGGCGAACCGGTCGCCGAGCTTCTCCAGCCGTGTGCCCATGTCGTCGACATGCGGCAGGAAGGCGTCGACGATGCCGCCCATGCCCACGAACAGGCGGCCGAAGAAGAGGCCGAGACTGACGAGCGCGGGGAAGACACTCGTGGCCAAGTCCTGCTTGAAGGTCTTCCACCAAGGCGACTTGAGGCCGGCCGACACGTGGTCCTGCAGGACTTTGATCGCGTCGGCGGCGGCGTACACGAACGGCGTCAGGCCGGGCAGGGCGTTCTTCAGCCCGATCAGGGCCCGGGTGAAGATGGGCATCACTGCTGGCTGGAGAGCCGTCGACCAGGCCTTGAACGCATCCTTCAGTGACAGGAACGCATTGAACGTGTCCCGGGTCGCCGGCGTCATCTTGTCGAGCAGCGCCTGGTACTTGGCCTGCGCGATGGCAGCCTGATCCACACCCCCGGCAGCGGACAGCGCCGAGGAAGCGATCTGCCGCTGAGCGGAGGCGATGGAGTCCGCGGCCTGCGCCTGGGCCTGGGCTGCGGCCCGCTCGGAGTCGGCAACCCGCTGCTGGGCGTCGGCGATCGCGCGCGCGTTGGCGACAGCGGTACGAGCCTGGGATGCCTGCGCATCCTTCAGCGCCTGGGTCTTGTCGGCGACTTCCTGCTGCGCCTGGGCGAGCTTGTCCTGCGCGGACTTGACGGCGTCGGAGCCCTCGACCCCGGCCTTGTTCGCGGCGGCCGTCTTGTCCTTGAGGCGGGCAACCTGAATGCCCTGCTCTTTGAGGTGCTGGACGGCTTCCTCGTAGGCGAGCTGCGCCTGCTGGCGCTGCATGACGGTCGCCGTCGGGTCTGCGAGGGACTTCTGGAGCGCATCCTGCGCTTCTTTGACCTGGAACGTGGCGTCCCTCTGCGACAGCTGCGAGTCCTTCAGCTGATTGTTGAGGTCTTCCAAGTCCATCGCGGCCTGCTTGCGGGCGGCCGTCAGGTCGAGCTGCGCCTTCGTCGCGTCCTTCTGTGACTGGGCGAGGGACTTCTCGGCGTCCTGGACCGCGCGGGCGGCCTGCTGCGTGGCGAGCGCGGCCTGCTGCTCGGCGTCACCGACCGCGCGCTTGGCCTGGACGATCTGCTCGTTGGCCTGCGTGATCTGGAGCGCCCCGTTGCGTTCGGCCGACGCCAGGGCCTGCTGGGCGCCGGCCGCCTGGAGCGCTTTGGAGGCGCCCTGTGAAGCGGCCTGACCGCCCTTGTACGTTGCGTTCGTCGACGCGTCCTGAGCGGCCTTCTGCGCCTGAAGCGCACCAGCGATCGACGTGATCGCGGGAAGCGCCACGGCCGCCAGCGCGCCGACACCGACACCCGCCGCCACCAGGGACGAAGTGAAAAGCCCCGTGCCCGCGGCGAGTACAGGCCCGAACGGCAGCGCTGCCAGCGCGCCGACAGCGATCGTCAGCTGGAAGACGGCACCGAGCGCAGCCGACGTGTCGATGTTGATCGACTTTTTCTTGTCAAGTCCGTCAACCGCAGCCTGAACTGCGGCGAGCTGCGCATAGGCAGCCGCGGCATCGATCCGGACAGATACGTCTGCCTTGCTCGCCGACAGGCGCTCCAGCCGCGCCCGAATGTCGTCCATCCGAGCAAGCGCTGTGGCGGCATCGATGTCGATGCCGATGCGCTTGTCTTTGAGCTCGGTCAGCTTGGCACGCAGGGCGGCGATCTCCGCCTCGGCCGGGGTGGTGTCGGCGCCGATGTTGATGTTCGGCAGAGCCGCTTCAGCCTGGGCGATCGCCGCACGCACCCGCTGGCCGAGGAGCCCATCCGTCTCAAGGCGAACGGTCCCCGGGTTTGCGGAGATCCGGTCGATCTCCTCGCGGACCAGCTTGAGTTCGGCCCGCGCCTTCGCGGTGTCCGCGCGCACCGTGACGTCGGGGTGTGCGGCACCAAGCCGGGTGAGCTCGGCCTCGATGTCGTCGATCTCAGCGCGCGCTGTCGCCGCGTCGATGTCGACACCGATCCGCTTGCTGGCCAGGGTCTCCATCCGGGCGCGCAGGGCCTGAAGGTCGGCATCGGCCTCGGACGTGTTCGCGTCGATCTTGATTTTGGGCAGCGACTTGAATGCCGCCTCCAGGCGGGCCTTCATGGCCCGCGCGAAAGCACCGCCCGTCTCCTCGCCCTGCTTCGTCGCTGCGGGCCGCGCGGTCTGGCCGCCCTGGGTGACCCCGTCCCGGATGGCGCCACGGATCGCCGCGGTGATGCGGGCTGCGATCTGCGACCCGATCTCCTCGCCGATCCGTACACCGATCCCGGCGATCTGTGCCTGCATCGCCGGGCCGAAAGCACGCCCGGCCGCCGAGCCGGCATCCTCACCGGCTCGGGTTGCGGCCGGGACGAGGGCGGACTTCAGCCGCTGGTAGATCCCCTGGGTGTTGGGGATGACATCGACCTCGACCGAACCGACACTGATCGCCACGGGAGCCTCCTCCCGCGCGTCAGGCCGCGCCTCCGTTGATCAACTTGAAGAGTCGTTCAGCAGCCGCATCCGACAGGGCGGCCTTGGGGCGGGGGGCCTTGGCGCCGGGCCGCCTGATCGGCTCGGGCGGGGTGTGCTTGCGACCCTTGCCGTCACTGTTCGCGAGGATGGTGATGTACTCCAGGCGCCGGACCCCATCCGCGATGGCCGCGAGGAGCTGTTCCGCCTGCGACCAGCGGCCCTTCTCCGGCTCGCCCTTGTCCGCCTGCTCGACGAGTTCCTCGTCAGAGAGACCGTTGCGCAGGGCCGTCATGGTCGCCGACTCGGGAGGCAGGTGCTGGATCAGGACCCGCAGCCGCCGGGAAGTCATTCGGTCGCGCCAGAACTCCGTGAGCTGGTCGCCGTCGCGCGGGTAGTAGCGGGCCAGGTCGGCCTCTATCGCCTCCGCGTGCGCCTCGACGACCGACCGGGTCCACGCGATTTTCCCAGACCTTCGCCGGCCCGGTTCGCGGCCGAGACGACGAATGCCTCGAACTCGTCGTTCGTCGGGTCGATTTCGTCGTACAGCTCCAAGTCGTCCGGGTGGATGACGTGCTCGGCGAACGCGGCGAAGTCAGCCCGCGACAGCATGGCCTGCCACGACTGGCGCCAGGCGCCGGGGGGGATGACCCGGATTTCCTCACCGGCGAGGAGGGCGGTCACGTAGTGGCCTTCCACCTCGGCCTGCTGTGCATCGACGGGACTTCCCTCTGCGTCGTCCTCGTAGTCTTCGAGCTCCGGCTCGACCGGGGCCGGAGCGGCAGCCCGTCGGGCGACGGCCGCGGTTTTGCGGGGGCTGGTGGTGCGGTTGTTCGTAGCCATGGGCGCGGGCCTCCTGGGTGCGCGGCGCGGGCAGAGGAAGGAAGGTGGTGGACGGGCCGGGCCCGCGCCGACGGTCGGCCCGCCCACCAGTCGAGGGGGTCAGGACCCCGTGTAGGCGGGCGTCGCCGGCACCTTGTCGGAGTGGTAGACCGTGTTCCCGGCGTCGTCCGGGTAGGCGGTGATGGTGACCTCGTAGCCAGCCATGGCGTCCTGCTTGAACGTCACGTCGGACCGGTCACTGACCTCGCCCTGGGGGACGTAGAAGCCCTTCGCGGTGTCGCCGTCCATGACGAGGAACCACCAGGCCCTGCGGTCGGGTTGCGGCGACGCGGTCTCGGCGAAGCTGGTGACGCCGGAGACGGGGTCGAGGTCGTCCGCGTCGATCCGGTACATGATCGACTGGACGGCTACGCGAGCCGTCTCCCACAACGTGAGCTTGAACGTCCGCACGGACTTGGTGATCTGCGTGCGGAACGGGGAAGTCAGGCCCCACGGCGTGAACTCCTGGCTCGACTCGTCGAAGCCGTAGACCAGGCCGTCGTCCGAGATGGCGCCGAGCGGTTCCCACGGAGTGAGCGGCTGAACGGAAGGGTCGGCGGGGGCCGTCGTACCAGCAGCGGCAACCCAGCCACCGCCGTTGGCACCGATGACTGTCAGGTCCGCCGCGCGGGTGATGTTGACCATGAGGAGGTCTCCAGACATGCAGAAACCCCGCACGGCGGCGGGGTCAGGGACAGGGTCCGGCGCGGGCCCGACCGGTCAGGAGACCGGGTGACAGTACAGCTGGTAGGTGGCTCCGACGCGTCGGAGCCCCGTGTTCTCGTAGGGACGTTGAGCAGGACGGGCGATCAGGTCGATCGCCCCGAACACGGCATTCGTTGTCCTGGAGCCGCGCAGCTGCCCAGCCAGCAGGCCCCGGATCGTCGCCGACAAGGCGATGGCTCCGGCGCGCGTCGCGTCGTAGACGTCAATGTCGACGAGCGACCTATCGAGCCGCAGGCCGTCATCGCCACCGCCCACCACCTGCACCTGAACTGTGGGCAGTTCCTGGAGCAGGTTGTTGTCGAGCTCGTCACGGACGACGACCTCGTCACCGAGCCGGGCCTGAAGCCAGACGATCAACTCCAGCTCGACGTCGACCGAGCCGACCGCGGCCGCCATCAGCGGCCACCAGCCTGAGCAGCCCTCAGCAGGACATGGTGCGGGTGGACCTTCTCGGTGCCGTACTCCACCCAGCGGGCGTAGTAGGCGCTGTTCCCCACCACGGCGACGGGACGCTTCTTCTGCGAGCGGCCCACCGGCTTGCGCACGACCTTGACGTACCAAGACGCCTTGTAGACCCCCGGATGCGGATCACCAGGGCCACCCACGGGAGAGATCGCCTCAGCAACCCCCTTGATGATCTCGGCGCGACGCAAGAGCTCGCCCTGGATCATCTCCGAGTTGAGGAGCTGGCCGACGCCGCGCGTCGACATCTTGAACCGGGCCTGTCGTCCTGCCACTGTGGCACCTCGCTAACCAAGGGGGAATCGTGATCGCGGTCGAATCCATCGGCGGACAGGTCCAGTTCGACGGGCAGACCGTCACCATCAGGCGGACCAGCCGCATGGCCAAGTCCACGCTCGGCACTGCCGACACGATCATTCCGATCGGGCACATAGGCGCCGTCGAATGGACCGAACCCCGCTGGTACAAGGCCGGGCACATCCGGTTCGCCATCGCCGGCAGCCAGTCGGCCGCGTCACCGACGCCCGTCAACCGAGACCGGAACGCTGTCATCTTCGGGAAGAAGGAGCTGCCCGCCTTCGAGAAGCTCCGGCTCGCCGTTCAGGACGCCATCAGCCGGTAACCCGGTCCGCGGCGAACTGCACAGGACCGCGCGTGCCCGTGAAGGGGTTGTGACCCCAGTCGCCGGGCTCGCCCGTGATCTCGCAGACGACACCGCGTACCCGGGCCTTGTCCGTGGTGCGCAGCACCGTCCCGGCGGGCGCGTACACGGTCCAGCCGACGATGACCGTGTCCCGGTCCTGCTGTTCCTGGCCTCCCACGGCAGGAGCCTGCTGGCGGGGCGTCACGACACAGCCGGGCACGTCGAACGACTCGTCGGGACCCGGCAGGGGCTGGCCGCGCGGATCCCGGCCAGGCGAGGTGCCGGTCCGGATGATCCGTACCGTCTCCCCGAACACATAGGGGCCGGGCATCTACACCCACCCCCAGCCCGGCTCGAACTCCAAGCCCGGCTCATAGGTGTCGTCGACCGGCCACGTCGGCGACGGGTCGGCCGTCGTTGGCGTCGGGTCGATCGTGAACGCTCCGCCCCGGCCTGCCAGGGACTTGAGGGCCGCCTTGTCGGCCTTCGTCAGATACAGGCCCCCGCTTCCGCTGGGGCGCTGCACCGACATCGGGCCGATCGTCTCGTAGCTGACCTGCTGCGGGTTCACGTAGGCACGGCCGGCGACCGACAGGACCACCGCCGTGGCATCGTCGGGCAGCGGCTTCACCACGGACTGGCACAGGGCGACAGCCTGCGTCAGCAGCAGATCGGCGCGCGCCCCGTCGATCTCCTCCAGGCCCAGATACAGGCCCAGATCCTCGGCCGTCGGAGGACTGAACGTCATGACCGCCTCCTACGCCAGGGCTTCCACCGCATCGCACCAGGCAGCCAGGTCGGCTGCCGGATCGAGTTCCGCGCTGCGAGCCTTCGCGCGCTTCGACGCCAGCCGGTACTCGGCCGGCGCCGCGAGTTTGCGCAGGACCGCCTCGTAGCCGTCGACGTCGTTGCGGTCAACGAAGATCCCGGCCTCGCCGAGCGACTCGCACAGCCCCGGCGTCGGATGAGCGACGACCGGGATCCCAGAGGCGAGCGCCTCCACCCCGGCCCGGCCCCAGCTCTCATAACTGGACGGCATCAGCAGCACCCGAGTACGGGCATAGACCCGTTCCCGCATCTCGTGACCGCTGACGTGCTGAACGACCTCGACGTTCGGAAAGGCGGGGAGGATCTGCTCCCCGTAGGCGCCGGCGACCGCGAGGAACTCGGTGTCCGGCATCCGTTCGGCGAGCTTCTCCAGGACCCGGCCGCCCTTCTCCAAGTTGCAGTTGACGAGCGTCACCTTGCCGCCCGGCTTCGTCCGGTACTCCTCGGCCAGGACCGGGGGGCGCACAATCATGGTGCTCTCCGAGCGAACCGACTTGGGGTACTCGGCGTAGAACAGCTCAGCCTCGCGCTCCATCCACTGCGAGTTGTAGACCGCCAGGGCCGTGCCCCCGGACATGACGTCGCGGAACGTCGGCCTGAACGTGTTGTGGCAGACCACCGTGACGGGCTTGCCGTAGCCGCGGGCGATCGCCAGCGTCGACGGCACGTTCTCCAGGTGCGACACCAGAAGATCGGCCTGCCGCACCGCCGTTGAGAAGTCGAGGCGCGCCGACAGCGGGATGACCGTGACGCCGTCGATGTCATAGGGCTGACCGTCACCTGTGTAACGCGACAGCCACACCTCAACCCTGTGACCACGGCCGACCAGCGCCCGCAGCATGCTGTGAAGCATCCACTCCGCACCAGCGTTGTGGCGGGGCGGATAGCCGTGCAGCCGGGCAACAATCCGCATCGCCCGGCCCACGGTCGGGCTCACGAAGCGCCGGCGGTCGCCACGAAACGCACGAACGCCTCCGCGTCGCCGAGGACGAACCCGTAGTACGCCTCGGCGAGGAGGAGAACGAGGTTCTCCTGGAACGCGGAGTGCACGCCGCCGTCCTCGTCGATGTACGTCGCCTCGCGGCTGATCTTGACGCTGATGTCCATGCCGACGCCGTAAGCGGTCTGCGACCAGTCGCCGCCGATTGCCCGCAGACCGGAGTCCACGCTGGTGGACTGGCGGCGGACCTTGCCCGACACGCTGCGCGAATACGCGAGCGGGTTTCCGATGAGTGATCCGGCCATCGCCATGCCCGTGCCCGTGTCCCGAGTCTCCACGAAGATCGGGCGACCGGTGGTGTCCGTGGCGCCCATCAGCTTCGGCTGGAGGCGGTAGTCGGCGACGGTACCGGTGTATTCCCAGTCGTCGTCGACGATGTCCTCCATGCCGTTGACGAAGTCCTTCCAGATCCCGCCGGTGGACTGCCCGGTCGTACCGAGGACGCGTTCCTTCGTGGTCATCGCCAGGTAGTCGGCGAACGGCCCGGTCGCGCCCTTCATAGTGCGGCCGTGGATTGCGGCCCGGTCGAAGGCGCGGGAGAACGCGGTCGGCAGGTCGGCCTGGAGCTGCGTCCACAAGCCTGCCGCGTTGGAGTCGACGACTTCCATCGCCACCGGAATCAGGACAGCGATCTTCTTGCCGCTCATGGACTTGATGTTGACGCCGCCAGTGCCAAGCGGCTTACGCCCGGCCTGGTCGACCCAGTCGGCCGTCGGCACATCGAGCGGCACCGGGACCGCCGTGGCCGCGGCCATCGACAGCGGCACCTTCTTCGCCAGCGACATCACGGCGGACTGTTCGACAGACTTCTCGAAGATCGGGCCCACCAGGGTGGGCGGGAGGAACGTCGCATCGACGTCGCTCAGCTTGATCGGATTTGTGTGAGCCATGGAGGGCTACCTCTCTCAGCGCCCCCTGCTGAGGGCGCCCTTCATGAAGGCGGCGAACTCGTTCGCCGGATCGTTGGGGGTTCGATTGCCGTTACCCGACGAGCCCTGAGCTCGGTCCGGGCGGGGGGCGCGGGGCCCCTCGTCGGGGCGGGCCCAGTGCGGCTTGCGCTTGAGGAGATCCGCGAGGTCGGCCCGGATCGCGTCCGTGTCGATGCCGCCGTCCTCATCCACATACGCGGTGAGGTCCAGGGCGCCGGCGGCGTCCTCGGGATCGGCGAACTCCTTGCTCGCCAGGGCCTCGACCTTGGAGGCGACTGCGGTACGTAGCGCCTGCGCCTCACGCTTCTGCGCGGCGGTGAGCTGCTCGGTGAGCCGCTCCGACTCCGACTTCTGCGCGTCCTCAAGCTCCTTCGCCCTCTTGGCGAGGGGCTCCAGTTCCTTGAGGCGCTTGCGGAGGTTCTCCGCCTCGGAGTTCTTCTTCTTCAGCGCCGCCTCGGCGCGCTTCCTGTCGAACGGCTCCTCGTCGACCTCCGCCTCCGGGGCGGTCTCGGTCTCCTGCGGCTCCTCGACGGTCTCGCCGGTCTCCTCGTTTTCGGGCATGGTGAACTGGCCCTCCAGGGGCTGAGAAAGGCCACCACCAGGGCGGCCATGGGGATTTACAACGTGGGCAGATGCCCGTGATCGGCGAGAGCCTGCCGGAACCGGCGAAGCTGATCGCCCGGATAAGGCGCGGCATAGTCGCGGTACAACCGCTCCCACTCCCGCGCATGATCGGACAGCTCGAACCGCTGCCCCTTGAACACCGGGATCACGCCGCAATGACAGCCGTCGTGAGCCCGGAAACCTGCCGTGTCCTGCTTGTACACAACCCCGCGGCTCGCCAGCAGCTTGCAGAACGCGCACGCACCCAGCGATGCCGCCCGCGCCCACGCAGTGGCCTGCCGGTCCTGGCGCACCGCCTCCTGGACGGTGCCCCGGCCCTGATCCGCCACCAGCTTCTGCGTGACCGCCTCCGCCTTCTTCTCCGCCTGATCCAGCCGGACTTCGAGCGGCTCAAGCTGCGCGGGTGTCGTCTTCGGGTCCTCCGGATCCCGGGGCCACAGATCCTTGGTGGCCCACCGCAGCGACTCGTCGACCTGCTCGTCCGGTGGCGGATCCAGCAGAGGGACCGTGAACCGGCCCGTCACCTGGGCCGCGACCCGCTCGGCGTCGTAGTAGTCCGCCGCCAGCGCATGCGACGCGGCGCCGTACTGGTCCACCGCCGCACGGACCGCCATCAGCCAGTCCGGCAGCGTCGCCGACAGCCGCGACGGGATGATCAGGCGCCTGAGCTTCTTCATGTCCCGGCCCAGCAACCCCGACAGGGCGGCCTGCGCCCGCCGGTAGCGGCGCGCGCCGTCCCCGGCGTCAGAGACCAGGCTGGGCATCCGTGGCCCCCGCGTCCGCCGGCGCCGCAGGCTGCGGTACCGGAACCTGAGTCAGCCGGGCCACCAGATCGCTGCCCTGCGAGCGGCGGCGCTCCGCCTGAACCCGCTGCCGCTGGTCCTCGGTCAGCCCCGCCATCTCCAGGACAACATCGCCGTCAGCGGGAAGGATACCCGATTGGACCATCTTCACCGCGGCGTCGGTCTGGGCGGCGATCGTCGGGGTGGCCGGGTTGCGCCACACCGCCTCGATCCGCCGCGTCTTGTCCGGCGGCACGCCGTCGCGCACCCACAGAGCGAGGCGCATGACCTCCCGCCACGACGCCCCGAACCGCCTGGTGCGGCGTTCGGCCTTCTTCACCAGCTGGCCCTCAGCCGAGCGGATCGCGTCCGCCGACGCCGGGTTGTCGCTGGTGTAGCCCAGCATGTGCGGCGGCAGACCCAGCTGCGTCGCCATGATCCGCGCATACAGGTCGATGATCTTCGTCTGCCCGGACGGGTCATGCGCCGTGAAAGCGCCCACCGTCGGCACATTGCCGTCCTCGTCCCGCTCCAGCGCCAGAACACGCCCGATGTACGTGTCCCAGGCGCTCTTGGCGTTGCCCTCGGCATCTTGGAACGCGGACTCTGCGGCACCCAGGATGTAGCGCTGCGGCGCACCGAAGAACTCTGCGGCGACTTCCATGCCCATGAGCCGGCGGCACGCCGCATCGGTGATCGACATGACCTCGGGCGTGATCTCCGAGCGGCCCACGCGGTCCGCCGTGCGCTGCCGGTTCGCCATTCGCACCACCGGCACTACACCGAGCTGGTGAATGTCGCGGTCGATGACCTCCCAACCGCCGTTCACCTGCACCGCATACACCGTCTGGTCCGGCAGATACAGCACCGTCAGCCGCTCGCTCGCGCTCAGGCCGTACCCGCCGCCCTGGCACTCCCGAAGCGCGGCCACCGCCATCCGGATCCGTGCGTCCCAGTGCATCGTCATGTCCAGCGGCGACTCCACCGAGATCAGCGGCGGGCAGTCAGCGGTACCGCAGTCGCCCGAGCCGACCGCGATGTACTCGCGGCCATACGTCAGGGCATCCAGGTGCGCCAGGCTCGCCTCGTCGAACAGGTCGTTGGCCTGGGCGATCTCGGTGAGGTCCGTCGAATCGGAGCCGTCCGCCCAGCGGAACGCCTCCAGATCCAGACGCTGCTCCAGCGCCTCCACACCGATCCTCGGCCAGCCGATCACCGTGTGCAGCATCGTCAACTGCGGAGGGATGCTGATTCCCAGGTCACGGACCCGCTGCTCACCGTTGAAGTACGCGTCGAGCAGCTCCAAATGCATCCGGTGCGCCATCAGATCGGTACGCAGCGAGGTGACCAGATCCACCTCGTCATTCGACAGCGACAGCAGAGGCAGAGTGGGGATGGACGTTGTCACCGCAGCACCACCACCCTTCCCTTACCCCGCGCCGTCGACCGCTTCGCCCACGCCGGAGAGTTCATGACCATCCGGCGCAGCATCCGCGCGCCGATCGCACAGACCGCCAAGTCGACTTTCCGGGACGACTCGCGGTGCTCCTTGCCGATCGAATAGCCCCAGGCGTTCGTGCGGCGCCGGGCATTCGCGACGTGCTGCCGCAGCACCTTGTGGCCGTCATGCGTCAACTGCCGCTCCAGAACATCCCGGTAAAACCGGTCCACGGCCTCCGTGAACGCCTGCTGGCGTCGCCGGTCACGCATGTCCCACATCACCGCATGCTGGCCGTGACCACTGGCCACGGCCTTCAGCGTCAGGCGCTTGCCGTAGCGCTGCGCCCACGCGTCGATGTAGCCGTCCCAGTAGCGCTCGCCGTCCGCATCGTCGAACCCGGAACCCGGGTCGGCGAAGAACGCCAGCGGCTTGTACTCGGCGAACACCCGGTCCACGACACCGTCGACCTCCTCGCGCGGCACCCGCCAAGGCGTGCCCTCCGGCCAGTTCGCCGGCCGCTGCCACACGCCGAGCGTCTGCAGGTGCCCGTCGGAGAGGCGGCATGCCACCAGGCCCGTCGCGTCGTCGGACTTGGAGCCGTCGAAGAACAGCACCAGCTGGTCGCCCGGGGCGAGTTCGATGCCCTCGTGCGGGCAGGCGTCCCACTCGTAGCGGGCCAGGAACGCGTCCTCCGACGCAACGATCTGGTTGAACCAGAACCGGCGGCTGCGGGACGGCGGGTTACGGACGTCGAGGATCGACGCCTTCAGCCGCTCAATGTCCAGCCACGTCGAATCCCCGCGGACCGCCCGCAGGGTCGGCTCGATCCACGCCTCGGTCAGCTTCGCCTCGGCCGGCGCCTCCAGGCTGTCGTAGAACAGCCCGACGTCCGCGGCCCGGCCCGACTCCGCCGACTCGAACGCCTCACGGGTCCGCTCGGCGACACTGTCCTCGCCGGGCTCATAGGCGTTCGTGTTCGCCAGGGTGCGGGACTGACCGTCCGCCGACTTGGTCGCGTTGCGCTCGATGACCGCGGCCATCTCGTGCCCCTGGTTCGACTCCAGCCAGTGATGCGTCTCGCCGAGCGACACGAACGTCGGCCGGCCGCCCTCAAGGGCGCGAGGCGAGCTGGTCACGGCCTCGATGCGGGCCCGGCCCTTGTCGGCATAGATGATCTCCTTGCCGAGGTCGATGCGGTACTCCTCGATCGCCCGCTTCGTCAGGATCGACGGAAACAGCGTCATCGTGTTCCGCGTCTGGTCCTGCGACACCGCCGCGATCTGCACCCACGCCGCCGGATGCTGCATCCCCAGCGGCTGCCCGGCCGGGACGCCCCACTCGTTGCCCTCGTCCGCGACCTCGGCGAAACGGCACGGGCCGACGAACTCGAACGCCGACCAGGTGGCGATCAGCGGGTCCTTGCCCCAGCCCTTCAGGCGCTGGATCACGCCGTCCCGCCACAGGAACCGGTTCGTCACCGGATCCATCGCGTACCACCACAGCGTCAGCCGCGCCTGCTCCGGCGTGTACCGCCACGGCCGGCCCGCATAGTGCTGCAGGTACGTCGCCGTCCAGGCCAGCGCATGCCAGCCCAGCGTGTACTCCGGCAGCACGAATCGGCCGTCCGGACCACGCCGCCACGACGGGCCGAGCGTGAACGGGGTGACAACATCCGGGACTTGCTCAGCGGCCGGCGAGGTCACGGTAGGCATCCAGCGGCCTCACCGTCGCCAGCTGTGGACCCGACGGCTTGCGCTCCAGCTCCATGCGGGCGCGGCGCCGGTCGCCCTCCGTCGTCAGCAGCGACGCCATCACCGAGTTCAGTGCGGCAACCAGTTGGCCGTTCGGCGGCCGGTCCGTCTGCAGGGCCCGCGACATGAGCTCCGCGGCATACCGGGCCATCGCCCAGTCCGACGGCTCATAGAACGCCGCCTGCCCGGACTCGCGCAGAGACAGATACCAGTCGGTGGCGATCTCGTGCCAGTGCCGATCAGGCTCCGGCAGGTCCGGCAGATCGAGCGGCGGGCCGGCAGCTGCCTGGACGACGGGCAGGCCCTCCTCCAGGTTCCGGCGCCGGCGTTCCTCGGTGCGCTTGGGGACAGGTCCACGAGTGCCCACGGCGACCTCCAGGGTCAACAGGGCGCCACCAGGGCGCCGATGGGGGCTGATGAAGGGACGCGACAGGGGCGGCCACCAGGGCGAACCTTGATCGCGTACATGTGTTTGTGCAGGTCAGAGGCCTAGGAAACCCGTACAGATTTCCAGGTGCTATACGGCCCCGATCAAAAAAAGATCATGATCAAGGTAAATCCCCCAGGTGATCATGAAACTTTTGGATCAAGGAAAACTTTGGATTGATCTTGAGATTCGCCTTGATCGAAGATCTTGGAATCCTGAGATCAACGATCAAGATGAAATGTTGATCGATTCGATCAACATCAACTCACAATCGATCACATGCGATCGACGAGCGATGACCATCACTAGCAGTGCTCGCACACCTGCACTGCCCGACCGCCTCACCCCTACCGCCCGGCGCCCGCCTACCCCCGCCGACGCCCTGCCCTCAGCGCCTTGGCGTGCACCGACGTCGTCATCCCCGTGGCTGCCATGTGCCTGAGCTGGCAGTACCCCTTGGCCCTGGGGCCGAGGTACTTGCCGACCTCCCGCACGCAGCGCGACCAGTCACCTGGTGCACCCCATCGAATCTTGGCTGCGCCCTTGCCGTGGGTCCAGTACTGCCGGAGTTGCTCAGCGCCGCCGGGCCTGCGTCCTGTGCCGCCCTGCTTGCCTGCCATGTGGATCACTCCTCATCAGGCTGATCGTCGTCTCTCTGGATGTAGGCGATGTGCTGTGCCGGCACGGCCAAGGCCAGGCCGGTGGGCGTGGTGAACACAGCCCAGCTATCGCTGAGTTCGACAGCGAGCTCGGGCTCGTCGATGTACGTGTTGCCGCTCGGGCCGGCCGTGTGGGCGATGAGGTAGCGCGGCATGGTCACCTCAGTCCTGGGTGCGGTTCTGTTGGCCGTGTGCGGCCCTCTGTTGTGCGCGGGGCGGCGTTGCCTTCAGCGCTGGACTTGAGCCCGTGGCAGATCGCGCACACGCCTTGCAGCCGGTCTTCTGCGTGGTCGTCGGCCTTGGCCACGATGTGGTCGCAGTGCGTGGACTTCCGCACACCACAGAGCTTGCAGATCGGATCGCGGGCCAGCACGCGGGCTCTGATCTGCCGCCAGTTCGACGGAAGCCGGGCCTTGCGGTCCGAGCCCTGCCAGCCGCCGCTCATGCGGGGTGGTGGGCAAGACCGAGTTCGAACCCCTTGTCAGTCGGCTCGACTGTGGTGACGACGCCGCTGACGATGACGTGGCCGTCCGTACCGACAGCCATGAAGGCCTGCCCAACTAGCGGATGGGCGGCCCCGACAGGGTCGCTCCAGGTACAGCTGCATGGCACGTCGTTGACGAGGAGGCGGTTATCTCGGATCGCGGCACGGAGGCGGTCGCTGGGCGGGTACGTCACTACGCCTCCTAGTCAGGGCTTCCAGCGCGGGTCGTGGGCAAGGTGCGGCGCAAGGATGGCCATCGCCCTGTCAACTGGCGTCAGCTCAGAGGCAGGGGTTGGACAGGCCAAGCCTCGCGGCTGCCAGTCCTCGCTCGCGGAGCCGATGAAGTGCTGATCGATGTACTCGTCCGCGATGCTGTTGAAGGAGTCGGCGAGACTCGCTTCGAGCGCTGCCCAAAGGTCCTCGGTCACGATGCCTCCACTCTTCTGCCATTCACGCCGTCAGCGCCCGCCGTATGCCCTCTTCGAGGGTGACCTTCGGGTCGTAGAACGCGAGCATCTTCTTCGGGTCGCAGACGCGGTGGTGGACGCCTTGCGGCGCGTCGCCCCGGTGCTTGATGACGGGGCTGTATCCGGCGTCCTGCGTCACGTGCCCGGCAAGCTCGTCGAACGATGTCGCCCTGCCCCAGCCCAAGTTGACGGGGCCGCGCACGTCTTGGTCGACGGCTGCGAGGGTCGCGCCGACGAGGTCGTCGACGTGGATCCAGTCGCGGGTGGAGTCGCCGCTGCCCCACACCTCGAACGGATCCTGGCGCTCGCGCGCCCGCTGGATGAAAGCCGGGAACGGGTAGGCCGGATCCTGGTCGCTGCCGTAGCCGGAGAACGGCCGCAGGACCGTCATGCGCGTGCCCTCAGCCTCGGCGTACTGGCAGAGCTGCTCGCCGGTCAGCTTGGCGAGCCCGTAGGTCGCATCCGGCTTGCCGGGCTGCTCGTAGTCGATGTCCGCCTCGGCGAGCCGGTGAATTTCGCCGGGCTGCTGAAGCGCGACCGGGTAGGCGGCGGAGCTGGAGAAGTACACGGCGCGCGGTGTCCCCGATCGGGCCAGCCAGCGCATGTACCAGGAGTCCAGCGCGAGGTTGGTGGCGACGCCGAGCGGGGAGCCGTCGATGCTGGCCCGGCCGCCGACGATCGCCGCGCAGTGGATCGCGAGATCGAACGGCGCCTCGTTGGTACGGAAGAAGTCCAGGGCGTCGTACCGGCTGACGTTCGGCGCGGCCCTCAGGTCGAGGGCCGTGACGTAGTCGCCGCGCTCCGACAAGGCGCGGTGCAGGTGGCGGCCGACGAACCCGGCGGCACCCGTGAGGAGGACGCGCATGGTCACCACCACCTGATGCGTGTGCGTGCAGCATGCCGGAGGGCATCAGCTTCGCGGTCGGCCAGAGCGAGGTGTCCGGGCGACATCATGAAGAGGATCACGTCGTCGTGGCGACCCGGGCTGTACGGAGGCAGCGTTCCACCGCGCGCAGGCTGACGGACTCGAAGGAGTCGGAGACTTAGCCTCAGAAGGCGGCGCATCAGCTCGCCACCTTCACGGCCTTGTACACGCCCCACGGCAGTTCGCTGTCGATGGGCTCAAGGCCGATGCGGGCGCAGGCGTCGGCTTGCTGCTCGCGCGACCAGGTCGTAACGCCGATCCAGTGGCTCGCCTCCGACGGCCGATCGCTGACGGGCCAGTCGAAGACCAGCGTGCCGCCGAGCTTCGTCGCCGCCCGCAGCCTGGTGATGATGTCGAGGCAGTCGGCGTAACTGTGGTGGATAAGCACGGCGAGCGCATACACGGCGTCCATGCGGCGCCTACCGAGATGGCTGGCGATGCCGTCGGCCGACGCGTGGACCGTGGTCAGATCGGGCGCGCGGTCGGTGAGCCGGTCGAGCATCCGCTGCGACGAGTCGACGGCCGTCACCTCGTAGCCGAGCGCGGCCATGGGGATCGCGACGCGGCCGTCACCACAGCCGAAGTCCATGACCTTGGCGCCGGCGGGGATGACCGCGGCGAGCATGGCGGCCTGCTGCCGCCCGGACTCCCAGTACGCATCCTCGGAGACGCGGCGGAGCGGGTGGATGTCCTGCGGGTCGGCCTGGTCCCAGGCGTCGATGACGTCGGCGGCGGTCATGCTGCCTCCTCGACGAGCGCCCGAAGTTTCTCAAGGTCAGCGGTCAGCGCACCGTCGTCCTTGTACGCGTAGTAGGCGGTCGCATCGGCGGTGACCTGCTCGGAGCTGTTGCACTCCTCGTAGCCCGCGTCCAGTTGGGCTTTGCCCGCTGCGGGGTGGAGGTGCTCGATGACCATGTCGTCGAGGTAGGTAATCCGCTGCATGCCGACTCCCCAGTCCTTCCAGACGAGGTCGACGCACAGGTGCACGAACTGCGGCGGCGCCATGTAGCCGAGCGTCGTGACGATGTCCGACGTCATGGCCACGGCGGTCGGCATCAGTTCGCCCTGGAGCAGGTCGTTGCCGTAGACGATGCCGGGCCCGCCGGACAGGCACTCGCGGATGCGGGCGTCCCAGCCAGCCGTGCGGGGCCGGTGATCGTCGCCCATGAAGCCGAGGAAGCGGTAGGCCGAAGCTGCCTTCACGGCCTGGCGGTTGAGGGTGCCGACGAGCCGCTCGCGCTCCCCGAACACGAACCGGAGCCGGCCGTCAGCCTCATACGCGGTGGCGTGAGCCTCGTACCGGGCGAGCTGCGGGTCGTCCGTGTCGACGGCGAACAGCACGCCGGCCGTCGCGCCAGTCGCATCCCACGCCGTCATGATCTCGGGGATGGCCTGGGGACGGTTGCGGGTGGGGATGATGACGAGCAGGTCGTCGACCATGTGCGCCTCCGATGGTGTGGGAGGCGCACGGCGGCGGCTCTACTTGATGGCCCACTGGGCGGTCTGGTCGGCGAATCCGGAGTTCATCGCGAACTGAATCGTGGCGATCTTCGAGTCCTTCGGGACTTCGAAGACGATCCAGCCGAGCGCCTTGTCGCCGGGCGGGACCTTGAGGGAGGCGGCCATGGACGGCCCGGCGGTGACGTCGCCGAACATCGTCCCGAATCGCTGGCCTTGGTCGTCGGCGACCTGCATGCCGTTGCCAGGGCTGTCGCTGTAGACGGCCGTGCCCGTGTTAACGACCTGCACTTGCGCGGCCACCCAGCGCTTGCCGGTGTCGGGCCCCATGGCCGGCTCGGAGCTCTTGGCCGGGTCGGCCCACTTGGTGACGGTGACGTCGAGCTTCTGGCCGTCCTCGTTGCCCGTGACGGAGATGGTGTCGCCGACGGCTGCCTTCTTGGCGGCGCTCGGGCTTGCCTTCGTTGTGCCGGCCTCGCTGGAGGCCGGGGCCTTCGATGCTGGCGCCGTCTTCACGCTGTCGTCCTGGCACGCCGTTGTGGCCGCCAGAAGGGCGCCGGCTACAGCCAGGCCGCTGATGAGTCTTCGCATGATGCCCCCAGGTGTTGCTGAGATGAGGGCAGCATTGTGCGACTGTCAACGGTTCAACTGTGTTGGTGTTGCCGGTTCGTGACGCTTTGGGGGCCGCCAGGTGACGCAACGGCCGTCAGGCGGTGGTGTTGTCGGTGACGAGCCCCAGCGCCGCGAGGGCTGCCAGGAGCGAGGCGTAGGCCGTCCCGTCGCCGTGCGAACCGCTCACAACGGGCCGGGAGACGGCCGCAGCGCCGAAGAAGCCCGCGGTGCCATTGGCGCCGTTGAGGAGATGCCGCACCGAGCCGTCGCCGCCGGTGATGTTGACGGGGCCGGTCGAGTTCATGCCCGCCAGGAACGCGGTGCCCTGCTCGATGGCGGCGAGCCGGTTGAAGATGTCGTCCAAGAAGCCGTTCAGCGTGGTCACCGTGCCGCTGAGGCTGGTGAGGGCCGCCGTGGTGGCCGCGCCGATCGCCGCGGGGGTGACCGGATCGGCGCCGGCTGCTGCGTGACTGCTCGCGTGAGCGGTGGGCGTGCGGGAGTTGGTGGTGGACGGATCATCGCTCTTGAGGGCGATCGTCGGTCCTGCCCCGGCGGCCCCAAGAGTCGGCTGCGGGCCGGTCGGGCCCGTAGCTCCGGCAGGACCCTGGGGGCCTGTAGCGCCGGTGGCTCCCGTATCGCCCTTTGGTCCCGTTGGCCCAGTGGCGCCCGCCGCACCGGTGTCGCCCTTTGGCCCGGTCGCGCCTGCGGCCCCGGTCGAGCCCTGCGGGCCGGTGTTCCCAGTGTCGCCCTTGGGCCCTGCGGGTCCGGTTGCTCCCGTGGCGCCGGTCGGCCCCGTAGGCCCGGCGGGGCCCGCGGGTCCGGCCACGGCGATGTATTCGCCGGTGGACGGTTCGGCTACGGGTGCCAGGTCGGCGAGTTCGATGGTTCCCATGTCGGCGGTCAGCAGTACCGGATAGGAGCGTCCTGGCGCGTCGTAGGGCGCTTCGGTGACCCGGTAGGTCCACAGCCGGTCGGGTTGATGCCGTCGGCGTCGCAGGCCAGGACGGTGAGCGTGCAGGCCCCGTTGACCCAGTCGGCGCGGGCTTCGCCCATGACGATGAGTCCGTGTTCGGCGGAGGAGATCGCGTCGACCTCGGGCCGGAGCGTGAGCCGGCCGCGCATGGGGCCGCCATCGGGATGCTGGCGGGTGTCGACGATGGTGACCGTCTGGAGGCCTGGCGGGAGCGTCACGGGCACCTCCGGACGGGGAGTTGGGCCCGCTCCGGCCCGAGGGTGAAGTCGGCCGGAGCGGGTGTCCCGCCTGGAGCCCGGGAGAGCGGCGGGATGTCGGGGCGCGAACCTGGGGGGTCGGGCGCCCCGAGTATGGGGGTCAGGCGGCGCGGCGCAGGATGCGCTGGGCACGCGGCCGGACGGTGCGTTCGGCGGCTGCGATCTGCGTCTGCGTGTAGATGCGGCGGCCGTGCTCGTCGTGGCGCGGGTCGGTGAGGATGCCGCGCCGCTCCCAGCTGTAGATCGTCTCCTTGGTGCGGTCCGTGAACTCGGCGGCCTGCTTGATCGTGAACCAGATCTCGCCGTTGGCGTCTTCACGGTAGGTGTCCATGCGGCACCTCCCCGGACATGCGAAAACCCCCGCACGAGGCGGGGGTTGACTTTGGGCGCACTGGTAGCGCTGTTACGCATTGTGCATAGAGATGATCTGCTTGTCCAGCAGGTGCGTCGGCTACTTCGTCTTCGACGTGCCGGGCGTGGGCTGGTCGGGCTTGGGGAAATGGCCGCCGCGCGAGGCCTGATAGGTCGTCTCGTGCTTCGGATCGGGCCGCGTCTGAGGGGCGATGGGCATCGTCTTGCGGAGTGCCATGATGGCGTTTCCTGTCTCGCGTAGGGATGGGGCCCGGGGCGGTTTCCTCGCCTGGCAGCAGTGGGCCGCCCCGGGGTCAGTTGGTCGCGCGGGGGTTCTTGGACAGCACCCGCACGTGGGTCCGGGCGGGGTTCTCGACGTCGTCCACGGTTTCGATCATCAGGTCCCCCACTCGCCGCCGAACGGGTGTAGCTGTAGCTGTAGCTTCGGGTGTAGCTGGATCCTGACCTGCGGGAACTACACCTACAGTCGGGGTTACGGTCGAAGCCGGAGAGGGGCAGGGGAGCGCGTCCAAGCGCACCCCGGTCGACACCCGGCGGCCGCGCATCCGGACGGACCCTGACACCGGCACCCCGGCGGCCGCGAGCGAGGCCCTCACCCGGGCCGGTGTCCACGCCTCCCCGGTCAGCTCGCCTAGGAGGTCGGGCAGCACGGCAAGGTGGACCCCCGAGCGGGGACCGATGACGCGTCGAATGAGGTCGACGAACTCGGTGTCCGAGAGGGTCGAGACGGGGGTCTCCTCGACCGGTTCCGGGGCCTCGGCAGCGGCCGCCGTCGGCGCCGGCTTCCGGGGCGGCTGGCCCGCGCGCCAGGCTGTGGCGCCGAGCAGTGGGAGCACGACCCATAGGACCGCAGGGGCGGCGCGGACGATGCGCCACGCGATCCATACCCCCGCCACGACGAGGGCGAGGCGAACCCAGCAGCCCACCGACGCCTGCCAGCCGGTTAGGTCGTCGCGGCGCCCGGCCCGTACCCACGCGCTGGCGCGGTCGACGAGGCGCCGGGCAAGCAGCGTCGCGCCGGTGGCGAGCCGTGTCGCAGCCCGGTTGAGGCGGCTCACAGGATGCCCCCGAAGCCATTCACCGCGGCCACCAACTGGTCGCCGCCCTGGTTCACGAGGCCGGGCAGCCAGTTGAGGAGGCTCGCCACTCCGGCGGTGATGCACAGGGTGGAGCCGACCAGCGCGCCGCCCGCCGTGCGCTTCTTGTCCTGCTTCCCGGCGGCACGCCAGCCGAGGACGATCGCGATCGTCGCGCCGAACACCACGATCGCGCCGTTCGGCGTGAGCGCCCCGAGGCTGCCGTGCGCGAGTGTCGTGCTGGCCCCTCGCCCGGTGACGGCGGAGACGGCCTTGTCGCCGACGCCGTTGGTCACGCCTGGGGTGCAGCCTGCGAGCCAGCCCATGAGGCCACCAGTGCACATCGTCGACAGGGCGCCGAGGAGGAACCCGGACCCGAACGGGGCGAGCTGCTTGGGGTCGCGGCTGCCCTTCCACCAGGGGCGGAGGTTCGCCCAGGTGATGGCAAGGGTGAGGGCCAGTCCGGCGAGGGACAGGCCGGCGGTGCTGCCGTTCACCGGGTCACCCCCGTGAGTGCGGTGACCGGGTCGAACCAGGACATGGCGCCGCTTGCGCCGACGATCGCGGCGACGAGGAGCGTGCGGGCCCACCAGCGGCGGGACCGGTCGAGGAGCAGCGTCACGCCGAGGGCTACGACGGCGAGGGTGTAGGCGCCGCCGGTGCTGGCTTCGGCACGGCACTGGTGCAGTGTCTCCGCCCATGCGGTGATCAGGCTGTAGCCGTGCGGCAGGACAGGCAACGCGGCGATCCCTGCGGCCAGTACGGACTGCACGGGACGCAGCCACTCCCAGAGCCACGACCAGTCCCTCGACGCCTCAGGCTCCGGGACGGGATAGACGAGGTCCACCGTGACCCGCACGTCGAGCGGGCCGGGCGTCGGCGGATCCGGCATGGCGTACCAGGACGGCCGCGCGGGCGGCGGCGGAGGAGGGGGCGGCGGCGCCGCGGGCAGGGGGATCGGGATGTGAACGCCGGGCGGGATGATCCGCGTCGGCTCGATCGGGGTGGGCATGGCGGGGCTCACAGAAGGTAGGCCGACGCGGCGGCGCTGCTCACGGTCGTTGCGGCCAGGGTGAGCGCGGGCCGGTGGTGGCCGGCGTGCCAGGCGGCGACGATGAGGAGCGCGGCGAGCGCGTCGGTGAGGCGGGTGGCGGCGGGGGTGGTGAGGCCGAGGGCGACGCACAGGTGCCACCCGTCGGCCAGATCGCGGAGTTCGAGGTGGGCCACGGTCACCACGCCCGCCAGGTGAGGGCGAGGCACAGGGCGCCGGTGGCGATGCAGGACGTGGCGACGAACAGCACGGCGTGTACGAGAACGGCGTGAGGGATGTCGTCGCGGTAGGTGCCGACGGCGAGGCCAAGCGCGGCGGCGATCGCCATGACGGGAAAGCCGATCATCAGGGCGAGGAGCATCAGTTGTAGCCCTCCCCGCCCCGCCCGACGTCTCCGTCGGGGTCCTGTTGCGCGGGTGTTGCGCCCGGCGGGGCGGGGCGTTTTTTGGCGCGGGACAATACGGCCCGGACCTGGTTCTGTCCGACGTCCAGACGGTGGCGCAGAGCCACGCCCTTGACGATGTCCGCTGCGGGCGCAGCAGGGCCGAGCAACACCGCAACATCGAGGATCGCGTCGGCCTTGGTCAGCGCGGGCCGTTCCTCTGTGACCTGCGGCGCAACAGGTGCTGCGCCCTGTTGCGCCTCCCGTTCCACGGTCACTTCGGCGGGGCGGAAGCCGAGCACGAGCGCCACCTGTACGGCGTCGACGATCACGCCGTAGGAGATCAGCTGTGAGGCCAGTTCGGCCGGCGGCAGCGCGGGTTGCGCCTCGTGGGCGATACGGATCGCCTCGGCCGGATCCATCTCCGCGAAGCGTCGTCGCAGCACTGCTGTAGCCGACCTGTCCTTGCTGTCCGCAGCGGGTGTTGCGCCCGTGTTGCGGGCCGCGTGCTCGATGTGGTCGACGGCCCGCTGCTTGACGCTGCGCCCTGCGCGTGCCGGGGCGAGGAGCCAGACCCAGCCGCCGAACGCTGGCGGCCGGAACGGGATCTCGCCGCGTTCGACACGCGCCCGGTAGCGAGCGGCGGACCAGGCGAGGCCGGACGGCAGGAGCAGTGCCAGGGTGGGGCTGGAGAAGAGGATCGCGGCGGGCACGACGGGCATGTGGGCGTCGAGGAGCCGGGCGTGGGTGGTGTTGAGGTAGCAGGAGACGCTGGCCATGACGAGAGTGCCGAGTACGGCGCCGATCGCGGCACGGCCTTCCTGCACGGCGACGGAGGCGAGGTACATGCAGGCGATGGCTGCGCCGTCGAACACGGCGACCGCGCCGTAGGCGAACAGTGCCGGGACGCCGTAGGTGTCGTGCGCGACGACGTACAGGGACCAGCCGGTCATGGCGAGAGCGGCGATGGAAACAGCGCTGATGGAGACGCGCCAGGCGTTGCGGTTCATGTGAAGGCCCGTCCAAGGGGGTGGCCGGGCCGCGCGCTGGGGGCGTCGCGGCCCGGCCGGCTGGTGGTCAGCTGGGCTGTTCGGCGTATGCGGCAGCGTTGGTGAACGCGTCGCGGGCGGCGTCGCGCCAGAGGCCGACGGTCCAGCGGTCGGGCTGGGTCTGGAGTTCCTGGACGCGGTGCACGAGCGCTTCGCCGCGCGCTTGCTCCTCGTAGGCGAGGGCGGGGGCGGACTGGCCGTCCATGGTCACCACTCCCCGAACGTGCACACGGGCCCGCAGACCCGACGCTGGTGCGGGCCGCCCGGCGCAAAGTGCGCACGGTGCGCGGCGTCGCGCTGCTCCTGGTCGCGGCGCGTCTTGTCGGCCTGCCAGGACACGGGCTTGGCGCCGCGGGCGAGCTCCTCGCAGCGCGGGCAGTGGTCGACGAGGCGGCCGAAGCTGCCCTTGTGGGTGTGCTTCGTCGTCATGCCGCACCGCCCGCCGCGCGCCGCAGGATCAGCGCGTACTCGCCGCGCGTGATCGGCGTGCCGTCGGTGATGCGCGGCATGTGGCGCAGCACCTCGCGCTCGACATCGTCGGCGCGGGTCGAGCGGAAGCCGTGGGCCTCGGTGGCGTAGCGCAGGGCGAGGGCCAGGCGGCTCGGCTCGCGCATGGCGCCGGCGGGGCGCACGGCGGAGATTCGGTCGGCGATGGCCGTCAGGACGGCGCGGGCGTCGACGCTGGGGCTGGTGGCCTGACGCAGCGCTTCGTCCTGCTGAGTGGGGTGCTGCTGGGCGCTATCGGTACTGCGCAAAGCGCCAGTACGATCGTTCATGGCTGTTCCTCCTGGTGATGCAGGTGGACGGCTGGCCCGGCCCGATGTGTCACCACCGGGCCGGGGTTGAGGCGGGGCCTGGTGTGTCACCACCGGGCCCCGCCGTTGTTCAGCCCCGGCCTGTTGTGTCACCAACGGCCGGGGCTTCGTGCTGTGTTGAGACTAGAACGAGTACTGGCGCTTTGACAAGTACTCTGGAAGGGTGGTGCCATGCCAGACGCCGACGAGAAGGGGGGCTACCCCGAGATGGTGACCTTCACTGAGATCGCCAAGCGGCTCAACGCCGGCGAATACCTGGCACGGCCGATCACCCGCCAGGGCGTGCGGTACATCGCCGACCACGACCCGTCCTGGCCCGTCCCCCGCGAGAACTGGTTGCGGATCGGCAACGCCTGGGCCGTCCCCTGGGGCCCCATCGAGATGTTCTTCCGATCCCGCACCACCCGCGGCAGAGGCCCGAACAAGCCAGCCGCTGAATAGCCCCCTGGCGCGGCGCCCCCGACATCAGGTCGGGGGCGCCGCGCTGTCAGCTCGCCATCGCTATCCGTGCGGCGAGCGCGAGGTCATCGCGGGTGAACAGGGAGGCGCAGGCGCCGCACTCCGTGTACGCCTCCCAGTCGCGCTTGCGCAGGGCGAGCGAGTCGCAGCGGGGGCACGGCTGATCAACGGGCCGGACCCTGGGGCGGAGCTGGGTGATGCCTCGAACGGCGCGCATCATCGAGTAGAGCTCATCGCGCATCTCCCCCACCCAAGGCTGTATCGCAGCCCAGCCGAGGTGAGGTTCGAGCCAGCCGGCGAGAGCTTCCTCCGTGCGGATCCGGGGACCGTGAACGTGCCGCTCCTCGGTGATGAGCTGCACCCAGCCGCCGAGAGTCCCGCTGATCGGGATATCGCCGTGCTGGTCGCCGTCAGCGTCCCAGACAGCTTCGAGTGCCGCCGGGCCGACGAGATTCAGCGTGTCGAGCCGGCCGGGCAGGGGCGGGGTGCGGGTGCCGGTGCGGCCCTGGTCGCCGGTGACCTCGCGCAGCATGCTGCCGTGGCGCAGGACGATGAGCTGCTGCGGGAGCTCGGTGAGCCAGCCGGACATCTGCCGCACGCAGGGATCACAGAGCAGCTGGCGGGTGGCGAGTTCGTGGGCGCGAAGTTCGCCGGTACAGGTGGCGGCGACGCAAGGGCGAGCGATGTCGTTCACGGCGGGCTCCATGGTGCGGTGGGTCAGGGGGTGACGGTGTGGCCGATGGCGCGGAGGTTGAGCACTTCGGCTTCGTCGTCGAGGAGGCAGGCCGCTGCGTCGGCGTCGAGGCCGGTGGCGGCGATCGTGACGGCGCAGTGCTCCAGGAGGGCGACGACGGCCGCGCAGCTGATGTAGGGCTGGCCGTCCTGGGCGGCGGCGAGCGGCAGGAACATCGCGAGGCTGACGCGGTCGGTCACGACGTCTCCTGGTCGACCTCGTCGGCCCAGTTGGCGAGTTGCTGGCCCAGGTATCGCGCTTGGGCGGGGTTGAGCAGGACTGCGGGGTCGTCGCTGGCGTCGATGGAGAGGCGCAGCCACGGCCAGGGGATGCCGTCTTCGGGCTGGTCGTCGCGTCCGTCGCGGGTGATGTGCGAGGGGATGAGCGCGAGGCCGATGTTGCCGCCGCGCGGATCGTCCTTGTCGGGCAGGACGTGTGAGCCCTGGTAGATCCACGGCATGCCCAGGTCTTCCGGGTCGCCGTCTCCGTCGCCGCCGATGCCTTCAATGGTTGCGTAGATGCTCACAGCGTCTCCTCGGGCAGCATCAGGTCGGTGATGGTGTCGGGCCAGTCGCGGTAGGCGGGCCGACGGGTGGCGGGCCAGGGTGCGCCGTGCGCGCCGAGCCCGGAGTGGTAGCCGGGGCAGTCGACGTGGGCCTCCTCGGCCGGGGCGTGAAGGTCGAGCCAGGCCTGCTTGTTGGGGTCGAGGGCGGTCACGGCTGCTCCAGGACGTAGCCGGTGCGGCGGGGCTTGCCGTCGCGGGTGAGCGGCGAGTCGTGGAAGGCAGTCGCGAGGATCGAGCGGGGCCGCTTGCCGGTGACGGCATCCACCACGTCGACGCGATTGGAGCCGGGAAGGCAGGCGGCGACGGAGACACGGATCGGCGGGATGTCTCGCGGATCGCAGGAGCGGTAGATCTGTCCGGGCTCGATGGTCATGTCGGTTCCTTCCGGGCGGGGTTGGGGTGGCGGGGCGCCTGCGTAGCCCTGAGAGCCGCGCAGAGCGCCCGATTTAGCGGATTACCTGATTGGCGCGTTCGGGCGCGAGAGGGGCCTTCAGAGGCTTTCCTGGGGCCGCTTTGCGGCTCATCGGGGCTGCCGGTGCACGCTCGAACGCCTTCCCGGTGGTCTTGATCTCCGCGTGGAGCGCCAGGTTGAGGTCGAACAGGGGCACGGTCCGGGCGTCCCGCCGGTCCGCCGAGTCGGCCAGCGCGGCGACGGCCCTCAAGCGCGCCTCCGCGTCCCGGCCCCGGCGAACCTGGCAGCCCAGGCGCTCGCCGGTCACCGCCCGGCTGCGCACCAGGTGTCCGATCCCGGCGCGCAGCCGGCCCGCCTCCGCCGCGGTCAACGGCCCCCGCTCGGCGCGGTCGACGAGGATCAGCAGCTGCGCCACCGTCGGCGGCCGGCCGGTCACCCCCGCCTCCCGGCGACGATCCGCCCGGCCGGGTCGAGGTGCCCGTCGGCGGTGGCGAGGAGCCGTAGCGCGCGGGCCAGGACGTCGGCCGGGGACTCGTAGCGGTAGCAGCGGCGCAGGACCTCCGCCGTCGCCGCCTTCAGCGTCGGATGCATCGGACGCGGGGCGGTCACGGCTGGCTCCCGTTGATCAGGCGGGCGACGGCCAGGGCGTGGCGCAAGTCCTCGGGCATGGCGGCGTCCTCGCGGACCTCGATGTCAGTCCAGCTGTCCAGCCAGTTGGCAAGGGGTTCCCGTGCCGCCACGAGTCCAGCAATAGCCGGGGTGGCGGTCATGGCGCCGACGAATCGGGTGCTGCGCAGCTTCTGGGCCGCAGCCGTGAGATCGGCAACGGGGCTGGTGTCGGTCATCGCTGCGTCTCCTCGGCGGTGTCGATGAGGCCCGCCGCCCGGTCGGCGATCTTCGCGAGCTTGGCGGTGAGGACGTCCTCGGGGTTGCCGACGATCGAGGCGAGCGCGACGGCGGCGGTCACGATCACGTCGCAGAGTTCGTCCTGAACGTCCGGGACGATGTGCGTGATCCCCTTGCGCGGGTTCTGGCCCTGCACCCCAATCCAGGCCTGGGCGACCTCCCCCGCCTCCTCGGTGATCTTCAGTAGGCGCAGGGTGATCTCTGCGTCGCTGCGCCCGTTCTTCGAGTCGAGCCAATCCACGAGGCTGCGGATCGTGGACCACTGGTCAGTGCTGAGCATCGGATTCCTCCGGGTCGGGTGGTCGGGGCGGTCAGGCGGGACTCAGCGGCAGTCGGAGCACGGATCGACGCCGCACAGCGAGTGGTCCCGGCGGATGGCGCGGTCGATGCCCGGAGGGATCGCGTGGTCGACGGCGCGCGCCATGGCAGGGCGTCGCTCGTCGAAGTAGGCGATCGTGCAGCCTTCGCCGCCGATGAACGTGCGCTTCATGTGGTTGGCCATGCGGCGCCACATCTCGCCCTGCTCTGGCTTCCCGGCGGCTGTCGCCTCGCGGTGGAAGCGGGACAGTCTGTCGATGTCGTGCTGGATCTTTTCGCGGGCCCAGGCGAGGGCGTCGGGGTCGTTGTCGAAACGGTTCGGGTCGGTCATGGGTTTCTCCTCGGTGTGGTGGCGGGTCAGGGGGCTGGCGGGCGGCCACGGCGGTCGTCGTGGCACGGCAGAGGTCAGGCGGCGTCGGCCGGCTCGCGGAGTGCGGCGAGGAGACGTTCGCGGTTGGCCTGCTGCTGCGCCGGACTGAGCGGCACACGGCCAGCAGGTCCAAGGGCGCGGCCCGTCGGGACGGCTTCGGCGTACAGGCGGCCCAGCAGGTCGGCAGGCGGCATCCGAAGAACCCTGCGGGCCTCGGCGACCGTGTTGCGGTGGCAGCCCACCCGGAAGGCGACGGACGCATCGGTGTGCCCGGCGCGGATCAGGGCGGCGATGTCGGCGCGAATCTTCATGCCGCCACCTGCTCGGCTTCTTCGTACCGGCGGGCGTGGACCGTGGCCCGCTCCCGTCCGTCCTCGTGGCACGGGACGGTCGGGGTGACTTGGCAGGCGGGGCAGCAGGCCGTGTTCTGCGCCCAGGCGGACATGCGCTGCGGATGCGGCAGAGCCATCCGCCGCTGATTCGACGGGACTTCGCACGGCTTGTGCGCGCCGACCCCGCAGTGCGGGCACGGGAGCGAGCGGGCCGGATGATGGCCGGCGCGCAGCTGGTGGCGGATCGAGTCGGGCATCGGGGCCTGGTACTTCACGGGTTCCTCCTCAGGTCGGTGCATGGCTTGCAGCCGCAGGTCTGGCCGGGATCGGCGTCGATCCCGCCGTGGTGCTCGGCGGCGACCACGTGTGCGCGGTACGCCTCCAGGGCGCGCATCCAAGCGCCGGGCGGCTGCGGAGGCGGCGGGTCCGGCGGCCGGGAGCCGGTCTGCCAAGCGCCGGCCCGGTAGCCGGGTGGCCGCGGCGGAGGGACGGTCGGGGGCTTCTCGCGGCGGGCCCGGCCCTCGGCGATCTGCTGCCGCAGGAACGCCGCCAGGTCGCCCTGGGCGCGCATCTCCCGGATGTCGTCGCGTCCGACGTCACTCACCGGACGCCTCCCGCTCCTGAAGCTCCTGGAGCTTGGCCATCGAGGCGGCGCGGCGACGCTCGATCTCCGCCGGAGACTCCAGTTGCGCGGGGCCGCCGTTCGCGACCCGAGTACGTGCGGCGTGCGGCGTGTGGAGTTCCTTCCGGCCGCCCCGACTGCCCGGCACATCCACCGCACACGGACGGCCAACTGCCGCCCGGCAGACGGGACAGCCGACCCCGAGCGGACCAGGACGCTTCACCTCGGCGACCTCCACGCCCGGGATCGACGGCAGGCTCGCCGCAACCCCGGCAACGAGTTCAGCAACCGGACGGCGACGCAACGGAACGCCGTCGGCCGCCTTCGTCCGCTGAGCCCGAAGCGCAGCGAGATAGGCAGGCACGTCGTCCGGATCGGCATCCGGGATCTCTGCGGGCAGGCCGGGGCCCTGAAAGTCGGAGGCCCGGTTGCCGCGCTGGCGCCGTATCTCGCCGATGATCTCGGCCGGGCTGACGAACGGCTGGCGGCCGGCGACCGCGGCAGCGGCGGCACGGGCCTCGGCCATGGGCCACGCGGTGAGGACGTCGTGCCAGGCGTCGGGGGTGAACTCGTCGAACTTCTGCTGGGGGCAGAGGGCTTTGACGTAGCGGGTGAGGACTACGGCCTCTTCTGGGGTCACTTCTCCTCCTGCATGCGGGACTTGGCGCGGGCCATGGCCCGGTCGAACAGGTCGTTGGTTTCCTGCTGCTGGCGGCCGGCCGGGGCGAGGCCGCCGACGACGGCAGGCAGGTAGGCGACGCCGTCCTGCTGCTCGGGCGCTTCGAGAGAGCGCCAGCCCTGGACCCACGCTGACGCTCCGGCGGGCTGGCCTTTGAGGCGGGCGGAGTTGATCGCGTAGGCGACCATTGCCGGGATGCCGACGCGCTCGATGGCTTGGCGGGTGTACTCCCAGCCGGACTCTCTGAGGTCCCAGGCGATGCCGTTGAGTCCGGCGGTGGCGATGGCCTTTTTGAGGGGCGCGAGCTGATCGGGGAGACCGCTCGGACGCGCGCCGCTTGCAGCACCAGTACTTCCGTAGGAAGTACTTGGGGTAGGGGCAGGGGACGGGGTGTCGTTACTAACGGCGTTACGAATCTCGTTGACCTGCGCGTCTCGACGGTTTGCGAGGTGGTTTTCTCGCGCGTTCGTGTCGCCGTCGTGTCGCCGTCGTGTCGCGAAGCTGTCGTTTCCGGTGTCCTGAGCTCCCCCCGTAACGGCGTTACGGGGGGCGTTACTGTCTCGCGACTCGGGGGTGTGCTTGGCGTCCCGCTCGGCACGCTTCCGCTCCCGGAACGCCTTCTGCCGGGCGGCGTTCGCGGCCCGCTCCGCTTGGACGCGGGCACGGTCGGGGTTGTACACAAGGAAGTCGTGGATCTGCCAGCCACCGTCCACGCGATCCCAGAGCTGACGGTCTTCAAGCTCCGCCGCCGCCGCCTTCAGGCCGCGGACGTGAGCGATGACGCGCAACTCCTCGTCTCTCACTAGCCCTTCAGTGAGGTTCTCTGAGGCCCAGCAGAGCGCCGAGATGTACAGCCGGAAGGCGCGGTCGGACAGCAGCGCGACCTTTCGGTGCGATGGGAACCTGTCGTCCAAGCGGACCCACGTCATGTGCGGCTTCTTCCTGGCGGTACGGGTAAGGGGTGCGGGTGCCGGGCTAGCGGGGGCCGGCGCGGGCCGGGCGGGAGGCGGTCACGCGGCGGATGCCAACTGCGGCTGGGTGTGCCGGTCGATGTCTTCGCCGGTGATCGCTTCGACGAGCGCGGAGACGATGACTTCGGCGCAGTTGGGGGTGACGGCGTTGCCGTACTGGCGGACTTTTTCGCGCTTGGAGCCGAGGACGATGTACTGGTCGGCGAAGCTCATGGCCCGGCCGATCTCGTGGGGTTCGAGCATGCGGAACCGGACGTCGTCGATGTCCACCTTGCCCTGGACGAGGGCGTACCGGTCGCGGGTGGAGAGCGTGCCGATCGGCTCGTGGACGGGGCGGGCCTGGCCGTTGCCGTAGTACGGCACCAGCAGGTGCTCCCAGGTGACCAGCGACTGGTGCCCGGCCGTCGTCAGGGTGCGCAGGTACTCGGCGGCCGTGGTGCAGTGCTCGCCGCCGTCCCCGGTGCGGCTGCCGTTGTTGCGCATCACGAACGCCGGGACGTCCGGGGTGACGAGGCCGTGGTGGTTGCCGTTGGCGGAGACGGTGCCGAGGGCTTCGCGGATGGAGCGGCCGCGGAGCTGGTCGCCGCCGCCGCGCATGGTGACCATGAACGGGAGCCAGGCCAGGCCGGTTTCGTTGCGGGCGGTCTGGGTGCGCAGCGGGTTGTTCGCGCTCGCGGGCTCCTTGCCGTCGCGGCCCTCGACCGGGATGAGGAGGGGCGGGATCGCGAGCCCGTCGTTCTCGCGGGTGGTGCGGGTCGGGATCGGGTCCCACACCGGGACCGCGTCGTTGCGCCAGGTGCCCCCGGCCGGGACGACGGTGGGGACGGCGAACTTGTCGAGGCCGGCCTGGATGCGGGCGAGGGTCTTATCGGCGAGGGGCTTGGTGCGGTCGCCGATCCGCTGGCCCGGCAGCGTCCAGTCGATCGCGACCGCGGCGGGCAGCGTCTCCGGTTCCACGACCTGGCTGCGGCAGGTGCTGTTGGGGCAGCGGTAGACGTACTGCTGCCGGTAGCGGCCCATGTCCCGGCCCGGGGCCTTGAACCGCTGCACGGCCTGGACCCACTGGTCGCAGCCGGGGCACCAGGCGCGGGGGCGCAGCCACTTGTCCCAGTCGGGGGTGCGGGCCAGCGATCGGTGCCAGTACGCGACGTACAGGCGGTCGCGGGACTGGGGCGCCTTGTGGACGGTGCGGGGGTCGGCGTGCATCGAGTTGAGGGCGATGACCCGGGTGTCGTAGCCGAGCTTCCTGATTTCGCCGATCCAGCGGTCCCACTGGTCCCAGGCCCGGACGTCGACGACGTTCTCGACGACGCCGGCCTTCACCAGCCCGCCGCGTTGCTGGACGCCCCGCAGGTACATGGGGACTTCCTCCATCAGTGCGCGGGAGCGCTCGACTTCCTCCGAGGGGGCGAACTCGTCTCCGAACAGGTCGCCTTGCTGGCTGGTGGCGAAGTCCCGCTTCTTGCCGCGGGCGTTCGACCACTGCGGGCATTCCGGGGACGCCCAGAAGATGTCGGTGACTGGCCACTGCTCGACCGGAGCCTCGCGGATGTCACCGCGGTAGTGGTCGACTTGGGGGAAGTTCGCGGTGTGCGAGTCGATGGCCTTCTGCCAGTGGTTCGCCGCGCGCTCGACCCGGACGCCGGGGATGGCGTGCATGCCCTGCGAGCTGCCGCCCGCACCGCAAAACCAGTCCATGACGGTGAGCGCGTCGTTGTCGTTGCGGTACATCACGCTGCCTCCTTGTATGCGCTGCGGTAGATCTGGAGTGCACGCTGGAGTCCGTCGCGGGTGACGCCGAGGCGTTCGGCTGCGTGCTCACGGGTGTAGCCCTGGGCTTCGAGTTCGAGGCTGTCTTCGGACAGGGCGACGTAACGGGGCACGTGTTGGCCGGTGTCCTGCTGGGCGGCGGGGTCGTCGATCGTGTCGTCGTCCCAGGCCGCAGGCGGCCCCCAGGAGAGTCGGGCGGCTCGTCGCCGGTTGGGTTCGCAGTCTCCGGGGCGGTTGCCGAGGCTCTTGTAGGCGAGCGTTACGGCATCGGCTGTCCGGCCGTCGACGACGGTCCAGTGGCCGTTCAGGAGAAAGCTGAGGGTGGCGATGTGGAGGCCGCTCTCCGCAGCGATGGCCTGGCGGGTGTGGCCGAGAGCGATGAGCGCCCGGAGCCGGCGGGTCGTGCCGGTGGCGGGCCGGTCGGAGATCCCGTCGAAGGAGTTCGGCCGGACAGCGAGGAGGCGGAGGGCCTGGTCGCGGCGGCAGGTCTTGCTTCGCCCGGACAGGAGGTAACTGATCGTCCCCTGGGCGAGGTCGGCGTGGCGGGCAATGAGGGTTTGGCTCATGCCGCTGGCGAGGAGCATCTCGATGTGCGGTACGAGTTCGGCGCGGGGGACGCGGTTGGGGCGCCCTTCGAGGATGTTCCGGGCGCGCTGGACGCCGTAGAGGCGGTTGGCTCGGGTGCATGCCTGACAGCGGCAAGGGCGGCGGGTTCGCGTGCCCTTGTAGCGCCGGTAACTCCCGTGCGGCGGGAGGGGCTTGCTGGCGGTGGTCACTGCTGGTCTCCCGTCGGGTAGAGGGGCTGGATGCTGTCGGCGTAGGCGTCGAGGCGCTGGTCGAGTTCGGCGGCCGCACGGGCTGCCGCATCGACGGGGTCGGGCGCCGGGGCTGGCGGTTCACTGCGGCGCTGCCCTCGGCTCCTGATCCGGCGGCCGGCCCGGATGGCGAGGCGGGCGGTGGCGGTGAGGAGCGTGAGGTAGGCGACGGCCAGGTACACGGCGAGGGCGCGGGCGGCGTAGATCGCGAAGGTGGTCATGCTGCCCTCCCGGCTCGTGCAGCTGCTGTGCCGCGCCAGGTGCGCACTCCGCTGTGGTGGGCGGTGGGCCGGTCGGAGCAGGCCCAGCCGGCGGTGCGGACGTAACCCTCGTCTTTGAGGAGCGTCATCAACCTGCCCCAGTGATGCGCGGGGTCGGGCGGGTCCGCCAGGTCACGGTTCTTGGCGACCTCGTAGCAGGTGAACGTCCGTCCAGCAGCGGCGACTTCGAGGAACACCGGCCACACTTCGGCGAGCCAGGTCTCGTAGTCCTCGGCCTTCCGCTGGCTGGCGGTCTTGGTCGCCGCCGGAACGGTTCCGTCGAGCGCGGGTTGAATGAGCGTCGTCATGCCTCGATTGCTACGGCACGACTCCGACACGTCTTTGGTTTCACGATCTTGCATGTGGTGTTCCTCCAGTTCAGACGGCTTGCCGACTGGAACGGACGATGTTTCACGGAGGCTCAGAGCGTGGTTTCCTAGTGGCGAGCCGGCCGCATTGCCCGCGGCCGGCTCAGGCGCATGCGGGCTACTACTCGGGGTTCTCGCGCAGTTCGGTGGCCTCGGGGGCCGGGGCGGCACTCAGCCAGGCGAGGAGCGGCGCAGCGATGTCGCGGGCTCCGTTGGGCCGCTCGATGACCTTGCGGCTGAGGCCGGGGCAGCGGGACTTGAGGACTTCGAGCCGGTTGTCGAGGTCCATGGAGACCGCGATGTCGAACTCGTACTCGATGCCTTTGCGCTGCTCAGGGCGGGTCCCGACGCGCCTCGGGGACTTGCCAGGCTCCAGCACCCACTCGGTGTAGGAGCGCATCGAGGCGACGACGTGGCCGGGGTAGGCGAGGATCGCGGCGACCATGTCGTTCTGGAGCGGCGTCCCGTCCTTCCAGCCGGCGAACTTGTTGCCGCCGTACTTGCTGCTGGCCTTGTCGACCTGGTCGAGGGTGCCTTCGGCTCCGGTCCAGAAGTGGCTGAGGCTGTCGACGAACACGGTCGGGTATCCGGCCTGGGCTGCGGCGTCCAGGACGCGGATCAGGTCGCGGGGGTTGTAGGTGTCCATCGGGCAGCTGTCGAACTGGATGCCGCCGATGCCCGCGTAGAGGCTGGCCGCGCCCTTCTCGGTGTCGATGACCGCGAAGGGCTTGCCCTCGGACAGGCCGTGGGCGATGCCGAGGCCGGTCCACGTCTTGCCGGAGCCGGAGACGCCCTGAATGGACAGGCGGGCTTTGCGTCCGGCCTTGGTGGCTGGCCGGAAGGCGAAGCCGTTGTCGCCACCGGCGGCCGGGTTCTGGCGGCCGGCGCGCACGGGCGGGGGAAGCTGGTTCACGGACTGCTCCTAGCTGTTGTACTGGCGCTCGACCCAGGCGGGGAGCGGGATGAGGGCGGTGGTCGGGAAGTAGCCGGGCCAGTGGCCGGTGGCGCGGCCGTGGGCGTAGTGGTAGAGGGCCTTCTCGTTGAGGCGCCGGCCGATGTCCATGGCGGTCACGTCGAGTTCGGCGACGGTCACCAGGTAGGGCGGCTGTTTCTCCTGGAAGATGAAGACGAACCGGGCCTCGGGGCCGACGAGTTCGAGCTCCCAGGCGCCCGTGCGGTACCAGTCCGCTTGTTGGTGGTAAGCCCACTTGTGGACGGTCTTGGAGATCTCTTCGGGGTCCACGCTGGTGGTCGTCTTGTAGTCGACGATCTCGTTGGCACGCAGCCAGTCGGGCCGTGCTCGGCGCCAGATCCCGTCGGCTTCCCAGAACATCGACTGTTCGGCAACACCGGACCCGGGTTCCAGCAGGGCCGCTGCCTCGGGGTGCTGGCGCAGCGCCTCGGCCATGGCCTTCACGCCGTCGAGCTCGGCTCGCTTCAGCGGCACTGCGCCAGCGGCACGGACTTCGGCAATCTCAGTCTTCGCGGCCTTGCTATCCCACCGGTCGTAGTCGACCAGCACCAGCTCGGGCCCGTCGCCAAGGACGAGCTTGTGGGCGGCGGTGCCGACGTCGAAGGCCTTCTTCGGCGGCTGCGGGTTGTCGAGGTTCCACTTGAACCGGGCCGGGCAGTCGGCGAGTTGGCGGGCGCCGGTCGAGGAGAGGCTGCCGCCGGGAATCGGATCCGAGTGGTAGAGGTCGGCGGGGATGTCGTACAGGCCGGGGATGATCTCGGCCGTCTCCGTCGCGGCGGTCACAGGGCGCGCTTCTTGGTGCAGGGCTCGCAGACGTAGCCCTCGACGCGCTCGGCGAACGGCCCGTCGGTGTCGCCGCAGTCCGCGCAGTGCGGCTGCGTCGCGGCGGCGAGGAGCTTCGACAGCCCCTCCTCGTCGTAGCGGGCCATGTGGAGCGCTGCCGACAGCGCCGGGTACGCGCCGCGCAGAGTCGCCCTGTTGATGACGTCGGCGCTCTCGATGGCCGCCATGAGGTGCTGGGTGAAGGTGCCGGGCTGCTGGCCGCCGACTCGGCCGTAGTGCCACAGGACGTGGCGTGCGGCCTCGGGCGGGATGGTGATGTTCTCGGTGCTCATGGTGCGGGCCTTTCGGGTGTGGGATGCCGGGCTCCCGCGCCCGGTTGGGGGGTGTTGGGCGCGGGAGCCGCGGCTGGCAGCCGGAGCGAGGGGGAGGCTCGACAGCTGCCGGTATGGGTGGTGGTGGGGTCCGCGCCACTGGCCGATGTCATCCGGAGGCGCGGACCGGTCTAGGCGGCGCCGAACTGAAGGACTCCCTGCGCGAACCGCGGCTTGGCGAGGTCGTGGTAGTCGGAGTTGAGGTCGATGCCGATGTACTTCCGGCCGAGCCCCACGGCCGCTACGCCGGTGGTGCCGGCGCCGGAAAACGGATCCAGCACAGTCCCGCCGGTCTTGCAGCCGGCCTTGATGCAGCGGGTCGCCAGTTCGAGGGGCATGACGGCGAAGTGGGCTTCGCGGAGGCGTGCCGGTGCGATGGCCCAGACGTCTCCGGGGTTGGCGCCGTTCGGGTGGGCGGCGAGACTCGGGATGGTTTCTCCGGCTCTGTCGCCGCTCGCCCCGTGACGGCCGCTGGCGCCTGCGGCCTTGCGTTCTTGCCATGTGGCGCCGGGCCGGGACTGCGGGGCTTCGCGCACCGCGTCCAGGTCGAACCGGTACTGGTCCTGTGCGGTGAGGAAATAGACGATCTCGTGCTTGCTGCGGAACCGGTCGGTGACGGGTTCGGGCATGCAGCTCGTCTTGTGCCAGACGATCTTGTTGCGCAGGATCCAGCCGTCGCCCCACAGCGCCAGGCAGACCCGCTCCGGGATGAGTTGCAGGCTTTTCAGCTGTCCCGGAGCCGACCGGGCCGCGGGGCCCACGCCGGCACGGCTGCGGCACTCGATTGCGGAGCCGTAGGAGTCGCCCAAGTTCAGCCACAGCGTGCCGTCCTCGGCGAGGACACGCCGTGCTTCGGTGAACACCGCCCGAAGGGTGTCGATGTACTCCTCGGGCGTGGGCTCCAGCCCGTACTGGCCGGGCGTGCCGTAGTTCCGCAGCCCGTAGTACGGCGGGCTCGTGACGATGCAGTCCACCGACCGGTCCGCCAGGGTACGGAGCACCGCAAGGGCGTCACCGAGGAGGAGAGTTACCTGCTCGTCCTGGTAGTAGGGATCCATCACGCCACCTCCAGGCGGGTCTGGATGCCGATCGCCGCGGCTGTCCGGGGTGTCTTCGCTGCCTCGCCGGTGAGGAGGGCAGGACTGCACTGCGGCGACCGCCCGGACCGGCAGATCTGGATGACCGACTCGATCTGTGTCTGGTTCTTCCGCTCGAAGTCGTGTGCGCGTTCCTCGTCCGTGGTGCGGGAGTCCATGAGGAGCGGCGCCGACCGGTGGTCGCGGAGCGTGGCGGACAGGCCGACGGGCCATTCGCTGGGGCTCTGCGGGTTGTAGTGGTTGCGGTGCCAGTGCCGGGCGAGGGCGGTGTGGGCGGGGCAGAGGTCCGTCGGGACGGGCTTGTCCATCACGCCACCTCCTGCGGCACGTCGAGGAGGGGCAGCGTCTGCGTGGTCTCGTTGCTGGTGTCGCGGTACGGCACGGGCGAGACGTAGGGCAGGACCACGTCGGGCGAGTACGGCCGGACGAGTTCGCACGGCACTTCGGTGATCCGGGGCCGGGCCTGGATGACGGCCTGGCGGAGGCGCTCCTGCTCGGCGCCGGCGCGGATCACCTTGCTCTGGAGCCGCCGGACTTCGGCGACCGCCGCGTCCCGCTCCCGCTCGGCCTGGGCGATGCGCATTTCGTCGCGCAGGGAGTTCATCAGGGCTTTGTGGACGGCACAGTTCAGGTCCGAGGTCTCGCCGATGAGCATCCGGTTGTCGGCGAGCAGCTTGGCGATCTGGTCCTTCAGCTGGGTCGGGGTCTGGCCGGCGTGCCGGGCGCGGCTGATCGTGGCCTGCCACGGGAGGGTGAGCGTCATGACTGGTCCCCCTGGCGCTGGTGCGGGATGGCGGTACGGGCGGCTTCGCGGCGGGCGCGGCGCTGGTCGCTGAGGTGTTGACCCCAGACCACGAGGCCGAGGGCGACCGCGCCGATCGCGGCGGCGATGAAGTTGGCGGCCATCACGCCCCCTCGTGGCGGGTGAGGATCTCGGCGAGTCCGGCGTCGACGTCGAGCACGTCGTTGAGCTGGCGGACCATGGTGTCGTTGGCGGTGCGCATCATGGCGTCGATGTCGTCGTCGTCCAGGTCGGCATCGACGGCCTCGGCGATCTCGGCGCAGTCGGCGCACTGGCCGAGGGCAACCAGCTCGCGGAGCTTGCAGTTCTCGGCGTCGAGACGCTTGGCCTGCTGCTCGCCGATCCGAACCTTCTGCCGAGCCTCGGTCAACTCGCCCTGAACGGAGGCGAGGTCGGCTCCCAGGCGCTCGCGGATCATGCGTTCGTGCAGCGGGAGGACTGCTGCGACCCAGTGCTTGACCGAGTCGTAGATGGACCAAGCGAGGTCCGCAGCGTGCTCGGCCTCATCGGCGGCGAAGACCAGCTCGTCCCACTCGGCGGCGGTCAGGGCGATCGGCGGGAAGTCAGTCGTCATCGCGCTCACCGGCCTTCGGGCCGCAGGTGCAGCGGGAGGCTTCCACGTCCTGGTTGATGCGGCAGGCGCACCCGAGGCCGATGGAGACGGCCTGAACGGTCCCGTGGCAGTCGTCGCAGCGGGCGGCCTCGCCACCGTGCAGGTCGATGAGAGCCCGCACCGTCTCGACGGGCACGTAGCCGTACACCGTTTCGGTCGGCGCTTCGGGATCGTCGACGTACTGCTCCCACGTCCCCCACGGTTCAGGGCGGGCGGACGGGAATCCGACTTCAACTTCGGTGTACGGCCCCGGATAGTCCGACGGGGCGTTCGAGCCGAACGTGAATCCGCCGAGCGCCGGACGAGGGGTGCAGTAGTTTCCCGACCCGGCGATCACCGACAGGGAGAAACCGTCAGCGCACACGATGCGGTTCGGAATGACGCGGTTACCTGCCTCGTCGTACTGGCTGTTTCCGGAAGCGGCGATGCGGTCAAGGGTGCTCATCGGTTCCCCCAGGTTTGTCGGCATGCCCAGATCAGGGCGGCGATGGAAGCGGCGGTTTCGGCGGCCGCGAGGACGGCCACGATGCGGAGGCTCGGGCTCATGCCGCCGCCTCCTTGGCCTCGCCGCCGAAGGGGCGGTCAGGGCAGAAGTGCGGTCCCGAGTGCGCGGCGTAGGCCTCCAGATAGGCCGACTCATTCACGGCCTGAAGCAGCTCCAGCCGCTCCGTGAGCAGCGCGTTCAGCTCCTTGGCGTTGCGGAGCTCGCGTTCCAGGTCGGTGCTCACCAGCCCCACCGGCCCAGCGCGTGCGGCAGGGTCATCAGGCTGTTGGTGTCGGTCCGCCAGGTCTGCGACCGCGACCAGTCCGCCGTGGGGAACGCGCCCTGCACGAGCGCGGCGAGCTGCCGGGAGTCTCCGGAGCGGAGTTTCAGGGCCCGGCCCGACGCGTCTCGGACCAGGGCCATGAACACCACCTCGGGGTCGCCGTGGGCGTCCGTCCAGACCGGGGTCAGCAGCACCGTGTGCGCGGCCGGGACGATCTGGTGGATGCGGTAGCCCAGCTGCTTCACGTGGCGGCGACGGCGGCCCGCAGACGACTTGCACGGGCGGGTCGGCAGGTGCTCAGCGACGGTGCTCATCACGCCACCGCCTTCGCGGCGAGCAGCAGGGTGTCCACGACCTCGGCCGGCGTGCGGGCGTCGGCGTCGTTCCAGTCCGCGATCCGCTCGACCGGGTCCTCCCCTACCGTCCCGGAGACAATTCGCGGCGACAGGTCGGCGACGGCCTCGGCGAGCAGCCCATCCAGTTCCTCCGGCGGCTGCGGGATCCCCGTCACAGCGACGGAGAGAGCGCCGAGAGCGCATACGCGCAGGCTGTGCACGGGCGGCGAACCTTCCGCATCGATGTCGTAGAACCAGCCCTTGCAGTGGCCGTTCGTCTGGATCACATCGGCGGCCTTCTCGTACACGGCGGCCAGTTGCGGGTTGCTCATGACGCCCCTCCACGGGTGCACTCGGTGCGGGTGTAGTCGCGGCCCCGCAGGTCGGGGTCGATGTCGAGGAACTGGTGCCACTGCTCCGCAAGGCGGCCATCCGGCACGGGCACGGCTGCGTGGGCGTGCGCGGAGATCTCCGCGATCTGCCGCTCCAGAGCCGCGGCACGCTGACGGGCGACCAGCGCCTTCATCTCTGCTGCGAGACGAGGCAGCGGCACGTCCAGGCGCTCGATCGGGTTCGTGGGAGTCGCCATCACCGGTCACCCGCCTCGGCGTCGTCGCGGCCAAGCAGCGGGCCGGCGATGTCCTCGACGAACACGAACTTCTTGCCGTCCTCGTTCCGCCACGTCCTCGCCAATGCCGCACGGTGCAGGCGGTCCTTGAGGGCGTCGCGCTCGACCCGCAGTCGGTCCAGTTCGGCGAGCAGTGCGGGGACGTCCTCGCGGGCGTGAGCGATGAACGCGGCGTCGTCCTGGTTGTTGTTGCCGAGATAGCCGAGGCTCACCGAGAGCAGGCCCGTCTCGTCTTCGACCAGGCGCTCCAGCGACGGCTTGTGGTTTTCCACGTGCCACGGACCTTCGGTGGCGGCCTCGACGCGGGCCCGGATCTCGGCCTCGCGCACCGGCGTCAGTGACTGTCCGGCGACGCCGTAGGGGGCTTCCGCCCCGTGCTCGGCGATCCGGGCGTCGATGGCCCGCATCATCTGCGCGACCAACTCGACGCGCTCCCCGGCAGGGAACGACGGCAGTTCGGCGCGACGGACGTCAGCGGCAGCCTCGGCGCGGACCGCGTCGTAGAAGGCGGCCAGCAGATCGGATGCCACATCGGCAGGGATGTCATGGTCCATAGCCATGACCAGCTGCTTGAACTCGGGAGTGGTCGCGATACTCATCGCGCACCGCCGTTGGCGAGTTCCGGGCGGGACGTCAGCGGGTGCGGCTCCAGCGACAGCCAGTCGCAGCCGGCAGACAGGCGGATCGAACCGTCGTCTTCCTGCTTTGCGTCGTCGATCCTGAACGGCAGCCTCGCGGCGGCGTCGACGAACTGGCCCTTGGCCAACTCGCGGTCGGCGAAGACACCGAGGACAGTGCCGCCCTCACCGAACTCGCCCTGCATCAGCAGCCAGACCACGCCCGCACCTCGCGGTACCTCGGTGGCCGGTGAGACAATCTTGTTCACGAGCTTCTCGCTCTCTCTCGCAGGTAGTTGCGTGCAGAGGTGTGGATCTCGGAGGGCCGTCTGCCGGGGACTTGGCGGTTACCGGCGGCCGGCCCGCATAGCCGCCTAGGCGGCGGGGGCGACCTGTCCGCGGTCGTGCTCGCGGCGGATGTCGTCGGGCGTGAAGGTGATCCGCCCGCCGTCCGTGTGGTGGAAGACCTCGCGGCGGTAGCACTTTTCCTTGAGGCTGCGGACGCTGCGGTAGGGCAGGAGCTGCTTCTCGACGACCTCTTCCGGCGTCCAGCGGATGAGGTCCAGTTCCTCGGCGGCCTTCCGTGCCAGTGCGGAGCGTCGGGCCTTGGTGACTGTCTGCATGGGGGGCGCCTTCGTGGCCTTGGCGGTCACGTCGTCTCCTTGTGAGTTATGGCGTCTGGCGGCACGTTCAGTGCGCTGGCGACCTTCAGGACCGGCTCGTCGTCCGGCTCTCGGATGAGCCCCCTCTCCAGGCGGGAGAGGTAACCCCTGTTCAGTCCGGTTGCCGTCTGCATGGCGCGCAGGCTCATGTTCTGAGCTGTGCGGATCGCCCTTATGGCCGTTCCGTTCGGTCTCACGTTTAGAAACTAGACCCAGTTTCGCTACATGCGCAAGCGGTCTGGGGACGCAGTTTGTAGATTTTCTGGACGTGACACTCGGTGACAGGGGCGCACGCGTCGCGTATGTCGGGCGCCCCCTGCAACCCTGAGTGCTTGAATTGGCTACTAATGTGCAGGTCAAAGCCCAGAAACTGGACTTCTGGGTTGCACAGAAATAAGGCATGATGCGGAGTCATGGACCAGGACTGGGCAGCACTGGGCGAGGCACTGAAGGCCGCACGCAAGGCGCGCCGTCCCGAGGTGCGGCAAGACGACGTGGCGGCAGCGCTCAACATCAGCCGCTCGACCATCGCGAACATCGAGGGCGGCCAGCGGTTCTCGAAGGTCACCGGGGCAATTCGCGCCTATGCGCAGTTCCTCAACTGGACCTTCGACTCGCCCGAGCGAGTGCTGGCCGGCGGCGAGCCCACGGTCATTTCGGGCAGCCAGGCACCGGTGCGACCAACCTCGCGCGCGGACGACGCCGGCCTCCCTATGGCGGTGCAGGACGAACTCGACCGTGAGGGTGTGCTCGTGGACACGGCCGTCATCCCGCTCGGAGACGGCACCAACATGGTCGTCGTCGTCAAGGGCGGCTCGAAGAACCCGACTCCCGAGGAGCGCCTGCGTCATCTCGAAGCGTGGCGCCGCGCGCGAGAGCACCTCAAGGAGCTCGACAACCCCATCGGCGACCCGGCCAACGGCCAGTAGCACGAGGCCATTTCAGTCACTACAAACCCTGCACAACTGACCCGAATGTGTGGTTGCATGACCGAACGCTGACTATGGGGCCACCAGTCGGATCAAGCGGGGTGCCGATGTGTGTCCATGTGTACAGCGCTGCCGGTCTTCCAGACGGAACCCTGGTATGGGTCAAGAGGGAACCACTCCACATTCGCGTCTACGCCGACGAGTCCCTAGTTGGGGTCGGCGGGACCCTCACGGCCGCGGGGCATGACGAAGTGAACCGTGCCCTCGCCGGCCTCCTCGGATCGCCCACGCTCGAAACGGCTAAGTCCTGCCATTAACCCCTGCTGTCATCGGCGGCTGGAGGACAATGGGCAGTACCGGCAAGGGGGTTGAGGTCATGGCCTACGGCGAAAAGGTCTACAAGGTCCGCAACGGCAAGCAGACCAAGCAGTTCACCTGGCGATGCAAGTACAAGCTGGCCAACGGCAAGTACGGCACCGAGCCTGGATTCCCCACGAAGAAGAAGGCCGAGGAGTGGGGCGAGGAGCAGGAGGCCGCCATCCGGGCCGGCCGCTGGATCGACCCGGCTCTCCAGCGGATGCACTTCGGCGAGTTCGCCCGGAAGTGGATGAAGGCCAAGCCCAAGCGCGGCAACACGGTCGGCAAGCGGTGGAACCTGCTGGAGCAGCACATCCTGCCCACGTGGGAGCACACGCCGATGATCGCCATCAACTGGTTCGACGTCGATGCCTGGCAGCAGGGCCTGTCCTGCGACGAGACGACCGCCGGTCACGCGGTCAGTCTGATGTCGTCGATCCTGACCGGCGCGGTCGACGCCAAGCACCTGTCGGTGAATCCGCTGTACGCCCGACGACGGACGCGTGCCGCCGCAGGTATGGCCGGCGCGAGCCAGAAGAAGAAGGATGAGGAGAAGTGGGCGCCGCCGGAGGTCGTGTTGCAGATGGCGCAACGCCTGGGCCCGGCAATCGGGCTGCACGTCATCGCGACCGCGTTCACGGGGCTCGGCTGGGGCGAAGGGGCCGGGCTACACCGAGACAACGTTCTGCGCACGCGACGGCAGGCGTATGACGGCGGCTGGTTCGAATGTCCCGTGATCAGGGTGGATGAGGAGGTGGGGGAGCTCGTTGAGTACGAGGGGCGCGACGAGGAGGGCAACAAGACGGGGATGGTGCACCGGCTGGAGCCGCCGAAGAACGGCACCCGCGGACGGGACATCGACGTGCCCCCATTCCTGACAGAGCTGCTGCGGTACCACCTTGCGGACTGGCCGCACGAGTACGTGTTCTGCACGCCGTCGGGTAAGTGGTGGCGCCGTTCCAACTTCACCCGGGCCCACATCCGGCCGGCGGCGGATGGCCGCGAGGCGCTGCCGACGGTCAAGGGGCACCAGCCGCGGCCTGCATGGGATCCGATCATGCCTGGGCTGACCATGAGGGCCTTGCGGCACACGCACGACACCTATCAGGAGCAGATCGGGGTACGGCCGGCCTTGATGTTCGAGCAGGCGGGCCACAAGCGCCCGGGAATCAAGGCGGTGTACCAGCACCCAACGCCTGCGATGCGCCAGGAACGTCTTGACGGATTGCAGGAGATCTACGAGCGGGCGATGCATAATCTGAAGTGGCGCACGCTGTGGGGCCGGGTCGACTTGAAGAAAGCTCCCCGAGGAGTTGATCTCCCAAATATCTCCCAAACGATCAATCGGGATCATGGGCGTGCTGCGTGACCGCAGGTCAAAGGGCTGAGGCAAGGTCATAGAGGCCTGTTTACCTCGGCTCTTACAAAGCAGATGTCGGCGGTTCGAAACCGTCCACGCCCACCGGTAGTAAGAACAGGCGAGAGCCTGTTGAGAAGCCCCCCGGTCGTCATCGGCCGGGGGGCTTCTCTGTGACCACAGTCCGCAAAGAGCCCACTTCCCGACGCAATCGGCGTGCCCCCGCGCGGATGTCGTACGGCGGTGAGAGGCCCCGGCGGCAGGGCTGGCCGGCCGGGGTGGTGAGTGCTAGGGCTCAGCCCTTCGGTTTGGGGACGATGACGATGGGGCCACTGTCGTCGGAGTGCCGGCACGACGCGGCCACGGAGGCGAGTTGATGCTCGGGCGACTGCCACAGGCCGAGGTCGACGGTGCAGCCGGCGCTCTTGATGTGCCGGTCCGTGGCGAGGCCGACGCCCCGATCGCGCAGCCGCTCCACGCCGAGTCCGTCTATACCGAGTGGCGCCACCACGTCCGCAACGGACTTGAGCAGGTGCGGGACGGCGCCCTCATACGCTCTGCCACCAGACGCGTCTGTTCCGCGGCCACTTTTCGGCACTCGTCCCGGGCCTGGTGCAGACCGGATGAGGGCGCGGCGAGAGCAGGGGTGGCCGCGTGGGGCGTTTCGTGTGTACGACTCATGTGTACGACGGCTCCCTCGTATCGGTTGAACTCGTCTCGGTGAAGGTGAGGAGCCGCCAACCCGCGCACATCGCGCTGTACTTGACGGCGTTCGAGGAGTTGCGCGGCATGGCGGTCCACGGGGCCGAGGCCCGGTCCCTCGTCGTGCGGGCCCTCGGCGCGTTGCACTGACCGCGCGCCCTCACCGCGACCGCCCGCCCCCGGGCCGCAAAGGCGCCGTCCCCCGCCGAGCGGTCGCGGTGTGCGGCGGGAAGGGGACAATGGGAACTGCGCCGCCGCACCCGCGCGGCGCACCCGCTTCGCACTGGAGCGTCCGAGGAGCAGACATGGGTCGCATGCGTCGGCAGAAGGCCAAGGCAGCAGTCCTCATGGGCGCCGTCGCGGCGCTTGCCGTCACGGTCGGACCGGCCGGGGCGGCCGCTGGAGAGGGCCGGCAGGTTGAGCCCACCACCGTCGTGGTCGACTGTTCCGGGCAGTCCCAGGTCCGGCCGACCAGCTACCTGATCGCCTGCGGTGACGGGAACAACGGGCTGGTCTCCCTGCACTGGACGCAGTGGGGGCAGACGTCCGCGGAAGGCCGGGGCTCGGACGTGGTGAACGACTGCGTCCCCTACTGCGCCGCCGGCCGCTTCCACGAGTTCCCCGTGACGGTCCGGCTCGACACCGTCCGCCCCAGGCCCGGCCAGTCCGGGGAGGCGTACTTCACCGTTCTGCACGTGCACTACACGGCCGCTACCCCGCCCCGCACGCCCCGCGACGCGACGTACTCGATCGTGGGTGCGTGAGGCCGGGTCCGCGAGGCCCGGTTTCCCGGCCCCCGGGGGACCTCAGCGGGAAGCCCCGTCGGTGGGTGCGGACGGGGCTTCGCGGCGGCGCCGCAGCGGGCTCGGGGAAACGCTCGACGCCGGTTTCCGGCGGGCCAGGAGCGGGGGAGGACGCCGCCGGATGGCCGAGATTACGCCTGTGGTTGGCTGAAACGTAACCCCTGTGCGGGGTGAGACTTCGACCGTCGCGCGGGGCCGTGGAGGACGCTGTCCCGGGCTCGGGATATTCTCCGCCGTCCGCGTGCCGCACGGACGCGGCACGGACGCGGCACGGACGCGGCACGGACGCGGCACGGACGCGGCATGGGCCGGCTTCGGGGCGGGCCGGGAGCGAGGGGGAGCGGGCCATGGGTGTACGGCGGGATCTTCGGGCGGCGTACGAGCGTGCCTGTGCGAGCGAGCCCAGTTACGCGGAGGTCGGCGCGACCGGCGGGCCGGGGCTGCCGACGGCGGGCGGCGCGTATCGGGTCTTCCGGCGCCGGATCACGGTCGGGCACGGTCCCGAGGCGTTCGAGCGGGCCGGGACGTACGTGTTGACCTGGGGCGTTCAGCGCGGTGCGGGCTTCGGGGTGTACCCGGCCCCGGGGGTGTCGGAGGCGACCGGAGTGTCCACCACCTCTTCCGCGATCACCGCCCCCTCCGCGATCCCTGCCCCCTCTGCGATCGCCGCTCCCGGCGCCACCGCGCTGGTCGTTCTGCGCCTCCCCGGGCTTCTCGGGCTCCCCTGGCTCCCCGGGTTCCCCCGTCTCGTCATTCCCTGCCGCGTCGTGTGGACCGTGCGTTCCGCCGAGCGCATCGGGTTCGCCTACGGCACGCTGCCCGGACACCCCGAGTGCGGTGAGGAGTCGTTCGTCGTGGGGCGGGAGGCGGACGGGCTCGTATGGTTCGAGGTCGCAGCGTTCTCCCGGCCCGCCACCTGGTACGCCCGGCTCGGCGGCCCCCTCACGCGGCTGCTCCAGGATCTGGCCACCCGGCGCTACCTGCGGGCGGTGGCCGCCGCCGCCGTACGCCCGTGAGGGGACGCGCGCGGGTGCCGTACACCCTGTGGGGCAACGCGCGCCGCTGCCGTACGCCCGTACGCCCGTGGGGGAACGCGCGCCGGGCGGATCACGTCCCCCAGGGAGGTGCGGGGACGTACGGCGGGCGGTGGCACACTGGCGGCCGATCGATGAAGGCGGGGAAGGGAAGCTTGTCGTGGCGATGATGCGAAATCTGCGGAGGGCGGTGCGCCGCGCCTATCGCAGGAGCGTCGACCTCAGCCACCCCGCGCGCTCGCCGCTGGGGAGCGCCGTCGTCAACTGCGCGGTGTACGTCGACGGGATACGGCAGCAGGACGACGGCCCGGTGGACGAGGCGCTGCGCCGGGTGCGCAAGCTCGGCGGCGGAGCCTTCGTGTGGATCGGGCTGCACGAGCCGACCGAGGGGGAGTTCGCCGGGCTCGCCGAGCTGTTCGGGCTGCACCCGCTGGCCGTCGAGGACGCCATCACGGCCCACCAGCGGCCCAAGGTCGTCCCGTACGACGACACGCTGTTCGCGGTGTTCAAGACGTGCCGGTACGTCGAGCACGAGGAACTCACCGCCACCAGCGAAGTGGTGGACACCGGCGAGCTGATGGTGTTCACCGGGCCCGACTTCGTCATCACCGTCCGGCACGGCATGAACGGCTCGCTCGGACCGCTGCGGGAGGCCCTGGAGTGTGAGCGCGAGCAGCTCACCAAAGGTCCTTCGGCGGTGCTGCACGCCCTCGTCGACCAGGTCGTCGACGAGTACGTGGAGGTCGCCGACGCCATGCAGAGCGACATGGACGCCGTCGAGACCGCCGTCTTCGCCGAGAACGCCGAACGCGGCGACGCGGGACGCATCTACCAGCTCAAGCGCGAAGTCCTCGAACTGAAGCGGGCGGTGGCGCCGCTCGACCGGCCCCTGCAGAAGCTCGCCGGTGAAGCGATGCCCTCCGTCGCCCCCGAGATCAGGCCGTACTTCCGTGACGTGGCCGACCATCTGCTGCGCACCACCGAGCAGATCGCCTCCTTCGACGGCCTGCTCGATTCCATACTGCAGGCCCACCTCGCCCAGGTGACCGTCGCCCAGAACGAGGACATGCGAAAGATCACCGCTTGGGCCGCCATCGTCGCCGTGCCGACCATGGTGTGCGGCATCTACGGCATGAACTTCGAGAACATGCCCGAACTGCACTGGCGTTACGGCTACTTCATGGCGCTCGGCCTCATGGCCGCGGCCTGTTTCGTCATTCACCGCGGGTTCCGGCGCAACGGCTGGCTGTAGCCGGCCGTTGCGCCGGAACGCGATCAGTCGCGGTCGCGCGAGAAGAGGCCCTGGCGCTCGCGCTCGTAGCGCCGCTCCCAGCGGTCCATGCGGTCCCGCCGCGCGCGGTAGGCGCGGTAGGTGGCGTCCGGACGGCCGGTCCCGGCCCCGGCGCCGGGGCCGGAGGACGAGCCGCCGCCCGAACGGCGCCGGCCGGTGAACAGGACGGCCACGACGGCCACCCAGAGGACGATGCCGCCGGGGCCGAGGCCGAATCCGTAGAGGGTCAGGGCGAGAAGGATCATCCAGAGGATCATGATGGGTCCTTGTAAGGCGGTCCGGGAGCTTCCCCCCGGTCCCCGGGTCGAGCCCTCAAGTTACTGCGCCGCGGGGGCAGTTGGCGCGTGAGTTAATCGCCTGCCGCCCGCCCCTGCACCCCGGGACGCCCGCCCCGACCCGCTCTCGGCCCGCGCTGCGACCCGCTCTCAGCCCGCGCTGCGACGGCTCTCCGCCAGGCCGCGCAGCCGTTCCATCTCGCGCCGGTCGCGCTTGGTCGGCCGGCCGAGGCCGCGGTCGCGTACGCCCGCCGCGAGCGCGTCCGCGCGGGCGGGCGGCGGCGGGCTCTTGTCGATGTACGCCTCCGCCGCGACCGGGGCGCCGACCCGCTTGCGCAGCAGCTGGACGACCTTCACGATCCGCTCGCGGCCGTCGAGGCGCACCCGCACCTCGTCACCGGCCTTCACCAGGTGGGAGGCCTTCACGCGCTCACCGTTGACATGGACGTGGCCGCCCCGGCAGGCCGTGCCCGCCTGGGAGCGCGTCTTGGTCAGCCGGACCGACCAGATCCAGCTGTCGACGCGCACGGGGCCGGTGCTTGTGCCGTTGCCGTTCGCTGCTTCCGCCATGCCTCCGACTCTAGACGGCGTGCCCGGCGCAGCCTCGCGGTTTTCGGCCGGGGAGCCGGTCCCGGGGCTCGGCCGGGGAGCCGCTCCCGGGCCGTTGTCAGTGGCGTCGGTCACACTGGAGGCATGTGCAGAAGCATCAAGACATTGAGGCCGCCGGCGATGCCGGAGGAGGCCACGGAGGACGACATCAGGGCCGCGGCCCTGCAGTACGTGCGCAAGGTGTCCGGGTTCCGGGCGCCGGCCGCGCACAACAGGGAGGTGTTCGAGCGTGCGGTGGACGAGATAGCGGAGGCGACCCGCGAGCTCCTGGCCGGGCTTGAGGTGCGGGGCGCGGCCGCGAAGAGCTCCGCCTGACCCCGGCGGCGCTCTGGGCTCGCTCGGAAGGACAAGCGCGCGCTCTCATAGAGAGTGGCGCGAGCCTCGGCGAGAGTGCGCGGGCTTCCGTCGGGAGACGCGCGGATCGTGTCGGGAAACGCGCGGATCGTGTCGCGAGACGCGCGGGTCGTGTCGGGAGACGCTGCGGGCGCCCGCAGCGAACCGGCGGGCTCCTCGTCAGGAAACCGGCGCGGGCGCCGGCGACGGGCGCTTGACGACGTACGCGGCGAGGGCGCCCGCCGCGAACAGGGCGAGGAGCGACACGGCGGTGCCCAGCCAGGTCGCGCCGAGCCACTGGCCACCGAAGTAGCCGAGCCCCACGCTGTACGTCGCCCAGGCCACGCCCGCAAGCGCCGACCAGGGCAGGAACTCGCGGACCTTGCGCCGTGCCGCGCCCGCGCCCAGCGAGACGACGGAGCGCCCGGCCGGGGCGAAGCGCGCGATGACGACGAGGCCGCCGCCGCCCCGGCTCAGCGCGATGCCGAGTCGTTCCTGCGCACGGGTCAGGCGGCGTGAGCGGGCGATGGCGCGCTCCAGGCGGGCGCCGCCGCGAAGCGCCAGGCGGTACGCGATGAGGTCGCCCAGGACGGAGGCTATGGCGGCGCACGCGGCGAGGGCGAGCAGATCGGCGTGGCCGGCCCGGGTGGCGTCCCCGGCCCCGGCGGCGGTCGCCGACCCCGCGGCCGTTGTCGCCGCCGTGATCACGAGCACCCCGCTGGGAAGGACGGGGAGGAAGACGTCGAGCAGCACGGAGAGGGCGACCACGGCGTAGATCCAGGGGCTCGACGTGAGCGCCCCCACACTCTCCAGCACGTTCGCTCCTCAGCGGCTTGTCGTTTCCCCGGACGGTGAATACCGCGGTGTCGCGGGGAAGCGGCAGGGGCGGCGGTACAGCCTTAGAGCGTACGCCCGGACCTGCGCGGGTTTCCGTCAGGGGTGGTGGTGCGACGCCGCGGCATGCCGCTGCCCGGAGTTCGGCGGGTGAACTCCGGGCAGCGGACGGGGTGTTGCGCGCCGAGCGGCGGCGGGGCTCAGGCGGCGACGGTCTCGCGCTGGGCGTCCGCGGCCGGGCGGGCGGTGCGGCGGGAGCCGAAGAGCTGGTCGAGGGCGAAGGCGCCGGGGCCCGTGAACGCGAGGAGCAGGAAGGCCCAGCAGTACATCGCGGAGGGCTCGCCGCCGTTCTGCAGGGGGAGCAGCGCGTGGGACTGGTGGACGCTGAAGTAGGCGTACGCCATGGAGCCCGAGGAGATCAGGGCGGCGGGGCGGGTGAAGAGGCCGGCCAGCACCAGGATGCCGCCGACCAGCTGTATCACCGCGGCGTACCAGCCGGGCCAGGTGCCCGCGGGGATGGAGCCGCCGCCCATCGTGCCGCCGAAGACGCCGAACAGGGAGGCCGCGCCGTGGCAGGCGAAGAGGAGGCCGATGACTATGCGGAACAGGGCCAGCGCGTACGGGCGCGCGCCGGCGACGTCGAGCGTGGGGGAAGCCATGGGGGGCTCCTTCGGTTGGGGACGTGACCGATGGGGTCCACAGGTTAGGCAGGCCTCAGTAGTGCTTGCAAGTTCAACATAATTAATTGCTTGTTTCGGGCGGCTGAATTGAGCCAGGAGGGGCGCCGGGGGCGAGTGGGCGGTCGAGAACGGTCTCCCATTGGGCTGGACCAATGCGCCGTCGTCGGTTGCGACGTGCCTGTTCGAGGCGCAGGTGTGCGGAACGGCCGTGCAGCGCAAGGGTCATCAGCTGGTTGCCGAACCAAGGGCCGCCGGTCCTGCGCCAGTCGAGCACGGGCTGTACCACTCGGCCGTGCCGCGCCAGGACGCGTCCGAGCCTGCGCCCCAGCCGGCTCCAGCCGAAGCGGAATCCGGCCCGCACGGGGGCCGGAACCGAGTTGTGGACGGGCGAACACGTCAACTGTGCGACGTAGGAGGCGGGTTGAGGGGCAACATTTGGCCAGAAGGGTTCCGCCACATAGGCGTGGTGCACGTCCCCCGACAGGACGCTGATCGTGGCCGGGGCGCCGGGGCCCGACCCCACGCGGGCGATCAGATCGCCGAGGAGGGCGAACGAGGCGGGAAACGCGGCCCAGTGCTCCAGGTCCGCCCGGCGCCGCAGCCGCTCTGCGGCGCGTGCCCAGCGCGGCCCGCGCGAGCCCGCGCAGAGCGCCGCGTTCCAGCCCTCCGCGTCATGGATGAGCGGAGGGAGCAGCCAGGGCAGCGAGGTGCCGATCAGCAGATGGTCGAAGGAGCCCGGGGCGTCGAGCACCTGCTCGCGCAGCCACCGCGCCTCGCCGGGGTCGAGCATCGCCCGCCGGTCCTCGGCCAGGACGCGGGCCGCCCGCGTGTCCACCATGACCAGACGGGTGCGGCCGAAGTCGCGCCGGTAGCTCCAGCGCACGGACGCCGGGTCCGCGTCGGCCCGCGCCACGAAGGAGCGCAGCGCCTCCGTGCCGTCCGGCACGCTCCGCACCGTCGCGTACAGCGGGTCGGCGGCGAGCTCGGCGGGGGAGAGGTTGCCCAGGTGCTGATACACCCAGTACGACATGAGCCCGCTGAGCACCCGCTCCTGCCACCAGGGCGTGGCCCGCATCTCGGCGAGCCAGGCGGCGCTGGAGTTCCAGTCGTCGATCACGTCGTGGTCGTCGAAGATGTGGCAGCTCGGCACGGTGGAGAGCAGCCATCGCACCTCCGGATCTCGCCAGGACTCGTCGTACAGCCGGGTGTACTCCTCGTAGTCCGCGACCCCGGCGCCCGGGGCGTCGCGCAGGTCCCGGCGGGCGGCCAGCCAGCGCCGCGTGTCCGGCGAGACGCTGTCGGCGTACACCTGGTCGCCCAGGAGCAGCAGGACGCCGGGCCGCTCGGCCCGCGGGTCGGCCGCGAGCCGCGCGGCGAGGGCGTCGAGTGCGTCCGTGCCGGCGGGGTCGGGCGCGCGGCGGCAGGAGCCGAAGGTGACGCGCAGCCCGGTGGCCCCGGCCGCAGGGACGGTGAGGGTGCTCGGCGGGAATCCGGAGCCGGGCGCCGGCCAGACCGGCCGCCCGTCGAGCAGCACCTCGTAGGAGGTGGTGGTGCCCGGTGTCAGCCCCTCCACCGGGACCAGGGCGTAGTGGTGCCCCGCGATCTGGAACGTGCGCGCGCTGCCCCGGGCGCCGTCGGCGCAGCGCACACCGGCCGTGCACGGCCGGTCGGTCTCGACCCAGACCGTGGCGCCGCCGCACGGATCCAGGTAGCGCAGCAGTGGACCCAGGCGAAGCCCGGCCATGGAACCCCCTCCGTCGTCGATCCGTTCGTAGGAGTACGGACGGTACGGAACGAGGAGACGACGCGACAGGTTCCGGCGGTCGTCACAACCGCCGTGACATCAGCAGCCGTTGAGGATGGACTGGAGGGTGGACTTCTCGGCGGAGTCGACCGTGAGGCTGTAGTAGTGCTTCACGTCGACCCACATTCGCGCGTAGGTACAGCGGTAGGAGGTGAGCGAGGGCAGCCACTTGGCCGGGTCCTTGTCGCCCTTGGACTGGTTGACGTTGTCGGTGACCGCGATCAGCTGGGGGCGTGTCAGGTCGTTGGCGAAGCCCTGGCGCTGGGGGGTGGTCCAGGCGTTCGCGCCCGAACGCCAGGCCTCGGCGAGCGGCACGATGTGGTCGATGTCCACGTCGGCCGAGGCGGACCAGGTGGCGCCGTCGTAGGCGGAGTACCAACTGCCGCCGGTGGCAGCGCAGCTGGAGTCGGTCGTCACGTTCGTGCCGTCGCGCTTGAGGACGACCTCGCGGGTGTTGCAGGTGCCGGACTGGGTGATCCAGTGCGGGAACTTGTCGCGGCTGTACCCCGTCAGCGAGCCCTCCGCCTGCACGGTCAGCTCGCCCAGGTAGGTGCGGGCGGTGGCGGCGCTCACCGGGGTGGGCGGCGCGGCCTCGGCGGCCGGGGCGGTGATCAGCGCACCGGCCGCGGCGAGCGCGGCCGCGGCGGCGAAGACGGCCGTGCGACGCGCGTAGACGCGGGGCGTGCGGACTGCTATGGCGTCTGACATGCGAACTCCCTTGATGTGGGGGGAACTTGACCGGCCGCGGGACGGGCGGTCCGGCCAGCGTGGCGGCGCCGGGTTGCCTGGGGATGGGCGCCAGGTAACAGCGTGGCGACATGGTCACGTCAGATCAAGACTTCGGACGACACTGCGGCGACACCGCCCCGCACCGCGCCTGACATACCGTCTCCAAGAGCCGCACGCCGTACGGTTGACGCGTGCTGCTGCCCGTGAACATCACGCTCGGAGCCGTCCTCGTCGCCCTGCTCCTCGCCGCGGCGGGCGTGGCCGCCGCGGCGCACCTGGGGCGCCACCGCGAGATCCTGATCGCGGGGGTGCGGGCGGCGGTCCAACTCGGCGTGGTGGCCCTGGCGATCCACTGGGTCGTCCGCTCGGTTCCGCTTCTCCTCGGCTTCCTGCTGCTGATGTTCGCGGTCGCGGTACGCACCGCGGGGCGCCGGATGACCGCCAACCGCACCTGGCGATGGGCGGCCGCCCCCATCGCCGCCGGAGTGGTCCCGGTCGTCGCGGCGCTGCTGCTCACCGGACTCGTCCCCGTCAAGGGCATCGCCCTGATCCCCGTCACCGGCATCCTCATCGGCGGCGCGCTCACCGCGACCGTCCTCGGCGGGCGCCGCGCGCTCGACGAGCTGACCGCGCGGCGCGGCGAGGTGGAGGCGGGGATGGCGCTCGGACTGCCCGACCGGGACGCCCGCCTGGAGATCGCCAGGCCCGCCGCGTCCGACGCGCTGCTGCCCGGCCTCGATCAGACGAGGACGGTGGGCCTTGTCACGCTGCCCGGGGCGTTCGTCGGCATGCTGCTCGGCGGCGCTTCCCCCGTGCAGGCGGGCGCGGTCCAGCTCTTCGTCCTGGTCGCCCTCATGGCCGTACAGGCGATCGCCGTGTCGGTGGTGCTCGAACTCGTCGCGCGCGGCAGAGTGCACCGTGAGGCCCGGGACCTTGGTCCCTGACGGGGCGCGTACGGCATGCCGTACCCTTGAGGACGCAGAAGGGGAGTAGCTCTTCGCCGGAACGTCGACATACTGCCGAGTCCCCCAGGGGTCTTGGCCGGCGCCCGGAGGCGAGTGCCCGTGAGGGCCCCGCCAGCGAGACCTTCGGCCGCAGTGACCATGACCTTCATGGCGCCGCCGTGCCGAAGCGACCCCGGATCCAGCTCGGAACTGCTCTCGGTGCGGCCACGCCCGACCGATAGAGGAACCCTTCCGTGCTCAGCTTCACGATCATGGCGATCACCTTCGGCGTGATCTTCCTTGCCGAACTCCCCGACAAGACCGCGCTCGCCGGACTGATGCTCGGCACCCGCTACAAGGCGTCGTACGTCTTCGTCGGCGTCGCGGCCGCCTTCGCCGTCCATGTCGTCCTCGCCATCGCGGCGGGCAGCGTGCTGACCCTGCTGCCGCACCGGCTGCTCCAGGCGATCGTCGGCGTGCTCTTCCTCGCGGGCGCGGCGATGCTGCTCTTCAAGAAGGGCGAGGACGACGAGGAAGTGAAGCCGCCCGCCGACCAGTCCTTCTGGAAGGTGTCGGGGGCCGGCTTCATGCTCATCCTGGTCGCCGAGTTCGGTGACCTGACCCAGATCATGACCGCCAACCTGGCCGCGCGGTACGACAGCCCGCTGTCCGTGGGTATCGGTGCGGTGCTCGGCCTGTGGGCGGTCGCCGGGCTCGGCATCGTGGGCGGACGGACCCTGATGAAGCATGTGCCGCTGCGCCTGATCACCAAGGTGGCGGCCTGCCTGATGCTGGCCCTCGCCGGCTTCAGCCTGTTCGAGGCGATCGCGGGCTGAGCCGCGGGGCCGGCCTTCGGGGCCGGTCTTCGCGACCGAGCCCCGGGGCCGGTGCCCCGGGGCCGGGATGCGAAAACGGCCCCCGTGGTAGGACGGGGGCCGTTCGTGCGGGGGCTGCCCGACGCCGGTCCGGGAGGCCTGGCGTCTGTGCAGCGGGCGCCCGGCGTCAGCCGGTGATCTCCAGGCGCAGGGCGCCGTCCGCGCCGGCGGTGACGGTGAGGTGCGTGAGGTCGGGGACGTGGACGGTGGGCTCGTGGGCACCCGCCCGCGGGCCCACGCCCACGACGCGCATCCCCGCGGCCCTGCCTGCCGCGATGCCGGCCTCGGAGTCCTCGAAGACGACGCAGTCCGCCGGGGCGAAGCCCAGTTCGGCCGCGCCCTTGAGGAAGCCCTCCGGGTCCGGCTTGCTCGCGCCCACGGACTCGGCCGTGATCCGCACCTCGGGCATCGGCAGTCCCGCGGCCGTCATGCGGGCACGGGCGAGTGCCGCGTCGGCGGAGGTGACCAGGGCGTGCGGCAGCTCGGCGATGGCGGCCATGAAGGCACCGGCCCCGGCGACCGGCACGACGCCCTCGGTGTCCGCGGTCTCCTCGGCGAGCATCACCTTGTTGTCGGCGTGGTTCTGCTCCATCGGCCGGTCCGGGAGCAGCACGGCCATCGTGGCGTAGCCCTGGCGGCCGTGGACGACCTTGAGGGCGGCCTCCGGGTCGAGGCCGTTGCGCTCGGCCCAACGGCGCCAGCAGCGCTCGACCACGGCGTCGGAGTTCACGATCGTGCCGTCCATGTCCAAAAGGAGGGCGCGGGCGGTCAGGACGGTGGTGGTCGTGGTGCTGGCCGACATCGGCGGACTCCAGAGCGCGGGAGGGCGCATGGGGGACGGAAGAACAGGGGTGACGCAAAGACAAAGGTGACCCCCGCCCGCCGGTCAGGGAGTGCAGGCAGGGATCACTTTGTTCCACCACGATACAAAACGAGGAGGGGTTTGTGCCACCCGCCCCCTTTTCCGGGGCCGGTCCGTCACCCGTCTAGGGCCGGTCCGTCACCGATTCGAGGGCGCTCCGCGTCTGCGGTCCGTACACCCCGGCCGGGTCGCCGCTGACGCCGAGATAGGACTGGAAGTCGCGCACCGAGCGCTCCGTACGCGAGCCGAAGGTGCCGTCGATGCTGCCGGTGTAGAGGCCCAACTGGCCCAGCCGCTCCTGGAGTTCGAGCACCCCGGGCCCGCTGTCGCCCCGCCGGAGCGGCTGGCTCGGGGGCGGCGCGAGGGGCTTGCCCTCGGGGGCGCGCGAGGACCGCGGGGACGCGGAGGGCGGGGGCGCCGCGGGCGCGGACTTGGACGGGCCCGGCGCGGCGGCCCGGGACGCGGACGAGGTCCCGGACGGCGACGGCGACGGCGCGACCGGGGCCGACGCGGACGCCGAGCGGCTCGGGGCGGGCTTCCTCGTGTGCGGGGCGGAGGCCGAGGGGGCCGCGGACGCGGTGTCGGCGCCGCTGTACGGGACCCCGGTGTCCACGGCGTCGGGCAGCGCCTGCTTCGGCGTCGCGTCGTCGGCGAACAGGGTGCTCGCGAACGCCGCCGTGGCGATGACGGCGGCGGTGGCGGCCCCGATGGTCAGCACGGCGAGCCGGCGTCGCCTGCGCCTCCGTGCGCCCGCCGCGGGCCGGCCGGGACTGAAGGAGCGGTGGGCGGGGTAGGGCATCGCGGCCGTGCCCGCGCCCACGGAGTCGCTCCCCGGCGCCGTGCCCCCGTCCGCCGAACCCCCGGCCGCGCCCTGTGCCGTCACGGCCGCCGCGATCGGGCCCACCGTCGGGGGAGCGGTCACCCCGAACCGCGTGGTCCGGTCGGCGTCGCCGTCGGCACCGGCGTGGCTGTGGGCGTCCGCGTCGCCGTCGGCGCCCGCGTCGGTCGCCACACCGTCGGCCGGGGGCGGTGCGCCGTTCGGCAGGACGACGTACGGCCGGATGCGCAGCGGGTCGAAGTCCTCGGCGGCGGCGGCCTCCGCCGAGCGTCCGGCGTGCGCGGTCGCGGCGGTGCGCGGGGCGCAGGCGCAGCCGGGTCTGCCGTCCACCCCGCGTTCCGCGCCGCATTCAGGACAGCCGTGTCCGGTCATCGTCGGGTCCCCTCCCCTTGGACTGCGAGCGATTATGCCCGGCGCCCCGCGGCCGCCCGGGGTGTGCGGCCGTGCTCCGGCAGGCCATTTCCGTACATTCCGATCAAGATGGTGTGACGAGTCCGAGCACACCAACGGATGGGACGTGGGCCATGGCTCAGGGAACCGTTCCCGCCACCGTCGCCCCCGGTGAGGGGCACGAACGGCGGACCGTGCTGGTCGCCATCGGCGCGCTGCTGCTCGGCATGCTGCTCGCCGCGCTCGACCAGACGATCGTCTCGACGGCGCTGCCGACCATCGTCAGCGAGCTGGGCGGGATGGAGCACCTGTCATGGGTGGTCACGGCGTACATGCTGGCGTCCACCGCCGCCACCCCGCTCTGGGGCAAGCTCGGCGACCAGTACGGCCGCAAGAAGCTGTTCCAGGCGGCGATCGTCATCTTCCTCATCGGCTCCGCGCTGTGCGGCGTGGCGCAGAACATGGGCGAGCTGATCGGCTTCCGCGCGCTCCAGGGCCTCGGCGGCGGCGGCCTCATGGTCCTGTCCATGGCGATCGTCGGCGACCTCGTATCGCCGCGCGAACGCGGCAAGTACCAGGGCCTGTTCGGCGCCGTCTTCGGCGCGACGAGTGTGCTGGGCCCACTGCTCGGCGGGTTCTTCACCGAACAGCTCAGCTGGCGCTGGGTGTTCTACATCAACCTGCCCATCGGCGTCGTCGCGCTCCTGGTCATCGCCGCCGTGCTGCACATCCCGTCGCGCGGCACCCGCCACACCATCGACTACCTGGGCACCTTCCTCATCGCCTCCGTCGCGACCTGCCTGGTCCTGGTCGCCTCGCTCGGCGGCACGACGTGGCCCTGGGCCTCGGCACAGATCATCGGGCTCGCGGTGCTCGGCCTGGTGCTGCTCGTGGCGTTCATCGCGGTGGAGCGCAAGGCCGTCGAGCCGGTCCTGCCGCTGAAGCTGTTCCGCATCCGCACCTTCAGCCTCGTGGCCGGCATCAGCTTCGTCGTGGGCTTCGCCATGTTCGGCGCGATGACGTACCTGCCGACGTTCCTCCAGGTCGTGCGCGGCATCTCGCCCACCATGTCCGGGGTGCACATGCTGCCCATGGTGTTGGGTCTGCTGCTCACCTCCACGGCGTCCGGTCAGGTCGTGTCCCGCACGGGGCGGTGGAAGGCCTTTCCCATCGCGGGCACGGCGGTCACCACCATCGGCCTGCTGCTCCTGCACCGGCTCTCCGAGACGAGCCCCACCTGGGAGATGAGCGTCTACTTCTTCGTCTTCGGCGCCGGCCTCGGCCTGGTCATGCAGGTCCTGGTCCTGGTCGTGCAGAACGCCGTCGACTACGCGGACCTGGGCGTCGCCACCTCGGGCGCCACCTTCTTCCGCTCCATCGGAGCCTCGTTCGGCGTCGCCATCTTCGGCACGATCTTCACCAACCGGCTCACCGGCAAGCTCTCCGACGCCCTGGCCGGGCGGCGGCTTCCGCCCGGCGTGGGCCCCGCCACCATCTCCGCCGACCCGCGCGCCATCGGTCAACTCCCGCCCGCCGCACGCCAACCCGTGCTGCACGCCTACGCGTCGTCCATCACCGACGTCTTCCTGTACGCGGCCCCGGTCGTCCTCCTCGCGTTCGTGACCGCGTGGTTCCTCAAGGAGGACAAGCTGCGGGGCGCGGTCACCGCGCCCGACACCAGCCAGACCCTCGCCTCGAACCCCGTCGAGCGGTCCTCCTACGACGAGTGCGCGCGCGCCCTTTCGGTGCTCGGCACCCGTGAGGGGCGCCGCGAGATCTACGAAACGATCACCCGCAAGGCGGACCTCGACCTCCAGCCCGCGGCCAGCTGGCTGCTCCTGCGCATCAACAAGTACGGGTCCGCCGACCCCGGGGTGCTCGCCGAGCGCAGCCCCGTACCGCTGCACGTCATCACCGATGCGGCCCGCCAGGTCGAGGAGCGCGGGCTCGCCGAGCGCGACGGCATGCCGCTGGTCCTCACGGACGAGGGCAGGCGGACCGCGGTCCGCCTGTCGGCTGCGCGCGAGGAGTCCCTGGCCGAGCTGCTCGGCGACTGGTGGGGCCCGGACCGTCCCACCGACCTGGTGAAGCTGGTGACGGAGCTCTCCGCGGAGATGTCGGGCTCCGACGAGGAACAGCCGCACTCGCCGCTGGCCCGCCAGGACCTCAGGACCCAGGGACACGGGGAGGCGCAGCCCAAGCCCTAGCAGGACCCTGTAGCTACAGCTACAGCTACAGCTCCTTCGCGAACCAGCGCTCGCGGTAGGGGCCCTCGCTGTACGGGGCCACCTCGCGGTAGCCGTGTTTCGCGTACAGGCCCCGTGCCTCGACCAGGTCGTGCCGGGTGTCAAGGGCGACCCGGCGCGCGCCGAGGCGACGGGCCGCGTCCTCAAGGGCGTGGAGCAGTGCCCCGCCGCCCCCGGTCCCGCGGGCGAAGGGGCGGACGAAGACACGGGTGAGTTCGGCGGTCGCCGGTGACGTCCCGTCGATCACGGGCGCCCGTGCGAACAGGAGCACGCCGCCGCACGCCGCGGGTCGCCCCTCGTACCGCCCGACCACGAAGTCGCCTGTGGGCTGGCCGAGTTGGTCGGCGCCGTCGTCGGTGAGCCCGCGCTCGATCTCCGCGGGGGTGGCGGGCCGGCCGTACCACCGGCTCGCCACCTCGTCGTAGTAATCGCGGCGCAGCAGGCTCGCGTCGGGGGTGTCGGGCCGCTCGGCAGCCATGATCCAACTCATGGCCCCCTGCCTACCCCGGCGGCGCACACCCCGGCCACCGAATTAAAACGCCCGGCCGGGCGCGAACGGTCCGACCCGGCCGGATCAGGCCTTGGGCGCTGCCTGCTGGACGACCTCGAAGGACCAGAGCGTGGATCCGGACGCCGCCGGCTTGGGCCGCTCGCCGCCCTCGCCCTGCCCGCCGCCGTGCGCCCCGCGCATCGACGTGGCCATCCAGTTCTGGAAGTCCTCCTCGCTGCGCCAGCGCGTGTAGACGAGGTACTGGTCCGTGCCCTCCGCCGGGCGCAGCAGCTCGAACCACTCGAAGCCGTCGGAGTTCTCCACCGACCCCGCCCGCGAGGCGAACCGCTTCTCCAGCACCTCGCGCTGCTCGTCCGGCACGGTCAGTACGTTGATCTTTACGACGCTGGGCACGCGACACCTCTCCTCGGAAGGGCGCCGGGCGGCGCGCCTCCACCTCGTCCACGGTCCATGGTCCATGGTCCGTCCGCGATCAGTGTGCTACACGGCTCTCGGGTACGGGCCCGCGGCCGTCCGCCGGGTCCGCAGCCGCCACACGGCGAGGCCCGCCCCGACGGCCACCACCAGCGCGCCCCCCACCGTCAGGAGCCAGGCCGGGACTCCGCCCACGGTCATCAACTCATCCGTGTACCAAGCGCGTTGGAAGTCCGTGTCGGCGGGTGCCCGACGGATCTCGTGATCACCGGTGATCCCGGCCGGCCGGGGGAAGTGCTGGGTCAGGGCCGTCACGTAGACCGAGGGGGCGTGGCCCGTCAGCTCGCCGAGCGCGCCGCCCGGGTTCGCGACCCGGCCCGCGAAGAGCGTCTGCGGCGTGTCGCCCCCGATGGCGGACGCCGTTTCCATCCGGTGGGCGCCCAGCAGATAGAGGTCCAGCGTCTGCGGGGTCTTCGCGAGGCGCGAGAGACGCATGGGATAGACGGGGCGCTCGCTGGCGAAGGTCAGGCTCAGCGGATCGAGCGGGCCGCCCAGCGTCCGGCCGGCCTGGTCGGGAGCGAGCCGGATCGCCACGTACTCCCACTTCTGGTCGACGTAGGGCCGCAGCTCGGTGGCGAGGGCCGGGGGCAGCTGGAAGCCGTTGTGGGCGAGCCAGTCGCGCAGCGCCGTCGGGTCGGTCGCGGTCAGCGTGGCCACGTCGAACGGGCCGAGGCGCTCCCGGCCGACCACCTGCACGGGCGGGGTCGCCCCCGCACGCGGCGCGCCGTCGCCGACACGGCGGTCCTCGGCGAACGGCCAGTCGCCGTCCTTGGGCCAGAAGTACGCGCGGGTGCGGTGCACGGGCGCGGAGATCTGCTCCAGCTGGTCGAAGAGGTGCCGGTCGCCCAGTTTCACCGTCGCCCGGCTCGGCACCGGCATGATCCACGCGGCGCGCGGCGCGTTCCCGTCGACCGTGAGCCGCATGACGATCTGCTCGCTCCGGCCGTCCCACCGGACGGCCGAGGTCTCCTGCCGCACGCTCAGCTGCCGCCCGCTCTGCGGCACCATGGCCCCGCAGCCGCAGGCGTAGGCGGGCGCCACCAGCGAGCCCAGTTGCAGCGCCAGCAGCGTCATGGCCACCAGTAGTGCCCGCCGCCATGGTCCCCGCGCGCCCGTCATGCCCTCGTACCCCCGTGTGATCGATCGCTCCGGCAGTTGGTCGATCGGCACTGTCGGCCGACGGGAGCTACGACGACGGTGCGGTGCCCGCGGTTCCGGTTCTGTGCGGCTCGGCGATTGGGCCGGTCGGCGCGGGTCGGCGGGGCAGTGGGTCAGCGGTCAGCAGGGCAGCGGGTCGGGCCGCCGGGTCAGCGGGCCGGGCCGGCGGAGCCGTCGCCGAGGGCCGACACATGAGCGGGGACGCCCGTGCCCGCGGGCAGGGCGGGGTCCGGCTCGGGCGCTCCGAAGCGTGTATGGACCGGGATCACGCCGGCCCACAGGCCGAGCTCGCCGTCGGGTCCGTCCGCGTCGTCGGGCGGCCCCGATGCCACCTTGACGGACGCTTCGTCCAGCGGCAGGGCGAGCAGCGAAGTGGCCGCCAGTTCCTTGGAGTTGGGGCGCCGCGCGTAGTCCCACTGTCCGGGTGCGCAGTGTTCTGTCAGGACCCTGAGACCGTGCAACAGCTCGTCGCCCCCGGTGATCAGCCGGGGCACGGCGTAGATCATCGCGCTGCGGTAGTTGACCCCGTGCTCGAAGACCGACCGGGCGAGCACGAGCCCGTCGACGTGGGTCACGGTCACGCACACCGTCGCCTGCGGAGCCCGGACGACGCTGCGGCTGGCGACGGATCCGTGCACGAACAGCGTCCGCGTCGCAAAGTCGACGCCGTACACCGTCGGCACCACCATCGGGGTGCCGTCGACGACGACCCCGAGGTGGCAGACGAAACCGGCGCCGAGGATCGTGTCGAGGTCGGCCACCCGGGTGCTGCCCTGGTCGCGCAGCCGCCGGTGCCGGGTGCGCTCCGTGACGGCCAGTTCGGCCGGGCGGGCCTCCCCGTGCGCGTCTTCGTACGCATCTTCGTACGCATCGTCGTGCACGTGCTGATGCGGTTGCTGTGCTGCCATTTTCCTGCCGATTCCGTCGCGAGGGAGTCTTGTCGCAACTGTTTCAGTAGGAAGCGCGGTCGGCAAGGGAACTTCGGCTCCGGATGGGGACGGGGGCGGGGGGCGGGGGGCAGGAGGCCTGCGGGAGAAGACCGCGAGCGAAGAGGAGACAGGGGCCGGGGCGTAGGAGGGATGGACCCTGTCTCCCGGTTCGGGGCCGCGCCGGGTCGGGGCCGCGCCGGGTCGGCGCGGCGACGGGCGCCCGGAGCGGTCAACTACGGTTCACGGCAAGGCCCTTGATGCCGTTCAGCCAGGCCGAGCGGAGCCGGCGGGGCTCGCCCGCGAGGCGCAGATCGGGCAGGACGTCCGCGATGGCGTTGAAGATCAGGTTGATTTCGAGGACCGCGAGGGATTTGCCCAGGCAGAAGTGCGGGCCGCCGCCGCCGAAGCCGAGGTGGGGGTTGGGATCCCGGGTGATGTCGAAGCGTTCGGGGTTCTCGAAGACCTCGGGGTCGTAGTTGGCGGAGGAGTAGAAGATGCCGACGCGGTCGCCCGCCTTGATCTTCTGGCCGCCCAGCTCGGTGTCCTGGGTCGCCGTGCGCTGGAAGGCGACCACGGGCGTGGCCCAGCGCACGATCTCCTCGGCAGCGGTCGCGGGACGCTCGCGTTTGTAGAGTTCCCACTGGTCGGGGTTGGTCAGGAAGGCGTGCATGCCGTGACTGATCGCGTTCCGGGTCGTCTCGTTGCCGGCCACCGCGAGCAGGATGACGAAGAAGCCGAACTCGTCGGAGAGCAGATTGCCCTCGCCCTCGGCCGCCACCAGCTGCGACACGATGTCCTTGGCCGGGCACTCCTTGCGCGCCGCCGCCAGGTTCATCGCGTACGACACCAGTTCCATCGCCGCCTCGGCGCCGATCTCCTCGGTGATCGCGTACTCGGGATCGTCGTACGCCGCCATCTTGTTGGACCAGTCGAAGATCTTGGTGCGGTCCTCCTGGGGGACGCCGATGAGCTCGGCGATGGCCTGGAGGGGGAGCTCCACCGCGATGTTGGTGACGAAATCGAAGGCGCCGTCGTTCTTGTTGGCTTCCAACAGCGCCGCGTCCACGATGGAGCGGGCGCGGTCGCGCAGCGCGCCCTCCAGGGAGCGGATCGCGCGCGGGGTGAAGCCGCGCTGGACGATCTGGCGGACCCGGGAGTGCTCGGGCGGGTCCATGTTGAGCATGATCAGTTTCTGTACGTCGATCTGCTCGCGGCTGATCGACTCGTTGAAGCGGATCACCGCGGTGTTGGTGGTGGAGGAGAACAGCTCCGGGTGGGTGGAGACGTACTTGACGTCGGCGTGCCGCGTCACCGCCCAGTAGCCGTCGTCCTGGAAGCCGGCGATACCGGTCGGCTGGGCGCACCACCACACCGGGGCGGTGCCGCGCAGTTCGGCGAACTCCGGGTGCGGTACGCGGGATTGGAGCAGGTCCGGGTCGGTGAAGTCGAACCCGTCGGGCAGGTGGGGGCAACGCATCGGCCACTCCATGTCTGACGGTCCATCAGAAGTTGAGGGAAAGGTAGTAACGGGTTCTACAACAAGCAAGGCTCGCGGCGTCATCTGTTGCGCACTGAACTGCCCATGAGAGGCGTGCACAACCCTTGCGTACCCGGGGTAGCTCTCATAAGACTGCACTCAGAACTAGAACGCGTATCAGTTCGTGGCCGTGCGGTGCCGGGACACCCAGCGGCTGTGTCAGGAGAGGACGAGCTCATGGCCGCGGAACCCGTCATCGTCGAAGCCGTACGCACGCCCATCGGCAAGCGCGGAGGCGCGCTCGCCAATCTGCACCCCGCCTATCTGCTCGGCGAGACCTACCGCGAACTCCTCGGCCGCACCGGCATTCACGCCGACTGCGTCGAACAGATCGTCGGCGGCACGGTCACCCACGCCGGCGAACAGTCCATGAACCCGGCGCGCAACGCCTGGCTCGCGGTGGGGCTGCCGTACGAGACCGCCGCGACCACCGTCGACTGCCAGTGCGGATCCTCGCAGCAGGCCAGCCACATGGTCGCGAACATGATCGCGGCGGGAGTCATCGACGTCGGGATCAGCTGCGGTGTCGAGGCGATGTCCCGGGTGCCGCTCGGCTCCGGCTCCAAGCACGGCCCCGGCAAGCCCTGGCCCGACGAATGGAACGTGGACCTGCCCAACCAGTTCGAGGCGGCCGAGCGGATCGCCCGCAAACGGGGGCTGACGCGGGAGCGGGTCGACGCCCTCGGGCTCCTGTCGCAGGAGCGGGCGGCGACGGCCTGGGGCGAGGAGCGCTTCAAACGCGAGACGTTCGCCGTGCAGGTGCCCACGACGGAGGAGGAGCAGGCGGCGGGGCAGGGCATGTGGCGGCTGGTCGACCGCGACGAGGGGCTGCGCGACACGTCCATCGAGGCGCTCGGGCGGCTCAAGCCGGTCATGCCCACGGCGGTGCACACGGCGGGCAACTCCTCGCAGATATCGGACGGTTCGGCGGCCATCATGTGGGCGTCCAAGCGGATGGCCCGCGCGCTGAAGCTCAGGCCCCGGGCCCGGATCGTGGCGCAGGCGCTGGTCGGATCCGACCCGCACTTCCACCTCGACGGGCCGATCGACGCGACGCGCGCGGTGCTCGGGAAGGCCGGGATGTCCCTGCGCGACATCGACCTCGTCGAGATCAACGAGGCGTTCGCGTCGGTGGTGCTGAGCTGGGCGCAGGTCTTCGAGCAGGACCTGGAGAAGGTGAACGTGAACGGGGGTGCGATCGCGCTCGGGCATCCGGTGGGGGCGACCGGGGCCCGTCTGATCGCAACGGCGTTGCATGAGCTGGAGCGGCGGGACAAGGAGTTCGCGTTGATCACGATGTGTGCGGGTGGGGCGCTGGCGACCGGCACGATCATCCAACGCCTGTCATGAGACCCGGCTGGGGCTCCGCCCCGGACCCCGCGCCCCTCAACCACTCGGCGCCGGCCGGTACGGGCCACCCAAGCCCGTCCGGCGCTTGAGGACGAGCGCCCTCAATCCGCGAACGGGGAACTGCGCGGGCGGCCGCCCCGGAAGGGCGGAACGCCCCCAGGGGGTGGGCCCAGGACCCCTGTTGGTGCGGGGGGTTGCCGGATGTTCGCGGTGCGCGGGGGTGCCTACGGTCGGGGGATGGTTCATCTCAGTGTTCGGATCGCCGCCGTCCTCTCCCTTGTCGCGGGGGGAGTCGGGGCAGCCGCCCCGACCGTCCAGGCCCGCCCTGCCCAGCGGGGCGATCTCGTCAAGGTCGAGGCCGTGTCCACCCGCACCCCCGCCCAGGTCTCCGACTTCCTCACGTCGGCCGGCATCGACAGCAGCGAGGTCCGCCACGGCGTACGCGGATACCGCCTCACGTACCGCACACTCACCCCGCAAGGCATCGGCACCACCGCCACCGGCCTGCTCGTGCTGCCCGATGACGGGCGCCACACCCGGCTCGATGTCGTCGCGGACACCCACGGCACCATGGTCGACCGGGACTACGCGCCCTCCGCGAGCGAGGACGACGGACGGCTGTCGCCCTATCTGCACGCTTCCGTAGGCCGGGCCGTCGCAGCGCCCGACTATCTGGGCCTCGGCAGGGGGCCCGGCCCGCACCCCTACATGGACACCCCCTCGGCCGTGTCCGCCTCGCTCGACATGTTGCGGGCCACACGAACCGCCGCCCGCAAACTGGGGCGCCCCTTGACCGGGGACGTGTACGGGACGGGGTTCTCACAGGGCGGGCAGGTCGCCATGGCGCTCGGCCGGGCGCTGAGCCAGGGCGCCGACGCCCATTTCCGGCTGAAGGCGCTCGCGCCGGTGTCGGGACCGTACGACATCGCGGGACAAGAGGTGCCCGCGCTCTTCGACGGGCGGGTGAACGACACCAGCGGGGTGCTGTACATGGCGTACTGGCTCACCGCGCAGAATCGGCTCCGCCCCCTGTACGCGAACACGGCGGACGCCTTCCGGGAGCCGTACGCCGCCGTCGTCGAGGGGCTGCTCGACACCCGGCACACCACGGAGGAGGTACTCACGGCGCTGCCCGGCACCGTGAAGGAGATGCTCACGCCGGAGTTCTACGAGCGGCTCCAGCATCCCCGAGGCGCCCTGCTCGACGCCATGCGGGACAACGACCACACCTGCGACTGGAAGCCCCGCGTGCCAGTCCGGCTCTACACCGCGAGCGGCGACACCGACGTGCCGATCGGCAACACGCTCAGCTGCGCCCGGCAACTGGCCGCACACGGGAAGAAGGTCCCAGTGACCGACCAGGGAGCGGTCGGCCACAGCGGGGCCTTCGGAAAGTCGCTGCCGCAGATCGTGCGACTCTTCGACTCCGTCGCCGGTACGGCTTAGTACCAGCTGTTCTGCTGCCAGAAGCTCCACGCACCGCACGGGCTGCCGTAACGGTCGTTCATGTAGCTCAGACCCCACTTGATCTGGGTCGCCGGGTTGGACTTCCAGTCGGCGCCCGCGGAGGCCATCTTCGAGCCGGGCAGGGCCTGGACCAGGCCGTACGCGCCGGAAGAGGCGTTGGTGGCCGACGGGTTCCAGCCGGACTCGTGGTTCACGATCTTGCTGAAGCACTGGAACTGCTGCGCCGGCATCATCTTCTGCGCGATGGCCTGGGCGCTCGTCGGGGCGGCCTGGGCCGGGGCGGCGGCCATGGCGACACCGGCGGCGGCGAGCACCGTGGCGCCGGCGGCGGCGATGGACTTCTTACGAGCGGTGAAACGGGCGGCGAAAGACAACGCGAAACCTAACGTCGGGGACATGGTCGTCGCGCTCGGCCGGACGTCTCGAAGACTTGTACAAGACTTCAACGGCGGGGGAACCCGTAAGGAGTCGGCCCGGTAGTGGACCGGGCGGTTCCGGCGACTCGAACAGTTGTAACCGGCCCCGTGGGTCGCCCGCAACGACCCCATTTACTAGTGGGAGTCGCACCAGAGGCGCAACGCCCCCGGGGGTGTAAGGAGGGGATAAGGCCAGGTCACCCCGGCTCCGAGGGGTCGGTTGGATCATGTGGAACGGCCACTACCGCGGTTCGTAGGGGACCAACGGCCTGTGGGCGGCCTCACCCCGGCGGGACCCTTTTCAGGCCTCGAATGTGACCTGGGCCTCGAAGGCGGCCCGCCGTGTGGCCCTGCGCAGCGCCTTGAGCACCGTCGCGCCGAGCGCCAGCGTCAGCACCACCGTGAGCGCCGCGCGCCCCAGGTCCCAGCCGAGCGAGGTGGCCGCGCAGTACGCGAAGAAGCGCACCAGGTTGTCGTGCAGCGGGTCGCCCGGGTGGAAGGAGATGCCCGACGACATGCCGCCGATGAAAGTCCAGCCCTGGAGGTTCATGACCGTCCCGTACGCGAAGGACGCCAGCGCGCCGTACAGGGCGAGCAGGGCCGTCTCGGCCCGGCCGCGCAGCCGGTGCGGCCCCGGCAGCAGCCCGGCCCCCATCGTGAACCAACCCATCGCCAGCATCTGGAACGGCATCCACGGCCCGACCCCGCCGGTCAGCAGAGCCGAGGCGAACATCGTCACCGAGCCCAGCACGAACCCGAACCCCGGGCCGAGCACCCGGCCGCTCAGCACCATCAGGAAGAACATCGGCTCCAGGCCGGCGGTGCCCGCCCCCAGGGGACGCAGCGCGGCGCCCACCGCGGCCAGCACTCCGAGCATCGCGACGGCCTTCGCGTCCAGGCCGTCGTCGGCGATGGTGGCGACCACCACACCCACCAGGAGCGGGAGGAGCGCGGCGAAGAGCCAGGGGGCGTCCCGCGCGTGCGCGAGCCCCGAGTCCGCGTCGGCGAGCAGCGGCCAGCCGAAGGCCGCGATGCCGATGAGGGTGATGACGGAGAGGGCCGCGATCGCGCGCGGGCCCAGACGGACGGGGCGGATCGGGCGGATGGGGCTGGCGGAACGGGAGACGTCGGCAGAACGGGAGGCGTCGGCGGGACGCGAGGGGCTTGTGGTGCGTTTCGTGTTGCGTGTCACGACAGGGCCTCGCGGACTTGCGGGACGGTCAGCCAGTGCTGCGGCGCGAGCACCTTGGCGACCTGCGGGGCGAACGCGGGCGAGGAGACGACCACCTCGGCGGTCGGGCCGTCCGCGACGACCTCGCCTCCCGCGAGGATCACCACGCGATGGGCGAGCTCGGCGGCCAGCTCCACGTCGTGCGTGGCGAGAACGATGGCGTGCCCCTCCGCGGCGAGCACCCGCAGCACCGCGATCAGGCGGGCCTTCGCCGCGTAGTCGAGGCCGCGGGTCGGCTCGTCGAGGAGGAGAAGGGGAGGGCGGCCGGTCAGCACGATGGCGAGGGCGAGGGCGAGACGCTGCCCCTCGGACAGGTCGCGGGGATGGGTGTCGTCCGCCACGCCCGGCAGCAGCTCGGAGACGAGCGCGCGGCAGCGGCCGGGGGCGGCGCCCGCGTCCTCGTCCGCGGCGGCGCACTCGGCGGCCACGGTGTCGGCGTACAACAGGTCCCGCGGTTCCTGCGGTACGAGGCCGACCTCGCGGATCAGTTCGCGCGGCGACGTGCGGTGAGGGGTGCGGCCGCCCACGGTGACCGAGCCGGCGGTGGGCTCGATCATGCCGACGAGAGTGCTGAGCAGCGTGGACTTGCCGGCCCCGTTGCGGCCCATCAGGGCGATGGTCTCGCCCGGGGCGACGGCGAGGTCCACGTGGCGCAAGGCCTCCACGCGGCCGCGGCGCACTCCGAGGGCGCTGACCGTCGCGGTGGTGGTGGGCGTGGTCGCGGTGGCCGGGGGGCGGCGGAAGAGGGTGGCCAGGGTGCGTTTCTCGGCTGAACGCCGGGTGTGGGGGGTGGCGCCGGAGCGGGGGGCGCTCGGGGTGACGGAGGCCGGCCGGGGGGTGTGGGCCGAGAGCCGCTCGCGCAGGGGGGCGGCCAGGCGGCGGGCGTCCCGGACGGACAGGGGGAGGGGCGACCAGCCCGCCAGGTGACCCAGGGCCACCACCGGGGGGTGCACGGGGGAGACGCGCATGATGTCGGCGGGGGTTCCCATCACCGGCGGAGCGCCGGGAGCGGGCAGCAGGATGACCTGGTCGGCGTACTGGACCACCCGTTCCAGGCGGTGCTCGGCGAGCAGGACCGTCGTGCCGAGGTCGTGTACCAGGCGTTGCAGGACGGACAGGACGTCCTCCGCCGCGGCCGGGTCGAGAGCCGAGGTCGGCTCGTCCAGGACCAGCACCTTCGGGTGCGGGGTGAGCACCGAGCCGATCGCGACGCGCTGCTGCTGGCCGCCGGAGAGGGTGGCGATCGGACGGTCGCGCAGCTCCGCGAGGCCCAGCAGGTCGAGGGTCTCCTCGACGCGGCGCCTCATCACCGCGGGCGCGAGCCCCAACGACTCCATTCCGTAGGCGAGTTCGTCCTCCACGGTGTCGGTGACGAAGTGGGCGAGCGGGTCCTGGCCCACCGTGCCGACCAGATCGGCGAGTTCGCGCGGCTTGTGGGTGCGGGTGTCGCGGCCGTCCACGGTCACCCGGCCGCGCAGGGTGCCGCCGGTGAAGTGCGGGACGAGCCCGGAGACCGTACCGAGCAGCGTCGACTTGCCGACCCCGGACGGGCCGATCAACAGGACCAACTCCCCTTCGGGAACGGCCAGTTCGACGCCGCGTACGGTCGGCTCGTCGGCGGCGTCGTACGTGACCGACACGTTCTCGAACCGGATCACTGCGACTCCTTGGGAGGTACGGGCGCGACGAACGCCGGGAGCAGGCCGGCGAGCAGCGAAAGGGCGGGCCACAGCGGCAGGCCCGGCGCGGTCAGCGGCACGACGCCGAGGGTCAGCGCGTCGGGGGCGTATGTACCCGCCCACACGGTCAGCGCGGCGACGGTCACGCCCGAACCGGCCACGAGCCAGGACCGCGCTCCCCAGCGGTCGGGGCGGTAGCGGGTGCGGATCTGGCGGCGGCCGCCGAGGCGCAGCCCGGCGAGGCAGGCGAGCAGTCCGCCGAGCAGTACGGGCACGCCGTAGCCCGCGCCCTCGGAGGCGAGCAGCCCGTACGTCCCCGCGCACACGCCGAGCAGGCCGCCCAGGGTGAGGACGGTGGTGGTGTGGCGAACGGCGGCGGGGACCCGGGCGCTGCGGCCGTAGCCACGGGCGTCCATCGAGGCGGCGACGGCGACCGAGCGCTCCAGGGCGCCTTCCAGCACCGGCAGGCCGATCTGCGCGATCGCCCTGATGCCGCCGGTGGGACGGCCGCGCAGCCTTCGCGCGGTACGCAGCCGTACGACGTCGGCGACCATGTTCGGCGCGAACGTCATGGCGACGACCACGGCGACGCCGGCCTCGTACAGGGCGCCGGGCAGCGACTTGAGGAGACGGGCGGGGTTGGCGAGCGCGTTCGCCGCGCCCACGCAGATCAGCAGGGTGGCGAGCCTCGCGCCGTCGTACAGGGCGAAGAGCATGCCCTCCGCCGTGACCCGGCCGCCCACGCGGATGCCCTTCGCCCAGTCGGGGAGCGGGAGTTGGGGGAGCGTGAAGAGGGTGTGGCTGCCGGGGATCGGCGAGCCGAGGACCAGGTTGAAGACGAGACGGATGCCGACGACGAACAGGCCGATCTTGATGAACGCGGTGTAGGACCGGGCCCAGGGGGCGTCGGTCTTCCGGGCCGCCACGACGTAGCCGGCGACGCCGACGAGGAGGCCGAGCAGGAGGGGATTGTTCGTGCGCGACGCGGCCGTGGCGAGACCGAGCGCCCAGAGCCACCAGGCCCCGGGGTGCACGGCGTTGCTCCGGGCGGCCACCGGAGCGGTGAGCCTGCGGCGCGGAGTGGGGGCGCCCGGGGCTCCCCAGGGGATGAGCCTGCGGCTTGTGGTGGAGGTGCTCGGGGCCTCGAAGGGAGTGAGCCTGCGGCTCGGGCGGCCGGGGGGCGGTGGGGGGTCGTTCGGGGTGGGGGGCATGGCGGGGGTCAGTTCCTGCGGCGGCGGGACTGCCAGACCGCCGCCGCGCCCAGGGCGAGGACCGCGGCCACTCCGGCCAGGAGGCCCACCGAGGGGCCGGAGCCGCCGTCGTCGGTCTGCTTGGCCGGTTCGGGCTTTCCGGCCGTGTCGCCCACCTGCTCGCCACAGCCCGTGTGCGGGTACCCGCCGATCGCGCACAGCAGGGCCGCGCTGTTGTAGCGGAGCGGCTTGGCGACGGCGGCGAGGGCGTCCGCCGTGGTGGCGTCCGGGGGAACCTGGGCGCAGGCGGTGCGCGGTGCGGGCGGGGTGTCGCCCTGGGCGGCGTCCTGCGGCGTACCGAAGTCGATGACGAGCGCGACCCGCTTGGTGCCGTCCTTGGTCGGCGTCGCACCGCACACCGCCTCGAAGGACGGCGCCGAACGCGGCTTGGTGGCGTCGGCCGAGTCCGCGCTCACCGCGAAACGGAAGCCCTCCACCGAGCCGTCGCCGGGGTGCGCGGATGCCGGGCCCTGGGTGGCGTACGTCCAGGCGTCGCCGGTCTGGTCCCAGAACGACCAGTAGCGGTAGCCGGCGGCCTGGGCCGATCCCGTCCCGGCGGCCAGCGCCACCAGGGTGAGGAGCAGCGCGGCCGCCGAAGCGAGTCGCGTCCGCATCACAGGTGCTGGTTCTTCTTGCGGCCGCTGATCAGGAAGCCGACGCCGATGCCGGCGACGAGACCGACGCCCACGATCCACCAGACGGAGATGCCGTCGTCGCTCTTGTCGTCCTTCTTCGCGTCGTCCTTCTTCTCGGTGGCGGACGCCGACGAGGAGGCCGCCTTGGGGGCGGGGCCGGTGGCGTTGAGGGCCTGGACGAGGTCGGCGCCGCCGAAGTGCCTCGGGTCGGCGCCGGTCGCGTCGGCGGCGAGGACGAGCTGGGCGTAGGCGGCCGGGCCGTTCTCCTTGGCCCAGGCGCCGGCGTTCTTGGAGAGCCAGTCGGCGGACTTCTTCGCCTGGTCCGGCAGGCCCGCCGCGGCGAGCGCGACGACCGCGTCGGCCGTGTTGCCGACGTCGGGCTGGTCGGTGGCGCCCGGCATGGCGGACTTCAGGAAGCCGGTCGGGGCCAGCGTCCTGGCGAGGTAGGCGGCCCCGTTGTGCGCGCCCTGCTCGGGAGTGGCGGCCTTCTCGCAGGCCGTGCCCTTGGTGTCGGGGGTGCCCGCGGTGGCGGTGAGGCCCTTGCCGAGGGAGCCGGTCACGGCGGCGGCGGTCGCATCGGCGTTGGCGTACAGCTTCTGCGTCTTGGGGTCGGGCTGGAAGGCGAAGGCGCCCGCGCCGGCGGGGTCGTCGCACGGCAGCGCGAAGGTGAGCAGCGCGTCGAAGGGGGACTTTCCGCCCTTGGCCGACTTCACGGCGGCGGGCTTGTCGCCGGCGGCGGCCAGCGCGCCGATCACAATGGCCGTGGAGTTGGCGTCGCTGCCGCCCGCGCCCGGGGTGTACGGCCAGCCGCCGTCGTCCTGCTGCACCGACTTCAGCCAGGCGACGCCCTTCGTGACGGCGTCGGTGTGACCGCCCACCGCGACGAGTGCCTGTACGGCGGCGGAGGTGGCGTTGGTGTCCAGCTTCGTCGCGTCGCACGCCTTGGCGGTGTCGACGCGGAACGCCATGAAGGAGCCGTCGGCGCACTGCTGCCCGGCGAGCCAGCCGACCGCCTGGTCGGCGGGGGTGACGGCGGCCTTCTCCTGGGCGAGGAAGGCGAGGGACTGCCGGAAGACTCCGTCGTACTGGGGGTCCTTCGTGCCGTAGAGGCCCGGCGGGACCGCCGCGGGGGACGGCACGGCGTCGGCGACGGCGGCCGGGGCGGCTGCGCCGAGGACGGCGGTGGCTGCGGCGATTGCTGCGGCGCAGCGGCGTACGGTCATGGCGGGCGGTGCCTCTCCTGCGGGGGAGCGCGGGCACGGGTGCACGCTGCACCCGGCTCGGCTCCGTATACCTCGACGGTGCCGGTCACCTGCGGTGTGCGGGTGACGCGTGAGCCGGTCATGCGGTGACGGGGCGTTCCGGCTGCCACCGGGGTGTGCGGTGGTTCACGGCTGCGGGTCAGCGCCGGGTTTGCACCGGCTTTCCCCCGTACGGGGCATGACGACGATGCGTTCACCTTACCGGTGTGAGGGTGGGGGGCGTTCGCGCAGTTCCCCGCGCCCCTTGACCCCGCCTTTCGTCTGCGGACCGTGCTCGCCTCCCGCGCAGTTCCTCGCGCCCCTTGTAGGGCACCCGGGGTCGGATGGCTCGCGCCTATCGCGGCGGAGCCGCGCAATGTCGCAGCCCTGCGTCCCTGACGGGGCTCAGCAGGGGCACCCTCAGCCCGTCATGGGGGTGCCCCTGGCCCTTGAGGGCTTGGGGGAGTCTGAGGACGAGTGCCGTTTGGGCGCGATACGGGGTCTGGGGCGGAGCCCCAGGGGGTCGGGCGGGGCTCGTCATAGGGACCGGTATCGGGTGACCCCGCCCCCCGCCCCCTCGACCCGCTCGACCCGTCCCAGCTTCTCCAGCCTCCGGACATGCGCCTCCGCCTCGGAGACGGCGATCGTGCGCGAGCCGTACGGGATCTGCTCCCAGGGCCGGTTCCACTCCATGCGCTCGGCCAGCTGCCACGGGGTGAGCGGCGTGGACAGCAGGGTCAGCAGGTCGCTGAGGCGGTCCTCGTGATGGGCCAGCAACTCGGCCACCCGCACCCCCGGCTCCGTGAACGGATGCTGGTGCGCGGGCAGCACCTCGGCGACCCCGAGGCGGCCGACGCGTTCGAGGGAGTCGAGGTAGTCGCCGAGCGGGTCGGCCCCGGCCGCGTCGTCGGGGTCCTCGTACAGGCCGATGTGCGGGGTGATGCCGGGCAGTAGGTGATCGCCGCTGAACATGCGCCCGTTGCCCGGGAGTTGAGCCGGGTGCTCCTCCTCCAGGTGGAGGCAGACGTGGCCCGGCGTGTGCCCCGGCGTCCAGATCGCGCGGAGCCGGCGCCCGGCGAGCGGCAGCAGCTCGCCCGGCACGATCTCGCGGTCGGGCAGCGCCGCCCGGAGTCCGGGCAGGGCCCGCCCCCGCCCGGAGGCGCGGGCCCCGCGCAGGGGGGCGAGGTGCTCGTCGGGCGCCCCGACCGCCGCGAGCTTGGCGCACAAGTAGTCGAGCCAGACGCCCGGTTCGGCCTCGCGGGTGCGGCGTACGACTGCGGTGTCGGCGGGATGCATCGCGATCCAGGCGCCCGAGGCGTCCCTGACCTGGCCGGAGAGGCCGTGGTGGTCGGGATGGTGGTGGGTGATGACCACACCGTGAACGGCGGAGACGTCCGTACCGAGGGCGCGCAGCCCCGCGGCGAGGGTGTCCCAGGAGGCCGGGTCGTCCCACCCGGTGTCGACGAGCACCGGGCCCCGGTCGGTGTCGACGAGATGGACCAGGGTGTGGCCGAGCGGGTTGTCCGGGATGGGCACCTTGATGGAGTGGACTCCGCCTCCGTGGTCGCTCACCTGAGGCTCGGCTGGCTCCTGCGGCATGGAGTCCTCGTCTCTGTGGGGCTCGCGGCGAAACTCCCCCGGGGTGCGCGTCCGGCGGCCCGCCCTTGCGGTCACTATAACTAGAACTGGTTTCAGTGGTCGCCTCGGTCACGCAACTTCCCGGTGCCCCGTTTTCGCGGGGAGTCCCTGCCGCGCCGCGCCGAGCGCCTCCATCGCGGCCCCGCTCCGGCCCGCTCCGGCCGTTCCAGCCGTGGACTCCTGGAACTAGAACTGGTATCAGTTCTGAAACAGAGTCAGGTCCCCCCAAACGGGGCTCCCCAACCCAGCCCAGCCGAGCCCAGTCCAGCCAAGCCCAGCCCAGCCAAACCCAGCCCAGCCAAACCCAGCACCAGCCCCAGCCCCAGCCAAGCCCGCGCCGCAGGAGGCACCAGGCATGACCGAGCTCGTGGAACACGGACAGCTGTTCATCGGCGGGGAGTTGACCGACCCCCTCGGTTCCGACGTCATCGAGGTGATCTCGCCCCACACCGAGCAGGTCATCGGTCGCGTACCCCACGCGAGCCGGGCCGACGTGGACCGGGCCGTGGCCGCCGCGCGCACCTCCTTCGACACCGGGCCCTGGGCGCGGGCCACGCCCGAGGAGCGCATCGAGGTGGTGTCGCGGATCAAGGACGCGATCCTGGCGCGGCACGAGGAGATCGCCCGGTCGATCAGCTCGCAGAACGGGTCGCCGTACTCCTGGAGCGTGCTCGCCCAGGCGCTCGGCGCGATGATGGTGTGGGACTCGGCCATCACCGTCGCACGCCAATTCCCGTACGAGGAAAGGCGGTCGGGCGCGCTCGGCCCGCTCCTCGTGCGGCGCGAGCCGGTCGGCGTCGTGGCGGCCGTGGTGCCGTGGAACGTGCCCCAGTTCGTGGCCGCGGCCAAGCTCGCCCCCGCGCTCCTCACCGGCTGCTCGGTGGTCCTCAAGCCGTCGCCCGAGACGCCGCTCGACTCCTACATCCTCGGCGAGATCGCCGCCGAGGCCGGGCTTCCCGAGGGCGTCCTGTCGATCCTGCCCGCGGACCGCGAGGTCAGCGAGTACCTCGTCGGACACCCCGGCGTCGACAAGGTGGCCTTCACCGGATCCGTCGCGGCCGGCAAGCGCGTGATGGAGGTCGCCGCGCGCAACCTCACCCGCGTCACCCTGGAGCTCGGCGGCAAGTCGGCCGCCGTGATCCTTCCCGACGCCGACCTGGAGGCGACCGTCGCGGGTGTGGTGCCGGCGGCCTGGATGAACAACGGGCAGGCCTGTGTGGCCCAGACCCGCATCCTCGCGCCGCGGGCCCGCTACGACGAGTTCGCCGAGGCGTTCGCCGCGGCCGCGGGCGCGCTCGTCGTCGGGGACCCGATGGACGCGGCCACCCAGGTCGGACCGCTCGTCGCCGAGCGGCAGCAGCGCCGCTCGCTCGACTACATCCGGATCGGGCAGGAGGAGGGCGCCAAGATCCTCAGCGGGGGCGGCCGGCCGGCCGGACTCGACCACGGCTGGTACGTGGAGCCGACCCTGTTCGGCGGGGTCGACAACACCATGCGCATCGCCCGCGAGGAGATCTTCGGGCCGGTCATCTGCCTGCTGCCGTACGGGGACGAGGCCGAGGCGCTCCGGATCGCCAACGACTCCGACTACGGGCTCAGCGGCAGCGTGTGGACCGGCGACGTCGAGCACGGCATCGACTTCGGGCGCCGGGTGCGGACCGGGACCTTCAACGTCAACACCTTCAGCCTGGACATGCTCGGCCCGTTCGGCGGCTACAAGTCCTCCGGTGTGGGACGGGAGTTCGGGCCCGAGGGATTCGGCGAGTACCTGGAACACAAGATGATCCACCTTCCCGCCGGACACGGAGGCGAGTGATGGGCGACCGCTGGCACATCGAGGTCGACCGGGGCGTGTGCATCGGCTCGGGCATGTGCGTCAACCACGCACCCGACGGCTTCGAGCTCGACACCGCGCGCCAGTCCCATCCGCGTACCGCCGACACGGACGCCAACGAGAAGGTCCTGGCCGCCGCCGAGGGCTGCCCGGTCGAGGCCATCCTGATCACCCTGCTCGACTCCCGCGAAACCGTCTTCCCGCCCGAGGACTGAGCCGGGGTCAGCCCCCGGTGAACGCCCCTCGAGTACCCCGCGCGAGCACCACCCGGCCCCCTCTGTTCGAGCTCTGCGAACACAGGTTGATCCATGCGTAGCGCATGGTGACCTCATGACAGGCGTGACTGTCCCGGTCCGTCGGCGGCGTGGAAAAGTCATGGCCACGCCGTCGAGGGGGGAGCACCAACTCGATGTGATGACATCGAGGGGGAGGCACGATGGACAAGCGGTACGAGGTCTTCTGTCTGGCGGACAGATATTTCTACGAGACCCCGGACCGCTTGTCCTCCTCGCGCACCGGTGCCCGTGTGCCGCTCTTCGAGCTGGCCGAGCGCCCCGCCCCGCAGGGCTGGACCTCCCAACTCTCCGGCGACTGGCTGCACTTCAATCCGGACGGCATACCCGGCCGCAGACCGATGCCGCAGCAGGGCTGGAAGATCCACATATCCGCCTGTCTCGGCAACGCCGAGAAGATCGCGCAGATCGTGTGGGACTACTGCGTCCCGCGGGCCGTCCCGTTCAAGTTCGTGCCGGGACGCCGGCCGCTGCACCTGCGCAACTCCAAGTACGCGGGACGCGGCTCCAGCGGCAAGTTCGTCACGATCTACCCGGCCGACGACGCCCAGTTCCAGCTCATACTCGAAGAGTTGGGCGCCCTGCTCGAAGGCGAGCCGGGGCCGTACGTCCTCAGCGATCTGCGCTGGGGCCAGGGCCCCCTCTACGTCCGCTACGGCGGCTTCACCAAGCGGCACTGCGTCGACAGGAACGGCGTCCTGGTCACGGCGATCGAGAACGCCGACGGGGTGCTCGTGCCCGACCGCCGCGACCCCGTCTTCCATCTTCCCGAGTGGGTCGCGCTGCCCGAGTTCCTCGCGCCGCACCTCGCGGCCCGCAACGCGACCGGCACCGGTGACCTGCCCTACCGCATCGAGCGCGCCCTGCACTTCTCCAACGGAGGCGGCGTCTACGCCGGGACCGACACCCGCACCGGCGAGAAGGTCGTCCTGAAGGAAGCGCGGCCGTACGCCGGGCTCGCCGCGGACGGCGCCGACGCCGTGGCCCGCCTGGAGCAGGAGAGAGCGGCCCTGGAGCAGGTCGCGGGGAGCGGTGTCGCACCCGCCGTGCGCGACTGGTTCACCCTCGGCGAGCACCGCTTCCTCGTCATGGACTTCCTCGAAGGCCGCTCCCTCAACTCCTTCTTCGCCTACCGCCACCCGCTCATCGGCGCCGATCCGGACCCGGACGCGATCGCCGAGTACACCCGGTGGGCGCTGCGCATCGTGGCGGCGACCGAGGACGCGGTGGCCGCCGTGCACGAGTGCGGCATCGTCTTCAACGACCTGCACATGTTCAACATCATGGTCGACCCCGACGAACAGGGCGTGCGGCTCCTCGACTTCGAGGCGGCGCTGCCCGTCGACGACCACATCGGCCAGGCCATGGCCCACCCCGGCTTCATCGCCCCCCTGGACCGCAAGGGCTTCGACGTCGACCGCTACGCACTGGCGTGCCTGCGGATCGCGCTGTTCGTGCCGATGACGAGCCTGCTGGTCATCGACCGCGCCAAGGCCGCCCACCTCGCCGAGATCGCCGCCTCCCAGTTCCCCGGTCTGCCCGCCGGCTACCTCGACGAAGCGGTCCGGGTGATCGAGGGGGAGCCCGCGCCGGACGCCGGGCGCGCTCCCGCCGCCCCGGGCCACGGGCGGGTGCGGTTCGAGCCGGGCGACTGGCCCGCGAGCCGGGACTCCATGGCCCGCGCCATCCTCGCCTCCGCCACCCCCGAGCGCGACGACCGGCTCTTCCCCGGCGACATCGCCCAGTTCGCCACGGGCGGCGGCCTCGGCCTCGCCCACGGCGCGGCCGGAGTGCTGTACGCGCTCGCCGAGACCGGTGCCGCCCGCTACCCCGAGGGCGAGCAGTGGCTGCTCGCGCACACCGCCCCGCCGCCGTCCGGGAGCCCGCTCGGCCTCTACGACGGGCTGGCCGGCGCCGCGTACGTCCTCGACCGGCTCGGCCACACCGAACGGGCCCGCGAGCTGATCGAGACCGTCCTGGCCGAGAAATGGCAGCGACTCGCCCCCGAACTCCACGGCGGACTCGCCGGTCTTGGCCTCGTGCTCGACCAACTCGGCTTCAAGGAGCAGGCGTTGGAGGTCGCGGACGTGCTCGCCGAGCGCGCGGGCGAGGGTCGCCGCGCCGGGCTGCTGCACGGCGCCGCCGGGCCGGCCCTGTTCTGCCTGCGCCTGTACGAGTCCACCGGTGACCCCGCGCTGCTCGACCGGGCCGCCGAGGAACTGCGCCGCGACCTCGACCGCTGCGTCGTCAACCCGTCCGGCACCCTGGTCGTCAACGACACCACCCGGACCCTTCCCTACCTCGGCGGGGGCAGCGTCGGCATCGCCGCCGTCCTCGACGACTTCCTCGCCCACCGGCCCGACGAGGCGTTCCGCACGGCGCGTGAGCAGATCCTGCCCGCCGCCCGCTCCCGGTACTACGCGCAGTCCGGCCTCTTCAACGGGCGCGCCGGCATGGTGCTCCACCTCGCGAGGACCGGGGCGCCACGGGAGTGGACCGACGAGCAGATCCGCGGCCTCGGCTGGTTCGCGCTTCCCTACGAAGGCCATCTCGCCTTTCCCGGCGACCAGTTGATGCGCCTGTCCATGGACCTCGGAACCGGCACGGCGGGCTGCCTCCTGGCACTCGGCGCCGCCCTCGCCGACCGGCCCGTCGGACTGCCCTTCCTGGCGCCCCTCCCCGCCGCCCCGCCGGGCGGCCCCACGAACGGCCCCATCCGGGGCTGAACACCCCGTCCCCACGGACGGTTCCGCACGATCGCCGACAAAGGAGAAAGCAATGTCCCTTCTCGACCTGCAGAACCTCGACGTTGAGCTCGACATCGACGAGGGCGACGGCGGCCACGGCGGCGGTCACGGCGGCGGCAGCTCCCTGAGCCTGCTGCTCTGTGACAGCGTCGCGAGCGTGTCGCTCTGCCTGTGACACCTGCTTGATCCGCTGAAGCAGTGATTGACGCGGCCCCGCCCGGCACCGCTCGCCGGCCGGGGCCGCCGCACGCGGGAGGCCGCCTTGCTGTTGCGTGAAACCATCCGGCAGAGCGCCGGCCCCGGCACCCTGATCCTGATCCTGAGCTGCGCCTCCGCCGGCGCCGGGCTCGCCCTGCCCGCGGCGCTCGGCCGCGCGCTCGACCTGGTGCTCGCGGGACGGCAGCCGCAGGCAGGCCCCTGGATCGCGTGGTGTGTCGCGCTCACCGTACTCGCGGTGCTCGTCGGCGCCCTCGAATCGGCCGTCACCGCCACCGCGACCGCCCGCAGCGCCGCCTGGCTGCGCCGCCGCGTCCTCGGTCACGTCCTGGACGCCGAAACACGACAGGCTTGCTCGGAAGGCGAGTTGGTCGCACGGCTCACCGGCAACGCGGTACAGGGCGCGACCGTGCCCGTCTCCGTCGCCGCCGCCGTCGCCGCGGTCCTCACCCCGGTCGGCGGCCTCGTCGCCCTCGCGCTCACCGACTGGCTGACCGCCGTGGTGGTGCTCGCCGGAATGCCCCTGTTCGCCCTGCTCCTGAAGGTGTTCGTGCGCGGCTCCGGCGCCAGCAGCGCGGGCTATCTGCGCGTGCAGGGCGAGATCGCGGGCCGGCTGCTCGAAGCGGTGCGCGGCGCCCGCACCATCGCCGCCGCCGGACACCCCGAACGCGACGCGCGGCGCATCCTTGCCCCGCTGCCCGACCTTTCCCGCCAGGGCCACCGCATGTGGGAGGTCCTCGGCCGCTCCACCGCGCAGGCCGCGGTGCTGCTGCCGCTGCTCCAGCTCACGGTCCTCGCCGTCGCCGGACTGCGTGTGGCGGGCGGCGACCTGAGCGTCGGCGGCCTCCTCGCCGCCTGGCGCTACGCGGCGCTCGCCACCGGCACCGGCGCCCTGGTCGGCATGGTCAACACCCTGACCCGCGGCCGCACCGCGCTGGCCCGGCTCCAGGACGTGACCGCCGCCCCCGTCACGACGTACGGGAATGGCCGACTCCCCACAGGATCGGGTGAGTTGAGGCTCCGGGGGGTGACGCACGGCCCGCTGCGCGGTCTCGACCTGACCGTGCCCGGCGGGTCCGTCGTGGCCGTCGTCGGGCGCTCCGGCAGCGGCAAGTCGGCGCTCGCCGCCGTAGCGGGCCGGCTCGCCGACCCCGAGCGCGGCACGGTCGCCCTCGACGGCGTACCCCTGCCGTCGCTCGCCCGTGACGAACTGCGCCGCGAGGTCGGCTACGCCTTCGCCCGGCCCGTCCTGCTCGGCGCCACCGTGGGCGCCACCATCGCCTACGGTGCCCACGACCCGGGCGACGCCGCGGTGCGGGAGGCGGCCCGCGCCGCCTGCGCCGACGACTTCATCCGCACGATGCCCGACGGCTACGCCACGCCCTGCGCCGACGCCCCGCTCTCCGGCGGCGAGTGCCAACGCCTCGGCCTGGCACGGGCGTTCGCGCACCGCGGGCGACTCCTCATCCTGGACGACGCGACCTCAAGCCTCGACTCCGCGACCGAACTCAAGATCTCCCAGGCGCTGCTGCACGGCAGCGGCACCCGGATCGTCATCGCCCTGAAGGCCTCCACCGCGGCCCGCGCCGACCTGGTGGTGTGGCTGGAGGACGGCCGCCCGCGCGCCGTCGCCCCCCACCACGAGCTGCATCGACTCGCCGACTACCGCGCGGTGTTCGGGGAGGCCGAGGCGGCGTGCTGATGAGTCTGCTCGGGCGCCACAAGCGGGTGCTGCTGCGCCTGGCCGCATGGTCGCTGCTCGAATCCGCCCAGACCTTCCTCCTCGGCTTCGCCCTCGCCCGCGCGCTCGACGACGGCTTCCTCGCCGGCCGCGCCGCCACCGGTGTCGGCTGGCTCGCGGCCGCCGCCGTGGCCGTCCTCGCCGGAGCCCTCGGCACCCGCCGGGTCTACGGGGCCGTCGCCGCGTTCGTGGAGCCCGTACGCGACGACCTCGTCCGGGCCGTGGTGGCGCGCGGGCTGCGCGAGGCCGACGACGCGGCCCTGTCCCGCCTCACCCAGCAGGTCGAGCTGGCCCGCGACACCCTCGCCGGGCTCGTCCTGGTCGCCCGCACCTTCGTCTTCACCGCCGCGGGCGCCCTCATCGGCCTCTTCGCGCTCGCGCCCGCCCTGCTCGCCGTGGTCGGGGGCCCGCTGGTCGTGGGCCTGCTGCTCTTCGCCGTCACCCTCGGCCCGCTCGCCCGCCGCCAGGAGGAGTTCCTCGCCGCCGACGAGCGTCTCGCCGCCGAACTCGGCCTGATCGCGGGCGGGTTGCGCGACATCGCGGCCTCGGGCGCCCAGGAGCGGGCCGCCGCCGGCGCGGGGGCCCGCATCGACGACGAGTACCGCGCCGCGCGCTCCTTGGCGTACTGGGGCACGGCCAGGACGTTCGCCGTCGGCATCGGCGGACGGCTGCCCCTGGTGCTGCTCCTGGCCACCCCGCCCTGGCTGCTGCGCCACGGGGTCACCGCGGGCGGCCTGGCCGGCGCGCTCGCCTACCTCACCCAGTCGTTGCTGCCCGCCCTCCAGGCCCTGGTGCAGGGCCTCGGCACCTCCGGCGCCCGCCTCTCCGTGGTGCTGCGCCGGCTGACCCCGGGGCAGGAGCGCCGCCCCGCCGACCCGCCGAGCCCGGACGGGGCGTGGCCGGTGCGCCTGAACGGGCTCGTCTTCGCGTACGGGCCGGGCGCCGCGCCCGTCATCGACCGGCTCGGCCTGGCCGTGCCGGCCGGCGAACGCCTCGCGGTGGCGGGGCCGAGCGGCATCGGCAAGTCGACGCTGCTCGCCCTGATCGCCGGGGTGCTGCGACCGGACGCCGGGACGGTGGCCCTCGGCTGCGAGCGGGTGCTCGTACCGCAGGAGGCATACGTCTTCACCGCCACGCTCCGGGAGAACCTCGGCTACTTCAGCCCCCAACTCCCGTGCGACGAGGCCTTGGTGGCGTCGGCGCGGGCGGTGGGGGCGGGTTCGCTGCTGACCCGCATCGGCGGGCTCGACGCCATGGTCGATCCCGCCGCGCTGTCCAACGCCGAGCGGCAGCTCCTGGCCCTGGCCCGAGCCCATGTCTCGCCCGCGCCGCTGGTCCTGCTCGACGAGGCGACCTGTCATCTGGATCCGGCCGCGGAGGCGCGTGCGGAGCGGGCCTTCACCGGGCGCACCCTCGTGATCGTCGCCCACCGCACCGGATCGGCACGGCGTGCGGACCGGGTCCTGCTGATGGACGGGGCCCGTGCCGAACTCGGCACCCACGAGGAGCTCCTCGCCCGTTCCGTGTTCTACCGCGACCTCACCGGAAACGGGCCCTCACACCCACCCCTCCCCCTGGGAGATTCTGATCGCGTCGACCCGGTTGCGCGCCCCCGTCTTGCGGGTGATGGCGGCCATGTAATTGCGTACGGTGCCGTTGGAAAGATGGAGCCGCAGGGCGATGTCGGAGACCGAGGCGCCCTCCGCGGCGAGTGAGAGCACGCTCAACTCGCGTCGGGTGAGCGGCATTTCGGCGGCTCTGAGGAAACTGAACCCGAGCGAGTCGTCGACGAACCGTTTCCCTTCGGCGACCTGTCTTATCGCGAGGACGAGCTGCTCGGGCGTGCCCCCCTTGTCCACGTAGCCGCGGGCCTGGGCGTCGGCCGCCCGCTTCAGGGGACCCGGACGGTGTGCGTCGGCCAGGACCAGGAGCCGGCTCTTGCCGGTGCCGGGCCGGCAGCCGGTCAGTTCGCCGAGCGGTGCGATTCCGTAGGACTCCGAACAGTCCAGGTCGGCCGCGCAGACGTCCGGGCTCAATAATCGCGACAGCGCCGGGGCGCCGCGCCATGCCGCGTGGTGGATTTCGAGGTCGGGCTCGCGTGCGAGGCGGTCGGCCAGGGCCAACCGCAAAAGACACGCGTCGTGCACGAGAAGTACCCGGATCACGTTTCCAGCTCCCTCAAGGTCGATCGCTACCGGCGCCTTCGTTGGGCACGCAACGATTCTGGGCGGCGGTTACCCCTGACATGCGCCGGGCGAACGGATCGGTGGGGGGCACTGGGGGCGCGCACCCGCGCACGAGTGGCGCGGTACGCGCCGCCGGGGCGCATACGGCGGGGCCCGGTTCGGTCCCGGCCCCCCTCCCCACCAGCACCTCACCCCGGCCTCGGCCCCCGCCCGGGGGAGCGCGCCACCCGGCCCCGCCACCCGGCCCCGCCGTCCGGCCCCGCCGTCCGGTTCTCGCCCTGAACCGTGCCCGCTGCTCGCGCAGTTCCCCGCGCCCCTGAACCCCGCCTTCGTGTGCGGACCGTGCCCGCTTCTCGCGCAGTTCCCCGCGCCCCTTGAAAACCCCGGTTCGGCTGCGGACCGTGCCCGCTTCTCGCGCAGTTCCCCGCGCCCCTGAACCCCGCCTTCGTGTGCGGTCCGTGCCCGCTGCTCGCGCAGTTCCCCGCGCCCCTTGAAAACCCCGGTTCGGCTGCGGACCGTGCCCGCTTCTCGCGCAGTTCCCCGCGCCCCTGAACCCCGCCTTCGTGTGCGGTCCGTGCCCGCTGCTCGCGCAGTTCCCCGCGCCCCTGAACCCCGCCTTCGTGTGCGGACCGTGCCCGCTTCTCGCGCAGTTCCCCGCGCCCCTTGAAAACCCCGGTTCGGCTGCGGTCCGTGCCCGCTGCTCGCGCAGTTCCCCGCGCCCCTTGAAAACCCCGGTTCGGCTGCGGACCGTGCCCGCTTCTCGCGCAGTTCCCCGCGCCCCTAGTAGGTGATCCGGTGTCGAGCGGTCGCGCACGTCGCGGTGGAGCCGCGCACATGTCACAGCCCCGCGCCCCTAGTAGGTGATCCGGTGTCGAGCGGTCGTGCCCGCGGCTAGCGGGGTGGGGGTGTGGTGAGGTCGATCAGTTTGCACACCGTTTCGATGTCGATCTTGACCTGGGCGATGGACGCCCGGCCCGAGAGCCACGTGATCAGGGCCGAGTGCCAGGTGTGCTCGATGACCCGGACCGCCGAGAGCTGCTCCGGGGTCGGATGGTCGAGGCCCATCGCGTCCAGGATGATCGCCGTGGTCTGCCGCGAGACCGTGTCCACCTCGGGGCTCACCGAGCGGTCCGCGAAGGTGAGCGCCCGCACCATCGCGTCCGCCAGATGCGGCTCGCGCTGGAGCGCGCGGAAGGCCCGCATGAGAGTTTCGGCCACCCGCTCGGCCGAGGCCTCGCCGGACGGCGGGTGCTTGCGCAGCGTGCTGTGCATGTGCTGCAACTGGTCCTGCATGGTGGCGACCAACAGGTGGATCTTGGACGGGAAATAGCGGTACAAGGTGCCGAGCGCGACCCCCGCGGCCTCGGCCACCTCACGCATCTGCACCGCGTCGAAGCCGCCGCGGCTGGCCAGCTGGGCGCTCGCGTGCAGGATGCGGCGGCGCCGCGCCTCCTGGCGTTCCGTCAGGGGAGGAGAGGCCGCGGTGGCCGCCTTGACTTCCGCTGTCATGTGTACCGTTCCGTTTGTCCGGTTCTCTGCCACGGTCTTCGGCGGCCCAGCATGGCAGGGGCCCCGTCGTGGCGCGAATCACCTGATCCGCTCCTTACAGTCGCACTACCTGCCGGTAGATTCGATGCTCCTTGAGTGAGCGAAGCACGCTCAAGAAGGATCAAGTCTGGAACTTGTTCTAGATTAGCGCGAGCGGTTACGCTCCGGCGAAACGCAGTGATGAAGGGGGCCGCGAGTGACCGCTGAGGCCATAGAGGCAGGCCCCCGCACCGGGGACGCCGGCCGTGCGGGCGACGGCCCGCTGCGGATCGCGCTCCTGACCTACAAGGGGAACCCGTTCTGCGGCGGCCAGGGCGTCTACGTCCGCCACCTCTCGCGCGAACTCGCCCGGCTCGGGCACCACGTCGAGGTGATCGGCGCCCAGCCCTACCCCGTGCTCGACGAGGGCGTTCCCCTCACCGAGCTCCCCAGCATGGACCTGTACCGCTCGCCCGACCCCTTCCGCACGCCCGCGCGGGACGAGTACCGGGACTGGATCGACCACCTCGAAGTGGCCACCATGCGCACCGGCGGCTTCCCCGAGCCGCTCACCTTCTCGCTCCGCGCCCGGCGTCATCTGGCCGCCCGCCGCGGCGAGTTCGACGTCGTCCACGACAACCAGACGCTCGGCTACGGGCTGCTCGGCGCCCTCGGCGCGCCCCTGGTCACCACGATCCACCACCCCATCACCGTGGACCGGGGGCTCGAACTGGACGCGGCCCCCGACTGGAAGCGCCGCCTCTCCGTGCGCCGCTGGTACGGCTTCACGCAGATGCAGAAGCGGGTGGCCCGCCGGCTGCCCAGCGTGCTCACCGTCTCCGGCACCTCCAAGGGCGAGATCGTCGACCACCTCGGGGTGCGCGAGGACCGCATCGAGGTCGTGCACATCGGTGCCGACACCGCCCTGTGGTCGCCCGACCCCGCCGTCGCCGAAGTCCCCGGCCGGATCGTGACCACGTCGAGCGCCGACGTTCCGCTCAAGGGCCTGGTCTTCCTCGTCGAGGCCCTCGCCAAGGTGCGCGCCGAACACCCCGACGCCCACCTCGTCGTCGTCGGCAGGCGCGCCGAGGACGGACCCGTCGCCCAGGCCATCGAGAAGTACGGACTCGGCCACGCCGTCGAGTTCGTCAAGGGCATCACCGACGCCGAACTCGTCGACCTCGTGCGCTCCGCGCAGATCGCCTGCGTACCGTCGCTGTACGAGGGCTTCTCGCTGCCCGCGGCCGAGGCCATGGCCACCGGCACCCCGCTGCTCGCCACGACCGGCGGCGCCATTCCGGAGGTCGCGGGCACCGACGGCGAAACCTGCCTCGCGGTGCCGCCCGGTGACGCGGGAGCGCTGGCCGCCGGCCTCACCCGGCTCCTCGCCGACCCGGCGCTGCGCGGCCGCCTCGGCGCGGCCGGGCGCGAACGGGTCCTGGAACGCTTCACCTGGCGCCGCGCGGCCATCGGCACCGCGGACCTGTACCGCTCGGCGATCGCCGCCCAGGGCCGCGCGGCCCGGAAGGCCGCCAGGTGATCCGCGGCGCCGGCCCCCGGCGCCCCGCGCCCGCCCCCACGGGCCGCTCCGTGCGCGCCGCGGTCCGACGGGCCGCCCGGTGACGACGCGCCACCCCGAAACCCCGGCCGAACCCATCCCCCCGTCCGCGAAAGCAGGCATCCGTGCTGACCGTCGACTTCTCCCGTTTCCCGCTCGCCCCGGGCGACCGCGTGCTCGACCTGGGCTGCGGCGCGGGCCGGCACGCCTTCGAGTGCTACCGGCGCGGCGCCCAGGTCGTGGCCCTCGACCAGAACGGCGAGGAGATCCGCGAGGTCGCGAAGTGGTTCGCCGCGATGAAGGAGGCCGGTGAGGCACCCGAGGGAGCGACCGCCACCGCCATGGAGGGCGACGCGCTCAATCTCCCCTTCCCCGACGAGTCCTTCGACGTCGTGATCATCTCCGAGGTCATGGAGCACATCCCCGACGACAAGGGCGTGCTCGCCGAGATGGTCCGCGTCCTGAGGCCCGGCGGCCGCATCGCGGTCACCGTGCCGCGGTACGGGCCCGAGAAGGTGTGCTGGGCGCTCTCCGACGCCTACCACGAGGTCGAGGGCGGCCACATCCGCATCTACCGGGCCACCGAGCTCATCGGCAAGATGAAGCAGGCCGGCCTCAAGCCGTACGGCAGCCACCACGCGCACGCGCTGCACTCGCCGTACTGGTGGCTCAAGTGCGCCTTCGGCGTCGACAACGACAAGGCGCTGCCGGTGAAGGCGTACCACCAGCTCCTGGTCTGGGACATCATGAAGACGCCCGGCATCAGCACCGTCACCCGGCTCGCCGAGCGGGCCCTCAACCCGGTCGTCGGCAAGAGCTTCGTGGCGTACGCGACCAAGCCGCACCTGCCCGTGCTCGCGGAGAAGCCCGCGGAGAAGCCCGCAGAGAAGAGCGCCGCCAAGTGACCTCTCCGGAGCGCACCGAGCACCTCGTCCTGCCCGGGGTGCTCACCGCCGGGCAGGCCGGGCGGACGGTCGCCGCGCTGCTCGCGGTGCAGCGCGCCGACGGCGCCATCCCCTGGTTCCGCGGCCACCACCTGGACCCGTGGGACCACACCGAGGCGGCGATGGCCCTGGACGCGGCGGGCGAGCACGCCGCCGCCGAGCGCGCCTACGACTGGCTGGTCCGGCACCAGAACGCGGACGGTTCCTGGTACGCCGCCTACCACGACGGCGAGCACGACAAGGTCACCGACCACGGCCAGGAGTCCAACTTCGTCGCCTACATCGCCGTCGGGGTCTGGCACCACTACCTCGCCACCGGCGACGACACCTTCCTCGACCGCATGTGGCCCGCGGTCCACGCCGCCGTCGAGTGGGTCCTCGCCCTCCAGCAGAGCGGCGGCCAGATCGGCTGGAAACGCGAGGAGGACGGCACCGCCGTCACCGACGCGCTGCTCACCGGAAGCTCCTCCGTGCACCACGCGCTGCGCTGCGCGCTCGCCGTCGCCGAACAGCTCGAAGAGCCGCAGCCCGACTGGGAGTTGGCGACCGGCGCGCTCGCCCACGCCATCGAGCACCACCCCGAACGCTTCCTCGACAAGTCCCGCTACTCCATGGACTGGTACTACCCCGTCCTCGGCGGCGCGCTCACCGGCGCCGCGGCGCAGGCCCGCATCGCATCGATGTGGGAGGCGTTCGTGGTGCCCGGCCTCGGCGTGCGCTGCGTGCTGCCGAACCCGTGGGTCACCGGCGGCGAGAGCTGCGAACTCGCCCTCGCGCTCTGGGCGATGGGGGAGTCGGACCGGGCCCTTGAGATCCTCCAGTCCATCCGGCACCTGCGGGACGAGGCGTCGGGCATGTACTGGACGGGGTACGTCTTCGAGGGCGACCGCGCGATGTGGCCGGAGGAGCTCACCACGTGGACGGCCGGCTCGCTGCTGCTCGCGGTGGCGGCGCTCGGCGGCGACGAGGCGACCGGCGCGGTGTTCGGCGGGGAACGGCTCCCCAGGGGCCTCGCGCCCTCCTGCTGCGGCTGAGCGGGTGGAGAGCGGCCCCGCGGCGCCCGGCCCGCGGGCCGGGTGACCCGCCTTCCCCCGCGCAACGCACCCGTACGGAGTCGCCCGAGTGGCGCAGCGCGATGGGGCGGGTGAGGCTGCCGGGGAGGCCGAACATCCCCCGGAGGTCATCGTGCCCACTATCTTCCCCATCCGCCGCATAATCGTGGCGGTCGTCCTGTCTTGCGCCGTCCTGGTGTCGACGACCGCCTGCGGAGGAGAGACCCGGTCCGACCGGTCTCAGACGCAGAACGCCGCGCTCACCGCGGCCGAGAGTTCCCCGTCGCCCAGCGCGTCCGCGGAGCGGCAGAAGCTCGCCAAGACGCGCTTCGTCGCCAACGCCGGACTCGCGGCGGGCGCCGCCTACCAGTGGATCATCAAGCCGTACAAGGCGGGCAAGTTCAAGAAGGGCGCGAAGGGCCGTACGTTCGCCCTCGTCAAGGCCGGTCTGGCCGGTGCGTTCACGTACAACCGTCTGAAGGCGGCGAGCGAGAACGCCAAGGGCGACCCGCTGCTCTCCAAGGCCGTGGCGCCCCTCGCTTCGGGCATCGAGTCGCTCAAGGGGCTGGGCGGCAAGCTGCGCAAGGGCGACGCGAACGACAACGACGTCGGCATGTTCGAGAACATGATCAACGGCGTCAAGGGTGCCGGCAAGGACGCGGGTGCGCCGGTCACGGACAAGGTGCCGTCCGCGGGCCAGCTCAGCGGTGGCTGAGCGGCGCGGCTAGGCGTTCAGCTCCGCGAGCGTGCGGAGCGTGACAGGGTCCGGTGAGGTGACCAGAAGGTCCGTCACCGGGCCCTTGCGCCACAACTCCAGCCGTTCCGCGATGCGTTGACGCGGTCCGACCAGGGAGATCTCGTCGGCGAACGCGTCCGGCACGGCCAGCACGGCCTCGTCGCGACGGCCCGCGAGGAACAGCTCCTGAATGCGGCGGGCCGCGTCGCCGTATCCCATGCGCGTCATCAGGTCGGCGTGGAAGTTGCGGGCCGCGTGGCCCATGCCGCCGATGTAGAAGCCCAGCATCGCCTTCACCGGCAACAGACCGTCGGCGACGTCGTCGCACACGTGGGCCCGCACCATGGGGGCCACGAGGAAGCCGTCGCGCAGCTCGGTGAGGGAGGCGGCGTACGCGTCCGTGCGGGTCGGCGACCAGTACAGCGGGAGCCAGCCGTCCGCGATGCGGGTGGTCTGGGCGATGTTCTTGGGGCCCTCGGCGCCCAGGAGCACGGGGATGTCCGGACGCAGGGGGTGGGTGATGGACTTGAGGGGTTTGCCGAGGCCGGTGCCGTCGGCACCCGTGTAGGGGTGGGCGTGGAAGCGGCCGTCGAGCTCCACCGGCCCCTCGCGGCGCAGTACTTGGCGGATGACCTCCACGTACTCGCGGGTCGCGGTCAGCGGGCTCGACGGGAAGGGCCGTCCGTACCAGCCCTCGACGACCTGGGGGCCCGAGAGCCCGAGGCCCAGCATCATCCGGCCCCCGGAGAGGTGGTCGAGGGTGAGGGCGTGCATGGCGGTGGCGGTGGGGGTGCGGGCGGCCATCTGCGCGACGGCCGTGCCGAGCCGGATGCGCGAGGTGTGGGCGGCGATCCAGGCCAGCGGGGTGAACGCGTCCGATCCCCAGGCCTCCGCCGTCCACACCGAGTGGTAGCCGAACTCCTCGGCCGCGCGGGCCAGTTCGAGATGGGCCGGGTTCGGCCCGCGCCCCCAGTAGCCGAGTGCGAGTCCCAGGCGCATGTGCCGCCCCCTCCAGGAGAACCAACGCAGAACCGGCCCGGCATTGAACTGACGGACCGTCAGGGGACTGTAGGGCAACGGCCCCCCGCCCGGAAGGGGCGGGGGGCCGTTGTGGGTCCTGGCGCGGGCCGATCAGCCGCGCTGGATCCCCGTGGTGTCCTGCAGCACGCCGCGGCGGCCGTCCTGCGTCTGGGCGACCAGGCCGGGACCGCGCTGGTCGACGGCCAGGTACCAGGTGCCCGGGGCGAGTTCGGCGATCGGGGTGGGCGAGCCGTCCTCCGCGTACAGCGGGCGGGCGACGGGGACCGCGAACCAGAACGGGGCGAAGTCGCCGGCCGGGGCGGCCGCCGCGGCGGGCTGCGCCTGGCTGTCCTGGTGCATGTCCGCGGCCGGGGCCTGCGCCTGGGCCGGGGCCTGGGCCTGCGCGCCGAACGGCTGGGCCTGGGCGCCGGGCTGGCCACCGAGGCTCGGGTCGCCGGGGTGGGCGCCGTAGGGCTGCTGCTGGGCGGCGCCGGGGTAGCCGTAGCCACCGGCCGGCTGGGCCGCGCCCGGGTAGCCGTACGTCTGGGGTGCGGCGGGGCTCGGGGTGCCCATCAGCGGCGCCTTCAGCGCGCCGACCAGCGGCGAGGCGACCGCGGCGGCGGCCAGCACCAGGGCGGCGATGAGGCCGAGGATCATGCCGGCGCCCGAGTCGTGCGCGTCGATGATCGTCCAGAACGCGGTCCACGCGGCGAAGACGGTGAAGGCGACGCCGAACTGCGTGAGGTCGAGCCCCACGACCTTCTTGGGCTGCGGCAGCGAACGGCCGACGACCGTCAGTGCCGCACCGATGATGCCCGCGAGGAAGATGCTCATCAGGAGCGAGAGCGAGTCCCAGGCGTTCGGCTCGTCGATGCTCGGGCAGAACTGCCCGGAACAGCTCGGAGCGGACGTGAGATTCAGGAACGAGGCGATGAACAGCACCACCGCTGCACCGATCACCACGCCGTCGCCTCGTGTGAGGGAGCGGATGTTCACGTAAAAGTCCTCTTTTATGTCGTCTCGTCGGGGCGGTCATCGCTGCCGCCGGTGTGTACGTGCACACGGCGTGAAGCTCTAGGTGGTTCCCCCTGTTACGGAGAATCTATCGTCTGGATCTGTGGGCCGTACGGCGGGTCGGGAGCCTACCCGCCCAGGAACGACGTAATGCCGTCGGCGATGCCCTGGGCCGCCTTCTGGTGCCAGTCCGCGCTCTTGAGGAGCGCCGAATCCCGGGAATCACGCATGTTGCCGCACTCGATGAACACCTTGGGAACGGTCGACAGGTTGAGCCCGCCGAGGTCGCTGCGGGTGTCGAGCGCGGTGCCGTCGCCCACGTAGTTGGAGGCGTTCATGCCCGTGTCCAGGACGAACTTCCCCGCGATCCGCACACCGAGTTCACGCGAAGGCCCCACGATCGGGGCGGTGTCGGCGGCGCCGCCCTTCACCTTCGCGGGCAGGATCACATGGAAACCGCGCTGGCCCTCGGCCACACCGTCCGCGTGCACCGAGACGACGGCGGCCGCCTTCGCCCGATTGCCGATCCGGGCCCGCTCGTCCACACACGGGCCGAATGTCCGGTCACCGTTCTGGGTGAAGACCACCGTGGCGCCCTGCTTTTCCAGGATCACCCTGATCCGGCGCGACACATCGAGCGTGAACTCGGCCTCCGTATAACCGTCGTTGGTCTCGGTGCCGGTGGTGTCGCATTCCTTCTCGTTCGTTCCGATGTCCACCGGCTCATTGATCTCTTTTGTATGCCGGAAATTATTCGGATTGTGACCCGGGTCGATGACGACGGTCTTTCCGGCGAGCGGTCCGGTGCCGGATCCGCCCGGCGCCGTCGGGGCGGCCGAGCGCGGGATGCCCGTCGCCGTGAGGGTCGCGGTGCCGGCCCCCGGGGGCGCGGACGGCGCGGTGCGGCTCGGCGCGGGCAGCGCCCTCGGCGGCTTGCCGTCCTGCCCGCCGGGGCTGCCCGCCGCCTGCCAGACCAGCCAGCCCGCGAGGACGGTCGGCGCGAGGGCGGCGAGGGTGACGAGGGCCCGGCGGCGCCCGCGGCGCGACCGGCTGTCCGGATTCGATGACTCGCTGTCGTACGACACGGGTGCGATGCTAGGCCGTCGCTTTCGGATCCTGCCCGACCCGCGCCGCCCGCGAGCGCGCCGTGCCGCGCGGCCGGACCGCGCGGGCCCCCGGGGGTGTCACAGCGCGGCGGACGTCCGGCGCAGGACGCGCAGCGAGTCGGTCGCCGAGACCTCGGTGAACGCGCCGGACTCCAGCGCCCGCAGGTAGATGCGGTACGGGGCCTGGCCGGTGAACTCGTCCACCGGATCCGGGAAGACGTCGTGGATGACGAGGGTGCCGTCCTCGGCGAGCTTCGGCGCCCAGCCCTCGTAGTCGGCGGTGGCGTGCTCGTCGGTGTGCCCCCCGTCGATGAAGACGAAGCCGAGCCGCCCGCCCCACACCCGCGCCACCTGGGGCGAGCGCCCGACCACCGCGATCACGTGGTCCTCGAGGCCGGCCGCGTGCAGGGTCCGCCGGAAGGCGGGGAGGGTGTCCATCCGCCCGACCTCGGCGTCGACGACCGTCGGGTCGTGGTACTCCCAGCCCGGCTGCTGCTCCTCGCTGCCGCGATGGTGGTCGACGGTGACCGCGACCGTGCCGCTCGCGCGCGCGGCCTCCGCGAGCAGGATCGTGGAGCGCCCGCAGTAGGTGCCGACCTCCAGGAGCGGCAGCCCGAGCGCCCCCGCCGCGGCGGCCGCCTCGTACAGCGCCAGTCCTTCCCGTACGGGCATGAAGCCCTTCGCCGCCTCGAAGGCGGCCAGGATCTGCGGCTCGGGAGAGGCCACGGCCCGGCTCCTTTGGGTCGTAGGTGTGTGGGCGGTCCATGGTGCCGTACGTGCGGCCGGCGGCCGTGGGCGGGCGGGGTCCGCAACCTCACCGGCGTCTGACCTTCCGTCAGATTGGAACGTGTTCTACTCTGGCGCCGTTCCGGGTCCGGCGACGGGTGAGGGCGTACATGGGCATCGCGATCACACAAGAACAGCGGGAGCTCGCCGACGCGGTGCGCGGGCTGCTCGCGCGGGCCGCGCCGGTGGACGAGGTGCGCAAGCTCCTCGACTCGCCCGCGGCCGCCGGCGCACGGCCGCCGTTCTGGGACCGCCTGGTGGAACAGGGGCTGCTCGGCGTCCACCTCGGCGAGGAGTTCGGCGGGGGCGGGCTCTGCGAACTCGCCGTCGTCCTGGAGGAGGCCGGGCGCGCACTGCTGCCGGGGCCCTATCTGCCCACGGTGCTCGCCGCGGAACTGCTGCGCAGGGCGTCAGGGCACGACGCCCTCGTGGCCGACCTCGCCGAAGGCCGCAGGACCGCCGCCGTGGCGCTCGGCGCGGGCACCCTCACCGCCGTCGGCCGCGCGGACGGCCGGCTCCTCGACGGAACCGCGGCGCCCGTACTGGCCGCCGAGCAGGCCGAGTTGGTGATCCTCCCCGCGCGGCAGGGCGACCGGACGGTGTGGCTCGCCGTGGACGCCGAGGCGCTGCGGATCACCGCGCACCGCGGCGCCGATCCCACCCGGCGCACCGCCGAGGTGCGGGCCGAGCGCGTGATGGTCCCGCCCGGCCGCGCCCTCGACGTGGATGCGGACCTGGTCCACGACCTGGCCGCCCTGCTGTTCTCCGCCGAATCCTGCGGCACCGCGGCGCGGGCCCTGGAGACGGCCACCGCGTACGCGAAGGTGCGGGAGCAGTTCGGACGGCCCATCGGCCGGTTCCAGGCGGTCAAGCACCTCTGCGCGGACATGCTCGTACGCCTCGAACAGGCCCGCGCCCTGGTGTGGGACGCGGCGCGCGCCATGGACGAGCCGCCCGAAGTGCGCGGCCTCGCCGCCTCGCTCGCCGCGGCCACCGCCCTCGACGCCGCGTTCACCTGCGCCAAGGACTGCGTGCAGATCCTCGGCGGCATCGGCTTCACCTGGGAGCACGACGCCCACCTGTATCTGCGCCGCGCCCTGGTCGCCCGCCAGCTCCTGGGCCCCGGGGACACCCACCGCCTGCGGGCCGCCCGCCTCGCCCACGGCGGCGCCCGCAGGGAGCTGCGCATGGAGCTGCCGCCCGAGGCCGAGAACCACCGCGCCGCGGCGCGGGCGGCCGCCGAAGCGGTGCGGGGCCTCGACCCGGGTGCCGCCCGCCGCGCCCTGGCCCCCACCGGATACGCCGCCCCGCACCTCCCGGCGCCGTACGGACTCGGTGCGGGACCCGTGCAACAGCTGGTGATCCAGGAGGAGTTGAGGCGCGCCGGAGTCACGGTCGGCGAACTCGGCATCGCGACCTGGGTGGTGCCCTCGCTCCTCGCGTACGGCACCGGCCCCCAGCAGGACCGCTTCCTCGCCCCCACCCTGCGCGGCGAACTCCTGTGGTGCCAGCTCTTCTCCGAACCCGGCGCGGGCTCCGACCTCGCCTCGCTGCGCACCAGGGCCGAGCGCACCGCGGACGGCGGCTGGCGCGTCACCGGACAGAAGGTGTGGACGAGCGCCGCGCAGTGGGCCGACTACGGCATCCTGCTGGCCCGCACCGACCCGGACGCCCCCAAGCACAAGGGGCTCACCTACTTCCTCGTCGACATGAAGCGCGCCGAGGGCATCGACATCCGCCCGCTGAAGGAGATCACCGGCGACTCCCTCTTCAACGAGGTCTACTTCGACGGGGCGCTGCTGCCCGCCGACGCCGTCGTCGGCGAAGTGAACGGCGGCTGGCGGGTCGCCCGCAACACCCTCGGCAACGAACGGGTGCACATGGCCGACCAGGTGGCCTTCGACACCGGTCTCGAAGCGCTGATCGCCCGCGCGGGGGAGCTCGACGGGGCGTACCGGGCGCGGATCGGCGCGCTCGCCGCCGAGGCCCACGCGCTGGCCTGCATCGGGCTTCGCACCACCATGCGGCAGGTGTCCGGCCTGGAACCCGGCGCGGGGGCCAGTCTGCGCAAGCTCATCCAGACCCCGCACCAGCAGAAGGTCGCCGAACTCGCCCTCGAGCTCCTCGGCCCCGACGGCGCGGCCGCCGAAGGCCCCGCCGAGCGCGCCGTGCACGGCTTCCTCATGTCGCGCTGCCTGACCATCGCGGGCGGCACCACCCAGGTCCAGCTCAACGTCGTCGCCGAGCGCATCCTCGGCCTGCCCCGAGACTGAAGGGTCCCGTCTGTCGTGAAGAGCTACATCGTCGGTGTCGGCATGACCAAGTTCGAGAAGCCGGAGTCCCGCGACTGGCAGTACTGGGACATGGCGAAGGAGGCGGGCGGCGCAGCCCTCGCGGACGCGGGCGTCGACTACGGCGCGGTCGAGCAGGCCCCCGTCGGCTACTGCTTCCAGACGTCGACGGCCGGTCAACGCGCCGTCTACGAACTGGGGTTGACGGGCATCCCCGTCTACAACGTCAACAACAACTGCGCGACCGGGTCCAGCGCGCTGATGCTGGCGCGGCAGCTCGTGGAGGGCGGTGTGAGCGACTGCGTCCTCGCGCTCGGCTTCGAGAAGATGAAGCGGGGCGCGCTCGGCGGCGGCTCGGACGGCGGCGACTTCGCGACGTCCCCGGTGGCCCGGCACTACGGCGTCATGGCGGCGCGCCACGGCTTCGAGATGACCCCGCCCACCGCGCAGATCTTCGGCAACGCCGCGCGCGAGCACATGGAGCGGTACGGCACGACCGCGGCGCAGCTCGCCGCGGTGGGCGCCAAGAACCACCGCCACTCCGTGAACAACCCCAACGCGCAGTTCCAGGACGCCTACACGGTGGACGAGATCCTGGCGGCCAGGACCATCCACCGGCCGCTGACCAAGCTCCAGTGCTCACCGACCTCGGACGGAGCCGCCGCGGCGGTCGTCGCATCGGAACGCTTCGTGGACCGAAATGGCCTGCACGACAAGGCCGTTGAGATCGCCGGCCAGTCGATGACCACCGACACCGAGGAGTCGTTCGCGTCGGGAAGCTGCATCGACGCGGTGGGGGCGCCCATGTCGCGCGAGGCCGGCCGCCAGGCGTTCGAGCGGGCGGGGCTCGGCATCGAGGACGTCGACGTGATCGAGCTGCACGACTGCTTCTCGATCAACGAACTGCTCACGTACGAGGCGCTCGGGATGTGCGGGGCGGGGGAGTCGGGGAAGCTGGTGGAGTCCGGCGCGACGACATACGGCGGCCGCTGGGTGGTCAACCCCTCCGGAGGGCTGATCTCGAAGGGCCATCCCCTCGGCGCGACCGGGCTCGCGCAGGCGGCGGAGCTGGTGTGGCAGCTGCGAGGGGTCGCCGGGGCGCGGCAGGTCGAGGGCGCGCGGGTGGGCCTCGCCCACAACATCGGCCTGGGCGGCGCGGCGGTGGTGACGGTACTGCGCCGCTGAGCCTGCTGGGTTTGCTCTGTCGCGCCGTGCGGGCTCGTGACGTCGGCGCCGGTCGGCCATCCAGGACCTGGCGCGTTCGACGGCCCGCCGGCGGCGCCCGCATCGCGATCAAGACCAGGACCACGCCCACGACCCCGACTTCGGCCCCGTCACGGGATGGCCGGTGGCCGTGAACGCTGGTCGTCGAGTAGACGTCCCAGGGTGACGATCAGCGCCCGCCCCGGAGTGGTCTCGACGGTGCGGGTCACCAGGACGTCCCGCAGCGGTTCGACGATCACCGCCGTGAAGGTTGTCCCGTGCGGCGATGGGCCTCGTCGCAAGTCCCCATCTCCTGTTGGCTCCGCACCCGTTGGGCGTCGTGGCCGGCGATGAGAGGATCACGGCCTGTCCGGATCAGGACGTTGCCGAGTTCGAACGGCGGAGGTGTGCGGTGGGGCTGGGAACAGTGGTCGTCACCGGGGCGGCAGGGAACATCGGCTCGGTCGTGCGCCGGGCGTTGCGCAGCGAGGTGGGCCGCCTGGTTCTGCTCGACCGCGTTCCGCTCCAGGTCGAGGCCGCGAACGAGGTGGTCCATATCGTCGATCTTCGGGACGCGGCCGCCGTCGCGACCGCGCTCGTGGGTGCGGACGCCGTGCTCCATCTGGGCGGTCTGCCGGACGAGGCGCCGCTCGAGCATCTGCTGGACGCGAATGTGCTGGGCACCCACCATGTCCTGGAGGCTGCCCGGAGGGCGTCGATTCCGCGGGTCGTGCTGGCCAGCAGCAACCGCGTGAGCGGGTTCTATCCCACGGCCCATCGCACTGGCCCACAGGAACCAGTGCGCCCCGACGGCCTGTACGGGGTGAGCAAGGCAGCCATCGAGGCCCTGGGGCGGCTGTATGCGGACAAGTTCGATGTCTCCGTGATCTGCCTGCGTATCGGCAGCTTCGAGGCGGCGCCCACCGAGTCGCGCCACCTGGCGACTTGGCTCAGCCCGCGTGATGCCGTCGGCTTCTGCCGCGCCGCACTTACCGCCCCGCTCTCCACGCGCTTTGCCACGGCGTACGCCGTCTCTGCCAACACCCGCCGCTTCTGGGAACTCCCCGCGGAAGCCGAACTGGCCTACACGCCCGTCGACAACGCCGAAACCCATGCATCGGACATCCCTGACGCCGACGTCCCTGCCGATCCCGAAGCCCCGCAGGCCGGCCCGTATGCCCTGCCCGAGTTCACGTTGAAACACATCCGGCCCTGACTCGCCATCGCCCGGTCCAGGGTTCGTTCGGACTCGGCGTCGTCCGGCACTTCGTAGGCGACCGGCATGCCCATGCAGCCGAGACCCACGGCTGACACACGCGGTCCGTGCGTGCCGCGTGCGGTACCTCACGAGGAGCTCCTCCTGGTGCGGAACGGATCGTCGCGGGGCTTCGGATCGTCGCGGGAGCGGACAGACCGGCCCGCAAGGCGGTCCGGGCAGTCTCCGCGGCCGCCGGATCCATGTATGGCCGCAGCGCCAGCGGCCCGTCCTGGATCTCGATGACCTCGCGGTGGAGGCGGTAGGTGATAGTGCCGGGCATCAGGCGGACGAGCAGGGAGGACCGCTGTGGCTCCAGGACCACAGGAGGACGGGCGGCGGATCGAGCCCGAGCTGCACGGTGAGCACGGCCGTGGCGCGATGAGCACAGGGGATGAGACAGGCCCCTGTGCCGATCCCAGTGCCTGCCGTCGGGGAAAGCGGGTGTAATGGGCGTCCCCTGCGTGCGAGCATGACTCGCATGGCCTACGCGTCCACTGACACCCACATATCCACCCCCACCAAAACCCCCCGCACCTGGCCGGTCGTCCTCGCCGCCTGCGCGGGTCAGTTCCTCGTCGTGCTCGACGTCTCCGTCGTCAACGTCGCCCTCCCCTCCATGCGCACCGGCCTCGGGATGAGCGCGGGCGGGCTGCAGTGGGTGGTCAACGCGTACGCCATCGCCTTCGCCGGGTTCATGCTGCTCGGCGGACGCGCGGGCGACCTGTACGGACGCAAGCGGATGTTCCTCGTGGGGCTCGGCCTGTTCACCGTGGCCAGCCTCGGCGGCGGCCTCGCCCAGGAGGGCTGGCAGCTGCTCGCCGCGCGGGCCGCCCAGGGGCTCGGGGCCGCGGTGCTCGCGCCGGCCACCCTCACCATCCTGACCGCCGCCGTACCCGAGGGCGCCGCCCGCACCCGGGCCATCGGCACCTGGGCCGCGGTCGGCGCGGGCGGCGGCGCGGCGGGCGGCCTCGTCGGAGGGGCGCTCACCGACGCCCTGTCGTGGCGCTGGGTCCTGCTCATCAACGTGCCCGTCGGCGCGCTCGTGCTGCTCGGCGCCGCGCTCTGGATCACCGAGTCGCGGGCCGGCGGGCGCCACCGACTCGACCTGCCCGGGGCCGTCCTCGTCACGGTCGGGCTCGCGACCCTCTCGTACGGCATCGTGCAGACGGAGGAGTCGGGCTGGGGCGCCCCGGCGACGCTGGTGCCGCTCCTCGGCGGGCTCGCCCTGCTGCTCGCGTTCCTCGCCGTCGAGGCCAGGACCGCGGCTCCCCTCATGCCGCTGCGGCTCTTCCGGCTGCGGGGTGTCTCCGCCGCCAACGCCGTGATGTTCGTGTGCGGCTCGGCGATGTTCTGCACCTGGTTCTTCATGACCCTGTACGCGCAGAACGTGCTGGGCTACACCCCGCTCGGCGCGGGCCTCGCCCTGATTCCCAGCTCGCTCAGCGTGGTCCTCGGCTCGAAGCTGGCGCCGCGCATCATGCCGAGGACCGGCGCGCGCAACCTGACCGTGCTCGGCATGCTGGTGACCGCGGCCGGGTTCGGCTGGCAGTCCACGATGCGGGCGGACGACCCGTACTGGCTGGCGATCCTGGTGCCCGGCATCCTCATGATGACCGGAGCGGGCCTCGCCACGACTCCCCTTGCCGCGCTGGCCACTTCGGGGGCGGAGCCGGGTGAGGCCGGCCTCGTCTCCGGCCTGATCAACACGTCGAGGACGATGGGCGGGGCGCTGGGGCTCGCCGTCCTGTCCACGGTCGCGGCGTCCAGGACCGGCGTGGTCCAGAGCGCCGAGAACCTCACCGCCGGGTACGCCCTCGCCTTCCGCGTCGGCGGATTCGTCCTGCTGGCCAGCGTGGTGCTCGCGCTGGTGTGGCTGCCCCGGGCGGCGCGCACGGCCGTACGCGGCTGAGGCGGGCCCCGAGGGGGGGCGTCCGCTACAGCCAGCCCTGCTGACGGGCCGACCGCACCGCCTCCATGCGGTTGCGGGTGCCGGTCTTGCCGATCGCGGACGACAGGTAGTTGCGGACCGTCGACTCCGACAGGTGCAGCTTGCCCGCGATGTCGGAGACCGTCGCCCCGTCCACCGAGGCGTTCAGGACGTCGCGTTCGCGCGCGGTCAGCGGGCTCGGGCCCGCGCTGAGGGCGGCCGCGGCGAGCGCCGGGTCGATGACGGTCTCGCCGCGCAGCACCCGCCGGATCGCCTCGGCGAGGTCCTCGACCGGTCCGTCCTTCACGAGGAACCCGGCCGCGCCCGCCTCCATCGCGCGGCGCAGATAGCCGGGCCTGCCGAACGTGGTGAGGATCAGGACCCGGCAGTCCGGCACCTCCTCGCGCAGCTCCGCCGCCGCGTCGAGGCCGCTCTTGCCCGGCAGTTCGATGTCGAGCAGGGCCACGTCGGGCCGCGCCACGAGCGCCTCGGGCACGATCTTGTCGCCGGCCGAGACCTGCGCGACGACCTCCATGTCCTCTTCGAGACCGAGCAGCAGGGCGAGCGCGCCGCGCATCATGCCCTGGTCCTCGGCGAGGAGAACTCTGACGGATTTCGCGGGTCGGTGGTCCTGGGGCATCTCGTCCATGGGGTCAGGCTACGGCCACGGCGCCCCGGGCCCGCGACGCGTTCCGCCGCGTTGGCGCGGACGAGTTCCGGACGGGGCTCAGGGGCGGCCGGGGGCCGTGCTCAGTTCGGCGTCCAGGGCCGTGTCCTGCGGGTCCACCGGGAGTTCGGCGCCGACCCGGAAGCCGGTGCGGGGCGCGGGGCCCGCCGTCAGGGAACCGCCCGCCGCGGCGAGACGTTCGGTGAGGCCCTTCAGGCCGTTGCCGCCGGTCCGCGGGGTCGGGGCGGGCGCGACGGGGGCGCCCCTGCCGTTGTCGGTGACCGTCAGGGTGACCCGCTCCGGCGTGCCCTCGATCACGATCTCGCAGCGCGTCGCCGCACTGTGGCGTACGACGTTGGTGACGGCCTCGCGGACCACCCAGCCGAGCAGCGCCTCGGCCTGCGCGGGCAGCGGGGGGCCCGACTGGCGCACCAGCGGCTCCACTTCGGCCGCGCTCAGGGCCGAGCGGGCCCGGTCGAGTTCGGTGGCGAGGCTGCCCTCGCGATAGCCGGTGACGGCCTCGCGGATCTCGGTGAGCGCCTGGCGGCCGACCGACTCGATGTCGGCGACCTGGCCGAGCGCCGCGTCCAGGTCGCGCGGCGCGATCCGGCGGGCGGCCTCCGACTTCACGACGATCACCGAGAGGGTGTGGCCCAGCAGGTCGTGCAGATCGCGCGAGAAGCGCAGCCGCTCCTTCTCGACAGCGGTACGCGCCAACTCCTGCCGCGTGTCGCGCAGTTCGCGGATCGTCTCGGAGAGCGAGAGGAGCGCGGCGATCACCATCCCGGACAGGAACGTCCCGTACGCGATGGTCATGTTGTCCCACGGGTCGCCGGTCTTGATGCCGGAGATGACCCCCACCGAGCCGGCGAGCACGATGATCACGACGCCCAGCCGCTTGTCCCGCAGCACGGCGCCGCAGGTGAGCGAGAGCAGCGGGAAGAACAGCAGCCACACCCCGCCGTAGCCGAGTCCGAGGGCGTAGGTGACGGCGGCGAGGGCGCCGAGCAGGACCAGGGTCGTCCGCTCCTGGCGCCGCCGCTTGTCGAAGGCGCGGAAGGCGACCAGCGCGTACAGGACCGCGAAGGCGAGGATGCCGAGGGCGCCGAGCTCCGGGTGGGCGACCTTGCCCTTGGCCACGTCGATGACGGCGCCCGTGCCCATCAGGAGCCACGGCAGGAAGGTGTAGCCGTTGGCGGGCGGGCCCGGGAACTCGTCGGCCTTCGCGCCCCGCGCGGGCAGCTTCGGCAGCAGTGATGGCATCGCGTTCTCTCCGTACTGACGGCTCATGAGGTCACCCGGTCCCGGCGCCGGAGCTCACGCGGTCCGTGCGGACCGACGGTAGGAGACCACGGCGTACGCACCGAAGGCCACCAGCCAGGCTGTCATCAGCGCGATGGTCGCCGCACCCGGGGCGTGGCCCTGCGAGGTGGCCCAGCCGAGATCGGCGAAGCGGTGTGTCGGAGTGTACTCGGCGATCGTGCGCAGCCAGCCGGGGAAGGCCGTGACCGGGAACCACAGGCCGCCGAGGATCGCGAGGCCCATCAGGCAGGCCACGTTGACGACGCCGGTGGCCTGTGCGGAGAGCCGGTAGCCGTTGCCGAGGCCGAGCATCGTGAAGGGCAGCGCCCCGATCCACAGGAGCAGCGTGAGCGCGCCCCACTGCCAGGCGTCCAGGCGCACCCCGTTGATCAGCGCGCCGGAGAGGAACACGGCGAGGATGCCGGGCAGGACGGTCACCGAGCCGCTGATCGCCCGCCCGGTCACCACCTTCGTCGGGGAGAGCGGGGCGATCCGCATCTGCCGAAGCCAGCCGATCGACTTGTCGGACGCGACCCCGGTCCCGACGCCCAGGGCGGCGCCCAGCGCGCCGTACGCCGCCATGCCGATCATCGACTGGACCTTCCAGTCGTCGCCGTTGCCGGCGCCGCCGATGTTGGTGAAGAGCAGATACATCAGCACGGGCATCCCGATACCGAAGATCACGAAGGATGCGTCGCGGAGCGTGCGCCGCATCTCCAGCTTGATGTACTCGACCATCAGACGGTCTCGCTTTCGCGTGCGGTGAGGGAGAGGAAGGCGTCTTCCAGGCTGGCGGGGGCCACTTCGAGGCGGCGTACGGCGCCCATGGCGGCGAGCGCCACGACGGTGGCGTCCGAGTCGTCGGTGCGCAGCCTGGCCCGGTCGCCGTGGATCTCGACGGTGACCACGCCGGGCAGCAGCGACAGGCCGGCGCTGGAGGTGCCCGCGAGGTCGAAGGAGACCAGGCTGCCGCCGGCGGCCCGCTTGATCTGCTCGCCCGGACCGTCGGCGACGATGCGGCCCTGGTCGATGACGACGATGCGGTCCGCGTTGTCGTCGGCCTCCTCTAGGTAATGGGTGGAGAACATGACCGTGTTGCCGCGGTCGGCGTAGGTGCGCATCGACTCCCAGAACGCACGGCGCGCCTCGACGTCGAGGGCGGCCGTCGGCTCGTCGAGCAGCAGCAGCTCGGGGTTCCCGGCGAGCGCCATCGCGAACCGGACGCGCTGGGTCTGGCCGCCGGACAGCTTGTCGACGCGGCGGTCGGCGAAATCGGCGAGGCCGGCCAGCGCCAGCGCCTCGGCGACCGGCATCGGCTTCGGGTACATGCTGCCGATGAAGAACACCAGCTCCCGCACGGTGACCCGGGGGATCGGGCTGCCCTCCTGGAGCATCGCCCCGACGAGCCCGTCCCGTACCGCCCGCTCCGGGCTCCGGCCGAAGATCCGCACCTCGCCGGAGTCGGGCTCGTTCAGGCCGAGCAGGAGGCTGATGGTGGTGGACTTGCCGGCGCCGTTGCGGCCGAGCAGGGCCACGGTCTCGCCGCGCCCGATGGACAGCTCTGCCCCGTTCACGGCCCGGACCGCCCCGTAGGACTTCACCACCCCGCTGAAGCGGACCGCGGTGGCGCTCTGTGTCGTCGTCTGCGTCATGTCCAAGACGCTACGGAGCGGGCCCGGTCCCGCGGCAGATGCGCATGTACGGACCTGGGCAGGACAAATGTCATGGGGTACCCCCGCCGAAAGGGGCACGAGGTGGCCACGGGGCGTCCCCGCCGCGAGAACTGACGTAGCGTCAGGAGGCTTCACAACTGCCGGGGCGTGCGCTATACCTGGGGGCCATCGGCCTAGAACGCGTTCTAGAACGGGTCCGGCAGCGAGCGGATCCGGTCCGGACGGGTCCTCGGTCCGGTCCAGTACGACCTCGGTGGGGCCGACGGTGCGGACGGCCGCACCGAGGTCTTTTCCCCGTGCCCGCACACCGCTCAAGGAGCAGCATCCACATGCCCATTGATGCCGCGAAGGCGATCGCCGCCGAGCCCCGGTCCACCACCATCACGTGGGACCACAAGGACGTCCAGCTCTACCACCTGGGTCTGGGCGCCGGCACGCCCGCCACCGACCCCGACGAGCTGCGCTACACCCTGGAGTCCCGGCTGCACGTGCTGCCCTCCTTCGCGACCGTCGCGGGCGCCGGCATGGGCGTGGTCGGCGGCCTCTCCGCACCCGGCATCGAGGTGGACCTGGCGGCCGTGCTGCACGGCGGCCAGGCCATCACCGTGCACCGGCCGGTCCCGGTGCGCGGCCGGGCCACCTCGACCTCCCGCGTCGCCGCCGTGTACGACAAGGGCAAGGCCGCGATCCTGGTCCTGCGCACCGAGGCCGCCGACGCGGACGGCCCGCTCTGGACCAGCGACGCGCAGATCTTCGTACGCGGCGAGGGCGGCTTCGGCGGCGACCGGGGGCCCTCGGCCCGCGTCGAGCAGCCCGAACGCGACCCGGACCAGATCGTCGAGCGCCCCGTCCGCGAGGAACAGGCGCTCCTCTACCGCCTGTCGGGCGACTGGAACCCGCTGCACGCCGACCCCGACTTCGCCAAGCTGGCCGGCTTCGACCGGCCGATCCTGCACGGGCTGTGCACCTACGGGATGACGCTGAAGGCCGTCGTGGACACGCTGCTCGACGGCGACGTGACTCGCGTCCGCTCGTACGCCACCCGCTTCACCGGGATCGTCTTCCCGGGCGAGACCCTGCGCGTCCGGATGTGGTCGGGTCCCGGCCGGATCCAGGTGTCGGTGACGGCCGTCGAGCGGGACGACGCGCCGGTCCTGTCCGACACGATCGTGGAGACCAACTGAGCTGTTCCGTCCGGTACTTGTTCCGGTACTTGTTCCGGTAGTTGATGGGGATCGAGGGGAGCCGCACCATGCGCGCAGCCGTACTGCACGAGATAGGCCAGGACAAGCTCGACGTGGTCGACGACATGGAGGCGACCGGCTTCGGCCCGGGGAAGGTCAAGCTCCGCGTCCGCGCCACCGGCCTGTGCCACTCCGACCTCTCGGCGATGAGCGGGGTGCTGCCGCAGCCCGCGCCGTTCGTGCCCGGCCACGAGGGAGCGGGCGAGGTCATCGACGTCGGCGACGGGGTGACGAGCCTGAAGCAGGGCGACCGGGTCCTGATGTGCTGGCTTCCGGCCTGCGGGGCGTGTCCGTCCTGCAAGCGCGGCCAGACCCAGCTCTGCCTGGCCGGGTTCATGAACGCCGGCACCCCCAACTTCCGCCGCTCCGGCGGCGACGTGTTCGGCTTCGCCGGCACCGGCACCTTCGCCGAGGAGGTCGTCGTCGCGGCCGGCTGCGCGGTCCCGATCCCCGACGACGTTCCGTACGAGATCGCCGCGCTCATCGGCTGCGGGGTGACCACGGGCCTGGGAGCCGCCATCAACACCGCGAAGGTGGAGGCGGGTTCGTCGGTCGCCGTGATCGGGTGCGGCGGCGTCGGCATCTCCACCATCCAGGGTGCCCGGGTGCAGGGTGCCGCCCAGATCGTCGCCGTCGACCCGGTGGCGTCGCGGCGCGAGGCGGCGCTCAGGTTCGGTGCCACGGAGGCGGTCTCGCCCGAGGAGTTCGCCGACGCCAAGCAGCGGATCACCGCGGGCGAGGGCTTCGACTACGTCTTCGAGGTGGTCGGCCGCTCCGCGACCGCCCGCACCGCCTACGAGAACACCCGGCGCGGCGGCACGCTGTGCGTGGTCGGGGCGGGCGCCATGGACGACTTCTTCCAGGTCAACATGTTCGAGCTGTTCTTCGACGAGAAGCGCATCCTGCCGTCCATGTACGGCGGGGGCGACGTGCTGCGCTCCTACGAGCGTGCCATCGCGCTGTGGCGGGCGGGCCGCATCGACCTGGAGAGCCTGATCACCCACCGGGTGCAGCTCGCCGGGATCAACGACGCGCTCGACCAGATGCGCAGCGGCGAGGCCCTGCGCACCTGCATCGCGATCTGACCCGATCCGGCATCGGCCCGTCCCTTGTCCACCCCCTTGTCCATCCCTCCTGTCCGTCCCTCCTGTCCATCCCCCTTGCGAGAGGACCCAACCGGCATGGCAGCACTGCCACTTGAAGGCCTGTCCGCGATCGTGACCGGCGCCGGGCGCGGGCTCGGCAGGGCCGAGGCGCTCGAACTGGCCCGGCTCGGCGCGGCCGTCGTCGTCAACGACTTCGGGCAGCCGGGCCGCGACGGCTCCGGCCAGGCGTCGAAGGGGCCCGCCGAGGAGGTCGCCGCCGAGATCCGCGCGGCGGGCGGCCGGGCCACCGCCCACACCGGCGACGTGGCCGACCACCAACAGGCCGGCGAACTCGTCCAGTTGGCGATCGACACGTACGGCAAGCTCGACATCCTGGTCAACAACGCGGGCATCCTGCGGGACCGGATGATCTTCTCGATGAGCGAGGCCGAGTGGGACTCGGTGATCCATGTGCACCTCAAGGGGCACTTCAACACCACCCACTTCGCCGCGGCGCACTGGCGCGAACGCTCCAAGGCGGCGGGCGGCCCGGTCTACGGCCGCATCGTCAACACGTCCTCCGAGGCCTTCCTCGCCGGGTCGGCGGGCCAGCCCAACTATGCGGCGGCCAAGGGCGGCATCGTCGGCCTCACCACCTCGACGGCGCTCGCGCTCGGCAAGTACGGGGTCACGGCCAACGCGATCTGCCCGCGTGCGCGTACGCGGATGACGGAGGACGTGTTCGCGGGCTTCGCGGAGCCGGGGGAGGGGCAGCTCGACCCGCTGGCACCCGAGCACGTCTCGCCCCTGGTGGGCTATCTGGCGTCGCCCGCGGCGGCCCAGGTCAACGGGCAGCTCCTGGTGGTGCACGGGGGGATGGTCGCGATCGTCGAACGGCCGCGGGTGGCGGCGAAGTTCGACACGTCGAAGGAGGTCTTCTCTTACGAGGAGCTGGACGAGCTGATCTCTCCGTACTACGCGGGCCGGCCTGCGGGGGAGACGTTCGCGGCGGCGGAGGTGCTGGGGCTGCGTCGCGGTTGAACCCTGGCTTCCCGGCTGCCTCCCGGGTCTCCGCCCCGGACCCCGATCCGGCCCGCGCCCCTTGCCTGCTGGGTGCCGGGCGGCATACCCAGCCCGTCCGGCGTTTGAGGACGAGTGCCCTTAAGGCGCGAACGGGGTCTGGGGCGGAGCCTCAGAGGCTCGAACCTCGGACCCTTTCCACCCCCGGAGGTTTTCGGGAGGGGGCGGGGTGGGGCGAGTCCCGGGGTCCGGGGCGGAGCCCCAGGGCCCTCGGCTTCCGGTTGCGGACCGTGCGTGGCTGGTCGCGCAGTTCCCCGCGCCCCTGTGGGGCCCCCGGAGTCGGCCGGTCGCGCTCCCCGTGGCGGGGCCGCGCAAGTGTCACAGTCCCGCGCCCCTGTGGGGCACTCGGGGTCGGCCGGTCGCGCTTACCGGGGCGGGGCCGCGCAAGTGTCACAGTCCCGCGCCCCTGTGGGGCACTCGGGGTCGGCCGGTCGCGCTTACCGGGGCGGGGCCGCGCAAGTGTCACAGTCCCGCGCCCCTGTGGGGCACTCGGGGTCGGCCGGTCGCGCTTACCGCGGCGGGGCCGCGCAAGTGTCACAGTCCCGCGCCCCTTGTAGGGCACCCGGAGTCGCAGGTGGTCGTGCCGGTTAGGTGTCCGGGTTTTCGTCGCGTCGGTGGCGTCCGTGGGGCGGGGTCACGGAATCCTCCGTAGACGCCGCACCGCCCCGGTGCCGCCCCGCGCTGTCGTTGCCCGTCTCCTGCGGACGGGTGTCGGTCTGGTTGGACATGAGCTGTGGTCACCCCGTAGTCGTCTTCACACGTGCAGGCCGCCGATTCTAACGATCTTCCGATGCGGGCCGACGGCCGGTCAGGGGCGCCTGCCCCAGAGGCACCGGCTTGGCCGCCGCGGGCTTGGCGGGAGCCGGCGGCGGCGCGGGCGCCGGGTCGGCCGGGGCGGGTACGTCCCGCACCGCGCACGGGCTCGCCTCCGTGACGTACGGAAGCCTCAGCACCCCCTGAGGCGTCCACAGGCCGGTGCCCGCCAACCACCCCTCGGGCGCGGCCAGTTGGTGCAGGTGGCGGCCGGCCGGGCGCCAGATGCCGACCCAGGTGCCGGCCGCCGCGTCGATGCGCAGGGCCACCGCACAGGACTCCGGCATCAGAACCTGTCCCGGCTGTACGGCGAACGGCGTGATCGCCGCGTCGGCCAGGCGCAGGCACTCCGGGAAGCGCACCGGGAGCGCGGAGCCGAGCACCCCCCAGCCGAGCCGGTCGTGGCCCGGGGCGTCCGAGCGGATCAGGAGCAGCCCGCTGTCGGCGTCGGCGAGCAGCAGCCGGTCGTCGCTGTCCTCGGTGATCTGGAGCAGCTCGCTGACCTCGCCGCCGCGTTCCAGGTCGACGGCGACCGCCTTGGTGCGGCCCTCCAGCTCCCGGTCGAGGGCGAGCATCCGGCCGGTGCGGTCGAGCCAGGCCCCGCCCGAGCAGCGCCCCTTGACCCGCGCGACCAGCTCGGGGCCGAACGCGCCGCCCGCCACCAGCCACAGCGCCGTGGAGTCGGTGCCCACGGCGAGTGCGTACGCGCAGCTGCCGTCCGGGGACGGCGGGAGCAGGGTGAGCTCGTCGGCGTCGGCGTCGACCGCGCCCAGGGGCAGTTCGCCGGTGGCCGGCCCGCTGGGGTAGAGCAGGGCGAAGGAGTGCCGGTCGGCGATCCTGCGCTGGATGAGCACCCTGCCGTCCGCCATGGGCAGCACCCCGGTGCCGGGCTCCTCCGGCTGGTTGCCGGGGAGCGGCACCGCGTACGGCTCGGGGCCGTCGAGCGTCCAGCGCTCGGGGAACCAGGCCGCGCCGCCGCCCTCGTCGCGCACCAGCCTCGCGGCGTACGAACCGTTCGCCGTGATGGCGAATCCCGTACTCCTGACCGCGCCGCCCTCGGCAGCGGTCTCGATGGCCAAAGCCGTCATCAGATGGGTCACCTCCGGCCACCGAAGCTAGTTTTCGCCGCTCGCGCCGGACAACACGAGACCACGCGCTTCACACCAATGGGTGGCGGTCCCGCGATTCGCCGGTGGTGTGTGGGACGGATGTGCAGGAACGATTTGTATAAGGTCAGGCGTGCCCAAGGAGCACCGGCCGGATGTGTTCGAGGCCGGACCCGAGACCATCGACCGGGCCGACGTCGAACAACCTGAAGGCCGGCAAGGCCGGACAGGCCGGCAAGGCCGGACGGGCCGAGGACGTCAAGGACCGGACGGGGCACCTCGTGCTCGGCGCCGCCGCCGACTCCGTCCTCGACGACCTGCACGGCTCCCGGCGAAGAAGTAGCCACCGGCGGCCGACCGGCGGGGCGCGGAGCGCAGGTAACCTGTCTGCGTGCCCCGTCTGTCTGAAGTCATCGCCGCGCTCGACGCCCTCTGGCCGCCCGAGCGGGCCGAGGGGTGGGACGCCGTCGGCACCGTCTGCGGCGACCCCGATGCCGAGGTGCGCCGGGTCCTGTTCGCCGTCGACCCCGTCCAGGACATCGTGGACGAGGCCGTCACGCTCGGCGCCGACCTGGTCGTCACCCACCACCCGCTCTATCTGCGCGGCACGACCACGGTCGCCGCCGGCCACTTCAAGGGCCGCGTGGTGCACACCCTGATCAAGCACGACATCGCCCTGCACGTCGCGCACACCAACGCCGACACCGCCGACCCGGGCGTGAGCGACGCCCTGGCCGGTGCCCTCGACGTACGTGTCCTGCGGCCCCTCGTGCCCGATTCCTCCGACCCGGCGGGCCGCCGCGGCCTCGGCCGCGTCTGCGAGGTGGAGCCCCCGATGACGCTCGGCGCGTTCGCCGCCCGCGCCGCGGCCCGGCTCCCCGCCACCTCGCAGGGCATCCGCGTCGCCGGCGACCCCGACGCGCTCGTGAAGACCGTCGCGGTCAGCGGCGGCTCCGGCGACAGCCTCTTCGACGCCGTACGCGCCTCGGGAGCCGACGCCTTCCTCACCGCGGACCTCCGCCACCACCCGGTCTCCGAAGCCACCCAGCGCTCCGCGCTCGGCCTGGTCGACGCCGCGCACTGGGCCACCGAGTGGCCCTGGTGCGAGCAGGCCGCGGCCCAGCTCGACGAGATCTCCGACCGTCACGGCTGGGACCTCAGGGTCCACGTCTCGAAGACGGTCACCGACCCCTGGTCGGCCCACCACACCTCCCCTTCTATTGATGGAGCCCCCAACTGAACGCCGCGCCCGCCGACCAGATCCGCCTCCTCGACGTACAGGCGCTGGATGTCCGCCTGTCGCAGCTCGCGCACAAGCGCACCTCGCTGCCCGAGCACGCCGAGATCGACTCGCTCACCAAGGACCTCACCCAGCTGCGCGACCTCCTGGTCGCCTCGCAGACCGAGGAGAGCGACACCGCCCGCGAGCAGACCAAGGCCGAGCAGGACGTGGACCAAGTGCGCCAGCGCGCCGTCCGTGACCAGCAGCGCCTCGACTCGGGCGCGGTCTCCTCGTCGAAGGACCTGGAGAGCCTCCAGCGTGAGATCGTCTCGCTCGCCAAGCGCCAGGGCGACCTCGAAGACGTGGTCCTCGAAGTCATGGAGCGCCGCGAGGCCGCCCAGGAGCGGGCCGCCGAGCTGACCGAGCGCGTCTCCTCCGTGCAGGCCAAGACCGACGACGCCACCACGCGCCGCGACACCGCGCTCGCCGGGCTCGACGCCGAGATCGCCTCGGTGACCAAGGAGCGCGAGGTCGTCGCCGGGTCCGTGCCGGCCGACCTCCTCAAGCTCTACGACAAGCTGCGCGCCCAGCAGGGCGGCGTCGGCGCGGCCCGCCTCTACCAGCGCCGTTGCGAGGGATGCCGCCTGGAGCTCAACATCACCGAGGTCAACGAGGTCAAGGCCGCGGCCCCGGACGCGGTCCTGCGCTGCGAGAACTGCCGCCGCATCCTGGTGCGCACCTCGGAATCGGGTCTGTAAGTGCCGTCCGTGCCGTCCGTGCCGTCCGAGGCGTCCGAGGCGGGCCGGCGGTTCGTCGTCGAGGCCGACGGCGGCTCCCGGGGCAACCCGGGACCCGCCGGCTACGGCGCGGTCGTCCTCGACCCGACGACCGGCGAGACGCTCGCCGAGGCCGCCGAATTCATCGGTGTCGCCACGAACAACGTCGCCGAGTACAAGGGGCTCATCGCCGGCCTGCGCGCCGCGCGCGAGCTAGACCCGGCCGCGCGGGTGCGGGTCCGCATGGACTCCAAGCTCGTCGTCGAGCAGATGTCGGGCCGCTGGAAGATCAAGCACCCGGACATGAAGCCGCTCGCCGCCGAGGCGGGGCGGATCCTGCCGCCCTCGCAGGTGACGTACGAGTGGATCCCGCGCGAGCGCAACAAGCACGCGGACCGGCTCGCCAACGAGGCGATGGACGCGGGCAAGCGGGGGCAGCGCTGGGAGCCCTCGGCGTCCACGGCCGACCTCTCGGCTTCGGCCGACGCGGCTGCGGCGCGCGTGGTCGGGGACCAGGCGGCGGGTGCGGCCAGGGCACGGGCGGCGCTTGCGGGAGCGGGTGCGGTGACTTCGGAGGCGGAGGCGGAGGCGCAGGCGGAGGCAGGGCCGGCGTCGGTTGTGGTGCCGGTTCCGGCGGGCGGGGCGGCCGGGCGTGGCGCTTCGGCGTCGGCGCGCGTACTCCCGACTCCCCTACCGGACAAGCCTGTTGAGACCGCCTCGGCATCGGTCTCGTCCTCCGCTACCGTCGGCTGGGGTGCCTCAGCCGATCTGGGTGCGCCCGCCACGTTCGTCCTGCTGCGGCACGGCGAGACGGCGCTCACCCCCGCGAAGCGGTTCTCCGGCAGCGGGGGAACCGACCCCGAGCTCTCGGCGGTCGGGCGCGGCCAGGCCGAACGGGCCGCCGCGGCCTTCGCCGAGCGTGGCACCATCGAGGTGATCGTCTCGTCCCCGCTGCGCCGGTGCCGGGAGACCGCGGCCGCGGTGGCGGGCCGCCTCGGGCTCGACGTGCACATCGAAGAGGGACTGCGCGAAACGGACTTCGGGGCGTGGGAGGGGCTCACCTTCGCCGAGGTGCGGGCCCGCTACCCGGACGACCTGGACGCCTGGCTGGCCTCCGCGAAGGCTGCCCCGACCGGCGGCGGCGAGAGCTTCGCCACGGTGGCGCGGCGGGTCGCCGCGGCCCGGGACCGGCTCGTCGCCGCGCACCCCCGGCGCACGGTGCTCGCGGTGACCCATGTGACCCCGATCAAGACCCTGGTCAGGCTGGCCCTGGGGGCGCCGCCCGAGTCCCTGTTCCGGATGGAACTCTCGGCGGCATCGGTCTCGGCGGTGGCGTATTACGGGGACGGCAACGCGTCGGTACGGCTGTTGAACGACACGGGGCACCTGCGGTAGCTGGGCTGGGCTGGGCTGAGCTGGGCTGAGCGGAGCTGGGATGGGCGCCGGGCGGGTGGGCGCGTGGGTCCTCGGGCGCGGGTTCGCGGGGGTTGCTCGCGCCGCTCCTCGCGCCCCGCGCAACCTGTCTTCGGGTGTGGGCCGAGTGGGGCGGTCGCGTAGTTTCCCCGCGTCCCTTTCGGGGCCCAACCCCCTTGGTGGGCAGGGGAGTTCAGCCTCGCAATGCTGCCGCCTCGCGGGCCAGCGATACGATGCGGGGCCAGTCGCGGGCGGCTATCGCGTCCGCGGGGAGCATCCATGTGCCGCCCACGCAGCCCACGTTCGGCAGGGCCAGGTACGAGGGGGCCGAGGCGAGCGAGATGCCGCCGGTCGGGCAGAAGCGGGCGCGGGGGAGCGGGGCGGAGAGCGACCTGAGGTAGGCCGTGCCGCCCGCCGCCTCCGCCGGGAAGAACTTCATCTCCGTTACGCCGCTTTCGAGCAGCGCCACCACCTCCGAGGCCGTCGAGACTCCGGGCAGGAACGGCACGCCCGACGCCTTCATCGCGTCCAGCAGTGCGGGGGTCCAGCCCGGACTCACCAGGAAGCGGGCGCCCGCCTCGACGGCGTCGGAGACCCCGGCCGGCGTGGTCACCGTGCCCGCCCCGACCACCGCGCCCGGCACCTGCTCCGCCACGGCCCGGATGGCGTCGAGCGCGGCGGGGGTGCGCAGGGTCACCTCGATCGCGGGCAGTCCGCCCGCCACGAGCGCCCGCGCGAGCGGCACGGCGTCGGCGACGTCGTCGATGACCACGACCGGCAGGACGGGGGCGAGGTCCAGGACGGACGCGGGCGCGGGGACGGGGGAGGGCATGGCTGAGGGCGTCATGGGCCCATCCTGCCGGGGGTCTGCGGAGCATGCAACGAGCGTTGCGCATGATGCAACAGTTCGCTGGGCTCGTCGGTTCTAGTGGATCTGCGTCACGATCACGTCCAGGGACCAGGCCCGGCCCGGCTTGGCCGGAGGCTCGGCCTCCACGGTGTAGCCGAGTGCGCCCAGGACCTCCACGAGTTCGGCCGGGTCGGCGGGTGTCGCGCCCGCGGTGAGCAGATCGCGCACGAGCCGGCCCTTGGTCGCCTTGTTGAAGTGGCTGACGACCGAGCGCTTCTCCACTCCGTCGACGACCTGCGCGTGCAGCACCCGTACGGTGGCGGTGCGCCCGGCCACGGCACCCTTGGGCTTCCACGCGGCGGCGTACGCGGAGGAGCGCAGATCGAGGACGAGGCCCGTGCCCGCGGCCTCGGTCATGACCGGGTCCATCACGGTCCGCCAGTACGCCCCGAGCGCCCCGAGACCGGGCAGCTTCACGCCCATCGAGCAGCGGTAGGAGGGAATCCGGTCGCCGGTGTGCACGGCGCCCCACAGCCCCGAGAAGACCAGCAGCGTCTTCGCGGCCCGGCGCTTGGCGGCGGCGTCGAGGGTGGCGAGGCCGAGGGCGTCGTACAGCACGCCGGTGTAGATCTCGCCGGCCGGGCGGGTGCCCGCCGTGCGCAGCTCGATGTTCTTGGCGACCTCGCCGCGCAGACCCTCGCTCAGCCCCAGTACGTCGCGTGCCTTGTCCTCGTCGGCGACGCACAGTTCGACGAGCTCGTCGAGGACGGCGGCGCGGGCGGGCGCGAGGCCCGGCAGGGACAGCGACTCCGCCTTCAGCGGCGCTCCGCGACCCGAAGCGGCCTTTCCTTCGGAGGGCGGCAACAGCACCAGCACGGCGGTTCTCCTTCGTGGCGTACGGGGGGGGAGGGGGTGCGGCCCCTCGCGCCAGCGTAGCGCTGCGCTGTGCTTGACCAGGCCTTGAGCCTGCCAGGGCCGGGCGATGCGCCCGGCACCCCACGGTGCTCCGCCCCGGGCCCCGCCCCCGGGCCCTCCTCAAGCGCCGGAGGGGCTGGATTCTCCCCCCGGGGTGGTGTGGTGCGCCCGGCATCCCTCGGGGCTCCGCCTCGGGCCCCGCTCCTCAAGCGCCGGAGGGGCTGGATTCGCGGGGTGGTGTGGTGCGCCCGGCACTCCTCGGGGCTCCGCCCGGGGCCCGGCCCCTCAAGTGCCGGAGGGGCTGGATTTGCCTCCCCCTCGGGGCTGGAGTGGTGCCCCCTCGCCGGAGTGGGCCCCCCGGGCCGGAGCGGTGTTCCCCGCGGGTGGGACGGGGCGGCCCGCGGTTCGGGGCGGCTCGGGGCTCCTCTGGGTTACGACGTGCCGCTCGCCGCCCCCAGGCCTACGCTCGGATGCATGCCACGTCGTCTCCTCCATGTGCAGGGCGCCGCCGAGGCGCCATTGCGGGCCGCGTTGAGTGCGTTGCGGGTCTCGCTCGGTGTTCCCGAGGGGTTTCCGGCGGACGTCATGGCGGAGGCGGAGCGTGTCGCCGGTGCGCCCCGGGTGCCCGCCCACGACGCGACCGGCATCGAGCTCTTCACCATCGACCCGCCCACCTCCACCGACCTCGACCAGGCGATGCACCTGGAGCGCAGGGCGGGCGGGGGCTATCGCGTGCACTACGCCATCGCCGACGTCGCCGCGTTCGTCACGCCGGGCGGGGCCCTGGACGCCGAGGCGCACCGCCGCGTGACCACCCTGTACTTCCCGGACGGCAAGACCCCGCTGCACCCCACCGTCCTGTCGGAGGACGCGGCCAGCCTGCTCCCGGGGCGGACGCGCCCCGCGCTGCTCTGGCGGATCGACCTCGACGCGGACGGCGCCGCCACCGCCACCGATGTGCGCCGCGCCCTCGTCCGCAGCCGCGCCAAGCTCGACTACGAGGGCGTACAGAAGCAGATCGACTCCGGCACCGCACCCGAACCCCTGGCGCTGCTGCGGGACATCGGCATCCTGCGCGAGCAGCAGGAACTCGCCCGTGGCGGCATCTCGCTCAACGTGCCCGAGCAGGAGATCGTCGCGCACGACCACCACTACGACCTCACCTACCGCGCCCCCTTGCCCGCCGACGGCTGGAACGCCCAGATCTCCCTGCTCACCGGCATCGCGGGCGCCGAGCTGATGCTGGCGTACGGCACCGGGATCCTGCGCACCCTGCCCAGCGCCCCGGACGGGGCGGTCGCCCGGCTGCGCCGCTCGGCGCGGGCGCTGGGCATCGACTGGCCCCACCACGTCCCGTACGCGGCGGTCGTCCGCTCCCTCGACCCGCGCGAGCCGAACCACGCCGCCTTCCTCCAGGAGTGCACGTCCCTGCTGCGCGGCGCCGGGTACACCGTGTTCACCGGCGGCGCCGCGCCCGAACGCGCCGTGCACGCCGCGGTGGCCGCCCCGTACACCCATTGCACCGCCCCGCTGCGCCGCCTCGTGGACCGGTACGCCGGCGAACTGTGCCTGGCCGCGGTGGCGGGGCAGGAGCCGCCCGCGTGGGTGGCGGCCGCGCTCGACGCGGTGCCGAAGGAGATGGCCCGGGGCACGAGCCGCGCCAACACGGTGGAGCGCGAGAGCGTGGACATCGTGGAGGCGGCGCTGCTCAAGGACCGGGTGGGTGAGGTCTTCGACGCGACGGTCGTCGACGTGAAGGAACAGCAACCGACCGTCGGTACCGTGCACTTGACCGACCCCGCGGTCGTGGCCCGCATCGAGAGCAACGACAGCCTCCCGCTCGGCGAGCGGTTGCGGGTCCGCCTCACCCAGGCCGACCCCGGCACCGCGAAGGTCCTGTTCGCCCCGGCGTGAGCGCTCAGGCCGCCGCGGCCGCCCGCAGCGCCTTCACCAGCTCCGCCGACTCGTCCGCGTGGAAGCGCACGGTCCTCACCTCCCGCCGCCCGCCCAGAAGTCGTACGTAGGTGACGGGCTCGCTCAGCTCCACGGTGAGGGAGGTCTGGGAGCCGACGGCCAGGTCCAGGACGTTGTCCGAGGTCTGCGCGCCCGCGCCCTGGAACCTCAACTCGCCGCGGACGCGGACTATGTGGTCCAGCGGGACGACCAGATCGATCCGGGCGCCGGCGCGCAGCCGCAGGGTGTCCGGCGTCAGCACGTGCGGCCGGGTCACGGCCGCGGCCTGCATGCCGAGCACCAGCAGGACCGTATAGAGGTCCAGGACGAACATCGCCGCGTGCACGGCCGGCCATGGGCGTACCAGGAATGACACCCCGGCCGTCTCGACGACGCAGACGAACGCCAGCCCGTACACCGTGGCGGCCTGCGGGCTCGCGTACCCGAACGCACGGTCCACCGGGCCCACTTGATGCCTGCGCCGGGTGATCCACAGGCCGAAGCTCTCGAACACCCGGGCCTCGTGGGCCAACAGCCGGAGCAACGGCTCCGGCAGGAGGCCGCGGCGCCGCGGGGCGTGGCGGGGGAGGTCGCGGCGCGGGAGGTCGTGGGTCATGGCGTCGTCCCGTTCGTCAGGGTCGCGACGCTGCGCATCGCTCGTCGGACCGCCTCCGCCTGGGCGGGCGCCAGGTCGGCGAGGAAGGCTTTGAGGACGCTCTGGCCGGCCGGGCCGGTGGTCGCCGGTGGACCTGATTGCCCGCCCGCGCCCGGATGTGCGCGCGCCTCCGGGTGCGCGGTGATCGCCTCGTCCGGATCGGGCGGAAGGCAGGCGGCGAGCGCCCGCGCCGCCTCGTCGACCCGGGGGTCGCACGGGTCCGCGTCCGCCAGCGCGTCGAGCAGGGCGTACACCTCGTGCGCGCGCTCGACGGCGCCCGGCGCCGCGGCCGTGCTCCGGACGGCACGCAGGAGCAGGTCCCGCTCCTCGGGAGCGGCGCCGGTCGTCATGAGAGTGAGCAGCTCGCGGTCCTTGGAGGCCATGGCCGAGCCGGTCGTATCCGTACCCAACGCGCCGAAAAGATCGGCCAGTTCGGGCGAGAACTCGTCGTCGGCCGACAGGGGTTTGTGCTCGGCCCGGACGAGGAGCGCGGCGAGCCGGGCCCGCCGGGCGGCGATCCGCGCCTCCTGGCGGGCCAGGTCGGCATCCAACTCGCGCAGGACCGCGGCCAGTTCGTTCCCGGCGTCGTCGGCGATCACGCCGCGCACCTCGTCGAGACCGAGCCCGAGTTCGGTGAGGCGGCGGATACGGGCGAGCGCGACGGCGTCCCGCACGGTGTACTGCCGGTAGCCGTTGGGCAGGCGGCCGGGTTCCGGCAGCAGCCCCAGCTGGTGGTAGTGCCTGACCGCTCGCGTGGTCACCCCGGTCAGTGCGGCGATCTCCGAGATCCGCATGGCCTCATTAGAAACGTTGACGCCGCGGCAGAGTCAAGCCGTTGCCGCCGGGCGCATCGCGTCGTCAGGGGCTCGGCCGTCGTGTCGCGCCGCGGCGGGTAGCATGGTCGGCACGGCAGACGAGCCGGGCGGGCGGCCGCGTGGAGATCCTTCGGATCTTCCCGAGGAACGTCCGGGCTCCACAAGGCAGGGTGGTGGCCAACGGCCACCCGGGGTGACCCGCGGGACAGTGCCACAGAAAACAGACCGCCGGGGATTTCGGTCCCCGGTAAGGGTGAAACGGTGGTGTAAGAGACCACCAGCGCCTGAGGTGACTCAGGCGGCTAGGTAAACCCCACCCGGAGCAAGGTCAAGAGGGAGCACCCCGGTGCTCCTGCGCGGACGATCGAGGGCAGCCTGCCCGAGTCCGCGGGTAGACCGCACGAGGCCGGCGGCAACGCCGGTCCTAGATGGATGGCCGTCGCCCCGACGACCGCGAGGTCCCGGGGTACAGAACCCGGCGTACAGCCCGACTCGTCTGCTGCACCCGCCCTGACCAGGGATGACGCCTTGGTTGTGGCGGGATTTTTCATGCCGGAGCGCCGTGGAGCGCTGTGGAGCGCCGTGGAGTGCCGGGAAATGGTTCGGTTTCCTCGGGTTGCCGGGATACCTGTGCGGTCCGGATCGCCAGGACATGGCCGGGGATACGGGATTGGGACACGGCGGGATACTTTATGCATCCCGAGATCCAATGTATCGACTCAGGAGTGCCCGTCGATGATCGTGATCAACCTTGGCCCCGAGCAGAGGGTCGACCCCGCCGACGACGACCTCGGACGGGACCGTACCGGCTACAGCTCCACCATGAGCCCGATCGCCCTGTACGACGCCGGTCACGGCGCCTGGCACCTTGGTGAGCGTGCCCACAAGGAGCGCTTCGCCCTCATGATCTTCGACGGCGCCGGGGTGCTCGCCGTCGAGATCGACCGCATCGAGCCGGTGCCGACCGGGACGGGCGGGAAGGCGAGCGGGCGGCGGTCCGTGATCCACGGCGAGATCCTCGCCGCGGGGCACCCCGTCCACGACGCCCACGTGGGCAAGCCCTCTCCGATCCCGCCGCAGCGCAACCCGATCGGGTACTACGACGCCGCGGCCGAGCAGGTCTCCTGCCTCTGCGGGTGCGGCGAGAAGATCCCCGCCGGCAAGGACTTCGTCCAAGGGCACGACCAGACCGCCGTGCGCGACCGGGTGAGCCAGATCGGCACGGTCAGGGACTTCATCGAGTGGTTCGACCGCGCTCATGGCGCCTGGCCGGACATCAACGTCATCCATGAACCGGTCACGTTGGACGGCACTGCGACCGGGGCCCCGGCCCGGATGCGGCACCGGTTGGGCTGCGATCACTTCCCCGTGGACGAATCCGGCCGCGTCCTCAACACTGCGCGCGCAGCCACCCGGCGCGAGCTGGAGACGCTTCGCCCGTGCAAGCACTGCGTCAGCACCTCGGCCAAGGCTGCGCGAGAGCGGTAACCGGGGGCGCCGGCAGGGCCGGGGGGTGGCACGGGCGGGTTCAGGCGATCGCGCGTGGGGCGGAAGACGCGTGCGCGGGGCGGGCCGGGAGGGGGTCGGGCAGGACCACCTGGACCAGGTAGGGCCGGCCCGCGACGGCGCCCGGGTCGTGGTCGAGCAGGACCGCCGCGGGTGACCAGCCGCCGGCGCGCAGGGCGTCGAAGGGGCGGGACCACTGGACGGGGGCCGTACGGGACGCGGACGGCGGGCACTCCTGGTCCGGGCGCACGGCGGGTACGGCCCGGAGGCGGCCGCGCAGCGCGCGGTCGACGGCGCGGTGGACGGCGGCGGAACGCACCGCCGCCGTGGCGATGACGGTCTCCCGGCCCGGGGCGAGGCGCAGCGCGCAGGCGGGCAGGGAGAGCAGCTCCGACACGTCGTGCACCACGAGGGTGCCGGACGCGCGCAGCGGTGCGACGGCGCAGCTCTCGCAGTCGGCCGGGTGGCAGGACCCGGAGCAGGCCGGGCGGAGGTCCAGGCGCGGGATCCGGAGACCGGGTGCGGTGAGCCGCTCGGCGATCACCGACTCGCACTGCTGGGCGAGACCCTCCTCGACGGCGCTCAGCCAGGTGAACCCGGCCGCGGCGCCGACCGGCGGTCCCGCGGCCGTCCCGCCGGTCGCGGGCACATCCGGGGCGTGGACGCGGCGCAGTTCGCCCGTCACCAGGTCCATGCCCCAGCGTGCGCCCGGACCCCGGCCCGCGGCCGCACGGGCGGCGAGCGCGTCGAGCAGCGAGTCCATGTCGGCGGTCGTCCCGGCGAGCGCCGGGTCGGCCGCAGCCAGGGCGCGCACCCGCTCGGGGTCGGCCGCCGCGCCGCCCACCACGGCGACGAAGGCCGCCCGCGCCTCCGCCTCGGTGGGGATGCGCCTTGGCTCCTCGCTGGTCATGTTCGGCTGTTCCTCTCGGTGGTCGCTGCCGAAGGGCTGGATCGGTTCATGGAACCTGGCCGCGATGTTCAGCCGATATATTCCTGATCTCCGGCCCGATCTCCGGCCTGGCTCGACGGCCCGTGCGGCGGACCGGGAGCCGCGTAGGCGACGGCCGCGGCGTACCCCCGGGCCACGGTGAGATCCATCAGGGTCCACCTGGGGAGGCCGGCCGGGCCGGGGCCGGTGCCCACGTAGTCGACGTCGGGCGAAACGCCGAGCCCCGTGCCGATGCCCTTCAGATAGGCCTCCTTGCGGCACCAGCAGCGGCCGAAGGCGGCCCGCCGGTCCTCGGGCCCCGCGAGCAGCGCCAACTCGGCGGTCTCCCGCGGGTGCAGGGTGGTCGCGAGTTCGTCCGCGACCGCCGCGTCGGGCAGGCGCTCCACGTCCACACCGACCGGAGTCGGCCCGAACGCGAGGAGCACCTGGTCGCCGCTGTGGGAGAGCGAGAAGTGCAGCCCGGAACCGGGCACGGCGGGGCGGCCGTGGGGCTCCGCGCACAGCGGGCAGGGTTCGCGGTCCAGGACCACGTCGGCCGGATCGACGGCGAGATAGGAGCCGAGCAGCCGGCGCAGGGCCAGGTGTGCGGTGGCGTAACGGTTCCGGTCGGCGGGGGAGCGGAACTGGCTCCAGCGCCGGCGTTCGGCCGCGTCCAGGACCCGTTGGACGTCGGCCGTCGCCTCCTCCTGTTCGCCGACCGTCACCTGCCAGATGTCCAGCTCGTGCGGGCGGGGCAGGGCCAGGGGCGTGGGCGTGGGCACCGGTGTGGGCACGGGCGTGGGCAGAGGGGCGGCGGTGAGCACGCGGGGCCGCCGGCCGGAGGGGGCAAGGACGGTGTTCGGGAGAGTTGCGGGCATCGAGACCTCGGTGTTCGGTCGGCGCCGGGTGGGTTGGTGGAGGGGTGGGGCGGTGATGGGTGGGTCGGTGGAGGTCGCCGGTGGGAGTCGGCGGGAGCCGGCCCGCCGGCGCCGCGCGTCAGACGGCGGTCGTGCGGTGACGGATCTCCAAGGTGCAGCACTTGACGCTGCCACCTCCCTTGAGGAGTTCCGACAGGTCCAGGCCGATGGGCTCGAAGCCCCGCTCCCGCAGCTGGCGCGCCACACCCGTGGCGGCCTCCGGCAGGATGACGTGGTAGCCGTCGCTGACCGCGTTGAGGCCGAACACCTCCGCGTCGGCCTCGCTGACCCGGATCGCGTCGGGAAAGAGACGTTCGAGCACGGCACGGCTGCCCGGCGAGAAGGCCTCGGGGAAGTACATGATCTCGTCACCGTCGAGGACGGTGAGAGCGGTGTCGAGGTGGTAGAACCGCGGGTCCACGAGGTTCAGGCCGATCACCGGCCGGCCGAAGAACTCCTGCGCCTCCGCATGCCCCTCGGGCGCGCTGCGGAAGCCGGTCCCGGCCAGCAGCCAGCTGCGGGTGACCAGGAAGTCCCCCTCGCCCTCGTTGACATGGGCCGGGTCGTGGAGCTCGGCGAAGCCGTGCGTGCGGAACCAGTCGAGGTAGGCGGGCCCCTCGGCGGCGCGCTCGATGTTGCGGAACCGGACCCCGAGGACCTTGCCGTCCACCACGGTCGCGCCGTTGGCCGCGTACACCATGTCGGGGTAGCCGGGGAGCGGGTCGATCAGGTCGACGGTGTGGCCGAGCTCCTGGTGGAGGGCGAACAGCTGCTCCCACTGGGCGATGGCGAGATCGGTGTCCACCGGCTTGGCCGGGTCCATCCACGGGTTGATCGCGTAGGTGACCTCGAAGTGCGTCGGGCGGCACATGAGGTAGTGGCGGGTGCGGGCGGTGCGGGCGGGCTTGTTCATGGTGTTCCTCCGGAACGTTGTGGTTCGCAGGGGTGCGAAGGGGTGTCGAGCGAAGTGAAGTGAAGTGAAGTGAAGTGGGTTACGGATCAGGTGAGTTGACGGTGAGGTGACGGGACCGAAGGCGCTGAGGTCAGACGGTCAGAGCGAGGTACGCGTCGTCGAAGCCGGGGCCCAGCCGCTCGCCGTCGTCCCAGGGGGCGAGCTTCTGGAGGCAGACCTGGTCGTGCCAGCGGCCTCCGGCGTGCAGATGGCCGCGCGAGACGCCCACGGCCCGGAACCCGTGCTTGTCGAGGACGCGCCGGGACGCCGCGTTGTCGAGCCGGACGTACGCGTCGATCCGGTGCAGCCCGAGCTCGAAGAAGGCGATCTCCAGGAGCTGGCCGACGGCGCTGCTCGCGTACCCCCGGCCGCCGAACGCCCGCGGCACCCAGTAACCGACCGAGGCGCCCATCAGGTGGCCCAGCGCGATGTTGGTGAGGTTGATCCGGCCGACCGGTCGCCCGTCGAGCTCCATGATCCAGGGCAGCATCCGCCCGGCCGCGGATTCCCGCAGGGCCTCCGCGACGGACTCGTGCTGTCCCCGCGGGGTGAAGAACGCGTCGGGCTCGTCGGGTTCCCACTGCCGCAGGAACTCCCGGTCCCGGAGGTAGAGCTCGGCGAGGGGTTCGCTGTCCGCCGCCCGAAGTGGCCTGATGCGCATGGGGGTTCAGCTCTCCTTTCGGGCGGGGAAGTCCCGCAGGCGGCGGACCGGGCTCGCGAGCAGGACCAGGGCGGCGCCGAGGAGGACCGTGGACATGATCCAGATCGTGGTCCGGGTGCCCAGCGCGTCGCCGAGCGCGCCGCCCAGCAGGGCTCCGACGGGGATCGCCCCGTAACTGATGGTGGAGCTGCTGGCCCGGACCCGGCCGAGGAGTTCGGTCGGGCAGTAGGTCTGGTAGAAGCTGCCCGCGATGACGTTGCCCGCGATCACTCCGCACACCGCCACGCCCCAGGCCACCGCGCTCACCGCGATGGGCAACTGCCGTCCGCCGAGCGGCACGAGGAAGATGAAGGGGGCGACCACGAACATGCAGAGCAGCAGTCCGCGGGCGCTCCCGAAGCGGCGTGCGATCCGGCCCGCGACCGCCGCGCCGGCCAGACCGCCGGCGCTGACCACCGCGAACACGGTGCCGACGGAGCCGGGCGCCAGGCCGGCGTCCCGCAGCAGGAACACCGTCTGGACGGCCTGGATGCCGTTGAGGGCGAGGTTGCCCAGCATGGCGAAGCAGGCCAGCGCGCGCAGGTAGGGGTCGCCGAGCAGGAAGCGGAGGCCCTCGGCGATCTCGTGCCGCAGGGCGCGTCGTTGCGCCGGCGGCGGGGGTTCCTCCCGGACGTCGATCCGGCTGAGGCAGAACGCGGAGACCAGGTAGCTCAGGGCGTCCGCGAACAGTCCCGTGACCGCGCCGAGCAGCTGCGTGAGCAGTCCCGCCACACCGGGGCCCGCGACCTCCGCCGCGGCCTCGCCGCCCCGCAGTTTGGTGTTCGCCTCCATGATGTCGGCGGAGTCGACCACGGAGGGCAGCAGGGCGCCGTACGCGGTGCTGAAGAACACCTTGGCGACGCCGGACAGCAGGGCCACCGCCACCACGTGGACGACGGTGAGCCGTCCCGTCCAGGCGGCGACCGGCACGCTGGCGAACAGCACCATCAGGGCGAGGTCGCAGACCAGCATCACCTTGCGGCGCCGCCAGCGGTCCACCCAGGCGCCGGCCGGCAGGCCGATGAAAAGCCACGGTATCCAGGCGGCCGCCGTCAGCACGCCCATCAGGAGCGGGCTCGCGTGCAGCGACACCGCCGCCACCAGGGAGAGCGACACGTTGCCGATGGCGGTTCCCAGGCCGCTGACCGTCTCCCCCAGCCACAGCCGGCGGAAGTCGGCCGAGCCCCACAGGCCCCAGCGGCGCCGTGGCGGGCTGTGCGGCGCCGGCGGTTTCCCGGGCGCGTACGTCGTACTCATCGGGTCTCTCCCTGATCCGTCGTGGCCAGCCTCTTGGCGACCGCCTCCGCGATGGCGGCGATCGGGCCGGGCCGGGTCATCGCGCCGTGCGAGCAGGCGATGGTGTGGTGTTCGATCAGGCCGGTCACGTGGGGGCGCCAGGCACCCTCGTACGGCCAGTCGTCGGGCTTGTCGAGCGAGGCGCCGACGAACAGGGCATCGCCGTCGAAGACACCCGGGCGGTGCGCGTCCAGGAGCACGTGGTGCTCGGTGTAGATACGGGGCAGATCGGCGGCGGCCGGCCCGAGCATGGCTTCCAGTGCCGCCAGGCCCTCCTCGGCGTCCGCGCCGTCCTCGTAGCCCAGCGATGCCAGGAGCATGGCGACCGGGTCCTCCTCCACGAGCGGGCCGGGGGCGGCCGCGGGCTCCGCGGCCGGGGTCACCGGGTAGCCGTCGAGCAGCGTCAGGGAGGCGACCTGCTCCCCCTGCTCCTGGAGGAGCACGGCGACCGCGTGGGCGACCACGGCGCCGAACGACCAGCCGAGCAGGTGGTAGGGGCCGGCCGGCTGGACCGAGCGGATCCTTCGCAGGTACTCGGCCGCCATGGCGTCGATGCTGTCCGGAGTGCCGCCCCGCAGCCCCGGCGCCTGCAGGCCGTACACCGGCTGGTCCGCCGTCAGATGGCGCAGTAGTCCCGAGTAGACCCAGCTGATGCCGGCGGCCGGGTGCACACAGAAGAGCGGGGCTCGGGTGCCTCCGGTACGCAGCGGGAGCAGCACGTCGAAGGCGTCCCGCGCGCTGTGTTCGCCATCGAGGTGGTGGGCGAGGCCGGCGACGGTGGGGTGTTCGAAGAGGGTGCGGATGCCGAGGTCGGCGCCGAGCACGGCGCGGACGCGGCTCAACAGCCGGGTGGCGAGCAGGGAGTGGCCGCCGAGGTCGAAGAAGCCGTCGTCAATGGTGACGGAGGTGAGTCCGAGCACCTCGGCGAAGAGTTCGGTGAGGAGGGATTCGCGGGGCGTGTGGGGCGGGCGGCCGGTCCTGGCGCCGGTGAACTCGGGGGCGGGCAGGGCCTTGCGGTCGAGTTTTCCGTTGACGTTGAGGGGGAGCGCGTCGAGCACGGCCACGGCGGACGGCACCATGTAGTTGGGCAGGAGGCCCGCGGCGTACGCGCGTACGTCGGCCGCCTGGGCGGTGCCGGTGAGGTAGGCGGCGAGGCGGTCCTGGTGGGCGACGACGACCGCCTGGGTGACGCCGGGGTGCTGGGTGAGGACGGCTTCGACCTCGCCGAGTTCGATGCGGAAGCCGCGGATCTTGACCTGGTGGTCGGTGCGGCCGAGGTATTCGAGGTCGCCGTCGCGGGTGCGGCGGGCGAGGTCGCCGGTGCGGTACATGCGCTCACCCGGCGCGAAGGGGTCGGCGACGAAACGTTCCGCGGTGAGGGCGGGGCGGCCGAGGTAGCCGCGGGCCAGACCCGCGCCGGAGATGTAGAGCTCGCCCGCGACGCCGGGCGGGACCATGCGCAGGCCCGCGTCCAGCACGTACACCCGGGTGTTGGCCACCGGCCGCCCGATCAGGGGCTTGGCGGTGTCCGGGCCGAGGGTGGCGGCCGTCGACCACACGGTGGTCTCCGTCGGTCCGTACAGGTTGGTGACCTCGGGCGAAAGGGAGCGCATCGCGTCGGCGAGGGCGGGCGGCAGTGCCTCGCCGCCGACCAGCAGCCGCAGGCCGCGGACCGCGTCCGCGTGCTCGGCGAGCAGGGCCTGCCACAGGCTGGGGGTGGCCTGGACCACGGTGGTCCTCGAACGTTCGATCAGGGCGGCGAGCGCGCCCGGATCGCGCACGGTGTCGTCGTCCGCGACGACCACCGCCGCACCGGCGATCAGCGGCAGGTACATCTCCAGGGCGGAGATGTCGAAGGCGAGCGTGGTCAGTGCGAGGACCCGGTCCTCGGCGTCCAGCGGGAAGCGGTCGGCCATCGTGGCAAGGAAGTTGACCAGACCGCCGTGCGTGACGACGACGCCCTTGGGCTTGCCCGTCGAGCCGGAAGTGAAGATCGCGTACGCGGCGTGGTCGTGCGTGACCGGGGCCGGCTGCCAGGCCGGGCCTTCGGCGTCCGCGCCGCCGTCGTACCCGTCCCGTCCCGCTCGGGGTTCCTGATCGGTGCGGATCACCGGCAGGCCCGGGACATTCAGGGTCACCGCGCCGTCGGTGAGCAGCAGGGCCGGGGCGGCCTCGGCGAGGATCGCCTCCACGCGCTGCGCCGGCTGGCGCGGGTCGAGCGGTACGTACGCCGCTCCCGTCCGCTGCACCGCGAGGGCGGCGACGCAGAAGTCGGCCGACCGGGGCAGGGCGATGGCGACGAGCCGTTCCGGGGCGGCGCCGGCCGCGGCGAGGCGGCGGGCGAGCCGGTCGGCGCGCGCGTCCAACTGGGCGTAGCTGACGACCGTTTCGCCGTCGATGACCGCGGGCGCGTCCGGGGTGCGGGCGGCCTGCGCGCCGATCAGATCGGCGACGGTGCCCGCCACCAGCGGCCGGGCGGTGTCATTGCCCCGCACGAGCGCCGCGAGGTCGCCGTCCGCCAGCAGGTCGAGCGAGCCGACGGGCAGGTCCGGGTACGCCACCACCTGGTGCAGCAGACGCCCGAGCGCGGCCAGCAGCTCCTCGGCGGTCTCGCGGTCGAACAGGTCGCTCGCGTATTCGAGGGCGCCGTCGAGCCCGGCCGGTGCTCCGTCGGGGTCGTGCCGCTCGGCCAGGCCGAGGAGGAGGTCGAACTTGGCCGAGCCGGACTCCTCGACGGGCTCGGGTCGCACCGTCGCACCGGGGAAGTCGAGGTCGGCCTCGGCGGTGTTGTTCAACGACAGCATCACCTGGAAGAGGGGGTGGCGGGCCATGGAGCGGACCGGGTTGAGTTCTTCGACGAGGCGTTCGAAGGGCACGTCCTGGTGGGCGTAGGCGGCGAGGCTGGTGGTGCGGACGCGGGCCAGGAGGTCCGCGAAGCTGGGCCGGCCCGACAGGTCGACGCGGGCCACCAGCGTGTTGGCGAAGAGCCCGACGAGGTCGGTGAGCGCTTCCTCGGTGCGGCCCGCCACCGGTGATCCGACCGGAATGTCGTCCCCGGCGCCGTAGCGGCCGAGCAGTGCGGCGAACGCGGCCTGGAACAGCATGAACGGCGTGACGTGGTGCTCGCGCGCCAGCTCGGTCAGCCGCGCGTGCACCTCCGGGCCGAACTCCCTGCGCACCACGTCACCGCGGTAGCTGGCCTCGGCCGGCCGGGGCCGGTCGGTGGGGAGGGACAGTTCGTCGGGCAGGTCCGCCAACTGGTCTTTCCAATAGGTGAGTTGGTCGCCCAACGGAGTCTCCCGGGTGTCGCCCGCACCGAGCAGTTCGTGCTGCCACAGGGTGTAGTCGGCGTACTGGAGGGGGAGGGCGTCCCAGGTGGGGGCGGTGTCGGTGAGACGGGCTTCGTAGGCGGTGGCGAGGTCGGTGAACAGGGGGCGCAGGGACCAGCCGTCGCCGGCGATGTGGTGCAGGACGAGAACGAGGACGTGCTCGTCGGGTCCTTCGGCGATGAGGTAGGCGTGCAGGGGGACGTCGGTCGCGAGGTGGAAGAGGTGACGGGTGACGTCGGCGGCGGGCCGGTCGGTGAGGGTGAGCAGGGGCGCGGGCGGGGTGTCGAGGACGAGCTGGTGGGGGATGCCCTCGACGCTGGGGAAGACGGTGCGCAGCGATTCGTGGCGGGCCACCACGTCACCGAGGGCGGCCTCCAGCGCGCCGGTGTCGAGGGGACCGTGGAGACGGACGGCGAACGGCACGTTGTAGGTGGCGCTCGGGCCCTCGACCTGGTCGATGAACCAGAGCCGCTGCTGGGCGAAGGAGAGGGGAAGGCGGTCGGGGCGGGCCGCCGGGCGCAGTGCGGGGCGGGGAATGGAGGCGGTGAGCCGGTCGGTGAGCCGGGCGACGGTGGGGGCCTGGAAGAGATCGGCGACGGAGAGTTCGGCGCCCAGGACCGAACGGATGCGGGTGATGAGCCGGGTGGCGAGCAGGGAGTGGCCGCCCAGGGCGAAGAAGTCGTCGTCGATCCCCACCGCGTCCACGCCCAGGACCGAGGCGAACAGGCCGCACAGCACCTGCTCCCGCGGCGTACGGGGCTCGCGTCCCGGCAGCTCCGTCCCACGGGCCGGCTCGGGCAGCCGCTTGCGGTCCACCTTGCCGCTGGTGTTCAGGGGCAGGGCGTCCAGGACCACGATCGCCGCGGGGACCATGTGCGGAGGCAGGGACCGCACGGCGTGCTGTCGGAGTCCTTCGGCGAGGGCCGGCCGGTCGCCCTGCGGGGTGCAGTAGGCCACCAGGCGCTTGTCGCCGTCGTCCTCGCGGACCACGACCACGACCTGCCCGACCCCTTCGCACCCCATCAACTCGGCCTCGATCTCGCCCAGTTCGATGCGGAACCCGCGGATCTTGACCTGGTCGTCGCCGCGGCCCCGGAACTCCAGGGTGCCGTCGGCGCGCCACCGCACCAGGTCGCCGGTGCGGTACATCCGCTCGCCCGCGAGGAACGGGCAGGCCACGAACCGCTCGCCGGTCAGGGCGGGCCGGCCCAGGTAGCCGCGGGCGAGCCCGGCGCCCGCGACGTACAGCTCACCGGGCACGCCGACCGCGACCGGCTCCAGGCGGTCGTCGAGCGCGTACACCCGGGTGTTGTCGAGCGGGCCGCCGATCGGCACGCGCCCGGTCGCCAGGTCGGAGACGGCGACGGGGTGCGCGGTGGCGGCCGTGGTGATCTCGGTGGGGCCGTACAGGTTCTGGACCAGCAGGCCCGGCACGCGCTCAAGGACGCGCCGCATCGTGGTCGCCGACGCCGCGTCGCCGCCGGTGGCGACCACGCGCAGGCCGGCGAAGGTCTCCGGGGCCTCCTCCGCGACCAGGTCGAACAGCCCCTTGGTGAGGAAAAGCGAGGACACCCCGAACTCCTCCACGGCCGCGCGCAGACGGACGGGATCGAGGGCGCCCGCGGGGGCCACCACGACGGTGCCGCCCGAGAGCAGCGGCACCCACAGCTCGTAGGTCGCCGCGTCGAACGCGTGCGGCGAGTGCAGCAGCATCCGGTCGGGGGCGTCGGTCGTGAACCGGTGGTCGGTGGCGAAGGCGACGACGTCCCGGTGCGTGATGGCCACACCCTTGGGCAGGCCCGTCGAGCCCGAGGTGTACATCGCGTAGGCCAGCTGGTCCGGGTGGACGTCCACCGGAGCGAAGCCCACGGGGGCAGCCTCCCGGTCGCCGTCGGAGTCCGGACGGACGACCGGGAGGTCCACGTCGAAGCCCAGCTCGTCGCGGTCGCTCACCAGGACGGCGGCGCGGGTCTCGGCCAGGATCCGGGCGAGCCGCTCCGGCGGCAGCGTGGTGTGCAGCGGCACGTACACGCCGCCCGCCTTCAGGACGGCGAGGGTGGCGACGACGACGTCCGCCGAACGCTCCATCAGCAGCGCCACCGGAGTCTCGCGGTCGACGCCGAGCCCCGCGAGGCGGACCGCCATCCGGTCGGTCGCCTCGTCCAACTCGCGGTAGGTGTACGTGACGTCGTCGGCCGCGACGGCCACGGCGTCCGGCGTGCGGGCCGCCTGAGCCGCGAACGCGGCGGTCAGGGTCGGCTCGGTGACCGCGGGGCGCGCGGTGTCGTTGCGCTCGACGAGCAGCAGCCGGCGTTCCTCGTCCCCGAGGACGTCGAGCGTGCCGACGGGGGCGTCGGGCGCGGCGGCCGCCGCCGCGAGCAGCCGGACCAGGCTCCCCGCGATCCGCTCCGCCGTCGCCGTGTCGAACAGGTCGGTGGCGAAGTCCAGGGCGCCGTCGATGCCGGCCGGGTTGCCGTCGCCGTCGTAGGACTCCTCCATGATGGCGTTGAGGTCGAACTTGGCGGCAATGGCCCCGGTGGACTCCGCGGCGGTGTCGAGACCGGGCAGCTCCCACGCGGCCCGCTCGTTGTTCTGCAGGACGAGCATGATCTGGAACAGCGGGTGGCGCGCTGTCGAGCGGACCGGGTTCAGCTCCTCGACGAGACGCTCGAACGGCAGGTCCTGGTGGGCGTAGGCGGCCAGGTCGGTCTCGCGGACACGGGCCAGGAGCTCCCCGAAGGTGGGGTCGCCCGAGGTGTCGGTGCGCAGCACCAGGGTGTTGACGAAGAACCCGACGAGGTCGTCGAGGGCCTCGTGCGAGCGGCCCGCGACGGCCGTCCCGATCGGCACGTCGGTGCCGCCGCCCAGGCGCGAGACCAGGGCCGCGAGGCCGGCCTGCAGCACCATGAACAGGGTGACCCGGTGCGTCCGCGCCAACGCCCGCAGCCGCGCGTGGAGCTCGGCGTCGAGCGTCACGGTGACGCGCCCGGCCCGGTGGCTCGGCACGGTTGGCCGCACCCGGTCCGCGGTCAGTGCCAGCTCCTCCGGAAGGCCCGTCAAGGTCTGGCTCCAATATGCGAGTTGACGGGATATCAGGCTGTCGGCCCGCTCCTCGTCGCCCAGCACCGCGCGCTGCCACAGCGCGTAGTCGGCGTATTGGACCGGCAGCGGCTCCCAGCCGGGGGCCTCGCCCGCGCACCGGGCGGTGTAGGCGGTGGTCAGGTCGCGGATCAGCGGGCCGGTCGACCAGCCGTCGTCCGCGATGTGGTGCAGGACGAGGAGCAGCAGATGCTCGCGCGGCGCGATGCGCAGCAGCGCGGCCCGCGCCGGGATGTCCGTGGCCAGGTCGAAGGGGCGCCGCGCGAAGGCTTCCGCCACCGCGGGGGCCTCGTCCTCGGCGCACTCGACGACGTCGAGGACGAAGCCGGCCCGCTCGGCGGGCAGGACGTGCTGGCACGGCAGGCCGCCGGTCTCGGTCACGACGGTGCGCAGGCTCTCGTGGCGGCCGACGACATCGGCGAGCGCCGCGTTCAGGGCCGCGTCGTCGAGGGCGCCGCGCAGCCGCAGCGCGACGGGCACGTTGTAGCGGGCGCTCGGGCCCTCCATCCGGTCGATCAGCCACAGGCGCTGCTGCGCGAAGGACAGCGGGACGGCCTCGGGGCGGGGCCCGGCGACGAGCGCGGGACGGGCCGCGGCGTCACTGTCGAGGTGGTCGCCGAGGCCGGCGACGGTGGGGTGTTCGAAGAGGGTGCGGATGCCGAGGTCGGCGCCGAGCACGGTACGGACGCGGCTCAACAGCCGGGTCGCGAGCAGGGAGTGGCCGCCGAGGTCGAAGAAACTGTCGTCGATGGAGAGGGCCGTCAGGCCGAGCACCTCGGCGAAGAGTTCGCACAGAATGTTCTCGCGGGGTGTGCGGGGGGCGCGGCCTTCGCTGGTGCCGGTGAATTCCGGGGCCGGGAGGGCCTTGCGGTCGAGCTTGCCGTTGACGTTCAGGGGGAGCGCGTCGAGCACGGCCACGGCGGACGGCACCATGTAGTTGGGCAGGAGGCCCGCGGCGTACGCGCGTACGTCGGCCGCCTGGGCGGTGCCGGTGATGTAGGCGGCGAGCCGGCCCTGGTCGGCGATGACGACCGCCTGGGACACGTGCGGATGCTGGGTGAGGACGGTCTCGATCTCGCCGAGTTCGATGCGGAAGCCGCGGATCTTGACCTGGTGGTCGGTGCGGCCGAGGTATTCGAGGTCGCCGTCGCGGGTGCGGCGGGCGAGGTCGCCGGTGCGGTACATGCGCTCGCCGGGGGTGAAGGGGTCGGCGACGAAGCGTTCCGCGGTGAGGGCGGGGCGGCCGAGGTAGCCGCGGGCCATGCCGGCGCCGGAGATGTAGAGCTCGCCCGCGACGCCGGGCGGGACCACGCGCAGGCCCGCGTCCAGCACGTACACCCGGGTGTTGGCCACCGGCCGCCCGATCAGCGGCTCTTCGTGCTCGGCGAGACGGGCGTGCAGCGCGTCGACGGAGTACTCGGTCGGACCGTACAGGTTGTGCCCGGTGACGCCGGGCGTCTCGCGCAGCGCGCTCCACAGGGCCTGCCCCGCTGCCTCGCCGCCGATCAGGAGGACCGGCAGGCGCCGCTGCTCCAACAACCCTTCCTCCAGGAGCTGTTCGGCGTAGGTGGGAGTGACGTCCATGACGTCGACGCGGGCCTCGGCCGCGTAGCGCACCACCGCTCGGGCGTCGCGGCGCTGGTCGTCGTCCAGCAGATGCAGTTCGTGTCCCGCCACCATCCACAGGAGGCCTTCCCAGGATGTGTCGAAGGACAGCGAGGCGGTCAGCGCCGCGCGGAACCGGCGCCCCGGGTGGGCGCGTTCGGCCTCGGCGATGGTGCGGGAGCGATGGAAGGCGTACAGGTTGGCCACGCCGCGGTGCTCGATCACGACGCCCTTGGGGCGACCCGTGGAGCCCGACGTGTAGATCACATAGGCGGCGTTGCGCGCACCCGGGCGGCGCCCGGGGTCGGTGTCGGGCACGGCCGGTCCCGTCTCGTCCAGGCTCACCAGGCCGATGCCGTCCAGGACGTGCGGGACGGGCCAGCGCTCGTGCGTGACGGCGAGGAACGGCGCCGCGTCGTCGAGCATCTGGGTGAGGCGGTCGGCGGGGTAGTCCGCGTCCAGCGGCAGGTAGGCGCCGCCGGCCTTGAGGACCGCGAGGATGGCGGTCACCGATTCGGCGCAGCGGGTGAGCGCGAGGGCGACGATCCGCTCCGGGCCGACGCCCGCGGCGACGAGCCGGTGGGCGAGCCGGTTGGCCCGCTCGTTCAGCTCCCGGTAGGTCAGCGCGGTACCCGCGCTGACCAGGGCGACGGCCTGCGGGGTCCGGGCGGCCTGGGCCTCGAACAGTTCGTGCAACAGCCGCTGGTCGAGGGCGAGTTCGGTGTCGTTCCAGCGGGCCAGCGCTTCGAGGTCGCCGTCCGGCACAAGGTCCAGGTCGTCCAGCGGGCGGGCGGGCTGCGCCGCGGCCCCGCGCAGCAGCGCCACGAGACCGGCCGCCAGACGCTCGGCGCTCTCCCGGTCGAACAGGTCGCTCGCGTACTCAAGAGCGCCGTCGAGCCCCGCCGGGGCGCCGTCGGCCGCCGCCCGCTCGGCCAGGTTCAGGGTCAGGTCGAACTGGGAGGAGGCGGTGTCGAGCGGCTCGTCCTCCACGCGGACCCCGGGGAAGCGCAGACCGCCCTCGCCGGTGTTGTTGAAGGCCAGCATCACCTGGAAGAGGGGGTGGCGGGCCATGGAGCGGACCGGGTTGAGTTCTTCGACGAGGCGTTCGAAGGGCACGTCCTGGTGGGCGTAGGCGGCGAGGCTGGTGGTGCGGACGCGGGCCAGGAGGTCCGCGAAGCTCGGCCGGCCCGACAGGTCGACGCGCAGCACCAGGGTGTTTGTGAAGAAGCCGACCAGATCGGTGAGGGCCTCCTCGGTGCGGCCCGCCACGGGCGTGCCCAGCGGCACGTCATCGCCCGCGCCGTAGCGGCCGAGCAGTGCGGCGAACGCGGCCTGGAACAGCATGAACGGCGTGACGTGGTGCTCGCGGGCCAGCTCGGTCAGGCGCGCGTGGAGCGCGGAGTCCAGCGCCAGGGGAACGACGCCGCCGCGATAGCTGGGTTCGGCGGGACGGGGCCGGTCGGCGGGCAGCGACAGCTCGTCGGGAAGGTCGGCCAACTGGCGCTTCCAGTAGGCGAGTTGAGTGCCGATGGGGCTGTGCTCGGTGTCGCCCGCACCGAGCAGTTCGTGCTGCCACAGGGTGTAGTCGGCGTACTGGAGGGGGAGGGCGTCCCAGGTGGGGGCGGTGTCGGTGAGACGGGCTTCGTAGGCGGTGGCGAGGTCGGTGAACAGGGGGCGCAGGGACCAGCCGTCGCCGGCGATGTGGTGCAGGACGAGAACGAGGACGTGCTCGTCGGGTCCTTCGGCGATGAGGTAGGCGTGCAGGGGGACGTCGGTCGCGAGGTGGAAGAGGTGGCCGCCGGCCTCGGCGGCGGGCCGGTCGGTGAGGGTGAGCAGGGGCGCGGGCGGGGTGTCGAGGACGAGCTGGTGGGGGACGCCGTCGAGGGCGGGGAAGACGGTGCGCAGCGATTCGTGGCGGGCCACCACGTCACCGAGGGCGGCCTCCAGCGCGCCGGTGTCGAGGGGACCGTGGAGACGGACGGCGAACGGCACGTTGTAGGTGGCGCTCGGGCCCTCGACCTGGTCGATGAACCAGAGCCGCTGCTGGGCGAAGGAGAGGGGAAGGCGGTCGGGGCGGGCCGAAGGACGCAGTGCGGGGCGGGTGGTGGAATCCGTCAGGCGGTCGATGAGCCGGGCCACCGTGGGTGCCTGGAAGAAGTCGGCGACGGAGAGTTCGGCGCCCAGGACCGAACGGATGCGGGTGATGAGCCGGGTGGCGAGCAGGGAGTGGCCGCCCAGGGCGAAGAAGTCGTCGTCGATCCCCACCGCGTCCACGCCCAGGACCGAGGCGAACAGGCCGCACAGCACCTGCTCCCGCTCGGTGCGCGCGGCACGGCCCGGCCCGCCGCCCGTGAAGTCCGGTGCGGGCAGGGCCTTGCGGTCGACCTTGTCGTTGGCGTTGCGCGGCAGGGCGTCGAGGACCACGACGTGCGGAACCATGTAGCCGGGCAGGCTGTCGACGGCATGCCGGCGCACATCGGCCGCGAGGTCCCCCTGCGCGCCCTGCGGGGTGCAGTAGGCCACCAGGCGCTTGTCGCCGTCGTCCTCGCGGACCACGACCACGACCTGGCCTACGCCCTCGTGCCGCCCGAGGGCGGCCTCGATCTCGCCGAGTTCGATGCGGAAGCCGCGGATCTTGACCTGGTCGTCGCCGCGGCCCAGGTATTCCAGGGTGCCGTCGGCGCGCCACCGCACCAGGTCGCCGGTGCGGTACATCCGTTCGCCCGCGAGGAACGGGCAGGCCACGAACCGCTCGCCGGTCAGGGCCGGCCGGCCCAGGTAGCCGCGGGCCAGGCCCGCGCCGCTGACGTACAGCTCACCCGGAACGCCCGTGGGGACCGGCTGGAGCCGCTCGTCCAGGACATAGGCCCCCATGTTGTCCAGGGGGGCGCCGATCGGCACCCGGGCGCCGGCCGCGTCCTGCGCGGTGACCAGGTGGAAGGCGGCGAACGTCGTCGTCTCGGTAGGGCCGTAGCCATTGCCGAGGACGAGACCGGGGCAGGCGTCGAGCACCCGCCGCATCGCCGTCGCCGACGCCGCGTCGCCGCCGGTGGTCACCGCGCGCAGCCCGGCGAAGGTCTCCGGGCTCTCCTCGGCGACCAGATCGAAAAGACCCTTGGTCAGCCAGAGCGCCGTGACCCGGTGGCGCGCGATCACCGTCCGCAGCCGGGCCGGGTCGAGCGCGCCCGGCGGCGCGACGACGACGGTCCCGCCGGACAGCAGTGGCGCCCACAGCTCGTAGGTCGACGCGTCGAACGCGTGCGGCGAGTGCAGCAGGATCCGCTCGTGACCGCCGCCCTCCCACCGGTGGTCCGTCGCGAGGGCCACCACGTCACGGTGCCGGACGGCCACGCCCTTGGGCAGGCCCGTCGAACCCGAGGTGTACATCACGTACGCGAGCTGTTCCGGGTGGACCCGCGGCAGCTCCGGGGCCGGGTCGGGGCACCCGCCGGCCACCGGGGTCCCGTCGGGGCGGACCACGCGGGCCGCCGGCTCGAAGCCGAGGTCGGTCCGGTCGGTGAGCAGGGCCACCGCTCCGGTCTCGGCCAGCACCCAGGCCAGCCGCTCCGGAGGCAGGGCGGCGTGCAGCGGTACGTAGACCCCGCCCGCCCGCACAATGGCCAGCGTGGCCACGACCACGTCCACCGAGCGCTCCAGGAGCATGGCCACCGGCGACTCGGCGCGCACGCCCAGCGCGGCCAGCCGCAGCGCCAGGCGGTCCACCCGGTCGGCCAGTTCGGCGTAGCCGAGGCGCACGCCGTCCGCGACCACCGCCGCCGCGTCCGGTGTCCGGGCCGCCTGCGCGGCGAACGCCGCCGGCAGCGACGCCTCGGGCAGTTCCGCCCGCGCGGTGTCGTTCCAGCCGGCCAGGATCCGCTCCCGCTCCTCGGGCCCGATCAGGACGGCGTCCCCGATCCGCGCCTGCGGGCGGGCAGCCACCGCGTCGAGGAGCCGCACCAGCGAGGCGGCCAGCCGCTCCACGGTCGCCCGGTCGAACAGGTCGGCCGCGTACTCGACGGCGCCGGTGAGACCACCGGGCGTGCCGTCGGCCCCGAAGCACTCCGTCATGCCGATGTTGAGGTCGAACTTGGCGACCCGCAGGCCGAGCGGCTCGGGCTCGCAGCGCAGGCCGGCCAGGCCGAAGTCGGCCCGTTCGTTGTTCTGCAGGACGAACATCACCTGGAACAAGGGGTGGCGGGCCGGCGAGCGGAGCGGGTTGAGCTCCTCGACGAGGCGCTCGAAGGGCACGTCCTCGTGGGCGTGGGCCTGCAACTGGGTCTCGCGGACCCGGCCGAGGAGCTCGCCGAAGGTCGGGTCGCCCGAGGTGTCGGTGCGCAGCACCAGGGTGTTGACGAAGAACCCGACCAGGTCGTCGAGGGCCTCGTCGGTGCGGCCCGTCACCACCGAGCCGACGGGGACGTCCGTGCCCGCGCCGAAACGGGTCAGCAGCGCGGCGAGACCCGCCTGCAGCACCATGAACAGGGTGACCCGGTGGGCGCGCGCCAACGCGGCGAGCCGCCCGTGCAGTGCGGCGTCGATCCGGAACTCGAACCCGTCCGCGCGGGCGCTCGGCACTGGCGGTCTGGCGCGGTCGAAAGGCAGCGCCAGCTCTTCGGGGGCTCCGGCCAGCCGCTCCCGCCAGTAGTCGAGTTGCCGCGAGAGGAGGCTCTGCGGGTCGCTGTCCTCGCCGAGGACCTGGCGCTGCCACAGCGCGTAGTCGGCGTACCGCACCGGCAGCGGCTCCCAGGCGGGGGCACCGCCCGCGCACCGGGCGGTGTAGGCGGTGGCCAGGTCGCGCAGGAACGGGCCCTGGGACCAGCCGTCGCCGGCGATGTGGTGGAGCACCACGAGCAGCACGTGTTCCTCGGGGCCGAGCGCGAACACCGTGACCCGCAGGGGCAGTTCGGCGCCGAGGTCGAAGGCCCACGCCGCCGCCGCGTCGCGCAGCGCCGGGTAGACCTGCGGGTCCGCCGAGCAGTCGACGACGTCGAAGGCGAGATCCGTGACGGCGGTGTCGGCCGGCACCACCCGCTGCACGGGGACGCCCGCGACGGCCGGGAAGACCGTGCGCAGCGTCTCGTGCCGGGTGACGACGTCCGCGGTCGCCGCCCGCAGGGCATCCCGGTCCAGTGCGCCGCGCAGACGCAGGGCGAACGGCAGGTTGTAGAGGGGGCCGGGCCCCTCGATCTGGTCGATCAGCCACAGGCGCTGCTGCGCAAACGAAACCGGGATCACGGATTTTGTCCTTACGTCACTATGCGGGGAGGAGTCACACGGAGAGGGCGGCGCCCGGCAGGGCGGCCGGCAGTACGCCGGGCCGGCAGGCGAGGAGATCGACGGGCTCGCCCATCGCGACGGCGATCTTTCGCTCACCCACGAAGGGGTCGCGCCCGTGCGAGGTGAGGATGTTGTCGACGAGCAGGAGGTCGCCCCGCTGCCAGGGCTCCCGCACCGTCGCCGCCTCGTAGGCCTCGTTGATGCTCGCCACCTCGTCCTCGGTGAGCGGGATCCCGTCGCCGACACCGGTGTTGAACGGCAGGCCGTCCGAGCCGAACTCCTCGGTGAGGGCCTCGCGGATGACCGGGTCGAGGGACCACTCGTTCCAGAAGGCGAGGTGGTTGAACCAGGTCTCCTCGCCGGTCTCCGGGTGGACGATGGTGCCGGGGCGCAGCTGGCGGGTGCGCAGCCGGCCGTCGTCCTGCCACTCGGCGGCGATGTGGTTCTCCGCGCAGTACGCGTCGACCGCCGCCGGGTCCTCGGTGGCGAACGCGGTGCGCCAGTCGAGCGAGACGTACTCGGAGTAGGTGCGGGTCAGGGTCCAGCCGGTGGCCCGGACGCGCTCGACGATCCCGGCCGGCAGGTTGGCCAGCACCTTGCGGCAGTCCGCCACCGGGGTGGCGCCGCCCTCGTCCGCGGCGGTGAGGCAGGCGAAGAGGAGGCGGCCCGGGAAGGTGAGGGTGTAGCTGTTCTCGTTGTGCATCCGGATCGACTGGGGCGCCGGCAGGTCGGTCGAGGAGGCCACGCCGTTACCGAAGTCGCTGCGCGGGGTGGCCTTTTCCCGGTACGGGGTGGGGCGGGGCAGCAGGACGTCGCGGACCTGGGCGACGTCCTCGCTGGTGGCCACCGGCAGGCCGCGCAGGAACAGCGCGCCGTGCTCGGCGAGGTCCGCCTGGAGCTGGGGGAGATGGGCGCGGAGCCATGCGGTGGCCGCGGCCATGGTGTCGATGCCGGAGATCCGGGTCAGGGCCGGGCGGCCCGGGGCGATCTCCCAGTGCGGTGTCTGTGTCATGTCCGTGCCTCAGCCGGCCAGCGCGGCGACGAGGCTCGCGGGGCGGATGTCGGTCCAGTTCTCCTCGATGTGGGCGAGGCAGGCCTGGCGGGTGTCCTCGCCGAAGACGACCGTCCAGCCGGCCGGTACGTCGATCCAGCTCGGCCAGAGCGAGTGCTGGTTCTCCTCGTTGACCAGGACCCGGTAGGTGCCGTTCTCGTCCTCGAAGGGGTTCGACATGGTGGTTCCTCCATGAGTGGTGTGCGACGTGCGCGGAGTGCGACGTGCGCGGTGTGCGCGAGGTGCGCGGAGTCGGGTGGGCGGCGGGCGGGCGGCCGCGGTGTTCGCGCCGGTGACGCGGGGTGGGCGTCCCGTCCGGGCTCGTTCAAGCTATCGGCGGGCAGTGCCGCCGCCCGGCAGGAATTCAGGCAGCTGAGCGGAAGTTCGGCGTGCCCTCGGGCGCACCGCGCCGGGCGCGCTCGCGCCCGATGACCGAGGTCAGGACGTCGACCGGGCCAGGCTGTTCCACGGTCGCCAGCAGGTGGCCGCCGCGGACCACCGTGAGCCCGAAGCCGCCGGTGGTGTGCCGCGACCAGCCCGCGAGGCGGTCGGGGTCGAGCATCGGGTCGGCGTCACCGGCGATCGCGTACAGATCGGCACCGAGCGGCGGGGCGCCGTGGTGCCGGTAGGTGCCGAGCACGGCCAGGTCGGCACGGATGGCGCGCAGCGCCATGTCCCTCAACTCCGGTTCCGCGGCGATGAGTTCGCCCATGCCGGCGAGGCGCAGCAGGTCCTCCGCGGCGCGTTGCGGCTGCGGGGGGCCGCCCCACTCGTCGGGCGGGGAGGCGGACGCGGCGACCACCGCGTCCGGGCGCCGGTCCTCGGGCAGCGCGCGCGCCACCTCGTAGGCGAGCAGCGAGCCGAAGCTCTGCCCGTAGAAACCGAAGCGGCCGCCCAGGTGCGGGCGCAGGACGTCGACGACGGTGCGCACGAGCAGGTCGAACGTGGCGGGCATCGGATGCCGCCCGCGCCCGCCGCGCGCGGGCATCCGCAGCGCCCAGACCTCGGCGGCCGGCGCCAGGCGGTGCGCGAGGCGGGTGAAGGCGGTGGCGTCACCGCCGGCGTGCGGGAAGCAGAACAGCCGGTACGGGCGGTGCTCCTGCGGGGCCGGCACGAAGAGCCAGTCCCCTTCGACGCGGGGGCGGGGGCCGTTCACCGGGCGCCCGCCCCGCCGCCGACCAGCGCGGGCCGGCGGGGCGCGTCCGCGCTCGTGGCCCGGCGGACCGTCTCGGTGAAGTCGGCGAGGTCGCGCGAGTCGAGCAGGTGGCGCAGCTGGAGCTCGATGCCCAGCCTGCGGCGCAGCACGTGGGTGACGCGCAGGGCGGCGAGCGAGTGGCCGCCCAGGGACAGGAAGTCGTCCTCCGGCCGGATGTCGTCCCGGACGAGGACGGTGCGCCACACCTCGGCGACCTGCTCCGCGAGGGCGGAGTCCTGCGGGTCCGACGCCGGCATCGAGTCCGCCGGACTTGCCGAGCTTGCCGTCTGAGCCGTCTGAGCCGGCTGTGCCTCCTGGACCGACCGCGCCGGGGCCGCCGGACGTGCCGACGAACGCAACGCGGCCAGGGCGTCGTAGTCCACCTTGCCGTTGGGCGTGAGCGGCAGCGCGTCGAGGACCAGCACGGCGGCCGGGACCATGTGCGCGGGCAGCGCCGTACGGGCGTGGGCCAGCACCGCGTCGCCGTCCGCGGCGCGGTCGCCGGTGGTCGTGACGTAGCCGACCAGCTGCTGGTCGCCGTGCACGGTGCGGTGGACGGCGACGGCCGCGGTGGAGACACCCGGGTGACGGGCGAGCGCCGCCTCGATCTCCCCGGGCTCGACGCGGAAGCCGCGCAGCTTGACCTGCCGGTCGGCGCGGCCGCCGAACAGCAGCGTGCCGTCCGTGCCGTACCGGGCCAGGTCGCCGGTGCGGTACAGGCGGGCGCCGGGCGTGAACGGGGAGGCGACGAACCGCTCCGCGGTCAGACCCGGGCGGCGCACATAGCCGTGGGCGACGCCGGGGCCCTCGATGTACAGCTCGCCCGTGGCGCCTGCCTCCACCGGGCACAACCGCTCGTCGAGCAGGTGCACGCCCACGCCGGGCAGCGGCGCGCCGAGGTGCGGCGCCGGGCCGGTGATCCTCGTGGCGGTGGAGTCGACCGTGCACTCGGTGGGCCCGTACAGGTTGAGCGCGTCGATGCCGCCCGCGCCGATCTCGTCCCAGACGCGGGCCGGGACCGGCTCACCGCCCATGAACAGGCGCACCCGGCGGTCCGCGAACGACTCGCGCAGCAACTCCCAGTGCGAGGGTGTCAGGTCCAGATCGCTCACGCCGTGCTCGTCGAGCAGGGCGACCAGGCGCGCCGGGTCGGTCCTGGTCGCCTCGTCGATCACGACCACCTCGTCGCCGCGGCACACCCGAGCCCACTGCTGTACCGAGGCGTCGAAGGAGACGCTGGCGCTCCAGCCCACGACCGCGGGCTCGGCCCGGTACATCGCCAGGCCGGAGAGGCCGGCGAGCAGGGCGGCGACGCCGCCGCGGGTGGCTTCGACGCCCTTGGGGATGCCGGTGGAGCCCGAGGTGTAGATGACGTAGGCCGCGTCGGCCGCGGTGACCGGGGCGTCGGGAGCGGCGGCGCCGGCCGCGTCCGGGGTGAGCACCGGCACGTCCGCGGCGAGCGGCACCGCGTGCTGACCGGACGTCAGGAGCAGGGCGATGTCCGCGTCCTGGGCCATGAAGGCGAGCCGCTCGCGAGGGTAGGCCGGGTCGAGCGGGACGTAGGCGGCGCCGGTGCGCCACACGGCGAGCAGGGCGACCAGGAGGTCGGTGGTGCGGGGCAGGTGGATCCCGACCCGGTCGCCGCGCCCGACGCCGTGGGCGCGCAGCGCGCCGGCCAGGGCCTCGCTGCGCCGGGCCAGGGCGGCGAAGGTCAGCGCGCCGTCGGTGCCGCGGACGGCGATCCGGTCCGGGGTGGCGTCGGCGGCGGCCAGGAAGCCGGCCAGCGGGTCGACGCTGGAGGCGGCGGGGGCGGGGGCGGGGGCGTTGAGGGTCATGCGGGAGGTTCCTTCCGGGTGAGGTTCTAGGTGTTCGAGGCGCTCGTGGTGTTCGAGGCGCTCGTGGTGTCCGTGGTGTCCGTGGTGTCCGGGGTGGCCGTGGTGGTCGTTGTGGCCGGGGTATCCGGGGTTTTCCAGGCGCTCGTGGTGTTCGAGGTGTGCGTGGTCTCCGCCGTGGTCGGGGTCTCCGCAGGGTTCGTGGTCTCCGCCGTGGTCGGGGTCGGGCCAGTTCGTACGGCGGGGCGTGCGGAGGGGCGTGCGGAGGGTCATACGGCCGCGTCGAGTTCGGCGAGGGCCGCCGCGTAGGCGTCCATGAAGGCTTCGGCGAGCTCGTCCGGCACCACGGACCGCTGGTGGTCCACGGCCAGCAGCACGCGGTCGGACACCGGGTCCTGGATGAGCGAGGCGCCGAACGCGAAGCTGTTGGGCTCGTGGCGCATCGTCGGCTCGCAGCCGATCCGCCCGTCCACGATCCGCGCGTCGCTCAGCTGCCCGAGGGCGTGGAAGCGCAGGAACCCGAACTGGCTGTCCAGGCGCGGCCCTGCCATCAGGCGGGCCAGGCGGGCGACCGGCACCCGGCGGTGCGGCATCATCTCCAGCTCCTCGCGGTGCGCCGCGCGCACCAGGGCCAGCGGGTCGTCGTCGCGGGGCTCGGCCACCAGCGGCACGGTGTTGAGGAACAGCCCGTAGACCTCGGTGCCGTCCAGCCGTTCCAGCCGGCCGTTCATCGCGAGGCCGGTGGTGACCCGGCGGCGGCCGGTGATCCGTTGCAGGGCCCGCAAGTGGGCGGCGAGCGCCACCGACTTGACCGGGACCGCGGTGGCGTCGGCGACCCTGCGCAGCTGTCCCGGGGCGTCGGGCAGCACCCGTTCGACGGTGCGCGCCAGTTCGTGGGTGGCACCCGCGCCCTCCCACAGCTCGGCGCTGACGCCGTCGAGCTTGGCGCGCCAGTAGGCCAGGGAATCGGGGTCGGCCGCGGCCTCGCGCTCGACGGTCACGAAGTCGCGGAACGTCGAACGGGGCGGCGCGGCCGGCTCCGCGCCCGGGTCGGCCGCCAACTCGGTGTGGCGTTCCAGGAGTTCGGTCATCAAGGAGGTGAAGCTCCAGCCGTCCAGGATCGCGTGGTGCTCGCAGATGGTGAGCTGGAACGACGCGTCGGTGAGCCGCTGCACGGTGATCCGGAACAGGGGCGGCGCCATCAGGTCGAAGGGCGTCGACCGGTTCTGCTCGAAGACGGCCAGGACGCGCGCGTCCCGCTCCTCCCCGGACAGGCCGCGCAGGTCCTCGAAGGCGACCGGGGGCGGCAGGTCACCGTGGACGAGCTGCAACGGCTCGCGGTAGCCGGAGAGGTCGAGGCCGGTGCGCAGGACCGGGTGGCGGCCCATCGCCTCGATGACGGACCGGCGGAACGCGTCCTCGTCCAGCGGCCCGGCGATCTCGTAGCTGTTGACGTTGTGGTAGCTGTCGGTCCCGCCGGCGATCTCCATGTGGAAGACCATGCCGAGCTGCATGGAGACCATCGGGTACGCGTCCACGACCGTGACCGGGAGTTCGGCACGCGTCTCCGCGTCCACCAGCGCGAACGGTTCGGCCGCGCCCGCCGTGTCCGCCACCGGCCGGGCCAGCGGCGCGAGCGCGGCGATCGTCGGGCCGTTGAACACGTCCCGCAGGGTGACCGCCCAGCCGCTCTCGTGCAGCCGGCCGGCCAGCTGCACGGCACGGATCGAGTCGCCGCCCAGGTGGAAGAAGTCGTCGTGCACACCGATGTCCGTGATGCCGAGCACCTCCGCCCACACCGCGGCGAAGACCCGCTCCACCGCGGTACGGGGGGCCACGTGCCCGGCACCGGGCCGGGCGCCGGTGAGCGGACCGGGCGCGGGCAGTGCCGCGCGGTCGATCTTGCCGTTGACGGTCAGCGGCAGGGAGTCGAGGACGGTGACGGTGGCCGGGATCATGTACTCGGGAAGCGAGCGGGCCAGGAACTCGCGTATCCCGGCGGGTTCCCGCCCGGTGACGTAGGCGGCCAGACGCTGGTCGTGGACGCTCACCACACAGGCCTCCACGTCCGGATGCGCGGTCAACGCGCTCTCGATCTCGCCGAGTTCGATCCGGAAGCCGCGCAGCTTGACCTGGAAGTCGGCCCGTCCGACGTACTCGAGACCCCCGCCGGGCAGCCGTTTGGCGACGTCGCCGGTGCGGTAGAGCCGGGCCCCGGGGACGGCGGCGTACGGGTCGGCGACGAAGCGGGTGGCGGTGAGGCCGGGGCGGGTCCAGTAGCCGTGGGCGAGGCTGCCGCCGCCGATGTACAGCTCACCGGGCACCCCCACCGGGCAGGGCCGCAGCCAGTCGTCGAGGACGACCGCGCTCAGGTGCGGCATCGGCGTGCCGATCAGGCTGCGCCCGAAGCCCTCGGCCCGCTCGATGTCGTGGGTGGTGACGTGGACGGTGGTCTCCGTGATCCCGTACAGGTTGCAGAGCCGGGCCGGGGGCCGCGGGCTCAGGGCGTACCAGCGGTCCACCACCGCCGGGTCGAGGGCCTCCCCGCCGAGCATGATCTGCCGCAGTGCGGGCAGCTCCCGCGGCCGTCCGCGCAGGGTGAGTTCGAGCTGGCGCAGCGCGGAGGGCGTCAGGCAGAGGAAGGAGACGCCCTCCTCGGCGAGGAGCTCCACGAACTCCTCCGGCGAGCGGCTGGTGACGTAGGGGACGACGACCAGCCGGCCGCCGTGGTGCAGGGCGCCCCACAGCTCCCAGACGGTCCAGTCGAAGGCGTAGCTGTGGAAGAGCGTCCACACCTCCTGGCCCTCGCGCGGCGTGAAGTCGAAGTGCCCGGCACCCGATGCCATCAGCCTGCTGACGTGCTCGTGCGCGACGGCCACGCCCTTGGGCCGGCCCGTGGAGCCGGAGGTGAAGATGATGTACGCGGTGTCGCCGGGGCGGACCGCGACGGCCGGGCGGGTGGCCGGAAGGGCGGCCAGCAGCGGCGCCACCGCGGCCGGTTCGAGGAGGTGCCAGGGCCCCGGCGGGACCCGGTCGGGCCGGTCGCTGATCACGACGGTGGCCCCGGTGTCGCCGAAGACCGTCGCCGCGCGGTCGGCGGGCGCCGTCAGGTCCACCGGCACGTAGGCGGCGCCCGCCTTCAGCACGCCGAGCACGGAGACCGGGATGGCCTCGGTGCGGTCGAGCAGCAGCCCGACCCGGTCGCCGGGCCGTACGCCGCGGGCGATCAGGGCGTGGGCAAGCCGGTTGGCCCGCTCGTCGAGCTCGCGGTAGGTCAGCGAGGTGGCGCCGCAGGTGAGGGCGGTGCGGTCGCCGTACGCGTCGGCGGCCTCCTCGAAGAGCCGGTGCAGGGTGCGCCCCTCGGGGGCGTGGACCGGGCCGGCGGGCGACGCCTCGGTGCCGGTCAGCTCGCGCACCGTCCGCCCGGGGGCCTCCAGCGCCGCCGCGAGCAGGGTCCGCCAGTCGTCGGCCATCCGGCGCACCGAGTCCGTGTCGAACAGGTCCGAGCGGAACTCGGCCTCGCCGCGCAGCTCGCCGTCGTCGTAGAGGGACCAGGTCAGGTCGAACTTGGTGGTGCCGTTGGACTGGGTGCGCCGCGCGGCGGAGGCCGGCCCGAACCGCAGCGGGGCGCGGTCCTCGGTGTGCGAGCCGAACACCACCTGCACGAGCGGCGCGTGCTGGACGGAACGGTCAAGACCGAGGTGGTCGACGATCGTGTCGAAGGGTGCGTCGAGGTAGCCGTACGCGTCGAGCGCCACGTCCTCGACGTGGTGGAGCAGCTCACGGAAGGTGATGCCCGCGTCCAGCCGGATCCGCAGCGGCAGCAGATTGACGAAGTAGCCGACCAGGTTCTCCAGTTCGGGCCGGTTGCGGGTGGTCACCGGGGTCCCGACGATCATGTCCTCGGCGCCCGTGTACTGGTTCAGGAGCGCGGCGAACGCGGCGAGCTGCACCATGAAGGGGGTGACCCCCTCCGTCTCGGCGAGCGCCCGCACCCGGTCCGCGGTGCCGGCCGGAAGGCCGAAGCCGGTGGTCCGGCCGCGGTGGGTCGGTACGTCCGGCCGGGGCCGGTCGGTGGGCAGTTCCAGCAGACCGGGGGCGCCGGCCAGCCGGTCCTTCCAGTACGCCAGGTGCTCCTCGAAGGAGCCGGCGGCCTCCTCGGCCGCGTAGTCGGCGTACTGCGTGGTCAACTCCGGCAGGACGGGCGGGCGTTGTTCGGTGAGGGCGGTGTACACCTCCGCGAGCTCCGTCTCGAAGACGTCGGCCGACCAGCCGTCCCAGACGATGTGATGGACGACGAGGACCAGGGCGGTGCCGTTCTCGCCGCGGTGCAGGAGCGAGGCCCGCAGCAGGGGTCCCGCGGACAGGTCGAAGGGGGTGGCGGCCTCGGCCGCGATCAGTTCCCCGGCCCGGCGCCGCTGCTCGTCCTCGGGAAGCTCCCGCAGGTCGGTGACGTCCAGCGGGATGTGCAGGCCGTCGTGGACCAGCTGGCCGGGTCCCTCGGGGAGCAGGGCGAACGTGGTGCGCAGGGCCTCGTGCCGGGTGACGACCGTGTTGAGGGCGTGCTCGAGGAAGGCCGGGTCGACGGAGCCGGTGAAGGTGAAGATCCAGGGGATGTTGTAGGTCGCGGTGCCGGGGTTCCACTGGTCGAGGAACCACAGGCCGCGCTGGAGCCCGGAGACCGGGGCCGAGCGGGCCGTGGCCGCTTCGGTGGCTGAACTCACTGTTCTCATACCTTTCTTGGACGGGACGATCAGCGCTGAAGCAGCTGCTCGGCGATCGCGCTCGGGGTCTTGGCCCGGAACACCAGCTGCGGCGGCACCCGGGTGCCGGTCTCGCGGGTGAGCCGCATCGCGACGCGTACCGCGGACAGCGAATTGCCCCCGATCCGGAAGAAGTTGTCGTGGCGGCCCACCCCGTCGACCCCGACGACGTCGCGGATCGCCGCGATGACGAGGCGCTCGACGGCGGCCGGACGGCCGGTCCCCGGCACGTCCGACCCGGGCACGTCGGACCCGGCGGGCGCGGGGGCCGGGGCCGCCTGGGCGGGGGCGGGCAGTGCGGTGCGGTCGACCTTGCCGTTGGTGTTCAGCGGCAGGGCGTCCAGGACGTCGAGGGTCGAGGGGACCATGTGGGCGGGCAGTTGCTCGGCCAGGCAGCTGAGGATGGCCTCGGTGTCGGCGGCCACGCCGCCGGTGGTGACGTAGGCCGCGAGGCGACTGGTGCCCGATGCGGTCCGGTGGACGGTGACCGCCGCCTCCCGCACGTCGGGGCGCCGGGTGAGCAGGTCCTCGATCTCTCCGGGCTCGACCCTGAAGCCCCGGATCTTGATCTGGTCGTCCGCCCGGCCGGTGATCTCCAGGAGTCCGTCCTCGGTCTGATGCCCCAGGTCGCCGGTGCGGTAGATGCGGCGCCCGTGGCCGTACGGGTCGGCGACGAACCGGGCGGCGGTGAGACCGGGCCGGCCCCAGTAGCCCAGGGCCAGGCCGGCGCCGGTGGCGTACAGCTCGCCGGTCACCCCCGCCGGCACCGGCCGCAGGGCCTCGTCGAGGACCAGGACGCCCTTCCCGTTGAGCGGGCGGCCGATCGGGATGGAGGACGCGGCGACGTCCTCGGGCCCGACCGTGTGGCAGGTGGTCAGACCCAGGCTCTCCACCGGCCCGTAGCCGTTGGCGACGCGCAGGCCGGGGAACATGTCGAGCGCCTTGGCGACGTGGGTCACCGAGGCCCGCTCGCCGGCCGTGAACGCGGTGTGCACCCCGGCGTAGACGTCCGGGAACTCCTCCAGGAGGAAGTTGAACAGGCTTGCCGAGAGCTGGAGTTGGGTGACGTTGTGGCGGCGGGTCAGGTCGGCGACGGCCTCCGGGTCGGGCCGCTGGCCCGGCTGGAGCACACAGACGCCGCCGAAGAGCAGCGCCCCGTACAGTTCGAGCGCGAAGGCGTCCCAGGAGACCGGGGAGCACTGGAGCCACACCTCGCGCGGGCCGAAGCGGGCGTAGTCCTGGCCGAGGTAGGTGGCGGTGAGCGCGCGGTGCGGGACGGCGACGCCCTTGGGGCGGCCCGTCGACCCGGACGTGAACATCACGCAGGCCAGGTCGTCACCGGTGACCGGCACGTCCGGGGCGTGCTCGGGGGCCGCGGCGAGCAGCCCCGCGGCGGCATCCAGGTCGACGCGCTCGCCGGGCCAGTCGAAGGGCACCGGCTCCTCCCGGTGGGTGATCAGGAGGCGCGCCCCGCTGTCGGCGGCCGCCGCGGCGAGCCGGGCGGGCGGGAACTCCGGGTCGAGCAGGGTGTATCCGGCGCCGGTCTTCAGGGCCGCGAGCAGCGCGACCACCAGGTCGAAGCCCCGCTCCACCAGGATCGCCACGACCGTGCCGCGGCCCGCCCCGCGCCCGGCCAGGTGGTGGGCGAGACGGTTGGCGCGCCGCTCCAGCTCGCCGTAGCTCAGCTCCGTGCCGTCGGCGATCAGCGCGGTGGCGTCGGGGGTGCGGGCGGCGGCCGCCTCGAACAGGCGGTGCGCCGGGGCAGCGACGGCGGCGGCGAGCGTGCCGAGCCAGGCGTCACAGAGCGCCTCGATGGTGGCCGGCTCGAACAGGTCGCTGTCGTATTCAAAGCGTCCCGTGTAGCCCGTGCCGCGGTCGTCGACCGAGATGGACAGGTCGAAGCGGGACACGCCGTGCATGTGCAGCTCGCGGGTGACCTCCATGCCGTCGACGGTGAGCGGCCGCGAGTCCAGGGCGTGCATCTCCAGGACGACCTGGCAGAGCGGGTTGCGGTCCTGCGGCGGGTCGGTGACCACCCGGTCGACGATCGCGTCGAAGGGGGCCTCCTGGTTGCGGTAGGCGCCGATCGAGACCTCGCGCGCCTGGCGCACCAGATCGGTGAACCCGGTGTCCGGCCCGATCCGCAGACGCAACGGCAGCAGGTTGACGAAGTAGCCGATCAGATCCGTGAGTTCGGCGCGCCCGCGCACGTTCACCGCGGCCCCGATGGTCAGGTCCCGCTCGCCCGAGCGGCGGTGCAGCGTCATCGCGAGAGCGGCGAGCAGCACCATGTAGGGGGTGGCGTCCTCGCTGCGGGCGAGGTCCCGTACGGCCCGTGCCACCGGCTCCGGCATCGTGAAGGAGTGGTGGGCGCCGCGGAACGCCTGGAGTTCGGGGCGTGGATGGTCCGTGGGCAGTGCCTCGCTCTGCGGTACGTCCCGCAACTGGTTCTCCCAATAGGTGAGTTGAGACGTCACGGCGTCGGCCGACGCCGGGTGGTGGCGCCAGGCGCTGTAGTCCGTGTACTGGAGCGCCGGCTCGGGCAGCCGGTGCGGCCGGCCGGCGCGCAGCGCCTCGTAGGCCTCCTTCAGTTCGCGCTCCAGGACGGGCAGCGAGCCCTCGTCCCAGACGATGTGGTGCATCACCAGGACCAGGACGGTGCGTTCGCCGTCGCGGCGCAGCACATGGGCGCGCAGCAGCGGGCCGTTCTCCAGGTCGAGGGGGAGCCGGGCGGTGGCGGTGATCAGTTCGTCCAGCCGTCCTTCCGGCGCGTCCGTGACGGTGAACGGCACGTCGGCCGTCGCCCGCACCACCTGGCGGGGGCCCTCCTCGCCGAGGACGAACACCGTGCGCAGGCTCTCGTGGCGGGCCACGACCGTGTCGAGGGCGGCGTGCAGCAACTCGGTGTCCACCGCGCCGTCGAAGCGGAACACCCATGGCACGTGGTAGGTCGCCGAGCCCGGATACCACTGGTCGAGGAACCACAGGCCGCGCTGGAAGGGCGACAGCGGGGCCTCGGTGCGCCCGGAGCGGCTCAGCGGGGGGCGCCCCTCGTCCGCCGGGGCGGTCACCGCCGCGGCGAACTCGGCGAGCGTGGGCGCGTCGAAGACCGCATAGGGGGAGATCACGCCGAACGCGTCGGCGATCCGGCCCACCACCCGCACCGCGGTCAGGGAATCCCCGCCCAGCTGGAAGAAGTTGTCGTGCGCGCCCACGCGGGGGACGTCGAGGACGTCGGACCAGACGGCGGCCAGCAGTTGTTCGGCCTCGGTGCGCGGCGCCACGTGGGCGCCCTGCGCGGCGCCGCCCTCCGGGCCGGGCAGGGGCAGCGCCGCCCGGTCGACCTTGCCGTTGGCGGTCAGCGGGAAGGCGTCGAGGACCACCAGGGCCGCCGGGACCATGTGCTCCGGCAGCCGCGCGGCGAGGAAGCCGCGCAGCTCCTCGCGCTCGGGCGCGGCTTCGTCGGCCACGGTGACGTGCGCGGTCAGCCGCCCCCCGGGCGCGGTGACGACACAGGCGGCCACGGCCGGGTGCGCGGCCAGTACCTGCTCGACCTCGCCCGGCTCGACCCGGAAGCCGCGCACCTTCACCTGGTGGTCGGCGCGCCCGAGGAAGATCAGCGCGCCGTCCCGCTCGTCCTGGCGGACCAGGTCGCCGGTGCGGTACATGCGGGCCCCGGGCGTGGCGGCGAACGGGTCGGCCACGAAGCGCTCGGCCGTGGGTGCGGGCCGCCCCCAGTAGCCCGATGCGAGCAGCGGGCCGCCGACGTACAGCTCACCGGCGGCGCCGGGGGCGACCGGGCGCAGCCCGTCGTCGAGGACGTAGAGGGCGCGCTGCCCCAGGGCGGCGCCGATGGGCACCAGTTCGTCGTCCGCGCCGAGGTCCCGGACGACCGAGGTGATCACCGTCTCGGTGGGGCCGTAGGCGTTGATGAGCGCGACCCCGGTCGCCTCGCGCCAGGCGGCCGCCGCCTCCGGGTAGAGCCGGTCGCTCCCGGAGATCATCAGTCGCAGGGCCGCGGGGACCCGGGCGCCGGCCCGTACGGCCGTGGCGATCTCCTGGAAGTAGCCGGCCGACAGGTTGGCGACGCTCACGCCCTCCCGGTCGAGCAGGCCGAGCAGTTCGCCCGGGGCGAGCAGCGCCCGGTCGGGAACGACCAGGCGGGCGCCGGTGGTCAGCGCGGTGAGCACCTGCTCGATGGCCACGTCGACGGTGGGCCGGGCGAGCGCCAGCACGGTGTCCGCGCGGGTCGTCCCGAAACACCGGACCGCCGCCGCGACATGCCCGGCGAGCTCCCGCACGGATACGTGAACGCCCTTGGGGACACCGGTGGTTCCGGAGGTGTAGATGATGTAGCCGGCGCCGCCGGGCCGCTCGGGGGCGCCGGTGACGAGGAGTTCGCCGTCGGTGAGGAACGCGGTCGCTCCGGCGTCCCGGGCGATGAAGGCGTTGCGCTCCGAGGGGGCCGCCGCGTCCAGCGGAAGGTAGATCCCGCCGGCGCGGAGCACGGCGAGCAGCGCCACCACATGGTCGGCGCGGTCGGCCGAGGACACCGCGACGACCTGACCCGGCGCGATCCGCCAGGCCAACGCCAGGCTGAGGCGGTGGAGTTGGACGTAGGTCAAGGTCCTGCCGGCCCCGAGCACCGCGGGGCTCGAGGGGTGGCGGCGCACCGCCGACTCGAAGGCGTCTGTGATGGTGTCTGAAGACATGGTTCAACCCCGCTGGATGAAGGAGTCGGAGAACTGGGAAGGGGGGGAGGGGCCGCGATGCCGGAGTGGGCCGCAATACCCGTGACGCTAGGGCGGGTTCGACGTCCCGGCCGGAAGATGCGGGGGAAGATGAACGGCAGTATCGGCCGGCCGGGGACGGGCCTCGCGGCGCCAGGGTCCTTCGTCCGGATCAGGCCAGGCACGAGCCGGCGAAGAGGTCCTGACGGCCGGGCGTCCAGACGTCGTCCGGATCCAGCGCGTCGGCGGAGTACTTCCCCAACGCGCTGATGAGGAGCCGCAGTTCGGCGGCCAGGCAGTCCAGGAACCGGATCAGTCCCCGGTCCGGATCCTCGGCCACCGCGAGCAGCGCGGCCCGCCCCAGGCCCACCGCGCGGGCGCCCAGGGCGAGGCTCTTGGCGGCCCGGCAGCCCTCCCACATCCGGCCCGACACCAGCAGGCACGGCGGCGGGTCGGCCGCGAGGCGGTGCAGCGCGGCGGAGAGCGGCAGGCCGACCTGCGCGGTGAAGGCGAGCGGCGCCCAGCCGGTGCCGCCCTCGGCGCCGTCCACGGTGACCGCGTCGGCGCCGGCGTCGACGGCGACCCTGGCGGCCTCGGCCACGTCCCGCCCGGGGTGCAGCTTGACCCAGACCCGTGCGCGCGGGAAGTTGTTGCGCATCAGCCGGATCTGCTGGCGCAGGATCTCCGCGGTGAAGGTGCCGGGACTGCTGGAGCGCAGGACATGGCCCCCGCCCAGGATCTCCGCGTCGAGCCCGAACCGGCCCTCCAGGCGGCCGGCCCGCGCCGCGTCCAGGACGGTCATGCCCCCGAGCCCCGGCTTGGCCCCCTGCCCGGTCTTCAGCTCGAAGGCGAGCCGGCCGGAGTCGAGCAGCGGACGGGCCGCGGGGTCGCTGTAGACGAGGTTCCACACCTCCGCGTCGGCGTCCTCGGTGCTCTGCTGCACCGCCACGCCGCCGCTGCCGTCGGGCAGTTCACCCGCGTACGCGCTCAGCCGGCCCAGCAGGGAGCGCGAGGCGTCCTCGTCCAGGCGGCCGTACCCGTCGACCGGGACCACGTTCTCCCCGATGACCATCGGGACGCCCGCGGCGCCGGCCTGGCGGCTGAGGGCAAGGCCCGGGTCGCCGCCCGCGGCGCGGGTGGAGCCGAGCGCCGACACGTACACCGGCAGCGGGGCGGTGAACCCGCCGATCGTGGTGGTGAGGTCGACGTCGCCGTACAGCGGCTCGCGCCCCAGCTCGATCAGCTTCGCGAGCCGGCCCTCCATGAAGACGGGCGGAACCAGACGCATCGCGTCCAGTTCGTCGCCGACGGCCGGTGCGGTGGCGCCGAACAGCACCCGCCCGTAGGACTCGGCCGGCGGGAAGGCGGCCGCAGCGCCGGTCCGGGCGCGGCGGCGCACCTCCTCCTCGGGGAAACCGGGGGCGGTCACCGTCGCGAGGGTGTCCACGGTCGCGGTCACGGCGAGACCACCCCGGGGAGCTTGGGGAAGGCGCTGGCCTGCCAGGCCGCGTCGCGGCCCGCGACGTACCGCGTCAGCCGCTCGACGCCGATGCCGAAGCCCGAGCTCGCGGGCACGCCCTCGCGCACCAGGTCCAGGTACCAGCGGTACTTGTCCGGGTTCTCGCCGGTCTCGCGGATCCGGGTGACGATGGCGGCGTAGTCGTTGGTCCGCTCGCTGCCGCTGCACAGTTCGCCGTAGCCCTCGGGCGCGATCAGGTCGAAGTTGCGCAGCACGCCGGGTTCGGTGCGGGACTCGCGGTCGTAGAAGCCGCGCGAGCCCTTGGGATAGTCGGTCACGAAGAACGGGCGGCTCGCCTTGTCCGAAAGCAGCGCCTCGCCCGCCCAGTCGATCTCCGCGTCCGGGTTCTGGTCGTGTCCCGACGCCCGCAGGCCGGCGACCGCCTCGGCGTGCGTGGTCCGGCCGAAGCCGCCGCGCAGCAGGTCGGCGAACGCGTCGACGTCGCGGCCCAGCAGGGCGAAGTCGTCGGGCAGCGCGGCACTGGTGCGGCCCACCACATGGACCACGAGCTCCTCCAGGAGGTCGAGCACCTGGTCCCGCCCCGCGCCCGCGACCTCCACGTCCAGCTGGTGGAACTCGGCGAGGTGCCGGTGGGTGTCGGTGGTCTCCAGCGGCTCCAGGCGGACGTTGGGGGCGATGCAGAAGATCTTGTCGAAGGCGAGCAGGGAGGCCTGCTTGTAGAGGATGGCGCTGGTCATGAGCTTGTAGCGGTGGCCGTAGAAGTCGACGTCGACCTGCTTGGCGCCGCGGGAGCCGGGATCGGTGACCGGGCCGATCACCGGCGGGAGCAGCTCGGTGAATCCGGCCGCCGTGAGGAACTCGCGGGCGGCACCCAGCAGATGGTTCTGGATCCGCAGGGTGCTGCGGGTCGCGGGAGAGGTGAGGTGCGCCCGGGGAGCGGGCAGGGGTGAGCGGACGTCGTCGGGCATGGTGGGTCTCCGGTCGTCGGGTTCGCTGAAGGGGGGCGCCTGTACGGGCGTGGGCCGGGCCGAGTGGTGCGGGCGTGGGCCGGGCCGAGTGGTGCGGGCGGTGCGGGCGGTGCGGGCGGTGCGGGCGGTGCGGGTCGGGCAGGTGGTGCGGGCGGGGCGGTGGTCATACGCCGCTGAAGGCCCGTTGGTCGAAGGTGCGCCGCACGTGGGAGAGGGCGCCGAGCAGATCGGCGGAGCCGACGATCGCCCGCCCGCCCCGCACCCGTCGGCCCGGCAGCGGCAGCGCCCCGGTCTCGGCCCACTGGAGGCGGCCCTCGGAGTCGAGGAGGCTGCGCACCCGGCCCGCGTTGTCGGGATGGAGGCAGTACGGAACGTCCAGGTATCCCTTGGCGAAGGCGAGCACCAGCGCCCGGCCGATGTCGTCGTCGAGATCGAGGACGGCCTCGACCAGCGCCCGCGCCTCGGCGTGGATCCCCGTGTCGGGGACCGGCCCGGCGGACGGGGGCGTCGCGGCGGCGGTGGCGGCGGCGGTCTCCAGGGCGCGGACGTTCTCCTCGACGGTCGGGATCCGGTGCGCCTCGGCCGTCGTCTTCACCACGAGCCGGGCCGCGCCGGTGCGCACCGCGAGCCGGGCCGCCTCGTCCAGGAGCAGTTGGGCGCCGCCCGGCGAGAGCGGGTACAGGCCCATGTAGGCGTAGAGCACCACGTGCCAGTCCACGTCCGGCAACAGCTCGGCCGCGAGCGCCGCGAGGACGGTGAGGGCCTCCTCGTCCTGGTGGGCGTTGGCCTGCTGGGCGTAGCTGAGCGAGATGCTGCGCAGGCCGTGCCGGCGGAAGAAGAGCGCTTCGAGGACGCTGAGGGCGACCAGCAGCGCGGGCGGGCAGAGCTGGCCCATCATGCAGCCGCCGAAGGTCTCCAGGTGCGGCAGGACATCACCCTGGTGCGCCTCGGCCAGCAGGCCGCAGCACCGCTCCCAGTCGGCCACCGCGGTGGCCAGCGGGACGCGGCTGTAGGGCAGGCAGTACGAGACGGGGCCGCCCTCGGTCGCGTGCAGCCCGCAGGCCTGGAGCGCGGCGAAGACCGGTCCTGGACGGGCCGAGCCGTGCCGGACCTGGACCGGGAAGTCCGGCCCGCAGATCCCTTCGAGGACGCCCCGGGTGACCCGGGGCGCGTGGGTGGCGATGGGGTAGCCGTTGAGCGGGGCGCCCTGCGCCACCGCCCGCCGGGCCGCGGCCAGTTCACCGGTCCTGGTGTAGCTGTCCACGGTGATGGTGCCGACCGTGGTGGCCGCGGCGAGGCGCGTGGCGTGCAGGCCCGCACGCATCGGGCCGGGGCGGCTCATCCCCATGCGCGGCTGCACGACCAGGGTGCCCGCGGCCCGCGCACGGGCCACGAAGCCGCCGAACGAGACCGGGGGCGCCGTCATGCCGCCACCGCGGTCGAGCGGCGTGACAGGTACGACGTGAACCGGCCGATCGCCCCGGTCCCGGTGAAGACCTCGTCGAAGCCGGCCTTCCGCAAGGCGTGGCCCGCCTGCGCGTCGGCCTCGTCGGTGATGCCGAGCTTCCCGCCGATCACCGTGGGCGTGGCGAGGAGTTCGGGCTCCGCGCGCAGCCGCGCGATCACCCGCAGACCGTCCAGCCGGCCGTGTCCGTTCACGCTGCTGAGCACGATCAGGTCCGGTCTCGCACGTCTGCAGTGGTCGACGAGCAGGTCGTCGGGGACGCAGGCCCCCAGGTTGGTGACCCGGTGTCCGTGTTCCTCCAGCAGGAGTTGGAGGTACACCAGGTTCCAGGTGTGCGCGTCCGACGCCATGGTCGATACGACGATGTCCAGGGCTTCGGGCGCGGCGGCGGTGAACGTCACGGCAATCCTCGTCAGGTGGTGTGGTCGGTAAGGGGCGCGGGCAAGGGAGGGGCCGGCGGGGGAGGGTCAGGAAGCGAGCGCTTCCACGAGCGCCCGCGCGGTGTGCCCGCCGGCGGCCGGGGCAGGGGCGAGGGCCCCGGCCGGTTCCCGGCACACGGCGCGCGAGAGGTTGAGGACGGCGAAGCGGGCACCGTCCCGGGACGGAACCAGCCGGACCAGGCCGCGCAGCAGCAGCTCGTGCACCGTCTGGAGGAACTCCGGCGCCGAGTGCCCGCTCGACGCGACGGCCTCGTCCACCGACCAGTCGCGCGCCGACACGGCAAGGAGCACCAGCAACTCCCGCTGCCGCTCGGTCAGCAGGCGGTGCGCCTCGTCCAGGGCGTGGCGCAGGTCGCCGCGTTCGCACAGGGTCACCGGCGGCGCGGGCAGGCTGAAGGGGGTGGCGGCCAGCCTGGCCAGCAGCGAGGCGGGCGACTCCAGCAGCGTCCAGCCCGCGGCGTACTCCAGGGCCCGGGGCAGCCCGTCCAGGTACCGGCAGAGTTCGGCGATCTCGGGCCGGTCGGCCGGGTCGAGCGCCAGACCGGGGCGCAGCCGCCGCATATGGGCCAGGAGCAGACGCGCGGCCGCGCTCTCCATGGCGTCGGCGGGGTCGGTGCCCGGTCCGGGCACCGACAGCGGCGCCAGCGGGACCACCTGTTCGCCGTCCAGCCCCAGCGGCGTCCTGGAGGTGATCAGGACCCGCACCTCGGGGCAGTGGCGGAACAGGTCGTCCAGGACGGCGGATCCGACGGTGGCGTCGGCTCCGTCGAGGACCAGCAGCGTGGGCCGGTCGCCGATCAGGCCGGCGAGGGAGTCGAACCGGCCCGGCCCGCCGGGCGTGCCCGTCCGGCTCGCGGGGCCGGCACCGGCCGCCGTGGCCTCCCGCCCGCAGGCCACCCAGCGGACCGGCCATCCGGCCGACTGGTGCACGCGCCAGGCCACGTCCAGCGCGAGCCGGGACTTGCCCACGCCGCCGAGACCGACCAGGGACAGCAGGCGGTCGCCGTGCGCGGTCAGGGCCTGGGTGAGGGTCTCGGCCTCTGCCTCCCGCCCGATGATCGCGCCCCGCGGCGCGGGCGGCGCGACCGTCTCCTCGACGTGGGCCCGCCGGCGTGCCGCGGCCTCGAAGACGGAGCGCGTGCGGCCCCGCAGACCGAGGGCGTCCGCCACCAGGCGCACCGTCTCCTGGCGCGGGCGCTGCACGCGGCCCGCCTCCATGTCCCGTACGGCCCGCACGCTGAGCGACGCGTGGTCGGCCAGGCACTGCTGGGTGAGGCCCGCCCGTTCCCGCTGGAACTTGAGCAGCTCCCCGAAACTGGACACCGCCGGTACGCCGTCCATGCCGATCCTCCCCGGTCACACGCTGGTCGATGACGTGCGGGGCCGTGGCCGGCCGCCGCACGGCACCGATGGTCACCGAGGGGGATCTACGCCGGCTCGTCGTCGCGTGACGGGCCCGGCGACGGCGCGTGACCCGACGAATATCGGCTGTATATCGGCGGCGGCCAGACTCGGTGACGAGCGAACGGGGCGGACCGGCCCGGGACCTCACTCACCTCACGAACACGCCACGGCAGAGCGGACGGCAACCCATGATGCAGCGTTCCCCCAAGACCTCGATCAAGCGCAGGGCCGCCGTTGTGGTCACCTCGATCTGTGCGGGCGTCCTGCTGGGCACCGCGTCCTACTCGGCCGTGGCGGTCGACCACCACCGGCCCGTCACCGTTCAGGCCGACGGCGTGAGCGGCGGCGGACGGACCTCCGACCCGCAGGAGTGGAACAGCACGGGCGGCTGAACACCGCGCGGTCGACGAAGGGGAGCGGCCCGGCGGACTTTCCGCCGGGCCGCTCGTGCGTCGGTCAGGCGTCGGCCGGGGCGGAGAGCAGCCCGGCGATACGGGTCGCCTCGTGTGCCTCGGGCAGGCCGAGCCGGGCGAACACGCTCTGCGCGTCCTTGAGCCGGGCGAGCCCCGCCTCGCGGTCCCCGAGGTCGGCCAGCACCTGACCGATCACCAGGAGCGAGTGCCCGCGCTCGCGTTCCAGGCCGAGCTCCTCGCAGAGCGCGAGGGCCCGCTCGGCCTCGGCCAGGGCGACATCGAGCGACCCCCGCACCCGCAGCGTCTCGGCCAGCCGGAACCTCGCCTGCGCCTCGCGCCCGCGGATCCGGGCCGAGCCGCACATGTCCAGGCACCGGGTGAAGCTGGTGACGGCCTCCGGGTACCGGCCGGCCTCGTGCATCGCCATGCCGTGCACGTACCAGGCGTAGGAGATGCCGTGCGGGTCCTCCAGCGTGTGCAGTTGGGCCAGCACCCGCTCGCAGGAGGCGGCGGCTTCCTCCGGCAGACCACTGCGCAGCCGCGCGTGGGCCGCGTTCAGGGTGGTCACCAGCTCGCCGGAGCGGTGCCCCAGCTCCCGGGCGAGCTCGATCGCCCGGTCGTAGCATTCGACCGCGTCGCCGTAGCGCTGCTGGTACTGGGCGATCAGGCCCCGGTCGTTGAGCAGCTGCCGCAGGATGACCTTGTCGCCGACCCGTCGGCAGGCGTCGGTCGCGAGCCGCGCGTGCAGCTCGGCCTCGGCGAGCTGGGTGAAGTGCAGGGCGGCGTTGCCGCACACGAACCGGGCCCGCCCCTCGGCCTGGTCGTCGCCCTGCAGGGCCGCCGTCTCCGCCACCATCCGTGCGGCGGCCGCGAGTTGGGTGTACGACACGTCCCGCGCGAACGGGGTGAGGCAGACCAGCAGATCGGCGGCGGTGCGCAGGACGCGCGGGTCCCTGCCCGGGGTGCTCCGGGCGGCGAGGGCGATCGCGGTGGTGGCACAGTCGAACTCCGACACCACCCAGGCGCGCGCCTCGGCCAGGGAGGGGAAGGCCGGACGGGGCCGGACGCCGTGACCGAGCACGGCACCCACCGGATCGCCGGGCACCATGATCTGGAAGGCGGCGCAGGCACCGGCGAGCAGGTGGTCGAGCAGCCGGCGCAGGACCGCGCCCTCCTCCGTGCCCTCCCGCGTGCCGTCCTCCGTGCCGTCCGGCCCGTCCCCGGACGCCGCCGGGTGCTCGCCGCCGAGCTGCAGCGCGAACGAGCGGACCAGGTCGTGGTAGCGGTAGCGGCTGGGCAGCGGCGCCTCCAGCATGGCCGCGTCGACCAGCGACTCCAGCAGCTCCTCCGCATCCATCGGGTCGAGACCGAGGGCCGCCGCGGCGCTCTCCAGGCCGATGCCGGCCCGGGTGACCGGCGCGAGCAGCCGGAACGAGCTCGCCTGATCGCCGGTCAGCTGGTGGTATCCGAGCTCGAAGGCGGCCGCCACGGCGAGGTCACCGGCCCGCAGTTCGCTGATCCGCCGGCGCTCGTCGGCGAGCCGGCCGGTCATCGACGCGATGGTCCAGCGCGGCCGGGCGGCGAGCCGGGCCGCCATGATCCGTACGGCCAGCGGGAGATGACCGCAGAGCGCCACCAGCTCGACCGCGGCACCGGGCTCCTCCGCCACCCGCTGGGCGCCGGCGACCTCCCGCAGGAGCCCCAGCGCTTCTTCCGTGTCGAACACGTCGAGGTCGGTCTGGAAGGTGGCCGGCAGGCCGGTGAGTCTCGCTCTGCTGGTGACGATCACCCCGCACTCGGCGGACCCCGGCAGCAGCGGTCTGATCTGCGCGGGGTCGCGGGCGTTGTCCAGCGTCAACAGGACCCGGCGGCCGTCCAGCGTGGTGCGCAGCAGCCGGGCGCGGTCCTCCGGCGACGTCGGCACCCCGGGACCGGGGACGCCGAGCGCGGTGAGGAAGCTGCCGAGCACGGTGCCCGGGTCGGCCGGCTCCAGGCTGTTGCCGCGCAGATCGACGTAGAGCTGTCCGTCGGGGAAGTGCCGCTTGACCAGATGCGCACCCATCACGGCCAGGGTGCTCTTGCCGATGCCGCCCATGCCGGTGATGGAGACCACCGGGAGCGAGACCCGCTCCGGGCTTCCGAGCGCGTCGCACAGCGCATCGAGGGCGGCGGCGCGGCCGGTGAAGTCCGCGGTGGCGGGCGGCAGTTGGGCCGGCCGCCCGGTCGGCGGCCGCTGCGGGGGCTCGGCGGCCGGCGGCTCGACCGCGACGACGCCCCGCTCCCGGGGTGCCGCGAGCAGCAGCGGATCGCTCGCGAGGATCCGCTCGTGCAGCGCGCACAGTTCGGGCCCCGGGTCGATGCCCAGTTCCTCGGCCAGCACGTGCCGCGCCCGACCGAACGCCGCCAGCGCCTCGGCCTGCCGCCCCGTCGCGTACAGCGCCCGCATCAGGAAGCCGTAGGGCCGCTCCTGCATCGGGTACTCGTGGGTGAAGGCGATGAGCTCCGGTATGAGCAGCTCGTGGCGTCTCTCGCGCAGGTGGTGGTCGAAGCGCTCCTCGATGAGGGTGAGCCGCAGCGCGACGAGCCGGGACCGCTGCTGCTCGGCGAAGGGTCCGGGCACGCCGGCCAGCGGCTCGCCCTGCCACAGGGCGAGGGCCTCGGTCAGCAGGCGGCCGCACTCCGCCTCGTCGCCCGCGTCCCTGGCCCGTACGGCGCCGGCCGCCAGCTCCTCGGCGCGCACCGCGTCCACCGCGTCCGGGTCGACGAGCAGTTGGTAGCCGTCCCGCAGGGAGACCAGGCGCCGGGGCGTGGAGCGGTCCTCCTCGACGATCCGCCGCAGCCGCCACGCGTAGGTGCGCAGGCTCGCCAGCGCGGAGTCCGGCGCCGCTTCTCCCCAGATCGCGGCGATCAGCTCGTGGGCGGCCGCGGCCCGCCCCGACCGCAGGAGCAGCGCCGCGAGCAGGGCCTGCTGCTGGGGTGCCCCGGTCGCGAAGTCGGCCTCACCGCGCATGACCCGTACGGCACCCAACACCGTGAACCGGATGTCCTTGCTCATGAAACCAGCGCCCCCTCGCTCCGCTGCCGCCCCCATCCGGCGGCGCACTGCTCTCGCGCCCCGAACCCCCAGGGAAGTATCCATCACCGCCCTCGCAACGCCATGGCTGAGGCGATACTCGTCCGTATATGAGGGCTTGTGGGGCGGCCCCGGCCCGGCGGCGCAGGGTTTCCCCCGGTACGCCTCCGGTCGGCCCGGCGCCGCGGCTTCCCGGCGCGGCCGCGCCCGGCACACCGTCCGGACAGGACTCCGCCGAGCCGCCGCGCGCACCCGCCCCCACCAGCATCCATCGCCCTGTGTGACCGCCCGTTCATCCTCCGTGTGGCGGAACGCCCCCCGCGGTCGTAGCGTGATCTGCGGCACCGACCGGAAGCCGCGCTCCGACCATGCGGCGGGTGCCGCACACGTCGACTCGGGGACACGAGGTGAAACGCCGTGCCTTCCCTGCACTTTCCCGTGATGCTCGCGCTCGCAGCGGGCGCCCTCTTCCTCTGGCGCAAAGGCGGCACCAAGCTGTCCCACGCGCTCATCTGCGCCGGATTCGGTTTCTGTCTCGCCGATACGGCCGTGGCTCCTTCGCTGCACACCGCGCTCAACTCCGTCACCGGCATGCTCGGGCAACTTGGCTGAGGCGGCCCGCGCGGACGTGGAGGGGCAGCACCGCGACGGTGCGGCGGTGTACGTCCCGCAGACGCTCCCCAGCACGCACCACGGCCGACACCCGCCGACGGCACCACAGCCGGGCACCCACCGACAGCACCACAGCCGGCACCACCGACAGGCTCACCGACAGCCCCACCGACCGGGAGAGATCGTGACCATCGCCATCGACAAGCTGACCGACCCGGCCGTACGGGCCTTCGTCGGCGCCCTCAACTCCGGTGACCGCGATGCCTTCACCGCGGCCCTGGCCCCCGGAGCCACCATGTCCGACGACGGCGCGGACCGCGACGTCGCCGACTGGACCGAGCGCGAGATCTTCTCCTCCGGCGGCCACATGGACATCGAGAACCAGACCCGCGACGGGCTCGCCCTGGTCGCCAACTACCGCAACGACACGTGGGGCGAGATGCGCACCGCCTGGCGCTTCACCGTCGACGGCGACGGCAGGATCAGCCGCTTCGAGACCGGTCAGGCCTGACCCGTCCCGTCCCGGCCGGGCCCGCCGTCGCTCACGCCGTGATGCGCGTGCCCACGCCGCTCACCCGCACCCGGGGATCGCCCGCGTGCAGCGTCACCGTGAGCTCGCCGGGACGGCCGAGGTCCTCGCCCTGGTACAGGGTCAGCACCGACTCCTCGGCGACCAGGCCCAGTTCACGCGCGTACGCCCCGAACGCGGCGGCCGCCGCCCCCGTGGCCGGGTCCTCCACGACGCCGCCGACCGGGAACGGATCGCGGACGTGGAACACCGAGTCCGAGGCGCGCCACACGAGCTGGACGGTGGTCAGGTCGAGCCGGTGCATCAGCGCCGTCAGCCGGTCGACGTCGTACGCCAGGTCCGCGAGGCGTTCGCGGGTGGCCGCGCCCAGGACCAGATGGCGGGCGCCGGCGAACGCGATCCGGGGCGCGATCGCGGGGTCGAGATCCCCGGCCGGCCAGTCGAGGGCGGCCAACGCCTCGGCGAGATCCTCCGCCCCGACCGGCTCGGAGTGCGGCTCGACGCTGGTCAGGGTGGCGCGAAGGCGGCCGCTCGCCGGGTCGTGGGCGACGGTCACCGGCACCGTGCCGGCAGGTGTCGCGAACGTCAGCTCCCCGGTCCCGATCCGCTCGCCCAGCGCGATCGCCGTCGCCACGGTGGCGTGCCCGCAGAACGGCACCTCGGCCTTCGGGCTGAAGAACCGCAGCGTGAACGCGCGGCCCGGCTCCCCGAGCCCCTGCGGCGGCGCCGTCAAGAACGCCGACTCGCTGTAGCCGAGCGTGGCGGCGATCGCCAGCATCGCGGCGTCGTCGAGCCCGGCGGCGTCCAGGACGACCCCGGCCGGGTTGCCCCCGGCGGGGTCGCTCGCGAAGGCGGTGTAGCGGAGGATCCCGGGCTGCGTGTCGTTCGTCATGACCGGCCCAACTCCCCATCCCGCGCGCCTATTCCGGCCACCCCGGCGTGGTCGGACGCGGAGGGTCCCAGCCGTACGCGGAGGTGCGCTCAGCCGCGCCCGATGTACGGCATCGTCGTGGCGAGCACGGTCGCGAACTGGATGTTCGCCTCCAGCGGCAGCTCCGCCATGTGCACCACCGTGCGCGCCACGTCCCGCGCGTCCATCACCGGCTCCACCGCCAGCTCCCCGTTGGCCTGCGGGATGCCGGTCTGCATGCGCTGCGTCATCTCGGTCGCGGCGTTGCCGATGTCGATCTGTCCCACGGCGATCCGGTACGGGCGGCCGTCCAGGGAGAGCGACTTGGTCAGTCCGGTCATCGCGTGCTTGGTCGCCGTGTACGCCACCGAGTTCGGCCGGGGTGCGTGCGCCGAGATCGACCCGTTGTTGATGATCCGGCCACCCTGGGGGGTCTGCTCCTTCATCGCGCGGAACGCCGCCTGGGCGCAGAGGAAGGCGCCGGTCAGATTCACGTCCACGACCGAGCGCCACGCCTCGTAGGACAGGTCCTCGACGGGCACCCCGCCGGGCCCGAACGTGCCCGCGTTGTTGAAGAGCAGATCCAGCCGCCCGTGCGCCGAGAGCGCCGCCGAGAACAGCGCGTTCACGTCGTCCGGTGAGGTCACGTCCGTCACTACGCTCAGGACGCGGGCCGTGGGGCCCGCCAGCGCGGCGGTCTCGTCGAGCGCCTCGGCGCGGCGCCCCGCCAGCGCCACCGACCAGCCCGCGCCGGCCAGCGCGAGCGCCACGGAGCGGCCGATGCCGGACCCGGCCCCGGTCACGACGGCAGACTTCTGCGAGGTGATGTCCATGGCCACGGAGCGTACGGGAGGGCGCGTTTCGTGAGACGGCACGTCCGCGATGTGGGAGCCGCGCGCCGTCGGCCGGACCGGTGTGACCCGTCCCTCCCCCCCGTCACGGTCCGGGTGGTCCCGCCACCGCGAGCGGGCTGCGACGATGGTCATTCGTTGCAACTTTCAAGGAGATACCTCGATGCCGGAGCGCGGCGGCCAGGACGGCCAGGGCCCCCTGTCGACCCCCTCGACCCCCATACCGACCACGGCCGACGCGGCGCCCGCCGGGACAGGTCCGGCCGGCAGGCCCCCCGCGGCCACCGCGGCCGTCCGCCGCACGAGCCTCCTCGTCACGCTCGTCCTCGGCGGGCTCACCGCGCTCCCGCCGCTGTCCATGGACATGTACCTGCCGGCGCTGCCCGAGGTCACCGACGCGCTGCGCGCGCCCGCCGCGACCGTCCAGCTCACCCTCACCGCGTGCCTGGCCGGCATGGCGCTCGGCCAGCTCGTCGTCGGGCCCATGAGCGACAAGTGGGGGCGGCGCCGCCCGCTCCTCGTCGGCATGATCGTGTACGTCCTGGCCACCGCGGTGTGCGCGTTCGCGCCCGACATCGAACTGCTCATCGCCTTCCGCCTGTTGCAGGGCCTGGCCGGAGCCGCCGGCATCGTCATCGCCCGAGCCGTGGTGCGCGACCTCTACGACGGGGTCGAGATGGCCCGGTTCTTCTCCACCCTGATGCTGATATCCGGCGTCGCGCCCGTGGTCGCCCCGCTGATCGGCGGACAGGTGCTGCGGCTGACCGACTGGCGGGGCGTCTTCGCCGTCCTGACCGTCATCGGGGCCGTGCTCACCGCCGTCGTCTTCACATGGCTGCACGAGACGCTGCCCGCGGAGCGCCGCCACTCCGGCGGGGTGGGCGAGGCGCTGCGCACCATGGGCGGGCTGCTCAAGGACCGCGTGTTCACCGGCTACATGCTCGCGGGCGGCTTCGCCTTCGCCGCGCTGTTCGCCTACATATCGGCCTCGCCGTTCGTGGTGCAGGAGATCTACGGCGCGTCCCCGCAGACCTTCTCGCTGCTGTTCGGCCTGAACTCGGTCGGCCTCGTCGTCGTCGGCCAGATCAACGGCAAGCTCCTCATCGGCCGCGTCAGCCTCGACAAGGCGCTCGGCCTCGGCCTCGCCGTGATCACCCTGGCGGCCACCGCCCTGCTCCTCATGACGTCCGGAGCGTTCGGCGACGTGGGCCTCGCGCCGATCGCGGCCGGCCTGTTCGTGCTGATGTCGGCGATGGGTCTGGCGATGCCCAACACCAACGCCCAGGCCCTGATGCGCACCCCGAACGCCGCCGGCTCCGCCTCCGCACTGCTCGGCACCTCCTCCTTCCTGGTCGGCGCCGTGGCCTCGCCGCTCGTCGGCATCGCGGGCGACGCCACCGCCGTACCCATGGCGGTCGTGCAGCTCGCCTCCGCGGTCGCCGCGCTGCTGTGCTTCCTGCTCCTGTGCCGCCCCTGGCAGCGCGGACACGAGCCGCTCGCCGCGGCCGCCGCCCCGGCGGCGCGCAACGGGGCGCCGGGGCAAAAGTAGACTCCCCCCGGTGAACCACTCCCTCCCCATCCCGGACGTCCTGCGCTCGGCCCTGGCCGGACTGCTCGACGGGCTGCCGCCCTCGGGGACCGCGGGCGCCGTCGACCGGCTGATCAGCCACTACCGCGGCGTCGTCCCCACCCACGCCCCCGTGCTGCGCGACCGCTCCGACGTCGCCGCGTACGCCGCGTACCGCATGCCCGCCACCTTCGAGGCGGTACGCGCCGCCCTCGACGCGTTCCGGGACGCGGCCGGGCCGTGGACCCCCGCCACCCACACCGACATCGGCGGCGGCACCGGATCCGCGAGCTGGGCGGTCGCCGAGGCATGGCAGGACGCGACGTCACCCGTCGCCACCACGGTCCTCGACTGGGCGGAGCCCGCGCTCGCCGTCGGCCGTGAACTCGCCGAGGCCTCCGGGCTGCCGGGGCTGCGCACCGCCCGGTGGGAGCGCGCCCGCATCGGCTCGGCCCTCACCCTGGACGGTGCCGACCTCGTCACCGTCTCGTACGTCCTGAACGAACTCACCGCCGACGACCGGCGCACCCTGGTGGACGCGGCGGCCGGCGCCGCCACCGGAGCCGTCCTCATCGTGGAGCCGGGCACCCCCGACGGCTACGCCCGCGTCATCGAGGCACGCGACCGGCTGATCGCGGCGGGGCTGCACATCGCCGCGCCGTGCCCGCACAGCGCCGCCTGCCCCATCGAGCCCGGCACCGACTGGTGCCACTTCTCGGCCCGCGTCAGCCGCTCCTCCCTGCACCGCCAGGTCAAGGGCGGCTCCCTCGCCTTCGAGGACGAGAAGTTCAGCTATGTCGCCGCCACCCGTTTCCCGCCGGCGCCCGTCCCCGCGCGGATCACCCGGCGGCCCCAGATCCGCAAGGGCCAGGTGCTGCTCGACCTGTGCGTACGGGACGAGCGACTGGGCCGCGAGACGGTCAGCAAGCGGCACGGCCCGCTGTACCGGGCGGCCCGGGACGCGGAGTGGGGCGACGCGTGGCCACCCCACTCCGAGGACCCGGACTCCTCCTCCTAGCTAGCTTCCGGCTTCGAGCTTCCGGCCGGCCGGGCCGGTCAGGGACGCAGTTCCTGCGTGCAGCACTTCACGCTGCCGCCGCCCTTGAGCAGCTCGCCCAGATCCATGCCGATCGGCTCGTAGCCCCGTGCGCGCAGCGGGTCGTACAGGCCGACGGCGCCCTGGGGGAGCAGGACGTTGCGGCCGTCGCTCACCGCGTTGAGCCCGAGGGCCGCGGCGTCCGGTTCCTCGGCGATCAGGGCGTGCGGGAAGAGCCTGGACAGCACGGCCCGGCTGCCGGGGGAGAAGGCCGGCGGGTAGTACATGATCTCGTCGGCCGTGTCGTCGAGGACGCACAGGGCCGTGTCCAGGTGGTAGTAGCGCGGATCCACCAGGTCGAGGCCGATGACGGGGCGGCCGAAGAACTCCTGCGCCTCGTCGTGCGAGAGCGGGCTCGAACGGAAGCCGCGGCCGGCCAGCACATAGGAGTCCGTGACGGCGAAGTCTCCCTCGCCCTCGTTGATGTGGGCCGGCTCGTGGACGGTGGCGAAGCCGTGCGCGCGGAACCAGTCGCGGTGGACCTCGGCCTCCGCCGCCCGCTCGGCATGCGCGAAGCGGGCGCCGAGCACGCGGCCGTCGATCACGGTCGCGCCGTTGGCGGCGAAGACCATGTCGGGCAGGTCGGGGCGGGGGTCGAGCAGTTCGACGGTGTGGCCGAGCGCGCGGTAGCGGTCGCGCAGGTCCTCCCACTGGGCCAGGGCCAGCGGCAGATCGACGGGCTTCTCGGGGTCCATCCAGGGGTTGATGGAGTACGTGACCTTGAAGTGTGCCGGTGGGCACATCAGATAGCGCCGGGGTCTGGCGGTTCTCGGGGTACGGAGGTCACGGGCTGCAGGAGGCAATGAGGGCTCCTCACGGGCGACTTGGGCCGCACGGTCGTGCAGCCGCGTGCAGCCCATGGTCCGCCGTGGCGGGCGTCCGCGCAGTGCACCGTCCGGGTGTTTTTCTCCTGGCCCGTGCGGTTCATCCGTACGTCCACGGCACGCACGTCGCCGTACGCCTCTGCCGCGCCTGCCGTACCGGCGGTACGCGCGCTGTGCCGTAGCTCACGTGTGCGGCCCCGGCCCCGATTCGTCGTGCTCCGGCCATGCGCGGGCCGCCCGCAGGTCATGGGCGGGCCATGTCACACCCCCCGGATGTCCGGTGCGGTCACCCGGGGAGCAGGATGGTGGGACGATGTTCAGCGTGGACGAGAGTCCCTTGGGGTCGACCGTGAGGTGAGGGGATAGATGGGCGCCGAGTTCGGCCGTTCCCGCGGCGAGGAGAGCAAACTGTCCCGCTGGCTGCGCAGGCGGCCCAAGGACGTTCCGGGCGCGGACCAGGGCCGCCTCGGGCTGCTGCTGGCCGTGGCCGCCGCCGGTCTGCCGCTCGCGCCCGCCGCGTACCCCGTGGGTTTCCGGTGTTCCTGCGAGCGCGTCGGATGTCCCACGCCCGCCCGCCACCCCGTCTCCTTCGCCTGGCAGACGCAGTCGACGACCGACCCCGCCCAGATCGAACGGTGGGCGCTCGGCCAGCCCGAGGCCAATTTCATCACCGCGACCGGCATGGTCCACGACGTGCTCGACGTACCGCTCGACGCGGGGCGCGAGGCGCTGGCCCGGCTGCTGTCCGAGGGGATCGACGTCGGTCCCGTCGCCGAGGCGGCCGGCGAGGGCGACCACGGGCGGATGCTGTTCTTCACCGCGACGCGGGGCACGCCCGAGGACGAGGACGAGTGGTGGCCCTGCGAGCTCGACTGCCATCCCGAGACGATGGACGAGCATCCTGGGCTGCGGTGGCACTGCCGGGGGAGCTATGTGCTCGTGCCGCCTGCGCGATTGCCGGGGGAGCTTGAGGTGGCCTGGGTGCGGGGGCCGGAGCATGGGCTTCCGGATCCGCTGACGGTGCTTGAGGCGTTGACGGACGCGTGTGCCCGCTACGCGGGAGAGGCCGGCCCCCACGCCGCCGCCTGGCCCCTGGGCCGCTGACCCCCCTGGGGCTCCGCCCCGGACCCCGTTCGCCCGTTTTCCCACCCACCCGCCCGTGCGGCGGGTCGAGAGGCTCGGCCCCCTGGGGCTCCGCCCCGGACCCCGTTCGCGCCTTAAGGGCGCTCGTCGGGCTGAGGTTGCCCATCCTGCCCGGCACCGAGTGGTTAAGGGGCGCGGGGAACTGCGCGGGACGCGGGCACGGTCCGCGGACGAAGGCGGGGTCAGGGGCGCGGGGCACTGCGCGACCACCCCCCACCGGGCCGCACCCGAAAGCGAACCGAGTTTCTAGGGGCGCGGGGAACTGCGCGAGAAGCGGGCACGGTCCGCAGATGAACCGGGGTTTGCACGGGGCGCGGGGAGCTGGGCGAGGGCTATTCGCCTCGCACGCCCACCAGGCCCTGCACCCGGTTCGCCACCAGAACTTCCCCCTTCGCCGGCACCAGCGCCAGCTCGTTCGAGATCCACTCCCGGGTCAGGGACGACGTGGCCCGGCCCGTCAGGAGGGCCTTCTCGTCGGGGGTGATGTCCAGGCGGACCCCCTTCGCCACGGTCTGCCGCTCGAAGTGCCGGGCGGCGAAGAAGACCAGGGCCCGCCCGTCGGCCGTCCGCAAGGACAGCGGCGCGAAGTCCCCCTCGGACAGCGGCTGGTCGATGAACTGGCTGACCCGCCCCGACCGCACCGCGTCCTTGCGCCGCGCCTCCCGCCAGCCACTGGTGTGCTCGCCGTCCGCGAAGACGGGAGGCTTCCCGCCCTGGAGATAGGACGCGTAGTCCGCGCTGAGCTCCTTCGGCGCGACCGCGAGCGAGGTGTCGCCCGCCCGCACCGGCTCCGCCCAGCCGTCCTTGTCCTTCTTGAAGGCGGGCACGTCACCCGCGCCGAGGACCGACAGGTAGGCCAGCTTCCACCCCTGGTCGGGCCCGCCGCGCGTGAAGAGGAGCAGCCAGCGCGTGTCCCCGGGACCCTTGTCGTCCTGGTCGCGGTTGGAGTCGGTGTCGGCGACGAACCAGCGCGGCCAGCCGGCCTGCTTGGGTATCGCGTACGCGGTGTCGCCCAGCGCCAGCGGGGTGTACCGCGCGTTGCCGGACGGGCTCGTCACATGGCGGACCGAGAAGCCGGCCTGTGTCGTCGCGCCGAACGCGCCGGTGACCCGGCCCGCGTCGAGGGCCGGGTCGTAGGCCTTGTTGGCCCGGTTGTAGGCGTCGGTGAAGTCGGTGAGCGCCTGGGCCGCCTCAGCCCTCGTCGCCGACGGTACGACTTCCCGCTCCCCGTGCACCGTCACGCAGCCGCTCGCGGTCACCGTCAATACGGTCGCCGTCACGAGCCCCGCCGTCAGCCGACCCACCCTGCTCATGAACCGCCTTCTGTCCCTCGACGTTCGCAGCCCCCACGGACTTCCGGAACCCTACCGGGGCGAAGAACAGGCCGAGCGTGGGGATCAGGTACAGGACCCAGACGATCGACTGGAGGACGGTCGGGTCGGGCTGGAAGTTGAGGACACCCTTGAGGAGAGTGCCGTACCAGCTGTCCGGCGGGATCGTCGAACTGATGTCGAAGGCAAGGGAGTTGATGCCCGGCAGGAAGTCGGCCTCCTGCAGGTCGTGCACCCCGTACGCGAGGACGCCCGCCGCGACGACCACCAGCATGCCACCGGTCCACGTGAAGAACTTCGCCAGGTTGATCTTCAGGGCGCCGCGGTAGAACAGCCAGCCGAGGAACACCGCGGTGGCGAGGCCCAGCAGGGCGCCGATCATCGGCTGGGCGGTGCCGTTCTCGGAACCCGCCGCGTGCACCGAGGTCCACACGAACAGCGCGGTCTCCAGGCCCTCACGGCCCACCGCGAGGAACGCGGTCGCCACGAGCGCCCCGGTGCCCATCAGGAGCGCCGAGTCGAGCTTGCCCTGGAGCTCGCTCTTCAGGTGCCGCGCGGTGCGCCGCATCCAGAAGACCATCCAGGTGACCAGGCCCACGGCGATGATCGACAGCGAACCGCCGAGCCCCTCCTGCGCCTTGAAGGTCATTTCCTGGGAGCCGAATTCGAGACCCGCACCGAACGCGAACGCGACGATCACGGCTACCGCGATGCCGGCCCACACCGGCTTCAGGGCGTCCCTGCGGCCGGTCTTGACCAGGTAGGCGACCAGGATGCACACGACGAGGCTCGCTTCGAGTCCCTCGCGCAGGCCGATCAGATAGTTGGCGAACATGTCTTCCTCTCAGCCGAAGAGTCCCCGGCCCCACCAGTCGCCCTTGTCGCGGACGCCCGGCGGGACCGCGAAAATCGCCGAACCCACGTGCTGGATGTATTCGTTGAGCGCGTCATGGCGGGCCAGGGAGCGCTGGAGCGGCAGGAACCCCTTGCGCACGTCACGCTGGTACGCAAGGAAGAACAGGCCCGCGTCCAGGCGGCCGAGGCCGTCCGTGCCGTCCGTGAAGGAGTAGCCGCGGCGCAGGATGCGTACGCCGTCGTTGGAGTCGGGGTGCGCGAGGCGGACGTGCGCGGTCGGCTTCATCGCCTTCAGGAACGGCTCGTCGCGCTCCTTGGCCTTGCCGACCGGGGCGCCCTCGCCCTTGTCGCGGCCGAAGACGTCCTCCTGCTCCTGGAGCGAGGTGCGGTCCCACGTCTCGATGTGCATGCGGATGCGGCGGGCCACCAGGTAGGAGCCGCCGGTCATCCAGGCGGAGCCGTCCTTGGCGCCGACCCACACGTGGTCGTCGAGCGCCTTGGTGTCGGTGCCCGAGACGTTCCGGGTGCCGTCCTTGAAGCCCATCATGTTGCGCGGGGTCTGCGCGTCCGGCGTCGTCGACGACGTCTTGCCGAAGCCGAGCTGCGACCAGCGGATGGCGACCTTGCCCATGCCGATGCGGGCCAGGTTGCGGATCGCGTGCACCGCCACCTGCGGGTCGTCGGCGCAGGCCTGGACGCACAGGTCGCCGCCGCTGCGCCCCGGTTCGAGGTTGTCGCCGGGGAACTGCTCGATGTCGACGAGCGCCTCGGGCCGCTTGCCCTCCAGGCCGAAGCGGTCCTTGGCGAAGAGGGAGGGGCCGACGCCGAAGGTCAGGGTCAGCCGGCAGGGCCTGAGGCCGAGCGCCTCGCCGGTGTCGTCCGGCGGCGCCTCGGCGAGACCGCCGTAGGCGCCCTCGCCGACCGTCTTGCCCTCGGTCATCGCGGCGGCCGCCACCGTCCAGTCCTTGAGCAGCTGGACCAGCTCGGCGCGGTCCTTCGTCGTCACGTCGAAGGACGCGAAGTGCAGCCGGTCCTGGACGGCGGTGGCTATGCCGGCCTGGTGGTCGCCGTGGAAGGGCACCGCGGCGCCCGTGTCGGCGGCGGGCACCGCGTCGCTTCCACCGCCCTTCACGACGGCGACCGTGCCACCGGCCGCGGCGGCGCCCAGCGCGAGCCCCGCCCCGCCCCAGCCGAGCAGCGCCCGGCGTGAGGGGGACCTACCGGTCCCCGTGGCATCGGTCGTGTCGCTCATGACGGTTCTCCTCCTGGCTGCGGTGTTACTTCGCGACGGCTGCGGCGAGCTTCGAGAGCGGCTCGGCGAGCGCGTTCACGGCGTCGGAAAGCTGCTTGCGGTCACCATCGCTCACCTTGTCGTACGAAGTGAAATCGTAGGAGGTCTTGTCCGTGCGGTACTTGTCGAGAAGGGTGTTCAGGGAGGCGAACTGCTTGTCAAGCTCGGTGGTGAGCGCCGCGTCGTTCTTCGCGGCGACCGGCTTGAGCAGCTCGTACGCCTTCTGCGCGCCCTCGACGTTGCCCTTGAAGTCGGACAGGTCGGTGTGGCTGTAGCGGTCCTCCTCACCGGTGATCTTGCCGGTGGCGACCTCGTCGAGGAGTTCCTTGGCGCCGTTGGCCATCGAGGTCGGGGTGATCTCGGCGGTGCCGACCCGCTTCTGCCAGTCGGTCAGGTCCTTGTCCAGCTCGGTGGCGAGGGCCTTCTCGTCGTCGCCGATCTTGCCGTCGACCCAGAGGGACTTCTCCAGCCGGTGCCAGCCGGTCCACTTCTGGCCCTTCTCCAGGCCGTCCTCGCGGGTGTCGGTCTTCGGGTCGATGTCACCGAAGGACTCCGCGACCGGCTCGGTGCGCTCCCAGCCCAGGCGCGAGGGGGCGAACGCCTTCTTGGCGGCGTCCACGTCGCCGGCCCGCACCGCGTCGGTGAAGACCTTGACCTTGGGCAGGGTCTCGTCGGCCTGCTCCTGCGCGTACTTGCGGTACTCGGCGACGGCCGCGTCCAGCTGCGGGTTGCGCTTGACGGCGGTGCCGCCGGTGATGGTGACCTTCTGGCGGATGCCGTCGCCCTTCATGCCGGGCTTGCAGGCGACCTCGTACGAGCCGGCCTTCACCTCGGCGGTGAGCTGCTGCTTGAGGCCGGGGCCTATGTTCTCGCGCTCGGCGACGATGCGGTCGTCCGGGAACAGCAGGTAGACCTCGGTGACCTTGGAGCCCTTGTTCTCGATGTCGAACTTGACGTGCCCGGCCGGGAAGTCGGTCTTCGACAGCTTGCAGGCGCTGTCGGTGGCCGTCACCTGGACGGAGCCGTCGGCGCCGCCGGCCTTGGCATCGCTCTTGTCGGCGCAGCCCGTGACGGCGGTCAGGGCCGCGACGGCCGCGGCGGCGGTGACGACGGAAGTACGGACGGGTCGCATGCGGGCTCCACGCTGGGTTCAGGGTCGACAGGTCGACTGAGGCGGACCTAACTTAACCGAGCCTTACCTGACCGATACCCACTGGGTGCGTGATTCAGCTCTCACCGATCACAACGGGGCCACAAATCGAGCCGAACACCCCTCCCTGGGGCTCCGCCCCAGACCCCGTATCGCGCCTAAAGGGCGCTCGTCCTCAATTGCCGGACGGGCTGACTATGCCCGTGCGGGCCGGCACCGAGTAGTTAAGGGGCGCGGGGAACTGCGCGAGCGGCCACGCGCGGCCCGCACCCGAAAACAGGCCGTTCAAGGGGTGCGGGGAACTGCGCGAAACCGCCACCCCCCGCGGAGCGCTACGCGCTGAGGGGAAACTCCTCTCCGAGCTCCCTGAACACAGCCGTGTTCAAAGCGAAAGCCCGCTTGCACTCGTCGACGACCCGCCGCTTCTCCAGCTCGTCCACCGCCAGCGCATCGAGCCGCTCGCGGTAACCCCGCTTGAACGCCGCCGGGTTGGCGATCCCCTCGAAGACGTAGAACCGCACGCCGTCGCCCTTGCGGGCGAACCCCCACGTGCGCTCCGCCTTGTCGCGGATGATCTGGCCGCCCGACAGGTCGCCGAGGTAGCGGGTGTAGTGGTGGGCCACATATCCGGCCGGCCACGTCCGCGCGCACTCCGCGACGCGCTCGGCGTACGCGGCCGTCGAGGGCAGCGGGGTGGCCGTGCGCTGCCAGTCGGGCCCGCGCAGATGGGCCAGGTCCCGCTCCAGCTCGGCCGTGCGCATCAACGCCGGCTGGATGAAAGGCCCGGCCACCGGGTCGTCGGTGAGCGCCGCCGCGGCTTCCTCCAGGGCCCGGTACACGAACCAGAGCTGCTCGGTGTAGCGGGCGTAGGCGTCGACGCCGAGCCGGCCGCCCAGCAGGTCCCCCATGAACGTCGAGGTCTCCGCCTCCGTGTGCTGTTCGTGCGACGCGGTGCGGATCATCGTGGAGAACGGCGTGGTCACGGGCGTGGTCAAGGCGGGCCTCCGGGGACCGAGGGTGCGGGGACCAATCGGATCGTCCCAGGTTAGGGTTACCTAAGCCAATGGGTTCCCGACGTCCTGTCGGTAAAAATGTACCCGCTCGGCCACGGCATGACACGTGCGAGAAAAATGGCCCCGGGCCGGGGTCACGGCAGGGTGAGGATCTCCGTGCCGGTCTCCGTCACCACCAGCGTGTGCTCGAACTGGGCCGTCCGCTTGCGGTCCTTGGTGACGACCGTCCAGCCGTCCTCCCACATGTCGTACTCGTGGGTCCCGAGCGTCAGCATCGGCTCGATGGTGAAGGTCATGCCCGGCTTGATCACGGTCGTGGCGTGCGGGGCGTCGTAGTGCGGCACGATGAGCCCGGAGTGGAAGGCCGTGCTGATCCCGTGGCCCGTGAAGTCCCGTACGACGCCGTAGCCGAAGCGCTTGGCGTACGACTCGATGACGCGGCCGATGATGTTGATCTGGCGGCCGGGCCGGACGGCCTTGATCGCGCGGTCCAGGGACTCCCGGGTCCGCTCGACCAGCAGCCTGGACTCCTCGTCGACGTCGCCGCAGAAATACGTGGCGTTGTTGTCGCCGTGCACGCCCCCGATGTACGCGGTGACGTCCAGATTCACGATGTCGCCGTCCTTCAGGACGGTCGAGTCGGGGATGCCGTGGCAGATGACCTCGTTCACGGAGGAGCACAGCGACTTGGGGAAGCCGCGGTAGCCCAGGGTCGAGGGGTAGGCACCGTGGTCGCACATGAACTCGTGGGCGACCCGGTCGAGCTCGTCCGTGGTCACCCCCGGCGCGATGTGCTTGGCCGCCTCCTCCATCGCCCGCGCCGCGATCCGGCCCGCGGTCCGCATCAGCTCGATGGTTTCGGGGGTCTGCACTTCGGGGCCGGTGTACGGCGTGGGCATGGGCTTCCCGACGTACTCGGGACGCCGGATGTTGCCCGGGACGGAACGGGCCGGAGAGATCTCCCCGGGCGCGAGCAGGGACTGCGACTTCGGCTGGCCAGACATGCCGGCGAGTCTATCCAGCGGGTGTGGGGCAGCATGGCTTCGAGGTCCTCGGGGCACCTGTCCCCGGGGCGCCCGGTCCCGGTCCGCCCGGGTCCCCGGTCCACCCGGTCCCGGTTCCGGTCCACCCGGTTCCGGTCCACCCTCCCGGTCCACCGTTCCAGGAAGAGGCACCCCATGGCTCTGTTCAAGAGGCGCACCGTCGGCAAGCCCGGCGAGTGGTACTACTGCCTGACCCACCACAAGGTCGAGGAGGGCCCGGAGTGCCCGGCCAAGGACCGCTTCGGCCCGTACCAGAGCCGTGAGGAGGCCGAGCACGCGATGCAGAACGCGCAGGAGCGGAACCTGGAGTGGGAGAACGATCCCAAGTGGCACGACAAGTCGGCGTCGCAGGACGGCACCGACTGAGCCGTGCACGGCCGGCCCCGGTGATCGACCGGCCGCTCCCGCCCCGGTCGTCGCGGTGGACCTGGGGCGGGGGTGCGGGCCGCGCCGGAGCGACGAGCCCGTGGACGCGGCCTACGAATTCAGCGAGTCGGCGGCGCGGCGGTATTCGGCGTTGATGCGCTGGGCCTCTTCGAGCTGGTCCTCAAGGATGACGATCCGGCAGGCGGCCTCGATGGGTGTGCCCTGGTCGACGAGTTCGCGGGCTCGGGCGGCGACGCGCAGCTGGTAGCGCGAATAGCGGCGGTGGCCCCCGGCGGAGCGCAGCGGGGTGATGAGGCGGGCTTCGCCGATGGCGCGCAGGAAGCCCTGGGTGGTGCCGAGCATTTCGGCGGCCCTGCCCATGGTGTAGGCGGGATAGTCGTCGTCGTCGAGACGGCCGTTGAAGTCGTCTGCTGTCATTTGCACCTCTCCGTGAAACACGTTGAGGGGCTCCGGTGCCCTGTGGCACCGGAGCCCCGAAGGAACGGTTACACCATCTGCCGGCCGTGGTCCTGCGCCGACTCGCTGTTTCCGCGGACCCGACCGGTATGGCGTCGGGGGTGCGGGGATCGCAGTTGCTTGACCGGAGACCACCTCACTGTCGCGATGTCCTGCGGTACCCGGACTCGTATCGCACGTCCGGGCGATCCTGATGGCGTGGCTCCTCCGTTCTTCCCTCGGGGTTTCTCGATTGCGCCTACGAGAAAAACCATAGTCACGGCGCCTCTCAATGTCTACCGTGGCCGCCATAGATTTTCTGGTGTTCGACGGCGAGACAGTGCGCTTCGAACAGCGGAGCGTTCTGGCTCTCCCCGGCCGCGCGTACGGGCCGTGGGGCCCTAGACCGCCGTGGTGGTGGGCCGTTCGGCCGCGCGGCGGCGTGCCGCGTCCTCGTCGGTGGACGAGTCGTAGGTGATGAGCTTGGGCAGGGCGGAGGCAAGGAGTCCCACCACGGCCACGCATGCCACGCCGCCCGACCACACCGCCGTCCTGGTGCCGGTCCAGCCGGCCATCGCGCCCGCCCGGACCTGCCCGAGCTGCGGGCCGACGCTGTAGGAGAGCACCTCGATCCCGGCGAGACGGCCCCGCAGCTCCTCCGGGATCGTCTGGTTCCAGATCGTGGAGCGGCCGAGCCCGCTCAGCATGTCGCCGGCGCCCGCCACGCAGAGGCAGACGAGCACGAGCCAGATGTTGCCGAGCAGCCCCGCGCCGGTCATCGCCGTACCCCAGACCACCGCGCCGACCACGACGAACAGGCCGTGCCGCCGCACCCGCGAGGTCCAGCCGCTGGTGAGGCTGAGCAGCACCGAACCGGCCGAGCCCGCGGCGTACATCAGGCCCAGCGCCCAGTTCGCGTCCAGGCTGTCGGCGAGGAAGGGGAAGATCGCGTTCGGGAACGCGAAGAACATCGCGGCCAGGTCGACCGCGTAGGTCCCGAGCAGCACCGGGCGCGACCACGCGTAGCGGGCGCCCTCCGCTATGCCGCGCAGCGACGGCTTCTTCGCGTCGTGGGCCGGCGGCGCCGGGGTGAGGCGGGCACACATCACGACCGACACGGTGAAGGTGCCGATCGTCGTGGCGTACGCCGTGGCCGTGCCCGCGTACGCCACGACCAGGCCCGCGAGGGAGGGTCCCGCGATCGCGCCGAGCTGCCAGCGCAGCGCGTTGAGCGCGGCGGCCGCGGTCAGCTGGTCGTGCGGGACGATCCGGGCCATCAGCGAGTCGAGCGCCGGGCGTTGCAGACCGGCGAGCGCGGAGACGCCCGCGGCGACCACGTACAGCGGCCACAGCATCGGGCTCGGGAGCAGCGCGTTGACGAGCAGGACCAGCGCGAGCAGGCCGAGGCCCGCCTCGGTGGCGAGGATGACCTTGCGGCGGTCCACGGCGTCGGCGAGTGCGCCGCCGTACAGGCCGAAGACGACCAGCGGGACCAGTTCCACCGCGCCCATCGCGCCCACCGCGAGCGGTGAGTCCGTCAGCTCCTTGATCTGCAGCGGCAGCGCGACCATCGCCATGAAGCTGCCGAAGTTGGTGATCAGACCCTGCACCCAGAGCAGCCGGAAATCGGCGGAGGCCCGCCAGGGGGCGAGGTCGGGCAGGATCGAGCGCAGGCGGGACGCGGGAGGTTGTTCGGGCACGAGCGGCCATGCTCCGGGCCCGCGGCGCCGGACGCAAACGAATTAGCAGGCGCGGGCGGCACGCGGCCGTCGGCCCCCCCTTCGCCCACGGCCCGTCACCAGCGTCCCGGTGGCGGAGCCGTCAGCTGGTCGGCCAGGCGGCCCAGGCGGTCGCGGAAGCGGCGCGGCCCGCGCTGCGGCGGCAGGGTGTTCTCGCCGGCGGCGGCGCTGACCAGGTGCTGCACGGTGTCCAGGTCCAGTTCGGCGTCCGGCGCGACCGTCAGCAGCTCGTGGGCCAGGCCCCGTACCTCGCGGTCGCCGCCGCCGTCCAGGGCGAGCACCGTCGCGCCCGCCCGGCGTGCGTCGTGGACGCGTTCGAGCAGGCCGTCGGCGGGGCGCTCGGGCGCCACCACGAGCAGCGTCTCGCCGCGCCGCGCCGCTTCGAGGCGGCCGAGCCCGACCGACAGGTGGGGCGGCCCGCCCGGCTCGGTGCGGTGGCGCACCAGGGTCGGGCTCAGCTCGGGCAGCCCCGACCATGCCGCCTCGTCGGTGAGGTGCGCGGCCAGGTGCCACGGCTCGTACGCCTCGGTGCCGACCAGCAGCAGCCCGCCGCCGTGCGGCACGACGGAGGAGCGGAGCACGCCCGCGAAGCGGCGGGTGGCCCGCAGCCACTCCGTCCCGGCGAGCACTTCCCGCAGCAGGGCGACCCGTACGGCATCCATGCCCGCCAGCCTGCCGCACCGGGCGTGCCCGCGGGCCGGAACGCGTCTTCCTCATCCGAACGAAGCCCCCGGCTACGGCCGAGTAAGGTCGCCGTCATGACTTCCACTGACAACGCCGGGAACCCCGCGAAGCCCGCCGCGAAGGACCCCTGGGAGCTGCCGGACGTGTCCGGACTCGTCGTCGGCGTGCTCGGCGGCACCGGCGACCAGGGCCGGGGCCTGGCCTACCGGCTCGCCAGGGCCGGCCAGAAGGTGATCATCGGCTCGCGGGCCGCCGAGCGCGCACAGGCGGCCGCCGGCGAACTCGGGCTCGGCGTCGAGGGCGCCGACAACGCCGAGTGCGCGCGGCGCAGCGACCTCGTGATCGTGGCGGTGCCGTGGGACGGCCACGCCAAGACCCTCGAATCGCTGCGTGAGGAACTCGCGGGCAAGCTCGTCGTCGACTGCGTCAACCCGCTCGGCTTCGACAAGCAGGGCGCGTACGCCCTGAAGCCCGAGGAGGGCAGCGCCGCCCAGCAGGCAGCCGCGCTGCTGCCGGACTCGCGGGTGACCGCCGCCTTCCACCACCTGTCGGCGGTGCTGCTCCAGGACGCCTCGGTCGAGGAGATCGACACGGACGTGATGGTGCTCGGCGAGGCCCGCGCCGACACGGACATCGTGCAGGCGCTCGCCGCCCGCATCCCCGGCATGCGGGGCGTCTTCGCGGGGCGGCTGCGCAACGCCCACCAGGTCGAGTCGCTCGTCGCCAACCTGATCTCGGTCAACCGCCGGTACAAGGCGCACGCGGGGCTGCGCGTCACCGACGTCTGAGCCCGCCCGCGCCGCCCGGCACGCGGGTCACAGGACGGGGGCCGGCGCCGATGGGGGACACTGGACGGGCGGGCGCCGAGCGTGCCCGCCCGTCCGGACCTCGCCGCCCGTCCGTGTCGACCCGCCCCCCGCGGGTCGACAAGCCGGCGCGCGTTCCGACCGCCACCCGCCCGCCTTCGTCCCGCTCGACCGCAGTGCCGAAAGCAGCCGTACCCGACAGGAGCCGACCTCCATGCCCCGCCTCGCTCTGTACGCCCTCGTCGTCTGTGTCCTCGCCGTCGCCGCGGCCGTGGTCTCCTTCGCCCGGGGCAGCTGGCTCGGAATCGTCTGGGTGCTGCTCGTCGGCCTCTCGTCCAACATGTGCTGGTACTACCTGCGCCGGGCCCGCGTCGAGCGCGTCGGCGCTAGCCCTGCGGAGTGAGCGACAGGCTCGGCAGCTCGCCCCAGAACTGATAGAGGTCGCGCCCCGTCGCCGCCGCCAGGTCGGACACCCCGAGACCGCCCAGGATCGCGTAGACCAGCTTGAAGAACTCCTGGTTGATCTCGGGAATCCACAGCAGCCCGAACACCGCGAGCAGCCCGAACGGGGCGAACGGCTCGACCTGGCGCCGCGCCGCGTGCGACAGCCACGGCTCGATGATCCCGTAGCCGTCGAGGCCCGGCACCGGCAGGAAGTTCAGGATCGCCGCCGTCACCTGGAGCAGCGCGAGGAACGCCAGCGCGGCACGGAAGTCGGCCGGCACCCCGTCGAGAGCGTCCAGCCAGAACGGGGCCGTGCACACGATCGCGAACAGCACGTTGGTGAGCGGGCCCGCGGCCGAGATCAGGCTGTGCCGCCACCGGCCCCTGATGCGCCCGCGCTCGATGAAGACCGCACCGCCGGGCAGGCCGATGCCGCCCATGATCACGAAGACGACGGGCAGCACGATCGACAGCAGTGCGTGGGTGTACTTCAGCGGATTGAGCGTGAGGTAGCCCTTCGCCCCGACCGTGATGTCCCCGCCGTGCAGCGCGGTGCGGGCGTGCGCGTACTCGTGCAGGCACAGCGACACCACCCAGGCGGACGTCACGAACAGGAAGACGGCCAGGCCGCGCGAGGAGGCGTAACTCGTCCACACCGCCCATCCCGAGACGGCCATGACGGCGACGATCCCGAGGAAGACCGGACTGATCCGCCGGTCGTGGTTGCGGGAGGGTGCGGTGGCCATGCGGTGGGCTCCAGTGCTGGTGGGACGGTCGGACGGGACGCGCCCGACCGTACAGGGGCTGGGTGTCCAACGTCTGCGGAACACCGTCGAGTTCCGGGCCCGCGGCCCGGGGCGGCGCCGCGTCGATGAGAATGGGAGGCGTGCGCTACCGGATTCTCGGCAACACCCAGGCCCATCACCTCGACGGCAGACCCGTCGCCGTCGGCGGTGCGCGGCTGCGCGCCCTCCTGACGGCGCTCGCGCTGCGGCCGGGCCGGGCCGTCCCCGTGGGCGTCCTGGTGGCAGAGGTGTGGGGCGACGAGCCGCCCGCCGACGCCCCCGGCGCGCTCCAGGCGCTGGTCGGCCGGCTGCGCCGGGGTCTGGGGCACGGCGCGGTCTTCTCCGCGGAGAGCGGTGGATACGGGCTCGCCGCCGAGGCCGACGACATCGACCTGCACCGCTTCGAGCGGCTCGCCGCCGACGGCGCCCGCGCCCTGGAGGAGGGCGACGCGGCGAAGGCGGCGACGCTGCTCGACGACGCGCTCGCGCTGTGGGCGGGGCCCGCCCTCGCCGACCTGCCCGACCCCGGCGCCCTCGCCGCCCGCGCCGACAGCCGCAGGCTCGATGCCCGCCGGTTCCGGCTCGACGCCGCGCTCGCGCTCGGCCGCGCCGACGAGACGCTGGCCGAGCTGGCCGCGCTGTGCGGGAGCCACCCCCTGGACGAGCCGCTGAACGCCCTGCGCATCCGGGCGCTGCGCTCCGCGGGCCGCCCCGCCGAGGCGCTCGCCGCGTACGAGAACGTGCGCGCCACCCTCGCCGACGAGCTCGGCACCGACCCCGGGCCCGAACTGCGCTCCATCCACGCCGAGTTGCTCAGCCCGGCCGAGCCCCCGCCACCCGCGCCCGCGCCGGCCCCCGGCAATCTGCGGGCCCGCCTCACCTCCTTCGTCGGACGCGACACCGAACTCGTGGACATTCGCGGCGACCTCGGATCCGCCCGGCTCGTCACGCTGCTCGGGCCCGGCGGCGCCGGCAAGACCCGCCTCTCGCAGGAGGCCGCCGAGGGGGCGGCGGAGCGCTGGCCGGACGGGGTGTGGCTGGCCGAGCTCGCGCCACTCGACGACCCGGCCGGGGTGCCCGCCGCCGTGCTCACCGCCGTCGGCGCCCGCAAGACGGTGCTGCACTCGGCCGGCGCCGAGGAGCTGAGGGTCGTCGACCGGCACGCGGACGACGCGCTGGTCCGGCTCGCCGAACACTGCGGGCCGCGCCGCATGCTGCTGCTCCTGGACAACTGCGAGCACGTGATCGGCGCGGCCGCCGAACTCGCCGAGTACCTCCTGGCCCGCTGCCCGCACCTGGTCGTCCTCGCCACCAGCCGTGAACCGCTGGGCGTGCCGGGCGAGTTGGTGCGCCCCGTCGAACCGCTCGCCGCGCCCTTCGCGCTGCGGCTGTTCGCCGAGCGGGGCGCGTCCGCCAGGCCCGGCTTCCGCGTCGACGACGACCCGGAGGCCGCCGCCGAGATCTGCCGGCGCCTGGACGGCCTGCCGCTCGCCATCGAGCTGGCCGCCGCACGCCTACGCATGCTGACACCCCGTCAGATCGCGGACCGGCTCGACGACCGCTTCCGGCTGCTCACCAGCGGCAGCCGCACCGTGCTGCCCCGCCAGCAGACCCTGCGGGCCGTTGTCGACTGGTCCTGGGAACTCCTCGAAGCGGCCGAGCGCGCCGCGCTCGGCCGGCTCGCCGTCTTCGCGGGCGGCTGCGACCTGGAGGCCGCCGAAGCGGTGTGCGCGCAGGACGGCCCGCCCGGGGAGGTTGCCGCGGTCGGCGCCCACGACGTGCCCGACGTGCTCGGCTCGCTCGTCGACAAGTCGCTCGTCGTGGCCGCGCCCGACGACGCCGGCCGGATGCGCTACCGGCTGCTCGAAACCGTCGCCGAATACGCGGGGGAGCGCCTCGACGACGCCGGTGACCGCGCCGGCGCCGAGCGGCGCCACCTCACGTACTACCGCGAGCTGGCCCGCCGCACCGACCGCGAGCTGCGCGGGCCCGGACAGCGTGAGGCGATCGACCGCCTGGAGCGCGAGTACGAGAACGTGCGCACCGCGCTGCGACGCGCCGTCGCGCTGCGCGACGAGCAGGAGGCGCTCTGCCTCGTGCACACCATGCTCTGGTACTGGCAGATGCGCGACCAGCGCGTCGAATCGCGGCACTGGGCGCAGGAGGCGGCGAGCCTCGGCCCCGACCCGTTCGCGCCGCCCGTGGCGCCCGTACCGCCGGTGCGCGTGTGCTGCACGGACGCTCCGCCGCCCATGGCTCCCGACGTGCTGGAAGAGGCGCGGCGCGGGGTGCACCTGGTCCAGGTGGCCTCCATGGACCACGACGCGGACGTGTGGGCCTCCCCGGAGGCCATGGAGCGGATCCGCGTGATCGCCGCGGCCTACCGGCCCGGCCTGCCGCAGACCTGCCGCGTGCCCGGCTCGCTCTGGTTCTTCCCCGTCGTCCTCACCGGCGACCAGGAACTCCTGCAGACGGTCCTCGACGAGACGGTGCGGGCCTGCGAGGAGTTCGGTTACGAGTGGGAGCTGGCCGCCGCCCTCCAGATGCGCGCCAACGTCCTCGCCAACCGCACCGTCTGGTCGGGCGACGCGGCCGGCGATGCCGACGCCAGCCTCGCGATGTTCCGGCGCCTCGGGGACGCCTGGGGCGCTGCCGAGGCGCTGGCCGCCCGCGGCGAGGCGCGCGAGAAGCGCGGCGAATTCGCCCTGGCCGCCGAGGACTTCGCGGCCGCCCTGCGCTACGCCGAGCAGCTCGGCGCGCACGCCCAGGTGATTCTGCTCAGGGCCAGGCTCGCGGGCATGCTCCTGGAGACGGGGGAGGAGGAGCGCGGCGAGACGATGCTGCGCGAGATCCTCACCGACGACCGCCGCTCGGGCGTCGAGGCGCGGCTCGCGGCCCGGCTCGTCCTGACCGTGTGGCTGGGCCGCACCCGCCGGTTCGACGAGGCGCGCGAGCAGGTCGAGGTGATGCTGCGCGACTTCGGCTCCGCCACGCTCATGCTGTTCGAGGGGTTCGTCCTCGGTGTGCGGGCCTGGCTCGGCAATGAGCAGGGCCGGTTCGCCGACGCGCTGGCCGACGCGGTGGCCGCGCTCGAGCGCGCCGACGAGCCGCTCGCGCGGATGGTGGCGCCCGAGATGCCCGCCATCCAACTCCTCAGCGCGGCCTGGGCGTTCGCCGGACTGGGCGCCGACCACGGCACGGACGCGGCCCGCCTGATCGGCGTGCACGACGCCCTGCTCCCCGCCGGCCACTTCTCCTCGCCCGTCGAGGTGGAGCAGCGCGCATCCGCGGAGCGCGCCGCGCGCGCCGTGCTCGACGACCGTGCGTACGTCGCCGCGTACGCCGAAGGCGGCGGCCTCTCCGTGGAGGAGGCCACCGCCCTGGTGCGACGCGATCGCAAGAGCTGACGCACCGTCAACAGTGAATGCGCGCTTGCGCTGTCAGGTGCGCTTGCGGAACTTGGCGACCGCCAGCGGAGCCATCACTAGCGTGATCCCCGCCGACCAGGCGAGCGTCATCAGTGCGGAGTGGGCGACGGGGCCGCCGGTCATCAGGCCGCGCGCCGCGTCCGCCAGATTGGACAGCGGGTTGTAGTCGGTGAAGGACTGGAGCCAGCCCGGCATCGTGGTCGGCCTGGCGAAGATGGACGAACCGAACTGCAGCGGCATCAGCACGAGCATGGCCACTCCCTGGACGGCCTGGACCGTCTTCATGGTGAGTCCGAGCAGGATGAAGATCCACATGAGGGAGGCGCCGAAGACGAGCGACAGGCCGATGGCGGCGAACAGGCCCCACACCGATGTGTTGATGCTGAGCCCCAGGATGAAGCCCATGACCAGCAGGATCGTGGTCGCCACCAGCATGCGGCCGACCTCGACGACCATCTTCGCGATGAGGACGGACGACCGGGCGATGGGCATCGTCCGGAACCGGTCCATCACCCCCTTCTTGAAGTCGTCGTTGACGCCGGTGCCGACCGCCATCGCGATGTTCAGGCCCATCATCGCCATCAGGCCGGGCACCAGGTAGTTGACGTACTGGCCGCGGTTGCCGTCGCCGAACATGGCGCCGCCGAAGACGTACACGAAGAGCAGCACGAAGATGATCGGCATCAGCACGGCGTCGAACATCGACTCCGGGTCGGCCTTGATCTGAAGCATGTTGCGGCGCGCCAGGGCGCCGATGTGGCGCAGGTTGGCGCGCAGACCGATCCGCGGGTCTCCGGAGCCGGCGGCCGGCCGCGGGGCCGGAGGGGTCTGCTGGGCAGGCGCGTTGACGGTGGCAGTGGTGGTGGTGCTCATGCCGCGACCTCCTCGGTCTCACGGGTGGCGTCCTGGGAATCGGCGGTCTTCTGGCCGGTGATGGCCAGGAACACCTCGTCCAGGCTGGGAAGGTGGGTGCCTATGTGGGCGATGCCGTAGCCGTGCGCCCCCAACAGGCCGACAACGGCCGTCAGTTGCTCGTCGCTGAGGATCGGCACGTTGAGCACGCTCTCGTCGGGCACCACCTGGGTGCCCGAGATCCCGGCGAGGCCCGCCTCGGTGACGGCCCGCGCCATCGCACCCAGCTGCTCCGGGTCGGTGGGCCGGATCTGCAGGGTGCGGCCGCCGACCCGTGCCTTGAGCTCGTCGACCTCGCCGTTGGCGATGACCTTGCCGCGGTCGATGACGGTCAGCTCACCCGCCAGCTGCTCGGCCTCCTCCATGTACTGCGTGGTCAGCAGCACCGTGGAGCCCTCGGCGACCATGCGGCGCACCTCGTCCCACACCTCGTTGCGGGTGCGCGGGTCCAGCCCCGTGGTCGGCTCGTCCAGGTACAGCACGGCCGGCTGGCCGATCATGGAGGCGGCCAGGTCGAGCCTGCGGCGCATGCCGCCCGAGTACGTCAGCGCGGGCCGCTTGGCGGCGTCCGTGAGCGAGAAGCGCTCCAGGAGCTCGTCGGCGCGGGAGCGGGCGTCCTTGCGGGACAGGTCGAGCAGCCGGCCGATCATGTACAGGTTCTCGCGGCCGGAGAGCTTCTCGTCGACCGAGGCGTACTGCCCGGTCAGGCCGATGGTGCGGCGCAGCTGGCGGGGCTGCCTCACCACGTCGTACCCGGCCACCACCGCGGTTCCGGCGTCCGGCACGAGCAGGGTGGACAGACAGCGCACGAGCGTGGTCTTGCCGGCGCCGTTCGGCCCGAGGACACCGAGCACGGTGCCCTCGCGGACGTCCAGGTCGACGCCGTCCAGCGCCTTGGTGTCGCCGAAGTGCTTCACCAGCCCCCGTACGGAGACGGCTGTGCCGGCACCGGCCGTGCCGTCCCCGTTGCTGCTGAACTTCTTGTCGATTCGCGTCATGGACACCAAGGTGCCAGGTGCCACCGACAATCCGCCGACAGCCGGCCGACAGACGACGGACAGCCCGCCGATGGGGGAAGTCGGCGGACTGTCGTCGTGACCGCAGTGGCTGAAGGGGGAGCGACGGTCAGTGGAAGGTGTGCTCCTCGGCGGGGAACGCCCCGCCGACGACCTCTCCGGCGAACGCCTTCGCCGCGTTCCCGAGGGACTCGCGCAGGTTCATGTACTGCTTGGTGAAGCGCGGGGTCCTGCCGGGCGTGAGGCCCACCATGTCGGTGTAGACCAGCACCTGCGCGTCGCACGCGGCGCCCGCGCCGATGCCCACCGTCGGGATGTGCAGGTTGCGGGTCACCTCGGCGGCGAGCTCCGCGGGGACCAGTTCGAGCACGAGGGCGAAGGCGCCCGCGTCCTGGACCGCCTTGGCGTCGCGCAGCAGCTGGTGCGCCGCCTCGTCGCCACGGCCCTGCACCCGGTAGCCCAGGGTGTTCACCGACTGCGGCGTGAGGCCGACGTGGCCCATGACGGGAATGCCGGAGTCGACGAGCAGCCGGATCTGCTCGTGGCTGCGCTCGCCGCCCTCCAGCTTGACCGCGCCGACGCCCGCGTCCTTGACCAGGCGCATGGCGCTGCGCAGCGCCTGTACCGGACCCTCCTGGTACGAGCCGAAGGGCAGGTCGGCCACGACGAGGGAGCGCGAGGTGCCCCGCACGACGGCCGCGGACAGCATGGTGATCTCGTCCAGAGTGACCGGGACGGTCGTCTCGTATCCGAGGTGGCAGTTGCCCATCGAGTCGCCCACGAGCAGGACCGGGATGCCGGCCTCGTCGAAGACGGACGCGGTCATCGCGTCGTAGGCGGTGAGCATGGGCCACTTCTCGCCGCGCGCCTTGGCGGCGGCGATGTCGTGCACGGTGATGCGCCGAGTGCCCTTGCCTCCGTACAGCGCCTTGGGATCGCTGCTGTCGGAAGCCTTCTGGTTCTGGGCAGCCTGAACGTGTTGCGTCATCGCAACGGCTCCTGTTCGTCATCTCGAAGCGCCCTCACGGCGTCTCCGGACCACATCCATGGTGGCATCCCGTGCCCCCCGCCGGGAAGTGGGTGTGACGCGAAGCCACATCGGCGCGGTGCCGTGAGCAAAGACTCCCTATACGAGACGGCGCCGTATCGAAATTGATTTACGCTGGTGCACATGTCAACCACGCCTGCCGCGTCCGGCGCCCCGGCCGCCCCCCGGATACCCGAAGCCGTCCACCGCCGACGCTGGGCGATCCTCGCCGTCCTGATGCTCAGCCTGCTGATCGTCGTCCTGGACAACTCGATCCTCAACGTCGCCGTCAAGACGATCGCGAGCCCCGCACCCACCGGTCTCGGCGCCACCCAGAGCGAGCTGGAGTGGGCGATCAACGCCTATACGCTCGTCTTCGCCGGACTGCTCTTCACCTCGGGACTGCTCGGCGACCGGCTCGGCCGCAAGAAGATCCTGCTCTTCGGCATCACCGTCTTCGGCCTCGGCTCGGTGCTCGCGGCCTTCTCCAACTCCCCGGACCAGCTCATCGCGTTCCGCGCCCTGATGGGCCTCGGCGGCGCCTTCGTGATGCCCGCCACCCTCGCCGTCCTGATGAACGTCTTCGAGCGCGACGAGCAGCCCAAGGCGATCGGCATCTGGGCCGGCGGCGTGGGCCTCGCCATCGCGATCGGCCCGATCACCGGCGGCGTCCTGCTCCAGCACTTCTGGTGGGGCTCGGTCTTCCTCGTCAACGTGCCCGTCGTGATCATCGCGCTGATCGCGATGGTCGTGCTCGTCCCGGACTCCAAGGACCCGAGCCCCGGCAAGCTCGACCCGGTGGGCGTGCTGCTGTCCGTCGTGGGTCTCGTGCTGCTCGTGTACGGCATCATCCACGGCGGCGAACTCGCGGACTTCACCGATCCGACGGTGCTCGCCACGATCCTGGGCGGCATCGCGGTCCTGGTGGCCTTCGTCGTGTACGAGAAGCGCTGCGACCACCCCGCCATCGACATCGGCTACTTCAAGAAGCCCGCCTTCTCGGCCGCCGTCGTCGCCATCGCACTGACCTTCTTCGCGCTGATGGGCGTGACCTTCTTCTCCGTCTTCTACATGCAGAGCGTGCGCGGCTACAGCGCCCTGCAGTCCGGGCTCCTCATCCTGCCGCTCGCCGTCGCCCAGATGCTCTTCGCGCCGCGCGCCCGGCTCGTCGTCGACCGGTTCGGCGCGCGCGCCGTCTGCACCGCCGGACTGATCCTGGTGGCCATCGGCCTCGCCGCCTTCGGCCTGTTCGACGCGAACACCCCGATCTGGCTCATGGAGGTCGTCTTCTTCCTCCAGGGCACCGGAATGGCGCACATCATGCCGCCCGTCACCGTCTCCATCATGCAGTCGCTGCCGCGCGAGAAGGCCGGCTCGGGCTCCGCGGTCAACAACACCTTCCGCCAGGTCGGCGGCGCGCTCGGTGTGGCCGTGCTCGGCTCGCTGCTCTCCACCGTGTACCGCGGCGACATCGAGGGCCACCTCGGCGCCGTCCCCGAAGGGGCGCGCAAGGCGGCCGGCGAATCCATCGAGGCGACCCTCGGCATCGCCGAGCGGATGGGCCCCGCGGGCAAGGCCCTGATCGGCCCGGCCCACGACGCCTTCATCCACGCCATGCACATCACCGCCCTCGCCTCGTCCGGGGTGGCGCTGCTCGGCGCGGTCGTCGTCGCCCTGTTCCTGCCGCCGAAGCCGCCCGCGGCCGCTTCCCCCACGGAGCAGGACCGTCCCACCGAGGCCGCCCGCCGCTAGGGAGTGTCTTCGAAGTGGCGTCGTCCGCCCGCCGGCCGGACGGGACGTCGACGACACGCCCCAGGGCCTTTGGGACAATCGGGGGTCGGCGAGGAGAAGCGGAGCGGGCGTGACCCTGATGGACGACCAGCACAAGCACGGCGAACCACGGCGCGGGCGGCCCCGCTCCGAAGCCGTGGAGCGCCAGATCCTGGAAGCCGTGATCGCGCTGCTGGAAGAAGGCGTACCGCTCGCCGAGCTCTCCATCGAACGCATCGCCCGCACCGCAGGCGTCGGCAAGGCCACCATCTACCGGCGCTGGGCCGGCAAGGAGGAGCTGTACGTCGAGGTCGTCCGGTCCATGGAGTCGCCGAGCCCGCCGCTGCCCGGCCACTCCCTGCGGGGCGACCTCGTCGCCACCGTCGACAACGTACGGCTGCGGGGCGCGGCCAAGCGGTCCTCCGCCCTGCTGCACAACGTCTTCGCCCAGATGCAGAGCTATCCCAAGCTCTGGTCCAAGTACCACAGCCTGGTCGTCGATCCCCGCCGCCGGCTCCTCGACGAGGTGCTGCGGCGGGGCATCGAGAACGGGGAGATCCGCGCGGACATCGACGTCGATCTGGTCGGTGACCTCCTGGTCGCCCCGATGCTGGTGCGCACCCTGTGGCGGCCCGACGCCGAACTGCCGGGACCCGAGCTCGCCGAGCACATCGTCGACGCCGTCCTCGAAGGGCTGCGCCCGGCCCGTTGAATGTGCGCGTTGTGTCACAGGGCCCCGCGCACGGCTCCGACCTGGAACCCCGCACCGCGCCCGTTCGTCCTGCTGGCCGTGGAGATGTCGTGCGAGGAGCGCGACGGCAGGGAAGGCCGCCCCGTTTTCGCCTAGGGTCGAACAGCGGGGAACGGTGTGCGAGAACAGCAGTGAGGACAGCGGTATGGCGCGGGCGTACATGACGGAGACGGGCGACGGAAGCGCGGAGGACGAGCGCACCCGGTCCCGGTTCCAACGCCTGCTCGACGGCTGGCGCGGCGACCCCGGGATCTGGCGCCGAGGGATGGCGCTCACCGCCATCGCCGTCGTGATCGCCCTCGTGATGATCCTGCACTCGCACATTCCCAACTCGGTCGGCAACCTCGGCTCGCTCTCCGAGACCTTCCTGCCCTGGCTCGGCGTGTTCGTGCCGGTCCTGCTCGGCCTCGCGCTGTGGCGCCGCTCGGCGACCGCCCTGATCGCGCTGCTGCTTCCGGTCATCATCTGGCTCAACATGTTCGGCGGGCTGCTCACCGACAAGCAGAGCGCGGGCGGCAACCTGGTCGTGGCGACCCACAACGTCAACGCCGACAACCCCGACCCGGTCGGCACGGCCCGGCAGGTCGCCGCCTCCGGCGCGCAGATCGTGGCGCTCGAGGAGATCCCGGGCGACAAGGTGGCGACGTACAAGCAGGCCCTCGCCGACCTCTACCCGTACCACTCGGTGCAGGGCACGGTCGGCCTGTGGTCCAAGTACGAGCTGAGCGACAGCCGGCCGGTCGACATCAAGATGGGCTGGACGCGGGCGATGCGCTCCACCGTGAAGACCCCGACCGGCGACGTCGCGGTGTACGTCGCCCACATGCCGTCCGTACGGGTCAAGCTGAACGCCGGCTTCACCGCCAACCAGCGGGACAACAGCGCCTACACGCTGGGCGAGGCGATCTCCGCCGAACCCAGCCAGAAGGTGATCCTGCTCGGCGACCTCAACGGCACGATGAACGACCGCTCCCTGAACAACATCACCGCGCAGATGCGCTCCACCCAGGGAGCCGCGGGCGACGGCTACGGCTTCAGCTGGCCGGCCGCGTTCCCGATGGCCCGCATCGACCAGATCATGGTGAAGGGCATCCAGCCGAAGTCGTCCTGGACGCTGGCGAGGACGGGCAGCGACCATCTGCCGGTCGCGGCGCGCCTCCAGGTCTGAGGCCGCGCCTCCAGGTCCGAGGCGCGCCCCGAGGTCCGAGGCCGGGCCTCCCCGGCCGGGGCCCGGCCCGCCCCGGCCGACGTGCGCGAGCCCGCCCCCGCGCCGATCATGGGCGCATGACGACCACGGATGCCTCCGACGAAGAAGTCGCCACGGACGAAGGGACCACACGGCGGTTCATCTCCTGGGTGACGCTCGGCCTGATGACGACGGCGTCCGTCGCGAGCCTGCGCCCGTCGCCCTCGATGGCCATCTACGGCCTGGCCGCCGTCTTCCTCTACCTCCTGCCGGCCGTCGTCTTCCTGCTCCCCACCGCCCTGGTCGGCGCGGAGCTGGCCTCCGGCTGGACCGGCGGCATCTACCGCTGGGTGAGCGAGGCGCTCGGCAAACCGCTCGGCTTCCTCGCCGTCTGGTGCCAGTTCGCCATGACGATCGCCTACTACCCGAGCCTGCTCGCCTACGTCGCCTCGACCTTCGCGTACGTCATCAACCCGAGGCTCGCCGAGAACGGGCTCTACGTCGCCGTCGTCATCGTCGTCATCTACTGGACCGGGGTGTGGATCTCCTCCCGGGGCACGAAGACGGTCGCCGGGCTCAGCTCCCTCGGTCTCGTCATCGGCACCCTCGTCCCCGGCGTCGTCCTGGTGATCCTCGGCTTCGTCTTCCTCGGCCAGGGCAACCCGTCGGCGGCTCCCATGAGCCCCTCGCACTGGCTGCCGCCGTGGACCGGCCTCGCCAGCCTGGTCCTCGTCGTCAACAACTTCCTTTCGTACGCGGGCATGGAGATGAACGGCGTCCACGTGTCCTCGCTGCGCCACCCCAAGCGCGAGTACCCCAGGTCGATGTTCCTCGCGACCGGCCTGGTGCTGCTGATCTTCATCCTTCCGGCCCTGGCCATCTCCTGGGTCATGCCGTCCGAGGAACTGAGCCTCACCGCGGGCCTGATGCAGGCCTTCCAGGCGTTCTTCGACCACTTCCACATCGGCTGGATGACCAGGATCGTCGGCGTGATGCTGGTGGCGGCCGCGCTCGGCGGCATGCTCACCTGGCTCGCGGGACCGGCCAAGGGCCTGGTGCTGCTGTCGCGCCAGGAGGGGTACCTGCCGCCGTTCCTCCAGCGGCTGAACCGGTACGGCGCCCCGCGGAACATCATGGTCGCCCAGGGCGTCGTCACCACCCTGATCGGCATCCTGTACGCGTTCAGCGGCGACGTGTCGAGCGCGTACTGGATGTTCTCGGTCATCACCGTGCAGATCTATCTGATCGCCTATCTGCTGATGTTCGTGGCCGTGGTCCGGCTGCGCAGGACCCGGCCGGAGGTGGAACGCGGTTTCACCGTGCCGGCCGTCGCATGGGTGGCGGGCATCGGGTTCGTGGCGTCGGTGGCGGCGCTGTGCATCGGGTTCGTGCCGCCGGACCAGTTCGGCGGCCAGCCGCTGTGGCGCTACCTCCTGATCGTCGGCGGCGGCCTCCTGGTGCTCGGCCTCCTCGCGCCGCTCGCCTTCCTGCGGTTCCGCAAGCCCAGCTGGGTGCATCCGGACCACCGGTGAGTGGCCGGCGCCCCGGTACGCTCGGCCCCATCATGTCCCGCAGCGGAGTGCGCCCCCGGCCGGTGGCCGCCCTGCTCGCGCTCGGCGCCCTCGCCTACACCGCCTGGGTCCTCGAACTCCTCGTCCAGACCGGCCTCGACCCGGTCCGGGCGTACGTGAGCGAACTCGCCGCCGCCGACCAGCCGCTCGGCGGCCTCTTCCGCGCGACCGACCTCGCGGCGGGGCTGCTGGTCCTCGCAGCCGCGGTCTGCGCGCTCCTGCGCTGCGACCGGCGGCCCTGGTCGTTGGCCGGCTGGTCCGGCCTCGCGCTCTTCGGCGCCGCCACCGCCCTCGACTCCCGGCTCCCGTTGAGCTGCGCCCCGACCGCCGACCCGGTCTGCCAGGCCCGCGAGACGGCGGGCCTGGTCCCCGCGACGCACACCGCGCACGCGGTGAGCAGCAGCCTCGCGATGACGGGCGCGCTGGTGGCCGTCGTCGCCCTCACCGTGGCGGCCCGCCGCTACGGGTGGTGGCGGCCGCTGGACGCGCCCCTCGGCCCGGCCCTCGTCGGCCTCGAACTCCTCGCCACCGCCTGGACGTTGGCCTCGGTCGCCGCCTTCCAGGCGGGCCGGGGCACCTGGGCGCTCGGCGCGGGCCAGCGCCTTCAGGTCCTCCTGGTGGCGCTGTGGCTCGCGGTACTGGCGTGGAGCGTGGCACGGGAGGAGCGGGCGTGCGGGTGTTCCTGAACGTGGGAGGGGTGGCGCACCACGTGGTGGTGGAGGGGGCGGGCCCGGTGGTGGTGCTCAGCGCCGGGCTCGGCATGAGCTGGTTCGACTGGGACCCCGTGGTGCCGCTCCTGGCCCCGCACCACACGGTCGTACGGTTCGACCGCCCCGGGCACGGGCTCTCCGGGCCGGCGCTCGTGCCGCCGACCGCCGCGGGGGAGGCGCACCGGATCGCCGGGCTCCTGGACGCGCTGGGCATCGCCGGTCCCGTCACGGTGGCCGGCCACTCCATCGCGGGCTTCCACGCGGAGGCCTTCGCGCGGCTGTATCCGGCCCGCACGGCGCGGCTCGTCCTGGTCGACTCCAGCATCGAGGAACACGCCCGGCCTCCGTCGGCCCCGGCCCTCCGGCTCGCCCTCGCGCGGGCCGCCGCGGCGGTGCTATGCCGCACGGGGATCCCGGCGGCGCTCGGCCCGGCCGCGCGCCGGGCCACGGTGCGGATGTCCCGTACGGGGGGCGGGGATCCGGCCCCGCGGGATCTGGTGCGGCTGTGCTATCGCACGTCGCGAGTGATGCGGGGGATGGTGCTGGAGAACGCGACGTACGGGGCGGTGGCGGCCGAACTGCTGCTCCTGCGGCGCCGGTTGCCCCTGCCCGCCGTGCCGGTGACGCTGCTGGCGGGTGCAGCCGGGGGCCCCTCCTGGACCACCCGCCACCGTGCCCTCGCGTCCGGGCTGGGGGCCACGTTCCAACTGGCCGCTGGGGCAGGGCACTTGGTGATGCTGGATGCGCCGGGGCTGGTGGCGGGGGCGATCTTCCCCACCCCGCCCCTTCCCTAGACCCTCCGGGGGGAGTTCGGTTCGGCCGCGGACCGTGCGTGGCTGGTCGCGCAGTTCCCCCGCGCCCCTGAAGGCCCGGGGTGCCTCAAGGCGCGCTACGGGGGCGGGGCGGTGAAAAACAGACCGCCCCGCCCCCCGGCCACCACGTGGCCGAAGGGCGGGGCGAACCCTCGTAAGGGACTAGCGGCGGAACGGGTTGGCGTACGAGGCGACGTAGCCGGGGGCGGGCGAGCCCACGCCCGTCACGTCGTCGTAGCCGCGCGTCGCGACGAGCGAGGCGTCCTTGCCGAGCGAGCGCACCGAGGTCAGAAGGCCCCCGGACGCGTCGACGCTGTTGGCGAAGTCGACCCGGGCGACCGCGAGGTTACGGCTCGCACCCAGCGGGTGGTCCGTCACGTCGTGGTAGAGCCGCGAGTCGAAGCGCTCGTAGATCGACGGGTTCGCGAACCCGATCGGGGAGCGCTTGGCCTGCTGGGCGAGGGCCTGGATGCCCGCGGTGACCGGCGCGGCCAGCGAGGTGCCGCCGATGCGGTACTCGTCGTACTTGACCGACTTGTCGGGCCACGACTGCGTCTGGCCCACCAGGAAGCCGGTGTTGGGGTCGGCCACGGCCGCGATGTCCGGAACCGTACGCATCCGGGTCGCGCCGTTCGCCTTCGCCAGCGAGTCCGGCACGACGCCGTGCTGGTAGAACGGCTGCTTCACGGTGCCGCTGGTGCCGCCGCCCGCGCCGCCGGTGTAGGCGCCGGGGAAGTTCGTCCAGCTCTTGCCGTCCGCGGACAGGGCGGCCTTCTCGGTGCCCCAGCCGGTCTCGAACTGGTACTTGTCGTTCTTGCCGACCGCCAGCGAGGTACCGCCGACCGCCGTCACCCACGCCGAGTTGGCCGGGGTGTCGACCTGCTTCTTGCCGGTGTTGGCGACCTCGTCGCCGTTGTCGCCGGAGGAGAAGTAGAAGCCGATGCCCTCGATCGCGCCGAGCTTGAACGTCTGGTCGTACGCGGCCGCGGAGTCCGGGGTCTCATTGGCCTCGATGTCGCCCCACGAGTTGGAGACGATGTCGGCCAGGTGCCGGTCGACGACCTTGTTGAGGGCGTCGAGCAGATCCGGGTCGTTGCAGGACGCGCCGCCCACGTACACGATGTTCGCGTCCGGGGCGACCGCGTGCACGGCCTCGACGTCGAGGGACTCCTCGCCGTACCAGCCGGACGCGCCACACGCCTCCGTGCTGTTGTAGTCCGCCGGCAGGACCTCGGTGTACTGGCCCGTCTTGTAGGCCTTGTCACCGTTGCGCTTGGCGTACTTCGCGGCGTCCGACGCCATCGTCGGCGAGGCGTACGCGTCGGTGATCGCCACCGTCACGCCCTTGCCGGTGTACTTGCCCGCGCCGTACGCCGCCCGCAGCTGCTCGCCGGTGTAGCCGTGCACCGCGTACGGGATCTTCGTGCCGTACGCGTCCGGCAGCGTCTTGGCGACGTTCGAGCCGTAGTACGTGGAGAACGGACCCGCGTTGCGGAAGCCGGCGCCCGGACCCGGAAGGGTGTCCTGGTGCGTCGACTGGTGCGGCGCGTTGTCCAGGCCGGTCACCGTCAGAACGGCGCCCGCGAGCGCGTTCGGCGCGGAGGCGTTCTTGGCCGGGGCACGGTAAGTGCGGCCCGACTTGCGGAAGTTGTGCAGCTGAGTGGCGAACGCCTTCTGCGTGGCGGCCGCGTCACCCGACACCGAGATGTAGTGCTGGTTGGAGCCCGTGATGGTCAGTCCGGACGACTTCAGCCACGTGGTGACCGCGTCGATCTGCTCCTGGGTCGCGCCGAAGCGCTGCTGCGCCTGAGCGGCGCTGAGGTACTTGCCGTACGACGCCGACTGCGGGTCGGACACGGCCGCGGCGTATGCGTCGAGGCCCTTCGCGTCCCGCCCGGCGAGGTAGACCCGGGCGTTGACCTTGGTGGATGCGGCCGTCGCACCCTGGTCGGCGGAGCCGGTGGCCCAGACGGGCTGGGTGCCCGCGAGGGCCGCCCGTCCGCTCGGGACCGGGTCGGCCGCCTGGGCGGACGGTATGCCGAGGGCGAGCGCGCCGGCGAGCAAGGGCAGTGTCGCTGCCATGCTCATACCGGCGCGCCGCCTGGCGCGGCTGGTTCTCATGTAACCCCCTGCGTGAGGTCTTCGCCTGCTGTACATGCGCTGTCGGATGCGCGCATGTAGTGCGTCACTCTTGTCAGGAACGGTTCATGCGGGGGGCATGTGATCACCAAGAAACGCCAAAGAGCGTTTGTGGGTGGTCAGTTGGAAAGCGGCGAAGCGCCCCTTTTCCTCAGCATCTGTGCCATCGCGCCGATTTCCGACTGCTGCGCGTCGACCATGCCCTGCGCCAGCCGCTTCTCCGCGCCCACCGTGCAGCGCTCCACACAGCCCCGTGCCATGTGGATGCCGCCCTGGTGGTGCGCGGTCATCAGCTGGAGGTAGAGCACCTCGGCGTCCTTGCCGCTGAGGCCGCGCAACCGGTTCAGATCGGTGTTGGTGGCCATCCCCGGCATCAGCGCGCCGTCGGCGCCCGGCTTCATGCTCATGCCCATCCACGCCATCGGCGGCCGGGACGCGTCGTACGTCGCCAGCCCCCACAGGTCGAGCCAGCCGAGCATCATGCCCCGCTGGTTGGACTGGGTGTTGGCGATGTCGTACGCGAAGCGCCGTACCTCCTCGTCGGAGGTGCGGTCGCGCACGATGAACGACATCTCCACCGCCTGCTGATGGTGGGTCGCCATGTCGCGCGCGAACCCGGCGTCCGCCGAAGTGGTCGTGGGAAAAGGGGACTTGGGCTCGGCCGTGGCCCGGCCGCCGCCCGCGGAGACGAGCACCGCGGCCGCCGCGAACACCATCGCGAGCCCGAGGGCGGCGATCAGCCCCCAGGAGCGCCGGCTCACCGCGCGTCCAGGCCGCCGGTGCAGGGGGCGCCCGGTTCGGGTGTCTGGGGGCCCTGGACGTACTTCGTGAAGAACTGGTTCACCCGGGGATCGTCCGCGCCGGTGACGGTGACCTGCTTGCCCCAGGCACTCAGCATGACGGCCCCGGCCTGGTCCCGGTACGGGCTCATCAGCGAGTACGGCGTCGACGACACCTTGGCCGCGAGCTTCTTCACATCGGCGGCGGACGCCTTGTCGGTGTACGTCACCCACACCGCGCCATGTTCCAGGGAGTGCACGGCGTTCATGTCGGGGACCGGCTTCTGGTAGACGTCGCCGCCGCAGTTCATCCACACCTGGTCGTGGTCGCCGCCCACCGGCGGCCGCATCGGATAGCTGACCTTCGTCGTCACGTGATTGCGGGTCAGCTTCGCGGCGTCCCAGTCCTTCTCGCCCGCTATCGCGACCGTCCCCGCCCGGGGGGCGTCGGACGGGGGCGTGACCTGGGCCGCACCGCCCTTGGCGCCGGAGTCGTCCGACGCGCCGAACGCGTACACACCGAATCCGACCAGACCCGCGACGGTTATGACGGCGCCGGTGACCGAGGAGATCGCCACGATTCTGCCCCGCCGCTGCCGGGCCCGCTCGGTGCGGCGCAGCTCTTCCATACGGGCTCTGCGGGCGGCGTTGGGATCGTTCTGGATGGCCATGGATGCGTGATGTCCTTCTGTGGCGGGGAGCGGTGGAGCGGAGGATCGTCCTCACGCGCCGAACGGGCTGAGGATGCCGCCCATCACCCACCCTGCCAAGCCCCACCCGCCGCGGCGGAGCCGCACCCGATGGGCGGGGTTGCCGGGGCTTCGCCCCGGGCGGGCCCCGGACGCCGGCACAGCGTGCCGCCCGGCGCGGCCCCGGCCCCGTGTCCCCATGGGTGAAGGACGCGGGGGCACACGCGGGGAGGGGAGGTGCCGCAGGTCATACCGGGTGCGTAATGTGGAGGTAATCCCGCGCCTCGATACTGAGGATTCCCCCGCCGCCCCCGGCTTCGACGGGGCAACGGTGCACAGGCCGTCTGAACTGCAAGGATGTGGCTATGGACAAGCAGCAGGAGTTCGTGCTCCGAACCCTGGAGGAGCGCGACATCCGGTTCGTGCGCCTGTGGTTCACCGATGTGCTGGGCTTCCTGAAGTCGGTGGCGGTCGCCCCGGCCGAGCTGGAACAGGCCTTCGACGAGGGCATCGGCTTCGACGGCTCGGCCATCGAGGGCTTCGCCCGGGTCTACGAGTCCGACATGATCGCCCGGCCCGACCCGTCCACCTTCCAGATCCTGCCGTGGCGCGCGGAGGCCCCCGGTACGGCCCGGATGTTCTGCGACATCCGGATGCCCGACGGCTCCCCGTCCTTCGCGGACCCGCGCTTCGTCCTCAAGCGCATCCTGGCCAAGACCTCCGACCTCGGGTTCACCTTCTACACCCACCCCGAGATCGAGTTCTTCCTCCTGAAGGACAAGCCGCTCGACGGCACCCGCCCGGTCCCCGCCGACAACTCGGGCTACTTCGACCACACCCCGCAGAACGTCGGCATGGACTTCCGCCGCCAGGCGATCACCATGCTCGAATCCATGGGCATCTCGGTCGAGTTCAGCCACCACGAGGGCGCGCCGGGACAGCAGGAGATCGACCTGCGCTACGCCGACGCCCTCTCGACGGCCGACAACATCATGACGTTCCGCCTGGTCATGAAGCAGGTCGCGCTCGAACAGGGCGTCCAGGCCACGTTCATGCCGAAGCCCTTCTCGGAGTACCCGGGCTCGGGCATGCACACCCACCTCTCCCTCTTCGAGGGCGACCGCAACGCGTTCTACGAGTCGGGCGCGGAGTACCAGCTGTCCAAGGTGGGCCGCTCCTTCATCGCGGGCCTGCTCAAGCACGCCGCCGAGATCGCCGCGGTCACCAACCAGTGGGTCAACTCCTACAAGCGGATCTGGGGCGGCTCGGAGCGCACCGCGGGCGCCGGCGGTGAGGCGCCCTCGTACATCTGCTGGGGCCACAACAACCGCTCGGCCCTCATCCGCGTCCCCATGTACAAGCCCGGCAAGACCGGCTCGGCCCGCGTCGAGGTCCGCTCCCTCGACTCCGGCTGCAATCCCTACCTCGCCTACGCCCTGCTCCTGGCGGCCGGCCTCAAGGGCATCGAGGAGGGCTACGAACTCCCCGAGGGCGCCGACGACGACGTGTGGGCCCTCACCGACGCCGAACGCCGCGCCATGGGCATCGAGCCCCTCCCGCAGAACCTGGGCGAGGCCATCGCCCTGATGGAACGCAGCGAACTGGTCGCCGAGACCCTGGGCGAGCACGTCTTCGACTTCTTCCTGCGCAACAAGAAGTCGGAGTGGGAGGAGTACCGCAGCGAGGTCACCGCCTTCGAGCTGCGGAAGAACCTGCCGGTGCTGTAGGGGAGTTGCTGCGGATCGACGTGGCCTCGGGGCGGTCCGGCCGGATGCCGGGCCGTCGGGGCGCCCGCCAGTCGGACGGACCATCCCGCCCGGCCCCGCCGCCCGCTACGGTCGGACCGCCTACTACCCAAGGATGTGCTCATGCCCTTCGTCACCGTCGAATACTCCGAGCGGCTCGACGCCACGTTCGACCGGCGGGCGTTCGCCCGTGAGGTTCACGAGGTCGCGTCCGGGCTGATCAACGCGCCCGTCGAGGCGTTCAAGAGCCGGTTCCGGCGGATCGAGGAGTCCTTCTTCGCCGCCACCGACGAGGGCATCGACGCCGTCTTCGTCGAGGTCGCCATCGGGTCGGGGCGCACCCCGCACGCGATCGAGCGCCTGAGCGAGGCCGTTCTGGAGATCGCCCGCAAGCACGCGACGGGGGTCGAGGGGCGGCGGCTGCACATCCTGGTCGAGTCCCGTGAGATCGAGCGGGACTTCTTCCGCACCTACAAGGAGTAGCGGGCCGCGCTCAGCCCAGGTATGCCGGGGCGAGCCCCGCCGTCAGCAGGCGGCGGGGCTTGCCCGTTCCGTCGGCCGGGACCGTGTACAGGTCGGTGCCGTAGTCCCCGGCCAGGGCGTAGGCGACCGTGTGGTCGTCCTGCCAGACCGCCTGGTCGTCCACGCTCCTCGGCTCCGCGAGGGCGGTCTCGCGCATCGTCGCCAGATCCAGGGCGTACAGCCGCCACGGGGCGTCGGCGGGCAGACCCGCCACCCGCTTCTTGTAGACGATCCGGGTGCCGTCGGGGGAGAGCGAGGGGCACTCGACGTTGGTGTGCAGGGAGGTCACCGTGCGCTCCGCGAGGTCGCCCCGGACGAGATACGTGTGGCCGCCGGTCGCCATCGTCGCGTAGAAGTGCCGGTCGTCGGCGGCGAAGGTGACGCCCCAGAAGTTGGTGTCGGCCGCGTGGTGTTCCTTGCCGTCGAGCGTGGCCGTGAAGTCCTCGAGGGAGGACGTGAGGCGACCGGTCCGGGTGTCGAGGACCGCCGTGCGGGTGGAGAAGTTGGTGCCCGCGTACGAGTCGCCGCCCACGAACACCGTCCACGCCGCCCAGCGCCCGCTCGGCGAGACCCGGGCCCGGGTCGGGATGCCGGGGAGGGCGTAGTGCGCGCGTTCCCTCAGCCGTGCGTCGAGCAGCACCGCGCGGTAGGAGTCCGTCATCGTGCCGTGTTCGGCCTGGAGGCAGATACCGGTGCCGGCCGCCGCGTAGAAGCGCAGGCACTTCACGCCGGAGGCGGTGCGCGGGCCCGCCGCGTCGGCGGCGGGGACCGTGGCCAGCTCGTCGCGGTGCGGGCCCCACGCCATGTTGCGGAACACGATCCGGGGAGCGTCCGGCGTCAACGACACCGTTCCGGGGGTGACGTGGGGGCCGCCGGCCTGTGCCTGGTTCTTGCGGTTCTCACGGCCGGCCGCGTGCAGTACCGACACGGTGGCCACTCCCGCCAGGACCGCGAGGGCCGCCAGCAGGACGAGGATCTTGTTGCGAAGGGTCAAGGCCGGGCTTCCTCGGGAGAGTTGGCGGGGCGGAGCAGGAACGCGGCCGTCGCGCACGCGGTCAGGGCGGCCGCCGCCGTGCCGAGCGCGGTCCGGTCGCCCCACGCCGTCCAGGCCGCACCGAAGGCGATGGAGCAGGCGAAGCGGGCCAGCGCCTGGCCGGTCTGGATCAACGCGAGGCCGGAGGAGCGGAGTTCGGCCGGAACGGACCCGGCCGCCGCCGCCATCAGGACACCGTCGGTCGCCGCGTAGAACCCGCCGTGCAGGGCCAGCGCGAGGAAGGGGAGGGCCGGGCTCTGCCAGCCGGTCAGGAGCAGCACGTACGCGAGGAGCAGGGCGGCGTGGCCGCCGAGGAACACCTGCCACCGGCCCACCCGGTCCGCGAGCCGCCCCAGCGGCACGGCGAGCAGCAGGAAGGCGGCGGCGGTACCGAGCGGCAGCAGCGCGAACCAGCGGTCGGGCACGCCGAGCCGGTGCTGGAGCAGGAGGTAGACGAACGAGTCGCTCACCGTGGCCAGTCCCAACAGCAGCGCCGCGAGGGTGAGGTGGCGTACGGGGCGGACACGCAGCAGGGCCAGGGCCGCCTTCAGGGAGGGCCGTGGTGCTCCCTGGACCGGCGTCGCGAGCGGGGTGCGCGAGGGGACGAACAGGAGCAGGACGAGCACGCCGACGGCGGCCACGCAGAAGCTCACCGTGAACACCGCGTCATAGCCGTCGGCGGCCTGACGCAGGATCAGGAACGCGGTCAGCGGGCCGAGCAGGGCACCCGCCGTGTCCATCGCCCGGTGCACCCCGAAGGCCCGGCCGCGGGCTTCCGGCGCGCAGGCCAGCGAGATGAGGGCGTCGCGCGGCGCGGTGCGCAGCCCCTTGCCGGTGCGGTCGGCGGCGAGCACCGCACCGATCACGGGGAGCGAAGTGGCCAGCAGGAGCAGGGGTTTGCACACGGCGGAGAGGCCGTAGCCGAGCGCCGCGACCGTCTTGTGGCGTCCGCCGCGGTCGGCGAGGTGGCCGCCGAGGAGGCGGACCAGCGCGCTGAAGCCGTTGTACACCCCGTCGAGCAGCCCGAAGCCGAGCGGGGAGAGTCCGAGGCCGGTGACGAGGTACAGCGGAAGCACGGCGGTGACCATCTCCGAGGAGACGTCCGTGATGAGACTGACCGTGCCCAGTGCCAGCACGGTGGAGGCGACGGCCGAACGCCGCCCGGTGCCTGACCGGGCGGCGTCGGCAGGAGCGGCGGGGGTGCCGCGACTGTCCGCTACGTACACGTCAGCTCGTCCAAATCCCCGTGATGTCCGAGGAGTTGGCGGCCTGTCCGGCGTGCGCGGTGCCGTACATGTCCTCGATGGTGCGCAGCAGGTTGTAGTGGTTGTACGTCGTCGGGGACGAGGATCCCGGGGTCACCTGCTGGCCGTAGAGGACGGTGGGGATCTTGTTGCCGGCGAGCCGGTTGTCCTCGTCGAAGGTGATGACGAGCAGGCTCTTGTGGGTCTTGGCCCAGGTCGCGTACGCGCCCAGGTTGTTCTTCAGCCAGGTGTCGCCCGTGGAGACCGAGCAGTCGTGCATGTCGCTGCACAGGTTCGGCGTGACGAACGAGACCTGGGGCAGCTTGGTGTAGTCGCCGGGGAACTGGGCGAAGGTGTACGCCGATGACGTCGGCACGTTGGAGAAGCCGAACCACGGGTTGTGCTTCTGTGCGTACTTGCCGCTGGTGCACGTGGTCGAACCCTGGCTGGGCAGCGTCTCGTTGTAGCTCGCCCAGGTCTTGCCGGCGGCGATCACCTCGGATGCGAGGTTGGGCGCGGAGGAGAAGCCGGGGGTCACACAGCTGTCGTCGGTGACGCCCTGCGTGGAGCCGGAGAAGAGCGCGTAGTAGTTCGGCTGGCTGGGGTGCGTCTCGGCGTACGAGGCGGGCAGGCTGGCGCCGCCGGACTTCAGCGAGTTGATGTACGGGGCGCTGGAGCTGCCGATGACCTGGTTGTAGGCGTGGTTCTCGAAGACGACGACCACCACGTGGTCGGGGGTGGGGACGCTCGCCGCGGCCTGCGCCGAGGAAGCGGAGCCGAGACCGGCCCACAGGCCGGCGGACGCGGCCGCGAGGCCGAGGGCACAGAGGAACGCGGTACGGGTGCGGCGCGGAGCGGGGTCGCCGGGCACGGCTGCCTCCGGGGTGAGGGGGGCTCGGGCACGCGCCGGTCGGGACGCGGCCCTGGGGGAGAGGGCGCGCCCTGCTGCGGGCGCACCCAGAGGTTAGGGGTGTCCATGTCAACTCGGAAGGGGGAGGCGAGTGAAGACCCGGGGAACGTCCGGTGCACTCGGCGGCGGCTCCCCCGACAACCACACCGGGCCCCCTACGGTGGGACGAATGACCAGCTCCACCCTCCACCCCGGTCCTGGCAGCCCCCGAACCCCCGATCGCAGCCCGTTCTTCGACAACGCCAAGTTCCTGCTGATCGTCCTGGTCGCGCTCGGCCACAGCTGGGAGGAGGTCATCACCCCGGACACCCCGGGCCTCAGAGCCCTGCACAACCTGGTCTACTGCTTCCACATGCCGGCCTTCATCCTGCTCTCCGGCCACTTCTCCCGCAGCTTCACCGCCCGGCCCGACCAGATCCGCCGGCTGCTCGGCGGAGTGCTGGTCCCGTACCTGATCTTCGAGACGCTCTACAGCCTCGTCTACCACTGGGTGCGCGGCACGGAACTCGCGATCACCCCGACCTCGCCGACCTATCTGTGCTGGTTCCTCATCGCCCTGTTCGTCTGGCGCGTCACCACGCCGATCTGGAACTCCGTGCGCCACGCGCTGCCCATCGCCTTCGTCGTCTCGCTCGTCGCGGGCACGACCGCGGTCGGCGGGGAGCTGGCGCTCTGCCGGGTGCTGATGTTCCTGCCGTGGTTCGTCCTCGGGCTGCGGCTGCGTCCCGAACACTTCGCCCGGCTGCGCACCCGCGCGGCCCGCGTGATCGCGGTGCCCGTCTTCGCCGGCGCCCTCGCGCTCGCCTACTGGCTGTCACCGGACCCGAGCGACGACTGGCTGTCCTCGGACGCCGACGCCACCGTCCTCCAGGTGTCGCTGGTGCGGTATCTCCTGCTCAAGCTGGCCCTGTTCGCGGTGACCGCGCTCCTGGTGGCGGCCTTCCTCGCGCTGGTGCCGGGGCGCCGGACGTGGATCACGGCGTTCGGCGCGGTCACCCTCTACCCGTATCTGCTGCACGGGCTCCTGGTCCGGATCGCCGAGCACTACGGCTTCTTCCGGACCGTGGGGGCGGCGGGGCTCGCGGGGCAGCTGGGGCTCAGCGCGCTCGTGATGGCGATGGTGGTGCTGCTGTCGACGAAGCCGGTACGCGTGCTGGTCCGGCCCCTGGTGGAGCCGCGCTTCCCGGGTCGGCTCCTGCCGAGGACGCCGACGCCCGCGCCCACGCCCGTCACCGTACCCGCGGGCGCGGCGGAGCGGGAGAAGAGCCTCGTGCGGTGAAGAGCGAGGTGAGGGCGGGGTGAGAGCGCGCTGAGGGAGCGCTGAGGGCGCGGTGACGACGCTCTTTTTTTGCGGACGCGTTCGAGGGATCGGCCGCGCCGACCGGGCGGGTCAGTTCGTCGTCGTGGGCTGCCACGGGGCGGCCGGGGCGGCCGGGCCCGGGGCCTGCGTCCAGTACAGCCGTCCGTCCAGGCCGATCGCGGCCGCCACCGCGCCGACCCCGTCCTCGGCCGCCGAGGGGGCGCCGGTGAACAGGACGTTCTCGTCCGGCTTCCAGTGCGGTCCCGCGGCGCCGGGCTCCAGCGTGGCGAGCGCGCCCGACGCGGTACGGCCCGCCACGAGCGGACCCGCCGCGCCGACCATGCCGTAGCCGGAGGCGCCGCCGAGGTCGGTGGGGGCGGAGGGAACCGCGCCGGTGAACAGTACGCTCCGCACGTCGCCGGAGTCCGCGGCACGGTAGTACACCCGCACGCCGGCGCCGTCCGCGCGGGCGGACAGACCCGTCGTGTTGGGCGGGAGCCCGGTGTCGACGGCGTGCGCGGTGGCCGGGGTGCCAGGGGCCGGCTGGACCCACGTGGACATGGTCTTCGGGGTGCTGGAGAACACGTGGACGCGGCCCGCGCCGTCGGTGGCCGCCACCGGATCGCCGACGAGCGCGGCACCGCCCAGCGCGGTCCACCGGGTCCAGCCGCCGTCCTCGGTACGGGTCAGGGAGTGCAGCCGGCGGTCGCCGCCGCGCAGGAACACGGTGAGCCTGCCGGTGCCGTCGACCGCGGCGGAGGGCGTGGACATGTCGAAGATGCCGTTGCCGCCGCTGGCGTCGGGGGCGCCGAGCGAGGTCCAGGGACCGAAGCCGCCGTCCGCACGCTGCACGGTGGCCACCACCTCGCGGTGGTAGTCACCGAGGTCGGTGCCGAAGAGCGTGCGGGTGCCGAACACCGCGAGCCGGCCGTCGGGCAGACGCGTGGCGCTCACTCCGGGATCCAGGCCGTCGCCGGGCAGCAGCACGCGTTCGCCCCAGGCGCCGTTCGCGCCGGGCGCCCTGTGCCAGACGGCGAGCCGCTGGTCGAGCACGCCGAACGCCCACAGGCCGCCGTCCTTGCCGGCCTGCAGCCAGGACGTGGAGTTGGTGCGGCTGTAGCGGACCGACTCGGCCCAGTTGTTGCCGTGCGGGTCGGGCGCGACCTTGCGGTCGCCGCAACCGGCGGCGCTGGCACAGTAGTTGTCGTCCGGGTTCATCCAGGCGTACGTCTCCACGATGCCGGCCTTGGCGTCGCTCACCTGCTGGGTGAAGGTGTGCGGCAGGTGGCTGGTGTTGTACCCGAAGTAGGTCTGGACGCTGAAGTCCGGGTGGTTCACGGACCTCGCGTACTCCTGGAGGGCGGCCTGCGCGAAGCGGGCGCTGAAGATGTGGTCCTGGTGGTCGATGATCTTGCCCGGCTTGCCGTCCACGCTCGGCGTCGGGTCCATCGTGCGGACGTGCGTCGGGTGGAACCGCGTCATCAGGCCGGCGAGCGTCGTGACGAGCTGGTCCTTCGTGTACGCGAAGGGGTGCGCGGGGCTGCCCGATGCGAGCTGCGAGGTCAGCGCGGCGGTCTTGCCGTTCCACAGGCCGCGCAGACTGTGCGGCTGGTTGCCGAGGATCGTCTCGGACTCGCGCAGCTGCACCCACACCAGGTGGATCGCGGGGTGGGCGTCGAGCGTGTCGAGTTCCGCGGTGCCGCCGCCCGCGGTGGGTATGGAGCTGCGGGTCCAGGAGCTGGCCCGGTCGCCGGTCGCCATCTGCGCGTAGGCCCCGCGTATGCCGTTCTGGCGGGCCTCGGAGTAGGCGGCCCGGTCGGCCTTGGGCCGCGGGGCGCCCTTCTTGACCGGCGGCGAGTTCACGCCGTCCGCCTCGCCCGCCGTGACGTAGACCGACGTCATGGGGCGGCCCGAACGCAGGGACTGGCCGGTGTCCGGGTTCATGAAGAACAGGTCGTCGTCCGGGTGGGCCATGATCTGCATCACCGAGCCGCCGGTGGGCCGCACCGGGGGAGGGGACGCGATGGCCTGGCCGCTCGCGGGCCGTGCGTCCGCGGCGCGGGCGGCGGAGGCGTCCGCGCCCTCGCTGTCGGACGTGGCGAGTTCGGCGAACGCGCCGCCGGATATGAGCACGGCGACGAGCGCGGAGCCGGCGACGGCGCCGCGGCGTGAGAGCAGCGCGGAGCGCAGCGGCGGCCTGGACTTCATGGGTGCGGTCTTTCGGGGGGTGCGGGCGGCCTGCGGCCGGGCGGTGCGTGAGCACGGGGTCGGCGGGGGCCGTGGTGCTCGATCAGGGGTTGTCAGAACCTGATCGATCAGGAAGACGAAAGGTCCAGGAATGAGGTTCCTTCTGGCAACTCGGCAAACCATGTGGCCTTGCTCACCCCCTGGGGCTCCGCCCCAGACCCCGTTCGCGCCTGAAGGGCGCTCGTCCTCAATCGCCGGACGGGCTGAGGTGGCCCATGCCGCCCGGCACCGAGCCCCGTAAGGGGCGCGGGGAACTGCGCGGGAGGCGGGCACGGTCCGCTGACGAACCGGGGTTTTGGGGGCGCGGGGAACTGCGCGATCAGCCGTCCACGGTCCGCGCACGAAGGCGGGTTTCAGGGGCGCGGGGAACTGCGCGGGAGGCGGGCACGGTCTGCGGACGGAAGCGGGGTTAGGGGCGCGGGGAACTGCGCGGGAGGCGGGCACGGTCTGCGGACGGAGGTGGGGAGAGGGGCACCGGTAACTGCGCTAGGTGCGGGCGTGGTCCGCACACGAAGGCGGGGTCGGGGGCGTGGCCCGGGGGGCTCGGCGGGGACGGCGGGGCGGGGTCCCGCTAGGCTCGGGCTACGTACGACGTGGGAGGCGGCCAGATGACCGTGCCGGTGCCGGGGCGCAGGAGCAGTACGTTCACTCGGCTACTGCGACATGGCTTCACCGATCCCTCCGCCGCCGAGCGCCTCCTGGAGACCCCCGAGCTGGCCCCCGTCCGCACCGACCCCGTCCTCCTGGACGCGCTCGGCGCCACCGCCGACCCCGATCTGGCCCTCATCGGCCTGGTCCGCATCGTCGAGGCGCAGGACGACGACGAGCGCCGCGCCCTCCTGGACACCCTCGTCACCGCGAAGCCGTTGCGCGACCGCCTCCTCGGGGTGCTCGGCGCGTCCGAGGCGCTCGGCGACCACCTGGCCCGCCACCCGCACGACTGGCACGCCCTGGTCACCTACGAGGCCGCGGACCTGCACCCCGGCGTCGCCGAGTTCGAGCGGGGCCTGGCCGAGGCCGACGACCCCGTGACCCTGCGGGTCGCCTACCGGCGCTGCCTGCTGGCCATAGCGGCCCGCGACGTGTGCGGCACCACCGACGTGGCCCAGGCCGCCGCGGAGCTGGCCGACCTCGCCACCGCGACGCTGCGCGCCGCCCTCGCCATCGCCCGCGCCGCCGCACCCGACGACGCGGCCCAGTGCCGGCTCGCCGTGATCGCGATGGGCAAATGCGGAGGGCACGAGCTCAACTACGTCTCCGACGTCGACGTGATCTTCGTGGCAGAGCCCGTCGACGGCTTCGACGAGGGCGCCGCGATGCAGGCCGCCGGGCGGCTCGCCGCGCACCTCATGCGGATCTGCTCGGAGACCACCGTCGAGGGCGTGATCTGGCCCGTCGACGCCAACCTGCGTCCCGAGGGCCGCAACGGCCCCCTCGTGCGGACGCTCTCCAGTCACCTCGCCTACTACCAGCGCTGGGCCAAGACCTGGGAGTTCCAGGCCCTGCTCAAGGCCCGTCCGGTCGCCGGCGACCTCGAACTCGGCCAGGACTACGTCGAGGCCGTCGCCCCGCTGGTGTGGCAGGCCGCCGAGCGGGAAAACTTCGTCGCCGACGTGCAGAAGATGCGGCGCAGGGTCGTCGACAACATCCCCGCCGCCCAGGTGGAGCGCGAGCTGAAGCTCGGCCCCGGAGGCCTGCGCGACGTCGAATTCGCCGTCCAGCTCCTGCAGTTGGTGCACGGACGCAGCGACGCCACGCTGCACAGCGGCACCACCCTCGACGCTCTCGCGGCGCTGGCCGCCGGGGGCTACGTGGGCCGGGCCGACGCCGCCCAGCTCGACGAGGCGTACCGCTTCCTGCGGGCCATGGAGCACCGCATCCAGCTCCACCGGCTGCGCCGCACCCACCTCGTGCCCGAGGACGACGCCGACCTGCGCCGGCTCGGCCGGTCGCTCGGCCTGCGCACCGAGCCCGTCGCCAGCCTCCACAAGGAGTGGAAGCGGCACGCCTCGGTCGTGCGGCGCCTGCACGAGAAGCTCTTCTACCGCCCGCTCCTGGACGCCGTCGCCCAGCTCGCCCCCGGCGAGATCCGGCTCAGCCCCCGCGCGGCCGCGCACCGCCTCGAAGCGCTCGGCTACGCCGATCCGGCCGCGGCCCTGCGTCACCTGGAGGCGCTGAGCTCCGGCGTGAGCCGCAAGGCGGCCATCCAACGCACCCTGCTGCCCGTCCTGTTGGGCTGGTTCGCGGACTCCGCCGACCCCGACGCCGGTCTGCTCGGCTTCCGCAAGGTGTCCGACGCGCTCGGGAAGACCCCCTGGTACCTGCGGCTGCTGCGCGACGAGGGCGCCGCGGCCGAGAACCTGGCTCGGGTCCTGTCGGCCGGCCGGCTCGCCCCCGACCTGCTCCTGCGCGCCCCCGAAGCGGTGGCCATCCTGGGCGACCCGGACGGGCTCGCGCCGCGCGGCCGTGACCATCTCGAACAGGAGATCATGGCCGCGGTCGGCCGGGCCGAGACCACCGAAGGCGCGGTCGCGGCGGTCCGCGGGGTGCGCAGGCGCGAACTGTTCCGTACCACCGCGGGCGACCTCATCGGCTCGTACGGGACCGAGGACAGCCCCGCCGAGGAGGATCCGGGCGCCCTCGTCGACCGGGTCGGCGGCGCGGTCAGCGACCTGAACGCGTCCACCCTCGCGGGCGCCCTGCGGGCCGCCGTGCGGGCCGAGTGGGGCGACACCCTGCCAACCCGCTTCACCGTCATCGGCATGGGGCGCTTCGGCGGCCACGAGCTGGGCTACGGCTCGGACGCGGACGTCCTGTTCGTGCACGAACCCCGCGAGGGCGTCGACGAGCAGGACGCGGCGCGGGCCGCCAACCGGATCGTCTCGGAGATGCGCCGGCTCCTCCAACTCCCCGCCTCGGACCCGCCGTTGATGATCGATGCCGATCTGCGCCCGGAGGGCAAGTCCGGGCCGATGGTGCGCACCCTGAAGTCGTACGAGGCGTACTACCGGCGCTGGTCGCTGGTGTGGGAGAGCCAGGCGCTGCTGCGCGCCGAGGTGATGGCGGGCGACGCCGACCTCGGGGCCCGCTTCATCGAGCTGATCGACCCGCTGCGGTATCCGGTGGAGGGGCTGAGCGACGAGGCGGTGCGCGAGATCCGCCGCCTCAAGGCCCGGATGGAGTCCGAGCGGATGCCGCGCGGCGCCGACCCCACGCTGCACGCCAAGCTGGGACGGGGCGGCCTGTCCGACGTCGAGTGGACCGTCCAGCTGTTGCAGATGCGGCACGGCTGGGAGCTGCCGGGTCTGCGCACGACCCGGACCCGCGAGGCCCTGGCCGCGGCGCACGCCGCGGGGCTCGTCGAAACGGAGGCCGCGTCGATACTGGACGAGGCGTGGGTGCTGGCGACGCGGGTGCGCAACGGGGTCATGCTGGTCCGGGGCCGGGCCGGGGACACGTTTCCCTCCGACGGGCGGGAGCTGGCGGCGGTCGGGCGTTACCTCGGGTACGAGCCGGGGCATGTCGGGGACATGCTGGAGGACTACCGGCGCCTTACGCGCAGGGCGCGGGGGGTTGTGGAGGAGCTCTTCTACGGGGCGCACCTCTAGGGCGCAGCGGCGCCCGGGACGCGTTTTCCCACCCACCCGCCCGTGCGGCAACTCTGAAGGTGCGGCCCCCTGGGGCTCCGCCCCAGACCCCGTATCGCGCCTGAAGGGCGCTCGTCCTCAATCGCCGGACGGGCTGAGGTGGCCTGTGCTGGCCGGCACCGAGTAGCTAGGGGCGCGGGGAACTGCGCGAGACGCGGGCACGGCCCGCACTCGACACACTCGACAAGCCGGCCCGGGGGCTACGCGCCGGACGGGTGGCCCTGGCGGCGGCGCCGGAGAGGGGAACCCGGCCGCTTGGATTCGACCAGTTTCGGCAGCCGGTGAGGCAACGCGCCGTACCAGGCGCGCGAGACCAGCAGCCCGAAGCTCAGGCACAGCAGGCCCCCCACCGCGTCCAGCCAGAAGTGGTTCGCCGTGGACACGATCACCACCAGCGTGGCCATCGGGTAGAGCAGACCGAGGATCTTCGCCCAGGGAGCGGAGGCCAGTGCGAAGATCGTCAGGCCGCACCAGGTCGACCACCCGATGTGCATGGACGGCATCGCCGCGTACTGGTTCGACATGTTCTTCAGGTCGCCGGAGGCCATCGAGCCCCAGGTGTGATGCACCAGAACGGTGTCGATGAAGCCGCCGCCGTTCATCAGGCGGGGCGGCGCGAGCGGGGCGAAGAAGTAGCCGACCAGGGCCACGCCCGTCGTCGCGAAGAGCACGAGGCGGGACGCCGCGTAGCGGCCCGGATGACTACGGAACAGCCACACCAGAACACCGATGGTGATGATGAAGTGCAGTGTCGCGTAGTAGTAGTTCATGCCGACGATGAGCCATGTCACCGAATTCACGGCGTGGTTGACCGACTGTTCCACCGCGATGCCCAGGTGGTGCTCGACGCTCCAGATCCAGTCGGCGTTCCTGAGCGCCTGCGCCTTCTGTTCGGGTACGGCGTTGCGGATCAGCGAGTACACCCAGTAACTCACCGCGATCAGAAGGATTTCGAACCAGATGCGCGGCCGACGCGGACGGCGCAGGCTGCGCACCCGGGCGGTAAATCCATTTCGTCCGGGTTCGCTGGTCGTGGGTGAGGCCGACGGTCCCTTGGTTGGAGCGGCCGTCCGGCCTTCCAGAGTCTTCACGGTCATGTCACCCATAGGGAGAGAGTCTGCCAGATGCACATACCCCCCGCCGATCATCCTCCGGTCGGGTTCGTTCCGCACCCGCTACTCCCCAAGGACGATGTGCCCCCGGACGGGGCTCGGGGTCACGGCCCGCCGTGCGGGCGCGCGCCGGAGGTCGAACCGCGTACGACCAGCTCCGGCATGAACACGAACTCGCTGTGCGGTGCGGGGGTGCCGCCCACCTCTTCGAGCAGGGCGCGGACCGCGGCCTGGCCCATCGCCGTCACCGGCTTGCGGATCGTGGTCAGCGGTGGGTCGGTGAACGCTATCAACGGAGAGTCGTCGAATCCCACCACAGAGATGTCGCGCGGCACGTCGAGCCCCGCCTGGCGGGCGGCCCTGATCGCGCCGAGCGCCATCATGTCGCTGGCGCACACCACCGCGGTGCAGCCCTGGGCGATCAGCGCGGAGGCGGCCGCCTGGCCGCCCTCCAGGGTGTAGAGCGAGTGCTGGATCAGGGACTCGGCTTCGGTGAGGCTCAGACCGAGCCGGTCCTGCATGCCGGCCGTGAACCCCTCGATCTTGCGCAGGACCGGCACGAAGCGCTTGGGCCCCACCGCCAGGCCGATCCTGGTGTGACCGAGCGCCGCGAGATGCGTGACGGCGAGCCGCATCGCGGCCCGGTCGTCGGGGGAGATGAAGGGCGCCTGCACCTTGGGCGAGAAGCCGTCCACCAGGACGTACGGGACGCCCTGGGCGCGCAGCTGCTCGTAGCGCTCCATGTCGGCGGTGGTGTCCGCGTGCAGCCCGGAGACGAAGATGATCCCGGAGACGCCCCGGTCCACCAGCATCTCGGTGAGCTCGTCCTCGGTGGAGCCGCCCGGGGTCTGGGTGGCGAGCACGGGCGTGTATCCCTGCCGGGTCAGCGACTGGCCGATGACCTGGGCGAGGGCGGGGAAGATCGGGTTCTCCAGCTCCGGCGTTATCAGGCCGACGAGCCCCGCGGAGCGGCGGCGCAGTCGTACGGGCCGCTCGTAGCCCAGCACGTCGAGTGCGGCCAGGACGGATTCGCGGGTGCCCGCGGCCACACCGGGCTTGCCGTTGAGCACGCGGCTGACTGTGGCTTCGCTGACCCCCGCCTGGGCTGCGATGTCGGCGAGCCGTGCGGTCACGGGATTGGACTGTACCGGTCGCACGTCAGATTGCCCACCAGACCGCTGATTCGCCCGGCAGCACGGCCCGCGCGTCGTCGAACTCGACGGCGGCGCTGGTGAGCAGCGGCCGTCCGGGGAACGGGAGTTGGACCTCGCGGTCCAGGGTGTTCAGGGTGCAGACGAAGCCCGGACGGGCGAAGGCGAGCACGCCTTCGGGGGCCGGGAGCCAGTGCATCGTGCCGTCGCCGAGGCCCGGCAGTTCACGGCGCAGGGCGAGCGCCGCGCGGTAGAGCTCCAGGGTGGAGTGCGGGTCGCCGGACTGGGAGGCGACGCTCAGGCCCCGCCAGGCCGACGGCTGCGGCAGCCAGGGCGCGGCGGCGCCGAAGCCGTACGACGGGCCGTCCGCCGTCCACGGCAGCGGGACGCGGCAGCCGTCGCGGAAGCCGTCCTGGCCGGACGCGCGGTGGAAGGCGGGATCCTGGCGCACGTCGTCGGGCAGGTCCGTGACCTCGGGAAGGCCCAGCTCCTCGCCCTGGTAGAGGTAGGCGGAGCCGGGCAGGGCCAGGGTGAACAGGGTCGCCGCGCGGGCCCGGCGCAGGCCCTGGGCTCCGCCGCCGTAGCGGGTCACGTGGCGTACGACGTCGTGGTTGGAGAGCACCCAGGTAGTGGGGGCGCCGACCGCGCCGGTGGCGGCGAGCGAGGCGTCGACCGTCGCGCGCATCCGCTCGCCGTCCCAAGGGCAGGTCAGGAACTGGAAGTTGAAGGCCTGGTGCAGCTCGTCGGGGCGTACGTACAGGGCGAGCCGCTCGGGCGAGGGCGCCCAGGCCTCGGCGACGGCGATGCGCTCGCCGTCGTAGCCGTCCAGCAGCTCGCGCCAGCCCCGGTGGATCTCGTGGACGCCGTCCTGGTCGAAGAAGGGGAGCACCTGGCTGCCGATGAGCTTGGCCTGCTCCTTCGCGCCGATGTCGGGCAGGCCTGCCGCTTTGACCATGCCGTGCGCGACGTCGATGCGGAAGCCGTCGACGCCGAGGTCGAGCCAGAAGCGGAGCACCGAGTCGAACTCGGCGCGCACTTCGGGGTGGTCCCAGTTCAGGTCGGGCTGCTCGGGGGCGAACAGGTGCAGGTACCAGTCGCCGTCGGCGACGCGGGTCCAGGCGGGGCCCCCGAACACCGACTCCCAGTCGTTGGGCGGGAGTTGACCGTCGGGGCCGGTGCCGGGGCGGAAGTGGTAGCGCTCGCGCGCGGGTCCTCCCGCCAGCGCCGCGCGGAACCAGGCGTGCTGGTCGCTGGTGTGGTTGGGCACGACGTCGACGATGATCCGAAGCCCCAGCCGGTGGGCCTCGCGCACCAGGTCGTCCGCGTCGGACAGCGAACCGAAGAGCGGGTCCACGCTGCGGTAGTCCGCCACGTCGTAGCCGCCGTCGGCCTGCGGGGACGCGTAGAAGGGGGTGAGCCAGACCGCGTCGGCGCCCAGCTCCTTCACATACGGCAGCCGGGCCGTGATGCCGGGCAGGTCGCCGACGCCGTCGCCGTCGCCGTCCGCGAAGGAGCGCACGTAGACCTGGTAGATCACCGCGTCGCGCCACCAGCCGGCGGGCCGGCCGGCCCGGTCCTGGGCGACGGCGGGTGTCGTCAGCTCCTGCGTCATATGTGGTCCCCTTCGTATAACCCTGCACCTGCGGGATCGGCTGAATCAGCGGGATCAACGCCGATGGCCCCTCGAAAGTAACAGCCGTGCAAGGTCTTGCGGAAGCCTTGCAGAGATCCCGCAGGTGCGTGTGGACCAGCGATACCGCCTTTGACAAGGCGCACAACGGCAACCGTGCGGACACGCTGATGTAACGATCGACCGGCCTTGCAGAAATTCTTCGCAAGCTCTTTCGGTCGTCTTTCATCCTTGTTACGTTCCTGGCGATCCGGCGCCGTGACGGAACGGCACCCAGTGAAGGAGTTCTCATGCGACGTGGCATAGCGGCCACCGCTATCGCGGCGACCCTCGCGCTCGCGGCGACGGCCTGCGGCGGCAGCGACAGCGATGGCGGCACGGCGGACGGGCCGGTCACCATCACCTGGTGGGACACCTCGAACGCCACGAACGAGGCACCCACGTACCAGGCGCTGGTCACGGAGTTCGAGAAGGCGAACCCGAAGATCAAGGTCAAGTACGTCAACGTCCCCTTCGACCAGGCGCAGAACAAGTTCGACACCGCCGCGGGCGCCAAGGGCGCCCCGGACGTGCTGCGCGCCGAGGTCGGCTGGACGCCCGCGTTCGCGAAGAAGGGCTACTTCGTGCCGCTCGACGGCACCGAGGCCCTCGCCGACCAGGCCAAGTTCCGGCCCAACCTGATCAAGCAGGCCCAGTTCCAGGGCAAGACCTACGGCGTCCCGCTGGTCACCGACACCCTCGCCCTCGTCTACAACAAGGCCCTGTTCGCCCAGGCCGGCATCACCAAGGCCCCCGCCACCTGGGACGAGCTGAAGGCGGACGCCGCGCTCGTCAAGGAGAAGGCCGGCGTCGACGGCTACTGGGGCTCCACCGCCGGCTACTACGCCCAGCCGTTCCTGTACGGCGAGGGCACCGACACGGTCGACACCGCCGGCAAGAAGGTCACCATCGCAAGTGCCCCCGCCGTCAAGGGACTTGAGACCTGGAAGGGCCTGTTCGACGGTCCCGGCCTGCACAAGGCGGACGTCACCGCCGACGCGTACGCCCACATCCAGGACGCCTTCGTGAACGGCAAGGTCGCAGCGATCGTGCAGGGCCCGTGGGAGATCACCAACTTCTACAAGGGCGCCGCCTTCAAGGACAAGGCCAACCTCGGCATCGCCACCGTCCCGGCCGGCTCCACCGGCAAGGCCGGCGCCCCGACCGGCGGCCACAACCTGTCCGTGTACGCGGGCTCCGACAAGGCGCACGCGGCCGCCGCCATGACGTTCGTCAACTTCATGACCTCGGCCAAGAGCCAGGAGACCATCGCGCTGAAGAACTCCACGCTGCCCACCCGCGAGGACGCCTACACCGCGCAGGTCAAGGCGGACCCGGGCATCGCCGGCTTCCAGGGCGTGCTCCCCGCCGCCCAGCCGCGGCCCGAGCTGCCCGAGTACAGCTCGCTGTGGACCCCGATGGACACCACCCTGCCGAAGGCCGCGGACGGCAAGGAGTCCGTCGCCGACGCCGCCAAGAGCCTTCAGCAGGACATGGCCAAGCTGGTTCCCGACTTCACCAAGTGAGCCCCGCCGCCGGGCCGTTCCCCACCCGGGGGCGGCCCGGCGGCACGCACGTCCGCCGAACTTCCCGGAAAAGGTGTCGAGATGACCGTTGCCGTCGATGGCGCGGCCCCCACGAGCGCGGCCACGGCGCGCCCGGGGCCGCGGGAGCGCCTCAGGCGGTCCTGGCAGAAGCACTGGTACGCGTACGCGATGGTCGCGCCGATCGTCGTCGTCCTCGGCGTCCTGGTGCTCTATCCGCTCGTCCAGGGCGTCTACTACACGCTCACCGACGCCAACAGCCTCAACTCGGCGCGCACCATCGGCGCCAACCACATCGCGGGCACCTACGAGTTCGTCGGCCTGCACAACTACGCGGACATCCTGTGGGGGCCGACCGCCTGGGACCGGTTCTGGTCGCACTTCATCTGGACGGTGGTGTGGACCGTCGCCTGTGTGACCCTGCACTACGTCATCGGGCTCTCGCTCGCCCTGCTGCTCAACCAGAAGCTGCGCGGCCGCACCTTCTACCGGATGATGCTGATCCTGCCGTGGGCGGTGCCCACCTTCGTCACCGTCTTCTCCTGGCGCCTGATGCTCAGCGACTCCGGCATCGTGAACACCGTGCTCGGCACGCTCCACCTGCCGCAGCCCGAGTGGCTCGAACAGCCGCACTTCCAGCAGCTCGCCGCGATCCTCGTCAACACCTGGGTCGGCGTCCCCTTCATGATGGTGTCGCTGCTCGGCGGGCTCCAGACGATCCCCGCGGAGCTGTACGAGGCCGCCGAGATGGACGGCGCGAGTCCCTGGCAGCGCTTCCGCCACGTCACGCTGCCGGGCCTGCGTCCCGTGAGCGCCACCGTCGTGCTGCTCGGCATCATCTGGACGTTCAACCAGTTCGTGATCATCTTCCTGCTCTTCGGCAACGGCGGCGCCCCCGACGCCCAGATCCTCGTCACCTGGGCCTACCGGCTCGGCTTCGGACAGCAGCCCCGCGAATTCGCGCAGTCCGCCACCTACGGCGTGCTGCTGCTCTCCATCCTGATCGTCTTCTCCTCCCTCTACCGTCGCTGGCTGGCCCGCAATGAACAGGTCTGATGCCCCCATGACCACCAAGGTCGTCTCCCGGGACCACGGCCGGCGCCGCACCGCGGTCCTGTCGCACCTCGCGCTGTGCCTCGCCAGTCTCGTCGCGCTCTTCCCGATCGTGTGGCTCGTCTTCGTCTCGCTCGGCCCCGACAAGGACGACTACCTGCACCCGGGCCGCATCTGGTCCAAGCTGTCCCTCTCCAACTACGCGTTCGTCACCGAGCACACCAAGTTCTTCACCTGGCTCGGCAACACCGCCTTGATCGCCGTGCTGACCTGCGTCATCGGCGTGATGTTCGCGGCGACCACCGGCTACGCGGTCTCCCGGATGCGCTTTCCCGGCTACAAGAAGCTGATGTGGGTGCTGCTCGTCACCCAGATGTTCCCGATCGCCGTGCTGATCGTGCCGATGTACCAGATCCTCGGCGACCTCGGCCTCATCGACACCTACGGCGGCCTGATCCTCGTGTACTGCTCCACCGCGGTGCCGTACTGCGCGTGGATGCTCAAGGGCTACTTCGACACCATCCCGGTCGAGATCGACGAGGCGGGCCGCGTCGACGGGCTCAGCCCGTTCGGCACCTTCTTCCGGCTGATCCTGCCGCTCGCCCGGCCGGGCCTCGCCGTCGCCGCGTTCTACACCTGCCTCACCGCGTGGGGCGAGGTGGCGTTCGCCTCCACCTTCATGCTCGACGACAGCAAGTACACGCTCGCCGTGGGCCTTTCCAGCTTCGTCAGCGAGCACGACTCCCAGTGGAACTACATGGCCGCCACCGCCGTGCTCATCGCCATCCCGGTCTCCGTCATCTTCTACCTGGTGCAGAAGCACCTCGTCACCGGCATGACCGCAGGCGCCACCAAGGGCTGAGCCGGGCTCCGCCCCGGCTCCGCAAGCACCAGGTATCTAGGGGGTGTCTGGTGGATCAGGGCCGGGGGCGCGACGCCTGGCACGGCACCTCGCGGCGTTGCCGAAACGCCCCGATAGCTCCGCTATCACGACGTTCCGGCGCCTTGCGATGCACCGCACCAGACGCCGCGCCCTGACCGACCCTGATCCACCAGACACCCCCTAGGGGGCCCGTGCTCCCAGACCCCGTTAGGACGACATGCCCCAGCACATCGCTGCCCCCCGCCCCCAGACCACCAGCACCCAGTGGTGGCGGGACGCCGTGATCTACCAGGTCTATCCGCGCAGCTTCGCCGACGGGAACGGCGACGGCATGGGCGACCTCGACGGCGTGCGCGCCCGGCTGCCCTACCTGCGCGACCTCGGCGTCGACGCCGTCTGGCTCTCGCCGTTCTACGCCTCGCCGCAGGCCGACGCCGGATACGACGTCGCCGACTACCGGGCCATCGACCCGATGTTCGGCACCCTGCACGACGCCGACGCGCTGATCCGCGACGCCCACGAGCTGGGCCTGCGCATCATCGTGGACCTCGTGCCCAACCATTCCTCCGACCAGCACGAGTGGTTCAAGCGGGCCCTCGCGGAAGGCCCGGGTTCACCCCTGCGGGCCCGCTACCACTTCCGGCCCGGCAAGGGCGAGGACGGTCAACTCCCGCCCAACGACTGGGAGTCCATCTTTGGCGGGCCCGCCTGGACCCGTACCGAGGCGCCGTCAGGCGATGGGGGCACCTCCCAGCCGGAGGCTGGGGGAGAGTGGTACCTGCACCTCTTCGCCCCCGAGCAGCCCGACCTCAACTGGGACCACCCCGCGGTCGCCGACGAGTTCCGCTCCATCCTGCGCTTCTGGCTCGACATGGGCGTCGACGGCTTCCGCATCGACGTCGCCCACGGCCTCGTCAAGGCGCCGGGCCTGCCCGACATCGGCGGCCACGACCAGCTCAAGCTGCTCGGCCACGACGCCATGCCGTTCTTCGACCAGGACGGCGTGCACGAGATCTACCGCTCGTGGCGCACCATCCTGGACGAGTACGACGGCGAGCGCATAGCCGTCGCCGAGGCGTGGACCCCCACGGTCGAGCGGACCGCGAACTACGTACGCCCCGACGAACTGCACCAGGCCTTCAACTTCCAGTACCTGGGCGCCCCTTGGGACGCGAAGGCGCTGCGCGACGTCATCGACGTGTCGCTCGCCGCGATGCGGCCGGTCGGCGCCCCCGCCACCTGGGTCCTGTCCAACCACGACGTGACCCGGCACGCCACCCGCTTCGCCAACCCGCCGGGCCTCGGCACCCAGCTGCGCACCCCGGGCGACCGCGAACTCGGGCTGCGCCGGGCCCGCGCGGCCACCCTCCTCATGCTGGCCCTGCCGGGCTCGGCCTACGTCTACCAGGGCGAGGAGCTGGGCCTTCCCGACGTCACCGACCTGCCCGACGAGGTGCGCCAGGACCCGTCGTTCCTGCGCGCGGCCGGCCAGGACGGGTTCCGCGACGGCTGCCGCGTCCCCATCCCGTGGACCGTCGAGGGCACCTCGTACGGCTTCGGCAGCGGCTGCAGCTGGCTCCCGCAGCCCGACACCTGGGGCGGCCTCAGCGTCGAGGCGCAGACCGGCGACGCGGACTCCACCCTTGAGCTGTACCGCCGGGCCATCGCGGCCCGCCGCGCCCACCCGGGCCTCGGCGCCGGGAGCGACGTCGAGTGGCTGGAGGCGCCCGACGGCGTGCTCGCCTTCGCCCGCGAGGGCTTCGTGTGCACGGTCAACCTCACCGGACGCCTCGTATCGCTGCCGGTGCCCGGCCGGGTCGTCCTGGCCAGCGGCCCCTTCACGGTGGACGCCGCGGTGGACGGCGACCACGTCGAGCTCCCCGGTGACACGACGGTGTGGTGGACGGTGTGAGCCATGCCGCGCAGCCGGGCGGCCCGCGCCTCGCCGACATCGCGGCCCAGGCCGCGGTCAGCGAGGCCACCGTCAGCCGTGTGCTCAACGGGAAGCCCGGGGTCGCCGATGCCACCCGGCAGCGGGTGCTCGCCGCCCTCGACGTCCTGGGCCGCGAGCGCCCGGCCCGGCTGCGCCGGCGCAGCGAAGGGCTGATCGGTCTGGTCACCCCGGAGCTGACCAACCCGATCTTCCCCGCCTTCGCCCAGGCGGTGGAGCAGGTCCTCGCCGGCCACGGCTACACCCCCGTCCTGTGCACCCAACTGCCGGGCGGGGCAACGGAGGACGAGCTGGTCGAGCAGCTGGAGGAGCGCGGCGTCAACGGCATCGTGTTCCTTTCAGGACTGCACGCCGACACCTCCACCGACCCGGCCCGCTATCTGGCCCTGGCCGAACGGGGCATCCCCTACGTCCTGGTCAACGGCTACAACGAAGCGCTGCGCGGCCCGTTCGTCTCGCCCGACGACCACGCGGCGATGCGGATGGCGGTGGGCCACCTCGCCGACCTCGGGCACACCCGGATCGGCCTCGCGATCGGACCGCTGCGGTACGTGCCCTCCCGCCGCAAGTGCGAGGGGTTCACGGCCGCGCTGGGCCAGCGGCTCGGCCTGCGCGAACCGGAGGCGGCGGCCTGGATCCGGCCCACCCTCTACAGCGTGGAGGGCGGCCAGGTGGCGGCGGGCGCCCTGCTCGACCAGGGCTGCACCGGCATCGTCTGCGGCAGCGACATGATGGCGCTCGGCGTGGTGCGCGCCGCGCGCGAACGCGGCCTGACGGTGCCGGGCGACGTCTCGGTGGTCGGCTTCGACGACTCCCAGCTCATCGCCTTCACCGACCCGCCCCTGACCACGGTCCGCCAGCCCGTCCAGGCCATGGCCACGGCCGCCGTCTCGGCCCTCCTGGAGGAAATCGCCGGAACCCCGGTCCAACGCACGGAGTTCGTCTTCCAGCCGGAGCTGGTCGTGCGGGCATCGACGGCGCGCGTACGGAAGTGAGCGGGAGCGGCCCGGCCGGTACTCACCGGATGAGGACGCTCCCGCCCTCCGTCTCCAGGGCCCGGCGGCCGGCTGCGACGAAGTTGTCCAGCTTGCTCCGTACGTGGTGCAGGAGCTCGGGGCCGGCGGGCTGCCGCAGAGCGGAGACGAAGGATTCGCTCCCGGCCCGCAGTCGTACGCACTCCGCCACGAAATCGGCGACGTCGTCCCCCTCGATGTAGAGGTCCTCGCTCGCGCGTCGAGGCAGGAAGCGGGCGCCCGAAGCCTGGGCGGCCTCCGATCCCCATACGGTGGTGCGCCGGCGCTCCGGGCCGCCCAGGTCCCGCCCACAGGGCGGGTCGTCCAGCAGCGTCCGCCTTCCGTCGGCTCTCCTCCTGTACGTGTGCACCAGCAGGCTCATCCCGGCCCCCCCTCGTCACCGAGCTGTACATCCTGGCCTCCGCGGCGGACAGCAATCGAGGTCGAGCACCACAGGGCATCCGTGTCCTCACGGGCGCGCGGTCCTCGTGGTCACCGGGCGTGGTCACCGGGCGTGGCCACTGCGCGTGTTCACTGCGCGCTCGCCGCGGGACGGACGACGATCTCGTTGACGTCGACCTCGGCCGGCTGCGCCACGGCGTACGCGATGGCGGCGGCGATGGCGGACGCGGGGAGCGCCACGGCGCGGTAGGCCTTCATGGCCTCCCGTGCCGCGGGATCGCTGATGCCGTCGGCGAGTTCGGACTCGGTCACGCCGGGGGAGACGAGCGTGACGCGGATGTCGCCCGCGGACTCCTGGCGCAGCCCCTCGGAGATCGCGCGCACGGCGAACTTGGTGGCGCAGTACACGGCGGCGGTGGGCGAGACCTCGTACGCGCCGACGGAGGCGATGTTCACGACGTGCCCGCCGCCCTGAGCGCGCATCGTGGGCAGCGCGGCGGCGATGCCGTGCAGCACCCCGCGCACATTGACGTCGATCATCCGGTCCCACTCGTCGGTCCTGAGCGTGTCCAACGGTGCCAGCGGCATCACCCCGGCGTTGTTGACGAGCACGTCCAGGCGGCCGTAGCGCTCACGGGCGGCGGCGACGAACGCCCGGACGTCGTCGGCGTCCGTGACGTCGAGGCGCCGGAAGGCCGCGGTGCCGCCCGCGGCGGCGATCTCCTCGGCCAGGGCGGCGAGCCGGTCGGTGCGGCGCGCCCCGAGCAGCAGACGGTGGCCGTCCGCGGCGAGACGCCGCGCGGTCGCCTCGCCGATCCCGCTGCTCGCCCCGGTGATCGCCACGACCTTGGCCGCGCCGGCACGTTCAGCCGCGGTTCCTGCTTCTGTCCCTGTCATGGGTGGGGTCCCTTGTCCTCGGGTGGGGGAGTGCTCCGTCCCGGCCGAGTCTTGGCGAGCACCACACCCCCCACCAGGGCGAACGCAGCCTGGGTGCGGCACACCCAGGCGGCCGTCCCGTCCGCCGCCTAGCCTGGGCGCATGAGCGACCGCCACCCGACCGACAACCCGCTGGGCGAGTTCCTGCGCGCACGCAGGTCGGCCGTGCGGCCGAGGGACGTCGGCATGGTGAGCCACGGCGTGCGCAGGGTCGCCGGGCTGCGCCGCGAAGAGGTCGCGGTGCTCGCCGGGATGAACGTGGACTACTACACCCGCCTTGAACAGGGCCGCGAGCGCCACCCGTCGGCGCCCGTACTGGACGCGCTCGCCGACGCCTTCCGGCTGGGCCCCGACGCTCGCGCGCACCTGCACCGGCTCGCCGGGACCACCCCGGGCAACCGGATCACCCCCGCCACGGACCGCGTGAGCCCGGCGCTGCGCCAGTTGATGGACGCGTATCCGGGCGCCCCGGCATTCGTCGTCAACGGGGCCCTGGACATCCTGGTGGCCAACGCCCTGACCGAGGCGCTGCACGCACCCTTCGCGCGCGCGGACAACCTGGCCCGCATGGCCTTCGCCGACCCGGCCGGCCGGGCGTTCTACGCCGACCGGGACCACACGGCGCGGGCCGTGGTGGGCCATCTGCGCGCGACGGCCGGCCTCGACCCGGACCACCCGCGGCTGCGGGACGTCGTGCGCGAACTGACCGGACACAGCGCGGACTTCACCCGCCTGTGGAACGCCCACGAGGTGCAAAGCAAGACCCAGGACGCCAAGCACCTGCTCCACCCGGACGTCGGGCCGCTGACCCTCACCTACCAGGCGTTCGACGTGCGGGCCGCTCCCGGCCAGCAACTCATCGTCTACCAGGCCGAACCCGGCAGCCCCAGCGCCCAGGCCCTGCGCCTGCTCGGCTCGCTGCACGCGACCGCGCCGCGGCCGCCGGCGGAGCGCTCGCCCGAGCGGTGAGGCCGTGCGTCCGCACGGACACGGCGGCCGGTGGGCTCAGAACGGCTTGGTGGGAAGGTACTTGCCGTCCAGCGTGATCACGGCGCGCTCGCCGCCCTCGGGGTCCGCGACCTTCTTCACGTCGAGCCTGAAGTTGATCGCGCTGATGATGCCGTCCCCGAACTCCTCGTGCACCAGGGCCTTCAGGGTGGTGCCGTACACCTGGAGCATCTCGTAGAAGCGGTAGATCGTCGGGTCGGTGGGGACTCCTCCCGGGATCGAGCCGCGGCTCGGGACCGTCGTCAGGAGCGGCGCCGCATCGTCGTCGAGCCCGAGCAGGGCGGCGACGGCCCGCGCCGAGTCGGCGGGCAGCGCGTGCTGGCCGAGCACGGCGGCGGTCACGAAGGCGACGGAGAGGCCCGCGGCATCGGCGATCTCCCGCCACGAGAGGTCCTTGCGCAGCTTCGCCTCGACGGCGGCGACGGCGAGGTCCTGGCGGGCGGTGGTGTCGTACTGGGACTGGATCATGAGGGTAACTCCTGTGTGGTGAGGGCTAGTTGCGGTGTCAGGCGAGGGTGCGGGAGTGCTGGGCGGTGTCGAGTTCCTCGATCCTGCCGGTGGGGATGTCGTAGACCCAGCCGTGCAGCGTGAGGCGCCGCTCGGTCAGGGCGCGGGCCACCGAGGGGTGTGTCGCCAGGTTCGCCAGCTGGGCCCGCACATTGCCGCGGACCAGGGCCGCCAGGTCCGTAGCGGCGGCGTGGGCCGGAGCCGCGTCGGCGTGCCGCAGCCAGTCGGCGATCGCGGGCATCGTCGCGAGGTCGTGGTGCTCGGCCAGCGCCGTCATCGCGCCGCACGCGGAGTGGCCGCAGACCACGACGTCGCCGACGCCGAGGACGGAGACGGCGTACTCGATGCTCGCCGCCACACCGTCCGGGCCCGGGGTGTACGCGGGCACCAGGTTCCCGGCCGTGCGGATGACGAACAGCTCGCCCGGCTCGCTCTGGGTGATGAGCTCGGGCACCACGCGGGCGTCCGAGCAGCCGATGAACAGCGTGCCGGGACGGTGGGCGCCGGCGAGGCGGGCGAAGAGGTCCGTCTTGGCGGGGAAGACGTCGCGCTGGAAACGCGCGACGCCCTCGGCGAGGTCATGCAGGGGGTCCGGCATGGTCACTCCCTTCGATGGCGGTCAGCCGGCCCCCTCGGGGTCGACAACGCCCACCCTGCATGAGCTGGACCTATAGCGTCCAAGACGCAGTTTCCATCTCTGCTATTGGTCTCATCTATGGTCGGGCCTACAGTGGGTCGTATGGCTCCCGAACTGCGTCATCTGCGCTATCTGCTCGCCGTCGCCGAGCAGGGCAACTTCACCCGCGCCGCCGAACAGCTGCGGATCTCCCAGCCCACCCTGTCGCAGCAGACCAAGCAGCTGGAGCGCACCGTCGGCGTCCAGCTCCTCGACCGCACCGGGCCCGCGGTGCGGCTCACCGACGCCGGCGAGGCCTACGCGCACTACGCGCGGCGCGCCCTGCGGGACCTGGCCGCCGCCGAGCGCGCCGTCCTGGACGTCGCCGACCTCACGCGCGGCAGCCTGCGCCTCGCGGTGACCCCCACCTTCACCGCGTACCTCGTCGGGCCGCTCGTCGCCGAGCTGCACGCCCGCCACCCCGGAATCACGGTGGACGTACGGGAGCTGGCGCAGGACCGCATCGAGGCGGAACTGCTTGCCGACCGGCTCGACCTCGGCATCGCCTTCCACGGCCCGCACCTGCCCGGCGTCGCCGCGACCCCTCTGTTCACCGAGTCCCTCACCCTCGTCACCCGCGCCCCCGCGCCGGAGCCCGCCGTCCTCACGGCGCGCGACCTGGGTGAGTGCCAACTCGCCCTGCTCAGCGGTGACTTCGCCACCCGGGAACACATCGACGACTACCTCGGCCGGCACCGCGTCACCCCGCGCATCGCCGTCGAGGCGAACTCGATCCAGGCGCTCACCGAGATCGTCCGCCGCACCCCGCTGGCCACCGTGCTGCCCGACGCCGTCACGCACGAGCACCCCGGCCTCGCGCCCGTCGCGCTCGATCCGCCGCTGCCCGCCCGCACCGTGACCCTGCTGCGGCGCGAGAGCGGCTACCGCAGCGCCGCGGCCCGGGAGTTCACCCGGCTCACCCGGGAGGTCGTCCGCTCCCGCGGTTACGCCCCCGCCTGAGCCGGCCCCGCCGACCCGCCGCCCACCGACCCGCCGCCCGCCGACCCTATGACCCTTCGACCCTTCGGCCCGCCGGGCGGTGCAACTCCTTGCAGAACGGCAATCCAGCGCCCCGGATTCTGCCCAAACCGTTGACCTGAGCCTTACCTCCCTCCTACGGTCACCTGCTCAGAAGCGCTTTCAGTCTTGCAGCAAGAACATGCAATCCCCACTGAGAGGCCTCCCCGAGCCGCAGGAGGACCCGCCCCATGAAGCCCCCCAGCAGACAACGCCGTTCCGCCTCAGCCCTCGCCCTCGTGACGGCCGCATCGGCGGCCTTCCTCATCGCGCCCGGCGCCCCCACCGCCGCCGCATCGGCCCCCGGTGACCGGGACGTCACCGCCGAACTCTTCGAGTGGCGCTACGACTCGGTCGCCCAGGAGTGCACGTCCACCCTGGGCCCGGCCGGCTACGGCTACGTCGAGGTGTCGCCCGCCACCGAGCACATCCAGGGCAGCCAGTGGTGGACCTCGTACCAGCCCGTCAGCTACAAGATCGCCGGCCGCCTCGGTGACCGCGCGTCCTTCGCGCACATGGTCGCCGCCTGCCACGCGGCCGGAGTGAAGGTCGTCGCCGACGCCGTCATCAACCACATGGCCGCCGGCTCCGGCACCGGTACCGGCGGGTCCTCGTACACCAAGTACGCCTACCCCGGCATCTACCGGCCGGCCGACATGGACGACTGCACCGGCCAGGTCACCAACTACGCCGACCGCTGGAACGTGCAGCACTGCGAGCTGGTCGGGCTCGCCGACCTCGACACCGACGAGCCGTACGTCCGCACCAGGATCGCCCAGTACCTCGACGACCTGCTCGCGCTCGGCGTCGACGGCCTGCGCATCGACGCCGCCAAGCACATCGCCGCCGACGACATAGCGGCCATCAAGGCGCAGCTCAGCAACCCCGGCGTCTACCTCAAGCAGGAGGTCATCCAGGGGGCGGGCGAGGCGGTCCAGCCCTCGGAGTACCTGGGCAACGGCGACGTCCAGGAGTTCCGGTACGGGCGCGACCTCAAGCGGGTCTTCACCGGCGAGAAGCTCGCCGAACTGAAGAACTTCGGCGAGGCCTGGGGGTATGTGCCGAGCGACCGGGCGGGCGTGTTCGTCGACAACTGGGACACCGAACGCAACGGCTCCACCCTCACCTACAAGGACGGCGCCGACTACACCCTCGCCAACGTCTTCATGCTGGCCTGGCCCTACGGCTCGCCCGACGTCCACTCGGGGTACGAGTTCTCCGACAACGACGCGGGCCCGCCCAACGGCGGTACGGTCAGCGCCTGTTACGCCGACGGCTGGAAGTGCCAGCACCGGTGGCCGCAGATCCAGAGCATGGTCGGCTTCCGCAACACCGCGCGCGGCGAGTCCGTCACCAACTGGTGGGACAACGGCGCCAACCAGATCGCGTTCGGGCGCGGCGCCAAGGCGTACGTCGCCATCAACCACGAGTCCACCACGCTGACCCGCACCTTCCAGACCGCGCTGCCCGCCGGCGACTACTGCGACGTGCAGAGCGGAAAGGGCGTGACGGTCGACTCCGGGGGCCGGTTCACCGCCACCCTCGCCGCCGACACAGCGCTCGCGCTCCAGGTCGACGCCCGTAGCTGCGGCGGCAGTTCAGGCACTGGCACCGGCAACGGCACCACGGCATCCCGCGCCGCCTTCTCCGTCAACGCCACCACCGTCTTCGGCCAGAACATCTACGTCACCGGCGATCAGGGCGCGCTCGGCGCCTGGAACACCGCCGCCGCCCTGAAGCTCGACCCCGCGAGCTATCCCGTGTGGAAGCTCGACGTCGCGCTGCCCGCCGGCACGTCGTTCGCCTACAAGTACATCCGCAAGGACGCGAGCGGCCAGGTCACCTGGGAGAGCGGCGCCAACCGCACCGCCACCGTCCCCGCCGACGGCAAGGTCACGCTGAACGACACCTGGCGCGGCTGACCCGCCCCGCCCGGCACACCCCGAGACCCGTACGACCGAGGAGCACCCGGTGATCCCCCTGCGAAGAACGGCGGTCGCGGTCGCGGCCGCCCTGTGTGCGGCGCTCGTCCCCGCGCTGCCCGCGACCGCCGCGCCCAGGCCGCCGGCGCCACCCGGCGACGCGCGCCTCGCCGCCGAGCCGGCCCGGCACGACGCGACGCGCGAACAGTTCTACTTCGTGCTCCCCGACCGGTTCGCCGACGGCGACCCCTCCAACGACCGCGGCGGCCTGACCGGTTCGCGCCAGGACACCGGGTACGACCCCACCGACAAGGGCTTCTACCAGGGCGGGGACCTCAAGGGGATCACCCAGAGGCTCGACTACATCAAGGGGCTCGGGACGACCGCCATCTGGCTCGCCCCGATCTTCAAGAACAAGCCCGTCCAGGGCACGGGCAAGGACGCGTCCGCCGGCTACCACGGCTACTGGATCACCGACTTCACCCAGGTCGACCCGCACTTCGGCACCAACGCCGACCTCACCCGGCTGATAGCCGGCGCCCACGCCAAGGGCATGAAGGTCTTCTTCGACGTCATCACCAACCACACCGCCGACACCGTCGACTACGCCGAGCGGCAGTACGGCTACCGCCCCAAGGGCGCCTACCCCTACCTCGACACCAGCGGCCGCCCCTTCGACGACCGCGCGGGCATGAGGAAGGTCGACGCCGGCTCCTTCCCGTACACGCCCGTCGTCACGGAGAACAAGGTCCCGGCCTGGCTGAACGACCCCACGATGTACCACAACCGGGGCGATTCGACGTTCGCGGGCGAGAGCGGCGAGTACGGCGACTTCTCCGGGCTCGACGACCTGTGGACCGAGCGGCCCGAGGTCGTCTCCGGCATGGAGAAGATCTACGAGAAATGGGTCCACGACTTCGACGTGGACGGCTTCCGCATCGACACCGTCAAGAACGTCGACCTGGACTTCTGGACCCAGTGGGCGACCGCGCTCGACGCGTACGCGAAGAAACAGGGCCGCCCGCGCTTCTTCATGTTCGGCGAGACCTACTCCGCCGACCCAGCCGTGACCTCCCCGTACGTCACCCGGGGCCGCCTGGACGCGACCCTCGACTTCCCCTTCCAGGACGCGGCCCGCCAGTACGCCTCCCAGGGCGCCCCCGCCACCAAGCTCGCCGCCCTGTTCGCCGACGACTACCGCTACACCACCGACAAGGCCAACGCCTACGAACAGGTCACCTTCCTCGGCAACCACGACATGGGTCGCATCGGGAGCTTCCTCAGGCAGGACCACCCGGACGCCACCGATGCCGAACTGCTCCAACGCGACCGCCTCGCCAACGAGTTGATGTTCTTCAGCCGCGGCAACCCCGTCGTCTACTACGGCGACGAACAGGGCTTCACCGGCGCGGGCGGCGACAAGGACGCCCGCCAGACCATGTTCGCCTCCAAGGTCCCCGACTACCTGGACGACGACGAACTGGGCACCGACCGCACCCACGCATCCGACGCCTACGACCCCGCCCACCCGCTCTACCGCACCATCGCCGACCTCTCCCGCCTCACCCGGGCCAACCCGGCACTGCGCGACGGCGTCCAGACCGAGCGCTACGCCAAGGACTCCGTCTACGCCTTCTCGCGCACCGACATCACGACCCGTACCGAGTACGTCGTCGCCGTGAACAACGCGACCGGGGCGAAGAAGGTGAGCGTGCCCACCGGGTCGGCGAGCACCGACTTCGCCGTCCTGTACGGCGGTTCGGGCTCGGTACGCAGCAGCTCGGACGCCACCGTCGAGGTGACCGTGCCCGCCCTGTCCTCCCTCGTCCTGAAGGCCGCGGTTCCGCTGCCCGCGCCGGCCGCCAAGCCGTCGATCACCCTCAGGGCCCCGGCCCCCGGAGCCACCGGAACCGTCGAGGTGTCCGCCGACGTGAGCGGCGCCGGGCTCGACCGGGTCGTCTTCGCAGCCCAGAGCGGCACCGGAGCGTGGCAGACGCTCGGCTCCGCCGACCACGCCCCCTACAAGGTCACCCAGTACCTGAACCTGACTGCCGGAACTCCCGTGCGCTACAAGGCCGTTGTGATCGACAGCCGGGGCCGCACCGCGAGTGCGCTCGCCGCCACCACGGCGGGGCAGGCGCCCGCGCCCGGCAGACCGACGGCCGTGGCACGCGACTACGCCGTCGTCCACTACAAGCGCCCGGCCGGCGACTACGACGGCTGGCAGCTGACGTCCGGAGACCAGAAGGCGGCCTTCACCGGACGCGACGCCTACGGCGCCTTCGCCTGGCTCAAGGTCCCCGAGGGCGCGTCATCGCTGACGTACACCGTCACCGGCGGGGGCGGCGCCGACGGGCCCGCACGCACCGTCGACCTCGCCGCCACCGGTGAGGTGTGGATCGCACAGGGCGACGACGGCCAGTCCGGCCAGGCGCCGCCCGGCGCCCACCCGCCGCGGGACACCTCCACGGCGGTCCTGCACTACTACCGGCCCGACGGCGACTACGACGGCTGGGGCCTGCACACCTGGACCGGCGCCGCCTCGCCCACCGACTGGACCAAACCGCTGGCGCCGACCGGCCGCGACGCCTACGGCGTGACCTTCGAGGTGCCGCTCGCCCACGGCGCCACGACGCTCAGCTACATCCTCCACAAGGGCGACCAGAAGGACCTGCCCGACGACCGGTCCCTCGACCTCGCCGCCTCCGGCACCGAGGTGTGGCTGCTCGCGGGACAGCCCAAGTACCTTCTCCCGCAGGCGAATTCCGGCGTCTCGCTCGACCTCACCAAGTCCGCGGCCCAGTGGATCGACCGGAACACCGTGGTCTGGAAGGTCAAGGCGAGCGCCGCGACCAGCCAGCAGCTCGTGTACGCACCCGGCGGCGGCATCACCGTCGAGGACGGCGCGCTCTCCGACGAGGGCCAGTGGCTGCGCCTCGCGCCGTCCTCGCTGAGCGACGCGCAAAAAGCCAGGTTCCCCCAGCTGAAGGACTACCCGGCCTTCACCGTCGACGCCCGCGACCGCTCCCGGGTGCGGGAGTCCCTCACCGGGCAGCTCATCGCGACCCAGCGCGCCGCCGACGGTGCGCTGCTGGCCGCGACCGGCGTCCAGACCCAGGGCGTCCTCGACGACCTGTACGGCGCCGCCGCCCTCAAGGCGCCGCTCGGCCCCGTCTTCGCCCGCGGACGTCCCACCCTGTCCCTGTGGGCGCCGACCGCACGGAAGGTCTCCCTCGAACTCGACGGGCGCACGCTCGCGATGCGCCGCGACGACGCCTCGGGCGTCTGGTCGGTGACCGGGCCCGCCTCCTGGTCGGGCAAGCCCTACCGGTACGCCGTCACGGTGTGGGCGCCCAGCGTCCAGCGGGTGGTCACCAACCTGGTCACCGACCCCTACGCGACGGCCCTCACCGCCGACTCCGCGCGCAGCCTCGTCGTGGACCTCGCCGATCCGAAGCTCGCCCCCACGGGCTGGTCCTCGCTGAAGAAGCCGGCCGCGGTGCCGCTGCGCGACGCCCAGATCCAGGAGCTGCAGATCCGCGACTTCTCCATCGCGGACCCCACCTCCCGCCACCCCGGCCAGTACCTGGCGTTCACCGACACCGGCTCCGACGGCATGCGGCACCTGGCCCGGCTGGCGAAGTCCGGCACCTCCTACGTCCACCTGCTGCCCGCTTTCGACATCGCGGGCATCCCGGAGAAGAAGTCCGAACAGGCCTTCCCTGCCTGTGACTTGAAGGTGTACGCACCCGACTCCGAGGAGCAGCAGGCCTGCGTGGCGAAGGCGGCCGCGAAGGACGCGTACAACTGGGGCTACGACCCGCTGCACTACACCGTCCCCGAGGGCTCCTACGCGAGCGACCCCGACGGGACCCGCCGCACCGTGGAGTTCCGGCAGATGGTGCAGGGGCTCAACGGGGCAGGCCTGCGGACCGTGATGGACGTCGTCTACAACCACACCGCGGCGAGCGGACAGGCCGACAACTCCGTCCTCGACAAGATCGTGCCCGGCTACTACCAGCGGCTGCTCGACGACGGCAGCGTCGCCACCTCGACCTGCTGCGCCGACACCGCGCCGGAGAACGCCATGATGGGCCGACTCGTCGTCGACTCGGTGGTGACCTGGGCCAAGCAGTACAAGGTCGACGGGTTCCGCTTCGACCTCATGGGTCACCACCCCAAGGCCAACATCCTCGCGGTGCGGGCGGCCCTGGACGCGCTGACCCCCGCCAAGGACGGCGTCGACGGCAAGAAGATCATCCTGTACGGGGAGGGCTGGAACTTCGGCGAGGTCGCCGACGACGCCCGCTTCGTGCAGGCCACGCAGAAGAACATGGCCGGCACCGGCATCGCCACGTTCTCCGACCGGGCCCGCGACGCGGTGCGCGGCGGCAGCCCCTTCGACGCCGACCCGGGCGTCCAGGGCTTCGCCTCGGGCCTCTACACCGACCCCAACTCCTCGACGGCGAACGGGACTCCGGCCGAGCAGAAGGCCCGCCTCCTGCACTACCAGGACCTCATCGAGGTGGGCCTGAGCGGCAACCTCGCCGCGTACACCTTCACCGACAGCACGGGCCGCACCGTCAAGGGGTCCGACGTCGACTACAACGGCGCGCCCGCGGGCTACGCGGCGGCCCCCGGTGACGCGCTCGCCTACGCGGACGCCCACGACAACGAGTCGCTCTACGACGCGCTCGCGTACAAGCTCCCCGCGGACACCCCGGCCGCGGACCGCTCCCGCATGCAGGTCCTCGCGCTCGCGACCGCCACGCTCTCGCAGGGGCCCGCCCTGTCGCAGGCGGGCAGCGACCTGCTGCGCTCCAAGTCGCTCGACCGCAACTCCTTCGACAGCGGCGACTGGTTCAACGCCCTGCACTGGGACTGCCGGGCGGGCAACGGGTTCGGCAGGGGACTGCCCACGGCCGCCGACAACCAGGCCAAGTGGCCCTACGCGAAACCCCTGTTGGCCAACCCGGCGCTCAGTCCCGGATGCGCGTCCATCGAGGGGACCTCGGCCGCGTACCAGGACCTCCTCGCGATCCGGCACTCGGAGAGCGCGTTCGGGCTCGCCACGGCCGCCCAGGTCCAGTCCGCCCTCTCGTTCCCGCTCTCGGGGTCCGGCGCGACCCCGGGCGTGATCACCATGCGGCTCGGCCCGCTGGTCGTCGTCTTCAACGCGACTCCGCAGCGCCGGACGCAGCAGGTCGCGGCCCTCGCGGGCGCCGCCTACGCCCTGCATCCGCGCCAGGCCGCCGGAGCCGATCCGGTGGTGAGGACGGCCACATACGATCAGGGTTCGGGGAGCTTCACGGTCCCGGCCCGCACCGTTGCGGTCTTCAAGCAACGCTGAACCGATCATTCCAGGACGCTCGGCGAGCGATTTCGGTTGTTCCCCGCCTCGGGTTCCGTCAAAGGCCGCACCGTGGTCCAGACTGTGCCCGTGGTGGGGAATCTTCCTGCGGAGAGCACGAGTTTCATCGGACGGTCGGGCGAACTGGCCGCCCTGGACGGCCTCCTCGGACAACATCGGCTGGTCACCGTCACGGGACCCGGCGGCGTCGGCAAGTCCCGGGTCGCCCTGCGGGCGGCCAAACGGATCGAGGACCGCTATCCCGACGGCGTCTGGTGGGTGGAGCTGTCCCCGCTGCGGGACCGCGACCTCCTCGCGGCCACCGTCGCCGACGCCTTCGACGTCACCGACCAGAGCCTGCGCACCGCCTGCGAGGCGCTGTGCGGCCGGCTCGCCGACAAACACTCCCTGCTGGTGCTCGACACCTGCGAGCACCTGATCAGCGCCTGCGGACACCTCATCGGCGAACTGCTCCAGGCATCGCCCGGCCTCACCGTCCTCGCCACCAGCCGCCAGCCCCTCGGCAGGCCCCAGGAGCGCGTCTTTCCCCTGGAACCGCTGCCCGTCGCGGGCGCGGCGCTGACCCTGTTCAAGGAACGCGCCACCGAGGCCGCGCCCCACCTCAGCTTCGACGACCCCGTCCGGGCCGCCGCGGCCACCGACGTCTGCCGTCGGCTCGACGGCATCCCGCTGGCCCTCGAACTCGCCTGCGCACGGCTCAAGCTGTGGTCGGTGGAGCAGCTCGCCGCCCGGCTCGGCTCCCGCTTCGAGGTGCTCACCGGCACCGGCACGGGCGCCGGGACCGGCGTCGGCGTCGCCGCTCTCCCGCGCCACCAGGCCATGCGGACCGCCATCGGCTGGAGCCACGAGCTGTGCGAACCCCTGGAGCGGCTGCTGTGGGCCCGGCTCTCGGTCTTCGCCGGCGGCTTCGACCTCGCCGCGGCCCAGGCCATCGGCGCCGGCGGTCCGCTGCCCGCCCGTGCCGTCGAGCAGGTCCTTGCCGGGCTCGTCGACAAGTCGGTGGTCCGCACCCGCCTCGAACCCTCCGGCCGGCTGGGCCACCGCATGCTGGACACCATCCGTGAGTACGGGCTGCGCTGGCTCGACGAACTCGGCGAGACCCACGAGGTGGCCGACCGGCACGCCCGCCGCTTCCGCCACATCGCCCACGAAGGGGAAGCAGCCTGGATGGGCCCCGGCCAGCTCGACTGGTACGTACGCCTGGAAGCCGAGCACGCCGATCTGCGCACCGCGCTCGAACACCTCCTGGCCACCGACCCCGAGGCCGCCCTCGACATGGCGGGCTCCCTCTGGTTCGTCTGGTTCTGCTGCGGACGGCTGCGCGAGGGCCGGGCCTATCTCCAGCGCGCCCTCGACGGCTGCCCGGGGCCCGGCCCGCACCGTGCGGCCGCCGTCTGGGCGCTCGGCATGTGCGCCTTCCTCCAGGGCGACTTCGTCATCGCGCACCGACTGGGCGAGGAGAGCTCCCGCGCCGCCCGCGACCCCGAACAGCGGCTGCGCGCGGCCTACTTGTACGGCGGCAGCGTACTCATGCCGGGCGACCCCGAGCGGGCGCTCGACATCCTCGATCCGGCCCTCGCCCAGGACACCGGATTCTCGCCGGGCCGCGCGCTGTGCGCGCTCGCCCGGATCTTCGCCCTCAATAACCTGGAGCGCTACACCGAGGCGTCCGCGGAAGCCGTCCGGCTGCGCGACGAGTGCGCCGCGCGGGGCGAACGCTGGATGCGGGCCTACGCCGACTACATGCTGGCCGCCGGCGCGCTCGCGCTCGGCCGGCCCGCCGAGGCGGCGGCCCACGTCCGCGCCATGCTCGCCGGAAAACGGCTCCTGCACGACAGCTTCGGCATCGCGATGGGCCTCGACCTGCTGGCCTGCGCCGTCGCCGCACAGGGCGACGGCGAGGACGGCGCGCTGCTCCTGGGCATCGGCCAGGAATGCTGGCGCACCGTCGGCAAGGCACAGATGGGTGCTCCCGAGCTTGCCGCGGTGCGCGAGCAGTGCGAGCGCCGGGCCCGCGCCGCACTCGGCGACGGTGCCTTCGACTCGGCCTTCGGCCGCGGGGTGGCCACCGGCCTGGACGACGGTCTCGTCCTGGCGCTCAAGGGACCTCGTCGACACCGGAGTTGAGGCAGGAACGGACACGGAGTCCCGCCGCCGGGGTGGGTGCGACCGGTCGGTTGCGGGTGCGGGTGCCCTGAGGGGGCGCGGGGCTGTGGCTCTTGCACGGCTCCGCCGTGGTGGGCGCGGGACGCGGGCCCGGTCCGCGGACGAAGACGGGGCTCAGCGGGACGGGCTCAGACCCCTCACGCGGACGCCCGGGGGAGCAGCGCGGTCAGGCGGCCCACCAGCTCGCCGAACGGGCCGTCGGCCGGCTCCCGCGCGAGCATCCGCAGCAGGATCGCCGCCATCTCCTCGTCGTAGGCGGCACTCACCGCGGCGAGCGCCGCGAAGTCGTGCACCAGCTGCAACTCCAGCTCGGCGCGGTCGATCCGGCGTCCGTCCAGCCAGATCAGCGCGGTCGACTCGGCGAGCGACACCCAGGAGCGGACCACCAACTCAAGCCGTGCGGGCGGCTGTTGGACACCCAGGTGCGCCAGGATCTGGAGGTGGGCGGCGTTGCGCACCTCGTCGATCATGGCGTTCGCGGTGGACGAGCCAACGGCCGGCCCGCCGCGCATCAGGGCGGAGAAGCCGGGCCCGTGATCGTCGACGAAGTCGAAGAACCGGCCCATCACCCGCAGCAGGCGGGCGCCGAGCGGGCCCTCGTGCGGCTCCACGAAGCGGTCCGCGAGCTCGTCCGCGGCCCGGCGCAGCGCCGCCTCGTACAGGCTCTGCTTGCCGGGGAAGTAGTGATACACCAGCGGCCGCGAAATCCCCGCGGCCGCCGCTATCTCGTCGATGGACACGTCGTCGGGCGAGCGATGGCTGAACAGATCGAGGGCGACCCCGATCAACTGCTGCCTGCGCTCGTCGACGCCCATCCTGCGCCGTACCCCGGTCGTCATGCGAACAGACTACCCAGGAGGCCCTACAGGTCGAGCACCAGCTTCTCGCCGAGGCACCTCGATACACAGATCAGCATCGTGTCGTCGCGCTCCGCATCCGTGAGCAGCTCGTCCCGATGGTCGATCTCGCCCTCGACGACCCGCTGTTGGCAGGTTCCGCAGAAACCCTGCTCGCAGGAGTAGGAGACGCCCGGCGCCTCGGCGCGCAGCACGGAGAGCAGCGAGCGGTCCGCCGGAACGGCCAGGGTGCGGCCCGAGCGGCGCAGCTCGACCTCGAAGGCGGCGCCCGCGGTGGCCGCGCCGGGGGCGAACCGCTCCAGGTGCGGCGGCCGCGCGGGGCCGAGCGCCGCGGTGACCGCGTCCATCAGGGGGTCGGGCCCGCAGCAGTAAACCAGCGCGTCGGAAGGGGAGTTGGCGAGGAACGCGGCGAGGTCGGGCAGCCCGTGCTCGTCCTCGGGGACGAGGATGACCTTCGCGCCGAACCCCTCGATCTCGTCGAGGAACGGCATGGTGGCCCGCGAGCGCCCCCCGTACAGCAGTCGCCACGCGGCGCCCGCCGCCTCAACCTTCCTGATCATGGGGAGGATCGGCGTGATCCCGATGCCGCCCGCGACGAACGCGTACGACCCGGCCGCCGCCAGCGGGAAGCGGTTGCGGGGGCCCCGTACCGAGAGCTCGACCGCCTCCTTGAGCTGTTCGTGGACCTCGCGCGAGCCGCCCCGGCCGTCCTCGATGAGACGGGTGGCGACGGTGTAGGAGGTGCGGTCGGCCGGGTCGCCGCAGAGCGAGTACTGCCGGACGAGGCCCGAGGGCAGTACCAGGTCGAGGTGCGCGCCGGGCTCCCAGGCGGGCAGTTCGGCGCCGTCGAGCGCTGCGAGCCGCAGCGCCACGACGCCTTCGGCGGGCTCGGTCCGCTCGGTGACGCCCAGCCTCAGGGCGACGGTGGAGCGCCGGGTGCCGTGCCCCGATATGGGGTCCTCAAGGGCGGGCAGCGGCCACAGCGGCGAGGCGCCGATGCGGCGGCGCAGCGCGCGCCGGGCGAGCAGCGCGGCTCCGGCGGCCAGCGCGAGGGCGGGGACGCGGCGCATGTCAGCGGCCTCCGTTGGCGCCGGGCGAGGAGGCGAGATAGGCCACGGCCTGGGCCGTGCTGCCCTCCTGCGAGGGGTGGTAGGAGCGGCTCAGATAGCGGGGGACGGACTTCAGCATGGACGGGGTGGAAGGCAGCATGCCGGTGCGGCCGGCCCGGTAGAACGCGCCGAGGCTCGCCTTGCCGACCCCGGGCGTCGGGTCGTGGTCCATGAAGAAGCGGGCCCCGCGCTGCCACAGGAAGGCGAGCGCGGTGAACGCGGTCGCCCAGGTGCGCACCCGGCGCCGGTAGCCGCCGTCGACGTGCATGAACAGTTCGAAGGCGACCGAGCGGTGCTCGACCTCCTCCGCGCCGTGCCAGCGCAGCAGGTCCAGCATCATCGGGTCGGCGCCGCGCTCGTCCAGGGTCTCGGCGTTGAGGATCCAGTTGCCGAGGAAGGCGGTGTAGTGCTCGATCGCCGCGATCGTGGCGACCCGCTCCATCAGCCACCACTTCCGCGCCTTGCCCGGCGGCAGCGTGCGGTCCCCGAGGAGCTTCTCGAAGAGCCAGTCCACCTGCGCGGTGTACGGCGCCGGGTCGAGGCCGAGCTTCTTCAGATGGGGGAGCACGTCGTCGTGTGCGGCCGAGTGCATCGCCTCCTGGCCGATGAAGCCGATGACGTCCTCGCGGAGCCGGTCGTCGGTGATGTACGGCAGGACCTGCTTGTAGACGTGCACGAACCAGCGCTCACCGGCCGGAAGCAGCAGGTGCAGCACATTGATGGTGTGGCCGGTGAACGGGTCGCCGGGTATCCAGTGCAGGGGCGTCTCGTCCCAGGCGAACGAGACGTTCCGGGCCTTGAGCTCGATGCGCTCCTCCGCGACCGGAGCGGGCTGCGGCGTATTAGACATGGCGTCAATGTACTGACGGGTACGCCGCAGCGACAGGGGTCGGCGCCGGATTGTTCGCGAGAAGGGCCCGGGGGCCGCTCAGCGCAGGGTGGCGATCGGACTGCCGTCCGCGAGCCGCCCGTTGAGCTCGGCGCGCGCCCCCTCCTTGGCCCGTGTGGCCAGCAGGTTGCCCTTTTCGGTGGCGGACATCCCGCCGGACAGGGTCACCGACGCCACCTGCTCGCTGCCCGCCGCCAGGACGAACCAGGTGCCGCCGCGCGACTTCCACAGCACCCCGGCGAGCACCCGCGCCTCGCGCGGCCCGCAGGCCGCCGAATTCTCGGCGCGGGCCGCGATGGCGCCGGGCGCGAGCCGCGTGGAGGGCGCCTGGAACTGGGCGAACACCCGGCTGCCCGCGCCCCGCCACGTCTCGGCGCGGGTGCAGATCCAGGCGGCGGTGCCGTTGTTCTCGGGCATCGTCTGCTGGGCGAACTGCCAGTCGTTCACGGAGCGCACCCCGTGCGAACGGACCGTCGGCAGCAGACACGCGGTCCGCGCCCAGCCCTCGCGCGCGGCGCGGTCGCCCACGTCGTGCGGGCCCGAGGGCGGCCCCCACGTCAGCCGGGCCGGGGCGAGTTCCCCGAGGTCGGTGACGAGCCGCACCCCGCTGTCGTCGCGGAACTCCAGTGCGTCCCAGGACGTGCACTGGCCGGCTTGCGAGGGCGAGATGACCGGGTCGGTCACCCCGTCCTCGTCCCGGTGCAGGGGGCGCGCCGCCGCGTCCGGCGTGAGCAGATCGCGTACGGAGGCCTCCCGCACCCAGGGCGCGGTCAGATACCGCACGTTGCCGTCGGTCCTGCCCACCACGAGCGCGCTCGCGGACGCGGCGTCCGCCGCGTCCACCCGCGCGAAGTCGAGCGCCGCACCCGCCGTGCCCTGGCGCGGCTCGGCGTAACGGGCGACCCGCAGACCGTCGTAGAGCAGCACCACCCGTGCCCGGTCCACATCGCCGGCGAACAGCAGCTGGGGCGCGCCCATCGGAGGACCCGACGGAGTGCCCGGCGTCGCCGACACCTGGACCGACTCGCCCGGCCGCGCCCACACGGCGAGCGCGCGCCGCAACAGCCCCGCGTCGCCGGTGAGATCGCCCCGGGCAGGCCAGACCGAGAAGTCCGTGCGCGTCGCCGTCGTCCACGCCGTGGGCTCGACGCGCAGCAGATGGCCGGGGTCGAGCGCGGCCTGCGCCGCCGGGTTCTGCGCGTAGGCCGGCGCGGCCGCGCCGTCGGGGCCCCAGCCGTCGCCCGGCAGTCCGATGAGCGCGCCGCACACCACGAGCGCGGCGACGGCGGCGAGCGCGGCCCGGCCGTGCTGGCGGCGCCGCATCAGATCCGTGGGCCGGGCCTGGAGCGAGCAGGGGTCGAACTCGGCGGATTCGAGCAGTCCGGGCTCCGGCTCCACGCCGTCCGCCTCCGCGAGGGCCTGCCGCGCCCCGGTGGCGCCCGCCGCGGTGAGCTCGGCGACCACCGCGTCGTCGCTCAGCCGCTCCAGGGCGCGCAGCACACAGGCCGCGCGCGCGGGCCCCGACAGGGCGGACAGGCGCTGGTCGAGGGCGAGTTCGTCGGCGCCGCCCGAACGCGGGAACAGCCTCAGGCCCCAGACCTGGGGCAGCAACGGCGGGAACTGCGCCCGCTTGGGCCAGGCCCTGCGGCGCAGCGGAAGGCCCGCTTCGAGGGCCTGGCGCACCACGCGCCGCCGCACGTACACATACCCCGGGCCACCCCCCGCCTCGGACCGCCGGGCCGCCGGGATCAGCGCCTCGTCACCGCCGTCGCCGGGGCCGCCGCGCCCGCGCGGCAGTGAGCGCTGCACGATCGCGTGCGCGGTCACCACCCGGCGGTTGCGCCCGAGCGAGGGCGGGAGTACGAGGTAGGCGAGCCGCACCAGCCGCGGATAGTGCTCGACGAGCGCGGCCTCGGCCTGCTCGACGCCGACGGAGGGGGCGGGTGGGTTGAGGATGTCCTGCTCTGGGGCCACGTTCAGCAAAACGAGCGAATGTGGAGATGGTCACCCCTGCCCAACAGGCTCGCCCCCCGCGCGAGTTGACGGCCGCGCGAGGTGATCAGGCGATGAGCCGTTCGCGCAGCCGGGCGATGGCGTCGTCCGGCACCCCGAGGCCCTCGCGCGCGTACTTCTCCATCGAGCCGTACGCCGTGGAGACCTCGTCCAGGGCCGCGGCCAGGTACTCGGGCACCACCCCGATCACGGCGAGCGCGATCTCGGGGTCGCCGCCCTGCGTGACGAAGCCCTCGATGAGCGGGGCGAAGGCCTGGCGCACCGCCGGGTTGACCGACAGGTACTCCCGCTCGACGGTCGCCTCGTCGGCGCCGAGCAGCGAAAGGATCACCGTCGCGCCCCAGCCGGTGCGGTCCTTGCCCGCCGTGCAGTGGAAGAGCAGCGGGCCCGCGTCCTCGGCGGCCAGCTCCGTCAGGAGGGTGCGGTAGGCGGCGCGGGCCGAGCCGGAGGAGACCAGCGAACGGTAGGTGTCGGCGAACAGTTCCTGCGCCTTGCCGCCGCCCAGGTACTCCTCGGCGACGGCGGGGTCGGCCAGGACGTGCTTGAGCTGGGCGGCGGCGGGCGCTCCCGCCGCCGACATCTTGTCCGCCAGCGCGTCGGCGATCAGCAGGCGGGCTCCCGCGGGCACCCGGTCCGGGTGGTCGGCGCGCTCGGCGGCGGTGCGGAAGTCCACGATCGTCCGCAGCCCGAGCGCGGCCACCGCCGGGTCGGCGGCCGCGTCCATCCGGTCCAGCTGGCCGGCGCGGAAGACGAGGCCGGATCGGACCGTGCGGCCGCCGGCGAGCGGAGTGGAGCCGAGGTCGCGCAGGTTGGCGACGGAGGTGGCGGGGATCGCGATCATGGGCGGGCGGCTCCTGAGCAGGTGAAATCTACCGGTTTCGAACCGAACGGTAGTCCACGGCCGCCGCCGCCCCGAGACCGAGTCCCACAGCCGCGGCATGTCCCGCGTCGGTGAAGGTGCGCCCGGCCCGCAGCAGGGGCCGCACCGCGAGCGCGAGCAGGGCGGCACGGGCGGCCCCGCGCACGGGCCCCCGCGGCAGGACCGAGGTCAGTGCGCCGAGCACGGCGTAGAAGCCGTAGCTGGGCCCGACATCGACGGCGGAGCGGGTGGCGGGGGAGGGGCGGCCCGCGCGAAGTCCCCCGTACACCAGGAGCGTCGCCCCGGCGTGGCCGAGCAGGAAGACCCCGGCCGTCCACCAGGCGCCGTACGCGTGCTCCGCGAAGCCGAGCACGGCGAGCAGGAGCAGCGCGTAGGGCAGCTCCATGGGCTCCTCGACGAGCAGCGCGCCGGCGGCGATCGTCGCCCAGCGCCCGGCGGACAGGTTGTCGACGTTGGTGGAGCACGACCGCAGCAGGTCCCGGCGGGCCGTGGAGCCGAGCAGCCGCCGGCCGGCGTACGCGATGAGCTGGACGCCGCCCACGTACCCGGGGGCGAGGAGAGGAGCACGCATGCGCCCATGATCGGGCATCGCGCGCCGTGCCGCCCGCCGGTGGTACGTCAATCCTCAACTCCCCTTGTATTTACTGGAGTTGGGTGCAGGATGGGGTGATGCGCACTGAAGCACGAGTGGTCATCGGGGCGGTCGTGGCCGCTGTGGTCCTGACCGGATGTACGTCGCCGTCGCCGTCGCCCGCGCCCGCAATCGAGACCGCGAGCGGCACCCTGGAACAGCTCGCCGCGCGGGCCGCCTGTCATCCCGTCGTCTCCACCGACTCGGCCGAGCTGCGCCAGGCCAACTGCACGACGGCGGACGGCCGTTACGTCCTGGCGACCTTCGCCACCGACCGCGGCCAGCGCGAGTGGATCAACGAGGCGAAGGACTACGGCGGCGTCTACCTGGTCGGCCGCAAGTGGGTCGCGGTCGGCGCGCAGGCGGTGGTCACGGCACTGCACGGCCGGCTCGGTGGCAGTGTCGAGACCGGGACCGTGCATTCCGGACACTGACCGGACCGGCCGCGCAGCGGCAGGTGCCTCTTCGCGCTCGCGCGCGCGGATGTCAGGCGCAGGAGCGCCCCGTATTGATACAGGTCACCGCCTTCCCCATCAGCTGATCGCTGAAGACGTCGATGAAGTCACCGTGATCGGTGACCGGCTTGTGGAGCTGCTCGGGGAACGAGTCCACGGCGAAGGCGCCGGCCTTGGCGGGCACGTCGTAGACGATGCGCTGCACGAGCTGGGGGATCGCCTTGAATCCGGCGGGGCAGGCGCCCCGCCTGTCGGCGAAGGCGACGTGGGTGCGGTGGTTGGCGCTGTCGGTGTTCCGCCCGTCCCAGCAGCTCTGGAACCTGAAGGTGCGGACCACCTTGCTGCCCTGCGGACAGAGCGGGTACTTGTCCTTGAGCTGGCGGTTCTCGAATCCGGTGCAGCTCCAGGAGGCGTTGGCATTGGCGTTGCCGTTGGTGAACGCCTTGGCGTCACCGGTGATGATGCGCAGGAAGCGCGGCATGGCGGTGACCTTGCTCACCGGGCTGCCGACGAACTGGATCGTCGCCTGGACCGGTGTCTGGATCTTCCCGACGTTCCTGTCCTTGCCGCCGCCGTCGGCCTGCGCGTCGTTGTCGTCGCCCTGGTTCAGGACCCGCACGACCGGCCAGTAGTACGTGGACCTGTCGCCCTGGTTGCGGCAGCTGGTGGCGCCCCTGGCGAGATCGGCGTCGCCGGCGAACGCGTCCGTCGCCTGGTTCCCGACGTAGTCGTGCATGTGGTGGGCGCCATTGCTCACGCCCGGCGCGACGATGACGTTGTCGGGGTTGCGCTTGCCGTTCTGGTTGCGCCCGCAGTCGCTGGTGAAGGTGCCGGTGGAGGCGCCGCGCCGGGGGGCGGGGGCGGCGGCGTTCGGTCGTACGGACCGGATGTCGACGAAGTCGCGGCGGGAGAGCCCGGAAGCCGAAGCTGCGGCGGAAGCGGCGTTGGCTGCGGCCTGGCCGTCACCTTGGCCGTCGCCTTGGCCGTCGCCCTGCGCGTCACCCGGGCCGCTTCCCTGTGTGTCACCCGGGTCGCCGGGCTGCGGGGCGTCGGCGGCCCGCATCGAGCAGGCGGCCAGCCCCTTGCCGTTGAGGTCCGGCCGGCCGGTTGCGTCCGCGATCTGTCCGATCGAATCGGTCCGCTTCGCCTTCAGCGGGGCGAGCACCATGCTGTCGGCGAGGCCGGGGTCGCGCTGGATCCGGTCCTTGTTGTCGGCGAACTTCGTATACGCGTCGGTGATCTGCGTATCGAGATCGGCGAGCCGGCGGTCGACCCGCTGCTTGGCGGAATCGGGCACGGTGGACAGGACATTGCCGACGTCCGGGCAGTCGATGGTCGACACCATGCGCATCGACGACATGTCGTGCCCGGCCGGCGCACGGCCGCGCGCGCCGCCTTCACTGGCCGAGGCATAGAAATTGACCGCGGCGAGCCCTCCTGCGCCCAGGATGAGCGCGGCCGCCGCCAGCATCATCCGGCGGGGCAGGGCCGGCCGTTTTCGGGGAGAGCGTGCGATGCGTCCCATGGAACTCCTTCGCTCGAAGCGCGCCGTTCCATACGGGTGGGAGGCGTGGGGCGTTCAACGGTCCAGGAGATTGGGGGGAGTTGAAACACGACAAGGGGGCGACGGATGCGCCCACGCGCCCCGTCGCCCCCTTGTCCTCGTCCGTCCTCGTGCGCCCTTGTCGCTGACAGGCGCTAGCGCTCCCGCTTCACCGCCCGCAGCACCACGAACTTCGGGTCGGACGCCACCAGTTCGCACGCGCCGAACATGCGCTTGAGCTTCTCGTGGTAACCCAGGTGCCGGTTGCCGACGACCCACAGCTCTCCGCCGTCGCGCAGCGCGGTGCGGGCGTCCGCGAACATCCGCGACGACGTGCGGTCCGTCGTCGTCTGGTGGCTGTGGAACGGCGGGTTGTTGAGCACGAGGTCGGCCGTGCCGGGCGGGAACGCGGCGAGCCCGTCACCGAGGTGGAAGTCGGCGCGTCGCACGGGACCCGCGCACATCCGGAAGGTGGCCTCGGCGGAGGCCATCGCCGGATGCGACTCGTCGGCGAAGGTGATGCGCGCCTCGGGGTTGGCGAGTGCCGCCGCCGTGCCGACGATGCCGTTGCCGCAGCCCAGGTCCACCACGTGATCGGGCCCGGTGCGCTCGGGCAGGTGCTGGAGCAGGAAGCGGGTGCCGATGTCGAGGCGGTCGGCGCAGAACACCCCGGCGTGGTTGGTCACCGCGAGCCCGGAGGCGGGGCCGATGCCGAGCTCGAGGGAGTACGTCAGGGGCCAGGGGTTCCTCGGCCTGACGAGCTTCGGATCCGGGGTGGTGAAGATCAGCCGGGCCTTCTTCTCGGCCAGCGACGTCTTCGTCGGGCCCAGGATCCGCTCGAACAGGTTCAGGGTGGAGGTGTGGATCTCCTTCACCATGCCGGTGCCGACGACGACGGTGCCCGCGTGCACCGCCGGGGCGATCCGGTGCAGCTGGTCCTCCAGGAGACCGAGGCTCTTGGGCACCCGCACGAGCAGCACGTCCACGCGCTCGGGCACCTCGTCCCGGGTGGACAGGAGCCGTACGGCATCCGGCGCGAAACCGGCCCGCGTCAGGTTGGCCCGGGTCGCCTCCTGGGCCAGGAACGAGTCGCTGATCTGTACGGGGTGGTGCTCGGCGAGCGCCGTCGTGAGCGCGCCCCAGCGGTCGCCGGTCACGACGACGGTCCCCGAGAGGTCCAGCTCCCCGGTCTCGGCGAGGTGGCGCAGCAGATAGTCGTCGGCGGCGTCCCAGGCCCGCAGCGGGTCGCGGGGGTCTTCGGGGAATCGGGTCAGGTCGTGCTCGCCCCAGGGCGTGATCATGCGGTTCATTGCTTGCCAGGCTAACCCGAAACCACGGGGGCGCCCCGCCGCGGCGGGCACGGCCCCGGCCGGGGCCGTGCGGGACCCCGCACGGGGCGGCTCAGCCGCGGTCGAGGTGGGCGAGCACCGCGAGCACCCGGCGGTTGTCGTCGTCGGAGACCGGCAGGCCCAGCTTCGCGAAGATGTTGGAGGTGTGCTTGGCGATGGCCCGCTCGGTCACCACCAGGCGCTCGGCTATCGCCGCGTTGGAGCGGCCCTGCGCCATCAGCTCCATCACCTCCAGCTCGCGCGGGGTGAGCCTGCCGAGCGGCTCGTCCCGGGCCTTGCGGGAGAGCAGCTGCTGGATCACCTGGGGATCCATCGCGGTGCCGCCGCCCGCCACCCGGCGTACCGCGTCGATGAACTGCTCCGCGTCGAAGACCCGGTCCTTGAGGAGGTAGCCGACCCCGCCGTCGCCGTCCGCGAGGAGCTCGCGCGCGTACAGCTGCTCCACGTGCTGGGACAGGACGAGGACCGGCAGGCCGGGCCGGGCGCGGCGGGCGGCGAGCGCGCACTGGAGCCCCTCGTCGGTGTGTGACGGCGGAAGCCGTACGTCCACGATCGCCACGTCCGGATCGAGCTCGGCGAAGGCCCGGGTCAGTTCGGGACCGCTCTCCACGGCGGCGAGGATCTCGAAGCCGAACGCCTCCAGCATCCTGACCAGGCCGTCGCGGAGCAGGAACAGGTCTTCGGCTAGGACAACACGCAAGGGATCTCCATGTTCACCAACGTGGGACCGCCCGCGGGACTGCTGACGGCCAGGACGCCGTCGAATGTACCGAGCCGCCGCTCGACCCCGCTCAGGCCGCCGCCCGCGCCGGCCCGCGCCCCGCCCCTGCCGTCGTCGCCGACGGAGACGCGCAGCGCGCCCGCCCCGTACGACAGGTCCACCCAGATGCTGTCCGCCGCCGCGTGCTTGACGGCGTTGGTGAGCAGCTCGCTGACCGCGAAGTACGCGGCCGACTCGACGGGCGCCTCGGCGCGGGCCCGCTCCGGCAGGTCCACCGTCACCTCGGTCGGCACCGGCAGGCGCAGCGCCAACGCCCGTACCGCGTCGGCGAGTCCACGCTCGGCGAGGACCGGCGGGTGGATGCCGCGCACCAGGTCGCGCAGCTCGGTCAGGGCCTCTGCCGAGGACGCGCGGGCCAGCGCGAGGAGCTTCTTGGCCTGGGCCGGGTCCTTCTCCACGAGCGCCTCGATGGTGCCCAGGTTCATGCCCATGGCGACCAGACGGGCCTGCGCCCCGTCGTGCAGGTCCCGCTCGATGCGGCGCAGTTCGGCCGCCGAGGTGTCCAGGGCGTCGTGCCGGGTCTCGGTCAGGCGGTCGACCCGCTGCGCCAGCCGGGCCTCGCGCGAGGGGGACAGGAGCGCCCGCGCGAGCTGGAAGTGGCCGCGCAGCAGGGCCGGGTTGACGAACAGGCCGAGCACGAACAGGGCGGTGCCGAGCGCGGCCGCGGCGTACGCGCTCGACTGGCCGGTGATGTGGATGAACAGGAACCAGTCGCCGCCGGCGTCGGCGATCGGCCGCCACACGCCGAGCGCGAGCACCCAGCCGTACGCCACGTACAGGAGCAGGACGGGAGGCAGGATCGCGGTGAAGACCCCGGCCGTCATGTCGACGAGCATCCAGCGCAGGTCGTGCCAGGTCGCCGGGTCCCGCAGGAGCGTGGTGCACCGCTCGATCCGGCCCGCGAGCCCCGGGCGGCCCGGGAGCGGGCGGTAGGCGGACGCAATGCGCACGCCGCTCCAGCGCAGGGCCAGGTCGCGCCGGTGGTCGGCGTGGGCACGCACCCGCTCGATGACCAGGGGCGCGGCGAACACGCCGAAGCCGACGGGTATGAGGCCGATCGAGACGACGGTCAGGGTGAACAGGAGGATCGACCCGGTCATCGAGACGAGCGTCAGCGCGAAACCGCGCACGCCCGCCAGGAGCGCATCGCGTGCCTTGGTCGCATTCATCGTGGTTCCCCGTCTCCCTCAACGCCGGTGGTCCGGCCCTCAGTGTCGCCGGGCACCGCGCCCGCGGTCACTGGGCTTCGCCCCCCGGCCCGGGGGTGGTGCTGGCAACACCCCCTGGCCTCGCATTTTGCCCTGACGGCGTGGCGGCACATGCGGGAGGGCGGGGCGCACATGAGGGGGCGGGGCGCACATGAGGGGGGCGGGGCGCCCGGTGACGCCCCGCCCCCCTCAACTGCCGTGTCAGGGCGTGTACTTGTAGCCCACGCGCCGTACGGTCTGGATGGCCGCGCGGTGCTCGGCGCCCAGCTTGCGGCGCAGCCGGGCCACATGGACGTCCACGGTGCGGCCGTCGCCCACGTGTCCGTACCCCCACACGGTGCTCACCAGCTGGTCGCGGGTGTGCACCCGGTGCGGGTGTGCCACGAGGTGGGCGAGCAGCTCGAACTCCAGGTAGGTGAGGTCGAGTTGCTCGCCGTCCACCTCGGCGGTCCTGCGTACGGTGTCGATCCGCACGCGGGCGTCGCCGCCCGTCGCGGCGGCCTCGACCGGTACCGGTGTCAGCGGCTCGGGCGCCGCGGCGAGCAGCGGGGGCTGCTGGTCGGCCGGGACGAGCACGAGATAGCCGACCATCGGCGGCCGGCCCGGCAGCGCGGGCAGGGTGTGCTGGGGCGCGGGCAGCCAGGTGGCGCCGGGCGGAAGGAAGTCGAGGACCTGTGCGGCGGCCGGCCGGGCCGTCTCGTCGCGGTCCACGGCCCGCAGCCGATGGCGGCCGAGCGGCAGGGGGGCGGGGGCGTCGGGGGCGGGGAGGGTACGGGTGTTCGCCATGAGGGGTCAGCTCTTTCGCGCGGAGAGTCGTCGGCAGGGGACGTACGTCGGTGCGCGCGGGCCGAAGGCCTGGAGAGGATCGAGGCGTTAGAGGGCCGGCGCGTTCGTCGCGCGGCAACACACCCGGTCGAAGTCGTGGTCCTGGCGGGACGGCCAGAACGGTTCGAGGTCGCTGCGACCTGTCACGGAGTTCTGGATGCTGGACATGCGCCCATTCAACCAGACGATCCGCCCCGAGCAGCAGCCCCCTCCCACGGACTGGTACGGATCCCTGGCACAGCGTGACCGGAACCTGCGCCTCCGCGAGGACCGCCCCACGCCGAAGAACGGGTGCGCCGAAGAACGGGAGCGCCGAAGGGCGGGTGCGCCGAAGGGCGGAGGTACGCCACAGGGCGCCCACCGCCGCAGCGGGGACGCCCTGGTGACGACGAGAGGCGGCGGCTCAGACCTGGCCGGCCTTCTCCAGGCTCGTGCAGCAGGTGTCGACGATGAGACGGGTCACCACGTACGGGTCGACGTTGGCGTTGGGGCGGCGGTCCTCGATGTAGCCCTTCTTGTCCACCTCGACCTGCCACGGGATGCGCACCGAGGCGCCGCGGTCCGAGACGCCGTACTTGTACTCGTCCCACGGGGCCGTCTCGTGCAGGCCGGTGAGGCGGTCGTCGATGCCCGCGCCGTAGTTCTTGACGTGGTCCATCGGCTTGGAGCCCTCGCCGAGCGCCTCGCACGCGGTGATGATCGCGTCGTAGCCCTCGCGCATGGCCTTGGTGGAGAAGTTGGTGTGCGCGCCCGCGCCGTTCCAGTCGCCCTTGACCGGCTTCGGGTCGAGGGTGGCCGACACGTCGAAGTCCTCGGCGGTGCGGTAGAGCAGCCAGCGGGCGATCCACAGCTGGTCGGAGACCTCAAGGGGGCCGACCGGGCCGACCTGGAACTCCCACTGGCCCGGCATGACCTCGGCGTTGATGCCGGAGATGCTCAGACCGGCGGCCAGGCAGTGGTCCAGGTGCTTCTCGACGATGTCGCGGCCGAAGATCTCGTCCGATCCGACACCGCAGTAGTAGCCGCCCTGCGCGGCCGGGAAGCCGTTCACGGGGAAACCGAGCGGGCGGGCGCCGTCGAAGAACGTGTACTCCTGCTCGATGCCGAAGATCGCCTCCTGCGCCGTGAACTGCTCGGCCACGGGGCGCAGCAGCGCGCGGGTGTTGGACTCGTGCGGCGTCCCGTCGATGTCGAAGACCTCACACAGGACGAGGATGTTCTCACCGCCACGGATGGGGTCCGGGCAGGAGAAGACGGGCTTCAGGACCCGGTCCGACGCGTGCCCCTCGGCCTGGTTCGTGCTGGACCCGTCGAAGCCCCACAGCGGCAGCTCGGAGACGCCGGCCGGCGAACCGCCCATGATCTTCGTCTTGGAGCGGAGCTTGGCGGTCGGCTCGGTGCCGTCGATCCAGATGTACTCGGCCTTGAACGTCACGGAAGCCATCCTTTGCGGGAGCTGCGGGGTGTCGGCGCGCTGCCACGCTGCGGCGCTGCTGTACGCCCGGCAGACTCACACCTCGAAATTTCCCGCCCGTTGCCCGTTTGTGAACCCGGTGTTACCTGGGGGCCTCCGGAACCATGAAACGGCCCATGCCTCTGCGGTTCCTCCGAGAGCGGCCCCCGGCCCCTCGGCGGTTCGTCCCAAGAGGCGTCGGGAAAGGGCCGTTCACCCCGGCCCTGCCCCGCCCCGCCGCGACATGGTCCCGTTCGTATACCGCGAACCGTGGCGCGTCGTACGGACGCACGGGCCGTGGCCGTCCCTCGTGGCCCGGATGCCGCTCGGGGCAGACTGGTCCGCATGAACCAGATCGCCGGAACCCCCCGCATCGGCCTCCTCGGCACCGGCCCCTGGGCCGTCGCCACCCACGCACCGGCGCTCGCCGCACACCCCGGCGTCGACTTCGCCGGCGTGTGGGGGCGCCGGCCGGAGGCCGCGGCCGCCGTCGCGCGCGAGCACGGGGTGGCGGTGTACGAGGACCCGGACGCGCTGTTCGCGGACTGCGACGCCGTCGCGTTCGCGCTGCCGCCGGACGTGCAGGCGCCGCTCGCGGTCAGGGCCGCAGCGGCCGGCTGTCATCTGCTCCTGGACAAGCCGGTCGCCACCGACGTGGCCGGCGCCCGCGCGGTGGCGGACGCGGCCGAGCGGGCCCAGGTCGCCTCCGTCGTGTTCTTCACGCTGCGCTTCGCGAAGGAGACCGCGGCCTGGGTGGCCCAACAGGCCGACACGCCGGGGTGGTTCACCGGGCGCGCCCGGTGGTACGGGTCCCTGTTCACGCCGGGCGCCGAGCGCAGCCCGTACGCCGCCTCGCCCTGGCGGGGTGAGAAGGGCGCGCTCTGGGACGTCGGTCCGCACGCCCTTGCCGTGCTCGCCGGGGTGCTCGGCGAGGTGACCGCCCTGACGGCGGCGGCCGGGCCCGGCGACACCGCGCATCTGATCCTGCGGCACGCCTCGGGCACCTCCAGCACCGCCGACCTCAGCTTCACCGCGCCGCCGGCCGCCGCGGGCGTCGAGGTGGAGCTGCTCGGCGAGGGCGGCGCCGCGAGGATGCCGGAGTGGGGTGGTGCGCTCGACGCGTTCGGCGCCGCGATCGACGCCCTCCTCGAAGCCGCCCGCTCCGGAGCGCCGCACCCGTGCGACGCCCGGTTCGGGGCGCGGATCACCGAGCTGCTCGCCGACGCCGAGGCCCAGCTCGGCCGGGTTTGACGACGGGCCGACTGCCGTGTGGGACAGGCTACTTGCGCGTCAGCGCGTCCCGTACGGCGTCGTCGGTGCGGCCCACCACGGCCGTGCCGTCGTCCGCCGTGATGATCGGGCGCTGGATCAGCTTGGGGTGCTCGGCGAGCGCCGTCACCCAGCGCTCGCGGGCATCCGCGTCTCGCGGCCAGTCCTTCAGGCCGAGTTCCTTGGCGGCGGCCTCCTGGGTGCGCGTGATGTCCCAGGGTTCGAGACCGAGCCGGCCGAGGACGGCCCGGATCTCCTCGGGGGAGGGCACGTCTTCGAGGTAGCGGCGCACCGTGTAGTCGGCGCCCTCCGCGTCCAGCAGACTCACCGCGCTGCGGCACTTCGAACAGGCCGGGTTGATCCAGATCTCCATGCCCGCCAGGCTACCCGCGACGCCGCATCAAAGCCCGGCTGGCCAGGGGCGATTGTCAGTGGTCCCCAGTAAAATCGAGGCAGTAAGTGAGGGTTCCCGACCGCCCAGGAGGATGCCCATGACCGCTGCCGTACTGACCTCGCACGCCCCGAAACAGCTGTCCCTCCAGCCCCTCCGCAAGGTGCCGCTGCCCGCCGGGCGTCCGCGTGTGTGGTACGAGTCCCACAACCGGCGTCTGAAGGCCATGCGCCTGGCCATCGCCCTGCTCGACACCGGGGTGTACCGGCCCGAGCAGGCACCCGACCGCACCATACGTACCGTGGCCGCGCTCATCGGCGTACACCAGCCGTCGGAGGCGACCTGCCGGATGGTGCGCGCGCTGATCTACGACGGCCGCTGATCCGTGAAATCGCCCGGCCCCGCTCATGCCGTCGAGGCGTGGCCGGGGTCGGGCCCCGACGTCGTCACCGCGGGCCGGTCCGCGGGCCGGCCCGCATGCCGGTCCGCGTACTGGCCCGCGTACTGGTCGAGGAGGCGTGCGGTCGCCTCGTCCACCAGCCGGTAGCGCACCACCCGTCCCTCCTTCTCCCCAGCGACCGTCCCGGCGGCCCGCAGCAGCCGCAGGGCCTGCGAGACGGCCGGGTCGCGCATGCCCGTCGCCACCGCCAGGTCGGAGACGGCGAGCGGCCCGGTCCGGTGCAGGGCTATCAGCAGCGCGAGCCGATTGGGGTCGGCGAGCAGGGAGAACCGCTCGGCCCAGTCGCGTACGCGCTCGGGGTCGCCGATCGCGGCGATGGCGTCGCAGACCCGGTGGCCGTCGATGATGCGGTGGCCGGCGCGCTCGGCGGGGACGAGATGCATGCCCGCATCTTCGCAGGAGTGGGCCGGAGCGCTCCGTGTGATCTTCGATACCTGCACAGCTGTGCAGCTGTGCGGGCAACTGCGCAGCGTCTAGGGTGACCTGGCCGTGGTGTTCGGGAAGCCGGTGCGAAACCGGAGCGGCCCTCGCCACTGTGATCGGGCTCCCCGTCAAGCCTTTCCGGGGAGCGGCCGTTCCCCTGCGACGCCACTGGCCAGGATCCACCTGGCTGGGAAGGCCGGGGCGGCCGCATCCGCCCGTCAGCCAGGAGACCGGCCGCGGCATCTCACGAAGTGATCCACGAGGTGCTGGAGCGTGACCCTTATGACCCTGTCCACCCGCACGCCTTCCGAGGCGGGCTCCGCCACGCCGACGTTCCGCTGGCGCCGCGAGGACACCGTCCGTACCGGTGCCCTGCTCGCGGTCATAGCCGCCCTGCATGTCGTCGCCTTCGGCATCCTGTTCCTGCTGGTGGCCCCCGCCCACTACGCCGTCGGCACCAAGACGTACGGCATCGGCCTCGGCGTCACCGCCTACACGCTCGGCATGCGGCACGCCTTCGACGCCGACCACATCGCCGCCATCGACAACACCACCCGCAAGCTGATGGCCGACGGCAAGCGCCCGGTCTCCGTGGGCTTCTGGTTCGCGCTCGGCCACTCCAGCGTCGTCGTCGTCATGGCGGGCCTGGTGGCGGGCGGCGCCCACCTCGCGGGCACCCTCATGAACGAGGACTCCAGCACCCACCAGGTCCTCGGTGTCGTCGGCACCACCGCCTCCGGCGGGTTCCTCTACCTCATCGCCGCGCTCAACCTCGTTGCCCTGTTCGGCATTTTGAAGGTGTTCCGCGCGATGCGGGCGGGCGCGTACGACGAGAAGGAACTCGAAGCCCACCTGGACTCGCGGGGGTTCATGAACCGCATCCTGGGCCGCTTCACCAAGTCCATATCCCGGCCGGGCCAGATGTTCCCGCTGGGCTTCCTCTTCGGCCTCGGCTTCGACACCGCCACCGAGGTCACCCTGATGGTGATGGCCGGCACGGGCGCCGCGGCCGGGCTGCCCTGGTACGCCATCCTGTGCCTGCCGCTGCTGTTCGCCGCCGGCATGAGCCTGTTCGACACCCTCGACGGCACGTTCATGAACTTCGCCTACCAGTGGGCGTTCTCCAACCCCGTGCGCAAGGTCTACTACAACCTCACCATCACGGGCCTCTCGATCGCGGTGGCCTTCTTCATCGGCACCATCGAACTGGTCGGGGTCATGCACGAGAAGTTCGACCTCACCGACCCGGTCAGCGGCTGGATCGCCGACCTCGACCTGGACAACGTCGGCTTCGTCATCGTCGGCCTGTTCGTCGTGGTGTGGGCGGCGGCCCTGGCGTACTGGCGGCTGGGCAAGGTGGAGCAGAAGTGGGCGGCTTCGGGGGTGTGAGGCGTCCGTGGGCAGGGCGGGGGTGCCGGGCCCGCTCTCAGCGGCCCTCTCCCGCCGGGCCCGCCCCAACTCCCGCCGCCGGCCCGGCCATGCCGAACGCCCGCCGTCCGTACGCGAGCAACTCCCGTACCGCAGGGCCCTCGTTGGGCTTCCACACGAGGGAGAGGAAGGCAGGCGCGTCGACGTCGTCGATGGCACGGGCGGTGAGCAGGTCGCGGTAGTGCGCGGCCATCGAGTCGCTGAGCACGGCGACACCGAGGCCGCGTGCCGCGAGGCCGGCGATGGCGTCGGCGGCGCTCGCCTGAAGCGCGATCACGGGCTGGACGCCGCGCGCCGCGCAGGCCCGGTCGAAGACCGTACGCAGCCCCGTACCCGGCGGCATGCACACGATCGGGTACGCGCTCAGATCGCTCAGGGCGACCCGGCGCCGCTTCGCCAGCGGATGGCCGGCCGGGACCGCCGCGACCAGCCCCTCCTCGATGATCGTCAGCGAGTCGAGGCCGTCGTGGGCGGCGGTCGACGTCCCGATGAGGGCGAGATCGAGGGTCCCGGCGCGAACCCCGTCGACCAACCGGCCGGAGTTGTCCTCGAGGAGTGAGATCTCCACGCCGGGGTGGGCCCGGTGGAAGGCGGCGAGAGCGTCGAACAGCGGCGTGATGGTGCAGCCGATGACCATCCCGATGCTCAGCCGGCCCCGGATCAGGCCGGTGACCTCGTCCACCGACTGACCGACCGCCGCGGCGGCCAGGAGTGCGGCGCGGGCGTGGTCGAGCGCGGCCCGCCCCGCGGCGGTGAGGGTGGCAGCGCGGGCCGACCGGTCGAACAGCTCGGCACCGAGCTCCCGTTCCAGCTGGCGGATCTGCGCGCTGACGCCGGACTGGCTGATGTGCACCCGCTCGGCGGCCCGCGTGAAGTTCCGCTCCTCGGCGACCGCGACGAAGTATTCGAGCTGTCTCAGATCCATGACTGTGGATTCTACTTCCGATCAGTTCCATCTGTTGGACTTCTGATCGGGACGGGATCAGGCTGGGCAGTGCCGGAACACGAACGAGGGCGAACATGACCGCGGACGTGACCGCCACCGCCACCGTGGACGTGACCGGGAACGTGACCGCTCCGCAACCACAACCGCACGCCCGCAACCCCGACCGCACGCCCGCAACCCCGACCGCCAGGAGGAACCCATGCCGGAGTACACGCCGGAGCACACGCCGGAGTACGAGAAGGCCCTGCGGCCCGAGGACATCACCCGCCTGTTCGTCGAGCGCTCCAACGCCGGTGACGCCGCCGGGGTCGCCGCCCTCTACGAGGAGGACGCGGTCCTCGCCTACCCGCCGGGCAGCCGGACGGAGGGCCGCGAGGCGATCCGTGAGCTGTGGGCGAAGGTCCTCGCCAACCGTCCCCACTTCGAGCAGGAGCAGCCGCTGCCGACGCTGGTCAGCGGCGACATCGCCCTGACGTCGACGCCGCCGAAGGACGGTACGGGCGCCCGCGCCCAGGTGGTCCGCCGCCAGCCCGACGGCAGCTGGCTCCGCGTCCTGGACCAGCCGGAGTTCGTCCCGCCGGAGGGGTGAGCGGGGGCCCGCCGGCCCCACCCGCCAGGCCGGCGTCCGGGCCGTGCATCCGAGCTGCGGCAGGCGCGCCGGGCGGGGTGCGGTGGGGCCGGGTTAAGATCAACTGCCGTATCTCCGGGGGGAGGCACGGCAGTTGACGCCTGGGGGGGGCGATGTGATGAAGGACAACAGGCCTGCGCGCAGAACAGCGGGAGCGGTGTGGCGGGGGGCTCTGCTCGTCGTCGCGTCCGGGATGGTCATCGGGTTCGCGGTGGCCTTCCACTGGTTGGGCTGGACGTCGATGCCCGGCAACTCGTGCGGCGGCCGGTACGGCGCCTGCCCCGACGGGACCACCCCCACCATCCTGCTCGCGTTCCTGTGCACCTTCGCGGCACTGCCCCTCGTCAGCTGGCGCGTCGAGAGACTGACCAGGATCCGGCCCGGCAAGGCTCTGCCCGCCGTGCTCCTGGTGACGGGCACCGTCCTCGCTCTGTGGCCGGGGTGGCAGGCGTATGTCTGGATGCGCGAACCCGTCCTCGACCGTGCCTGGGACACGCCGCTCGACCGGCCGAACACCGTCAGGGGTGTGGGGAACTGGACCCTTGACGGGGCCGTCGTCCGGGTCCACACCACCGGGCTGAACAGCTACGACCTCGCCGACGGACGTCGGCGCTGGAGCATGGACGCCCCCGCGCGCGGATCGGCCTGCGCGATGAGCGACACCGTCGTCGACGGCACCGGCGTGATCGCCTTCGGCCGCGCGGGCCAGGCGTGCGACACGGTCTGGGGTGTGGACACCGCGAGCGGCCGCAAGCTCTGGGAGCAGAAGATCAGCGGCGATGCCGAGTTCGGGCCGGTCACCGACGGCAGGGTGGCCGCGGACACCGGCACCGCCGTCGCCCTGGAAGACACCGCCGTACGGGGCTTCGCCCTGCGCACCGGCGTCCCGCGCTGGTCACTGGCGCTCGACAAGGGCTGCACGCCGGTCCTCGTCTCCGCCGCGGCAGGCCGTACCCGCGTGGTCGTCCAGTGCATGACCGGCTCCGCCTTCAGCTCACTGAATCTGGTGTCGCTCGACACCGCGACCGGCACGCACGTACGCCGCACCGCGCTGCCGGCCGAGAGCCGCTGGGTGACGATCATGGCCGTGTCGGCGCGGCCGTTCGCGCTCTGGGTCAAGGAGAAGGACGACCGGGGAATCAACGCGGTGCTGGCCTTCGACGACCAGGACCGTCCGCGCGGATCGGTGGCGGTCTCGGGGCACGAGGAGGATCTGCGCATGCCCCCGGACATCATGCGGGGCTTCGCCGCGCGGCCCGCACTCCGTGCCGTGGTCGTCGGGGACGTGCTGGTGACGGCCGTGGCGAAGCCGGGGGATACCGTCCCCGACGGGGTGTCCGGATACGCGCTCGGCAGCGGACGACGGCTGTGGCACACCGGCGCGAGCGGGGCGGTCACGGCCCTCGCGCCACTGCCCGGAAACCGGCTCGCCGTCCTCGCGGGCGGCCGCATCGGGTCCCTCGACCCCCGCACCGGCCACCTCACCGAAGGCCCGCTGATCCGCGAGGGCATCGACGAGGTGGCCGAAGCCGCGCAACTCGTCCCCGGCCGCAACGCCGACTGGCTCCTGGTGAACCCCGATGGCACCGGCCCCACCCCACCCCTCCTCAAGGTCGCCCCCTGACGCTCGGACGTCGTCTCGGGGGCGGGGGATGGTGGCCCGGCGGGCAACCTCGTCGGTGAGGGCCGACGCCCTGCCGCTCGCCGCGCCGGCCGCCTGGCCGGCGCAGGCACGCCACCGGCCGGCGACGGAAGCGGCGAGCCCCGCCGCCCTGGAGGGGGCAGCGGGGCTCGGGGTGGCGCGGGGCCGGGGGCCTAGAGGTCGAAGTACAGCTCGAACTCGTGCGGGTGCGGGCGGAGCTGGATCGGGGCGATCTCGTGGGTGCGCTTGTAGTCGATCCACGTCTCGATCAGGTCGGAGGTGAAGACACCGCCGGCCTGGAGGTACTCGTTGTCCGCCTCAAGCGCGTCCAGGACGGCCGGGAGCGAGGTCGGGACCTGCTGGACGTTGGCGTGCTCCTCGGGAGCCAGCTCGTAGAGGTCCTTGTCGATCGGCTCGGCCGGCTCGATCTTGTTCTTGATGCCGTCCAGGCCCGCGAGCAGCAGCGCGGAGAACGCGAGGTACGGGTTCGACGACGGGTCCGGGGCGCGGAACTCGACGCGCTTGGCCTTCGGGTTGGAGCCCGTGATCGGGATGCGCATCGCGGCGGAGCGGTTGCGCTGCGAGTACACCATGTTGACCGGGGCCTCGAAGCCGGGGACCAGGCGGTGGTAGGAGTTCACCGTCGGGTTGGTGAAGGCGAGCAGCGACGGGGCGTGCTTGAGGATGCCGCCGATGTAGTAGCGCGCCATGTCCGAGAGGCCCGCGTAGCCCTGCTCGTCGTAGAACAGCGGGTCGCCGCCGGACCACAGGGACTGGTGGACGTGCATGCCCGAGCCGTTGTCGCCGAAGATCGGCTTCGGCATGAAGGTCGCGGTCTTGCCGTTGCGCCACGCGACGTTCTTCACGATGTACTTGAAGAGCATCAGGTCGTCGGCCGCGGCGAGCAGCGTGTTGAACTTGTAGTTGATCTCGGCCTGGCCGGCGGTGCCGACCTCGTGGTGCTGGCGCTCGACCTGGAGGCCGGAGTTCTCCAGCTCCAGGGAGATCTCGGCACGCAGGTCGGCGAAGTGGTCGACCGGCGGGGCCGGGAAGTAGCCGCCCTTGTAGCGGACCTTGTAGCCGCGGTTGTTCTCCTCGGACCCGGTGTTCCAGGCGCCGGCCTCGGAGTCGATGTGGTAGAAGGACTGGTTCGCGGACGTCTCGAACCGTACCGAGTCGAAGACGTAGAACTCGGCCTCGGGGCCGAAGTACGCGGTGTCCGCGATGCCGGTGGAGGCGAGGTAGGCCTCGGCCTTCTTGGCGATGTTGCGCGGGTCGCGGCTGTACTGCTCACCCGTGATCGGGTCATGGATGAAGAAGTTGATGTTGACCGTCTTGTCCCGCCGGAACGGGTCGACGCGCGCCGTCGACAGGTCCGCGCGGAGCGCCATGTCGGACTCGTGGATGGCCTGGAAGCCGCGGATCGACGAACCGTCGAAGGCGAGCTCCTCGGTGGGGTCGAACGCCTTCGCGGGGATCGTGAAGTGCTGCATCACGCCCGGCAGGTCGCAGAACCGGACGTCGACGAACTTCACGTCGTTGTCCGCGATGAACTTCTTCGCGTCGTCGGCGTTCTGGAACATCCAACTCCTCCTACTCCCACCCGGGAGGGGCGGGGTTGCAGCTCGGTCGTGCGGCCAGTGCGGTGGCACACGCTGGACCCGACCATAGGCAGACGGGATTTCTCCGGCGTGACCCGTTTGTTTCACCCAAGTTAACCGGCCTGGTGGTGAACGTGCCAAGGCCGACCCGGGCCGAAGTGATCGAAAACGGGCACAGTACCGTGGGACCGTGGACAACAGGCAAGCAATGGGATCGTGGCTCTCGGGGCCCCGCGCGGCCGCCGAAGACATGGGTGTCGACTTCGGCTACCGGGGCGAACGGCTCGGTCTGCCCAAGGACGGGCCCGGCTCGGTGGCCCCGCTCGGCCGCCGCTTCGGCGCCATCTTCATCGACTGGGCCCTGTGCGCCCTGATCGCCTACCAGCTGATCGCCCACGGCAATACGCACGCCGCGAACAACTGGGCGCTCCTCGTCTTCCTCGTGCTCGGCGTGCTGACGGTGGGAACCGTCGGCTTCACCCCCGGCAAGCGGCTGCTCGGCCTGCGCGTGGTCGCCGAGGAGGGTGGCCGGCTCGGAATCGTCCGGGTCGTCGTCCGCACCGTGCTGCTGTGCCTGGCGATCCCCGCGCTGATCTGGGACCGCGACGGCCGCGGCCTGCACGACCGCCTCGCCCGCGCGGTGCAGGTCAGGATCTGACCCGGATCCCTCCCGAACCTGCCCGGCACACGGAAAGGCGGCCCGGACCATCTCGGTCCGGGCCGCCTTCGTATGCGTGCGTTATGCGTACGAGGTGAGGGGGGTCAGCGCGTCTTTCCGCCGCGCGGCATCCGCATGCCCTTGGGCATCGGACCCTTCGGCAGCGGCATGTTGCTCATCAGGTCGCCCATGGCGCGCAGCCGGTCGTTGGCCGCGGTGACCTGCGGGCCGGACAGGACGCGGGGGAGCTTCAGGAGCGTGGTGCGCACCTTCTTCAGCGGCACCTGGCCCTCGCCGTCGCCGACGATCACGTCGTGGACGGGAACGTCCACCACGATGCGGGCCATCTTCTTCTTCTCGGCGGCCAGCAGGGACTTCACCCGGTTCGGGTTGCCCTCGGCCACGAGGACGACGCCGGCCCGGCCGACGGCCCGGTGGACGACGTCCTGGCTGCGGTTCATCGCCACCGCCGGGGTGGTGGTCCAGCCGCGCCCGATGTTCTGGAGCACGGCGGCGGCCGCACCCGGCTGGCCCTCCATCTGGCCGAAGGCCGCCCGCTCGGCTCGCCGTCCGAAGACGATCGCCATCGCGAGCACGGCCACAAGGAGGCCGAGAATGCCCAGGTAGATCGGGTGCCCGAGCAGGAAACCGATCGCGAGGAAGACGCCGATGACGACGATTCCCACGCCAGCGATGACAAGCCCGATCTTGGAATCGGCCTTGCGGGTCATCTTGTAGGTCAGGGCGATCTGCTTCAGTCGCCCCGCATTCGCATCGTTCGCAGCGCTCTCTGCGGTTGCCTTCCTCGCCATAGCAGGAAGTTTACGTGGCCTAGGAGCGACGGGTGGCCACGGCCTCCAGTACGTGCTGCGCCTCGACCCGGTCCTTGGCCCGGCGCCGGTCCTCGAGGACGGCGGTCCAGGCGTTGCGTCGGGCGGTGCGCTGGCCGGAACCCATGATCAGCGACTCCATGGCGCGCAGCGCGCCGGTGACGGACGGAAGCGTGGTGGCTCGCACGGTCTGCGGAGCGGTAGCGGCCTGCATCGTCGAGGTCCCCCCTCGGGACGGGATCGGGAACGGATTCGGAAACGGGCGAACGGGCGTGGGGGCATGCGCGGTGCGTAAAGCCATCGTCACTGATGGGTGTTACCAGGGCGTGTCCGAGCGGTCAAACCCCAATGAAACCTTGACGCGGGCGTGAAAAACGCCAACGCGGCCCGTACCCGCGCCCCGACCTGCGGGGACGGTACGAGCCGCGTCGTCGAGGCCATTACCGATCAGTAGCCGCTTGTGAGCGGCTTCACGCGCACTGCGCCCCGGTCAGGCGGTGGCGGCGGCGCTCCGGGCTTCCATCGCCTGCTGGTACAGGCGGCCGGCCCGGTAGGAGGAGCGGACCAGCGGGCCCGACATCACACCGGAGAAGCCGATCTCGTCGGCCTCCTCCTTCAGCTCCACGAACTCCTGCGGCTTCACCCAGCGCTCGACCGGGTGGTGCCGCACGGAGGGGCGCAGGTACTGCGTGATCGTGATGAGTTCGCAACCCGCGTCGTGCAGGTGCTGGAGCGCCTCGCTGACCTCCTCGCGGGTCTCGCCCATGCCGAGGATCAGGTTGGACTTGGTGATCAGGCCGTAGTCGCGGGCCTTGGTGATCACGTCGAGGGAGCGCTCGTAACGGAAGCCGGGGCGGATCCGCTTGAAGATCCGCGGCACGGTCTCGACGTTGTGCGCGAAGACCTCGGGGCGGGAGGAGAAGACCTCTTCCAGCTGCTCGGGGACCGCGTTGAAGTCGGGGGCCAGGAGCTCGACCTTGGTGCGGCCCTCGCCGCGCCCGGCGGTCTGCGCGTGGATCTGGCGCACCGTCTCCGCGTACAGCCAGGCGCCGCCGTCGGCCAGGTCGTCGCGGGCGACGCCGGTGATGGTGGCGTAGTTCAGGTCCATTGTGACGACGGACTCGCCGACGCGGCGGGGCTCGTCGCGGTCCAGCGCCTCGGGCTTGCCCGTGTCGATCTGGCAGAAGTCGCAGCGCCGGGTGCACTGGTCGCCGCCGATGAGGAAGGTCGCCTCGCGGTCCTCCCAGCACTCGAAGATGTTGGGACAGCCCGCCTCCTGGCAGACCGTGTGCAGCCCTTCGCTCTTCACCAGCTTCTGCAGCTGGTTGTACTCGGGGCCCATCTTCGCCCGGGTCTTGATCCACTCGGGCTTGCGCTCGATGGGGGTCTGGCTGTTCCGGACCTCCAGGCGCAGCATCTTGCGTCCGTCGGGTGCGACTGCGGACACGTCCGGCTCCCTGTGACTTCGATTCTTCGGCGGACCCTAGGGTACGCCCGTTGATTGAACGGCTGAGGTGCGGCCCACTGCCGTGGGGGCAACCCGCGCGGGCGCGCGGGCATTCCCCCCGCCGCCGGGTGGTCAGGCGGACGCGCGCTCGATCTCGCGAGGGGCCAGCTCCGCGTGCTCAAGGATGTCCTTGAGGTGGCGCTCCACCACGGGGAGCACCTCCTCGATCGTGACCTCGCGGCCCAGCTCGTACGAGAGCGACGTCACACCCGCGTCACGGATCCCGCAGGGCACGATCCGGTCGAACCAGGTGTTGTCCGGATTCACGTTGAACGAGAAGCCGTGCATCGTGACGCCCTTGGCGACGCGGATGCCGATCGCGGCCAGCTTGCGGTCCTCGCGGCGCTGGCCGGCGTTGGAGGGCGCGTACTCGGGGCCGTTGAGGCGGGCGTCGAACTCGTCGTCGCCCAGGCGCGGATCGAAGTCGAGGGACAGACCGCCGAGCTTGGGGCGCTGCTCCACCGGGTCGCCGAGCACCCACACCCCGCTGCGGCCCTCGATCCGGGTGGTCGCGAGGCCGAAATCGGCGGCGGTGCGGATCAGGGCCTCTTCGAGGCGGCGTACGTGCGCGACGACGTCGACGGGGCGGGGCAGTTTCTGGATCGGGTAGCCGACGAGCTGGCCGGGACCGTGCCAGGTGATCTTGCCGCCGCGGTCGACGTCGATGACCGGAGTGCCGTCGAGGGGGCGCTCGCTGGCCTCGGTGCGCCGGCCCGCCGTGTAGACCGGCTGGTGCTCAAGGAGCAGACAGGTGTCGGTGATCTCGTCGGCGAACCGGGCCGCGTGCACCCGGCGCTGCTCGTCCCAGGCCTCCTGGTACTCGACCGCGTCCTCGCCGAAACCCAGCCGGACAAATCGCAGCTCGTTCACGCCAGCTCCCCTGTCGAACCTCGTCGAACCTCTTGGACCGAACCTCTTGGATCCCCGTGGATGCGACCGGTGCGCGTCCTCATTCACTGTACGACCGTGTTCGACACCCCTCGCACGCCCCCTGGAGCCGGCAGAAACGGCACGTCACCACACGATCGGATGAATGCGGGGCGAAGGCGGCGGCACCGGCCGTATTGACCGCTAAATTCTCGCCGTTCCATGAGGGCTGCACGCTTTGGCCCGGAAGGCAGGAGAACGCAGAGCTGATGACGGAACGACCCTCGCAGCGCACCCCCAACCGCCAGCTCGCCGCACTCATCGCAGAAGCCGGGTTCTCCAATGCCGGGCTCGCCCGACGCGTTGACCAGCTCGGACTTGAGCACGGCCTGGACCTGCGCTACGACAAGACCTCGGTCACGCGGTGGCTGCGCGGCCAGCAACCGCGCGGCACCACACCCGCGCTGATCGCCGAGGTGTTCACCCGGCGGCTCGGCCGCCGGCTCTCCGCCCAGGACCTCGGGCTCGACGCCTGCGCGCCGGTGTACGCGGGCCTGGAGTTCGCGGCGACGCCGGAGGAGGCCGTCGACATCGTCAGCGGGCTCTGGCGCAAGGACTCGGGCAGCCACGCCGAACTCCGCAAGATCGCCTTCACCCCGGCAGGCCTGGTGGTCCCGAGCAGGGACTGGCTCATCGGGCGGGCCGACGACCGGGTGGGACGAGGCGAACCGAACCCCTCGGCGGGCGTGACCCGCATCCCGGTCCAGGGGCGCCCCTCCGTACCCCGCCAGCGGACCACCGACAGAGGCCCGGGACAGCGCGTGACCAGCGGGGACATCGCGGCGCTCCGCTCCGTCGGCGAACTGTTCCGCACGCTCGACCACGCCTATGGCGGCGGCCACGCGCGCCAGGCCCTGGTGCGCTATCTGGAACACGAGGCCGAGCCGATGCTGCGCGGCACCTACGGCGAGAACGTGGGGCGGCGCCTGTTCGCGGCCGCCGCGGACCTGACGAGACTGGCCGGCTGGACCTCGTACGACATCGCCGCACACGGGCTCGCCCAGCGGTACTTCGTGCAGGCGCTGCGGCTCTCGCAGGCCGCGGGCGACCGGGCGTACGGCAGTTACGTCCTGGTCACCATGAGCCGTCAGGCCGTCTACCTCGGGCACGGCCGCGAGGCGGTCCAGCTGGCCCGGGTCGCCCAGCAGGGCGTGGGAGCCGCGGCGCCGCCCGTCGTGCAGTCCCTCCTCAACGCCGTGGAGGCACGCGGGCACGGCGTGCTCGGCGAGGTCCGGGCGTGCACCGCCTCGCTCGTGCGGGCCGAGCGGGCCTTGGAAAGCGCCCGGCCCGGCGACGACGTGCCGCACTGGGGGCGCTTCTTCGACGAGGCGCAGCTCGCCGACGAGTTCGGCCACTGCCACCGCGACCTCCAGCAGTACCGCGCCTGCGCCCAGCACGCGGAGCGCTCCCTGCAGCTGCGCGCCCCCGGCTACGCCCGCTCGCGCCTGTTCAGCCGGATCGTGCTGGCCACGGCCCGGCTCGGCCTCGGCGAACTCGACCAGGCGTGCGCCCTCGGCGCGGAGGCGGCCCAGCAGGCCAGCGAGATGCGGTCGGCCCGAGCGGTCGAGTACGTACGCGACTTCGAGCGCCGCCTGGAGCCGTACCGCGACGCCGCCGCCGTCCGCACCTACCGGGACCGGGTGGCCGCGTTGGGGTGAGTCGGGGTGAGTCGGGGTGGGGCGAGGGGGAGGCCGGCCGGGACACGGTGACTGTCAGTGGGCGCCGCTAGCGTCTTCGTATGGGTATCACCTCGGCCTGGTCCATCACCGCCCACGACGACGCCTTCGTCGCGTCCCTGGCCCCCTGGCTGCTCCCGTTGATCGCAGCGGACCGGGACGCGCCGGGGGCGCGTGCGCGCTGGGAGCGCTGGCAGCGCGAGCCGCTGCCGGACTTCCGTACCTGGTGGGAGCCCTTCGGCTCGTCGGGCGGAGCGGAGGCGGACGCGCTGGACTCCTTCCATCAACTGACCCTGGCCGGTGACCATGTGCAGAAGCTGTACGACGGTCTCGGGCAGGGGCAGGGGGACACCTTCTCCCTGTTCACGGACGTGTGGGACCGGGTGGAGGGGGAGGAGGACATCTTCCTCTCGGTCCAGAGCAAGGAGTTCGCGCTCCGGGCCTTCCTCCACGCGACGGGCCCCCGGCGGGCGGGCCTGCTGCCCGGCTGGTGCGGCTGCTTCCTGCTCACCTCGGGTCAGGTGCGCGCGACGCTGCCCGCGGTCGAGCGCGCCCTTGGCTTCACCCCGCGCGAGCGCGCCGAAGCCGATGACCAGGACTGGCTGTTCTACGGCGACGGCGAGGAGAGCGTGCTGGACGGGCCACTGCGGATGTGGCGGCAGGCCGCGGCGGACGGCCGCGGCCTGTGCGGGGCGTCCGTGATCATCTACTGAGGCGTGGCGTCCACCGGGGCGGGCGCCACGGGTCGGCTCCGGGCTCGGGCCGCGTTGCTCCGGCCGCGTTGCTCAGGCCACGTTGCGCATCACCTCCGCCGTCGCCTGCCACGGGCGGACGCCCAGGTCGGAGAGGATCGCCTCGGCCGCGCGCCGGCCCGAGTACAGGGCGCCCTGCACGGTGCTGGTGTCGCGGTGGTCACCGCAGACGTACAGGCCGGCGAGCAGCCGGACCGGTCGGCGCAGATCGTGCGGGGCGGGCATCGAAGGAACGGCCTGGGGCGTGTGGTGGAGGGCGAGCAGCTCCCAGTCCGACGTGGACGTGGCGTACAGGGACGCCAGTTGGCGGCGTACGGCACGCTCCACGTCGTCGGGCGGGGTGCCGAGCACGGCCGAGGTGATCAGCGCCCGGCCGTGCGGGGCCCGGCTCGGGTCGACCTCGCTCATCACCGAGGTGTACGCGACGGGGCCGCTGCGGTCCGCGTCCAGGAGCAGCGCGGGGTCGGCGAGCGGGGAGCGGGGCGCGGTGTGGTGCAGCACGGTCAGCGGGTGGAAGGCGGGGATCCTGAGCCCCGGCAGGAGCTCGGCGGCGGCGGGCGCGTCGGTGGCCAGGAGGACGGAACGGCAGCCGAACACGCCGTGGTCGGCGGTGGTGACCGAGGTCGTGGCGACCGACGTCACCTTCACATCCGTACGTACCGTGCCGGGCGGCAGGGCGGCGGCGAGCAGCTCCGGCAGGGTGGCCGCGCCACCGGCCGGCACGCACAGCCGGCCGCGGGCGAAGCCGCGCAGCGCGAGGTCGGCGCAGCGGCTCGACGTGGTCAGGTCCGGGTCGCAGAGCAGGGCCGAGAGCAGGGGGCGTACGAATCCGTCGAGGGTGCGGGCGGGCAGGCCGCGGTCCAACAGGGCCTGTCCAATGGGGAGTTCGGGACGGGTGGCGATGCGCTCCAGGGAGGTGGCGGCCAGCTTGGCGAGCGCCTTGCCGAGCCGGGCCTGGTCCAGTGCGCCGCCGAGCGGGGTGACGGTGCCGCGGGGGGCGCTCGCTCGGGCGCGCGCCGCGGCCAGTGCGCCCCTGGCGCTCCCGGTGGCCCCCGCCCGGTAGTGCCGGCCCTCGCTGTGCACGAGGACGCCCGGCGAGAAGGGGCGCAGCGGCAGCTGTTCGAGGCCGGGGGTGCGGGTCAGTTCCGGGTACGACGTCGAAAGGAGCTGTCCGATCCGGTCGAGCCGGAACCCGTCGACCGAGCGGGTCGACATGCGGCCGCCCACGCGGGGGGCCGCCTCCAGGACGCTGACCGTGACTCCCGCGCCGGTCAGCCGATGAGCGGCTGACAGGCCCGCGAGCCCGGCTCCCACGATGAGTACGTCCGCATGGTGTGCGGTGCTGAGCACGTGGTCCTCCCCGAGGTAGGCGCGGTAGGTGGAGGCCTCATGCCCCCAACTGGCCCACGGAATGCCGGAGTTCGAGGAGAGAGTAGGGATGTTCTGCGGGGTGGCCCCGCGCGCAGGGGGGTGGACGTTGGGGCACGACGGGCGCACGGCTTCCCTCCGGGGGAGGTGGGCGTGGACATCCCGGGTGCCTCCCTCCCGGGGGGAGGTGGGTATGTACATCCCGGTGCCCGCGCAGTTCCCCGCGCCCCTGAAAACCCCGGTCCGCTTTCGGGCGCGGGCCCGTGCGTGGCTGGTCGCGCAGTTCCCCGCGCCCCCCAAACCCCCTTTCGTCTGCGGATCGTGCCCGCTTCTCGCGCAGTTCTTCGCGCCCCTAAAACCCGCTGTCGTCTGCGGATCGTGCCCGCTTCTCGCGCAGTTCCTCGCGCCCCTTAGGTATCCGGTGCCGGCCCGCATGGGCATCCTCAGCCCGTCATGGGGGTCCCCCCTGGCCCTTAAGGCCTTGGGGGAGTTTGAGGACGAGCGCCCTTCAGGCGCGAACCGGGGTCTGGGGCGGAGCCCCAGGGGAGCCGTGCGCTCAACGTGCCGCGCGGACCGCCGTCTCCACGTCGGGGAAGGCGAAGCCGAACCCCGCCGAGAGGAGCCGCGCCGGCACGACCCGCTGGCCGGCCAGCACATCCCCCGCCGCCTCGCCCAGAGCGACCCGCAGCGCCGCCGCCGGCACCGGCAGAAGTGCCGGGCGCCGCAGCACCCGGGACATCGCCGCCGTCACCTCCTGGTTCGTGACCGGCTCCGGCGCCGTCAGGTTCACCGGACCGGAAAGGGACTCCGTGTCCAGCAGGAACCGCAGCGCCGCCACCTCGTCGTGCAGCGCGATGAACGACCAGTACTGGCGCCCGCTGCCGAGCCGCCCGCCGAGCCCCGCCCGGAACAGCGGGATCAGCTTCGCCCACGCTCCCCCCTCGCGGGACACCACGAGACCCGTACGGGCGAACACGGTGCGGATGCCCGCCTCCTGGGCCGGGGCCGCGGCCTCCTCCCACTCCACGCACACCGAGGGGAGGAAACCGTCGCCCGGCGGCGCCGACTCGTCCACCACCCGTTCGCCCGTGTCGCCGTAGTAGCCGATCGCCGACCCGCTCACCAGCACCTTCGGCGGGACGTCGAGGGAGGCCAGCGCCTCGGCGAGCGCGGCCGTGCCGAGCACCCTGCTGTCCCGGATCTCCTTCTTGTACGCGGCGGTCCAGCGGTGCGAAGCCACCCCCGCCCCGGCCAGATGCACCACCGCCCCGCACCCGGCGAGGCCCGCCGTGTCCACGTACTGGCGCGCCGGGTCCCACGCGACCTCGTCGGGCGCCTCCGCCCCGCGCCGCACGAGGCGCAGCACCTCGTGGCCGTCCGCCCGCAGCGAGCGCACCAGCTCCGTACCGATCAGTCCTGTCGAACCCGTCACCGCGATCTTCATGGAACCCATCCTCGCCTCGTCCGCCGCACGTGGCACAGTGGCGGCATGGACGAGTCGTACCCCGAACCCCGTACTTCTCCGCCTCCGCTCATACGGGCCGCACGGCGGTCCGACGGTGACCGGCTCGCCGTGCTCACCCGTGAGGCGTGGTCACCGCTGCACGCCGTGGGGCCGCGGCCGGATCCGCCGTTCGAGCCCTTCTTCGACGATCTGCACCTGCCGTCGCACTTCCTCGTCGCCGAGCTGGACGGCGAGGTGGCGGGGTTCATCCGGCTGGTGCCGGCCACCTCGCTCGCCACCAACCGCCATGTGCGGCAGATCCAGGGGCTCGAAATCGCCGAGTCCGCGCGCCGCCGCGGCGTGGGCCGCGCCCTGTTGCGCGGCGCGTACGAGGCGGCCCGCCGCCAGGGCGCCACCCGGATCACGCTGCACGTCCTCGGCCACAACACGCCGGCCCGGTCGCTGTACGAGGCGGAGGGGTTCGCCGTCGAGGGCGTCCTGCCGGGAGAGTTCCTCATCGAGGGCGCGTACGTGGACGACGTCCTCATGGGCCGGTCCCTCACCGACGGCTGACACCTCCACCGCACCTCCCACCACATCTCGCACCGCACCCCCGAGACGAGAGCAGGGCAGGCACCGTGTCCCCTTCCACCCCCTCCGCCCAGGCCGCGGCCGGCACCGCCCGCACCGTCCTGCGCGGGCTCGACGCGATCCACGCCGACCTCGCCGGCCTGTACCGCGATCTGCACGCCCACCCCGAGCTGTCCTTCGCCGAGCACCGCACCGCCGCCGAAGTCGCCCGCAGGGCACGGGAGTACGGGTGTGAGGTGACCACGGGCGTCGGGCGCACCGGGGTCGTCGCCGTCCTGAGGAACGGGTCGGGCCCCACCGTGCTGCTGCGGGCCGACTTCGACGCGCTTCCGGTGACCGAGCGGACCGGGCTCGGCCACGCCTCCACCGTCGAGGGCGTCATGCACGCCTGCGGGCACGACATGCACACCACCTGTCTGCTCGGCACGCTCAAGCTGCTCGCCGACGCCCGCGCGCTGTGGAGCGGCACCGTCCTCGGGGTCTTCCAGCCCGCCGAGGAGATCGGCCGTGGCGCGCGGGCCATGCTCGACGACGGGCTCTACGAGCGGTTCGGCACGCCCGACGTCGTACTGGGCCAGCACGTGGGACCGTTCCCGGCCGGGATGGTCGGCGCGCACGCGGGCCCCGCCTTCGCCGGCGCGGATTCGCTCAGGGTCGTCCTGTACGGCAAGGGCGCGCACGGATCGCGGCCCGAGGCGTCCGTCGATCCGGTGGTGATGGCCGCCTCCACCGTGCTGCGGCTCCAGACGATCGTCTCGCGCGAGCTCCCGGCCAGTGAGACGGCGGTCGTCACCGTCGGCGCCCTGAACGCGGGGACCAAGGACAACATCATCCCGGACGAGGCCGAGCTGAAGCTCAACATCCGCACGTACAAGCAGGACGTACGCGAGAAGGTGCTCGCCGCCGTCGGGCGGATCGTGCGCGGCGAGGCGGCCGTCGCCGGGGCCGGGCGCGAACCCGACATCGAGACGGTCGACTCCTTCCCGGTGCTGGTCAACGACGACGACGCGGTGGCACGCACCATGGCCGCCGTCGGCGCGGTCGTCGGCGACGACCGGGTGTTCGACCCGGGCGCCGTGACGGGCAGCGAGGACGTCGGTCTGTTCGGCGAAGACGCCCAGGTCCCGCTCTGCTACTGGCTGTTCGGGGGAGCGGACCCCGAGGCGTTCGGCGCCGCGTTCGCCGCCGGCACCCTCGACAGGGACATCCCCTCCAATCACTCGCCCTTCTTCGCACCGGTGGTCGACCCCACGCTGACCACCGGCGTCACCGCCCTCACCACGGCGGCGCTGGCCTGGCTCGACGTCCGGTAAGCGCGGGGGGTCAGTGGCCCAACAGGCGCATGCCGCCGGTGAGTTCGCGCAGGCAGCGGACCGCGAGCTCGGCGGGGGAGCCGGGGCCCGAGGCCGGGGCGTCGGTGGCGGCCCACGCTTCGAGGGCCACCCGGATCGCGTCGGTGGCAGCGGCCGCGGCCAGGCGCACCTCAAGGGCGTCCGCCCCCGGGCCCACGAGGCGGGCGAGCACGGGCAGCAGCCGCTCCTCGGAGTCCTGGTTGACCCGGTACCAGACCGCGCGCAGGGCCGCGTCGTGCTCGGCCGCGCGCAGCAGCCCCCTGGTCCAGCGCAGCTGCTCCGCGGCGTGCGCGTCGGGCACCGCGAGGGCCTCGCGGACGGCGGCCTCCAGGGTCTTGGAGAGGGGGCCCGGCTCGGCGGCTTCGAGCAGCGCCCGCCAGCGTTCGGCGCCGCCCGAAAGGAGCGGGGCGACCGCGTCCTGCTTGGAGCGGAAGTAGCGGTAGAAGGTGCGCAGGGCGACCCCGGCGTGCCGGGCGATGGCCTCGGCGGTGGTGCCGTCGGGCCCGTGCTCGGCGAAGAGCGCGGCCGCGGCGCGGGCGATGTCGAGCTGGGTCGCGGCCTTGCGGCGCTCGGTCAGGGACGGCTTGGGCGGCGGGGCGGGCTGCGCGGCGGGCTGGATCACTGCGCAAGCGTACGCCCGCACCCTCCCCGTATGCGCGAATTGACGTCATGGCAAAACGTGCCATTCAGGCGTACGGTGGTTGCCGTTGCTCCCTGAACCCACCGGCCCGGCCCTCCCCCTCCCTGGACCCGCCGGCCCGATCTCAAGAAAGCTGGACCGCGATGAGCGTGCACACCGTCACCGACCGCTACGAAGGACGCCGGGCGCTGGTCACCGGTGGCGGCTCCGGCATCGGGCAGGCCACCGTGCTGCGCCTGCTGGCGGAGGGCGGCCACGTCGTCGCCGCGGACGTCAGCGAGGCCGGCCTGAAGGACACCGCGGACCGGGCGGGCGCCGGCATCGGACGGCTGACCACGCTCGTCGTCGACATAGCCGACGAGGCCTCGGTGCGCGAGGGCGTCGCCGCCGCGGTCTCCGCGCTCGGCGGCCTCGACGTGCTCGTCAACGCGGCCGGCATCCTGCGCTCCTGGCACACCCACGAGACGAGCCTGGCCGACTTCAACCGGGTCGTCGCGGTCAATCTGACCGGCACCTTCCTGATGATCCGCGAGGCGATCCCGGCGCTGCTCGAAGGCAACGGCGCGGCCGTCGTCAACTTCAGCTCGACCTCGGCGGTGTTCGCCCACCCGTACATGGCCGCGTACGCGGCCAGCAAGGGCGGCATCCAGTCGATGACGCACGCGCTCGCCGCCGAGTACGCGAAGCAGGGCATCCGGTTCACCGCGGTGCAGCCCGGCTCGATCTCCTCCGGCATGACCGACGGGAGCGGTGCCTCCCGCTCCAGCGTGGGCCCCGGCCTGCCCGCCGACGCCGACATGTCGCTCTTCACGAAGCTCGCCCCGGCCATCGGAGCGGGCTTCGCGGGACCGGAGACGGTGGCCTCGGTGGTCGCGATGCTCGCCAGCGACGACGGCCGCTTCATCACCGGCACCGAGGTCCGTGTCGACGGCGGCACGCACTTCTGAGCCCGGACCCCGTTCCGGCCGCAGGCCGGCTCAGGCCGTGCCGAACCGCTCCCACAGGCGGGGGTAGCGGTCCGCGAGCGCCGACTCGTCCTCGAAGTCCAGCGGAGTGCCCTCCGGCTCCTCGGGCTGGGGCGGGATGCCGAGGTCGGGCGCCACGACGCCGGTGAGCTGCTCGTACGCCTCGTCCGCCGCGTAGCCCAGCTCCTCGCCGTCGCCGTCGACCTCGTCGTCGAACTCGCCGAGGAGGCCGGCGAGGGCGTCGGGGTCGTGCACCGCGCCCTCGAAGACCTCGCGGCCCTGGCCGATGAGCCAGCAGCGGAAGTAGTCGAAGGCGTCGTCGCTCGCGCCGCCGAGCAGCACGGCGGCGGCGCCCCACAGGTCCCAGCGGTACGCGCGGTTGTAGCGCGCCTCGAAGTGCCGTGCGAAGTCGAGCACGGAGTCGGGGTCCAGCTGCAGCAGCCGGTCCACGAGCAGGTCGGCCTGTTCCTCGGGGTCGCCGTCGGCGGCCTCGCGGGTACGGTCGACGATCTCCCAGAACTCCGTCTCGTCCATCACGGAACCAGCATCGTGGGTAGGGGGTTGCGGCGCACGCGGAGCGGCGCTTTTCGTCCGGTTGCCGCCGATCGCCACCCCTGGCACAACTGTTGCCATCGGGCCCGGTGGCCCGTCGTGGCGGGGCCCGTCACTCGTCGAGCGGGCGCAGTGGCGTGGCGACCGTTTCCCAGCGCGAGTCGAACCAGGCCTGCACCTGCTGGAACTCCGCGCGCTCCAGGGAGCGTGCCCCGCCCCCTTCCGCCGTGGCCGGGAACAGGGTGTCGCTGTGCAGTTCGAGGACCTCTATCGAGGCGGCGTCGACCAGGATGCGGGTCGTGCGCAGGACGTAGTAGCCGGTCAGCATCTGGGTGCCGTTGATGAGGTAGCGCTTCTCGCCCGGCACCGTGGGCAGGCTGCGGATCTCCACGGACACCGAGCCCACCGTGCCCTCCTCGGCCAGCTGGGTGAGCGAGTGGTGCAGCGCCTCCGCGTACATCCGGATGACGCGGCGCAGCCTGCGCAGGGGGCGCAGGTCCTGCGGGTCGTCGACGTGGCGCGGATAGGGGTGGTGGGTCTCCAGGTCCGGGACCAGCACGCGCACCCGCACCGAACGCGGGGCGGCGCGGTCGCCGAGCCTGATGAGTTCGGCCTGCTGCTGGACGGCCCGGGAGAGCTCCTCGGTGTGCAGCGACCAGACGTCGAGCGAGACGTGGGGCGCCTCGAAGGCGCGGGAGATGTAATGGCCCAATGGCCGTCCGATGGCAGCCTGCCGGGCCACCCGGGCGCCCCGCCCCGACACCCCCGCCTCCAGGAGCTGCTCCTCGCGCAGCAGTTGCAGCGCCTTCTGTACGGTGCCGCGACCGCAGCGAAAACGCCGCATGAGCTGCTCCTGTTTGGGCAGCGCCTCACCGGGCGCCGGGACGCCGTTCTGGATGTCCTGGCGCAGCGCGTCGGCCACGAGGCGGTAGCGGGGGGTCTCCCCGGCGTCGTCCCGGTCCGCCCCCGAGGTGTGGGTCGTCACCCGGAGAGGCTACAACTCGCGTTCAGGACAGGACAGATGGCTGCGCGAAGCGGTCAACTTCGCTGCTTGACCCGTTGGTTGACCGCGCTGATCGCACAACTCGCCATTGGCATAGTCGTGTTGCTCAATATGCAGTCGGTTGGCCATAGATGGCAGCCATTCACGACGGGTAGGAGGAGGGAACACAATCGCCGGCCGATGAGGACACCGATCGTCCGTGTGTCCGGTCCGCGGCGGCGACTTCCCAAGGAGGTGTTCCATGGGCCTGGAGACGCGTGTGCGGATCGTCCTCGAACTGCTGTCGAACGCGGGCGTGGTGTCCCTGTTCGGCCCGTCGGGCCTGCTGGTGCTGGCCCTCGGGGTGCTGCTCACGAAGGGCGGCGGCGCGGAGCCCCGGGAGCCGGGGCCGGTTCCGGCCGGGCCGCGCACCAACCTGGTGTGCGTGGCCGCCGTGCTCGTGGTGCTCCTGCTGATCGCCGCGGTGTGAGCCGCCGGAGGGGCCCGGGGTGCCGGGCGGGGCCCAGCCGCCGGGCCGGGCCGAGCCGCCGGGCGGGGCGGGCGCGGCCCCGGGCGGGCTCAGTCCCCGTTCGGATCCAGGGGGCGGGCGATCGTGTTCCACAGCGAGTCGAACCACTGCTGGGTCTGCTCGACATAGCCGCGGGTCACATGGTCGTCGTCGACCACGGTGTGCCGGAAGAGCATGCCTTCGACGCCGAGCAGGTCGTAGATCTCGATCGGGCTCCGGTCGAGGTCCACCGTGCGCTCCGTCACCTGGTAGTGGCCGGCCAGGACCTCGCGGCCGTTGAGGATGTACACCTTCTGCGTCGGGGTGATCGACACCTTGCGCGCCTCGACGCTCACCTCGGGGACCAGGTCGCGGACCTTGAGCATGCGCAGCGAATGGCGCAGTGAGCCGTAGATGTGGTTGCTGGTGATCCGCAGCCGTTCGCGCGGCCGGAGATTGCCCAGGTCGCCGACGACCTGGGGGAGGGCCAGCGGGGCCTCGGCGTCCGGCAGCAGGATGCGCACCGCGACCCTGCGCGGGCCCGATCCCTCGGCCTGCACGGCGACGAGGGGGCCCGCGAGCGCGGAGGCGAGCGTCTCGCCATTGAGGCAGTACGCGTCGATGGTGACCTCGTCCTCACGGAAGCACTGCGCCACCCGTTCCCCCAGGAAGACCCCGGCGGGGCGGGGCGAGTGCCGGCGCGGACCCGGAACCCCGCGCCGGGGCGCGGGCGCCGCGGTCGGGCGGGCGACCATCGGCGGTGTGCCCTGCTGAGCCCGCCTGATCAGGCCTTCCCGCTCCAGGAGCTCGACGGCGCCACGGACCGCGCCCCGCGGCACGGCGAACCGCTCGCCGAGCTCCGCCTGGGTCGGCAGCCGCTCCCCGACCCGCAGCTCGCCCCCGGCGATCAGGGCGCGCAGGCCGTCGGCGACCACATCCCGCGGACGACGCCGTCCCTCGGTCGAAGCGCTGTTACCAGGCACGGCCCCAGCGTACAACGAGCTGCCAATGAGGGCGAGTTGTCCGCAGCAACCTGCCAATGCGGCACCCTACTCGTACAGTTCGCGCAGAGCGCGCGCGTTCCGCGCGAACCGTGCGCGGAGTTCGGGCGGCTCCAGCACCTCCAACTCGGCTCCGAGTCCCAGAAGTTGACCGAAGGCGACGTCCTGCGACTCGACGGGAAGGGTGAGGGTGAGCCAGCCGTTCACGTCCGGGGCGCCGGTCTGCTCCAGGGCTTCGCGCACCGCACCGTGGTCGGCGACGGCGTACGGCAGCCGTGCGGCGCCCGCGGGTGAGACCCGTACCCGGACGGTCTCGCGGAGCACCGAGCGCGCGAACTCCTGAGCCCGCTCCGCCCAGAACCGGGGCAGGTCGAACGCCGGGTCCCGTACGAAGCGGTCCTCGCCGGCGGCGACCGCCGTGAACCGGTCGAGCCGGTACACGCGGAAGCCGGCCCGCTCCCCGGGGTCCGCGGGGACACCCGGCCGCCCGGTGGCGGCCCGCGCGCACAGGTACCAGACGCCGGCCTTCAGAATCAGGCCGTACGGTTCGAGGTCGCGCTCCACCTCGGGGCGGTCGGGCCGCCGGTAGCCGACCCGCACCCGCCGGTCGTCCCACACCGCCTCGGCGACGGCGGGCAGCAGCTCGGGCGCCTCGGGCTCCTGCCACCAGCCGGGGGCGTCGAGATGGAAGCGCTGGGCGGCGGCGGACGGGGCATCCCTGAGGGAGGGGAGCAGCGCCGCCGACACCTTCAGGCGGGCGGCCGACGCGGCGTCCTCAAGTCCCATCTCCCGCAGAGCGCCCGGTACTCCGGACAGGAAGAGAACCTCGGCCTCGGAACGGGCCAGGCCCGTCAGGCGGGTGCGGTAACCGCCGACGAGACGGTAGCCGCCCGCCCGTCCCCGATCGGCGTGGACCGGCACTCCCGCCTCGGCCAGGGCCTGCGCGTCCCGGGTGACCGTCCGCTCCGAAACCTCCAGCTCGCGGCCCAGCTCGGCGGCGGTCATGACGGGCCGCGCCTGAAGCAGAAGCACCATCTTGATGAGGCGGGCGGCACGCATGTGCCCCATGATGCCGCCCCGGCCCGCTCCAGCCCCCTGGGCGGGGTGGCGTACCCGCACGAGAGCCGTCGTTGTCGCGTGCGGGTCGTCCCGGGCCGGTCGCGCAGTTCCCCGCGCCCCTTTGTGGCGGCGCGGTGCCGCACAGGGGCGCCCCGCGCCTCCGAGCGGCACGGGGCGGAGCCCGGGTGGAGCAGTGGCTACTCGGTCACCGCGATGACCGAGAACACCCCGCCCTGCGGGTCCCGCAGCAGTGCGAAGCGGCCCGGCGGGATCGAGGTGGGGGGAACGTGGACCTCGCCGCCCAGCTCACGCGCCCGCCGGGCCGTCGCGTCGCAGTCCTCGACCTGGACGTACACCATCCAGTGCGACGGCACCTCCGGCGGGAAGTCCGAGCCCATCCGCATCATGCCGCTGAAGCTCTCCCCGTCGAGCTTCCACTCTGTGTACGCGGAGGACGAGCCGTACGGGTTGGCTTCGCTGCCTTCCCAGCCGAAGACCGAGCGGTAGAACGTCTTCGCCCGGTCGTCGTCACGGGTGAGGAGTTCGAACCAGCACATGCCGCCCGGCCGGTCCACGACGCCGAAGCCCTTGTGTTCCTTGGGCTGCCAGACGGCGAACACCGCACCCCCTGGGTCGGCGAACACCGCGAGGCGGCCGGAGTCGAAGACGTCCATGGGGCCGGCCACGACGGAGCCGCCGTTGTCGGTCACCGTCGCCGCCGTCGCGTCGGCCGACTCGACCTGGAAGTACACCTGCCACGCCACCCGCTGCCCGGCCGCCATGAGGGGCCCGTACCCGCCGACGTACTGATCACCGAGCAGCCACATCCCGTACCCGCCGGCCTCCTCCATCGGCGCGTCCGCGCCCTGCCAGCCGAAGAGGCCCCCGTAGAAGGCCTTGGCGGCGGAGATGTCGGTCGTCGACAGGTCGGCCCAGGCCGGCGCCGAGGTGCTGTTGTAGATCTTCATGCGGTGCTCCCGGAGTCGTGCCGCCCCCGGTCGACCATTCACGCACGCGTGCCCCGCCCCGGCAATCGGGACGGGGCACGCGTGCGTGACGCCGGCGGCCTACAGGCCGTAGCGCTCGCGCGCTTCCTTCACGGCCGTGACCGGGACCTCGCCGCGCCGGGCGAGCTGGGCCAGCGCCGCGACGACGATCGACCGCGCGTCGACGCCGAAGTGGCGACGGGCCGCCTCACGGGTGTCGGACAGGCCGAAGCCGTCCGCACCGAGCGAGGACCAGTCCTGCTCGACCCACTGCGCGATCTGGTCCGGGACCTGGCGCATGTAGTCGGACACCGCGAGGACGGGGGAGTCCACGCCCTCAAGTGCCGTGCGGATGAAGGGAGTCCGCTCCTCGCCGCGCAGCAGGGCAGCGTCGGCTTCCAGCGCGTCGCGGCGCAGCTCGGTCCAGGAGGTGGCGGACCACACGTCGGCGGCCACGCCCCACTCCTCGGCGAGCAGCTTCTGTGCTTCGAGCGTCCAGTGGATCGCCGTGCCGGAGCCCAGGAGCTGGATGCGCGAGGCGTTCGCCGGGACCGTGTGGCCCGCGGACTCCGCCGTGTTGAAGCGGTACAGGCCCTTGACGATGCCCTCGTCGATGCCCGCGGGCTTCGCGGGCTGCGGCATCGGCTCGTTGTACACCGTCAGGTAGTAGAAGACGTCCCGGTCCTCGCCCGGGGCCGCGTCGCCGTACATCCGGCGCAGACCGTCCTTGACGATGGCCGCGACCTCGTAGGCGAAGGCCGGGTCGTAGGACATCGCGGCCGGGTTGGTCGCCGCGATCACCGGGGAGTGGCCGTCGGCGTGCTGGAGGCCCTCACCGGTCAGGGTCGTACGACCCGCGGTGGCGCCCACCAGGAAGCCGCGGCCCAGCTGGTCGCCGAGCTGCCACATCTGGTCGGCCGTGCGCTGCCAGCCGAACATCGAGTAGAAGATGTAGAACGGGATCATCGCTTCGCCGTGCGTGGAGTACGACGACGCGGCGGCGATGAAGTCGGCCATCGAGCCGGCCTCGGTGATGCCCTCGTTGAGGATCTGGCCGTCCTTGGCCTCGCGGTAGTACATCAGCTGGTCGCGGTCGACCGGCTCGTACGTCTGGCCCTTGGGCGAGTAGATGCCGAGCGAGGGGAACAGCGACTCCATGCCGAAGGTGCGGGCCTCGTCCGGGACGATCGGGACCCAGCGCTTGCCGGTCGTCTTGTCGCGGATCAGGTCCTTCATCAGCCGCACGAACGCCATGGTGGTGGCCATGGACTGGCTGCCGGAGCCCTTGTCGAAGGCCGCGAACGACTTGTCGGCCGGGGCCGGCAGCGCCTCGATCGCGTGGCTGCGGCGGGCCGGGGCCGGGCCGCCGAGCGCGGCGCGGCGCTCCTGGAGGTAGCGGACCTCGGGCGATTCGGCGCCGGGGTGGCCGTAGGGGACCACGCCGTCGACGAACTGGGCGTCCGAGATGGGCAGTTCAAGAAGGTCACGCATGTTCTTGAACTCGTCGTTGGTGAGCTTCTTCATCTGGTGGTTCGCGTTCTTGGACGCGAAGCCGTCGCCGAGGGTGAAGCCCTTGACCGTCTGGGCCAGGATGACGGTGGGCGCGCCCTTGTGGGACAGGGCGGCCTTGTAGGCGGCGTACACCTTGCGCGGCTCGTGGCCACCGCGCGAGAGGTGGAAGCACTCAAGGATCTTGTCGTCCGAGAGCAGCTTCGCCATCTCGACGAGCGCCGGGTCCTTGCCGAAGAAGTCCTCGCGTATGTAGGCCGCGTCGCGCGTCTGGTACGTCTGCACCTGGGCGTCGGGGACCTCGCGCAGGCGGCGGACGAGCGCGCCGGTGGTGTCGAGCTGGAAGAGCTCGTCCCAGGCGCCGCCCCACAGCGACTTCACGACGTTCCAGCCGGCGCCGCGGAACTGGGCCTCCAGCTCCTGCACGATCTTGAAGTTGGCGCGGACCGGGCCGTCGAGGCGCTGCAGGTTGCAGTTGATGACGAAGGTCAGGTTGTCGAGGCCTTCGCGGGCGGCGAGCGCGAGGGCCGCCGTCGACTCGGGCTCGTCCATCTCGCCGTCACCGAGGAACGCCCACACGTGGGAGTTGGAGACGTCCTTGATGTTCCGGTTGGTGAGGTACCGGTTGAAGCGCGCCTGGTAGATCGCGGAGAGCGGGCCCAGCCCCATGGAGACGGTCGGGAACTCCCACAGCCAGGGCAGGCGGCGCGGGTGCGGGTAGGAGGGCAGGCCGTCGCCGGCCGACTCCTGGCGGAACTTGTCGAGGTGCGCCTCGGTGAGGCGGCCGTCGAGGAAGGCGCGGGCGTAGATGCCGGGCGAGGCGTGGCCCTGGATGTAGAGCTGGTCGCCGGATCCGTCGCCCTCCTTCCCGCGGAAGAAGTGGTTGAAGCCGGTCTCGTACAGCCAGGCCGCGGACGCGAAGGTCGCGATGTGGCCGCCGACGCCGTACTTCGAGCCACGGGTCACCATGGCCGCCGCGTTCCAGCGGTTCCATGCGGTGATCCGGCGCTCCATCTCCTCGTCGCCGTCGATGACGGGCTCCGAGGAGGAGGGAATGGTGTTGACGTAGTCCGTCTCCAGCAGCTTCGGCAGGGCGAGGCCCGCGCCTTCGGCATGCTGGAGCGTGCGGCGCATCAGATACGCGGCCCTATGCGGGCCGGCGGCCTTGGCGACGGCATCGAGGGAGGCCGCCCATTCGGCGGTCTCCTCGGTGTCACGGTCCGGGAGCTGGTCGAGCTCACTCGGAAACTTGGCTACGGGGTCGATCACGATCGCCGCCTTCCGGACAGGAGGGGGGTGGAGAAAAAGGGGGCCTTTGTCTGGCAGGACGGGGCCTCGGACCGGTGAGTCCGCCGTTGACTGTAAGCCGACGATCGATGATCGATCAAAGTGTTGAGCCCAAAAACTTCTTCGAATCGGGAAAGTCGGCACAGGGTGCCGCTAAATCGGGCACCGCGTGCCTAGTTTTTGAAGGGCTCGCGCCGCTCCACGGCCCGCGGGCGGCCGGTCAGGCGCTCCGCGGCGCGCACCCCAGCACATGGGCCTTCACCATCAGTCCGATGGCCGGATCCCGCCGCCGGAACGCCGCGACGAGGTCTTCGTGCTCCTCCGCGTACGACTTCTGTACGGTGCCGAGCCAGCGGATCGAGAGTGCGGTGAACACCTCGATGCCGAGGCCTTCCCATGTGTGCAACAGCACACTGTTGTCGGCCGCCCGCACCAGCTCCCGGTGGAAGCCGACCGTGTGCCGCACCTGGGCGGTGCCGTCGGCCGCCCGGTCCGCCTCGTACAGGGCCGCCACGTGCGGTTCGAGGGCCGAGCAGTCCTCCGCCAGACGCCCGGCCGCCAGCTCGGCCGCGATCTGTTCGAGGCCGGCCCGCACCGGGTAGCTCTCCTCCAGGTCGGCCGCGCTCAGATTCCGTACCCGTACGCCCTTGTTGGGCGCCGACTCGATCAGGCGCAGGCTCTCCAGCTCCCGCAGGGCCTCGCGCACCGGCGTCTGGCTGACCTGCAGCTCCACCGCGATGCGCCGCTCCACGATCCGCTCACCGGGCTTCCAGCGCCCGCTGACGATCCCCTCCACGATGTGCTCGCGGATCTGCTCGCGCAGCGAGTGGACGACGGGCACGGTCATGAGGGCTCCTTAAGGCGAGCGGCGACTCCCAAACAATACGGCCGCGTCCCCGCCCGGAAGAGTCCGGGCGGGGACGCGGCCGCTGGTGAGACGAGTGTTACAGCCGTCCCACGGTGCCTTGGAGAGCCTTACAGGCCGAGCTCGACCTCGAACTCGCCGGCCTCCAGGATCGCCTTGACGGTCGTCAGGTAGCGGGCGGCGTCCGCGCCGTCCACCAGACGGTGGTCGTAGGAGAGCGCCAGGTACGTCATGTCACGGACGCCGATGACGGTGCCCTCGGCGGTCTCGATGACCGCCGGACGCTTGACCGTGGCACCGATGCCCAGGATGGCGACCTGGTTCGGCGGCACGATGACGGTGTCGAACAGCGCACCGCGCGAGCCGGTGTTGCTGATCGTGAACGTCGCGCCCGACAGCTCGTCCGGGGTGATCTTGTTGCCGCGGACCTTGCCGGCCAGCTCGGCCGTGGCCTTGGAGATGCCGGCCAGGTTGAGGTCGCCCGCACCCTTGATGACCGGGGTCATCAGGCCCTTCTCGGAGTCCACGGCGATGCCGATGTTCTCCGAGTCGAAGTAGGTGATGGTGCCCTCGTCCTCGTTGATCCGGGCGTTGACGACCGGGTGGGCCTTCAGCGCCTGGGCCGCCGCCTTCACGAAGAACGGCATCGGGGACAGCTTGACGCCCTCACGGGCGGCAAAGGCGTCCTTCGCCTGGTTGCGCAGCTTCATCAGCTTCGTGATGTCGACCTCGACGACCGTGGTCAGCTGGGCCTGCGAGTGCAGCGCCTTCATCATGTTGTCGCCGATGACCTTGCGCATGCGGGTCATCTTGACCGTCTGACCGCGCAGCGGGGACGCCTCGACGGACGGGGCGGCCTTCTTCGCGGCAGGGGCGGCGGCGGCCGGAGCGGGAGCCTTGGCGGCCTCCGCGGCGGCGATGACGTCCTGCTTGCGGATGCGACCGCCGACGCCGGTGCCCTTGACCGCGCCCAGGTCCACACCGGACTCGGAGGCGAGCTTGCGGACCAGCGGCGTGACGTACGCGCCGTCGTCACCGGAGGTGGCGGCGGGGGCGGCAGCCGGAGCCTGAGCGGCCGGGGCGGGCGCCGGGGCCGGAGCCGGAGCGGCGGCCGGAGCCTGGGGCGCCGGGGCCGGGGCCGGTGCCGGGGCGGCGGGGGCGGCCGGGGCCGGAGCGGCGGCCGGTGCGGGCGCCGGCGCTGCGGCCGGTGCCGGAGCGGGGGCGGCCGCGGGGGCCGGGGCGGCCGGAGCCTGAGCGGCGGCGGGAGCCGCGCCCGGGGCGCCGATGACGGCGAGCTTGGCGCCGACCTCGGCGGTCTCGTCCTCACCGACGACGATCTCCAGCAGCACACCGGCGACCGGGGCGGGGATCTCGGTGTCGACCTTGTCGGTCGAGACCTCGAGGAGCGGCTCGTCCTCGGCCACCTCCTCGCCGACCTCCTTGAGCCAGCGGGTGACGGTGCCCTCGGTCACGCTCTCGCCGAGCGCGGGGAGGACGACGTCGGTGCCCTCGGCGGAGCCACCGCCGGAGGCGGCCTCGGCCGTGGGGGCCGGGGCGGGGGTCTCCGCCTCGGTGGACGGCGCGGCCTGCGGCGCGGGGGCCTCCTGGGCCGGAGCCTCCTGCGCGGGGGCCTCCTGCGCGGGGGCCTCCTGCGCCGGAGCGGACTCGGCCGCCGGGGCGCCCGAGCCGTCGTCGATGATGGCGAGCTCGGCGCCGACCTCGACGGTCTCGTCCTCGGCCACCTTGATGGAGGCCAGGATGCCGGAGGCGGGGGCGGGGATCTCGGTGTCGACCTTGTCGGTCGAGACCTCGAGCAGCGGCTCGTCGGCCTCGACGCGCTCGCCCTCGGCCTTCAGCCAGCGGGTGACGGTGCCCTCGGTGACGCTCTCGCCGAGCGCCGGAAGGGTTACGGAAACCGACATGGTTTCGGTTGCTCCTTACGAATTGCGGGAAGTGGTCGTCGCGCCCGAGGGGCTGTCAGTCGTGGGAGTGCAGCGGCTTGCCGGCCAGGGCCAGGTGGGCCTCGCCGAGCGCCTCGTTCTGCGTCGGGTGCGCGTGGATGAGCTGCGCGACCTCGGCCGGCAGAGCCTCCCAGTTGTAGATCAGCTGGGCTTCGCCGACCTGCTCGCCCATACGGTCACCGACCATGTGGACGCCGACCACGGCGCCGTCCTTGACCTGGACGAGCTTGATCTCGCCCGCGGTCTTGAGGATCTTGCTCTTGCCGTTGCCCGCGAGGTTGTACTTCAGGGCGACGACCTTGTCCGCACCGTAGATCTCCTTGGCCTTGGCCTCGGTGATGCCCACGGAGGCGACCTCGGGGTGGCAGTACGTCACCCGGGGCACGCCGTCGTAGTCGATCGGGACGGTCTTGAGGCCGGCCAGACGCTCCGCCACCAGGATGCCCTCGGCGAAGCCGACGTGCGCGAGCTGCAGCGTCGGGACCAGGTCGCCGACGGCCGAGATGGTGGGCACGTTGGTGCGCATGTACTCGTCGGCCAGGACGTAGCCGCGGTCCATCGCGACGCCCTGCTCCTCGTAACCGAGGCCCTGCGAGACCGGGCCGCGTCCGATGGCGACGAGGAGGACCTCGGCCTCGAACTCCTTGCCGTCGGCCAGCGTGACCTTCACACCGTTGGCCGTGTACTCGGCCTTCTGGAAGAAGGTGCCCAGGTTGAACTTGATGCCGCGCTTGCGGAACGCGCGCTCAAGGATCTTGGAGCTGTTCTCGTCCTCGACCGGCACGAGGTGCTTGAGGCCCTCGATGACGGTGACGTCGGTGCCGAAGGACTTCCACGCCGAGGCGAACTCGACGCCGATGACGCCGCCGCCCAGGATGATCGCGGACTGCGGGACGCGGTCCAGGGTCAGCGCGTGGTCCGAGGAGATGATGCGGTTGCCGTCGATCTCCAGGCCCGGCAGCGACTTCGGCACGGAGCCGGTCGCCAGCAGGACGTGGCGGCCCTGGATGCGCTGGCCGTTGACGTCCACCGAGGTCGGCGAGGACAGACGCCCCTCACCCTCGATGTAGGTCACCTTGCGGGAGGCGACCAGGCCCTGCAGTCCCTTGTACAGGCCCGAGATGACCTCGTCCTTGTACGCGTGGACCGCGTTGATGTCGATGCCCTCGAAGGTGGCCTTGACGCCGAACTGGCCGGCTTCCCGTGCCTGGTCGGCGATCTCGCCGGCGTGCAGCAGGGCCTTCGTGGGGATGCAGCCGTTGTGCAGGCAGGTGCCGCCGAGCTTGTTCTTCTCGATCAGTGCGACGTCCAGGCCCAGCTGCGCTCCGCGCAGGGCCGCGGCGTAGCCGCCACTGCCACCGCCGAGGATCACTAGGTCGAAAACGGTGCTGGCGTCGTTCGCCACGTCACGTCCTCCATGCATGTGCGCCGGGCGCGGTCGTCGATGACCGGCGGCGGCTGGTATTCGGCCGCTTGTCTTCGGCCCTGTGGTGGGGGCCCTGTCCTGCCGAGAACCCATCTTCGCACTTGTTGACGGATGGCGGGACGCGGGGCCGGGGTCTGAGACCGCTGATCGCCGGAGCCGGCGGTTCCAGGAGTGCCTGTGCCACCGCGCCGCGGCGTACGGATTTCATCAACAGCGAAATCCGGCCGAAGCCCGGCGGTACGGAGCGTGAACACGGGCGGCCCCGGCGCACCTGCCCGGAGCCGCCCTGTGTGCCGGCTGTGTGCGGTGGCTCAGCCGAGGTCGCCCGCGGCGGCACGCTCCGCGAGGCGGACCAGGGTGCGCACCGAGGAGCCGGTGCCGCCCTTGGGGGTGTAGCCGTGCGGGGCGCCCTCGTTGAAGGCGGGGCCCGCGATGTCGAGGTGGGCCCAGGTGATGCCCTCGCCCACGAACTCCTTCAGGAAGACGCCGGCCACCAGACCGCCGCCCATCCGCACGCCCATGTTGGCGATGTCGGCGGTGGAGGAGTCGATGGTCATGCGCAGGTTCGAGGGGAGCGGCATCGGCCAGGAGCGCTCGCCGGCCTCCTCCGCGATCTCGTGGATCGCGGTGCGGAAGGCGTCGTCATTGGCCATGATCCCGAAGGTGTGGTCGCCGAGGGCCACCATCATCGCGCCGGTCAGCGTGGCCACGTCGACGATCGCGTCCGGCGTCTCCTCGGAGGCCTTCCACAGGGCGTCGGCCAGGACGAGCCGGCCCTCGGCGTCGGTGTTGAGGACCTCGACGGTCTTGCCGCTGTACATGCGCAGCACGTCGCCGGGGCGGGTGGCGGAGCCCGACGGCATGTTCTCGGCGAGCGCGAGCCAGCCGGTGACGTTGGCTTCGATGCCCAGGCGGGCCGCGGTGACGACGGCGGCGAACACGGCGGCGGCGCCGGCCATGTCGCACTTCATCGTCTCGTTGTGGCCGGCCGGCTTGAGCGAGATGCCGCCCGAGTCGTAGGTGATGCCCTTGCCGACGAAGGCCAGGTGCTTGGCGTTCTTGGCGTGCGTGTACGAGATCTTCACCAGGCGCGGCGGGTTCTGCGAGCCCATGCCGACGCCGAGGATGCCGCCGTAGCCGCCCTTGTCCAGCGCCTTCTCGTCGAGCACCTGCACCTTGAGGCCGTGCTCCTTGCCGGCGGCGGAGACGACCGCGGCGAAGGCCTCGGGGGTCAGGTCGTTCGGCGGGGTGTTGACCAGGTCGCGGGCGCGGTTGATCTCCTCGGTCAGCGCGAGGGAGCGCTCGACGGCGGCCTTGTGGGCCTTGTCGCGCGGCTTGCCGCCGAGCAGGGTGACCTCGGCGAGCGGGCCCTTGGCGTCGGCGCCGCGATCCTGATAGGCGGTGAAGGCGTACGCGCCGAGCAGGGCGCCCTCGCCGATCGCCTCGATGTCCTCGGCGGCCTCGACGGGCAGCGCGAACGCGGCCTTCTTGATGCCGTGCAGGGCGCGGGCGGCGTTGCCCGCGGCGGTGCGCAGCACCTCGGCCGCGTACGCCTCGTCCTCGGCCGGGGCGGTGCCGAGGCCGACCGCGAGCACGAACGGCGCCTTGAGCCCGGAGGGCGACGCGGCCTTGGTCACCTCACCCTCGGCACCACTGGCGCCGAGGGTCTCCAGGACGGCGGCGAGCTTCCCGCCGAACGCCTTGTCCACGGCCTCGGCGCCGGGAGCGACGACCAGCCCAGCCTTGGGGCCCGCGGCCTTGGCGACGCCGATGACGAGGGCGTCGGCGCGCAGCGTCGCCGCACCGGCAGTGCTGAGAGTCAGAGCAGTCACGGTGGTGAGATCTCTCTTCCTTGAGAATCCTGTGGAGTGTTCGACCGTCGGGTGGGCCGGCCGAGGCCCGGTCCATCGTATTTGGGGCGGGTCGACCACCAGCCACGAGCCTACGCGCGGTGACGACGTTCGATAGCGGTGGCTGTAATTCACTCATCCGTGGTGTCTCTTTCACGTTTGGCCCACACACTCCGTGAGAGCTCCGTCACACTCACCTCGATCGGGCACTGGGGGCGTCGTGCCCCTTTGCATCATCACCACAGGTCCTTCATGCGCACTTCGCGTACGGGGGCTCTATGAGGGGGGACAAATGAAGGCGAAGGCCTTGAACATGGGCAGAACCAGGCTGGCGCTCACCGCGCTCATGGCTGCCGGACTTCTGACCACGGCCATCCCGGCCGCTAATGCGGCCGCCGCGATCGCGCCACGCGTCGATCTGAAGGTGCTCGTCCTCGACGACGGCGGAAGCGCGGTCGGGGCTCTGGTCGCCGAGCTGAAGAACACCGGAGTGCCCTACCAGACCGTCGCGTTGGGGGCGGCGGGACGGCCGACGATCAACGCGGCCTTCCTGAGCGACGCCGTGAGCGGGCGTCCGCGGGCGAAGTTCCAGGGCGTGGTCGCGCCCAACGAGATCCCGTTCGGCTCGGCCGCCTCGCCCGAGCAGACCGCTCTGGCCGCGTACGAGAAGACCTTCGGGATCCGCCAGATCGACGCGTACACCTGGGCCCACCCCGAGGTGGGGCTCGACTACACCGACCAGCCCGGCGGCTTCTCCGGCCCCCTGGACGGCGTCACGACCCAGGTCAGCGCGGCCGGCAAGGCGGGGCCGTTCGGCTACCTCGACGGTCCGCTGACCTTCGAGGACAACGACCCCGCGGTGCCGGAGAGTTACGGCTACGCGGCCCACCCCGAGGCCGGCTTCACCAGCTACCTCGACGCGCCGTCCGGCGGCTCCATGCTGGGGCAGTACGCCCACGACGGCCGCAACGAACTGGTCGTCACCTTCGCCTACAACCAGTACCAGGAGCAGTTCCAGGCGCTGTCCAAGGGCATGGTGGAGTGGCTCACCCAGGGCATCCACCTGGGCCAGAGCCGCAACTACTTCTCGGTCCACGTGGACGACGTGTTCGCGCCCGACTCCCGCTGGGACAGCGTCAACAACTGCACCCCGGGCGACCTCGACTGCCCCGAGGGCGGCGCCAGCAGCCCGGACATCCGCATGACGGCCGCCGACGCCCAGTACGCGGCCCAGTGGGAGGCCACCAACGGCTTCACGCTCGACCTGGTGTTCAACGGCGGCGCGGGCGAGGAGTGGAAGTCCGAGAACGGCGGCACCGACGCGCTCGCCACCCAACTCATCGCCGACAAGGCCAAGTTCCGCTGGGTGAACCACACCTACACCCACGAGTTCCTCGGCTGCGTGCAGGACACCACCGTCGTGCCGTGGGTGTGCAAGAAGAACGCCGACGGCTCCACCCAGTGGATGAGCCGGGCCGACATCTCGTCCCAGATCTCGCAGAACTACAACTGGGCCGTCCAGAAGGGCCTTCCGGTCGACAAGAGCGAGCTCGTCACCGGCGAGCACTCCGGCATGAAGGTCCTCCCGCAGCAGCCCGACGACAACCCGAACCTGGCGGGCGCCTTCGCCGACAACGGGATCAAGTGGGCCGGCAGCGACGCCTCGCGCGAGCCGGACCAGCGCGCGGTGGGGGCCGCGCTGACGGTGCCGAGGCACCCGATGAACGTGTACTACAACGCCGGCAAGGCCGCCGAGATGACCGACGAGTACAACTGGCTCTACACGTCGAGGGCCAACGGCGGAAGCGGCGTCTGCGAGGACAACCCGGCCTCCACCTGCATGCCGGCGCCCCTCGACACCGCCACCGGCTACCAGTCCTACATCGTGCCCCGCGAGGCGAAGACCGCGCTGTCGCACGTCCTGTGGAACGACCCGCGGCCGACCTACGTCCACCAGGCCAACCTGGCCGAGGAGCGCATCCTCTACCCGGTCCTCGACAAGATCCTCGGCGACTACAAGGCGCTGTACGCCGACAACGCGCCGGTCGTGAACCTGCGCGAGAAGGACGCCGGAACCGAGTTCTCCCGCAGGGCGTCCTGGGACAAGGCACTGGCGGCCGGCACGGTGACCGCCTACCGGATCGGTGACGCCGTCACCGTCCAGGCGCCCAAGGGCGTGGTCGCACCCATCACGGCGCCGGAGGGCACCCGTAAGCAGCTGTTCATCGGCACCAGCGCGTTCGGCACCGCCTACGCCGGGCTGCGGTCCGACTGGTCCTCGCCCGAGCTGCTCCAGACGGCGATCACGCTGAAGCTGCCGGCCGTACCGACCGTCTGATCGCTCGTCAGCACCTCAGCACGTCAGCACGACCGTTTGTCCTGGGGGGACATCCATGCCGAGCAGTGGCCGTCATGTCACCATGCTCACGGAAGGTACGTATCCACATGTGCACGGGGGAGTGAGTACCTGGTGCGACCAGCTCGTCCGCGGCATACCGGAGGTCGACTTCACCGTCGTCGCCCTCACCGGCAGCGGCCGTGAGCCGGTCGCCTGGGAGCTCCCGGCCAACGTCCGCGAGCACACGGCCTTCCCGCTGTGGGGGCCGCGGCCCGGCGGGCGGCGGCCGCTCCTCGGCAAGGAAAGGCGCCGGTTCACCGACACCTACGAGCGCTTCCTGCTCGCCCTGCTCGACCCGGAGTCCGGCTGCGACTTCGCCTCGGCCCTGTACGGGCTCGCGGAGTTCGCACGGGCCGGGCGGCTCTCGGCGGCGCTCCGCTCCGAAGCGGCCCTGAAGTCGCTGATGTGGATCTGGACGATGCCGCACCTGGCCCTGTCCAAGGCGAAACCCACCGTGTACGACGCCCTGACGGCGACGGACCTCCTGGAACACGCACTGCGCCCGCTGTCCGCCCGCATCGCGGCGGACAGCGTGGCGCACGCGGTCAGCAGTGGCCTCGCCACGCTGCCCGCGCTCGCCGCGCAGTACTTCGACGGGGTGCCGTTCCTGCTGACCGAGCACGGCATCTACCTGCGCGAGCGCTACCTCGGATACCGCGCCGGCGAGCAGAACTGGCCGGTCAAGGCGGTCCTGTTGAGCTTCTACCGGGAGCTCAACTCCCTGGGATACCGCCAGGCCGATCTCATCACGCCGTGCAACCACTACAACCGCCGCTGGGAGGAGCGCGGAGGCGCGCCCGCCGAGCGGATCCGTACCGTCTACAACGGGGTCGACCCCGACCTCTTCCCGCACGCCGGACCCGACCCGGACGTGCCCACCCTGAGCTGGTGCGGTCGCATCGACCCCATCAAGGACCTGGAGACCCTGATCCGCTCGTACGCCATCGTGCGGGCCGAACTCCCCGACACCCGCCTGCGGTTGTACGGGGCCGTACCGGCCGGCGGCGAGGACTACCGCACCCGCCTGGAGAAGCTCGCCGCCGAACTGGGCGTCAGCGACGGAATTTCCTACGAGGGCCGGGTCAGCGACACCGCGAGTGCCTACGCCTCGGGCACCGTGGTGATGCTCTCCAGCATCAGCGAGGGCTTCCCCTTCTCGCTGATCGAGGCGATGAGCTGCGGACGCGCCACCGTGTCCACGGACGTCGGCGGCGTACGGGAGGCGGCGGGCGAGGCGGGACTCGTCGTACCGCCGCGCGAGCCCGCCGTGATGGCCGAGGCGGCGATCGGGCTGCTCCGCGACCAGGAACGGCGGACCGAACTCGGCGCCGCCGCACGGCAGCGCGTGATCGACGAGTTCACCCTGCACCGCTCGGTGGACGGCTTCCGCCGGATCTACCGCGAGCTGGCCGGGCTCCCCGTACCCGGACCGGCCCTCGCCCCGTTCACGCCCGAGCACGACTGGACGCTGCGGCTCGCCTCTCCCTGGTACCGCGAACCGTCCGACGGCGCGCGGGCCGCCACCCTCGGCGGGGTGCCGCGGTGAGCGGCTCCCTGTGGCTCGGCGGCGACGAGGGGCGGGACACCCTGCCCTTCATCCCGCGCCAACGCCCGCCGGGGGCCGCCGCCAACGATCCGGTCGCCCAACTCGCCCTGCGCCTGGCGGACGTGATCGCCGTCGCCGTCCATCCGGACGAGATAGCCGCGATCATCGAGTCCGACGGCATGAGCGACGAACGGATACGTGCCGCCTACGGGTACCCCGACTCCTTCTCGCTGGCCGAAGCGCTCTACCGCCGCGTTCCGCGCCGCTACCCCGCGGCCCCGGCGCCGCCCCGCGCCTCCTGGCACGCCCATCTCGGCTCCTGCCTCCTGCGGGGCCTGGTCTTCGCCCTCCCCGGGCTCGCCTACGTCCTGGGGGCGCGCCTCCTGACCGGCCCGCCCGCCGCGCTGGGCCTGCCCGCCGGAACGATGGCGCTGCTCGCCGGCACGGTGACCGGCTGGGTGTGGAACCAGTCGCTCTCGCACCGCGCCCACTCCTGGCTCAGCCTCGCCGACCGCCCGGCCGCCGTCCGCGCCCTGCGCCTGGGTGCCCCGCTCGGCGCGGCCCTCAGCACGCTGGCCGCGCTCGCCGCGTCCGGGCCGGGCGAGCTGCCCGCCGCCGCGTTCGCCGCGGGCCAGTGCTGCTATCTGGCGGCGGCCACCGCGCTCCTCGTCCTCGGCCGTGAACGGGCCCTGTTCTGGGCCCTGTTGCCCCTGATCCTCGGCGTCGTGCCGGGCCTGCCGTCCGCCGCCGGGCCGGCGCTGCTGCTCGTCTCGCTCGCCGCCGCCGTGGCGCTCGCCGTCCGCACCCTGTGTACCGAGACGGCCGGTCCCGCGCCGGGCGGCGCCGTCTCGCCCCGGCTCGTCACCTGCCTCCCGTACGGCCTGTTCGGGCTCGGCGCCGGGGTGCTGGTCCTGTACGCCGCGCTCGGCGACGTCTTCCGGCACGGCTCCACGGGCACGGTCGCCGGGCCGTCCGCGGTCGCCCTCACGCTCAGCATGGGCCCCGCCGAATGGCTGCTGCACCGCTTCCGGGCGCAGAGCCTGGCCGGGCTGCGGAGCTCGTCGAGCGCGCGGGGCTTCCGCGGTTCGGTGACCGCCACCGTGACCCTCTGCCTCGGCGCCTACCTCCTGGTCCTGGCCGCGCTCGCCGAGGCGGGCACCCGGCTGTGGCCGGACGCGCCGGCGCTGAGCGGCCCGCGCCTCGCGGCGCTGCTGCTGATCGGCGCGGTGCTGTGGACCGGACTCCTGCTCCAGTCGTTCGGGGCGGCGGTGGGCGCGGCCGTGGTGTGCTGTGCGGCGGCCGTCGCACAGACGCTCGCGCTGGTCCTCGCCGCGCCGCCGTCGACCGGTCTCGTGGTCTCGGGGAGCGCGGCCGCGTTGCTGGCCCTGCTGGCCTGTGTCCTCCTGGGAAGGGCGACCGCCCACCGCCCATGACCCCGCCAGGCCCCCCCGGGGGCCTCCCGAGCGCGCTGAGGAAGTGCATGAGCAAGCTCCTGGTGCCCTACTACGAGCACCCGGCCGAACGACCCGACGCCTGGGACGCGCTGATCGCCGCCGCGCCTTCGCTGTACGGCGTCGTCCTCAACCCGGCCGACGGGCCCGGACGTTCGCCCGACGCGGCCTTCGCGACGGTGGCCGCGCGGCTGCGCTCGGCCGGCGTACGGGTCCTCGGCTACGTGGACACCGCCTACGGCCGGCGCCCGCCGCAGGACGTCGTACGCGAGGCGGCCCGCCACCACGACTGGTACGGGGTGCACGGGCTCTTCCTCGACCAGGCGGCCACCAGCGCCCTGTACCTGCCGTACTACGCGGACCTGCGGACCGCGCTCGCCGCGACCCACGACACGTACGTCACGCTGGTCCTGAACCACGGCGCCGTCCCGCACCCCGGCTACGCCCGGATCGCCGACCTCGTGGTGACCTTCGAGGGGCCCTGGTCCGCATACCGGCCGGCCGGGCCCGCCGCGCCCGACACCTGCCACCTGGTGTACGAGGCGCCGCCGGACGCGGTCGCCCAGGCGCCGGTCCACTGCCTCGTGCCGGGCGGGCTCCCGCACCCCTGGGGCACACTGCCGCACCGACTGGAGCCCGCCCGGTGAGACGCGCGCTCCCGCTCCTCCTGCCGCTGCTCCTGCTCGCGGCGTGCACCGGCTCCCCGGACGCCCCCGACGACGGCGCCGGCGGTGACACTTCACCGCCCGCACCCTCCGGCCCCCATTGGCGGCCGAAACCGGGGCTGACCTGGCAATGGCAGCTCAAGGGCACGCTCGACCCGACCGTCGACGCCCAGGTGTACGACATCGACGCCGTCGACCAGAGCGCGGCTGCGGTGGCGGATCTGCACCGCAGGGGCCGCAAGGTCATCTGCTACGTCTCGACGGGCGCCTGGGAGAACTGGCGGCCGGACGCGGGCCGCTTCCCCAAGGCCGTGCTCGGCAACGGCAACGGCTGGGCGGGCGAGAAGTGGCTCGACATCCGCCGCACCGACGCCCTGGAACCGCTGATCGCCCAGCGCTTCGACCTGTGCCGGGCCAAGGGCTTCGACGCCGTCGAGCCGGACAACATGGACGGCTACCGCAATGACACCGGCTTCCCCCTCATGGCCGGCGACCAGCTCCGCTACAACGAGCTGATCGCCCGCCTCGCCCACGACCGGGGCCTCGCCGTGGGCCTGAAGAACGACCTCGACCAGATCCCGCGGCTGCTCGCCCACTACGACTTCGCGGTCGACGAGCAGTGCGCCCAGTACCAGGAGTGCGACCGGCTCACGCCGTTCGTGACGGCGGGCAAGGCCGTCTTCCACGCCGAGTACGAGCTGACGCCCGACCGCTTCTGCGCCGCGTCGAAGAAGCTCGGCCTCAGCTCCATCCAGAAGAAGTACGACCTGATGGCGTGGCGCCGGGCCTGCTGATGCCCGGGTCAGCCGAGGGCGAGCGCGGTCAGCGTCACCGTGGCCGCGCCCTCCGCGACCGCGCCGAACACATCGCCCGTCACCCCGCCGAACCGGCGCACACAGCGCGCGAGCAGCGCCTGGGCCGCGGCGAGTCCGGCCGCGACGGCCAACGCGAGGTGCAGCGCGGCCCACGGTCCGCCCGGCCCGCCCGCGGCCGCGCACAGGGCCATCACCACGACGGCCACCGCGACCGCCCGCCCGCCGGGCACCGTGCCCGCCACCACCGCGCCCAGACCGTCGGGGCGCGCCGCGGGGACCCCGTGCCGGGAGGCCAGGGTCAGGGCGGTGCGGGCGGCGAGCGCCGCGACGACGGCGGCGGTGGCGCCGCCGGCCCAGCCGTCCCGCTCGAACAGGCGGGACAGGGCGGCGACCTGGGCCAGGAGACAGAACAGCAGCGTGACGACCCCGAACGGGCCGATGTCACTCCGCTTCATGATGCGCAGCGCGTCATCGGCGGGCTTCGCGCTGCCGAGGCCGTCGGCGACGTCGGCGAGCCCGTCCAGATGCAGGCCCCGGGTCAGCAGGGCGGGCGCCGCCGTGGCCGCCACCGCGGCGAGCGGCGCCCCCGCCCCGAGCAGCCAGAACCCGGCGCCCGCGGCCGCCGCGCACAGGCCGACGGCGAGCCCGGCCAGCGGGGCCAGCGTCATGCCGGCGCGCGCGGCGGCACGGTCCCACCGGGTGATGCGGGCGGGGAAGACGGTGAGGGTGCCGAAGGCGAAACGTACGCCGTGCAGGGCCTTCCTTGCGTTCACCCGGCGCAGGCTATCTTGAGCGCCCGGCCCCCCGACGGCGTTAAATTGCGCATACCAGCGCAAACAGGAGCGGGTGGGATGGGTCACTGGTTCTACCGGAACATCACAGAGCCGGGCAAGCTCCCCATGCTGCTCGCGCTGGCCGCGTTCGTCCTGACGTTCCTCGTCACGCGCTCCATCACCCGGCTCATCCGGGCGGGACGCGGCCCCTTCGGCAACATCAGCCCCGGCGGGCTGCACATCCACCACGTCGTGCCCGGCGTCATCCTCACCATCGTCGGCGGCTTCGGCGCGGTCGGCAGCGGCCGGCACGGCATCGCGGCCTCCGTGTTCGCCGCGGTCTTCGGGGCGGGCGCGGGCCTGGTCCTCGACGAGTTCGCGCTGATCCTGCACCTGGACGACGTGTACTGGAGCGAGAACGGGCGCAAGAGCGTCGAGGTCGTGGTGCTCGCCGCCGCCCTCATGACGCTGGTGCTCGCCGGATTCTCGCCGCTCGGCGTCAACGACGTGAGCCCGGGGGAGCGGCAGGACCGCGCGTCGTTCATCACCACCATCGTGATCAACTTCTGTTTCGTGCTGATCGCCATGTTCAAGGGCAAGGTGCGGATGGCGCTGCTCGGCACCCTCGTGCCCTTCGTGGCCCTGTTCGGCGCCATCCGGCTCGCCAAGCCGGGCTCCCCGTGGGCCCAGCGCTTCTACCGCACACGTTCGCGGGCCAGGGCCAGGGCCTGGCTGCGGGCCTACCGCCACGACCGGCGCTGGTCGGCGCCGCGCCGACGCCTTCAGGACTGGATCGGCGGCGCACCCGACAAGCTCCCGGTGCGCCGCCCCTGATCGCGGCGGTCGCGCCGGCGCTTGCGGCGCACCCAGGTGATCCAGCAGATCACCGCGACGGTGAGGAGCGCCGCGATGTGCTCCTTGCCCGCGAGGTTGTTCTTGAGCACCACCTCGACGACCATCGCGCCCGCCACCACCCCGGCCGTCCAGTACGCCCGGTAGCGCCAGCACACGTACACGGCGAGGGCGACGACGGCCGCCGAAGGCCCGGTGTCGACCATCTCGGCCGCGGAGGCGGGCAGCCCGAAGACGCTGTCCGGGCCGATGTGGATGCCGATCCGTGCGTACAGGGTGCCGGCCAGCGTCGCGGCGTAGGCGATGAGCACTATCCGGCCCCGCCCGATGCAGATCTCGGCGATGCCGAAGACGAGCAGTACCTGCGCGAGCGCTCCCCACACCGGCAGGTCGAGCGCCGGCACGAAGAGCGAGAACGGGGTGCGAAGGAGCGAGATCCACAGCGGGTACTCGGCTTTCACCGAGCCGATGATCTGGATCGGCCGGAAGCCCCAGGGCTGGTTCTGCACGACCTGGAAGAGCGAGGTGAGGGCGACGGCCGAGAGCGTCAGCGGGATCGCCTTCCAGCGCCCGGTGTACAGCGCGTACCACACGGTCCTGAAAAGGGGCCCCCACTCGCGTTCCGCGAACCGGCGCACCCCCCGGAGCGCCGCACCGCTCATCTCTGCGACTCCAGGTGTCTGCGGTGCAGCCACTTGGGCAGGCCCGGGGCTTCGAGGAACCCCTCGGCGCGAGCGGACGCGATGGCGATGCGCGGCAGGTCCGCGCTCTTCTCGAACAAGGTGAACCGTGGCTCCCAGATCGGCCGGTACTTGGCGTTGGACCGGTACAGCGACTCGATCTGCCACCAGCGGGAGAAGAAGCTGAGCAGCGAGCGCCACAGCCTCAGCACGGGTCCCGCCCCGAGCTTCGAGCCGCGCTCGAAGACGGAACGGAACATCGCGAAGTTCAGTGAGACCTGAGTGATCTGGATCTCCTTGGCGCGCTGGAGGAGTTCGATCACCATGAACTCGATCAGGCCGTTCTCGGAGTCGCGGTCACGGCGCATCAGGTCGAGTGACACCCCGTGCGGGCCCCAGGGCACGAAGCTGAGCAGCGCCCGCAACTCGCCCTCGCCGTCGAAGCATTCGAGCATCATGCACTGGCCGTCGGCGGGGTCGCCGAGCCGGCCGAGCGCCATGGAGAAGCCGCGTTCGGTGGCGCCGTCGCGCCAGTCGTCGGCCTTGCGCAGGAGTTCGTTCATCTCAGGGGCAGGAATGTCCGCGTGACGGCGGATCCGCACCTCGTACCCGGCCCGCTTCACCCGGTTGTACGCCTGGCGCACGGTCCGCATCGCGCGGCCCTCCAGGGTGAACTCGGCGGTCTCCACGATCGCCTCGTCGCCCATCTCCAGGGCGTCGAGGCCGTGCCGGGCATAGATCTGCCCCGCTTCCTCGCTGGCTCCGGTCACGGCCGGGATCCAGCCGTGCTCGCGGGCCTCGGCCAGCCACGGCTCGATCGCGCCCGGCCACGCCTCGGGATCGCCGATCGGGTCGCCCGAGGCCAGCGAGACGCTGTTGATGACGCGGTAGGTGACGGCGGCCTTGCCGGTCGGCGACCAGATGACGGCCTTCTCGCGGCGCAGCGCGAAGTAGCCGAGGGAGTCGCGTTCGCCCTGCTTGTCGAGGAGGGCCCGCAGCCTCTCCTCGTCCTCGACGGTGAGCGGGTCGACGGCCCTGCGGTTGCGGAACGCCGCGTAGATGACGGCGATCAGGAGCAGCGTGGCCATCACGTTGATGACGACGTTGACCCAGCCCGGCGTGGTGACGCCCTGGGTGTGCCGGTCGTCGGGGACCAGGAACACCAGGCGCATCAGGCCGTAACGCCAGCGTTGCAGGAACGACGACTGGTCGGTGCCGTCATAGGTGTTGGTCGCGCTGACCAGGACCGCCGCGATCAGCGAGGTGACGAGCAGGCCGCCGACGGCGGTGACCACCGCGGCCAGCGGGTTGGAGCGGTCGCCCTTGGCGTAGAACTCGCGGCGGCCGACCACGAGGGCCGCCACGAAGGCCGTGGTGAGCCCCAGGGAGATCCAGTTCTGCGCGTAGCGGTGGAAGCCGGGCAGCGCCATGACGTAGGCGAACAGCAGCCAGAAGAGCCCGCCGAGCACCATGTTGAGGATCCAGGCCGCACGCTTGCGCCGGCGCATGGTGACGGCGAGGAAGAGCGTGACGACGCCCGAGGTGAAGCCGGCTTCGAGCAGATACGGCGTGAAGTAGTCGTCCGTGTTGTGACGCCGAAGCCCCTGGCCGAGGGTGACCCACGCGGCACTGAGGAAATTGATGAACGTCACGATGCGCAGGTACCAGACGGCGAACGCCGCGCCGTGCCGCGACCGGGGGGTGCTCCGGTCCGTTCCTTCGGTGGTACTCAAGCGGACTTCTCCCATGAAACGCGATGATATGGGGGCAAAGCGTTCCACAGTGATCGCCGACGGAGCCGAGGGGGGCAGCCCCCCGGCTCAGCCGGGACTCACTCGTCGCCGCTCTCCTCCACGGACTCCGTGCGCTGGTCGGTGCGCTCGGGCAGCTCCGCGGCGAGTGCCGCCGCGGCTTGTACGAGGGGAAGAGCGAGCAGTGCCCCGGTGCCTTCGCCCACTGTGACGCCATGGTCGAGCAGAGGGTTGAGCGCCATCCGGTCCAGCGCCTTCGACTGGCCCGGCTCGCCGCTCGACTGACCCGCCAGCCACCAGTCCGGAGCCCGGAAGGCCGCCCGCTGCGCCACCAGCGCACAGGCCGACGAGACGACCCCGTCGAGGATCACCGGCAGCCTGCGCACCGCACACTGCAACAGGAAACCGGTGGTGGCGGCAAGGTCCGCGCCGCCCACCGCGGCCAGAAGTTCGAGCTGATCGCCGAGGACCGGCCGCGCCCGGCGCAACGCGTCGCGGATCGCCGCGCACTTGCGCATCCAGGCGAGGTCGTCGATGCCGGCGCCGCCGCGACCGGTGACCACCGAGGCGTCCGTGCCGCACAGCGCGGCGATCAGCACCGCCGCCGGCGTGGTGCCGCCCACGCTGAGGTCGCCGAGCACCACCAGATCGGTGCCGGAGTCGGCCTCCTCGTCGGCGATCCTCACGCCGAGCCGGACCGCCGCCTCCGCCTCGTCGACGGTCATGGCGTCCTCGACGTCGATCCGGCCGCTGCCGCGCCGCACCCGGTGGCGCACCACGTCCTCGGGCAGCAGCGCCGGGTCGCAGTCGAGGCCGGCGTCGACGACGCGGACCGGGACGCCCTGGCGGCGGCCGAGCACCGCGACCGGGCTCGCGCCGTCCAGGGCGGACCGTACGAGGGTGTGCGCCGAGGAGGCGGGGCGGGCCGAGACACCGAGTCCGGCCACGCCGTGGTCGCCCGCGAACAGGACCACGCGGGGCCGCTCGACGGCCCGCACCGGGCTCGCGCCCTGCGCCGCCGACAGCCAGGTGGCCAGCTCGTCGAGCCGGCCGAGCGCGCCGGGCGGCACGCTCTGCCGCTCCCGGCGTTCCTCGGCGTCACGCCGCACACCGTTGTCGGGGCGTTCGATCAGATCGGAGAAGTCGTCCAGGTTCAGCCTGCTCATCTGCCGAACAGTACCGCCAGCGGGCGGACATCAGCCGCGCAGTGCGAGCGCCTGGCCCGCGACGACGAGCAGCACCTGCTCGCACTCGGCCGCGAACGCGGCGTTCAGGCGGCCCAGTTCGTCACGGAAGCGCCGCCCCGACGACGTCGCGGGCACCACGCCCGACCCCACCTCGTTGCTCACCGCGACCACCGTCCGCGCCGTGCCCCGTACCGCCGCGACGAGTTCGTCCGTACGCTCCTTCAGCGCGCGCTCGCCGCCGGACGCCCACTTCTCGTCGTCCCACGCGCCGACCCGGTCCATCGCGTCGGTCAGCCACAGCGCCAGACAGTCGATCAGGAGCGGCGGGCCCGACGCGTCGAGGAGCGGCGCGAGGTCGCAGGTCTCCTCGGTGCGCCAGCTGGAGGGCCGCCGCTCGCGGTGCAGCCCGACCCGCGCGGCCCACTCGGTGTCGCCCTCGCGGGAGCCGCCCGTCGCCACGTACACCACCCCGGGGAAGGCCGCCAGGCGCCGCTCGGCCTCCACCGACTTGCCCGAGCGCGCGCCACCGAGCACGAGCGTGCGGCGCGGCAGGTCGGGCACCGCGTGGTACTCGCCGACGACCAGCGTCGTGCCGTCCGGCACGGCGCGCGCGCCGAGCGCCGCGAGCCGGCGCTCCAACTCCCGGCCGGGCGGCACGTCGTGGTCGATGTGCACCGCGATCACATCGGTCGCCGGGCCGATGCCGCCGGCCGCCCGCAGCCGCGCGAGCGCGTCGGGCCGGCCGCAGACGTCGGCCACCACCATGTCGTACGGGCGCATCGCCGACGCCCCGGCGGGCGCACCACCCGGCGGCAGATAGAGCAGCCGCTCGCCGTCGGGCGACGTCACCTCGTACCCCGTGCCCGGCGCGTCGAGCGGCACGGCGAGCACCCGGTGGCCGCTGATCAGCGTCAGCCGGCGGCCGTCCGGTACCCGCCCGGCCGCCGGAAGCCCGGCCGGCAGCTCGACCGCCGGCCCGTCGTGCGGATGGGTGAGCAGCACCTGGCGCACACCGGCGAGCGAGTGCCCGGCCCGTGCGGCGGCGAGCGCCGCGCCCGGGGTCAGGTCGAGCAGCAGCGCGCCGTCGACGAGCAGGGCGGTCGCGGCGCGCGCGTCGCCGCCGCGTGCGACGGCGCACGCGGCGCAGGGACAGTCGGGGCGCGGCAGGCCGGCGGGGGCCCCGGTGCCGAGGAGAGTCAGTTCCACAACCACGATCCTGCCGCGTAACCGGCCCTCTTGCGCGCCCGGTTACGCTGCGGGCAGCAATGGGACCCAGGAGGCGGACATGGCGTGGACGTGGCGTTTCGAGAAGTCGGACGGTACGGAGGTCGAGCCGGCGGTGGCGCCGGAGGAGTTCACGACCCAGGGCGATGCGGAGTCCTGGATCGGTGAGGTGTGGAAGGACCTGCTCGAAGGCGGGGCCGACCAGGTCTTCCTCTTCGAGGACGGCACGAAGATCTACGGCCCGATGAGCCTGCACGCCGAGCAGGCCTGACGGCCCGGCCGGGGGTGCGCACGGCGTCCCCGGCCGGCCCTCGTGCCGCGGCTCCGCTCAGATCTCGCCGAGGGTGACCTCGGCGGTCTTCTTCGCGCCGTCGCGGGTGTACGTCACCTGGACCTTCTGGCCCGGCTTGTCCGCGGCCAGCGCCTCGGTGAGCGCGGTGATCGACGTGATGCCGGTCTGGCCGAGCTTCGTGATGATGTCGCCCGTCCTGAGACCCGCCTTGGCCGCGGCTCCGTTGGGCGGGGCCGCCACCACCGCGACGCCGGCCGGCTGGTAGCCGGCGTCGACCACGGTCCGGCCGGTGATGCCGAGCGCCGCCCGGCCCGAATCGGTGACCTTGCCGCTCTTGATGATCTGGTCGGCCACCGTCCTCACCATCGACACCGGGATCGCGAAGCCGATGCCGGGGGCCGCGCTGCCGCTCATGTCCGGGTCGGTCGCGGCGAGCGTCGGAATGCCGATGATCTCGTCGTCGAGGTTGACCAGGGCGCCGCCGCTGTTGCCGGGGTTGATCGCGGCCGATGTCTGCACCATGTTGGCGATGGTCGCGCCGGTACCGCCGCCGTCCCGGCCCTCGGACACGGTGCGGCCGGTCGCGGACACGATGCCCTGGGTGACGCTGGAGGAGAGCCCGAGCGGCGACCCCATCGCCAGGACGATCTGGCCCATCTCCACCTTCGAGGAGTCCCCGAACGTGGCCGGCTTCAGCCCGCTGGGCACGGAATCCAGCTTGATCACCGCGAGGTCCTGCTCGGGATAGGCGGCGACCAGCCTGGCGGTGATCGCCGAACTGCTGCCGGACGCCGTCACCTTGAACGTCCGCTCGTTGCCGACGACATGGGCGTTGGTGACGATGTGCCCCTGGCCGTCGTAGACGATGCCCGAGCCGAGGCTGTTGGAGGCATCGATCTGCACGACCGAGGGCAGCACGTCCTTGATGACCCGCTGATAGTCGCTCTGCAGGCTGTCGGTCCCGCCGGAGCCGTTGCGCTGGGGCGCCGGCGAACTCGCCGACGCGCTGCGGGACGACGCCTTCGGGGCGGCCGCGGGGTCCGCGCCCGAACAGCCCCCGACGAGAGCGGCGGTGACGGCGGCGGCGGTCAGCGGCCGGGCCGCACGGCGCACCCGGCCGGGGCGAAGAGATGCATCCATGGCAGGAGTATCCCTTTGGTCCGATATGACGGCCTGCCGGTGGGCCCGATCAGGTACCGGGGACCCCGGGCCGGGGCCCACCGGCGCGATACCCGCGCCCGTCCACCCGTCCCGGTCCCGTACCGCGTTCCAGCCCCGTACCGCGTTCCAGCCCCGTACCGCGTCTCAGTCCCGTACGCCGAAGAGGTGCAGCAGCGCCGCCACGTGGCGGTATGGGTCGGTGCGCCCGGCACGGTCCTCGGCGGTCAGCAGGCGCTCCAGCTCGTCGGGGGCCGGCAGGTCCACGTCGTTGGGCACGGTGTCGGTGAACACCCGCACCCCGTACCAGGTGTGCAGCGGCGCCGCGATCCCGTCGAGGGTGCGGGTCAGCGCGGCGAGCCGGTCGGCGCGGACCGGCAGACCGAGCCGGTTGGTGTACGCGTCGGTGTCGAAGGCCGCGAGGGCGCCCGCCCAGTCGCCGGCGAGGCCGGGCCGCACGGCCAGCGCGTCGGCGTTCCGCACGAGCAGCGAGAGCAGGCCGCCGGGGGCGAGCATCCGGGCGAGCCCGGCGAGCATCGCGTCGGGCTCCTCGACGTACATCAGGACGCCGTGGCACAGCACCACGTCGAAGGCGCCGGGCAGGAAGTGCACGCCGGTCTCGCGGCCGTCGCCCTCGATCAGACGCACCCGCTCGCGGATGCCCTCGGGCTCGGTCGACAGCGCCTCGCGGGCCACCTGGAGCATCGCCGGGTCGGATTCGAGCCCGGTCACCGAGTGCCCGGCGCGGGCCAGGCGCAGGGCCTGGGTGCCCTGGCCCATGCCGACGTCCAGGACGCGAAGACGCCGGCCCACCGGGAAACGCCCGGCTATCTGCTCGTCGAGGTGACGGGCCACGAGCTCTTGGCGGACCACGTTGCGCAGCCCGCCGAGACCCTTCAGCCAGGCGCCGGAGGCGCCGGTGAACCCGGACGGCTTCCCGCTCAGGGCTTCTCTCCGCGCTTGACCTGCGGCTTGGGCAGCCGCAGCCGGCGCATCTGGAGCGTGCGCATCAGACCGTAGGCGACGGCGCCCTTCCTCGGCTCGTCCGGGAAGCGGGCGGCGAGCGCCTTCTTCAGCCGGAAGGCGAGGCCGAGCGAGTCGAGCACGATGAGCACGATCACCACGAGCCACAGCAGCAGCGAGAGGTTCTGCAGGCTGCCGATCCGGATCATCGAGAGCACCAGGATGATCACCGCGAGCGGCAGGAACATCTCGGCGACCGAGAACCGGGAGTCGACGAAGTCGCGGGCGAACTTGCGCACCGGGCCCTTGTCGCGGGCCGGCAGGTAGCGCTGGTCGCCATTGGCGAGCGCTTCGCGCTGCTTGGCCATGTCGACCCGGCGCGCCTCGCGCTGACGCTTGGAGGCCTCCTTGCGGTCGGTCGGCACGGTCGAGGCACGGCGGCGCTGAGTCTGGGCCTCACTCCGCTTGGGAGTGGGGCGCCCCTTGGGGGCCTCGGGGTCGCGGGGCGCTTTGGAGAGGTCCGCCGTCACCTTGTCGGTGGGGGCCTTCTCTGCGTTGGAACGGCTACGGAACACAATCCCCAAGGGTACGGGGTGCCCGGCATGGACCCCAGGCCGGTGGGGAACGATCCCACAACGCCTTGCGTCCCTGAAGGCGGGCGATGCACTGTTCCCCCGAGGTTCACCTACTCCCTGCGCCGGATCAACGGCGGACGTAGTCGTCCTTGGGGATGAGCGCATCGGCGCCCGAACAGTGCGGTAATGGATGCAGGGCCCGTACTGTGGGTTCTGTTGCAGCAGCTGGAGCTGGAGTCCGTCAGAAGGGGGCGCGCGAAGCCCATGAGCGGTGTCATGAAGCGTATGGGGATGATCTTCCGCGCGAAGGCGAACAAGGCCCTTGACCGGGCCGAGGACCCTCGCGAGACCCTCGATTACTCGTACCAGAAGCAGCTGGAGCTGCTCCAGAAGGTGCGCAGGGGAGTCGCCGACGTGGCGACCTCCCGCAAGCGTCTGGAGCTGCAGCTCAACCAGCTGCAGAGCCAGTCCTCCAAGCTGGAGGACCAGGGCCGCAAGGCCCTCTCGCTCGGCCGTGAGGATCTGGCCCGCGAGGCCCTGTCCCGCCGCGCCTCGTTGCAGCAGCAGGTCACCGACCTGGAGACGCAGCACCAGACGTTGCAGGGCGAGGAGGAGAAGCTCACCCTTGCGGCCCAGCGCCTCCAGGCCAAGGTCGACGCCTTCCGCACCAAGAAGGAAACGATCAAGGCGACCTACACGGCGGCCCAGGCGCAGACCCGGATCGCCGAGTCCTTCTCGGGCATCTCCGAGGAGATGAGCGACGTCGGCATGGCCATCCAGCGGGCCGAGGACAAGACCGCGCAGCTCCAGGCGCGGGCCGGCGCGATCGACGAGCTGCTCGCATCCGGTGCCCTCAACGACCAGTCGGGCCTGGCCAAGGACGACATCCAGACCGAGCTCGACCGCCTGTCCGGTGGTACGGATGTAGAGCTGGAACTGCAGCGGATGAAGGCCGAGCTGATGGGCGGCGGGTCCGCAGGGAAGCAGGCCATCGAGGGCGGCACCGCCGCTCCCGAGGACAAGGCCCCGCAGCAGAGCCCGCGCTTCGACAAGCAGTGACGAACGGCAGGAGACGTTCATGATCGTCCGGATCATGGGGGAGGGGCAGGTGAAGCTGGCCGACGGCCACTTCACCGAGCTCAACAAGCTCGACGACGAGCTTCTCGCCCGGATGGAGGAGGGTGACGAGGACGGCTTCCGCCACACCCTCGTCGCCCTGCTCGACGCGGTGCGCCGGCTGGGGGAGCCCCTTGCCGACGACTCCCTGGAACCTTCCGAGCTGATCCTTCCGAGCCCGGACGCGAGCCTGGACGAGGTCAGGGAGATGCTCAGCGACGACGGCCTGATCCCGGGCTGACCCGACAGCCCCCGCCCCGGGCCCGCCACCGGCCCGGGGGCTCGCGGTCCCGTGGGCCCCGGCACCCTTACGGTAGGTGACCGTGACCCCCATCGACCGGGCCCGCCCCTGGCTCAGGGCGCATCCGCTGGTCCCCGATGCCGCCCTCGCCCTCGGCGTACTGATCTGCATGGTCCTCGGCTCCTTCGCCGACCCGCACGGGCCCAACGGGCCGACCTTCGGCACCCGTACGCCCGGTCTGCGTTCGCTCGTCCTGATGACGCTGGCCGCCGCCGTCCTCGTACTGCGGCGGCGCCGGCCCATGGTCACGCTCGCCTGCACCAGCGCCCTCGCCATGGTGGAGCTCTCGCTGGGGGACCCGCCCTCGCCGGTCGCGATGAGCGCGGTCGTCGCGCTCTACACGGTCGCCGCCCACACCGACCGGCCCACCACCTACCGCGTCGGCGTGCTCACCATCGTCGTGCTCACCGGCACGGCCATGCTGCTCGGCACCCCGCCCTGGTACTCCCAGGAACACCTCGGGATCTTCGCCTGGACCGGCATGGCCGCGGCCGCGGGGGACGCCGTGCGCAGCCGGCGCGCCTTCGTCGACGCGATCCGCGAGCGGGCCGAACGGGCCGAGCACGGACGCGAGGAGGAGGCCAGGCGCCGGGTGGCCGAGGAACGGCTGCGGATCGCCCGCGAGCTCCACGACGTGGTCGCCCACCACATCGCCCTGGTCAACGTCCAGGCGGGCGTCGCGGCCCACGTCATGGACAAGCGGCCCGACCAGGCCAAGGAGGCCCTCGCCCACGTACGGGAGGCCAGCCGCTCCGCGTTGAACGAACTCCGTTCCACCGTCGGCCTGTTGCGCCAGTCCGGCGACCCCGCAGCCCCCACCGAGCCCGCCCCCGGCCTCGGCCTCCTCGACGATCTGCTCGCCGGTTTCCGGCGGGCGGGGCTTCCCGTGGAGCTCGCCCGCACCGACGACGCCCCGCTGCCCGCCTCCGTCGACCTCGCCGCCTACCGGGTCATCCAGGAGGCGCTCACCAACGTCCACAAGCACGCGGGCCCCGGCGCCAAGGCCGAGGTGAGCGTCGTACGGGTCGGGCCGAACACCGAGATCACCGTCATCGACAACGGCACCGGCACCGGCGCGGCGGGAGACGGCGGCGGCCACGGGCTGCTCGGCATGCGCGAGCGGGTCACGGCGCTCGGCGGCAGCTGCACGGCGGGACCCCGCTACGGCGGCGGCTTCCGCGTGCAGGCGATACTGCCGGTCAAGGCCGCGGAGACCGGGGCCACGGGGGAAGGCACGTCATGACCATCAGGGTGGTACTCGCCGACGACCAGGCGCTGCTGCGCTCGGCCTTCCGCGTCCTGGTCGACTCCGAGCCCGACATGGAGGTCGTGGGCGAGGCGGCCGACGGGGCCGCGGTCGTCGACGTGGTCCGCGAGACCCTGCCGGACGTCGTCCTGATGGACATCCGGATGCCCGGCACCGACGGCCTCGCCGCCACCCGGGCCATCACCGCCGACCCAGCCCTGTGCACGGTCCACGTCGTGATGCTCACGACCTTCGAGGTCGACGAGTACGTGGTGCAGTCGCTGCGGGCCGGAGCCTCCGGCTTCCTCGGCAAGGGCGCCGAGCCCGAGGAGCTGCTCGGCGCGATCCGTGTCGCCGCGGCCGGCGAGGCGCTGCTGTCCCCGGCCGCGACCAAGGGACTGATCACCACCTTCCTCGCGCAGGGCGGCAGTTGGGAGGCCGGCGAGGAGGACCTGCGCCGGCACGGTGAGCGGCTCGCCGCCCTCACGGTCCGCGAACGCGAGGTGCTGGTCCAGGTCGCGGGCGGCCACTCCAACGACGAGATCGCCGAGCGCCTCTCCGTCAGCCCGCTCACCGTGAAGACCCATGTGAACCGCGCGATGGCCAAATTGGGCGCACGCGACCGTGCCCAATTGGTGGTCATCGCGTACGAATCCGGCCTTGTCCGCCCACGGGTGGACTGAAGGGTGGAGCGCGGCGTACTGCGACTGCGGTATGCGCGGGATAAGGAAAGAGACCTGGGAGCGAGGCATCCGACCCGCCCCATGACAGAGGGTTATAGGCGGGGGCCGGGTCTTCCCGGGTGATGCGCCGCGTGATCACGGGCCGGTCCTGTCTGCTCCTTCCGACTCGTACCGCTGCTCGCACGCCACAGAAGAGAGACCCCACCCATGTCCTGGCTGTCCAGATTCAGCCTCGCACAACGGGCCCTGATAGGCCTGATGTCGATCGTCGCGATCGTCTTCGGGGCGATCGCCATTCCGCAGCTCAAGCAGCAACTGCTGCCCACCATCGAACTGCCGATGGTGTCGGTGCTCGCCCCCTACCAGGGTGCCTCGCCCGATGTGGTCGAGAAGCAGGTCGTCGAGCCGCTCGAAAAGAACATCAAGGCCGTCAGCGGAGTCAAGGGCATCACGTCCACGGCGTCCGAGGGCAACGCCGTGATCATGGCGACCTTCGAGTACGGCACGGGTACGAAGCAGCTCGTCGCCGACATCCAGCAGGCCGTCAACCGGTCCCGCACCCAGATCCCCGCCGAGGTCGACCCGCAGGTCGTCGCCGGCTCCACCGACGACATGCCGACCGTGGTGCTCGCGGTGACCTCCGACAAGGACCAGCAGGCGCTCGCCGACCAGCTGGACCGCACGGTCGTCCCGGCTCTGGAGGACATCAAGGGCGTCGGCCGCGTCAGCGTCGACGGCGTCCAGGACCTCCAGGTGAACGTCACGCCCGACGCGAAGAAGCTGGCCCAGGCCGGCCTCACCACCATGACGCTCGGCGACGCCCTGAAGGCGGGCGGCGCGACGATACCCGGCGGCTCGTTCTCCGAGGACGGCAAGAGCCGCACCGTCCAGGTCGGCGCCCCCTATACCTCCCTGAAGCAGATCGAGGACCTGCGGATCAAGCCGCAGCAGGGCTCACCGGTCCGCCTCGGTGACATCGCCACCGTCAAGCAGGAGCCCTCGCAGCGGGTGTCCATCACCCGCACCAACGGCAAGCCCAGCCTCGCCGTGATGGCCACCATGGACCACGACGGCAGTGCCGTCGCGATCTCCCAGGCCGTCAAGGACAAGCTGCCCGACCTGAAGAAGGACCTCGGCGCGGGCGCGGACCTCACCGTCGTCTCCGACCAGGGCCCGCAGGTCTCCAAGGCCATCTCCGGCCTGACCACCGAGGGCGCGCTCGGCCTGCTCTTCGCCGTGATCGTGATCCTGCTCTTCCTCGCGTCGATCCGCTCCACGCTGGTGACCGCGGTCTCCATCCCGATGTCCGTGGTCCTCGCGCTGATCGTGCTGTGGACGCAGGACCTCTCGCTCAACATGCTGACCCTGGGCGCGCTGACGATCGCGATCGGCCGTGTCGTCGACGACTCGATCGTGGTCCTGGAGAACATCAAGCGCCACCTCGGCTACGGCGAGGAGCGCCACTCGGCGATCCTGACGGCCGTCAAGGAGGTCGCCGGCGCGGTGACCGCCTCGACGCTCACCACCGTCGCGGTCTTCCTCCCGATCGCCTTCGTGGGCGGCATGGTCGGCGAGCTCTTCGGCTCGTTCAGCCTCACCGTCACCGCGGCCCTGCTCGCCTCGCTGCTCGTCTCGCTGACCGTCGTGCCGGTCCTGTCGTTCTGGTTCCTGCGCGCGCCGAAGGCGATCGCGGGCATCGACCCGGACGAGGCGCGCCGCAAGGCGGAGGAGAAGGAGAACAAGTCCCGCCTCCAGCGCATCTACGTTCCCGTCCTGCGCTTCGCGACCCGGCGCCGCATCACCAGCGTGGTCCTCGCGGTGGTCATCCTGGTCGGCACGTTCGGCATGGCCGGTCTCCTGAAGACCAACTTCTTCGACCAGGGCGAGCAGGACACCCTCTCGATCAAGCAGGAACTGCCCGCGGGCACCAGCCTGGACGCGGCGGACGCCGCGTCGAAGAAGGTCGAGCAGATCCTGTCCGCCGACCCGGCGGTCAAGAGCTACCAGGTCACCGTCGGCTCCTCCGGCTTCATGGCGGCCTTCGGCGGCGGAACCGGTGCCAACCAGGCCTCGTACACGGTGACCCTGAAGAGCGCGGACGACTACGACACGGCCCACGACCGCCTGGAAGCGGCCCTCAAGAACCAGCCGGGCAACCCCGCGGTCTCGACCGGGGGCGGCTTCGGCAGCCAGGACCTGAGCGTGGTCGTCAAGGCCGCCGACGGCGATGTCCTGAAGAAGGCCGCGGAGCAGGTGCGCCAGGCCGTCGCGGGCCTCAAGGACGTCAGCGACGTGCAGAGCGACCTGGCGCAGAGCGTGCCCCGGGTCTCGGTGCAGCCCAACGACAAGGCGGCCGACGCCGGCTTCAACCAGACCACCCTCGGCATGGCCGTCGCCCAGCAGGTGCGCGGCACCCAGGTCACCAAGGCGATCATGGGCGACTCCGAGCGGGACGTGTACATCACCTCGCCCAGCCCGGCCACGACCGTGGACCAGCTCAAGAACCTGTCGCTCGGCCCGGTCAAGCTCGGTGACATCGCCGACGTGAAGCTCGTGCCGGGACCGGTCTCGATGACCAGGATCGACGGCGCCCGCTCGGCGACCATCACCGCCAAGCCCGTCGGCGACAACACCGGCAAGGTCAGCACCGACCTCCAGGCCAAGATCAAGGACCTGAAGCTGCCGTCCGGTGCCACCGCCTCCATCGGCGGCGTCTCCTCGGACCAGTCGGACGCGTTCAAGAACCTGGGCCTTGCGATGCTCGCGGCGATCGCGATCGTCTTCATGCTCCTGGTCGCCACGTTCAAGTCCCTGATCCAGCCGCTGATCCTGCTCGTCGCGATCCCGTTCGCGGCCACCGGCGCGATCGGCCTGCTGATCATCACCGGCACCCCGATGGGCGTCCCCGCGATGATCGGCATGCTGATGCTGATCGGCATCGTGGTCACCAACGCGATCGTCCTGATCGACCTGATCAACCAGTACCGCAAGCAGGGGCTCGGCGTGGTCGAGGCGGTCGTCGAGGGTGGCCGCCACCGTCTGCGCCCGATCCTGATGACGGCCCTGGCCACGATCTTCGCGCTGCTCCCGATGGCGCTCGGTGTGACGGGCGAGGGCGGATTCATCGCCCAGCCGCTCGCCGTCGTCGTGATCGGCGGTCTGGTGACGTCGACGCTGCTGACCCTCCTCCTGGTCCCGACCCTCTACGCGATGGTCGAGCTCCGTAAGGAGCGCAGGGCCACGAAGAAGGCGGCCAAGCGCGCCAGGAAGGCAGGCGAGCCCGTGCCGTCGGACGGCTCCGAGGACCGGGAGCCGGCCAACGCCTGACCCCTGACACGGGGAACGACTCCCGTACGTACGACGAAGGCCGCCCCCCGCGCGGGGGGCGGCCTTCGTCGTACGTACGGGGCCGAGAGCCCGGGGTCACGAGGACTCCGGGTTCACGAGGGCTACGGCAGCGCCAGCATCCGCTCGAGCGCCAGCTTCGCGAAGTGCTCGGTCTCCCGGTCGACCTTGATCTGGTTGATCAGCTTGCCGTCGGCGAGCGATTCCAGGGTCCACACCAGGTGCGGCAGGTCGATGCGGTTCATGGTCGAGCAGAAGCAGACCGTCTTGTCGAGGAAGACGATCTCCTTGTCCTCGGCGGCGAACCGGTTGGCCAGGCGCCGCACCAGGTTCAGCTCGGTGCCGATCGCCCACTTCGAGCCGCGGGGGGCGGCTTCCAGGGCCTTGATGATGTACTCGGTCGAGCCGACGTAGTCCGCCGCGGCCACGACCTCGTGCTTGCACTCGGGGTGCACCAGGACGTTCACGCCCGGGATGCGCGCGCGGACGTCGTCGACCGAGTCCAGCGAGAAGCGGCCGTGCACCGAGCAGTGCCCGCGCCACAGGATCATCTTGGCGTCGCGCAGCTCCTCGACGGTGAGCCCGCCGTTCGGCTTGTGCGGGTTGTAGAGCACGCAGTCGTCGAGGGACATGCCGAGGTCGCGCACGGCGGTGTTGCGGCCCAGGTGCTGGTCCGGCAGGAACAGGACCTTGGCCGAACCGGGCTCCTTCTGCTCGAAGGCCCAGTTCAGGGCGCGCTCGGCGTTGGAGGAGGTGCAGATGGTGCCGCCGTGCCGGCCGGTGAACGCCTTGATGTCGGCCGAGGAGTTCATGTAGGAGACGGGCACGACCTGCTCGGCTATCCCGGCCTCGGTCAGCACGTCCCAGCACTCGGCGACCTGCTCGGCGGTGGCCATGTCGGCCATGGAGCAGCCCGCGGCGAGGTCCGGAAGGACGACCTTCTGGTCGTCGCCGGTCAGGATGTCGGCGGACTCGGCCATGAAGTGCACACCGCAGAACACGATGTACTCGGCCTCCGGCCTGGCGGCCGCGTCCTTGGCCAGCTTGAACGAGTCACCCGTCACATCGGCGAACTCGATGACCTCGTCGCGCTGGTAGTGGTGCCCGAGGATGAAGACCTTGTCCCCGAGCCTGGCCTTGGCCGCGCGGGCGCGCTCGACCAGGTCCGGGTCGGAGGGCGAAGGAAGGTCGCCGGGGCACTCCACGCCGCGCTCGCTCCTGGGGTCGGCCTCGCGGCCGAGCAGCAGCAGGGCGAGCGGCGTCGGCTGGACGTCGAGATCGACGCGGCCGGCGAGGTCCTGACGGGGCTGGGCGGTGGTCACGTCACGCACCCTTTCTTTTCCTGAGCAGTGCGGCGGAGCCGCTCCAGTTGGCCCCAGGTGCTTGCACGCGGGGGTTTTCGTCTAAATGACGCTATCTATCATAACCGGTTCACGTCACTTTGACGATGCCGATAGCGTCGATGTGACGCACCCGGTCCGACCTGGTCTGCCCCTGGTCTGCCCCCGGTCCGCCCCCGGTCGGCCACCCGGTCCCGCACGGAGTTGTCCCCAGGCCTTTTCCCGCCTGCCCCCTTGTGTGCGAGCATGAAAGAGAAGAACCCGGAATGAATCCGGGGCCCCGCCGGTTGCAACCGTCGGCAAGCAGTCTCCGTACAACCCGGGAGAGAAGCAGATGTCCGTATCGGACGAGACCACCACCGTGAGCGACGGCATCCTCCTGTCCGACGCCGCCGCGGCCAAGGTCAAGGGCCTCCTTGAGCAGGAAGGCCGGGACGATCTGGCGCTGCGCGTCGCCGTTCAGCCCGGCGGCTGCTCCGGCCTGCGCTACCAGCTGTTCTTCGACGAGCGCTCGCTCGACGGCGATGTCGTCAAGGACTTCGACGGCGTCAAGGTCGTCACCGACCGCATGAGCGCCCCGTACCTGGGCGGCGCCTCGATCGACTTCGTCGACACCATCGAGAAGCAGGGCTTCACGATCGACAACCCGAACGCGACGGGCTCCTGCGCCTGCGGCGACTCCTTCAGCTAGATCTGACGGCAGCCGAAAGGCGGGCGCCCCCGGGATGACCGGGGGCGCCCGCCTTCGCCATGTCCGCGCGATCTCCGCGCGCCTACTTCTTCGGCAGCTCCTTGCCCGTGTCCGCGTCGATCACCGTGCGGGCGCCGAGCGACTCGTGCAGCTCCACCTGGACCGTCTGCTGCTTGGCCAGGGCGATGCACATCTTCTTCGGGTCCTGCCTGGCCTGCCCGGTCACCTTGACGCGCACCCCGTCACCGCTCTCGTCGGCGGTCGCCGTGTACGTACTGCACACCCCGCCCCAGAACGTGACGGTCAGGGTCCGTCCGTCCGGTGCGAGGGCGTAGGACGCGAGCGCCTGGCCGTGGGCACCGGGCGCCGTGGCCGATCCCGAAGGGGCCGGCACGGGAGCGCCGGTCGGGGACGCCGGGGGCTTGGTCACATACGGGGGAGCCACCGCGGGAGCGGTGACCGTGAACGCCTGGCCGGCGTCCGGCTTCACCTGGAACAACCAGGACGGCACGAGGCTCTGGACCCCGCCCACCGACTGTGCGGCGAGCCCGAACACGGCCCCGTCGACCGTGACGGCCGAGGGCGTGGGCTGCTTGCACGGCTGCTGGATGTTGCCCTGCGGATCGCTCGGCAGCCGGCCCTTGGTGGGCTGACCGTCCAGCGGCACCGGGCCCGTGCAGTCCTTGGCCTTCGGCCGTCCCGTGGCATGGCTGTTGAGCTGGGCCAGCGTCTGCTCCGCGCCCATCACCGGGTACGTCGCGCCCTTGTCCAGGGCCTTCAACTGGCCGCTTCCGCCGACCACTTGACCGCCGGAGCCGACCTGGATGCCGGTGGTCCAGCCGTACGTGGGAAGCCCGTCGAGCACCGGATCGGCGTTCACCACCCGGGCCGAGGCGAGGACCTCCTTGGCGTCGAGCTTGGCGTCGTCCTGGCCGAGCGCCTTGAGGACCGGGGCCGCGGCCGCCTTCGCGGCCTGCTCGCTCACCGGTGCGCCGCCGTCCGCGCCGCCACTGGTGCCGGCGTCGGTGTCCGCGCCCGTGGTGTGCATCGGACACATCTTCCCCTTGGGGCAGTTGTCCGTGCCGCCGCTGCCGAACCGGGCGAACGACCAGGTGCCCGGCGCCTTCTGACTGACCGTCAGGGTCGGCCCCGAGCCGTCCTTCGTGGCGCCCACCTTCCAGGTGCCGTCCTCCAGGCGCGCCGCGCCGTCGACGCCCAGCGCCTGCGCGAGCCGGTGCACCTCGGCCTCGCTCACCGTGCCGTGCGGCTGGTAGACGGACGCCTTGCCGGGTCCGCCGGGCAGCTTCACCGACGCCCGGTACACCACTCCGTTGGGGTCGGGCTCGCCCGGCGCGATGCCGTTGCCCTTCCCGGTGCCGGTGCCGCCGTCGCTGCCCGTGCCGCTCCCCCCGCCGGGGGCGCTGTCGAGCGCGAGCGGCGGCGGAGCGCCGTCCTTGCCGGGCGTACCGCCGCCGGCCGAGGACGCCGTCGTGGCCCAGTACGCCCCGCCGCCTCCCGCGGCCAGTACGGCCACGGCCGCCGCGGCGAGGACCAAGGGAGACCGCCGAGAACGCCGCTGCCGGGGCTCGTCCTGCGTGTGCTCGCTGCTCACCAGATCGCTCCTGTCCAGTCGTATCCAGCATCCCCCTTACGAGGGACGCAGATGGGACGGAGCGGGGGAGCGCACGGTTCCATCCGTGCGCCGCACCCGGCGTGAACAGGCCGTTTCAGTCCCCGTATTCGGACATGCCGGCGATCAGACGTACCGAGGACGGCGGAATGGTCACACCGTGGATGCGGGACGGCGGCACCGGCGCCGGAGCGGCCGCCTCGGGCACGACCCAGTGCGGAGCCATCCGCGCGCAGTCGCCCCGAAGCTCCTCCAGGCCCGGATCGGCCGCCACCCCACGCCCACGCGCACTGCTCACCTTGGTTTCCATGCCCGCACCGTACGCACCGGGTGGTGCGCGCAGAAAGACCTACTATTGGGTAGTTTCCGCCGGTCGGCCCATCGGGGACGACCCGGTAGCGTGAACTGTCAACGCCCGCCCCTCCGCATTCTCATCAGGAGCGCCCCCGTCGTGCGTATCGCAGTCACCGGCTCCATCGCCACCGACCACCTCATGACCTTCCCCGGCCGATTCGCCGACCAGCTGGTCGCCGACCAGCTGCACACGGTCTCCCTCTCCTTCCTCGTCGACAACCTCGACGTACGGCGCGGCGGTGTCGGTCCCAACATCTGCTTCGGCATGGGCCAGCTCGGCGGCCGGCCCATCCTGGTCGGCGCGGCCGGCTCGGACTTCGACGAGTACCGCGCCTGGCTCGACCGGCACGGCGTGGACACCGGCTCGGTACGGATCTCCGAGGTCCTGCACACCGCCCGCTTCGTGTGCACCACCGACTCCGACCACAACCAGATCGGCTCCTTCTACACGGGCGCGATGAGCGAGGCCCGCCAGATCGAGCTGAAGTCGGTGGCCGACCGCGTGGGCGGCCTCGACCTCGTACTGATCGGCGCGGACGACCCCGAGGCGATGCTGCGCCACACCGAGGAGTGCAAGGCGCGGGGCATCCCCTTCGCGGCCGACTTCTCGCAGCAGATCGCCCGCATGTCGGGCGACGACATCCGCACCCTGCTCGAAGGCGCCACCTACCTCTTCTCCAACGAGTACGAGAAGGGGCTCATCGAGTCCAAGACCGGCTGGAGCGACGAGGAGATCCTCGCCAAGGTCGACCACCGCGTCACCACCCTCGGCTCGCGCGGCGTGCGCATCGAGCGGACCGGCGACGAGCCCATCGTGGTCGGCGTCCCGCAGGAAGAGGCAAAGGTCGACCCGACCGGCGTCGGCGACGCGTTCCGGGCCGGCTTCCTGACCGGCCTGTCGTGGGGCGTCGGCCACGAGCGCGCCGCCCAGCTCGGCTGCATGCTGGCCACCCTGGTCATCGAGACCCTCGGCACCCAGGAGTACACCCTGCGCCGGGCCAACTTCATGGACCGCTTCACCAAGGCGTACGGCGACGAGGCCGCCGCCGAGGTGCGGGCCCACCTCCAGTAGCGCTCAGCTCACCCGGCGCACCCGGTAGGCGGTTCCGCCCGCCGCCGGGTGCTCCCCGAGGTACTCCTGCCCCCGCATCTCGCACCACGCCGGGATGTCGAGCCGGGCCGCCTCGTCGTCGGCGAGCACGGTCACGGAGCCGCCGACGGGCACGTTCCCGATCGCCTTCGCCAGTTCGATGACCGGGATCGGGCAGAGCCTGCCGAGCGAGTCCACGGTGACCGCGTCGCTCTCCCGGGGTCCGGCGGGCCCCGCAGGCGCGACGGGCGCCCCGAGGCTGGTCCGTACGGAGTCGACCACGCCGGGCAGCACCTCGATGAACCGGTCGACGTCCTCGGCCGAGGTGCCCAGGGGCAGCGACACCCGCACGTTGCCCTCGCTCAGGACGCCCATCGCGCGCAGCACATGGCTGGGGGTCAGGGTGCTGCTCGTGCAGGACGAACCGGATGAAACGGAGAATTCCACCCGGTCCAGTTCGTGCAGCAACGTCTCTCCGTCGACATAGAGACAGGAGAAGGTGACCAGGTGTGGCAGCCGGCGCACCGGGTCGCCGACCACCTCCACGTCCGTCACCAGCTCCGCGACCCGGCCCCGGATCCGGTCCACCAGGTCCCGCAGACGCGCCGCTTCGGCCGCCGCCTCGGCCCGTACGGCCCGCAGCGAGGCCGCCGCCGCCACGATCGCCGGGATGTTCTCGAAGCCGGGTGCCCGCCCCGACTCCCGCTCGTCCACGGGCCCTTGGGGTGCGAACCGGACGCCCTTGCGCACCGCGAGAAGACCGACTCCTGCCGGACCGCCCCATTTGTGGGCACTCGCCGCGAGGACCGACCACGCGCCCTCGACCGGCCCCCACGCGAGCGACTGCGCCGCGTCCACCAGCAACGGCACCCCGGCCGCCCGGCAGGCCTCGGCCGCCTCGGCGACCGGCTGGACCGTACCCACCTCGTGGTTGGCGGACTGGAGGCAGGCGAGCGCGGTGTCGGGACGCAGCGCCGCCGCGTACGCGTCGGGGGAGACCCGGCCCGTACGGTCCACCGCGACCTCCGTCACCGAACCTCCGTCCGACGCGTGGGACGCGGCCGAATGGAGGACCGATGAGTGTTCGACCGCGGACACCACCAGGTGCCGCCCGACACGCCGACGCCCGGACAAGGATCCGTAAATTCCCAAGTGCACCGCGCGGGTCCCCGAACCGGTGAAGCTGAGCTCGTCGGGGCGGCAGCCGACGGCCTCCGCGGCGGCCTCCCGCGCCGCGTCCAGGAGCAGCCGGGCCCGCCTGCCCTCCCGGTAGAGACGGGCCGGGTCGGCCCACCCCTCGTCCAAGGAGGCTTGCAGCGCTTGGCGTGCGACGGGGTGCAGGGGGGCCGATGAGGCCGCGTCGAAGTAGGGCACGCGGCCACGCTAACCCCGGCCCGCCGCGCGAGCTCCGGTGGCCGGGACGAGGGGTCGTCAGATGGCGCCCGGAGGCCGGGATTCCACCGCGACTCCACCCCTTCGGGGACTCGGACGGCGCGTTGGGCACCCTCCCCGCGCGACCCCAAATAGCGTCCAGTAGGGTTTGGTCCGCATAAACATCCAAACCCCTGCCCGTGTGCCAGGGCGGCGACCGACCAGCGAGACGGCCGTAGCCGACCACCGCGGGCGAGACTCTCGGGAAGGCGCTACGTGAGTCCCAACGGCTCCGACCTCCCCCGCAGCCTGAAAGGCGCGGGTGGCTCCCCCACGTCGAGGCGCCCGATGCGGCGGAAGCTGCCGCAGGTGCTGACTGCGGGTCTGGTCCTGGCGACAGCATCCGGTTGCTCGTACAACTGGAAAGACTTCCCTCGACTTGGTATGCCCACTCCGGTGACGGAAGAGGCTCCCAGGATCCTGTCCCTCTGGCAGGGCTCGTGGGCGGCTGCGCTCGCCACGGGCGTGCTGGTCTGGGGCCTGATCCTGTGGAGCGTCATCTTCCACCGGCGCAGCCGCACCAAGGTCGAGGTACCCCCGCAGACCCGGTACAACATGCCCATCGAGGCGCTGTACACCGTGGTCCCGCTCATCATCGTCTCCGTGCTCTTCTACTTCACGGCACGCGACGAGTCGAAGCTCCTGGCTCTGTCCCCGAAGCCCGCTCACACGGTCAACGTGGTCGGCTATCAGTGGAGCTGGGGCTTCAACTACGTCGAGGACGTACCCGGTGTGAAGGGCGACGCCAAGACGGCCCCGAACCTGGAAGCGATTCCGGACCGGTTCAAGAAGGACTTCCCCGCGAACGCGGGCGGTGTGTACGACGTCGGCATCCCCGGCACCCGTAACCCGCAGACCGGAAACCCGGGCCCGACCCTGTGGCTGCCGAAGGGCGAGAAGGTCCGCTTCGTGCTGACCTCGCGCGACGTCATCCACTCCTTCTGGATCGTGCCGTTCCTGATGAAGCAGGACGTCGTTCCGGGGCACACCAACTCGTTCGAGGTAACGCCGAACCAGGAAGGCACCTTCCTGGGCAAGTGCGCCGAACTCTGCGGCGTCGACCACTCGCGCATGCTCTTCAACGTGAAGGTCGTCTCCCCGGAGCGCTACCAGCAGCACCTCAAGGAGCTGGCTGCGAAGGGCCAGACCGGCTACGTGCCGGCGGGCATCGCCCAGACCGACCCCGCCAAGAACGCGGAGACGAACAAACTGTGAGCATCCTCAACGAATCTCAGGGTGCCGCGGCAGCAGACGACTCGTACGAGAACGAGCTGCCGGTCCGGCGCAAGCAGCCGGGAAACGTCGTCATCAAGTGGCTGACCACCACTGATCACAAGACGATCGGCACGATGTACCTGGTCACGTCGTTCGCGTTCTTCTGCATCGGCGGCATCATGGCGCTCTTCATGCGCGCCGAACTCGCCCGCCCCGGCACGCAGATCATGTCGAACGAGCAGTTCAACCAGGCGTTCACGATGCACGGCACGATCATGCTGCTGATGTTCGCGACGCCCCTGTTCGCCGGATTCGCGAACTGGATCATGCCGCTGCAGATCGGCGCGCCCGACGTGGCGTTCCCGCGGCTGAACATGTTCGCCTACTGGCTCTACCTGTTCGGCTCGACCATCGCGGTCGGTGGCTTCCTCACCCCGCAGGGCGCGGCCGACTTCGGCTGGTTCGCCTACAGCCCGCTGTCGGACGCGGTCCGCTCGCCGGGTGTCGGCGCCGACATGTGGATCATGGGCCTGGCCTTCTCCGGCTTCGGCACGATCCTCGGCTCGGTCAACTTCATCACCACGATCATCTGCATGCGCGCTCCCGGCATGACGATGTTCCGGATGCCGATCTTCGTATGGAACGTCCTGCTGACCGGTGTGCTGGTCCTGCTGGCCTTCCCGGTCCTCGCGGCCGCGCTGTTCGCCCTGGAGGCGGACCGCAAGTTCGGTGCCCATGTCTTCGACGCCAGTAATGGCGGCGCGCTGCTATGGCAACACCTCTTCTGGTTCTTCGGCCATCCAGAGGTGTACATCATCGCGTTGCCATTCTTCGGAATCATTTCCGAAGTGATCCCGGTGTTCAGTCGAAAGCCGATGTTCGGCTACAGCGGGCTGATCGGCGCCACCATCGCGATCGCGGGTCTCTCCGTGACCGTGTGGGCGCACCACATGTACGTCACCGGTGGCGTGCTCCTGCCGTTCTTCTCCTTCATGACGTTCCTCATCGCCGTCCCGACGGGCGTGAAGTTCTTCAACTGGATCGGCACGATGTGGAAGGGCTCACTGTCCTTCGAGACACCCATGCTGTGGGCCGTCGGCTTCTTGATCACCTTCACCTTCGGCGGTCTGACCGGCGTCATCCTGGCCTCGCCGCCGATGGACTTCCACGTCTCCGACTCGTACTTCGTCGTCGCGCACTTCCACTACGTCATCTTCGGCACCGTGGTCTTCGCGATGTTCTCCGGATTCCACTTCTGGTGGCCGAAGTTCACCGGAAAGATGCTGGACGAGCGGCTCGGCAAGATCACCTTCTGGACGCTGTTCGTGGGCTTCCACGGCACGTTCCTGGTGCAGCACTGGCTGGGTGTCGAGGGCATGCCGCGTCGTTACGCCGACTACCTGGCGGCCGACGGCTTCACCGCCCTCAACACGATCTCGACGATCTCCTCCTTCCTGCTCGGTCTGTCGATCCTGCCGTTCCTCTACAACGTCTGGAAGACCGCCAAGTACGGCAAGAAGATCGAGGTCGACGACCCGTGGGGCTACGGCCGTTCGCTGGAGTGGGCGACGTCCTGCCCGCCGCCGCGGCACAACTTCCTCACGATGCCGCGCATTCGCTCCGAATCGCCGGCGTTCGACCTCCACCACCCGGAGATCGCGGCTCTCGACCAGCTCGAGAACCACGGCGATGTCCACGGTGACAACATGCTCACCGGTGGCAAGGAGGCCGGGAAGTGAAGATCCAGGGCAAGATGTTCCTGTGGCTGTCCGCCTTCATCCTGGTCATGGCCGTCGTGTACGGCGCGTGGTCCAAGGAGGCGGCCGGAACCACCGCGCTCGTCATGGCCTTCGGCCTGAGCGTCATGATCGGCTTCTACCTGGCCTTCACGGCCCGGCGGGTCGACGTGGGCGCCCAGGACGACAAGGAGGCCGACGTCGCGGACGACGCCGGTGAGGTCGGCTTCTTCTCGCCGCACTCCTGGCAGCCGCTCGCGCTCGGCATCGGCGGCGCCCTGGCCTTCCTCGCGATCGCCATGGGCTGGTGGCTCCTGTACTTCTCGGCCCCGCTGATCCTGGTCGGCCTGTACGGCTGGGTCTTCGAGTACTACCGCGGCGAGAACCAGAACCAGTAGGTTCCGGGCACGCCGCACCGCACCACCGAGGGGCCCTCCGTCTCACCACGAGACGGGGGGCCCCTCGTTTGCAGTCATCCGACGCGCCGGAACTGACGATTCTTCATACCGTGTGGTCATGAGCCACGCACCGCGCATCCCCACCGTAGTGAGCTGCACCCTCCTGGTCCTGTCCCTCGGTGTGGGGGCCACGGGGTGCGGCGGGTCCCATGACCGCAACCCGCTGTCGGCCAAGCCGTACGACGCGGCCGGCCAGGTCGTCTACAACGGCCCGGCGGGCAGCCAGAAGGCCGATCCCGACAAGCCCCTGGAGATCACCGCCAAGGGCAAGGACGGCCGTCTGACCGACGTCACGGCCGTCGACGGCAACGGGCGCTATTTGGCGGGCGAGCTCGCCGCCGACGGCAGCAGGTGGCACTCCACCGCCCCGCTGGTGGCCGGCGCGCACTACACCGTCAAGGTCTCCACGGAGAACGAGGACGGCTCTCCCGGCCTGCGCACGCTGACGTTCGACACCGCGGCGGTCAAGGACGCCGTGGAGGTGGAATTCGGCCCGGACGCGGGCAAGTACGGCGTCGGACAGCCCATCACCGCGCAGCTGAGCAAGCCCGTGAAGGACAAGGCGGCCCGCTCGATCGTGGAACGGGCCCTGAAGGTCGAGTCGACCCCCTCCGTGGAGGGCGCCTGGTACTGGGTGGACGACAAGGTCCTGCACTACCGCCCGAAGAACTACTGGCCCGCCCACGCCACCATCAACGTCCACTCCAACCTGGAGGGCGTGAAGATCGCCGACAAGCTGTACGGCGGCGCGGGCAAGCCCCTGAAGATCACCACCGGCGACCGCGTCGAGGCGATCACGGACGCCGCGGCCCACACCATGACGGTGAAGCGCAACGGAGAAGTGATCAACACCATTCCGGTCACCACCGGCAAGCCCGGCTTCGCCACCCGCAACGGCGTCAAGGTGGTCCTGGGCAAGCAGTACTTCGTACGTATGCGCGGGACGACCGTCGGCATCTCGGCCGGCAGCTCGGACGCGTACGACCTGCCGGTGTACTACGCGACCCGGGTCACCTGGAGCGGCGAGTACGTCCACGCCGCGCCCTGGTCGGTGGGGTCGCAGGGCGCGGAGAACGTCAGCCACGGCTGCACGGGCATGAGCACCGGCAACGCCGCCTGGTTCTTCGAGAACATCAACGAAGGCGACATCGTCACCGTCGAGAACAGCATCGGCGAGGACATGACACCGTTCGACAACGGGTTCGGCGACTGGAACGTGTCCTGGGACAAGTGGCGCACGGGCAGCGTCCTGCAAGCCGACGTCAAGGCCGGGCAGACCAAGGTCAACTCCGCCCGGCTGCGCCCGGGAGTGTGAGGTCAGGCACCCACAGCGAGCCGCTTGCGCAGCACGGAGGCCAGGGCGTCCGCGAACTCGACCGGGTCCACCGGCAGGGTCACCGCGGCGTCCGCACGGCTCCACGTGGCCAGCCAGGCGTCCTGCGGGCGGCCGATGAGGAGCAGGACCGGCGGGCACTGGAAGACCTCGTCCTTGATCTGGCGGCAGACGCCCATGCCGCCCGCCGGGACCGCCTCGCCGTCCAGGACGCAGACGTCGATGCCGCCGCGGTCCAGTTCCTTGAGGACCGCCGGCAGCGTGGCGCACTCCAGGAACTCCACGGGCGGCACGTCCGAGGCGGGCCTGCGTCCGGCCGCGAGCCGCACCTGGGCACGGGTGTTCGCGTCGTCGCTGTAGACCAGAACGGTGGCGCTCGACTGCATGGATCCTCCGAAGGTCCGGCGCTTTCGCCGACGTTGGGTCATGAACCGATGCGCGGATGCTACTCCGTCCGACTGCCCGTCAACACCGGTTCGGCCAGCCCTTCGATGGGCCGTTCGGGCCCTGCATACGCGGCTGACACACCGAACGGCACCCCCCGGAGTGAGGGCGGGATAAGCGACCGACATAATGTCGGTCGTGGCGACAGCAACGACAGTAGAAACCGGGCACGCGCACCCGTCGGTCAATCGGCCGAACCTCACCAGCGTCGGAACCATCATCTGGTTGAGTTCCGAGCTGATGTTCTTCGCGGCCCTCTTCGCGATGTACTTCACTCTGCGATCGGTAACGGGTGCCGCGCATTGGAAAGAGATGGCCTCGTCCCTGAACGTTCCGTTCTCGGCGACCAACACCACGATCCTGGTGCTCTCCTCCCTCACCTGCCAGCTCGGCGTCTTCGCCGCGGAGCGGGGCGACGTGAAGAAGCTGCGTACCTGGTTCACCATCACGTTCGTGATGGGTGCGATCTTCATCGGAGGCCAGATCTTCGAGTACACCGACCTGGTGAAGGAGGACGGCCTCTCGCTGTCCTCCGACCCGTACGGCTCGGTGTTCTACCTGACCACGGGCTTCCACGGACTGCATGTGACGGGCGGCCTGATCGCCTTCCTGCTGGTTCTTGGCAGGACGTACGCGGCGAAGAGGTTCACCCATGAACAGGCGACCGCGGCCATCGTCGTGTCCTATTACTGGCACTTCGTCGATGTCGTGTGGATCGGCCTCTTCGCCACGATCTACCTGATCCAGTAACCGGACCCGTAGGTCCGCACCACATCCAGCATCGACGCAGAAGATCCTGACACCGGGGTAATCCGTGAAAAAGCTCTCCGCACGACGACGCCATCCGCTGGCGGCGGTCGTCGTCCTACTCCTCGCGCTGGCGGCCACCGGGGGGCTGTACGCCGCGTTCGCACCCGCGGGCAAGGCACAGGCTGACGAAACCGCCCAGTCCCTCGCCATCGACGAGGGCAAGAAGCTCTACTCCGTCGGCTGCGCCAGCTGCCACGGAACCGGCGGTCAGGGAACCTCTGACGGCCCGTCCCTGGTCGGCGTGGGCGCCGCCGCCGTCGACTTCCAGGTCGGCACCGGCCGCATGCCGGCGCAGCAGCCCGGCGCGCAGGTGCCGAAGAAGAAGGTCATCTACACCCAGCCCCAGATCGACCAGCTCGCCGCGTACGTGGCCTCGCTGGGCGCCGGGCCGAGCGTGCCGACCAACTCGCAGTACAACCCGAGCGGTGCGGACATCGCCAAGGGTGGCGAGCTGTTCCGCACCAACTGCGCCCAGTGCCACAACTTCACGGGTGAGGGCGGTGCCCTGACGAACGGCAAGTTCGCCCCCAGCCTGGAGGACGTGGACCCCAAGCACATCTACGAGGCCATGCAGACCGGCCCGCAGAACATGCCGTCCTTCCCGGACACGACGATGCCGCAGAAGCAGAAGCAGGACATCATCGCGTACCTGCACGCCGTGAACAGCGACACGTCCGCGAGCCCCGGCGGCCTCAAGCTCGGCGGGCTCGGCCCGGTCAGCGAGGGTCTGTTCGGCTGGATCTTCGGTCTGGGTGCCCTCATCGCAGTAGCCATCTGGGTCGCGGCCCACACCGCTAAGGCCAAGAAGTCATGAGTAGCCAAGAGAATTCCGAGAGCCTGCCCGAAGCGCAGGCCACCGCGCACGGCGCGGTAGAGCACGCGGGCGACCCCTTCGCCGACCCGGGACTGCCGGCCCACAAGCCGCGCGTCCAGGACATCGACGAGCGGGCGGCCAAGCGCTCCGAGCGCGCCGTGGCGTTCCTGTTCTTCCTGTCCATGGTCGCGACGGTCGGCTTCATCGCCTCGTACGTGATCTTCCCGGTCGACAAGATCGTCTTCATCTTCCCGTTCGGGCACGTCAGCGCCCTCAACTTCGCCCTGGGTCTGACCCTCGGCGTGGCGCTGTTCTGCATCGGCGCGGGCGCGGTCCACTGGGCCCGCACCCTGATGTCGGACGTCGAGATGCCGGCCGAGCGTCACGAGATCGCGGCTCCGCCGGAGGTCAAGGCGCAGGTCCTGGCCGACTTCAAGCAGGGCGCGGCCGAGTCCGGCTTCGGACGGCGCAAGCTGATCCGCAACACCATGTTCGGCGCGCTGGCCATGGTGCCGCTCTCCGGTGTGATGCTGCTGCGCGACCTGGGCACGCTGCCCGAGGACAAGCTGCGGCACACCATGTGGTCCAAGGGCAAGGCCCTGATCAACATGAACACCAACGAGCCGCTGCGTCCCGAGGACCTGCTGGTCGGTTCCCTCACCTTCGCCAAGCCCGAGGGCCTGGAGGAGGACGCGGAGGACTTCCAGACGCAGATCGCCAAGGCCGCCCTGATGCTCGTCCGGATCAAGCCGGAGGACATCAAGGACAAGCGCGAGCTCGCATGGTCGCACCAGGGCATCGTCGCGTACTCGAAGATCTGCACCCACGTCGGCTGCCCGATCTCCCTGTACGAGCAGCAGACGCACCACGTGCTCTGCCCGTGCCACCAGTCCACTTTCGACCTCTCCGACGGCGCCCGTGTCATCTTCGGCCCGGCCGGTCACGCCCTTCCGCAGCTGCGGATCGGTGTGAATGACGAGGGTTACCTCGAAGCGCTCGGCGACTTCGAAGAGCCCGTCGGTCCTGCCTTCTTCGAGAGGGGCTGACCCGATGAGCACTTCGACGAATTCACGTGAGCAGGCACCGGCCGGCGAGCGGATCGCGGACTGGGCGGACGGCCGGCTGGGGATCTACTCCCTGGCCAAGGCCAACATGCGCAAGATCTTCCCGGACCACTGGTCCTTCATGCTCGGCGAGATCTGCATGTACAGCTTCATCATCATCATCCTCACGGGTGTGTATCTGACGCTGTTCTTCCACCCGAGCATGAACGAGGTCGTCTACGACGGCTCGTACGTGCCGCTGCAGGGCATGCACATGTCCGAGGCTTTCAACTCGACCATGCACATCAGCTTCGATGTGCGCGGTGGTCTGCTGATCCGGCAGATCCACCACTGGGCGGCGCTGATCTTCCTCGCCGGCATGTTCGTGCACATGATGCGCGTGTTCTTCACGGGCGCTTTCCGCAAGCCGCGCGAGGTCAACTGGCTGTTCGGCTTCCTGCTGTTCGTCCTCGGCATGTTCACCGGCTTCACCGGTTACTCGCTCCCGGACGACCTGCTGTCGGGCACCGGTGTCCGCTTCATGGAAGGCGCGATCCTGTCCGTGCCGGTCGTCGGCACGTACCTCTCGTTCTTCCTGTTCGGCGGGGAGTTCCCCGGCGGCGACTTCGTGGCCCGGTTCTACTCGGTGCACATCCTGCTGCTGCCGGGCATCATGCTCGGCCTGATGGTGGCGCACCTGATCCTGGTCTTCTACCACAAGCACACCCAGTTCGCGGGCCCGGGACGTACGAACAAGAACGTCGTCGGCATGCCGCTGCTCCCGGTGTACATGGCGAAGGCGGGCGGCTTCTTCTTCCTGGTCTTCGGCGTCATCGCGGTCGTCGCGGCGATCGCCTCGATCAACCCGATCTGGGCGATCGGCCCCTACCGGCCGGACCAGGTCTCCACCGGCGCCCAGCCGGACTGGTACATGGGCTTCTCCGAAGGCCTCATCCGTGTCATGCCGGGCTGGGAGATCAACCTGTGGGGCCACACCCTCGTCCTGGGTGTGTTCATCCCGCTGGTGATCTTCCCGCTGGTCCTCGCGGCCATCGCGGTCTACCCGTTCATCGAGTCCTGGGTCACCGGCGACAAGCGCGAGCACCACATCGCGGACCGGCCGCGCAACGCGCCGACCCGCACCGGCTTCGGTGTCGCGTGGATCACCTGGTACACGGTGCTGCTCATCGGTGGTGGAAACGACCTCTGGGCCACGCACTTCCACCTCTCGATCAACGTCATCACCTGGTTCGTGCGGATCGCGTTCTTCGTCGCTCCGGTCCTCGCGTTCATCGCCACCAAGCGGATCTGTCTGGGTCTGCAGCGGCGCGACGCCGAGAAGGTGCTGCACGGACGCGAGTCCGGCATCATCAAGCGGCTGCCGCACGGCGAGTTCGTCGAGATCCACGAGCCGCTCGACGCCGGTGCGCGCTACAAGCTCACCGCGCACGAGCAGTACAAGCCGGTCGAGCTCGGTCCCGAGACCGACGAGAACGGTGTCGCCCGCAAGATCTCGCGGACGCAGAAGCTGCGCGCCAAGCTCAGCAAGGGCTACTACGGCGAGGGGAACCAGATCCCCAAGCCGACGGCCGAGGAGTACGAGGAGATCACGAGCGGCCACGGCCACCACTGATCCCCGCTTGACCTGACGGTCGCCACAACCGAGGCTCCGGCCCGGCCCCTTCCACGGGGCCGGGCCGGAGTCTTTGCCGTTCCCCGCACCGCCCTTCCCCCGGGTGCGCGCCACGTCCGCACTGCGGGCACGCATGCCGCGGCCGCTCCCGCTCTCGATAGGCTGACGGGCGGAATCCCATCCTTTTTGACCACCAGGAGCGACCATGAGCGCTGTTACCCCCACCGGAGGCGACACCGTGGCGGCCTACTCCTGGCCGGGTGTCCTGGACTCGCTGCTGAGCGGTACCGACCAGAGCGAGGACGCGACCGCCTGGGCGATGGACCAGATCATGAGCGGCGAGGCGACCAACGCCCAGATCGCCGGCTTCATGATCGCGCTGCGCGCCAAGGGCGAGACGGTCGCCGAGATCACCGGCCTGGTGCGCACCATGTACGCGCACGCCCACCTGATCGAGGTGCCAGGACCCAGCGTCGACATCGTCGGAACCGGCGGCGACGGCGCCAAGACCGTGAACATCTCGACCATGTCGGCGATCGTGGTCGCGGGCACGGGCGCCAAGGTCGTCAAGCACGGCAACCGCGCCGCCTCCTCCTCCAGCGGCGCCTCCGACGTCCTGGAGAAGCTCGGGGTCAATCTGCGGCTCACCCCGCAGCGGGTCGTGGAGGTGGCCGAACAGGCCGGGATCACCATGTGCTTCGCGGTGACGTTCCATCCCGCGCTGCGCCACGTGGCCGCGGCCCGCAAGGAACTGGGCATCCGCACCACCTTCAACGTGCTCGGTCCGCTCACCAATCCGGCCCGGGTGCGCGCCCAGGCCACCGGGGTCGCCGACCCGAGGATGGCGCCCATCGTGGCCGGAGTGCTCGCCGAGCGCGGCTCGTCGGCGCTGGTCTTCCGCGGCGACGACGGCCTGGACGAACTGACCACCACCGCCACCTCACGGGTGTGGGTGGTGCGGGACGGCGCGGTCCGCGAGGAGTCCTTCGACCCGCGGGACGTCGGCATCGAGATCGTGCCGATCGAGGCGCTGCGCGGCGGCGACCCGTCGCACAACGCGGAGGTCGTCCGCCGGCTCCTGGCCGGCGAGAAGGGGCCGGTGCGGGACGCGGTGCTGCTCAACTCGGCCGCGGCCCTCGTCGCCCTGGAACCGGGCGGGGGCCCGCTCGCCGGGCAGCTCGCCGCCGCGATGGCCCGAGCCGCCGAGGCCATCGACTCCGGGGCGGCCGAACGGTCCCTGGAGCGGTGGATCGCCGCGAGCAACGCCTGAGCCGTACGGGACGACGTCCGAGCCGTACGGGGTGTGACGCACGGCGCAGTCCGGATCGCGGACTGTGCCTTGCGCCCGCGGCGACGTGTGGCAGGATGCTGTTCAAGGTCATGAGTGACAGCGATTTAGGCCCCGGCTCGCTGTCCGGCAACCCTCCGTCCGTGGCGGGGTGCCCCGGGTGAAGACCAGGTCGTAGGCAGCAAGGCCTGCGGCAAGCGCGGACCCCTGGACATCGCGTGATGTCACAGCCCTGGGGTCCTGGTCCTCAAGGGAGCAGTCTCGTGAGCAAGCGAATGCGATAGGGCGTTTCCGCCCCTTCTTCACCGTTCTCCGCACGGCCTTCCTGTGTGCCGCGCGTCCGAGAACAACACCCGTATGCGGCACGCCAGTTGAGCCCTCTCCTTCGCTGGGCAACGCGGCCGTACCCGGGGTCCGAAGCCAACGCGCCTTGCCCTGCTGGGAGATACCGCCATGTCCGCACGCCCCGCCGCCACCGCCACCGCCTCTCTCGATTCCGCCCCCTGCTGTGCCGCGCCGCTGCCGGTGCTCGGCCGCGATGTCACCGTGCCGCTCGTCACCGGCGGCGAGGTGACGTACGCCGCCCTCGACTACGCGGCCAGCGCCCCCGCCCTCCAGCGGGTCTGGGACGACGTGGCCGCGTACGCCCCGTACTACGGCAGCGTGCACCGCGGGGCCGGCTACCTCTCGCAGCTCTCCACCGACCTGTTCGAGAACAGCCGCGTGACGGTGGCGGAGTTCCTCGACTGCCGCCCCGGTGACCAGGTCGTCTTCACCCGCTCCACCACGGACTCGCTCAATCTGCTCGCCCAAGCGCTCCCCGCCGACTGCCAGGTCTTCGTCTTCGAGACCGAGCACCACGCCTCGCTGCTGCCGTGGCAGGACGCCCGGGTGACCTACCTGAACGCGCCGCGCACCCCGCACCAGGCCGTCGAGACCCTGGAGCGCGCCCTCGCCGACCGCGACCCCTACGGGCCCGCGCTGGTCTGCGTCACGGGCGCGTCCAATGTCACCGGCGAGCTGTGGCCGGTACGCGAACTCGCCGCGGCCGCGCACGCCCACGGCGCGCGCATCGTCCTCGACGCGGCCCAGCTCGCTCCTCACCACCCCGTCTCCGTACGGGAGTTGGACGTCGACTGGGTCGCCTTCTCCGGGCACAAGCTGTACGCGCCGTTCGGCTCGGGTGTGCTGGCGGGCCGCGCGGACTGGCTCCAGGAAGCGGAGCCGTACCTGGCCGGCGGCGGCGCGTCCAAGCGCGTCGCCCGGCGCGCCGACGGCGGTGTGGACGTCGAGTGGCACACGACGGCCGCGCGCCACGAGGCCGGCTCGCCCAACGTCATCGGCGTCTACTCCATCGCCTCCGCGTGCAAGGCGCTGACCGAGGCGGGATTCGACGCGCTGGTCGAGCGGGAGCGGCATCTGATCGCGAAGGTCCGCGAGGGGCTCGCGGAGGCGCCCGAGGTGCGGGTCCTCTCCCTCTTCGGGGACGACGCGCCCCGGGTCGGCGTGATCTCGTTCGTCGTCGACGGCTGGAACAGCTCGCACTTCGCGGCGGCGCTCTCCGCGGAGTACGGGATCGGGGTGCGCGACGGGCTCTTCTGCGCCCACCCGCTGGTGCGCACGCTGCTCGGCAGCGACCCGCAGGACCCGGGGGAGTGCGGTGCCCCCGAGGCGGAGCCGGGCGAGCGGTCCCTGAACGCGATCCGGGTCAGCTTCGGGGCGGGCACGCCGGACGAGCACGTGGAGCGGTTCGTGGGGGCGGTGCGGGAGCTGGTGCGGGACGGGGCGGCCTGGCAGTACCGCACGGAGTCCGGCCGCTGCGTCCCGGCGGTCTGACGCCGCCAGGCCACGCCTTCCTGGGGCTCCGCCCCAGACCCCGTTCGCGCGTTTTCCCACCCTCCCGCCCGTGCGGCAACTCCGAAGGATGCGGCTCCCTGGGGCTCCGCCCCAGACCCCGTATCGCGCCTTGAGGGCGCTCGTCCTCAATCTCCCCCAAGGCCTCAAGGGCCAGGGGGGACCCCCATGACGGGCTGAGGGTGTCCATGCGGGCCGGCAGCGAGTAGTTCAGGGGCGGGGAACTGCGCGCTCAGCCACGCACGACCCGCACCCGAAAGCGAACCGGGTTTCTCAGGGGCGCGGGAAACTGCGCGGGAAGGGGGGTACGGTCCGCGGACGAAAGCGGGGCGGGGTTCGGGGCGCGCGGGGCTAGGAGTCCAGGCCGATGGCGAACGCGGCTTCCAGGTCGTGCTGGGAGTAGGTGCGGAACGCCACGTGCGTATCCGTCCCCTCGACCCCGGGAATCTTGCTGATGCGGCCGGGGATGATGTCCGCCAGATCGTCGTGGCGGGCCACCCTGACCAGCGCGATCAAGTCGTACGTACCCGTCACCGAGTACACCTCGCTGACGCTGTCCAGCGCCGCGATGGACTCCGCGATCTCGGGAATGCGGTCCACGCTGGTCTTGATGAGCACGATCGCGGTGATCACGGCTGGCTTTCTCCCTCGGTGGCGGCCGGACCCGCACTCTTCACGGGCTTTCGGCGTTTCACTCTAGCCGCCCCGCCGAACCGGGCCCACGCGTAGAGGAAGCCCAGGCCGAAGCCGACGAGATGGGCGAGGTAGGCCACCCCGGGCCCGGACGACGCGCTCCGGACCGCCAGCCACTGCAGCGCGAACCAGAAGACGAGCACGATCCACGCGGGGAAGCGCAGCGGCAGGAAGAGCAGGAACGGGAAGATGCTCGTCACCCGGGCCTTGGGGAAGAGGTAGAGGAACGCGCCGAGGACGGCCGAGATCGCCCCCGATGCCCCCACCAGGGTCTGCTCCGATTCCGCGTGCGCCATCGCGTACCCGAGCAGCGCCAGATAGCCCGACACGAGGTAGAACAGGGCGAACTCGATCCGGCCGACGTGCTCCTCGGTCATCGCGCCGAACACGTACAGGAACAGCATGTTGCCGAGCAGATGCAGCCAGCTGCCGTGGACGAACAGGGCGGTGAGCGGCGTGAGCAGGGCGTGCGCGTGTCCCGTCATCAGCTCCGCGGGGACGACGCCCCACCGCCGGAAGTAGTCGCTCTGGGCGCTCAGGATCGCGTCGCCCGTGCCGTAGCCCGGGTTCAGGCCGGAGACCGGGCTCACCAGGAAGAGCAGGCAGCACGCGGCGATCAGCCCGTACGTCATGGTCGGGCCCCGTACCGCGCCCCTGACGATCGCCGCACCCCGCCACTTGATCATGGGGAGAGAATGGCTCAAAGGGAGCTTTCGGTACAGACCGCCTCGCCGTGGAGGCGGTCGACGGGTAGGCCGTAGGGTTGCGGGCAGTACTCCCGCAGTTCGATGGCGCACCGCGAGATCCTGGACCATGGAAGTGGAAAAGAGGGCGGCACCACATGACCACTGTTCCCCAGCCGACCACCGAGACCCGGTGGCGCTGCACGCTCTGCGGAAACCTCACCCGTTTCGATGTCACCCGCTCGTCGAAAGTGATCGAGTACGTCCATCTGGACCTCGCCGGAGAGCCCAAGGTGGAGGAACGCGAGGTGGTCAGTGAGACCATCGAGTCGGTCCGCTGCCGCTGGTGCAACGCGGTGGACCAGATCGAGCTGGTGGACAGGCCGGGTGCCGACTCCGCGACCGCTTCCTGAGAGGCGGCCCGCGCGGTACGTAATGACAGTTGGGGTGACGGATTGTGGAGCATGCAAGCGGTGCCGAACCGGCCGCTGCGGCCGGTGACGGCCCCGCCGAGGTGCTCGACCGCCCGCTGCCCGAAGGCGTGCGGCGCAGGGTCGTCGCCTTCGTCTCCGAGGCGTTCGGCGGCCTGACCGTCGCCGAACTGCCCGGACAACTGAGGCAGTACGCCCGTTTCACCCCGACCCGGCGCGCCAAGTTCGCGGGCAACGCGATGGCCGCCGCCCTGGAGAGCGACCCCGTCTTCCGCCAGCGCATCGGCGAGCGGCTCAAGGACGCGCAGCCGGAGCTCGCCGGCGCGGTCGAGGCCGGCTCGCCGCCCGCCGCGGCCGACCCCGTCGACGTCGCGGCCGCCGCCTACGTGCTGCGCCCCACCGGCTGGGTGAAGCTGGTCGCCGCGGCCGGCGAGGAGGCCCAGCGGGCGTTCGCCGAACGCGCCGACGAGGAGGGCAGACGCGAGGTCGAGCGGCTGCGCGAGGAACTCGCCCAGGCGCGCGCCCTGATCAAGTCCGAGAACGAGGCCCTGCGCACGGAGCTGCTCGCCGCCCGCAAGGAGGCCGAGACGCTCCAGCGCAAGCTGCGCAGCGCGCAGAGCGATGTGAAGCGCGGCGAGGCCGCCCTGCGCAAGGTCGTCTCCGAGATCGACGGCGCGAAGGCCGAGGCGGCCGCCCAGGTCGCCGCCGCCGAGAGCGAGACGCGGCGGCTCAAGACGCGGCTCGGCGAGGCCGAAGCGGGCCTCGAGGCGAGCCGGCGCGCGGTGCGCGAGGGGCGTTCCGTCGAGGACATGCGGCTGCGGCTGCTGCTCGACACCGTCCTCGAAGGCGCCCAGGGGCTGCGCCGCGAACTGGCCCTGCCGCCCGCCTCGGTGCGCCCCGCCGACACCGTGGACGCGGTGGCGCCGGGCACCATGACACCCAAGGACATCGCGGCCCGCGCCCTGTCCGAGACCGACCCGGCGCTCCTGGACCAGCTGCTCGGGCTGCCCCAGGTCCACCTGCTCGTGGACGGCTACAACGTCACCAAGACCGGTTATCCGACGATGCCGTTGGAGAAGCAGCGCCTGCGCCTGCTCGGCGGTCTCTCCGTGCTCGCCGCGCAGACGGGCGCCGAGGTGACCTGTGTCTTCGACGGCGCGGAGCTGGCCGCTCCGGTGCTGCTCGCCCCGCCCAGGGGCGTGCGGGTGCTGTTCTCCAAGCCCGGGGTGACCGCGGACGAGCTGATCCGTCAGCTGGTGCGGGCCGAGCCCTCCGGCCGCCCGGTGGTGGTCGTCTCCACGGACAAGGAAGTCGCGGACGGCGTCGCGAAGGCGGGCGCCCGCCCGGTCGCCTCCCTGCTGCTCCTCAAGCGGCTTTCACGGGTCTGAGGCATTGAGACGGCATTGCGGGCGTTCCGCAACTCCTGTGTTCAATGCCCGAATTCGGGTGATCGCTGTCGAGCACTCCGTCAAGTGCCAACTACTGCGCGTGGGATGACAGTAAAGAATCCTCTCGGCGATGGACTTTTTCCCCATCAGGATTTGAACTGATCACAAGAAGGTCACTAAGGTCTGGCTTCGTACCTTCATGCGGTTGATCACTCGTTCGGGGTGTCCGTGAAGGGCCCGCCGACTCTGCTCTGTCCGGCGGCCGAGGAAGAAGGAGCTCGCCTTCGTGGGGTCCCACCGCCGTCCCAAGCCCGCGAGCCGCACCCGCGTGACCGTGCTCAGCGCGACCGCCGCCGCTGTCGTCGCCCTCACCTCGCAGGCCGCCCAGGCCGACCCCAAGCCGACCAAGGACGAGGTCAAGAGCAAGGTCGACAAGCTCTACGACGAGGCGGAGCAGGCGACCGAGACGGCCAACGGCGCCAAGGAGAAGCAGACCCAGCTGGAGAAGCAGGTCAGCGAGATCCAGGACAAGGTGGCCCGCGGCCAGCAGGAGCTCAACACCCTGCGCAGCGGCCTCGGTTCGATGGCGTCGGCGCAGTACCGCTCGGGTGGCATAGACCCCTCGCTCGCGCTCTTCCTCTCCTCCGACCCCGACGACTTCCTGGACAAGGCCTCCGCGCTCGACCAGTTGAGCACCTCTCAGGCCGAGGCGTTGCAGAAGATCCAGGGCAAGCAGCGCACCCTCGCGCAGGAGCGCAAGGAAGCCCAGGACAAGCTGAAGGACCTCGCCGACACCCGCAAGGTGCTCGACGACAAGAAGAAGGAAGTCCAGGGCAAGCTCGCCGACGCGCAGAAGCTGCTCAACTCCCTGACCGCGCAGGAGAAGGCGGCACTCACCGCGGACACCGAGCGCGCCAACCGCTCCACCGAGCGCCCCAACCTCGGCAAGGACGTGCCCGCCTCGCAGGTCGGAGCCGCCGCCCTCGCCGCGGCCCAGACCCAGCTCGGCAAGCCGTACAGCTACGGCGCGACCGGCATGGCGACCTTCGACTGCTCGGGTCTGACCGGCTACGCCTACGCCCAGGCGGGCGTTCACCTGCCGCGCACCTCGCAGGAGCAGGCCACCCGGGGCACCCGGATCGGCCGCGGCGAGCTCAAGCCCGGTGACCTCGTGCTCTTCTTCGGCGACCTGCACCACATCGGCCTGTACGCCGGCAACAACACGGTGCTGCACGCCCCGCACACCGGCGCGGTCGTCCGTTACGAGTCGATGGACAACATGCCCTTCCAGTTCGGTGTGCGCATCGGCTGATCCGCGCCTTTCCCTTCGTCAGCCGTCGACACCGCCCAAACGGGCGAATTGCGGCAACTCCCGCTGACGCGACGCCCCGCCGGTGACCTGTGTTCTCCGGTGGGGCGTCACTTTGCGTAGGCGGCACGGGCGTTGGCGTCGTTGGTCCACGGGTATCCGCCCGGTTACTGTCCGGCGTGCGGTTCCCCCGGTGACTCGCCGCCCGTCCGGGCGGCAGGGGCCGCACGCAGTGCAAGGGAGTGCGGATCCGTGGCGTCCCATCGCCGGCCTTCGCAGTCGGGCCTGACCCAGAGCGCCCGCGTCACCGTCCTCTCGGCCGCGGCGGCCACCGCGGCGGCGGCCTTCGCGGCGCCCGGCGCGAGCGCGGCCCCGCACGAGCCCGGCTCGTCGGGGAAGGCCACGGTCGACCGTCTCTTCGAGCAGGCCGAGCAGGCCACCGAGCAGTACGACAAGGCCGATGAGCACACCAAGCAGTTGCGCCAGCAGGTCGCGCAGGCGCAGGACGCCGTCGCGCGCGGCCAGGAGAAGATCAACCGCATGCGGGGCGCGCTCGGCGCGATCGCCGGAGCGCAGTACCGCTCGGGCGGCATCGACCCCGCGCTCGCGCTGCTCCTCTCCTCGAACCCGGACACCTACCTCGACCGGGCCGTCACCTTCGACCGGCTGAGCGAGCGCCAGGCCGGCGCGCTGCACGACCTCCAGCACGAGCAGCGCCGGCTGGCGCAGCAGCGTGCCGAGGCCGGGCGCAAGCTCGCCGAACTGGAACACAGCCGCACCGAGGTGGCCCGGCACAAGCGGACCGTCGAGTCGAAACTGGCCCAGGCGCGCCGGATGCTCAACGCGCTGCCCACCGCCGACCGGGCCGCCTTCGACCGTGCCTCCCGCTCCGGGCGGACCGAGCTGCCCCCGCTCTCCGGCTCCGCGCCGGCCTCGTCGCGGGCCGCGGCGGCCGTGATGGCGGCCCGCTCCGCGATCGGCAAACCGTACATCTGGGGCGCCAACGGGCCCTCCGGGTTCGACTGTTCGGGCCTGATGCAGTGGTCGTACGCCCACGCGGGAATCGGCCTGCCGCGCACCTCGCAGGAGCAGCGGTACGCCGGCCACCAGGTGCCGCTCTCCGAAGCCAAGCCCGGTGACCTGGTCGCCTACCGGCACGACGCGAGTCACATCGCGATGTACGTCGGCAACGGCCAGGTCGTGCACGCCCCCTACCCGGGCGCGCCGGTGCGCTACGACCCCGTCGGGATGATGCCCATTTCCTCGGTGACGCGGGTGTGACCGTACGATCGGCGGCGTGGCGGGTCAGGGACGCGGTCGAAGAGCGGGACGCGGGCGGCGCGCGGGGCGCGGGCGGGTGGCGGGGTGCGTGCTCGCCGTGCCGCTGCTCGCCGTGCCTCTGCTCGGCACCGGCTGCTCGGCGCCCGGCGCCGGGCCGGACGCCGCCACGGGCGCGGTGCAGCGGATGCTCGACCGGCGCGCGACCGCCGTCCTCGAGCACGACGCGGACGCCTACCTGGCCGCCGTGGATCCCTCCGCGAGCGGCCTGCGTGCGGCCCAGCGCACGGAGCTGGGCAATCTCGCGCAGGTGCCGCTGACGTCCTGGACGTACCGGGTCACCGGGCTCGACCGGCACGGTGCGTCGGCCACCGCCAAGGTGGACCTGCACTACCGGATCCAGGGCTACGACACCGCGCCCGTGTCCACCTCCCGCGTCCTCACGCTGTACCGGCGCGGCGAGAACTGGTACGTCACCGGCGACCGGCCCGCCGAGGGCGCCGGCCAGATGCTGTGGCAGCAGGGCCCGGTCACCGTCGTGCGCGGCGCCCGCACCCTGATCCTGGGGGTGGGACAGGAACCGGCCGAGCTGCACGAGATCGCCGCCGCCGAGGACGCGGCGGTGCCCGCGGTGTCCGCGGCCTGGCCCGGCCGGTGGGCGGGCCGGGTCGTCGTCCTGGTCCCCGCGTCCCTGGACGCCATGGCCGCGCTGCTCGGCGCTCCCGCCGCCTCCTACCGGGGCATCGCGGCGGTGACCACCGGTGAGGCGGGCGGCGCGGGGGCGGCCCCCGCGGACCGGGTCATCGTCAATCCGGCGGCGTACGCGATCCTCGGTGACATGGGCCGGGAGGTCGTCCTGACCCACGAAACGACCCATGTCGCCACCCGCGCCCACACCTCGGCCGCCACCCCGATGTGGCTCTCGGAGGGGTACGCCGACTGGGTCGGCTACCGCCGCACCGGCCGCACCGCGCCCCAGGCCGCCCCCGAACTGCAGAAGGCGGTCCGCGCGGGCGACCTCCCCGCGGGCCTTCCCACGGACGCGGACTTCGGCTTCGACGGCGGCGCGGACCGCTTGGCGCGGGCGTACGAGGGCGGCTGGCTGGCGTGCCGGATGATCGCCGCGCGCTGGGGCGAGGCGAAGCTGGCCCGCCTCTACGAGGAGGTGGGCGACCAGCCGGGACGCGAGGGCGCCCTGGAAAAGGCCATGACCGACCAACTGGGCCTGACCCCACCCGAGTTCACGACCCAGTGGCGCGCCTACGTACGCACCCAACTGACCTGACCTCCCCCGACCCGCGCGGCCGGGTGGAGCCCGCGCTCGTCCGCGGATCGTGCTGGGTCGCCCGCGTCTGCCTCCGGCGGGGTGCGGTTGGGCTGTGGGTTCGTCCGCGGATCCTGCTGGGTCGCCCGCGCAGTTTCCCGCGCCCCCGACGGGATGCGGCTGGGCCGCGCGTCATGGTTTTCAGGGGCGCGGGGAACTGCGCGACCAGCCATGCGCGGTCTGCGGGTGAAGACGGGGTTTGGGGGCTGGCGCGCCGCGCGGCCCGGTCGGGGGTCAGGGCCGAGGGGGGCCCGGGAGCTGATCGAGCGTCTCGGTCAGCCACGTCTTCTCCTCCGCCGTCGCGGCCCGAGCGATCCGCAACATGCCCCGCCGGAACGGGTCTCCGGCCTGCTCGGCGCGGACCGGTTCGCCCTCGCGGTAGAAGAAGCTCGCCGGCGTGTCGAGGAAGACCTGCCGCCGCTTGAGCACGGCCGCCTGGTCGGCGGGATCCGGCAGATGCCGCAGGAAGGCGAGCAGCGTGAAGAACCGCTGGCCGTCGGTGATCTCGGCGTCCTTGGGGTGTCGCAGCCGCGCCAAGAGGTCGGTGCGGCCCGTGTCGGTGAGGGAGAGGATCCGCCGGGGCGCGGCCCCGCTGCCCGGCTCGGTGCGTTGCTCCAGGGCGCCCGCCTTCACCAGGCGGGCGATCGCCGGATAGAGCGCTCCGTCGCTGACCGGCCGGATGTGCCCGGTGAGCCCCTTGATGCGCTCCTTGAGCTCGTATCCGTGCAGCGGTTCCTCGTACAGGAACCCCAGGATCGACAGTTCCAGCATGAGCATCCTCGCCTTGTCCGGTGGTCGCGGCCCATGGTACCTCTTATCGCGCTACCTCGAATCGATGTAGCTCGATAAGAGAACCAGGAACCAGGAATCGAAAACCAGGGAGGGGGACCCATGGGCTGCCCGACCGCTCATCGCCGGGCGCTGGTGTCGCTGGCGTATCCGGTCTACTTGGAGCTCCTGGCCGGGGTCGCGGCCGGAATCATCAACACCGTCTGGGTGGCCCGGCTCGGTGGGGGCGCCGTTGCCGCCGTCGCCGTGGCGACCAACGTCGAGAACGTGCTGCTCGGCGTCGCCCTCATGGCCGGGTCCGGCACGACCGTGCTGCTCGCCCGCGCCAGGGGCGCCGACGACCCGGACGGGATGCGGGCGGCCGTGCGGGGCGGCTGGGCGTTGTGGGCCCTGCTCGCCCCGGCCGTCGCGGCGGGCGGGTTCCTGTGCCGGGAGACGCTCGCCCGCCTCGTGCTCGGCGCCGACGCGGGAGAGGCCCTGCCCCTCGCCACCGGCTACTTCTCCATCGCGCTGCCCGCGATGGCCGTCCTCTTCGCCACCAATCTGGTGGACGGCATCCTCAAGGGCGCCGGTGACACCCGCACCCCGATGCGCCTCGCGCTGCTCGCCAACGGGATCGTCCTCGTCCTCGACCCCGTGCTCGTCCTGGGCTGCGGCCTGGGGGTGCGGGGTGCGGCCATCGCCACCGTTGCCGGGCGAACGGCCGCCCTGGCATGGGGAGTTCGCGCGCTACGGCGCAACCGGGTGCTGCGCGCGGCCGGACCGCGAGGGCGCTTGCGGTACGCCGATCTGCGCCGCACGGTCCGGGTCGGGCTTCCCCTGTCCGCCGACTTCGTCGTGCGCATGGGTGGCACGCTGGCCCTGGTCGCGATCGTCGCCCGGATCGGTGTGGCCGAGGTCGCCGCGTACGGCATCGCGACCAAGGCGGTGTACGGGGCGACCATGGCGTTCTACTCCGTACGCCAGGCGGCCTCGATCCATACCGCACGCCTGCTCGGCGCCGGGCGCGACGAACGGCGGGCCGTGGGGCGCGCGGCGCTGAGGCTCTCCGGAGCGCTGGGCGTCACGGCGTCGCTGGGGCTGCTCGCCGGCGCCCCATGGATCATGGCGGCGTTCGGTGCGGGCGGGGAGGTCGCCGCCGCGGGGACGCTGTACCTGCGGTGCCTGGGGCCCTATCTGCTGCTGCTCTCCTGCTTCATCGCGCTGGGCGGGGTGTTCGAGGGCGGCGGCGCCGGCCCGCTCCTGGCGCGGATCACCGCGTGCGGTGTGGCGCTCCAACTGGGGCTCGCCCACGGCCTGTCGGGGCTCGGGATGCCGGGCGTCTGCCTGGCGATGGCCCTGGCGGCGGCCGTTCAGTGCGCGGCCCTCGCCCGGCTCCACCGCGGTGGCGGCCGTCAGCGACTGGCCGACGGCTCTGTCGTGCGGGCGGGTTGAACCGACGGCGGGCGCAGGCCGTGGCTTCGGGGCGTGGAGCGCCACAGTTGGCGGCAGGCGAGGAAGGATGCCGCGACCAGGAGGCCGTTGCGGGTGGTGAGGAGGAGCAGGCCGAGCCAGTCGCCGGACACCACGTGCGAGAACCAGATCGGGAACTCCAGGAACGTCACGGCCGTCGCGGCCAGGACCAGCTGGGCGGGCCGGGTCATGGGGCTGCGGCGGAAGGCGAGGCACACCGCGGCGAGGCCGACCAGCCACAGGAGGTACTGGGGGCTGATGACCCGGCTCGTGGTGGTGAAGAGCAGCACCGCGGTGAACGCCGCGTCCGCGAGCGTGCTCGGACGCGCGGGGCCCCGGGCCCGCAGGCGCCACACCAGCAGCCAGCCGAACGCGAGCACGCTCAGCGCCATCGCGAGGGCGGACACCAGCGGCACGTAGGGGCCGAGGAACTCCACCGAGCCGTAGTTCAGCTGCACCCGGCCCCGCCAGCCGAAGTGCCGGGCCACCTGGAAGACCAGCGCGCCGAGCGACTCGACCTCCGTACCGCGCTCGCGCTGGAAGGTGAGGAAGGCCAGCGCGCCCGGCGCCGCCGCCACGCAGGCCACCAGCAGGGCGGCCGCCGTGACGACGGAGGTCGCCCAGGCCCGGCGCGGCGCGCGGACAAGCAGCAGCACCGGCCACACCTTGAGCAGCGCGCCGACGGCGGCCAGCGCGCCCAGGATCCGTGGATGGCGGATCCCCGCGAGCAGTGCCGCGACCGCGACGGCCGTCACCATCAGGTCGTACCGGGCGTACGCGGTGGGCCCGAGCAGGGGCACGCCGAGCGTCCACACCCAGGCCCCGTTCAGGGACTTGCCGGGCCGGCCCGCCGCGTACATCAGGAGGGCGAAGACCAGCGCGTCCGCGAGGAAAGCGAGGACGAAGAACGCCGACGCGTACGGCAGGAACGGCAGCGCCGCGGGGGAGAGGATCGCGAGGGCGGCGAGCGGCGGGTACTGCCAGGTCACGTCGTCCAGCGGATACGTGCCGGTGCCGAGCACCTGCGCCCAGCCCTGGTAGATGACGTGGACGTCGCTGGTGACGTCGGGGCCGGGCGGTGCCAGCACCCCGAAGACGCAGAGCAGCAGCGGATAGCGGGTCGCGGCCCAGGTGACCGGCACCGCCAGGGTGCGCCGGGGGATGCTCATGATGTCCGTCTCGTCCTCATATCGGGGCCCGGAGGCAGCCATGATGCCGGGTGCGCGGACACCTCGGCCGTCAGGCGCGGCCGGGCGCCCTCCGGTTCAACGGCGCCGCCCCGCGAGCGGCCCTTCGGCTCCGCGCCCCCGGTTCGGTACTGTCGGCGGCGATGCACAAGACCTTGATCGTGACCAATGACTTTCCGCCGCGTCCCGGCGGGATCCAGGCGTTCCTGCACAACATGGCGCTGCGCCTCGACCCCGAACGGATCGTCGTCTACGCCTCGACGTGGAAGCGGAGTAGGGAAGGCGTCGAGGCGACCGCCGCGTTCGACGCCGAACAGCCGTTCACCGTCGTACGGGACCGCACGACGATGCTGCTGCCGACGCCCCGGGTCACCCGGCGTGCGGTCGCCCTGCTGCGCGAACACGGCTGCTCGTCGGTGTGGTTCGGGGCGGCCGCGCCGCTCGGTCTGATGGGGCCCGCGCTGCGCAGGGCCGGAGCCGAACGCCTGGTGGCGACCACACACGGGCACGAGGCGGGCTGGGCCCAACTGCCCGGTGCGCGAAGCCTGTTGAGACGGATCGGCGAGGGTACGGACACGATCACCTATCTCGGCGAGTACACCCGCTCGCGGATCGCCGGCGCGCTGACCGAGCAGGCCGCGGCCCGCATGGTCCAACTCCCGCCCGGCGTCGACGAGAAGACCTTCCACCCCGGCTCGGGGGGCGACGCGGTGCGCGCGCGGCTCGGGCTCGCGGACCGGCCGGTCGTGGTCTGCGTCTCGCGCCTCGTGCCGCGCAAGGGTCAGGACACGCTGATCCGCGCCATGCCGGCGATCCTCGCGCAGGTGCCGGACGCGGTGCTGCTCGTGGTGGGAGGCGGACCGTACGAGGCCGACCTGCGCAAACTCGCGCTCGACACCGGGGTCTCGTCCTCGGTCCGCTTCACCGGCGCGGTGCCGTGGGCGGAGCTGCCCGCGCACTACGGCGCCGGTGACGTCTTCGCCATGCCGTGCCGCACCCGGCGCGGCGGGCTCGACGTCGAGGGCCTCGGCATCGTGTACCTGGAGGCATCCGCGACCGGCCTGCCCGTCATCGCGGGCGACTCGGGCGGGGCGCCGGACGCGGTGCTCGACGGAGAGACGGGGTGGGTGGTTCCGGGCGACTCCGCCGGGGCCGCGGCGGAGCGCGTCGTGACCCTGCTCCAGGATTCCGATCTGCGGCGGCGCATGGGGGAGCGGGGGCGGGCCTGGGTCGAGGAGAAGTGGCGCTGGGACCTCCTGGCGGAGAAGCTACGGGGCTTGCTGTAGCCCCGCCCGGGGGCGGCCCGGCCCGGGGGTGACCCGGCCCAGGGGGTGACCCGGCCTAGGGGGTGCCCCGCCCAGGGGGTGCCCCGCGCCCCTGCAACCCGCTTTCGTCCGCGGGCCGTGGGCGGTTGCTCGCGCAGTTCCCCGCGCCCCTGGTAGGACGCTCGGCGCCGAGGGGTCGCGCCCGCCGCGGCGGAGCCGCGCAAGGTCACAGCCCCGCGTCCCTGGTAGGGCGCTCGGCGCCGAGGGGTCGCGCCCGCCGCGGCGGAGCCGCGCAAGGTCACAGCCCCGCGTCCCTGGTAGGGCGCTCGGCGCCGAGGGGTCGCGCCCGCCGCGGCGGAGCCGCGCAAGGTCACAGCCCCGCGCCCCCCCCCGGACCCCGGCGGGGGCTTCGCCCCCGGACCCCGGTTCGTTTTCGTCCGCGGGCCGTGCGTGGCTGGTCGCGCAGTTCCCCGCGCCCCTTACGGGGCTTGGCAGAGGCATCCTCAGCCCGTTATGGGGGTCCCCCCTGGCCCTTGAGGCCTTGGGGGAGATTGAGGGCGAGCGCCCCTAAGGCGCGAACGGGGTCCGGGGCAGAGCCCCAGGGGGCCGCACCCTCAGGGCGTGTAGATCGCCTCGATCTCGTTCGCGAAATCCTTCGCCACGACATTCCGCTTGAGCTTCAGCGAAGGCGTGATGTGCCCCGCCTCCTCCGTGAACTGCGCCCCCAGGATGCGGAACTTGCGTACCGACTCCGCCTTGGAGACCGCCGCGTTCCCGTCGTCCACCGCCCGCTGCACCTCCGCGAGGAGCTCCGCGTCGTCGCGCAGCGAGATCGCCGTGGACCCCACGGGCTTGCCGTTCTCCTCGGCCCAGCGGGCCAGGAACTCCTCGTCGAGGGTGATGAGCGCGCCGATGAACGGCCGCCCGTCGCCGACCACCATGCACTCCGCGACCAGCGCATGCGCACGGATGCGGTCCTCGATCACCGCCGGGGCGACGTTCTTGCCGCCCGCCGTCACGATGATCTCCTTCTTGCGGCCGGTGATCGCGAGGTAGCCGTCCTCGTCGAGGGTGCCGATGTCCCCGGTGTGGAACCAGCCGTCGGCCAGCGCGACCGCGGTCGCCGCCTCGTTGTTCCAGTACCCCTGGAACAGGTGCTCGCCGTGCAGCAGCACCTCCCCGTCGTCCGCGATCCGTACCACCGAGCCCGGCAGCGGCTGCCCGACCGTGCCGATCTTCGGCCGGTCCCACGGGTTGAACGCGGTCGCCGCGCACGACTCGGTGAGACCGTAGCCCTCAAGGACCGTGAAGCCGATGCCGCGGAAGAAGTGGCCGAGCCGCTCGCCCAGCGGCGCACCGCCGGAGATCGCGTACTCGCCGCGCCCGCCGAGCACCGCCCGCAGCTTGCTGTAGACGAGCTTGTCGAAGACCTTGTGCTTGATCCGCAGGCCCACGGACGGGCCCGCGTCCGTGCTGAGCGCCGTGCTGTAGGCGATCGCGGTGTTCGCGGCCTTGTCGAAGATCGCGCCCTTGCCGTCGGCCTGCGCCTTGGCGCGCGCCGAGTTGTACACCTTCTCGAAGACGCGCGGCACTCCGAGGATCAACGTCGGCCGGAACGAGGCGAGTTCGTCGGTGAGGTTCTTGATGTCGGGGACGCAGCCGAGCTTGATCGGCGCCATCACCGAGGCCACCTCGACCAGCCGCCCGAAGACGTGGGCCGCCGGCAGGAAGAGCAGCACCGAGCACTCGCCGGTGCGGAACAGGGGCTTGAGCCGCTCCACCACGTTGCCGCACTCCGCGAAGAACGCGCGGTGGGTCAGCACACAGCCCTTGGGGCGGCCGGTGGTGCCCGAGGTGTAGACGATCGTCGCCGGGTCGTCGGCGTGGGCCGAGGACATCCGCTGGTCGAGCAGGTCGTCGGAGACGTCCGCGCCCATCGCGGTGAGCCGCTCCACGGCCGCCGCCTCGACCTCCCAGACGCTCTTGAGGGCGGGGAGCCCGGCCTGGACCGAGGACACCGAGGCGTGGTGCGCCGCGGACTCGACGATGGCGAGCGTCGCGCCCGAGTCGCCGAGGATCCACTGGATCTGCTCGGGCGAGCTGGTCTCGTACACCGGCACGGTGACCGCGCCCGCGCTCCAGATCGCGAAGTCGAGCAGCACCCACTCGTAGCGCGTGCGCGAGAGCAGGGCGACCCGGTCGCCCGCCTCGACGCCCGCGGCGATCAGGCCCTTGGCGACGGCGCGCACCTCGGCGAGGAACTGGCGGGCGGTGACATCGGCCCAGGGACCCGCGATCTTGCGGCCCATCACCGCGACATCGGGGTGCTGCGTGGCATTGCGGCGGATCAGATCCGTCAGGTTGCCGTCCGAAGGGACCTCGTACAGGGCCGGAAGGCTGAACTCGCGCAAGACTGCTGCTCCTCATCGGGCGCCGGCGCCACGGCTCTGTGTGATGCACCGGCTGCGGTCCAAGATCGGGCAGGTGCCCGGCGGATCCGTGGGGGGCGGAACTCTCCGAGCACGACTGGACTGCCCGGACGTTACCCATGGGTAGTGGGTTCCCGATAGGGGGTTCTGGCCAGATGTTCGGTGCGTCACACAACTTTGACTCTGCTTCGCGCACAGTAGTCCACACCTTTGACCACTCGGAAGTAACCGCAGGTCCGACGGCCTAAGGTGGCTCGCATGCGAGTTCATGTGGTCAGTGACGTGCACGGAAACGCCGAAGGTCTGGCACGGGCGGGCCAGGGCGCGGACGCGCTGGTCTGCCTGGGTGACCTGGTCCTCTTCCTCGACTACGCCGACCACGCGCGCGGCATCTTCCCCGACCTCTTCGGCGTCGAGAACGCCCACCGGATCGTCGCCCTGCGCACCGCCCGGCGCTTCGACGAGGCCCGTGAGCTGGGGCGTTCGCTGTGGGCCGGCCTCGACCGCGAGGCCGCGATCGAGGCCGCGGTCCGACGCCAGTACGCCGAGCTGTTCGCCGCCTTCCCCACCCCGACGTACGCCACGTACGGCAACGTCGACATACCGGACCTCTGGCCGCAGTACGCGGGGCCGGGCACCACCGTCCTGGACGGCCAGCGCGTCGAGCTGGCCGGGCGTGTCTTCGGCTTCGTCGGCGGCGGCCTGCCCACCCCGATGCGCACCCCGTACGAGATCTCCGAGGAGGAGTACGCCGCCAAGGTCGAGGCGCTCGGCGAGGTCGACGTGCTCTGCTCGCACATCCCGCCCGAGGTCCCCGAGCTCGTGTACGACACCGTGGCCCGCCGCTTCGAGCGCGGTTCGCGCGCCCTGCTCGCCGCGATCAGGAAGACCCGGCCCCGCTACTCCCTGTTCGGCCACGTCCACCAGCCGCTGGCCCGCCGCATGCGGATCGGCCGCACCGAATGCGTGAACGTCGGCCACTTCGCCGCCACCTCACGGCCGTTCGCCCTGGAGTGGTGAGCCGCCCCCCCGCCCGTCGCCCGCCCGTGGCGATCCGGCCACCTCCCGTCCCTCGCCCGCGCGGGGTGGCCCGGCCACTGGACCGGCCACCGGCCCGTACGCGATAGCCTGCACACACCTCCCCACCGCCGCAGGCCCCGCCGGGCGGGGGAGACCCAGACCCACCGGACCGCGCACTGGAGGAGCCACGACGATGGCGGAACACACCAGCTCGTCTATCACCATCGAGGCGGCCCCCGCCGACGTCATGGGAGTGATCGCGGACTTCGCCCGCTACCCGGAGTGGACCGGTGAGGTGAAGGAGGCCGAGGTGCTCTCCACCGACGCCCGGGGCCACGCCGAGAAGGTGCGCCTGCTGCTCGACGCGGGAGCCATCAAGGACGACCACACCCTCGCCTACACCTGGCAGGGCGACACGGTCAGCTGGACGCTGGTCAAGTCCCAGATGCTGCGCACCCTCGACGGCTCGTACACCCTCGCCGACGCCCCCGGCGGGCAGACCGAGGTCACCTACCGGCTGACCGTCGACGTCAAGATCCCGATGCTCGGCATGATCAAGCGCAAGGCCGAGAAGGTCATCATCGACCGCGCGCTCGCCGGCCTGAAGAAGCGCGTCGAGAGCGGGCCGGGCGAGGCGGCGGCCGGTTCCGCCGACGGGGCCGAGAAGCTCTAGACGTGCGTACGGTCCTGGTCACCGGCCCCGGCGGCGCGGGCCGCACCACCGTCGCGGCGGCGACCGCACGCGCCGCCGCCCGCCGCGGCGCCCGGGTCACCCTGCTGACCTCGGACCGGCTGCCCGGTGACCTCGCCGGGGTCACCGTGCGGCGCATCGACGCGGCGGCCCACTTCCGCGCCGAACTCCTCGCCTTCCAGGACCGCGCGGGCGCCGCCCTCGACCTGCTGGGCGCCTCCCGCCTCGACGCCGAGGAACTCACCGAACTTCCCGGCGCCGAACAGCTCGCCCTGCTCAGCGCCCTGCGCGAGGCCGCGGCCGAAGAACCCGGGCTGCTCGTCGTCGACCTCCCGCCGGCCGACCGGGCGCTCGCCCTGCTCGCCCTGCCCGAGCAGCTGCGCCGCTATCTGCGCCGGCTCCTGCCGCCCGAACGCCAGGCCGCCCGCTCGCTGCGCCCGGTCCTCGCCCAGCTCGCCGGGGTCCCCATGCCCGCGCAGTGGCTGTACGAGACCGCCGCGCGCTGGGATCTCGAACTCGCCGCGGTGCAGGGCGTCATCGAGGACCCCGGCACGACGGTACGGCTCGTCGCGGAGCCCGGAGAGGCCGCGGCCGAAGCCCTGCGCACCGCCCGGCTCGGCCTCGCCGTCCAGCGGCTCGCCCTCGACACGGTGGTCGCCAACCGGCTGCTGCCCGCCGAGACCCCCGACCCCTGGCTCGCCGGGCTCGTCGCCCAGCAGCGCAAACATCTGGCCGAGCTGACCGACGAGTACCCCGCGGTGTGCGAGGTGGCGCACCTCGGGCGCGACCCGCGCGGCGACGACGACCTGGAGCTCCTCGGCCTCGGGCCCGGCCCGTCCGGGCCCGGCGACGCCGGCCCGCGGTGGACCGTCACCGACCGGCTCGCCGACGACGACGTCCTGGTGTGGAGCCTGCCGCTGCCCGGCGCCGTCAAGGAGGGACTCTCGCTGGTGCGGCGCGGCGACGAACTCCTGCTCACCGTCGGCCCGTTCCGCCGCATCGTGCCGCTGCCGTCCGCGCTGCGCCGCTGCACCGTCACGGGGGCCGGCCTGCACGACGGCGTCCTGGAGATCCGTTGCGCACCGGATCCCGAGCTGTGGCCCCGCGGACGCTGAACGCAGTACCGCCGTTCGGGTAACGTCGAAGGAAACAACACCGTAGGAAACCAGCTGCTGGAGTCCGCCATGAGCGAAGCCACCGAGCGCCCCGCACCCGACGCGGATGCCTGGGCCGACGCCTGCGCCGAGGACCTGGCGGCCGAGAAGGAGCGCCTGCGCGCCGAGTACGGCACCCCACCGGGCTCCGCCGCCGAGGAGCTGCGCAAGCTGTTCGACGCCGTGGCCGACAAGGTCGGCGGCATCTTCGCCGGCCCGGCGGGTCTCTCCGGCATGGCCGCACAGGGCGCCGTGCAGCAGCTGATCAGCCAGGCGAAGTCGGCCGTCGAGCCCGTCATCGAGCGCAACCCCGAGGTCTTCGACCACCTGGCCGCGGCCGGCGGCGAGCTGCTGGCCGCCTACCGGTCGGCCGTCGAGGGCCATGAGCGCCGCTGGACGTCCGACGACACGAGCAAGCGCGACGAGGGCCCCGGCCCGACCGAACACATCGACCTCGACTGAACCCCCGGTCTCACCCCCCGGACGAAGGCGGGCTCGGCACGCTGGATGCCGCCCCGCCTCGGGTACGGTTGGCCGTAGCGGGGCTCGACCGAACTGAGGGATTCATGGGACTCACCATCGGTGTCGATATCGGCGGCACGAAGATCGCGGCGGGCGTGGTCGACGAGGACGGCAACATCCTCTCGACGCACAAGGTGCCGACTCCCGGCACGCCCGATGCCATCGTGGACGCGATCGCCTCGGCCGTCGACGGCGCGCGCGCCGGGCACGAGATCGTGGGCGTGGGCATCGGGGCCGCCGGTTACGTCAACCGGCAGCGGTCCACCGTCTACTTCGCGCCCAACATCGACTGGCGTCAGGAGCCGCTGAAGGAGAAGGTCGAGCAGCGCGTCGGCCTCCCCGTCGTCGTCGAGAACGACGCCAACGCGGCGGCCTGGGGCGAGTACCGCTTCGGCGCCGGCAAGGGCCACCGCAACGTCATCTGCATCACGCTCGGCACCGGCCTCGGCGGCGGCATCATCATCGGCAACAAGCTGCGCCGCGGCCACTTCGGCGTGGCCGCCGAGTTCGGGCACATCCGGATGGTGCCGGACGGTCTGCTGTGCGGCTGCGGCAGCCAGGGCTGCTGGGAGCAGTACGCATCCGGCCGTGCCCTGGTCCGCTACGCCAAGCAGCGCGCCAACGCCACCCCCGAGCGCGCCGAGTTCCTGCTCGGGCTCGGCGACGGCACCCCCGAGGGCATCGAGGGCAAGCACATCTCGATGGCCGCCCGTCAGGGCGACCCGGTCGCGGTCGACTCCTACCGCGAGCTGGCGCGCTGGGCGGGCGCGGGCCTGGCCGACCTGGCCTCGCTCTTCGACCCGTCGGCGTTCATCGTCGGCGGCGGGCTCTCGGACGAGGGCGAGCTGGTGCTCGACCCGATCCGCAAGTCCTACAAGCGCTGGCTGGTCGGCGGGAACTGGCGCCCGGTCGCCGACGTCATCGCGGCCCAGCTCGGCAACAAGGCCGGCCTGGTCGGCGCCGCCGACCTGGCGCGCCAGCCGGACCCGATCATGTAGGACCGCACGGCCGCAGGGCCGTACGAACCCGTACGACCCGTACGGGTTCGCGGGACCCGTACCACCGACAGCGCCCCCGAGTCCTCCCCGGACCGGCGGGCGCTGTCATACGTTGTGGACCATGACCACCCACCCTGCCGACGGAATGCCCGCGTCCGCGACGGAGAACGGCTCGGCCGTGATCCGTGTCCTCAGCTACAACATCCGCTCGATGCGCGACGACAACGCGGCGCTCGCCCGGGTGATCCGCGCCTGCGCGCCCGATCTCGTCCTGATCCAGGAGGCACCGCGCTTCTTCCGCTGGCGCAAGGCCGCGGCGCGCCTGGCCGCGGCGACGGACCTGGTGGTCCTCGGCGGCGGCGCCACGGCCGCGGGCCCCATGCTCCTGTGCTCCCTGCGGGCCACCGTGGAACGCACCGAGGACGTGCTGCTCCCGCTCACCCCCGGGCTGCACCGGCGGGGCTTCGCGACCGCGGTCGTACGGATCGGCGGGGCCAGGATCGGTGTCCTGAGCGCACATCTCAGCCTCCAGGAGGCCGAGCGGTACGAGCAGGCGGGCGCGCTGCTCGACCGGCTCGCCGGGATGGGTGTGGACCATGCGATCGCCGGCGGCGACCTGAACGAACGGCCCGGCGGGCGCGGCTTCACCCGGCTGTCCGCGGGGCTGAGGGACTGCTGGGAAGTGGCCCCGTGGGGCGGGGAGTTCACCTCCACGCCCGGGGACCCGCATCAGCGGATCGATGCGATCTTCACGACCCCGGGTGTCGAAGTCCTGGCCTGCGGCGTGCCGTTGCCCCTGACGCGGCCGGACGATCTGCTGTCCGCCACGGACCACCTGCCGGTACTGGCGGCACTCCGCGTCCCCACGCGATAACCCCTGGGGCTCCGCCCCAGCCCCCGTTCGCGCGTTTCCCCACCCACCCGCCCGTGCAGCGGGGTTGGCGAGGCCCGGCTCCCTGGGGCTCCGCCCCAGACCCCGTTTCGCGCCTTAAGGGCGCTCGTCCTCAATCTCCCCCAAGGCCTTGAGGGCCAGGGGGGACCCCCATGACGGGCTGAGGATGCCCATGCTGGCCGGCACCGAGTAGCCAAGGGGCGCGGGGCTGCAACATCGCGCGGCTCCGGGTGCCCTACAAGGGGCGCGGGGAACTGCGCGAGAAGCGGGCACGGTCCGCACCCGAAAACGGGCTTTTGGGGGCGCGGGGAACTGCGCGACCAGCCGTCCACGGCCCGCGGACGAAAGCGGGGTTTTCAGGGGCGCGGGGAACCGCGCGGGACGCGGGCGCGGTTCGTACGCTGAGGCGGGATTGGGGGCGTGAGCAGGCGCGATGGGCCCGCAGACGAAACGAACCCCCCGCGGAGCGAACCCGCTCAGACGACCGCGCCCCGCCCAGGATCATCGTCGTCCTCATCCGGCTGCATCCGAGCGAACAACGTGGCGATCCCCCCGAGAAACCCGCCCACCCCCAACGTCGTGAGCCACCACGTCATGTCCCAGCCGAAGACCGCGGCGAGGAGGAGCAGCAGCGGGCCCCCGACCACGCCGAGCCAGGCGAACTTGGCCGTGACGTCGGCCTCGGGCAGCGGCGGCGGCTCCGGCGGTACGAAGTGGCCCTCGTCCGAGCCGTCCGAGCCGTCCACGTCGTGGTCGAGGGGCTCGGCGGGCCGGAAGTCGCGCGGGCCGCGCACGCCGGGGGCGAACACCACCGAGCTGCCGAGCGCCGGCTTGTCGAGGCCCTTGTCGGGTGCCTCGGGACCGGCCGCCGCCGCGCGTCCGGGCCCGCCGCCGTCCTCACGGTCCTCTCCGTCGGCCCCGTCGGCCCCGTCGCTCTCCGCCGTGTCCGGCTCGTCCTCGATCAGGACGAGGTCCTCCACCGGTCGGAACGGTCTGGTGCCCGGCGGGTCGGACGGCTCCTCGCCGTATCCCGCCACGATCGCCGCCCAGGCAGCCTCTTCGTCGATCGGCTGCGGCTCGCGGTCCGCGTCGTGCTCAGCCACCGGTCGTGCTCCCCTTCTCTTTGACCCCAGGAGCGAGGCGGCCGATGAACGAGTAGCTCTCCTCGAAGATCCGCTCCGCGTCGTGGTCCAACGTCGCGACGTGGTAGCTCTGTTCCAGCAGGATCTCCTCGACGTCCGTGGACGACACCCGGCTGAGGATCCGTGCCGAGTCGACGGGCGGCACCACATGGTCCTGCGGGCTGTGCAGGACCACCAACGGCTGGGTCACCTGCGGCAGTTCGCCGTCGACCATCTTGAAGAAGGTGCGCAGCGAGTGCGCCGCGTGCAGCGGCACGCGCTCGTAGCCGATCTCCTCGGAGCCCTCCTTGGCGATGTCGCTCGCGATGCCCTTCGTGGACGGAACGAAGTGGCGGACCACCGGCAGCGCACGGGCGGCCACGCCGTGCACCTTGTTGCCCGGGTTGACCAGCACCAGGCCGCTCACCGTGTCGCCGTGCCGCGCGGCCAGGCGCAGCGCCAGGGCGCCGCCCATGGACAGCCCGAAGACGAAGACGTGGGAGCAGCGCTCAAGGAGCTCGCGCAGGGCGCGGTCCACCTCCGCGTACCAGTCCTGCCAGCCCGTGAGCTGCATGTCCTGCCAGCGGGTGCCGTGTCCGGGCAGGAGCGGCAGCGAGACCGTGAGGCCGCGCTCCGCGAGGTACTCCGCCCAGGGGCGCAGCGACTGCGGGGAACCGGTGAAACCGTGACAGAGGAGGACGCCGACCTCTCCGCCCTCGTGGCGGAACGGCTCGGCTCCAGGGAGGACCGGCACCAGGGGTCTCCTGTTCATGAGCGGGGGCGGGGGGTTGTGCGAGGGAGTCGTACTTCACGGTACGCGACCGGACCGACACCGACCAGAGCCGTCGCGCGGGAGGGCGGCTCCCGCACGGGTTAAGGTCTGTTCGACAAGCACAGGAAGGCATCCGAGTTGATCTACGGCGCTATGAAGTTCTCCATCGGCGGCTCGCTGAAGCTCGCCTTCAGGCCGTGGGTGGAGGGCCTGGAGAACATCCCCGCCGAGGGACCGGCGATCCTCGCGAGCAATCACCTCTCGTTCTCGGACTCCTTCTTCCTGCCCGCCGTCCTCGACCGCAAGGTGACCTTCATCGCCAAGGCCGAGTACTTCACCTCGCCCGGTGTGAAGGGCAAGTTGACGGCCGCGTTCTTCAAGGGCGTCGGCCAGCTCCCGGTGGACCGCTCGGGCGCGCGCGGGGCCGGCGAGGCCGCGATCAACGCCGGCATCGACGTCATCAAGGGCGGCGGGCTCTTCGGTATCTACCCGGAGGGCACCCGCTCGCCCGACGGCCGCCTCTACCGCGGCAAGCCGGGCGGTCTCGCCCGGGTCGCCCTGGCCACCGGTGCCCCGGTCATCCCGGTCGCCATGATCGACACCGAGAAGATCCAGCCGCCCGGCAAGGTCGTCCCCAAGCTGATGCGCCCCGGCATCCGGATCGGCAAGCCGCTCGACTTCGGCCGCTACCAGGGCATGGAGGGCGACCGCTTCATCCTGCGCTCGGTGACCGACGAGGTCATGTACGAGATCATGAAGCTCTCCGGCCAGGAGTACGTCGACATCTACGCGACCGCCGCCAAGCGGCAGATCGCCGACGAGGCCAAGCGGGTCGCGGACGAGCAGAAGGCCGCCGAGCGGGCGGAGAAGGCGCGCGAGATCGAGCAGGCCAAGCGTGCGGAGCGGCCCGGCGACTAGCCGCGCCCGGCCGGGGGGCCGTGTGCGGGGTGTGTGTCGGTGGCGTCCAGGGGTGGGAAATGGCGAAGCGCGAACGAGTCGTACGGATGTCGGTGGAACTGCCGCTGTGGCGTGCCCTGACCGGCTACCGGGTGCTCACCACCCTCTACGCCCTCGCGCTCTTCGCCAACGGATACGAGAAGTTCGAACGGCCCTGGGTCGGCATCGGGTACCTGGCCGTGCTCACGGTGTGGAACTTCGCGACCCTGCCCCGGGTGGCCAACGCGGCCGCCTGCACCAAGCCCTTCCTCGCCCTCGACCTCGCCGTGGTGATGACCGGCATCCTGCTGACCCCGCTCGCCGACATGGACGCCCAGCACATCGACGGCCCGACGCTGCCGACGATAGCGACGGCCGGGGCGGTGCTCGCGTACGGGATCAAGGGAGGCTGGCGCTGGGCCGCGTTCGCCTCCTCCCTCGTGGCCGTGGCCAACATCGTCGAGCGCGCCCACCCCACCCGGGACACCTTCCACAACGTGCTCCTCGTGTGGATCGCCTCCATCGCGATCGGTTACATCGTGGAGGTGGCTCGGGCCAGTGAGGCCACGCTCGCCCGAGCCCTGGAGATCGAGGCGGCCACCCGCGAACGCGAGCGTCTGGCCCGCGACATCCACGACAGCGTGCTCCAGGTGCTCGCCATGGTGCAGCGCCGCGCCAGTGCGCTCGGCGGGGAGGCGGCCGAGCTCGGCCGGCTGGCGGGCGAGCAGGAGGTCGCCCTGCGCACCCTCGTCTCCAGTGGCCTGGTGCCGACGAGCCGGGCCTCCGAGGACGTGGCGAACGGCGCCGTCGTGCGGGTGGTGGAGGTCGACGACGAACCGGGCGCCCCGGGCGCCGTCGACCTGCGCTCGCTGCTCGCCCGGCACGCCGGGGCGAAGGTCTCCTTCGCGGAACCCGGCGCCCCGGTGCTGCTCGCACCCGCAGCCGCACGGGAGCTGGCGGCCGCTGTCAGTGCCGCCCTGGACAATGTCCGTATGCACGCGGGGGAGTCCGCCCAGGCCTGGATCCTGGTCGAGGACTGGGGGGACGAAGTGGTCGTGACGGTACGGGACGACGGGCCCGGAATCCCGGCGGGCCGGCTGGAGAAGGCCGAGGGGGAGGGGCGCATGGGCGTCGCCCTCTCGATCCGTGGCAGGCTGCGCGACCTGGGCGGCACGGCGGAGCTGATCTCCGTACCGGGCCAGGGCACGGAAGTTGAACTGAAGGTCCCACGGGGGAAGGCAGGACGGCACGGATGACGGAGCAGCAGAGCGGGCGGGCGGACGCGACGGTGCGGGTGATGGTGGTCGACGACCACCCGATGTGGCGCGACGCGGTCGCCCGCGACCTGGCCGCCGCCGGCTTCGACGTGGTCGCCACGGCCGGCGACGGACCGCAGGCGGTGCGCAGGGCCCAGGCCGTGGCGCCCGACGTCCTGGTCCTCGACCTCAACCTGCCGGGGATGCCCGGCGCGCAGGTCTGCAAGGAACTGGTCGCGGCCAACCCGGCGTTGAGGGTGCTGGTCCTCTCCGCGTCGGGCGAGCACGCCGATGTCCTGGAGGCGGTGAAGTCGGGCGCGCTCGGCTACCTCCTGAAGTCGGCGAGCACCGAGGAGCTGACCGACGCGGTGCGCCGTACGGCCGTCGGCGACCCGGTGTTCACACCGGGCCTCGCCGGTCTCGTCCTCGGCGAGTACCGCAGGCTCGCGAGCGACCCGGCGCCCGCCACCGCCGACGAGCCCAAGGCCCCCCGGCTCACCGAGCGCGAGACCGAGGTGCTGCGCCTGGTCGCCAAGGGCCTGAGCTACAAGCAGATCGCCGAACGCCTGGTGATCTCGCACCGCACCGTGCAGAACCACGTCCAGAACACCCTGGGCAAGCTCCAGCTGCACAACAGGGTGGAGCTCGTGCGCTACGCGATAGAGCGCGGCCTCGACAGCGTCGGCGACGGCTGAGGCTCGCGCCTCGTGAGCGCCGGCCTCGTGAGCGCCGCCCCCCCCGCGAGCGCCATCCCTCGTGAGGGTGAACGACGGGTCATCAACTCCCTTTCTTGTCCCATGAATTGACCTTTCACCCCATCCCGGAGTGACGTACGTCACCACTAGCGTGGACCGCGTACGTCACTCCCAGGTGAAGGGACCATTCCATGCGGGTCGGAGTACTGACCGGAGGCGGCGACTGCCCCGGGCTCAACGCGGTCATCCGGGGCATCGTCCGCAAGGGTGTGCAGGAGTACGGATACGAGTTCACCGGGTTCAAGGACGGCTGGCGCGGCCCACTGGAGGGCGCCACCGTCCCGTTGGACATCCCGGCGGTGCGCGGCATCCTGCCGCGCGGCGGCACCATCCTCGGCTCCTCGCGCACCAACCCCCTGAAGGCGGAGAACGGCGTCCGCCGTATCAAGGAGAACCTCGCCAAGTACGAGATCGACGCCGTGGTCGCGATCGGCGGCGAGGACACCCTCGGTGTCGCGGCCCGCCTCAGTGACGAGTACGGCATCAAGTGCGTCGGCGTGCCCAAGACGATCGACAACGACCTGTCCGCCACCGACTACACCTTCGGCTTCGACACCGCCGTCGGCATCGCGACCGAGGCGATCGACCGGCTGCACACCACGGCCGAGTCGCACATGCGGGTCCTGGTCGTCGAGGTCATGGGCCGGCACGCCGGATGGATCGCCCTGCACTCGGGCCTGGCCGGCGGCGCCAACGTCATCCTCATTCCCGAGCAGCGCTTCGACGTCGACCAGGTCTGCGGCTGGGTCACCTCACGCTTCAAGGCCTCCTACGCCCCGATCGTCTGCATCGCCGAGGGCGCCATGCCCAAGGACGGCGAGATGGTGCTCAAGGACGGCACGCTCGACTCCTTCGGGCACGTGCGCCTGTCGGGCGTCGGCGAATGGCTGGCCAAGGAGATCGAGAAGCGCACCGGCAAGGAGGCGAGGACCACCGTCCTGGGCCACGTGCAGCGCGGCGGCACCCCGAGCGCGTTCGACCGGTGGCTCGCGACCCGCTTCGGGCTGCACGCCATCGAGGCGGTGCGCGACGGCGACTTCGGCAAGATGGTGGCGCTGCGCGGCACCGACATCGTGCGGGTGCCGATCGCCGAGGCGACCGCCAAGCTGAAGACGGTGGACCCCGCGCTCTACGCCGAGGTAGGGGTCTTCTTCGGCTGACCCGGACCGTCCCGGCCGGGCAGGGCGGGGCTGTGGGCCGTATATTCGCGATATCCGGCCCATAGCCCTCATGCCCGGCGAAACGCCCGGGAGTGCCCCCAAGGGAGCATCGTGGAGATCCTGGCATTCGGCGTGCAGGCCGACGAGAAGCCGCTGATCGAGCGGGCCTTCGCGGGCCGCCACCAGGTGCGCTGTCTCGATGTCTTCCTCACCGAGGACACGGCGCCGATCGCCGCCGGCTACGAGGCGATCTCCACCAGCGTCAACGCCGACCTCGGCGCCCGGGTCCTGCAGAGCCTCGCCGTCGGCGGCACCCAGCTGATCGCCCAGCGCTCCACCGGCTTCAACAACATCGACCTGGACGTGGCCGAGCGCCTCGGCCTCACCATCGCCCGGGTCTCCTCCTACTCCCCGTACTCCGTCGCCGAATTCGCCTGGACCCTGGCGATGGCCGTCAACCGCCGCATCGTGCGGGCGTCCAACCGCACCCGCGACTTCGACTTCCGCCTCGACGGACTGCTCGGCCGCGACCTGCGGGGGCGCACCGTCGGCGTGCTCGGCACCGGCAAGATCGGCGAGGCCTTCACCCGGATCGCCCACGGCTTCGGCATGAACCTGCTCGGCTGGGACGTGGCGCAGAACCCGGCCTGCGTGGAGCTCGGCATGACGTACGTCGACAAGGACGACCTCCTCGCCGCCGCCGACGTGATCAGCCTGCACGTGCCGCTGCTGCCCTCGACGCACCACATCATCGGCCGCGCGGAGCTCGTCGCGATGAAGGACGAGGCGATCCTCGTCAACTCCAGCAGGGGCGGCCTGATCGACACCGATGCGCTGGTCGACGAGCTGCGCAGGGGCCGCTTCGCCGGCGTCGGGCTCGACGTGTACGAGGCCGAGGCCGGGCTGTTCTTCCACGACCGGTCCCTCGACGCGGTCGAGGACGACACCCTGGCCCGCCTGGTGACCTTCCCGAACGTGGTGGTCACCTCGCACCAGGCGTACTACACCGTGGACGCGGTGAGCCAGATCGTCGCGGCGACCGTGGAGAACGTGGCGGCCTACGCGGAAGGCCGCCACACCGAGAACATCCTGGTACCGGCCGCTCCGTGAGCCGGGCGGCGCGGCCTCAGCGGACCGCCGCCACCCCCGCGAGCAGCTCCCTGACGATCTCCGGGCCGCGCAGCGTCAGCACCGACTCCGGGTGGAACTGGATGCCCGCGTAGCCGGCGCCGCGCAGCGCGTGCACCTCCCTGGTCACCGGGTCCAGCGACACCTCGACCCCCGCGGGCGCCTGCGCGCAGCGCGCCGCGAAGCTGTTGTAGAAGCCCACGGTCTCCTCGCGGCCGAACACATCGATCCGCACCTGCGCGCCCTGGTGGGGCTCCCGCTTGCGGACGATCGGCAGGCCGAGTTCCGCCGCGATCAGCTCGTGGCCCAGGCACACCCCGAGCAACCCGTGCCGGTGCGAGCGCAGCAGCTCCGCCGTGAGCGGGCGAAGCAGGCGCATCTTCGGGTCGGCCGCGTCCACGGGGTTGCCCGGACCCGGCCCCAGGATCACCGGGCCCTCATGCGCGAGGGCCCGCCCGCGCAGTCCGGGGGCGTCGTAGCGGAGCACCGACACGTCCAGGCCCGCCGAGCGCAGCACGTGCGCGAGCATCGCCGTGAAGGTGTCCTCGCCGTCCACCACGAGCGCCGAGCCGCTCGGCTCCGCGGGGCGGTCCCGCATCCGCAGCCAGAACGGCGCGAGGCCGGCCCGCCGGGCGTCCAGGGCGGCCCGCACCCGGGGATCGTCGGCGAGGCGGGGGCGTACCGACTCGGCGGCCGGGCGGGCGGGGCGCACTCCGAGCGCGGCCAGCACCCCGGCGGCCTTGGCGTGGGTCTCGGCGACCTCGCCCGCCGGGTCCGAGTGCCGGACGAGGGTCGCGCCGACCGGGACCTCCAGCCGTCCCCCGGGGGAGATGTGGGCGGTGCGGATCAGGATGGGCGAGTCGAGCGTCTGGGCGCCGCCCGCGTCCAGGCCGAGCAGCGCGAGCGCGCCCGCGTAGTAGCCGCGTCCACCGGGCTCGTGGCGCTCGATGACCCGGCACGCGTTCTGCACCGGGGAGCCGGTGACGGTCGCCGCGAACATCGTCTCCCTGAGCACCTCGCGCACATCCAGCGAGGAGCGGCCCCTCAACTCGTACTCGGTGTGCGCGAGATGAGCCATCTCCTTCAGGCGCGGGCCGATCACGACGCCGCCCATGTCACCCACCGTGCACATCATCTTGAGTTCCTCGTCGACGACCATGGAGAGCTCGTCGGTCTCCTTGCGGTCGGCGAGGAAGGCCAGCAGGTCCTCGGGAGTGGGCCCGCCGGCCGGATAGCGATAGGTCCCGCTGATCGGGTTCATGACGACGGTGCCGCCGGACATCCGCACGTGCACCTCGGGGCTGGCCCCGATGAGTGTGCGCCCGCCCGTCGCCCGCCGCCGCCCTTCCGAGGAAGGCCCTCCGGGCCCCTTGCTGTTTCCGGTGTGCACCACATACGTCCAGTACGCGCCCCGCTCGCCCTCCAGCAGGCGGCGGAACAGGGCCAGCGCGTCGGCCCGCCCGAAGCCGGGGATCTCGCCCCTGAACGTGCGGCGGATGACGAAATTGGCGCCTTCGCCGCGGCCGATCTCGTCGTCGATCACCCGCCGCACGATGCCCGCGTACTCCTCGTCGCCGACGTCGAAAGCGCCGTCCTCGACCCGTACCTCGTGCGTGGGCAGCTCCGCGAGCACCTTGGCGAGCGGCAGCTCGTGCGCCTCGGCCGCGACGAGCACCGAGAGCGGCGTCCCGTCGTCGCGGACGTCGAAGCCGCGCTCCCTGATCTGCCGGAACGGCACCAGGGCGAGAGCGGGGAGTTCCCCGACGGGCAGGTCGGCCAGGTGCTCGGCCTCGTGGACCTCGCCGATCAGCAGCTCGACGGTGTCGTGGTCACGGCCCGGAGTGCGCCTGCGCAGCAGCGCGAACGGCGGGCAGTCCTCGTCCAGCAGTCTCTCGATGAGCATGGGACGGGTGGTTCCTTCCGGTGGGGAGCGGGAGGAACGGCCCGGGAAACACCGAAGGCCGCCCCTCGGGGCGGCCTTCGCGAGTCTGTGTGTACGCGCAGAGATCAGCGGGCCGCCGGATGAGCGGTCCACCACCAGTTCTGGATCGAGTGCGCGAACATGGCGGGCACTCTACCCGACGATCCGACGGCACCGCCGCCGGGCGGTGCCGTCGGATCTCTAGCGGGTCCCGGGCGTGACCGCCTGGACGTCGCTCGCCCGCACCCAGGCGATCCGGTGGTTGTACCGGACCGGGTAGAAGGTCTGGGCGCCCTTGACCAGGGTGCCGAGCGTGGTGCCGCCGTAGTAGTAGTCGCCCGCGACCGCGTCACCGGCGGCCACGTAGGCCTGCCCGGCCGGGAGGGCGTACTTCGTCAGGGAGGCGGAGTTGCTGCCCTGCACCGGCACCCCGGTGCCCGCGTACGCCGCGTCCTCGGGGTAGGCGCGGCCGTAGACCTGCACCGGGGCGTCGCCCTTGGCCTTCAGGACGACCGGGGCCGCCGAGCGCGCGACGGCCGAGGTGTAGCGGCCTCCTGGGTTGTGGAACCAGGCCTTCTGCCCGCCGTACCAGATCGCCGTCCAGTCGCCCTGCCGGTCCGCGACGACGTACCGGCCGCCCGCGACGACCTTGTTGCCCCAGTTCGGGCCCTCGGTCGCGACCTGCTCGCCCAGGTAGGGGTCGCTCAGCGGGGCGGCGTCGGTGGACGGTGCGGCGTACAGGTAGCCGAAGTTGACGGGCTCGTCGAAGGTGGTGCGGACCTTGGTGGCCGGGTCGTAGTACGTCGTGGTGCGCGGGGTGAACGGCGGCACGACCTTGACGACCTGGCCGGCCGCGGGCATCCGGGGGGCGGCGCAGTCGTCGGCGCCGAGCAGGGACATGTAGTGGTTCCAGTCCCAGAACGGGCCGGGGTCCCAGTGCTGCCCTGCCACATAGCCGTCCAGCGGGCCCGGCACCTCGTCGTGGCCGAGGACGTGCTCGCGGTCGAGCGGGATGGAGAACCGGCCGGCCAGGTATTTCACCAGCGTCGCGGACGCGTCGTAGAGCGGCTCTCCGTACCAGCTGCCCTGCTTCATGGCGAAGCCCACGTGCTCGATGCCGAGGGCGTGCATGTTCACCGACTTGTTGCCCGCGTGGTACGACTCGTCCTTCGTCGCCACCACCTGGGTGACCAGGCTGCCGTCGTCCTTGACGATGTAGTGCGTGCTGGCCGAACTCCTCGGGTCCTGGAAGGTCTTGATGGAGCCGTCGTAGGAGCCCTCGGTGTCGTGGATCACGATCTGCCGGATGTCGTATCCGTTGTCCGGCCGGGTCGCCACGTTGTAGTTGTTCGGGTCGGCCGGCCGGTAGTCGCAGTTGAGCCCGGCCGGGCACTCGGGGGCCGGAGCGGCCGGGTCGGCAGCCAGGGCCTTCTTCGCCGGGCCCGCCGGCCTGACGCCGGGGTCGGCGGGCAGGGCGAGGGCCTGGCCGTCCGTGGTGACCCGGCTCTCGCCCGAGCGCACCGAGGCGAAGACGCGCTCCGCGAAGGCGTCGGCGCCCTTGGCGTCGGGGGCCTGGCTGTAGCGGGCCACCGCCGGGTACCAGGCGCCCGGGTCGGCGGGCAGCGAGCCGGTCGCCGCGCGCTGGTAGTGGGCGAGCAGGGCCGCGCCCGCCCGGATGCTCCGGCCGGCGTCGGTACGCACCGCGTCCACGGGCTCGCCGATGAGTCGCGCTGCCTCGTCCAGGGTGTGCAGGCCGGGCGCCGTGGTGTCGACGGCGGGCTCGGCGGCCGGCGCCTTCTTGGCGTCGAACCGCTTCATGACGGCCGGGTCGCCGCTCAGATCGAGGTGCGCGAGCCGGTCCTGGGCGCTGGGCTGCTCGACATCGCCGGGCAGCACCCGGGTCAGGCCCATGACGTTGTACGCGCCCGACGTGCTGGGCCTTCCGTCGTGGTCCTCCCAGAGCGTCTGACGGTAGGAGACCGCCATGAGGACGCTCTGGGGAACCTTGAACTCCCGTGCGGCACCGGCGAATTGGGCCTGGAGGGCCGTGCTTGCCCGGGTCTGTCCGCCGGCGCCGAGCGGCGCCGCGAGCGCCTGCGGGCCGAGCGCGGTGAGCGCCAGTGCCCCGGCCACCGCCGACCCCACCAGCTTCGCCTTCGTGTGTTTCCGCTGTCCGCCGGTCACGCTTCGGCTCACACCCACCCCTGGTCACGTTTGTCCCACATTCGGTAACTGGCGTGACAGTAACAGGGGATGATCATGGTCGGTCACGATCGGGACCTTCCGGACCGCATGCCTGCCCTTACGGTCATGGCCGCGTGCCCGGGTGTCTCATTTGGCGGTCGTGGGAATGGACGGCTTTGCCGACCACGTAATGTGGGTGCGGTGACCGTGAACGTAAACACCTGGCGTGACCTTCCCGCGGCGCAGCAGCCCGAGTACCCCGATGCCGAGGCTCTGCGCGATGTGATCGCGGACCTCGAATCGTATCCGCCGCTCGTCTTCGCCGGCGAGTGCGACCAGCTGCGTGCCCGTCTGGGAGCCGTCGCCCAGGGCGAGGCGTTCCTCCTCCAGGGCGGCGACTGCGCCGAGGCCTTCGATGCCGTGTCGGCCGAGCAGATCCGGGCCAAGCTCAAGACGCTCCTGCAGATGAGCGCCGTCCTCACCTACGCGGCCTCCGTGCCCGTGGTGAAGGTCGGCCGCATCGCCGGCCAGTACTCCAAGCCCCGCTCCAAGGGCACCGAGACCCGCGACGGCGTGACCCTGCCGACCTACCGCGGCGACTCCGTGAACGGCTTCGCCTTCACGGAGAAGGACCGCGTGCCCGACCCCGAGCGCCTGAAGCGGATGTACCACGCGTCCGCCTCGACGCTGAACCTGGTGCGCGCCTTCACCACCGGTGGCTACGCCGACCTGCGCCAGGTGCACGCCTGGAACCAGGACTTCGTGAAGTCCTCGCCGTCCGGCCAGCGCTACGAGCAGCTCGCCCGCGAGATCGACAACGCGCTGAACTTCATGAAGGCCTGCGGCACCGACCCGGCCGAGTTCAAGGCAGTCGAGTTCTACGCCTCCCACGAGGCCCTGCTGCTCGACTACGAGTCGGCGCTCACCCGCACCGACTCGCGCACCGGGCACCTGTACGACACCTCGGCCCACATGGTCTGGATCGGTGAGCGCACCCGGCAGCTCGACGGCGGGCACATCGAGTTCGCCTCCCGGATCCGCAACCCGATCGGCATCAAGCTCGGCCCGACGACCTCCGTCGACGAGGCGCTCACCTACGTGGACCGTCTCGACCCGGACCGCGAGCCGGGCCGGCTGACCTTCGTCGTCCGCATGGGCGCCGACAAGGTCCGCGACAAGCTGCCCGAGCTCGTCGAGAAGGTCACCGCCTCCGGCGCGGTCGTCGCCTGGGTCACCGACCCGATGCACGGCAACACCTTCGAGGCGGCCTCCGGCCACAAGACGCGCCGCTTCGACGACGTCCTGGACGAGGTCAAGGGCTTCTTCGAGGTCCACAAGGCGCTGGGCACCCACCCGGGCGGCATCCACGTCGAGCTCACCGGTGACGACGTCACCGAGTGCGTGGGCGGCGGCGACGAGATCTTCGTCGACGACCTGCACCAGCGCTACGAGACGGCCTGCGACCCGCGCCTGAACCGCAGCCAGTCCCTCGACCTGGCGTTCCTGGTCGCCGAGATGTACCGCGATCAGTAAATTCCCGTACGCAGCGGCAGTGGGGCGCGGATCCATGTGATCCGCGCCCCACTGGCGTATCCGGTCTTTTGCGCACCCGGGGCGGCAGGTAAGGTTAGGTTAGCCTCACCGAGTCATCGGGACGGGCTTTCCATGACGATCCCGCGCCGAGCGCCCACGGGAGGTGAACCGCGTGTACGTATGCAACTGCTTCGGTGTCACCGAGGAGCAGGTCAAGAAGCACGCGGACGGCGGTGCCTGCACCCCCCGTCAGATAGCTTCGGCCTGCAAGGCCGGCACCGACTGCGGTTCGTGCGTGCGCCGCATCCAGGCCCTGCTCGGACGCGGCGCCTGCCCCCGGCGCGAGCTGGTGGACCAGGGCGTTCCCGCGCTCACCGCCGTCACGACGGAAGCCGTGACGGCGCCATTCGCTCCCGCCCTCGACGACGCGGCCTGACGCTCGCCGCCCCGCGAGCCCGCAGGCCTGAACGCCGGCTCTCCCGCTAGCTCTCCGGCTGCTCGATGAGCTGCGCGATGTAGAGCGCCTCGCCGAGCTTCTCGACGAGCTCCAGCTGGGTGTCGAGGTAGTCGATGTGGTGCTCCTCGTCGGCCAGGATCGACTCGAAGATGTTCGCGGACGTGATGTCGCCCTTGCCCCGCATCACCTCGATCCCGCGCTTGAGGCGGTCGATCGCCTCGACCTCGACCTGCCGGTCCGCCTGGAACATCTCGGTGACCGTCTGCCCGATGCGCACATGGAAGAGCCGCTGGAAATTGGGCAGACCGTCCAGGAACAGGATCCGGTCGGTCAGCACCTCCGCATGCTTCATCTCGTCGATCGACTCGTGACGCGTGTACTTGGCCAGCTTCGTCCAGCCGAAGTTGGCCTGCATCGCGCTGTGCAGCCAGTACTGGTTGATCGCCGTCAGCTCGGCACTCAGCTGCTCATTCAGGAATTCGATGACCTCGGGGTCGCCCTGCATCGCAGAGGCTCCTTCCAAGCGGTAACTGGGCAGGTTTCGCGCATCCTTGCACCGTGATTCGGGACCGTCCAGTAAGTGCATGCTTAGTAGGAGTTGCCCGAATCGGGATGTCCCTGGTCATCACCACCCTCCGGGGTCTGTCACCATGGAGTCATGGGTCAGCCGGAGAGCCGGGAGCGGCAGGGAGCAGCGCAGACGGAGCTTCCGCCGGGCCAGCGGCTCCAGCGCGGCTGGCCGGTCACCCACTACGGGCCGGTGCCCAAGTTCAAGCCGGAGCGCTGGGAGTTCCGGGTCTTCGGGGCCACCGCCGACGGCGACAAGCGCTGCTGGAACCACGAGGAGTTCTCGGCGCTGCCCTTCGAGACCGTGGTCGCCGACCTGCACTGCGTCACCAAGTTCTCGATGCTCGGGGCCGAATGGGGCGGGGTGAGCGCCCGCACGATCGCCGAACTCGCGCCGCCCGCACCCGATGTCACCCACGTGATGGTCTGGGCCGAGTACGGCTTCAGCTCCAATCTGCGCCTCGCCGACTTCCTCTCCGACCGCACGGTCTTCGCCACCCACAACGGCGGCGAACTGCTCACCGCCGAGCACGGCTTCCCGCTGCGCCTGGTCGTGCCGCACCTCTACGCCTGGAAGGGCCCCAAGTGGGTCCGCGGCATCGAGTACATGACGGCCGACCGCCGGGGCTTCTGGGAGGAGCGCGGCTACCACAACGTCGGCGACCCCTGGCGCGAGCAGCGCTACTCCTACCAGGAGGAGCCCGGGGACGGCCCCGAGCTCTGAGCGCGGCCCGCCGAAGAACCCCGGGTGCCGACAGGATCCGCCGGGCAGGTCCTCAGGCCCGCAGGGACTTCAGCCGGGCCACGTCGTTCGCGTGGCCCTCCTTGCCGCCCGGCGTCTCGATGACCAGCGGCACGCCCGCGGTCGCCGGGTGCCCGAGCAGCTCGCGGAACGGCTCCTCGCCGATGTGTCCCGAGCCGATGTTCTCGTGACGGTCCTTGTGTGCGCCGGCCACGTCCTTGGAGTCGTTGGCGTGGATCAGTTTCAGCCGTCCCTCGCCGACGGTGTCCACGAGCAGGTCCAGGGTCTGCTTCATCCCGCCGGGACCGGCCAGGTCGTGCCCGGCCGCGTAGATGTGGCAGGTGTCCAGGCAGACGCCCAGCATCGGATGCGCGTCCAGGGCCTCGAAGTACGGGCCGAAGTCCCAGGTGCGCGAGCACAGCGAGGACCCCTGGCCCGCGGTCGACTCCAGGAGCAGGAACGGGTCGTCGTCGTGGGTCAGTTCGTCGAGCAGCGGCAGCAGATGCGACCTGACCTGCGCGAGTGCCTCGGCGCGCGGCCGGCCGCCGGTCGCCGAGCCGGTGTGCACGACCACGCCGAGCGCCCCGATCTCCCGGCCCCTGCGCAGGGAGTGCCGCAGCGACTCCACCGACCTCTCCACCGTCGCCGCGGTGTGCGAACCGAAGTTGATCAGGTACGGAGCGTGCACGTACGCCGGGATCGACGCCTCGGCGCACTCGGCCCTGAACCGCTCGTCCTGGGCCGGGTTCCCGGTGGGGGTGGCCCAGCCGCGCGGGTTGGCGGCGAAGACCTGCACGGTCTCGGCGCCGATCTCGCGCGCGTAGGCGAGGCCGACCGTGGCGAGGCCGCCGGCCACGGGCACATGGCCGCCGATGGGGTTGCGCATGGAGTGACTACAGTCCCTTGGTGGTGATCGTGATGGTGGAGCCCTCGGGGGCCTGGCTGCCGCCGGCGACGGACTGACCGGAGACCTCGTCGCTGAGGAACGGGAAGCTGCGGTCGACCTTCACCTTGAAGCCGGCCGCCTCCAGGGCCTTCTGCGCGTCGTCCGCCTTCTGGCCGGTCACCGTGGGGACCGGGACCATCCGGGGCCCCTTGGACACGGTCAGCGTGACGGTGTCGCCCTTGGTGAGCCGGGCGTGCTCGGCCGCCGACTGTGCGGCCACCTTGCCCGCCTCCTGCTCCGAGTTGACCTGGTCGGGCGCGACGGTGACCTTGAGACCCGCGCCCTGGAGGGCGGCGGTGGCGTCGGCCACCGGATCGCCCACCACATTCGGCATGTCGACCGGGGCGCCCTTGCTCACGACGAGCGCGACCGCGGTGTCGGTGTGGCGCTTGACGCCGGCCGCCGGCTCGGTGCGGATCACCGCGCCCTGCGCGACGCCGTCGCTGAACTCGCTCGTGGTGTCGCCGGGCGCGAAGCCCGCCTTCTGCAACTCGCTCCTGGCCCGGTCGAGCGGCATCCCGTCGAGCTTGGGCACCTGCGCCGTCTCGGGGCCGCGCGAGACGACGAGCGTCACCGAGCCGTTGCCGCGGATGCGGGCGCCGGTCGCCGGGTCGGTCGAGATGACCTGGCCCCGCTCGACGGTGTCGCTGAACTGCCGGTCCACCTTCTTGAGGTCGAGCCCGGCGCCCGACAGCTTCTTCTTCGCCGCGTCCTCGCTCCGCCCGATGAGCGCGGGGACCCGGGTGAACTGGCCGGAGTTGATGTACCAGACGCCCGCGCCGACCCCGAGGATCAGCAGGAACGCGGTCACCAGCGCGACGACCCCGCGCCGGTTGTCGAACCGGCCGCGAGCCGCGCGCGGCACCGGCCGCCGCTCCGGCCCCTCCTCGACGCGCTGCGGCATGATCAGACGGCTGGTGCGGTGGACGGGATCCGGCCCGGCGGACTCCGCGGGCAGCGGCACGCCCGCCGGCGTCACCTGCGTCACCGGCGTCGCCGCGGCCCGCGGGATGACGCTCGTACGGTCGTCGGCGCCGGCCCCCGCCGCCACGGCGTGGGCGCCCGGCGGGAGGGCGTCCAGCTGGTCGTCGTCCAGGGCGGCGCGGGCCGTGAGGGTCTCGGCGAGCAGGGCCACCGCGTCGTACGGGCGGACGTCGGGGTTGCGGGCGGTCGCCGAGGCGACCAGATCGTCCAGCTCGAAGGCGAGGCCGGGCACGGCCGCGGACGGCGCGGGCATGCCCTCGTGGAGGTGGGCGTAGAGGATCTGGGCGGGGGTGTCCCCGCCGTGCGGCTTGGCGCCGGTGAGCATCTCGTACAGGACGACGCCGCACGCGTACACGTCGGCGCGGGTGTCGGCGGTGCCGTGCTCGATCTGCTCGGGGGCGAGGTAGGAGACCGTACCGAGGACCGAGCCGGTGCTGCTCGTCACCGAGTCCACGGCCCTGACCAGGCCGAAGTCGGCCACCTTGACCCGGCCGTCGTCGCCGATCAGGACGTTCTCGGGCTTCATGTCCCGGTGCACGAACCCGGCCCGGTGGGCGGCGCCGAGCGCGGCGAGCACCGGCTCCAGGATGTCGAGCGCCGCGCGCGGCTGGAGCGCGCCGCGCTCGCGCAGCACGTCGCGCAGGGTGCAGCCCGCGACGTACTCCATCGCGAGATAGACGTACTGGTCCTGGGCGCCCTGGTCGAAGACGCCGACCACATTGGGGTGCGCGAGCCGGGCGACCGACTTGGCCTCGCGGATGAAGCGTTCCACGAACGTGGCGTCGGCGGCGAGGCCGGGGTGCATCACCTTGAGGGCGAGCACACGGTCGAGGCGGGTGTCGACGGCCCGGTAGACCGTGGCCATACCGCCGACGGCGATGCGCGCGTCGACGCGGTAGCGGCCGTCGAGCACCTGCCCGACGAGGGGGTCATGAAGGGTCGTATCCACGGAGGAGAGTTTACGAGCGCCACTCGGCCCCCTTCACGCCGCGTACGTGGTGGGGGCCGTACTGAAGCCGAGCTGTGACGCGGACCGGGCCGGAAGGCGGGCTGCTACGGCCGCGACGCGGGACCGTCGGGCGAGAACGCCGGGCGCTCGGGGTCGAGGGCGGCCCGCCCGGCCATCGTGGAGGAGGCCTCCGCGAAGTGGCGGCGCGGGATGCGCCCCGCACGCCGCGCCAGGCGTCCCGCCTCCACCGCGTGCCGCATCGCCTCCGCCATCAGGACCGGCTCCTGGGCCCGGGTGACGGCCGACGCCAGCATCACCGCGGCGCAGCCGAGCTCCATGGCGAGCGCCACGTCGGAGGCGGTGCCCGCGCCCGCGTCGAGAATCACCGGGACGTTCGCCCGGTCCACGATGAGCTCGAAGTTGTGCGGGTTGCGGATGCCGAGCCCGGAGCCGATGGGCGAGCCGAGCGGCATGATCGCCGCGCAGCCGACGTCCTCCAGTTTGCGGGCGAGGACCGGGTCGTCATTGGTGTACGGCAGCACCGTGAACCCGTCGTCCACCAGCACCTCGGCGGCGTCGAGCAGCTCGATCGGGTCGGGCAGCAGGGTGCGTTCGTCGGCCACGACCTCCAGCTTCACCCAGGCGGTGCCGAGTGCCTCGCGGGCCAGGCGCGCGGTGAGTACGGCCTCGCCCGCGGTGAAGCAGCCGGCCGTGTTGGGCAGCACGCGGATGCCGAGCCGGTCGAGCACGGACAGGACCGAGCCCCGCACGGTCGGGTCGAGGCGGCGCATGGCGACCGTGGTGAGTTCGGTGCCGGACACCGCGAGCGCCCGTTCCAGGACGTCGAGACTGGGCGCCCCGCCGGTCCCCATGATCAGGCGGGAGGCGAAGGTGGTGTCGGCGATGGTCAGCGCGTCGTCGGCCATGGGTCAGCCCCCCTGCACGGCGGTGAGGACCTCGACACGGTCGCCGTCGTCGAGCGTGGTCGTCGGCCAGGCGCTGCGGGGTACGACCGCCTCGTTGACGGCGGCGGCGACACCGGAGCGGGACGGGGTGAGGGCGGTGACGAGGGCGTCGAGGGTGGTCCCGGAGGCGAGCGCGCGGGGCTCGCCGTTGACGGAGATGGTCATGCGGTCGTCAGCTCCCGAGGTGCGGAGGTGAAGCGGCGGGGGGTGAACGGGCGTGCCGCGTCGGGCAGTTCGCCGGTGGTCAGCACGTGCGCCATGACATCGCCGGTGACCGCGGTGAGCAGCACGCCGTTGCGGTAGTGCCCGGTGGCGAGCAGCAGGCCGGGCAGCGCGGTCGGGCCGAGCAGGGGCGCGTTGTCGGGCGATGCGGGGCGCAGTCCCGCCCGGGTCTCGGTGAGCGGAAGCTCGGTGATTCCGGGCACCAACTCGTGCGCGTCGCGCAGCAGTTGATAGACCCCGCCCGCGGTGACCGTGGTGTCCCAGCCGAGTTCCTCGCTGGTGGCGCCGACGACCAGCTCACCGTTCTCGCGCGGTACGAGATAGACGTCGCTGCCCCGCACCACCGCCCGCACGGTCCGGGACAGGAAGGGTGCGTACGCGGGCGGCACGGTGAGCCGCAGCACCTGGCCCTTCACGGGCCGTACGGGCGGAAGGAGTTCCTCCGGTACGCCGTCGAGCCTGCCGCTGAGGCTTCCGGCCGCGAGCACGACCTGGTCGGCGGCGAGCGTGGCGCCGTCCGCGAGGACGACCCCGGCCGCTCGCTCCCGCACCACCGAGAGCCGCTCGGCCCAGCCGTGCGCGAACCGCACCCCGGCCCCCGTGCAGGCGGCGACCAGGGCCTTGGCCAGGCGCCGGGGGTCGACCTGATGGTCCCCGTCCACCCGGAGGCCGCCGCGCACACCCGGTGCGAGCATCGGCTCCAGACGGCGGCACTCGCGCCCGGAGAGCCACTCCGACTCCAGGCCGCAGCGGACCTGGAGCGCGTGCAGATCCCGCAGGTGCGCGCGGTCGTCGGAGTCGAGCGCCACGGCGAGCGTGCCACAGGCGCGGTAACCGGTGTCGAGCCCGGTGGTCTCGCTCAGCTCGGCCGCGAAGGCCGGATAGCGGCGGGCGGACTCGACGTTGAGCGCGAGCAGGGTCTGCTCGCCGTAGTGGAGTTCGGTGACGGCGGCGAGCATCCCGGCCGCGACCTGGGCGGCCCCGCCGCCCGGCTCGGGGTCCACGAGCACGACCGCCAGGCCGCGCTGGGCGGCCCGCCACGCGGTGACGAGGCCGATGATGCCGCCCCCGACCACGAGGACGTCGGACCCGTTCGCGGATCCGCTGTGTGAAGAACGCATGGGCGTCCAGCCCCTCCCTTCGCCGGCATGACCCGGATCAGGTTCGTACGGTCGGAGGCCGCCCAGCCTCCCTCTCAGCCCGGTGCGTCCGGGCTCCCGCGAGTGCTTTACGCCTGCCACCATAGCCCGAGCCTCCAGCGCGCAGTAAGGGAGCGTCCGGGTGCCCGGGGGGTGTGCGGGCGGGTCCGGCGGGGTGTGCGGGCGGGGCCGGCGGGGTGTGCGGGCGGGTCCGGCCCCTTACCTGACGAATAGTCAGCTGCTTATGGTGATCGGGTGAGCGAACAGCAGACGCAATCCGAAGCGCGGCACGTGGTCGTCGTCGGCGCGGGCATGGCCGGCGTGCAGACCGCGGTGGCCCTGCGCGAACAGGGCTTCACCGGAGCCATCACCCTCATCGGTGCCGAACCCCACCAGCCCTACGACCGGCCGCCGCTGTCCAAGGCGGTCCTGCTCGGCAAGGCCGAGAGCTCGGCCTTCGAGGTCGACTTCGACGCGCTCGGCGTGGACCTGCGCCTGGGTCTCGAAGTCACCGGGGTGCGGCCCGCCGAGCACCGGGTGGTGACCGAGGCGGGCGAGGTGGGGTACGACACCCTGGTCATCGCCACCGGCGCCGAACCGCTCACCCTGCCCGGCAGCCGGGGGGTGCCCGGCGTCCACCTCCTGCGCACCCTCGACGACGCGCGGCGGCTGCGCCCGGTCCTCGACCAGCGCCACCGGATCGTGGTCGTGGGCGCGGGATGGATCGGCGCGGAGTTCGCGACGGCCGCGCGCGACGCGGGATGCGAGGTCACCGTCGTGGAGGCCGCCGACCGCCCGCTGGCCGGGGTGCTGCCCGCACAGGTCGCCGCGCCCATGGCCGACTGGTACGCGGAGTCCGGCGCGGAACTCCTCACCGGCGCGCGGGTCGAGGCGGTCGTACCCGGCGAGGTGCGGCTCGCCGACGGCCGCGCGCTGCCCGCGGACGCGGTGGTCATCGGCATCGGCGCCCGCCCCTCGACGGGCTGGCTGACCGGCTCGGACATCGCGCTCGGCCCCGAGGGCGCGATCACCGCGGACGCCCGCCTGCGCACCTCGCTGCCCGATGTGTACGCGGTCGGCGACTGCGTGTCCTTCCCCTCGGCCCGCTTCGGCGAACGCCTGCTCGTCCACCACTGGGACAACGCGCTCCAGGGTCCGCGTACGGTCGCCGCCGACATCGTGGGCGAGGACCCCACCGACTACGACCCGGTGCCGTACTTCTGGTCCGAGCAGTTCGGCCGCTTCGTCCAGTACGCGGGCCACCACGCGGGCGCCGATCAACTGATCCACCGCGGCGACCCCTCCATGACGCCCTGGTCCGTGTGCTGGCTCCGGGGCGGTGCGCTGGTGGCGGTGCTGGCGGTGGGGCGGCCCCGGGACGTGGCCCAGGGCCGCAAGCTGATCGAGTCGGGCGCGTTGGTCGATGCGTCGAGGGTGGCGGAGCCTTCGGTTCCACTGAAGTCGACGGTGCTGCGGTAGCGGTGGCGCGGGCCCGCCGGGCACCCTGCCGAGGTCGGCCCCGGCAGGGGTCGGGGAACCGCGCGAGCGACCACGCACGGTCCGCGGCGGGAGGGGCCGGGGGGTTCGGGGGCGGAGCCCCTGAAAGGTCACCCCGGTACCGACTGTCAGTCGGAGGTGGCACGCTTGTCCCGTGACCGAGATTGACGCAAAGATTGATGCTCTCGTCCCCGCCTGGCTCCACCTCCCCGACATCGCGGAGATGCTGGACGTGGAGGTGACGCGCGTACGGCAGCTGGTCAAGGAGGGCCAGCTCGTCGCCGTGCGCCGAGGTGAGAACAGGACCCTGCAGGTACCGGCTGCCTTCATCGACACCGACAAGGTGGTCAAGGGGCTCGCCGGAACCCTGACGCTCCTGCGGGACGACGGCTTCTCCGACGAGGAAATGCTGGAGTGGCTGTTCACTCCGGATCCGAGCCTGCCCGGCACCCCCGCGCAGGCCCTCAGTGAGAACCGCGGCACGGAGGTGAAGCGCCGCGCCCAGGCGCTCGCTCTCTGAGCCGAGCGAGCCCACCCGTCAAGCGCCGACCAGCCGCGGTGTACGGTCCGGTCCTGCCGGCCCGTACACCGCGCGGCGCGGCCGAAGACCGAAGGCCCAAGGCCAGGCCCAAGGCCGAAACGAAAAACGCCAACGAACGCGCATACGCAGACCCACGGGGGACCCAGCCATGCCCACCGCCCGCGAGCAGCTCGCCGACGCCCGGCTCTATCTGTGCACCGACGCGCGCAGGCGTCAGGGCGACCTGCCCGAGTTCCTGGACGCCGTCCTGTCCTCGGGCGTGGACATCGTGCAGCTGCGGGACAAGGGCATGGAGGCCGCCGAAGAGCTGGACCACCTGGCCGTCTTCGCGGACGCCTGCCGCAGGCACGGCAAGCTGCTCTCGGTGAACGACCGGGCCGACGTGGCCCACGCCGTCGGCGCCGACGTGCTGCACCTGGGCCAGGGCGACCTGCCGGTGCCCGCCGCTCGGGCGATCCTGGGCGCGGAGGTGCTGATCGGCCGCTCCACGCACGCCGATACGGAGGCCGCCGCGGCCGCCGCCGAGCCGGGCGTCGACTACTTCTGCACGGGCCCCTGCTGGCCCACCCCCACCAAGCCGGGCCGCCACGCCCCGGGCCTCGACCTGGTGCGGTACACCGCCTCGCTCGGCACCGGCCGGCCCTGGTTCGCGATCGGCGGGATCGACGCGGGCAACCTGGACGAGGTCCTGGACGCGGGCGCCGACCGCGTCGTCGTCGTACGGGCGATCACCGAGGCCGCCGATCCGGCGGCGGCCGCCGCCGACCTGGCCAAGCGGGTCAGGGAGCGGCTCGGCTAGAGCCGGCCCCCGGCCCCCGGCCTCCCCCGAGGACGGCCTCGGGGCGGGTCGTGTCCGAGGAGTGGACAGAAGTCCGACAATGTGGACAATTTACCCCCGTTCTGTTGGGGGACCGACCACCCCTGGCTAACCTGCAAGTATGGCCCTTGGCACCGCTTCCACCAGGACTGATCGCGCACGCACCGTGCGCGACATGCTCGCTACCGGCGAGACCACGTACTCCTTCGAGTTCTACGCGCCCAAAACCGAGAAGGGCGAACGGAACCTCTGGAACGCGCTGCGCCGGGTCGAGGCCGTCGCCCCCGACTTCGTCTCCGTGACGTACGGCGCCGGCGGGACCACCCGTACCGGCACCGTCGAGGCCACCCAGCAGATCACCGAGGACACCACCCTCACCCCGGTCGCCCACCTCACCGCCGTCGGGCATTCGATCGCCGAACTCCGCCACGCGGTGGGCCAGTACGCCGACGCGGGAATCCGCAACATCCTCGCGGTGCGCGGCGACCCGAAGGACGACCCGATGGGGGAGTGGGTCCCGCACCCCCAGGGCGTGACGTACGCGGCCGAACTGGTCTCGCTCATCCGGGAGTCCGGCGACTTCTGCGTCGGGGTGGCCGCCTTCCCCGAGATGCATCCCCGCTCCGTCGACTGGGACTCGGACATCCGTAACTTCGTGGACAAGTGCCGCGCGGGCGCCGACTACGCGATCACGCAGATGTTCTTCGAGCCCGCGAACTACGCGCGCCTGCGCGACCGGGTCGCGGCGGCCGGCTGCGAGACCCCGATCATTCCCGAGGTCATGCCCGTGACCAGCGTGAAGCAGTTGCAGCGGCTGCCCCAGCTCAGCAACGCGGTCTTCCCCGCGGAGCTCGGGGACCGCATGCTGGCGGCCAAGGACGATCCGGCCGCTGTACGCTCCATGGGCATCGAGTTCGCCACTGAGTTCTGCTCACGGCTGCTCGCCGATGGCGTTCCCGGGTTGCACTTCATTACCCTCAACAACTCCACGGCGACGCTCGAAATCTACGAGAATCTCGGTCTGCACCAGCAGGCGTAGCCGGAAACCGGTACCCGGGTCAGGGGACAGCTGCACCCGGGGCAGGAGAAGAGGGGCGTACATGGGCTGGACGGTCCTCTACATCGCGTTCGCGTTCGTCGCACTGTGGCTGCTCGGGGAAGTGCTGTTGCAGTACAAGGCGCGACTGCGCTGGCGCCTGCTGGCCTTCACCGGGTTCCTCGGGGTGGTCCTCGGCGTCATGCTGTCGTCGGTCTTCGTGATCATCGTCGGCGCGATCGCCTTCGCCGTCGGCCAGGTGTACGTGACGCTCTCCTTCCGGCGCGGCTTCTCCACCGGCTGGGCGCTGGGCGGCAGGCCGGGCGCGAGCCGCCGCCGCCGGGCGGCCCGCAAGGGGGCCCCCGCGGCCGAACCGGTCCTCGAAGTCACCGACCTCCAGTACGAGGGCGGTGCCGGGCCCGACGACCCCCACGCGACCGACGACCCCAACGGCGCCGACGGCTCCAACGGCCGGGCGCCGCACGGCGATTCGGTCTACTCGCCACAGCCGATGCCCGACGAGACCGGTCAGTACGGCATCTACAACCCGGCGCCGCAGCAGCAGAACGAGACGCAGGCCCAGCCCCAGTACGGCGCGTTCGACCCGCAGCAGCCCTATGCCGACCCGTACGCCGATCCCTACGCCCCGCAGTACGACGAGAGCGGCGCCGGGCAGCAGCAGTACGCCGCCTACTCCGACCCGTACATCGGCAACGGCGGCCAGGCATACGGCACCTACAGCGACTACGACAGCTTCGGCGGGCAGCAGTCGCAGCCCTACCCCGATCCGCTCACCGCGCAGTACGGCACGGACACCCCGCCGGGCGGCGTCTGGGTGCCGCAGCAGCGCGACGGTGAGCAGGCGTACGCCCCGTACGAGCAGCAGCAGGCCCAGCAACCCCCGCAGCCGTACGACCCGAACCAGCCGCATCACGTGTACGACCCGGCCCACCCGGATCCGCCGCCCTACCGGCCCGAGCAGCAGAACTACCGCTACTAGGGACTTACCAGGGCCTCCCGGCCCCGAGCACCCCCACCGCGCCCGGCGCGCACCGCAGTTGGGCCGTGCGCGCGGCAGTTGGAGCGCGGGCACGGCAGTTGGGCCGCCCGGGGCTCACTGCGAGCCCCGGAAGTCCTCCCCCTCGACGATCAGCCCGGCCACCAGCGCGCCGGACATTCCCGCGTAGGCGAGCCCGCCGCCCGGGTGGGCCCAGCCGCCCGCCAGATGAAGCCCCGGCAGGCCGGTGGTGTTGGCGGGGTGCAGGAAAGCGGCCTGCCCGCCGGCCAGCGAGGGCGCCGGCACCGAGCCACCCTCCGCGCCGGTGGCCCGCGCCACGTGCAGCGGGGTGCGGACCTCCTGCCACAGCACGCGCTCCCGCAGACCGGGCACGGCCCGTGCGGCGGCCCCGATCAGCTCGTCCGCGTACCGCCCGGTCAGCGCCTTCTCCGTCCAGTCGACCGGGCCGTGCGGTGCGACGGTCGCCGTCAGGGTCACCGCCTCGTGATCGTCGTCGGGCCGCACCGACGGATCGTCGGGGCGCAGGACCGTGACCGTGGGCGGCGCGGTGTGCGGGCCGGCGAAGGCCGCGCGGGCCTCGGCCGCGGCGTCCGGCGCGTGCACCACCGTGCGGTGCGCCGTGTCCGAGGGGCGCCCGCCGCGCAGCGCGAGCAGCACCGTGAACCGGCTCGGCCGGGCCTCGGCGCCGGGGCCGACCGTGTCCGGCGCCCACAACTCCCGGCCGAACAGCATCCGTTGGAGGCCGCGCGGGTCCGCGCCGCACACCACCTGGTCCGCCTCCACGACCGTGCCGTCCGCCAGCTCGATCCCGGCGGCCCGGCCGTCCTTCTCCCGCACCAGCGTCACCTCGGCGTCGAAGACGAACTCGACCTTCCGCGCCAGACAGCGCTCGTACACCGCGCGCGCCAGCTCCCGCATGCCGCCGCGCACGTACCAACTGCCGAAGGTCTGCTCCATGTAGGGCAGCACGGCCGCGGCGGCCGGGGCCGTGCCCGGGGCCAGGCCGTACTCCAACGCGTAGCTCTCCAGGAGCGCGCCGAGCCGCCCGCCCCCCAGCTCCCGGGCGGCGACCTCGCCGAGCGTGACGGCCCGGCGCGGCGACCGCAGCAGGCGGCGCTGCTTCAGGGCGGGGTAGGGCTCGCGGGCCAGGGTCTGCCAGTTGGGCCACAGGGGCTCTTCGAGCAGTGGCCGGCGTGTGCGGTCCCAGGTCTCCCTGGCCCGGCCGAGGAACGCGCCCCAGCGCTCGCCCGCGTCCCCGCCCAGGGCCTCGTCCAGCGCGGAAACCACTCCGGCGCGCGAGGCATTGGGCAGCGATACCTCGCTGCCGTCGGCGAAGAGGTGGCGCGAGGCCGGGTCCACCGGGGCGAGCTCCACGAGACTCTCCAGCGGCTCCTTGCCGGTCTTCACGAACAGGTCGCGGTAGACGGCGGGCAGCCGCAGCAGCGCTGGGCCGGTGTCGAAGACGAACCCGTCCCGCTCGAACCGCCCGAGGGCGCCGCCGTAGGTCGACGCGCGCTCGTACACCGTCACCCGGTGGCCTGCCACGGCCAGCCGGGCGGCAGCCGCCATGGCGCCCGCGCCGGCGCCGATCACCACAATCCGTGCCATGTCAGCGACTTTATCCGCCGCCACTGACACCTCACTCCGGCGGCCGCACCACCCCGGCCGCGGCCAGCCGCTTCTCCTCCCGGCGCTGCGCCCTGCGCCGCCGGAAACGGCGGATCCTGCGCCACAGCACGACCAGTATCACGACGCCGAGCACGAGCAGCGTGCCCGCGATCACGGCCGCCGCGACCGGATGGAAGATCGCGAAACTTATGATCCCGGCGACGCCCAGATCCTCCGCCGTGCTCAGCGCGATGTTGCTGAACGGCTCGGGCGAGGTGTTCACCGCCATCCGCGTCCCGGCCTTCACCAGATGACTCACCAACGCCGTCGACCCGCCCACGGCGCCCGCCGCGAGGTCCGGCAGCGAACCGTTCTGGCCGGCGAGCAGCGCCCCCACGACCGCGCCGGCGATCGGCCGGATCACCGTGTGCACGGAGTCCCAGACGGAGTCGACGTACGGAATCTTGTCCGCGACCGCCTCGCAGAGGAACAGCACCCCGGCGACGATCAGCACATCGGGCCGCTGCAACGCCTCCGGCACGTCGTCGGTGAGCCCGGTCGCCCCGAAGATCCCGAGCAGCAGCACCACGGCGTAGGCATTGATCCCACTGGCCCAGCCGCTGGTGAAGACGAGGGGGAGTACCTGCATACGGGCTCCTGTGCGTGGGCTCGTGGCTCGACTGATCGTGCGGGCGGCGCCCCGTCGACATGGGGCACCTGATCATGCCGCACGAGGCATGCCCGCCGGGACGGATACCGGGCCGTCAGCGGAAGTGGACGTCGCATGTCACGAACGGCGACGGCGGCCCGGGGCTGAGGGCGTGAGCGGATGTCTGAGTACGCGTACTCAGATCGCTAGATGAGTACCCGCACGGATGGGTTCCCACCTGCGGAGAAGGGATGGTTGAGGCCACGGAAGGGGCGCGGCGCCGGTACCGCCGGCACGGGGCGGCGGAACCGGCGCGGCTCCCCTGACGTGACGGGGTACGGGGGGTACCCGGGGGACGTACGGGGGAAGCGCCGGGCCGGCGCGGTTCAGGGGGGACTGAGCCGCGCCGGCCCGGCGTGCTTCTCACGGCGGCGCCGCGTGGTGTCAGCGGCCGCCCACGCGGCCGTGGAGCAGTCGTGACAGCGCCGCGTGGACGTCGTCGAGGGAGCGCTCGCTCTGGAAGGCCTGCCAGTCGAGCGCGGCCACCAGGACCATGCCGACCAGGGCCGCGGCCGTGAGCGGGATGTCGATCTCCTCGCTCAGTTCGCCCGCCGCCACCGCGTCCCGGAGCACCCCCTCCACGACGGCCACCGCCTCCTGACGCACCACGAGCAGGGTCGACTGCCAGGCGCGGTTGGTGCGCCACAGCTCGGCGACGTACAGCTGGGTGAAGGCCGGGTAGCGGTGGATGAAGCCCAGGCCGGCCCGGATCATCGCGTCCAGGGCCTCGATCTTGGTTCCGCCCCGCTCGTCGGTCTCGTCCGCCGCCGCCTGCAAGGACGAGGTCAGCAGACCCACGCCGTGGCGCAGCAGCTCCTCGAAGAGCTCGGTCTTGCTCTTGAAGTTGTAGTAGACCGTGCCCTTGGCGACCCCGGCCCGCTCGGCGATCTCGTCCACCGTGGTGGCCGAGAAGCCCTGCTCGGCGATGAGCGTCACGGCGGCCTCGTACAGCTTCTGCCGGGTCGCCTGCCGTCTGGTGCTGCTGCTCTCCATGGCGTCGATTCTCACAGGTCTCACCGCTCTCGCCGCTCTCACAGGCTCAGTTCGGGGTGCAGCCGGTCGAGCGACCACACCTGCTTGTGCCGGGCGGACAGCGCGGTCAGCGCGAGGGCGCCCGCGGTGAACGCCGCGAGGACCGCACAGCCCTGCCACACCACGCCCAGGTCGCCGCCGGTGATCAGCCTGCGCAGGCCGTCCACGACGTAACTCATCGGCAGATAGGGGTGGATGGCGCCGAAGAAGGCCGGGCTGGTCTGCACGGGGTAGGTGCCGCCCGCCGACGTCAGCTGGAGCATCAGGACGGCGAGGACGAGGATGCGTCCGGCCGCGCCGAACTTGGCGTTCAGCCACTGCACGATCGCCGCGAAGCAACAGGTCGTCAGGACCAGATAGCCCAGTGTGCCGGCGGTGCGCTGCATTTCGAGCCCGAGCCCGAAGTGCAGCACCGACATCAGCGCGGCGACCTGGAGCACCCCGACCGCCGCGACCGGCAGCCAGCCGGCGAACGCGATCCGCCAGGCCGAGGCGCCGGCGGCGAGCGCGCGCCGGTTGAGCGGCGCGATCAGCATGTACGCCACCATCGCGCCCACCCACAGGGAGAGCGGGATGAAGTACGGGGCGAAGCCGGTGCCGTAGTTGGGCGCCTTGTGCATCGCCTGCGAGGCCAGCTTGACCGGGTCGGCCATCACCCCGGTGCGCTGGTCGCGCTGCTGCTTGTCGTAGTCCGGGATCTTGTCCACGCCCTCGTGCAGGCCGTTCGACAGCTGGACCGACCCGTCGGAGAGCTTGACGATGCCGCCGTCGAGCGCGCCCGCGCCCGTCTTCAGCTTGCCGATGCCCGTGTCGAGGTCGGTGGAGCCCGTCTTGGCGGTGCCGAGGCCCGTGTGAATGGCGGCCGCACCCTTGGCGACGTCGTGCGCGCCCTTGTTGAGCTTGTTGACGTCGGCGACCTGCTTGTCCAGGTCGCTGGAGAGGTGCGGCGCCTTCGCGGCCAGGCTCCGGGCCTTGGTCTGGAGGTCTTCGAGGCTCTTGTCGAGCTTCTTGAAGTCACCCCCCTGGTCCTTGACGAGGTTGTTGACGTCCGCGGTAAGGGTCGCGCCAGTGGCCATCGCCTTCTTGGCCTCCTTCAGCTTCGGACAGACCTGGCCCTCGGTGGACGTGTCCACACAGAGCTGCTGGTAGAGCGTGTCGAGGTCCTGGGAAGCCTTGCGGGTGCCGGCCGCGGCGGCGGGCGCGAGGTCGATGATGTGCGTGAGCTGGTCGCGTACCGGCTGGATGGAGTCCGCGAGCAGCTTCGCCGCGTCCCCCACGGTCTTGCCGTTGTCCTTGAGGTACGGACGCACCTGTCCGGCCACCCCGTTGACCTGGTCCGCGAGTTGCTGGGTGCCGTCGGCCACCTGCTGGGCGCCGCCGGCCAGGGTGCCCGCGCCGGTGTCGAGCTTGGAGATCCCGCCGGCCAGCTTGCCGCTGCCGTCCTTGGCGTCCTTGAGCCCGTCGGCCAGTTGCTTGGAGCCGTCCTTGGCCTTGCCGAGGCCGTCCTTGAGGTCGCCCGCCCCCTTGGCGGCCTTCTCGGTCTGGTCGTGGAGGTCGCCGAACGAGATGAAGATCTTGTCGAGGAAGGAGCGTGACGCCTTGCTGGAGGCGGCGGCGCGCACCTCGGAGAAGACCGAGCGGGAGATCGAGCCGACGATGTAGTTGTTGGCGTCGTTGGTGCGCACCTGGAGAGCGCCCGTCTCGGGGGAGTTCCCGGAGCTGGACGCGATCCTCTCGCTGAAGTCGGCGGGCATGGTCAGGGACAGGTAGTACGTGCCCTTCTCCAGGCCTTCGCGCGCCTCGGTGTCGCTGACCTCGTGCCATGCGAAGGTCTTGCTGTCCCGCAGCTTCGCGCTGAGGTCGTCACCGGCGTGGAGTTTCTGCCCGGCGGCCTCGGCGCCCTTGTCGTCGTTGACCAGCGCCACCGGGATCCGGTCGAGCCGGCCGTAGGGGTCCCAGAACGAGCACAGGTACAGCGCGCCGTACAGCAGCGGCAGCAGGAGCAGCGCGACCAGGGCGGCCCGTGGCATCCGCCCCCTGCCGAACCGCTTCAGCTCAAGCGCTGCCAGTCGTGGCGAACGCATCGGCCGCCCCCTCCTCGCTCGTGGCCCCGCCGTCGGCGCCGGTGTGTGTCGTCACGGTGGTGTCGGCCTCGTCGGGCGCTTCGCTGCACACGGCGAGCACGGTCGTGCCGCCGTCGGCCACGCGGCGCAGCAGCGCCCAGGCGGCGGCGCGTTCGGCGTCCGACAGCTTCATGTCGGTGTCGTCCACCGCCAGGAGCCGCGGCCGCTGGATCATCGCGAGGGCCACCGTGAGCCGCAGCGCCTCCAGGCGCTCCAGATCCCGTACGGAGGTGCGGTCCCGCTTGGGCAGGGAGGCGAGATCGAACCCTGCCGCGGCGAGCGCCTCGTCGATCAGGGCGCGGGACTCGGCCCTGCGCCGCGCGGGGGAGCGCACCAGTGCGCGGAGGGAGCCGTCGTAGCGGCGGGTGAGCATCACGCGCTCACGCAGGTGCTCGGCGACGGTGAGGGCGGGGTCGAGTTCGCTGACCCCGGGCACCTGGCCGAGCGCGCTGATCCGTCGCACGGCGGCCATCTTGCGGGGCAGCTGGTGCTCGCCCACCCGCGCCCGGCCCTCGGCGGGCTTCATGCGGCCGGTGAGGGCGAGCAGCAGGCAGGTCCGGCCGGATCCGGAGGGGCCCGTGACCGCGACGAGCGAGCCGGGGGCCGCGTCGACGCCGATGCCCCGGAAGGCCCAGCCGCGCGGCCCCTTGAGTCCGAAGCCCTCGGCGCGGATCGCCGCGCCGGTCGCTCCGGCGCCGGTCGCCGTGCCGGTCACTTTCGAGTGCGGGCTGTCCACATTCCCCCCTGCTCTCGCGTCCCCCGGACCGGATCGCCGGCCCATTTTTAAACTGACTGGTCAGTGCAAAAGATAGCCGTACCTGCTACCTCAGGCAAAGCAGCAGGTCAGAGGGCGGATTCGGGGTAATTGTCAGTGGTGCCCCTCACGATGGGCACATACGGCCACAGTGCCGTCACAGACGACAGGAGGTTCGTCATGGCCAGCTCCCACGCAGCAGCTGTACCCCGGCGCCGCGCAAGCAGCCCTGTCCCCTCACTGAACGGTGCCGCGAACGACGTCCACCCCGTCCTGCGCCGGGCCGGCGCACCGCCCGCGGCTCTCGATCTGCTCGCCCAGGCGCGCGGGGGCCTCGACGAGGCGGCAGCCCTCGACGCCCCCAACGAGCGGTACGCCACGGCCCATCTGGCCGCCCTGCGCACCGCGGCCGCCGTCCTCGCCGCCCGCGGCCGCCCCGAGACCAGCCCGCGCCGGCGGCAGCGAATCCGCAGTGCCTGGGAGGTGTTGCCGGAGATAGCGCCCGAACTGACGGAGTGGAGCGCCCTGTTCGCCTCGGGGGCGGACCGGCGTGCCCGCGCCGAAGCCGGCATCCGGGGCGCGGCCACCCGGCGGGACGCGGACGATCTGCTCCGCGACGCGGCGATGTTCCTGCGCCTGGTCGAGCGCCTGCTCGTCCTCCAGCCGGTGCTGCCCCAGCCGAGGCCCGGCGAACCGGAGGGGTCGGCGGAGCAAGGGGCGAGGGAACGGGGGGCGGGGGAACAGGGGTCGGGCTGAGGCGTGCCGACCGGGTTCGTCGTGGGTCCGTCCAGGGGCCGCAGAGGGGTCTGTCGCGGGAGCGTTCGGGGTCCCGTCCAGGGGGCCGGCGCGGGCCGGTCGTGGCGGCTCGCGGTTGATCGGGGACGGACCGGGCACGGACCGGGGAGGCAATAGGGTGGACGGGTCTTCACCCTTCCCACGCCGCGTCCGCGGCGGCACCGCGCCAAGGAGTCAACTGCCGTGTCGGACCCCATGCGCCCCCGCGCCTCCCTTCGTACCGCCGTGGTCTGGGAGGTCCTCAAGGAAGCGCTCGACCGCCGGGTCAAGGCGACCGGGCGCGAGGCCCTCGACGTCCTGGACACCGGTGGCGGCTCCGGCAACTTCGCGGTGCCGCTGGCCGCCCTCGGCCACCGCGTCACCGTCGTCGACCCCAGCCCCAACGCGCTGTTCGCGCTGGAGCGCAGGGCAGCCGAAGCCGGGGTGGCCGAGCGGGTGCAGGGCGTCCAGGGCGATGTGCTCGGCCTCTTCGACGTGGTCGAGCGCGGCGGCTACGACGCGGTGCTGTGCCACGGCGTCCTGGAGTACGTCGAGGACCCGGCGGAGGGCGTACGCAACGCGGTGGACGCGCTGCGCCCCGAAGGCGCGCTCAGCCTGCTCGCCGCGGGGCTCGGCGGCGCGGTGCTCTCGCGCGCCCTCGCCGGACACTTCACCGAGGCCCGGCACGCACTCTCCGACCCGGCCGGCCGCTGGGGCGAGGGCGACCCGGTCCCGCACCGGTTCACCGCGGAGCAGCTCATCGACCTCGTCGGGGCGGCCGGGGCCAGTGCCGGGGCGGTGCACGGCGTGCGGGTCTTCGCGGACCTGGTCCCCGGCGTCCTGGTGGACACCGAGCCCGGAGCCCTCGACGCGCTCCTCAAGCTGGAGGCCGCGGCCGCCGAGCTGCCCGCCTTCCACGCGGTCGCCACCCAGCTGCACGTACTGGGCGAGAAGCGCGGCTGACGTCGTGCCGGCCCTCCGCGGCAGGCTGATCAGCGGCGCTGTGCCGCATGGAGTACGCCCCAGGCCCCCCGATCGGCGGCTTCGCCCCGTATGATCGGGGGACACCGTCCGGCATGACGGATCGACTCTTGGGGAATTGAATCTCCACAGCCGAGCCGCCGTGGCGGCCCGGCTGGTGAATTGGCGTAGAGGGCGGGTTTCACGGGGGCGATTCCCTGCCTATCCTGAAGGGGCCGCATCCGGTCGCCCCCCGCGACCGACGAGTAGGAGGACTCCGTGCCGCTCTCGGAGCACGAGCAGCGCATGCTCGAGCAGATGGAGCGAGCGCTGTACGCCGAAGATCCCAAGTTCGCGACAGCGCTTGAGGGAAGCGGGCTGCGTACGTACACCCGGCGACGGGTCTACCAGGCGGTCGTCGGCTTTCTGGTGGGTATCGCGCTCCTCATGGCAGGAATGGTCGCGCAGCAGATCTGGATCAGTGTGGTGGGGTTCCTCGTCATGCTCGGATGTGCGGTGCTCGCGGTGACCGGCTGGCGCAAGGCGCCGCGGCCCGGTGAACAGGCCCGTGGTGGTTCTGCCGCGCCCCGGCAGGCCCGGCAGCGGCGGTCCGTCATGGACCGGATCGAGCAGCGGTGGCAGCGGCGCCGCGACGAGGGGCGCTAGCCCGCCCCGTTCCGACCTGAACCACAGGGGCGGCCACCATCTCCAGGTGGCCGCCCCTGGGCGTACCCCCGCTCGGGCACCCCGCCAAGGTCAACCTCGACAGGGGCGCGGGGAACTGCGCGCTCAGCCACGCACGGTCCGCACCCGAAGGCCTGGGTTCCCTGCGGCTCCGCCCCAGACCCCCTGTCGCGGTATCGCGCCCGAAGGGCGCTCGTCCTCCATCTCTCCCGAGGCCTCAAGGGCCAGGGGGACGACCCGCATGACGGGCTGAGGTGGCTCATGCTGGCCGGCACCGAGTAGCTGAGGGGCGCGGGGAACCGCGCGGGCTGTCCCCCCGGGTCAGGGGGACGGTTTCGGTGGGGGAGACGTGCGGTGGCGGGGTCGTAGGCGTGAGCCAAGTGCGCGGACCCGCCACGCCACCCCCTCCCTCACCCGGCCCCAGCGGCGCGCCACCGTCCAGATCACCCGGACAGCTGAGCGAGGCGCGACAATCGCTCGCAGGGTCTCCCACCGCGTCGCTGCCGCGCGCAGCCCTGCCGTCACGCGGGCCACGTCGTCCGCAAGGCCCGGCGTCGGCCGCGGGTCCGGGGCGTACAGCACCTGCTCCACCGCGCCCGCCGCCCGCTGGACCGATGCGGCGGCCGCTCCGGTGAGGCGGCCGAGGAGGATCACCCGGGTCGCCGCCTTGCGGGGCGTCAGCGACTCGTCGGGCGGGATGCCGTGGTCCCAGGCCGTGTCGGTGATCTCCTGCCAGGCGGCCAGCGTGCGGGCCACCGCGTCGGCCGGGGTGCGGCCGCCCGAGCCGAGCCGCCTGGCCCGGATCCTCCTGCGCCACAGCAGCGGCAGCAGGGGCAGCACGAGCAGCGCGGCCACGCCCAGGACCGTACCGATGAGGGCGGGGGCGGACGGGCCGCTGTCCTGCGGGCTCGTCGCGGTCGCCGCCGCGCTCGGGCCGCAGTCGCCCAGGCGCCGTGCGCTCGGCGGGCAGGAGTCGGCGGCGGAGGGCGCCGCCGAGGGCTCGGCCGAGGCGCTCCTGGCCGGCTGGGCCGGGCCGCTCGGGGTGCCGGCGGGGGTTTCCTGCCGGGTGTAGTCGGGGGCGCTGCCCCGCGTCGGCGTCGGCTCGAAGCGCGTCCAGCCCACGCCCTCGAAGTACAGCTCGGGCCAGGCGTGCGCGTCGCGCAGCCCCACCGACATCGTGCCGTCCGAGCGCGGCTCACCGGGAGTGAAGCCCACCGCGACCCGGGCGGGGATGCCCAGGGTGCGGGCCATCGCGGCCATCGAGAAGGAGAAGTGGACGCAGAACCCCTGCTTCTCCCTGAGGAAGTTGGCTATCGCCTCGGTGCCGCTGCCCGACGAGACGTGCGTGTTGTAGGTGAAGCCGCCGCTGGTGGAGAACCAGTCCTGGAGCTTGACCGCCCGCTCGTAATTGTTGGCGGCGCCGCTCGTGACCTGCCGCGCCGTTGCGCCCACCACCGACGGCAGCGAGTCCGGGACGCGGGTGTACTCCTTGACGAGGCTCGCGGGCGGCGCCGCCGCCTGGGCCAACTGGGCGGCCGTCGGGCGCACCAGAAGGCTGGAGACGGTGTACTGCGCGCCCCGGGTCGTCTGCTTGCGGTCGCCCACCAGCGTCCGGCCCACCGGCTCGTACCGCCAGTCGCCCTTGATCTTCACCTGGGTCGCGGGGAACGGCATCGGCAGCCAGCTCTGCGCGTACCAGCCGGCCGCCGAGACACTGGTCTGGACTTCGGTGGTGCCGACCGCGGCGCTCAGGCCGTCCGGCGGGGGCAGCGGATCGGGCACGTCCTTGATGTGACGCTCCGAGGACTTCCAGGAGGAGCCGTCGAACTCGTCGAGCGCGACGATCCGCAGATACATCTCCTGGGTGTCCTGCGCGTTGGTGTTGTACCGCATCACCTCGCGGTCCTCGGGCTGGTTGAGGCTGTTCTGCAGCGACACCAGCGGGTTGACCGCGGAGATGGTCCCGCCGACCCCGTCGCCGCCCTCGCCGTTCGCACCGGGGCCGAGCAGCCCGCTGTCGAGAGCGGGCAGCATCGCCGGGATCACCAGCGCGATGCCGAGCGCGAGCGCCCCGATGCGCCGTCCCGTACGGACCGGGGCCAGCGGGGCCGTGTTCTCGAACATGCCCTCCTTGACCCGGCCAGGACGCGCCGAGCCGCTGAAGACCCGCCCCCACTGCGACAGCCGGTCGCGTCCCTCGGCGAGCAGCAGCAGCAGATAGCCGGCGGCCGCGATCACGAACCAGAGCCAGCTCGCGCCGCCCGGGGAGAGCCCGGCGGCCACCGAGTACAGCGCGAGCAGCGGCAGCCCGGCCGGCGCGGCGCTGCGGAACGTCACCGCGAGCGCGTCCACCGCGAGCCCGATGAGCAGCACCCCGCCGACCATCATCAGGCGGATGCCCGGGGTCGCCGGTGCCGGTATCGCGTACTGCCCGACATCCGAAGCACCCTGCTGGAGCAGGGCGTTGAGCTGGACGAATGCGTCGGGCCCCGGCAGCACTCCGACGATCGCCTGCTGCCGCGCGAACACCAGCGTCAGCGTCAGGAGCGCCACCACCGCCTGGGCGAGCACGGTGAGCGGCCGGGCCAGCGGCACCCGCCGCGCCAGCGCTCCGACCCCGCTCACGATCGCCATCAGGAAGGCGGCCTGGACGATCCAGAGCGCCGGGTCGACCAGCGGCAGCATCGAGCACGACGCCATCACCGTGGCCGCGTAGGCGCACAGCGCCAGCCGTCCGCGCCCGCTCATGACCATCCCCCTGCCGTGCCGGCCGCGCCACCGGGCGCCGCTCCCGCGTTCGTACGTTCCCGACCCGCCAGGCGCCACAGCTCGGACAGGGCGGTGCCCGGCCGTACCGCGAGCGCCGTCCACCCGCCCTCGCGCAGCAGCCGCAGCGACTCCTCCACCGGGCCGGACTCCGGCGCGCCGTGCGTCCACTCACCGCTGTCGAGCACGAAGGCGACGGCCGCGCCGCTGCGCCGCCGCATCTTCGCCGCGATCGCCGCCTGTTCCTCGTCGAGGTCGCCGAAGAAGCCGACGAGCAGCCCTTCGTTGCCGCCGCGCAGTACGTCGTACGCGCGGGAAAGACCGCCGCCGTCGGAGTGGTCGACCACCGCGAGGGTGTCCATCATCAGCCCCGCCGCGTCCGACGAGTCCTGGCCCGAGCCGGCGAAACCGCCCGAGCCCTCGCCCGGAACCGATGTGCCGGTGTCGGTCAACAGCCGGACGGAGAAGCCCCGTTCGAGCATGTGCGTCAGGGCGGATGCCGCACCCGAGACCGCCCACTCGAAGGCCGAGTCGGGACCGGCGCCCGCGTAGGCGATGCCCCGGGTGTCGAGCAGCACGGTGCACCTGGCCCGCTGCGGCTGCTCCTCGCGGCGCACCATCAGCTCGCCGTAGCGCGCGGTGGAGCGCCAGTGCACCCGGCGCAGGTCGTCGCCGTGCCGGTAGCCGCGCGGAATGACGTCGTCCTCGCCGGCGAGCGCGAGCGAGCGGTGCCGCCCGTCGCCGTACCCGGCGGCCTCGCCGGAGAGCCGCACCGGCGGCAGCGGTTCGGTCCGCGGGATGACGGTGAGCGTGTCGTACGCGCTGAAGGCGCGGGTCAGCTCGCACATCCCGAACGGGTCGGTGAGGCGCAGCTGGAGCGGCCCCAGCGGATAGCGGCCGCGCAGGTCGGAGCGGACCCGGTAGGACACCTCGCGCTTGCCGCCGGCCTCGACGCGGTCGAGCACGAAGCGCGGGCGCGGCCCGAGCACGTACGGCACCCGGTCCTGGAGCATGAGCAGCCCGGTGGGCAGCCGGGAGATGTTGTCGATCCGCAGCTGGACGCGGGCCTCGGAGCCGGCGGGGACCCGGCCGGGGGAGAGCCGGCGGCTGCCGGCCACGCGGTAGCGCGTGCGGTAGAGCACCACCGTGCAGACCACCGGAAGCACCGCGAGCAGCAGCCCGACCCGCAGCAGGTCCTCCTGGCCGAGCACGAAGGCGCAGATCGCGGCGGCCACGCCGGCCGCGAGGAAGGAGCGGCCGCGGGTGGTCAGGCCGGAAAGGGCGGCCCACGGGCCGCCCTTGGCCTGCTCGTCGGCGGACTCGGCGGGGACCTCCCCGGCCGCCATCACAGCCGCCGGGCGCCGGGCGGCTGCCGGCCGTACAGCGGATTCCCGGCCTGCGGAACGGGCGTGTGCTGGAGGATTTCCAGGACGACCTGCTCGGCGGTGCGCCGGTTGAGCTGGGCCTGTGCGGTGGGCAGCAGCCGGTGGGCGAGGACGGCCACGGCGAGCGCCTGGACGTCGTCGGGCAGCGCGTACTCCCGGCCGCTCAGGGCGGCGGACGCCTTCGCCGCGCGCAGCAGATGGAGCGTGGCGCGCGGCGAGGCGCCGAGTCTGAGGTCCGGGTGGCTGCGCGTCGCGCCGACCAGCTGCACCGCGTACCGCCGCACCGCGTCGGCCACGTGCACGCCGCGAACCGCGTCGATCAGCTTCACGATGTCGTGGGCGTGTGCCACCGGCTGGAGGTCGTCGAGCGGGGAGACGGCGCCGTGCACGTCGAGCATCTTGAGCTCGGCCTCGGGCGTCGGATAGCCCATCGACACCCGGGCCATGAACCGGTCGCGCTGGGCCTCGGGGAGGGGATAGGTGCCCTCCATCTCCACCGGGTTCTGGGTGGCGACCACCATGAAGGGGCTGGGCAGTTCGTAGGTCTGCCCGTCGATGGTGACCTGCCGCTCCTCCATGGACTCCAGGAGCGCGGACTGCGTCTTGGGCGAGGCGCGGTTGATCTCGTCGCCGATCACGATCTGCGCGAAGATCGCACCCGGCTTGAACTCGAAGTCCCGCCGCTGCTGGTCGTAGATCGACACACCGGTGATGTCCGACGGCAGCAGGTCCGGCGTGAACTGGATGCGCCGCACCGAACAGTCGATGGACCTGGCCAGTGTCTTGGCCAGCATGGTCTTGCCCACGCCGGGCACGTCCTCGATGAGGAGATGCCCTTCCGCGAGCAGTACGGTCAGCGAAAGCCGTACGACCTCGGGCTTGCCCTCGATCACGCTTTCCACCGACTCGCGGACTCGCTCCGCTGTGGCGGTCAGATCGTTGAGGCTCGCTCGATCGTCATAGGTCGTCACCCGGCCCTCCTCGGCCCTTTCATACGGGCCGATGCACAGCAAACGGCCCGGCCCACCCCGACATACGGACACCACGGCCGAACGGTTCGGTCCGATGTCACATCCGCATTCTTGTTGCCGTTGCCGCGTCGTGTCACTCGCCTGTGGACAACCGAGGGGGATTCATGGTGAGTTGTCCCCCTATTTCCGTTCCTGGGACGCTCAGTCGGCCGGGTCGATCTCCCTCAGCAGGCCCGTCGTCACATCGAAGACGAAGCCGCGCACGTCGTCGACGTGCGGCAGGAACGGCGAGGTCCGCACCCGCCGCATCGACTGGCGTACGTCCTGGTCGGCGTCGCGGAACGACTCCACGGCCCAGGCCGGCCGCTGGCCCACCTCGGCCTCCAGGTCATGGCGGAACTCCTCGGTGAGCGACTCCATGCCGCAGCCCGTGTGGTGCACCAGCATGACGCTGGTGGTCCCGAGGGCGCGCTGGCTGATGGTGAGGGAGCGGATCACGTCGTCGGTGACCACGCCGCCCGCGTTGCGGATGGTGTGGCAGTCGCCGAGTTCGAGCCCGAGGGCGGCGTGCAGGTCGAGCCGGGCGTCCATGCAGGCCACGACGGCGACGCGGAGGACGGGGCGGGCATCCATGCCGGGGTTGCCGAAGGCGGCGGCGTACTGCCGGTTCGCCTCGACCAGCCGGTCGGTCACCGTGCCGCCGCCGCGGACGGTGAGGTGCGGGCGGGGGGCGGGAGGCTCTGCGGGTATGTGCGCAGGAGTCGACATGTATACGACGGTAGCCGCCGCAGATCTCCCGGTCGCGCCCTGCGGGCGGAAAAAGAGCGTCAACTCGGGCACCTGTGAGGTACCCCACAGGCCTCATGTGAACTCACCCGGACGAGTGAAAAAAGTGCTCGGCGGCGCGCTGGAGGGTTGATTGACCGCAAGGACGAGTGGACTAAAGTGGCGCGAAGTGGGAGGCGTGACGCACGGTCTCCCCCTACGCGCGACCTCCCTTGCGCAACTCCACGCTTCCGGGAAGCACGGCCTCCCGGACCATACGTTTACCCGCGTGCGCGGCGCACGTACGGCTCGGCCTCCTCCCGCCCTCCGGTCGGCTGACGCCCCTTCACCGGCGCCAGCGGTCCGCCACCACGGCGGAGCGGTGCGGCCCGGCCCGTATGCGCGGCGGCGCGCCGGATCCTTGAGAGGGCGGCTTTGAGCCAGCGACACGTCCCGGTGATGCTCCAGCGATGCTTGGACATGTTGGCCCCGGCCCTGACCGAGCCGGGTGCGGTCGTCGTCGACTGCACCCTCGGCCTCGGCGGCCACAGCGAGGCCCTGCTCACCCAGTTCCCCGAGGCGCGCCTGATCGCCCTCGACCGCGACAAGGAAGCCCTGCGCCTGTCCGGCGAGCGCCTCGCCCCCTTCGGGGAGCGCGCCACCCTGGTCCACGCCGTCTACGACGAACTCCCCGAGGTCCTCGAACGTCTCGGCATCCCGCGCGTCCAGGGCGTCCTGTTCGACCTCGGCGTCTCCTCGATGCAGCTCGACGAGGCCGACCGCGGCTTCGCCTACGCCCAGGACGCGCCCCTGGACATGCGCATGGACCAGTCGACCGGCATGAGCGCCGCCGAGGTGCTCAACACCTACCCGGCCGGAGAACTCGTGCGGATCCTGCGGCTGTACGGCGAGGAGAAGCAGGCCAAGCGGATCGTCTCGGCGATCGTGCGCGAGCGCGAGAAGGAGCCGTTCACCAACAGCGCCCGGCTCGTCGAACTGATCCGCGACTCGCTGCCGCAGGCCGCCAAGCGCACCGGCGGCAACCCCTCCAAGCGCACCTTCCAGGCGCTGCGCATCGAGGTCAACGGCGAACTCGCCAGCGTGGAGCGGGCGATCCCCGCCGCCGTCGGGGCCATCGCGGTCGGCGGCCGCGTCGCGGTGCTCTCCTACCAGTCGCTGGAAGACCGCATCGTCAAGCAGGTGTTCGCGGCCGGCGCCGCCAACACCGCACCACCCGGGCTGCCGGTGGTGCCCGAGCGTTACCAGCCGCGGCTCAAGCTCCTCACCCGCGGCGCCGAACTCCCCACGGAGGAGGAGGTCGCCGAGAACCGGCGCGCGGCCCCCGCCCGGCTCCGAGGGGCCCAGCGGATCAGGGAGGACGTGTGAGCAAACCGGCCAGGCAGCTGCGCGGCACGGCCGCTCGGCTCGGCAGGCTGATGCCGGCGCAGGGGCCCAACAGCGCCGCCCGCACCCCGTTCGTGCTGCTCGTCGTCGCGTTGCTCGGCGGCGGGCTCATCACCCTCCTGGTGCTGAACTCCGCCCTGAACGCGGGCTCGTTCAAGCTCAGCGAATACCGCAGACAGACCACCGAACTCACCGACGAGCAGCAGGCGCTCCAGCGGGACGTCGACGACCTGTCCGCCCCCGACGCGCTGTCCCGCCGGGCCGGCGACCTCGGCATGGTCCCCGGCGGCAACCCCGTCTTCCTCGGCCCCGACGGCACCGTCAAGGGCGTTCCCACCCCCGCGGGCGAGCCCTCGCCGGCCGAGGCGGCCGAACCGTCACCGCTGCCCGCGGCCCAGCAGAACCAGGCTCCCGCGCCCCAGCCCAAGCACCACACCCCGGCCGCCCGGCCCCACAAGCCCGCGAAGACCTCCCCGACTCCCGGCAGGTGACGCAGTGAGTGCCAAGGAACCCCCGCGCCGCCGGGTGCCCGCGCCGGCCCGGCCCCGGCCGCAGGCCCGCAGGCCCGCGCCGAAGAAGTTCAAGCGCGGTAGCCACCGGCCGCGGCTGCGCCTGGTCAGCCTCGGGCTCACCCTGGTCATGCTGGCCTTCGTCGTACGGCTGCTCCAGGTGCAGGCCGTGGACGCCAGCGCGTACGCGGCCAAGGCCGACAAGAACCGGTACGCCAGCTACACGCTGCCCGCCGAGCGCGGCCGGATCACCGACCGGGCCGGCATCGCGCTGGCCACCAGCGTCGACGCGTACGACATCACGGCCGACCCCACCTTGTTCACCCCCGAGGCGACCAAGATCCCGGACGCCGCGGAGCAGGCGGCCGCGCTGCTCGCGCCGCTGGTCGGCAAGAGCCAGGCGGAGCTCGCCAAGAAGCTCAAGACCCCCAAGACCCGCTACGTGGTGCTCGCCCGCCGACAGACCCCGCAGGTCTGGAACCAGATCAAGGACCTCAAGAAGGTCTTCACCGAGAAGGCGGCCACCGACCGCGCCAAGGGCGGCCCCGGCGCCAATGTGCTGGCCGGCGTACTCAACGAGTCCAGCACCAAGCGGGTGTATCCGAACGGCGATCTCGCCGCCGGGATACTGGGCTACGTCAACGCCGAGGGCAAGGGCGGCGGCGGCCTGGAGTCGTCCCTGAACAAGGAACTGGCCGGCACCGACGGCAAGATCTCCTACGCCCAGTCCGGCGGCCGCCGGGTGCCCACGGCCGGCACCCACGAGACGCAGGCCGTGCCCGGTTCCGACGTCGAACTCACCATCGACCGGGACATCCAGTGGATGGCGCAGAAGGCCATCGCCGACCAGGTCGCCGAGTCCCACGCCGACCGCGGGTACGTCATAGTGCAGCGGTCCGACACGGGCGAGGTCCTGGCCATGGCCAACGCGCCCGGCTTCGACCCCAACAACATCGCCCAGGCCAATGCGGCCGCCATGGGCAACGCGGCGCTCCAGGACGCCTTCGAGCCCGGATCCACCGCCAAGGTCATGTCCATGGCCGCGGTCCTGGAGGAGGGCGTCGCGACGCCGGAGACCCATGTGGTGGTGCCCAACCGGCTCCAGCGCGGCGACCGCCTGTTCAAGGACGACGTCGACCACGCCACCTGGAACCTGACGCTCAACGGTGTCCTCGCCAAGTCCAGCAACATCGGCACCATCCTCGCCGTCGAGCAGCTCGGCAAGACCGACGCCCAGGCCGACGGCGTGCTCTACTCCTACCTGCGCAAGTTCGGCATCGGCCTGCCCAGTGGACTCGGCTTCCCCGGCGAGACCCCCGGCATCCTCGCCCCGGCGAACAAGTGGTCCACTTCGCAGCAGTACACGGTCCGCTTCGGCCAGGGCCTCTCGCTCAACGCGATGCAGGCGGCCTCGGTGTACTCGACCATCGCCAACGGCGGCGTACGCGTCGAGCCGACCCTGGTGCGCGGCACCAAGGGGCCGGACGGGCGGTTCACTCCGGCGCCCGCGCCCAAACAGACCCGGGTGGTGAGCGAGAAGACCGCCAAGACCCTCGCCCAGATGCTCGAATCGGTCGTCGGCGACGCCGAGGGCACCGGAACCAAGGCCGCCATCCCCGGCTACCGCGTCGCGGGCAAGACCGGCACCGCCAACCGGGTCGACCCCAAGACCGGCACCTACAAGGGCTACACCGCGTCCTTCGCGGGCTTCGCCCCCGCCGACAACCCCAAGATCACCGTCTACTGCGCCATCCAGAACCCCACCAAGGGCAGCTACTTCGGCGGCCAGATCTGCGGCCCCATCTACAAGCAGGTCATGGAGTTCGCCCTCAAGACCCTCCAGATCCCCCCGAGCGGAGCCCAGCCGCCCAACCTGCCCGTCACCTTCGGCGGCAACGACTGAAATCCGGAACCCTCAGTGACAACCATCACCCAGGGCCCTGGGAACCAGGACGGGTCCCAGGACGACGTGCCCCCCTCTTTTGGCGACCCGGCCGGTACGCCCGGTACGCTCACCGCCGTGCCACACGCTGATCAGTACCGAACCGCCCCGAAGGACACCCCCGCGAAACAGCCGGGAGCGCCCCGACCGGAACAGGCCCGTCCGACCCCGCTCGGCACGCTGGCCGAGCGCCTGGGGACGAGCGACCCCGGACCCGGAGAGGTCACCGGCATCACGCACGACTCCCGGGCAGTGCGCCCCGGAGACCTGTACGCCGCGCTGCCGGGCGCCAACACGCACGGCGCCGACTTCGCCGCCCAGGCCGCGAGCCTCGGCGCGGTCGCCGTCCTCACCGACCCCGCGGGCCGCGAGCGGGCCGCCGCGACCGGCCTGCCGGTCCTGGTCGCCGGCGACCCGCGGGGCCGGATGGGCGAGCTGGCCGCCGAGATCTACGGCCACCCCGGCCGCGACCTGCTCCAGCTCGGCATCACCGGAACCTCCGGCAAGACCACCACCGCCTACCTCGTCGAGGGCGGCCTGCGCGGCGCCGGACACGCGACCGGCCTGATCGGCACGGTCGAGATGCGCATCGGCGACGAGCGCATCAAGTCCGAGCGCACCACCCCCGAAGCCACCGATCTCCAGGCGCTGTTCGCGGTCATGCGCGAGCGCGGCGTCGACTCGGTGGCCATGGAGGTCTCCAGCCACGCCCTGGTGCTGGGCCGGGTCGACGGCTGCGTCTTCGACGTGGCCGTCTTCAACAACCTCAGCCCGGAGCACATGGAGTTCCACTCCGGCATGGAGGACTACTTCCAGGCCAAGGCGCAGCTGTTCACGCCGCAGCGCGCCAGGCGCGGCGTGGTGAACTTCGACGACGAGTACGGCCGGCGCCTCGTGAAGGAGGCCGGCATCGAGATCACCACCTTCTCCGCCGAGGGCCACCCCGACGCCGACTGGCGGGCCGAGGACGTGGCGATCCGCCAGGACAGCAGCACCTTCACCGTGGTCGCCCCGGGCGGCGAGCGGATCTCCGCCACCGCCCCGCTGCCCGGCCCCTTCAACGTGGCGAACACCCTCGCCGCGATCGTCACGCTCGCCATCGCGGGCGTCGACCCGCAGACCGCCGCCGACGGAGTGGCCGCCGTACCCGGCGTGCCCGGACGTCTGGAGCGGGTCGACGCGGGCCAGCCCTACCTCGCCGTCGTCGACTACGCCCACAAGACCGACGCCGTCGAATCGGTCCTGCGCTCGCTGCGCAAGGTCACCGAGGGCAAACTGCACATCGTGCTCGGCTGCGGCGGCGACCGCGACAAGACCAAGCGGGCCCCGATGGGCGCCGCCGCGGTCCGCCTCGCCGACACCGCCGTACTGACCTCGGACAACCCCCGCTCCGAGGACCCCCTCGGGATCCTCGCCGCGATGCTGGCGGGCGCCGCCGAGGTGCCGGCCCACGAGCGCGGCGAGGTCCAGGTCTTCGAGGACCGTGCCGCCGCCATCGCGTCGGCCGTCGCCCTCGCCGAACCGGGCGACACCGTGCTCGTCGCGGGCAAGGGCCATGAACAGGGCCAGGACATCCACGGAGTGGTACGCCCCTTCGACGACCGCCTGGTGCTCCGCGCCGCCATCCAGAAGAGTCAGGGATGAAGTTGTGATCGCTCTCTCCCTCGCCGAGATCGCCGCAATCGTCGGCGGGCAGCCGCACGACATACCGGATCCGTCCCTCACGGTCACAGGACCCGTCGTCATCGACTCCCGCCAGGTGGCGGCCGGTTCGCTCTTCGTGGCGTTCGCGGGTGAAAACGTCGACGGCCACGACTACGCGCGGCGCGCCTTCGAGGCGGGCGCCGTCGCGGTCCTCGCGGCCCGGCCCGTCGGGGTGCCCGCGATCGTCGTCGACGACGTGCAGGGCGCGCTCGGCGCGCTCGCCCGCGACGTGGTGGGCCGGCTCGGCGCCGAAGTCGTCGCGCTCACCGGCTCGTCGGGCAAGACCTCGACCAAGGACCTGATCGCGCAGGTGCTCCAGCGGCACGCGCCGACGGTCTTCACGCCGGGCTCCCTCAACAACGAGATCGGTCTGCCGCTGACCGCGCTCACCGCCACCGCGGAGACCAGGCACCTCGTCCTGGAGATGGGTGCGCGCGGCGTCGGTCACATCCGCTACCTCACCGGTCTGACCCCGCCCACCGTCGGCCTCGTCCTGAACGTCGGGTCCGCTCACATCGGCGAGTTCGGCGGCAAGGAGCAAATCGCCCTGGCCAAGGGCGAGTTGGTGGAGTCGCTGCCGGAGTCGGGGTGCGCCGTCCTGAACGCGGACGACCCGCTGGTGCGGGCCATGGCGTCCCGCACCACGGCGCGGGTGCTGTTCTTCGGGGAGGCCGCGGACGCCGACGTACGTGCCGAGAATGTCCGGCTCACAGCGGCCGGACAGCCTTCCTTCAGCCTTCACACACCCTCCGGGTGCGGTGATGTGACGTTGCGCCTGTACGGTGAGCACCACGTGTCGAACGCGCTCGCCGCGGCCGCCGTCGCCCATGAGCTGGGCATGTCCGCAGACGAGATCGCCCGCGCGCTCTCCGAGGCGGGCTCCCTCTCCCGCTGGCGTATGGAGGTCACCGAGCGTCCGGACGGCGTGACGGTCGTCAACGACGCCTACAACGCGAACCCCGAGTCCATGCGAGCCGCTCTCCGCGCGCTCGCGGCCATGGGCAAGGCCCCACGGGCACAGGGGGGACGTACGTGGGCGGTGCTCGGTCCGATGGCCGAGCTGGGTGACGAGTCGCTCGCCGAGCACGACGCGGTCGGACGGCTCGCCGTCCGGCTCAACGTCAGCAAGCTCGTGGCAGTCGGGGGCCGGGAGGCGTCCTGGCTGCAACTGGGCGCATATAACGAGGGTTCGTGGGGTGAGGAGTCGGTGCACGTGTCCGACGCACAGGCGGCCGTCGACCTGCTGCGCAGTGAACTGCGCCCGGGTGACGTCGTGCTGGTGAAGGCTTCCAGGTCGATCGGTCTGGAACGGGTGGCGCTCGCGCTGCTCGATGGCGCCGCCGAGGGTGAGGTCGCCGCCCGATGAGGCAGATCCTCTTCGCGGGAGCCATCGGTCTCTTCCTGACCCTGGTCGGCACCCCGCTGCTCATCAAGCTGCTCGCCCGCAAGGGCTACGGCCAGTTCATCCGTGACGACGGCCCGCGCGGCCACGCCGGGAAGAAGGGCACACCCACCATGGGTGGCATCGCCTTCATCCTGGCCACGCTGATCGCGTACGCGCTGACCAAGGTGTTCACCAGCGAGGACCCGACCTTCTCGGGCCTGCTGGTGCTCTTCCTGACCGCCGGCATGGGCATGGTCGGCTTCCTCGACGACTACATCAAGATCGTCAAGCAGCGTTCGCTGGGCCTGCGGGCCAAGGCGAAGATGGCGGGACAGCTGATCGTCGGCATCGCCTTCGCGGTGCTCGCCCTCCAGTTCGCCGACAACCGGGGCAACACCCCGGCCTCCACCAAGCTGTCGTTCATCAACGACTTCGGCTGGTCCGTCGGGCCGGTCATCTTCGTGGTGTGGGCCCTGTTCATGATCCTCGCCATGTCGAACGGCGTGAACCTGACGGACGGTCTGGACGGCCTGGCCACCGGTGCGTCCGTGATGGTCTTCGGCGCGTACACCTTCATCGGCCTGTGGCAGTTCCAGGAGTCCTGCGCCAACGCGCAGACCCTGACCAACCCCAACGCCTGCTTCGAAGTGCGCGATCCGCTCGACCTCGCGGTCGTCGCCTCAGCCCTGATGGGCTCCTGCTTCGGCTTCCTGTGGTGGAACACCTCGCCCGCCAAGATCTTCATGGGCGACACCGGCTCGCTCGCCCTCGGCGGCGCGCTCGCGGGCCTGGCGATCTGCTCCCGCACGGAGTTCCTGATCGCCCTGCTCGGCGGCCTGTTCGTCCTGATCACGATGTCCGTGGTCATCCAGGTCGGCTCGTTCAAGATGACCGGCAAGCGGGTCTTCCGGATGGCGCCGCTCCAGCACCACTTCGAACTCAAGGGGTGGTCCGAAGTCCTTGTCGTGGTCCGGTTCTGGATCATCCAGGGCATGTGCGTGATCGTGGGTCTGGGTCTCTTCTACGCGGGATGGGCAGCCGACAAGTGAGCACCACCTGGCAGGGCAAGCGCGTGACGGTGGCCGGTCTCGGCGTCTCCGGGATGCCGGTGGCCCGGGTCCTCAACGGGCTCGGCGCCGTCGTCACCGCCGTCAACGAGGGCACCGACGAGCGCTCGCGCAGCCAGGCCGCGGAACTGGAGGCGCAGGGCATCACCGTGCGCCTCGGCGACGGAGACACCCTGCCCGAGGGCGCCGAACTCGTCGTCACCACGCCCGGCTGGCGGCCCGACAAGCCGCTGTTCGCGGCGGCCGCAGAGGCGGGCGTGCCGGTGTGGGGAGACGTCGAGCTGGCCTGGCGCCTGCGCGACCTGGACGGCCGCACACCGGCCCCCTGGCTCGCGGTCACCGGCACCAACGGCAAGACCACCACCACCCGGATGCTCGCCTCGATCCTGGAGGCCGCGGGCCTGCGCACCGCCGCCGTCGGCAACATCGGCGTCTCGCTGCTCGACGTCGTCCTCGGCGAGACGGAGTACGACGTCCTGGCCGTCGAGCTCTCCAGCTACCAGCTGCACTGGGCGCCGTCGCTGCGCGCCCACTCCGCCGCCGTGCTCAACCTGGCGCCGGACCACCTCGACTGGCACGGCTCCATGGAGGCGTACGCCGCCGACAAGGGCCGCGCCTACGAGGGCAACACCGTGGCCTGCGTCTACAACGCCGAGGACAAGGCGACCGAGCACCTGGTGCGCGAGGCCGACGTGGAGGAGGGCTGCCGGGCGATCGGCTTCACCCTCGCCACCCCCGGCCCCTCCCAGCTCGGCGTGGTCGACGGCATCCTCGTCGACCGGGCCTTCGTGCAGAACCGGCAGAAGAACGCCCAGGAGCTCGCCGAGGTCGCCGACGTCAACCCGCCGGCCCCGCACAACATCGCCAACGCGCTCGCGGCCGCGGCCCTGGCCCGCGCCTTCGGCGTCGAGCCCAAGGCCGTACGCGACGGCCTTCGCGCCTTCCGCCCCGACGCCCACCGCATCGAACACGTCGCGGACGTCGCCGAGGTCGCCTACGTCGACGACTCCAAGGCCACCAACACCCACGCCGCCGAGGCCTCCTTGGCCGCCTACGACCCGATCGTCTGGATCGCCGGGGGACTGGCCAAGGGCGCCTCCTTCGACGAGCTCGTCCAGCGCTCGGCGAAGCGGCTGCGCGGCGTCGTCCTGATCGGCGCCGAGCGCCACCTCATCGCCGAAGCCCTGGCGCGACACGCCCCCGAGGTCCCGGTGGTCGACCTCGACCGGACCGACACTGGGGCGATGTCGGCGGCGGTCCGCGAGGCGGCGGGGCTCGCCCGGCCGGGGGACACCGTCCTGTTGGCCCCGGCCTGCGCCTCGATGGACATGTTCGCGAACTACAACAAGCGCGGCGAGGCCTTCGCGGAAGCGGTCCGCGACCTCACCGCAGGGCGCGCCTAGCCGGACCACCCGTTCCACGGACCGGCCGGCGCCGGGCACGACTGGAGGGGACAGCACACATGGCGGCCGATGTTCTTGGCGGCTCCGGGGACGCCGCGCGCGGGGTCCGCGCACGCGCCGGTCTCCTGCTGCGCAGCCGTACCGCGGGCCCCGCGCGGCGCCCGCCCGTCCGCGGTGGCTCGTCCGGCGCCCCCCGGCGCTCCGGGCCACGCGGCCCCCGGCGCCTGGTGGAGCAGGCCAGGAGGGCCTGGGACCGCCCCCTGACGGCGTACTACCTCATCCTGGGCAGCGCCCTGCTCATCACCGTGCTCGGCCTCGTGATGGTCTACTCCGCGTCGATGATCAAGGCGCTCGAACTGTCGCTGCCGGGCTCGTACTTCTTCCGCAAGCAGTTCCTCGCCGCGCTCATCGGCGGGGGCCTGATGATCGCGGCCGCCCGGATGCCCGCCAAACTCCACCGGGCGCTCGCCTACCCGATACTGGCCGGCACGGTCTTCCTGCTGATCCTGGTGCAGGTCCCCGGGATAGGGAAATCGGTCAACGGCAACCAGAACTGGATCTACCTCGGCGGCCCCTTCCAGCTCCAGCCCAGCGAGTTCGCCAAGCTCGCCCTGCTCCTGTGGGGCGCCGACCTGCTCGCCCGCAAGCAGGACAAGCGACTGCTCACCGAGTGGAAGCACATGCTGGTGCCGCTGGTCCCGGTCGCCTTCCTGCTGCTCGGGCTCATCATGCTCGGCGGCGACATGGGCACCACGATCATCCTGACCGCGATCCTGTTCGGCCTGCTCTGGCTGGCCGGCGCCCCCACCCGGCTGTTCGCGGGGGTGCTCGCCGTCGCGGGCACGCTCGCCGCGCTCTTCATCAAGATCAGCCCGCATCGGATGGGCCGGCTGAACTGCATCGGCGCCACCGACCCCGGCCCGCAGGACCAGTGCTGGCAGGCCGTGCACGGAATCTACGCGCTCGCCTCCGGCGGATGGTTCGGATCCGGCCTGGGTGCGAGTGTGGAGAAATGGGGTCAACTCCCCGAGCCCCACACGGACTTCATCTTCGCCGTGACCGGTGAGGAACTGGGTCTGGCGGGGACGCTGTCGGTCGTCGCCCTCTTCGCGGCTCTAGGCTATGCGGGTATCCGCGTGGCCGGACGCACGGAGGACCCCTTCGTGAGGTACGCCGCGGGAGGTGTGACCACCTGGATCGTGGCCCAGGCCGTGATCAACATCGGTGCGGTGCTCGGCCTGCTGCCGATCGCCGGTGTCCCGCTCCCGCTGTTCTCCTACGGAGGGTCCGCGCTGCTGCCGACCATGTTCGCCGTGGGGCTGTTGATCGCGTTCGCGCGGGACGACCCCGCGGCGCGGGCGGCGCTTGCCATGCGGCAGCCTCGGGTGAGTTGGAAGTCGATGAGACGGCGCGTCAAGAAGCGTCCGTCCGGAGAGCGGTGAATTTCGGTGCATGTCGTACTCGCCGGTGGGGGGACCGCCGGCCACATCGAGCCCGCGCTCGCCCTCGCGGATGCCCTGCGCAGGCAGGACCCCACCGTGGGGATCACGGCACTCGGTACCGAGAAGGGTCTGGAGACCCGGCTCGTACCCGAACGCGGCTATGAGCTCGCGCTCATCCCGGCCGTCCCGCTGCCCCGCAGGCCCACCCCCGAACTGATCACCGTCCCCGGGCGGCTGCGCGGCACCATCAAGGCCGCCGAGCAGATCCTGGAGCGCACCAAGGCCGACTGCGTCGTCGGCTTCGGCGGCTACGTGGCGCTGCCCGGCTATCTGGCCGCCAAGCGGCTCGGGGTGCCGATCGTGGTCCACGAGGCCAACGCCCGGCCCGGCCTCGCCAACAAGATCGGCTCGCGGTACGCGGCAGGCGTGGCCGTCGCGACGCCGGACAGCAAGCTGCGCAACTCCCGCTACATCGGCATCCCGCTGCGGTACTCGATCGCCACACTCGACCGGGCCCGGGTCCGCCCCGAGGCCCGCGCCGCGTTCGGCCTGGACCCCGGCCTGCCGACGCTGCTCGTCTCGGGCGGCTCGCAGGGCGCCCGCCGTCTCAACGAGGTCATCCAGCAGGTCGCCCCGGTGCTCCAGCGCTCCGGCATCCAGATCCTGCACGCGGTCGGCCCGAAGAACGAACTGCCGCGTGTCGAGCACATGCCCGGGATGCCGCCGTACGTCCCGGTACCGTACGTGGACCGGATGGACCTCGCGTACGCCGCGGCCGACATGATGCTCTGCCGCGCGGGCGCGATGACCGTCGCCGAACTCTCCGCCGTCGGGCTGCCCGCCGCCTACGTACCGCTGCCGATCGGCAACGGCGAACAGCGGCTGAACGCCCAGCCGGTGGTCAAGGCGGGCGGCGGTCTCCTCGTCGACGACGCCGAACTCACCCCGGAGTGGGTGCAGGGCAACGTCCTCCCGGTACTGGCCGACCCGCACCGGCTGTACGAGATGTCGCGCTCCGCCGCCGAGTTCGGGCGGCGCGACGCCGACCAGCTCCTCGTGCAGATGGTGTACGAGGCCGTCGCAGGACGTTGATCGACTGACGGAAGGCAGGGGACCGTGGCCGGACAGGCGACCGCTCAGCGCGGTGGCGGACAGAGCGTGCAGGCGAAGTCCGCGAAGTCCGGCCGGCCCGGCCCCCGTCCCGGGCGGGGCGGCCGGCTCCGGCTGCCCCGCCGGCGCTCCCTGATCCTGCTCGCCGCCGCCGCGGCCCTGATCGGGGCCGGCGTCATCTGGATCCTGTACGGCTCTTCCTGGCTGCGCGTCGAGCACGTGAAGACCACCGGGACACGGGTTCTGACCACGGCCGAGGTCGAATCGGCCGCCGCGGTACCGATCGGTTCACCGCTGATTTCCGTCGACACGGGTGCCATTGAGGCACGACTGCGTCAGAAGCTGCCCCGCATCGACTCCGTCGAGGTCGTCCGTTCATGGCCGCACGGAATCGGTCTCAAAGTGACCGAACGCCGGCCCGTCCTGGTCGTGAAGAACGGCGCGAAGTTCGACGAAGTGGACGCGAAGGGTGTGCGTTTCGCCACGGACGCGCAGCCGCTGAAGGGCGCCCCACAGCTCGAATTGACGGTCTCCCAGTCCCCGAGCGTGCGCCGCTTCGGCGCCGACCGGCTCGTCCTCGAAGCGGTCCGCGTCGCGGGCGAACTCCCGGCCGCCGTCGCCAAGGAGACGCGCTCCGTGAAGATTTCCTCCTACGACTCCGTCACCCTCGAGCTGACCGGCGGCCGGAGCGTCCGATGGGGAAGCGAGGAGGAGGGCGAGCTGAAGGGACGTACCCTCAGTGCACTGATGAAAGCCCGTCCCAAGTCCGTCCACTTCGATGTGAGCGCCCCCACCGCGCCTGCGGTATCGGGTAGTTGACGGACATTTGCGCTGGCCAGCACCCTGGTTGGTCAGCGACACGGGTGATCACATAGGGTGAAAAGAAAAACGGGAGGTTCGGCGTGTTCGTTGAACGTGCGCCACTTGTCGACTTAGTGTCCTGTTCGGAAGAGTCCAGCGAACAGACACACTGGTAACCCTAAACTTCAGCGTTAGGGTTCGGGTCGGCGATACGGACCGTCCCAATCGGCATTCGTCGTCACCTTGCGGAACCCGCGAAGTGACGACCCGTAACTCGAGGCGAGAGGCCTTCGACGTGGCAGCACCGCAGAACTACCTCGCAGTCATCAAGGTCATCGGTGTCGGCGGCGGTGGTGTCAATGCCATCAACCGAATGATCGAGGTCGGTCTCAAGGGCGTCGAGTTCATCGCGATCAACACTGACGCACAAGCACTGTTGATGAGCGACGCCGACGTCAAGCTCGACGTCGGCCGTGAACTCACCCGCGGCCTCGGGGCCGGAGCCAACCCGGCAGTCGGACGCAAGGCGGCAGAGGACCACCGTGAGGAGATCGAGGAGGTCCTCAAGGGGGCCGACATGGTCTTCGTCACCGCCGGCGAAGGCGGCGGCACCGGCACCGGCGGCGCGCCCGTCGTCGCCAACATCGCCCGCTCGCTCGGCGCCCTGACGATCGGCGTGGTCACCCGCCCGTTCACCTTCGAGGGCCGGCGCCGGGCGAACCAGGCGGAGGACGGCATCGCCGAGCTCCGCGAAGAGGTCGACACCCTCATCGTCATCCCCAACGACCGGCTGCTGTCCATCTCGGACCGCCAGGTCAGCGTGCTCGACGCCTTCAAGTCCGCCGACCAGGTGCTGCTCAGCGGCGTCCAGGGCATCACGGACCTGATCACCACGCCGGGCCTCATCAACCTCGACTTCGCCGACGTCAAGTCGGTCATGTCGGAGGCCGGTTCGGCGCTCATGGGCATCGGCTCGGCCCGCGGCGACGACCGCGCGGTGGCGGCCGCGGAGATGGCGATCTCCTCGCCGCTCCTCGAAGCCTCCATCGACGGCGCCCGTGGTGTGCTGCTCTCCATCTCCGGCGGTTCCGACCTCGGTCTCTTCGAGATCAACGAGGCGGCCCAGCTGGTCAGCGAGGCCGCCCACCCCGAGGCGAACATCATCTTCGGCGCGGTCATCGACGACGCCCTCGGCGACGAGGTGCGGGTCACGGTCATCGCGGCCGGCTTCGACGGCGGACAGCCCCCGGCCCGCCGGGACACCGTGCTCGGCGCCGCCTCCAACAAGCGCGACGAGCCCGCCCCTTCGCGGCCGTCCGAGGTGTCCCGTCCGCTCGGCGGCCTCGGCACGGTGCCCACCCGCGAGGAACCCCCGGCCCCGCCGGTCCCGGTCGAGCCCGCCCCGGTCAACGAGGCCCCGGCCCCCTCGGCCATCCCGACGGCCCGTCCCTACCCGGACAGCCAGGCCGAGGAGCTGGACGTGCCGGACTTCCTCAAGTGAGCGGACTCACGTGAGCGAAGCGACGTTTCGAAGCGATTCCTCGAAGTGATACGAGAGCAGGGCACTGTGAGCGGCGCGCACTTCGCCTTCACCGACCGGTGGGGCGGGGTGAGCGCCGTTCCGTACGAGGAGCTCAACCTCGGCGGTGCGGTCGGCGACGACCCCGCCTCGGTACGCGCCAACCGTGAGCTCGCCGCCAAGGGGCTCGGGCTCGACCCGGCCCGAGTGGTCTGGATGAACCAGGTGCACGGGCGCGAGGTCGCCGTCGTCGACGGCCCCTTCGGTCCCGGCGAGGCGGGCACCGTGGATGCGGTGGTGACGAGTCGTCGGGGAACCGCGCTCGCCGTGCTGACCGCGGACTGCACGCCGGTCCTGCTCGCGGACCCGGTGGCGGGCGTCGCGGGCGCCGTCCACGCCGGCCGGCCCGGAATGGTGGCGGGCGTGGTGCCCGCGGCCGTCGAGGCGATGGTCTCGCTCGGCGCCGACCCGGCCCGGATCGTCGCCCGTACCGGGCCCGCCGTCTGCGGGCGCTGTTACGAAGTCCCCGAGCGGATGCGGGCCGAGGTCGCCGAGGCCGAGCCCGCCGCCTGGTCCGAGACCAGTTGGGGCACGCCCGCCGTGGACGTCACCGCGGGGGTGCACGCACAGCTCGCGGCCCTCGGCGTCACCGACGTCGAGGCCTCACCGGTCTGCACGCTCGAATCGCTCGACCACTTCTCGTACCGCCGCGACCGCACCACGGGGCGGCTCGCCGGATATGTCTGGCTGGACTGACGACTCATGACGGATCGCAAGACCGAACTCGCCTCGAACCTGGCACGGGTGGAGGAACGTATCGCCTCCGCCTGCGCCGCGGCCGGGCGCGAGCGCGCGGAGGTGACCCTCATCGTGGTCACCAAGACCTACCCGGCGAGCGATGTGCGCCTGCTGCACGAACTGGGGGTGCGTCAGGTCGCGGAGAACCGTGACCAGGACGCGGCCCCCAAGGCGGCGGCCTGTGCCGACCTCGATCTGACCTGGCACTTCGTGGGCCAGCTCCAGACCAACAAGGTCCGCTCCGTTGCGGGTTACGCCGCCGTGGTGCAGTCGGTCGACCGGGGCAGGCTGGTCGGTCCGCTCTCCACCGCGGCGGTCCGGGCCGGACGCGAACTCGGCTGTCTCATCCAGGTCGCCCTGGACGCGGAGTCCGGTGAGCGCGGTGAGCGCGGGGGCGTCGCTCCGGACGGGATCGAGGAGTTGGCGGCGCTCGTCGCCGAGGCGCCCGGACTCCGGCTCGACGGTCTGATGACGGTCGCGCCGCTGGCCGGCGAGTACGCCGGAAGGCAACGGGCCGCCTTCGAGCGGCTGCTGGAATTCTCATCCCGCCTGCGCGCGGACCATCCGGCTGCGAACATGGTGTCAGCAGGGATGAGTGCGGACCTCGAAGAGGCCGTCGCGGCCGGAGCGACACATGTACGCGTCGGAACGGCGGTACTCGGAGACCGACCCCGGCTCGGGTAACGTCGCCAAGCAAGTCGGACCACAGCAGAAAATATGGTCATTCCCACTCTTCGGTGGGCGGACCGCGTGGATCGTGGGCCCTTGATGACGCTGCCACTCGGCGACAGGAGCGATCCACCACAGAGCGGAGGAATCTGAGCATGGCCGGCGCGATGCGCAAGATGGCGGTCTACCTCGGCCTCGTGGAGGACGATGGGTACGACGGCCGGGGGTTCGACCCCGACGACGATTTCGAACCCGAGCCCGAACCGGAGCGCGACCGTCGGCGGCACCAGCCCCCGCACCAGGTACCGCTCCAGGACGAACGGGACGAACCGGTACGAGTAACTCAGCCTCCAGCGCCGAGAGAACCGGTTCAGCTATCGGTAGAAAGCGGACGACCAGCGCGAATTGCACCCGTGGCGTCCATCACACCTGAACGTCCGAGCCTGGAGAAGAACGCACCGGTGATCATGCCCAAGGTCGTGTCCGAGCGGGAGCCGTACCGCATCACCACGCTGCACCCGCGGACCTACAACGAGGCCCGTACCATCGGGGAACACTTCCGCGAGGGCACCCCGGTGATCATGAACCTCACCGAGATGGACGACACCGACGCGAAGCGACTTGTCGACTTTGCCGCCGGTCTCGTCTTCGGCCTGCACGGCAGCATTGAACGCGTGACGCAGAAGGTGTTCCTGCTGTCTCCTGCTAACGTCGATGTCACGGCGGAGGACAAGGCCCGCATCGCAGAGGGCGGATTCTTCAACCAGAGCTGAGAACACGACACCGGGAACGAACCGGCCGACAACTGGCCGGAGCTTTGATGCAAGGGGAGAGGGAAGCGCGAGATGGGCGTCGCACTACAGGTGGTCTACATCGCGCTGATGTGCTTCCTCATCGTGCTGATCTTCCGGCTCGTCATGGACTACGTCTTCCAGTTCGCCCGTTCATGGCAACCCGGTAAGGCGATGGTGGTCGTTCTTGAGGCCACCTACACTGTCACCGATCCACCGCTCAAGCTTCTGCGGCGGTTCATTCCGCCGCTGCGTCTCGGGGGCGTGGCACTCGACCTGTCCTTCTTCGTTCTGATGATCATCGTCTACATCCTGATCAGCATCGTGGTCAGGTTGTGAACGATTCGGTCCTGCCGACTGCCGACGACTACGTAGAGGTGAAGAAGAGATGCCGCTGACCCCCGAGGACGTGCGGAACAAGCAGTTCACGACGGTCCGCCTCCGAGAAGGCTATGACGAGGACGAGGTCGATGCCTTCCTCGACGAGGTCGAGTCCGAGCTGACACGACTGCTCCGTGAGAACGAGGATCTGCGCGCCAAGCTGGCCGCCGCCACCCGCGCCGCCGCGCAGAACCAGCAGCAGCAGGGCATGCGCAAGCCGGAGCAGCAGCAGGACGGCCGAGGCCCCGGCGCGCCCGTTCCCGCGGCCATATCCGGTCCGCCGCAGGTCCAGCAGCAGCAGCCGCAGATGGGTCCGCCGCAGCTGCCGAGCGGCGCGCCGCAGCTGCCCGCGGGTCCCGGTGGCCACGGCCCGCAGGGCCAGCACGGCCAGGGCCCCATGGGCCAGGGTCCGATGGGTCAGGGCCCCATGGGCCAGGGTCCGATGGGGCAGAACCAGCTGGGCCAGAACCAGATGGGCCAGAACCAGATGGGCCAGAACCAGCTGGGTCAGGGCCCCATGGGGCAGAACCAGCTCGGCCAGGGCCCCATGGGCCAGCAGATGGGCGGCCCCATGGGCGGCCACGGCCCGCAGATGGGACAGCCGGCCCAGGCACCCGGTGGCGACAGCGCCGCCCGTGTGCTCTCCCTCGCGCAGCAGACCGCCGACCAGGCGATCGCGGAGGCCCGTTCCGAGGCCAACAAGATCGTCGGCGAGGCCCGGTCCCGCGCCGAGGGTCTGGAGCGCGATGCCCGTGCCAAGGCGGACGCCCTGGAGCGGGACGCGCAGGAGAAGCACCGCGTCGCGATGGGCTCCCTGGAGTCCGCCCGCGCGACCCTTGAGCGCAAGGTCGAGGACCTGCGGGGCTTCGAGCGCGAGTACCGCACGCGTCTGAAGTCCTACCTGGAGTCGCAGCTGCGTCAGCTGGAGACCCAGGCCGACGACTCGCTCGCGCCGCCGCGCACCCCGGCGACGGCCTCGCTGCCGCCGGCTCCGCAGATGAGCGGCTCCATGGCGTCGGCCGGTGCCGGTTCGATGGGGCACCAGATGGGTGGCCAGCCGTCCATGGGCGGCCAGCAGTCCATGCCGAGCGGGCCGTCCTACGGTGGCCAGCAGCAGATGTCGCCGGCGATGACGCAGCCGATGGCGCCGGTGCGGCCGCAGGGGCCTTCGCCGATGCAGCAGGCGCCTTCGCCGATGCGCGGCTTCCTGATCGACGAGGACGACAACTGACGGGCTCTACGCGCGTGACACGCGCGTAGCCGTCGGCAGGCTGCGAGGGCCGGTACCGGGTTTCCCCGGTGCCGGCCCTTCGCCGTACCCGGCGCGCGGGTCGCCTGCGGCGGGCGGTTTCTCCCCGCCCCGCCCCTTCCCGCAACCCTCCGGGGGTGAAAAGGTTCCTGGGGCTCCGCCCCAGACCCCGTTCGCGCCCGAAGGGCGCTCGTCCTCAAACGCCGGACGGGCTGACTACGCCCATGCGGGCCGGCACCGAACAGTCAAGGGGCGCGGGGAACTGCGCGAGCAACCACGCACGGTTCGCGTACGAACCACCCCCGGAGGGCTGCGGGAAGAGGCGGGGCGGGGAAAACAACGGCCCGCCCCCGAACCGCGGGAGCGGGCCGTCAGCTCGGCTGGGCCGGGGATTACACCTTGCGGAGGCGGAACGTCAGGGACAGGGGCTCGTCCGTGAAGGCGGAGCCGTACGACGCGTCGGCCTCACCCGAGGCGTAGTCCGTCGCCAGAACCTCGTCCGCGATCAGCTCCGCGTGGGCCGAAAGGGCCGAGGAGACCTCCGGGTCGGTGGACTCCCAGCGGACCGCGATCCGGTCCGCCACGTCGAGCCCGCTGTTCTTGCGCGCCTCCTGGATCAGCCGGATCGCGTCACGGGCCAGGCCCGCGAGGCGCAGCTCCGGGGTGATCTCCAGGTCGAGGGCGACCGTCGCCCCGGAGTCGGAGGCCACCGACCAGCCCTCGCGCGGGGTCTCGGTGATGATGACCTCGTCGGGGGCGAGCGCCACGGACTCGCCGTTGACCTCGACCGACGCCGTACCCGTGTCGCGCAGGGAGGCCGAGAGGGCCGCCGCGTCCGCCGCGGCCACGGCCTTGGCCACGTCCTGCACGCCCTTGCCGAACCGCTTGCCGAGCGCCCGGAAGTTGGCCTTCGCCGTGGTGTCGACGAGCGAGCCGCCCACCTCGGAGAGCGAGGCGAGCGACGACACGTTCAGCTCCTCCGTGATCTGCGCGTGCAGCTCGGGGGAGAGCGCCTCGAAGCCCGCCACCGCGACCAGTGCCCGCGACAGCGGCTGGCGGGTCTTGACGCCCGACTCGGCGCGCGTGGCACGGCCCAGCTCCACCAGGCGGCGGACGAGGGCCATCTGCCGCGACAGTGCCGGGTCGATCGCCGAGGTGTCCGCCGTCGGCCAGGACGAGAGGTGGATGGACTCCGGTGCGTCCGGCGTCACCGGCACGACCATGTCCTGCCAGACGCGCTCGGCGATGAACGGCGTCAGCGGCGCCATGAGACGGGTGACGGTCTCGACCACGTCGTGCAGCGTGCGCAGCGCGGCCTTGTCGCCCTGCCAGAAGCGGCGGCGCGAACGGCGCACGTACCAGTTGGAGAGGTCGTCGACGAAGGACGAAAGGGCCTTGCCCGCCTTCTGGGTGTCGTACGCCTCGAGGGCCGAAGTGACCTGCTCCACCAGCGAGTTGAGCTCGCCGAGCAGCCAGCGGTCCAGGACCGTGCGGTCGGCAGGGGCCGGGTCCGCCGCGCTCGGCGCCCAGCCGGACGTACGGGCGTACAGGGCCTGGAAGGCGACCGTGTTCCAGTAGGTGAGGAGCGTCTTGCGGACGACCTCCTGGATGGTGCCGTGGCCGACGCGGCGGGCCGCCCACGGGGAACCGCCGGCCGCCATGAACCAGCGCACCGCGTCCGCGCCGTGCTGGTCCATCAGCGGGATCGGGTCCAGGGTGTTGCCCAGGTGCTTGGACATCTTGCGGCCGTCCTCGGCGAGGATGTGGCCGAGGCACACCACGTTCTCGTACGAGGACTTGTCGAAGACGAGGGTGCCGACCGCCATCAGCGTGTAGAACCAGCCGCGGGTCTGGTCGATGGCCTCGGAGATGAACTGCGCCGGGTAGCGGCTCTCGAACAGCTCCTTGTTCTGGTGCGGGTAGCCGTACTGCGCGAACGGCATCGAGCCCGAGTCGTACCAGGCGTCGATGACCTCGGGCACGCGCACCGCTTCGAGGGAGCAGCCCTCGGCGGTGCAGGTGAAGGTCACCTCGTCGATGTACGGCCGGTGCGGGTCGAGCGCCGACTGGTCGGTGCCGGTCAGCTCGGTGAGCTCGGCGCGCGAGCCCACGCAGGTCAGGTGTCCCTCCTCGCAGCGCCAGATGGGCAGCGGGGTGCCCCAGTAGCGGTTGCGGGACAGCGCCCAGTCGATGTTGTTCTTCAGCCAGTCACCGAAGCGGCCTTCCTTGACCGACTCCGGGAACCAGTTGGTCTTCTCGTTCTCCCGCAGCATCGCGTCCTTGACGGCGGTGGTGCGGATGTACCAGGACGGCTGCGCGTAGTAGAGCAGCGCGGTGTGGCAGCGCCAGCAGTGCGGGTAGCTGTGCTCGTACGGGACGTGGCGGAAGAGGAGGCCGCGCTCCTTGAGGTCCTCCGTCAGCTTCTCGTCGGCCTTCTTGAAGAAGACGCCACCGACCAGCGGGACATCCTCCTCGAAGGTGCCGTCGGGGCGGACCGGGTTCACGACCGGCAGGCCGTACGCCTTGCAGACCAGGAGGTCGTCGGCGCCGAAGGCGGGGGACTGGTGGACCAGGCCCGTACCGTCCTCGGTCGTGACGTACTCGGCGTTGACGACGTAGTGGGCCGGGGCCGGGCTGTGCCCGTGGGTTCCCTCGCTGTCGCTCGGGAACTCCACCAGCTCGAAGGGGCGCCGGTAGGTCCAGCGCTCCATCTCGGCGCCGGTGAAGGACTGGCCGGTGCGCTCCCAGCCCTCGCCGAGGGCCTTCTCCAGGAGCGGCTCGGCGACGACGAGCTTCTCCTCGCCGTTCGTCGCCACGACGTAGGTGACCTCGGGGTGGGCCGCGACCGCCGTGTTGGACACCAGGGTCCAGGGCGTCGTCGTCCACACCAGGAGGGCCGCCTCGCCGGCGAGCGGGCCGCCGGTGAGCGGGAAGCGGACGAAGACGGAGGGGTCGACGACCGTCTCGTAGCCCTGCGCCAGCTCGTGGTCCGAGAGGCCGGTGCCGCAGCGCGGGCACCAGGGGGCGACGCGGTGGTCCTGGACGAGGAGGCCCTTGTTGAAGATCTCCTTCAGGGACCACCACACCGACTCGACGTACTGCGGGTCCATGGTGCGGTAGGCGTCGTCCAGGTCGACCCAGTACCCCATGCGGGTCGTGAGGTCGGCGAAGGCGTCGGTGTGCCGGGTCACGGACTCGCGGCACTTGGCGTTGAACTCGGCGATGCCGTACGCCTCGATGTCCTTCTTGCCGGTGAAGCCGAGCTCCTTCTCGACCGCCAGCTCGACGGGCAGGCCGTGGCAGTCCCAGCCGGCCTTGCGGGCCACGTGGTAGCCCTGCATCGTGCGGAAGCGGGGGAAGACGTCCTTGAAGACGCGGGCCTCGATGTGGTGGGCGCCCGGCATGCCGTTGGCGGTGGGCGGGCCCTCGTAGAAGACCCACTCGGGGCGGCCCTCGGACTGTTCGAGGCTCTTGGCGAAGACCTTGGACTGCTCCCAGAAGTCGAGCACGGCGTGCTCCAGGGCGGGCAGGTCTACCTGGGCGGGCACCTGGCGGTACTGCGACATCCGTTCATCCTCCGGCGGATCGTCGTGCGGCTCCGTCGAAGGGACGAGAGCGGGCCCACGTGGGGCGCTCCCGCGGTACCACCCTCCTTGGCGGTGTGCGGAACACCGCCCCCTCATTGGGGCGCGAAGCCGGTTCTACTGGACTGCGTGGCGCACGCGGTCGTTCTTCCGGCGGCTCGGGGGTGATCTTCACCGCGCGCTCGCCTCCGGGCTCCCACCGTCCCCGGATCGCTCTTGGCTGCGTACGCCGCTACTCGTCCCGTCCACGCCTCTCGCTGGGGCCAGTGTACGGGGCCCGGAGTGGGGCGGCCCACCGGATTTGAGAGGGCCGCGCGCGGGGCGGCGCGTGACCCGAATGGCCATACCGGCCGCGGCGGCGTCGGGGCCCGCCCGTACGGCGGATTCGCCGGGCCGGGAGCTGGGCACAACCGATGCAGGTTCGCCGTGCCCGGGGCCGGGGCGGGGCGAACCGGCGGCGTGCCCCGTTGCCGCGGGCCTGGAGTCGATTTATCGTCCCAGCACGATTCGCGTGCAAGATCACAATATGTGAAGGGGCCGCGGCCATGGTGGCGAAGAAGACCGCCGTAGAGACCACAACGGCGTCGAGGAAGACCAGTGCCACACGTGCTGCCGCAGGTGCCACCACGGACTCGGCGGCCAAGGACGCGAAGGGCGGGAAGACCGCCGTCGCCAAGAAGGCGACGGCCAGGAAGACGGTGAGGAAGACGGCGGCCAAGGACACGGCGGCCCAGGACACGGCGGCCCAGGCGGCGCCGGTCACGGGGGCGGCCGACGCCGTCGCCGGCACGGCAGCCGAGGCGGAGCCCGCCAAGAAGGCTCCGTCGAAGAGGGCCACCGCCAAGAAGACCGCGGCCCGCAAGGCAACCGGGACGGCGTCCGCCGCGTCCGACAAGGCGACCGACAAGAAGGCGCCGGCGAAGCGGGCCGGGGCGGGCGCCGGGAAGGCCGCGACCGCGGCCGAGGGGGCGGCTGCGGCCGCGGAAGAGACGGGAGCCGACAAGGTGGTTGCGAAGAAGACTGCGGGCGGGGCAACGGCGGCCAGAACCGCCGCGGCGTCGGCGGTGCCGACGGCCCGTGCTGTGGCCACGGCCGCCCCGGGTGAGCTTCCGGTCCGGCCGGGCGAGGACCCGTGGACGCCGGAGGAGGTCGCCGAGGCCCGCACCGAGCTGTCCAGCGAGGTGCTGCGCCTGCGCACGGAGATCGAGTCCTCGGAGGCGGCGCTGGCCGGCCTGATGCGCGACTCGGGCGACGGAGCGGGCGACGACGACGCCGACACCGGCACCAAGAACATCACCCGCGAACACGAGATGGCGCTCGCCGCCAACGCGCGCGAGACCCTGGAGCAGACCGAGCACGCCCTGGAGCGGCTCGACGCCGGGACGTACGGGTACTGCGAGGTCTGCGGAAACCCGATCGGCAAGGCCAGGATGCAGGCGTTCCCGCGGGCCACGCTCTGCGTGGAGGACAAGCAGAAGCAGGAAAGGCGGGGCTGATCCCGCACAAGTGTGCCGTACCCTCGTGCTCAGTCAGGCACCTAGCGGTTGAGGGACTCACGTGGCAGAGGCGGAGCGCATCATCGGTACGCCGGATGCGGAGGGGGCCGACGAACAGGCGGCACCCTCCGAGCAGCCGAAGGGCAAGCGGAAGATCCCCGTGCTGTTCGCGGTGGCCGCCTTCGCCTACCTTCTGGACCTCGGCAGCAAGATGCTCGTGGTGGCCAGGCTGGAGCACCACGAGCCGATCGGGATCGTGGGTGATCTGCTGCAGCTGAACGCGATCCGCAACCCGGGGGCCGCCTTCGGGATCGGCGCGGCGTTCACCGTGATCTTCACGATCATCGCGGCGACCGTGATCCTGGTGATCGTGCGGCTCGCGCGCAAGCTCTACAGCACGCCCTGGGCGTTCGCGCTCGGCCTGCTGCTCGGCGGTGCGCTCGGCAATCTCACCGACCGGATCTTCCGTTCGCCCGGGATCTTCGAGGGCTGGGTCGTCGACTTCATCGCGCCCAAGGGCTTCGCGGTCTTCAACCTCGCGGACTCGGCGATCGTCTGCGGCGGCATCCTGATCGTGATCCTCTCCTTCCGCGGCCTCGACCCGGACGGCACCGTCCACAAGGACTGAGCCCGCCACGGGGGCCGGCCGCGCCCGCCCGCCGGACGCGCGGCGGGCGATGCCGGTACGGCAAGGCATACTCGACGGGTGAGTACGATTCCCGAGATCCGCACCCTGCCCGTTCCCGACGGCCTCGAAGGCGAGCGCGTCGACGCCGCCATCTCCCGCATGTTCGGGTTTTCCCGGACCAAGGCGGCCGAGCTTGCCGCGGCGGGGAAGGTGCAGGTCGACGGCGCCGTGGTCGGCAAGTCCGAGCGGGTGCACGGCGGGGCGTGGCTGGAGGTCGAGATGCCGCAGGCGGCGGCCCCCGTGCAGATCGTCGCCGAGCCCGTCGAGGGCATGGAGATCGTCCACGACGACGACGACATCGTCGTGATCATGAAGCCGGTGGGCGTCGCCGCCCACCCGAGCCCCGGCTGGACCGGTACCACCGTCATCGGCGGCCTCGCCGCGGCCGGCTACCGCATCTCCACCTCCGGCGCCGCCGAGCGCCAGGGCATCGTGCACCGCCTCGACGTCGGCACCTCGGGCCTCATGGTCGTCGCCAAGTCCGAGCGCGCCTACACCTCGCTCAAGCAGCAGTTCCGCGAGCGCGTGGTCGACAAGCGCTACCACGCCCTGGTCCAGGGCCACCCGGACCCGATGAGCGGCACCATCGACGCCCCGATCGGGCGCCACCCCAACCACGACTACAAGTGGGCCGTGACCGCCGAGGGCAAGGCGTCCGTCACGCACTACGACCTGATCGAGGCCTTCCGCGCCGCCTCCCTGCTCGACATCAAGCTGGAGACGGGGCGCACCCACCAGATCCGGGTGCACATGTCGGCCCACCGCCACCCCTGCGTCGGCGACCTCACCTACGGCGCCGACCCGACGATCGCCAAGCGCCTCAAGCTGACCCGCCAGTGGCTGCACGCGGTGCGGCTCGGCTTCGAGCACCCCTCGGACGGCCAGTGGGTCGAATTCGAGAGCGTCTACCCGGCGGACCTCCAGTACGCCCTGGACGCGATCCGCGCCGAGAGCGAATGACCGCGTTCACCGTCCGCGTCGCCGAGGGACCGGCCGACCGCGAGGCCTGCTTCGCGGTGCGCCGCGCCGTCTTCGTCGTCGAGCAGCAGGTCCCCGAGGACGTGGAGTACGACGCCTACGACGCGACGGCGCTGCACGTGCTGGCCGTCGGAGCGGACGGGCCGCTGGGCACCGGCCGCCTCCTGTACGGCCCGCGGGCGCTCGCCAGGACCGGCTCGGCGCAGGTCGGCTCGCTCGGCCGGCTCGCGGTCACCGGGGCGGCCCGGGGGCTCGGCGTCGGCGCCGCCCTGGTGCGCGCCATCGAGGCGGCCGCCGCCGAGCGCGGCCTGAGCGCGGTCGACCTGCACGCGCAGACCCATGCGCTGGGCTTCTACGAGCGGCTCGGGTACGAGGCGTACGGCCCGGAGTTCCCCGACGCGGGGATCGAGCACCGGGCGATGCGGCGGACCCTGGCCCAGCGCTCCGCCTGAGCCCTTTGCGCCCCGATGGGCGGTTCGGCCCGGTTGCGTGGCACGCTTGAGGCCTTGATCGTCAAGGCCGTCCAGGCCCGCACCGCCCGGAGGGCATCCCGTGGACCAGCTCGCCCTACTGCTCGTGCTCCTTCTCGGCGCGGTGGTGACGGTCCCCCTGGGCGAGCGCCTGGGGCTGCCCGCCCCGGTACTCATGACGCTCGGCGGGATCGCCATGGCGCTCCTGCCGTTCGTGCCGAACGTGGAGATCGAGCCCGAGTTCATCCTGCCGCTCGTGCTGCCGCCGCTGCTCTACGCGTCCGTACAGCGCACGTCCTGGCGGCAGTTCACCGCCAACCTCCGGCCGATCTTCCTGCTCGCCGTCGCGCTCGTCTTCGTGACCACGGCGGCCGTCGCGGCCGTCGCCAGTTCCATCGTGCCCGGCCTGCCGATCGCCGCCGCCGTCGCGCTCGGCGCGCTCGTGGCGCCGCCCGACCCGGTCGCCGCGACCGCGGTGGCGGGCTCGCTCGGGCTTCCGCGCCGCCTGGTGTCGATCCTGGAGGGCGAGGGCCTGTTCAACGACGTCACCGCGATCGTGCTGTACCACGTGGCGATCACGGCGGCCGTGAGCGGGAGCTTCTCCTGGGCGTCGGCCGCCGGCAAGCTCGTGCTGTCCGCCGTGGTCGCCGTCGTCGTGGGCCTCGCGCTCGGCTGGCTCGCCAACAAGCTGATGGGGCTGCTCGGCGACCCCACCCTGCAGATCGGTCTCACCCTCCTCGTCCCGTTCGTCGGCTACGTCCTGGCCGAGGAGTTCGGCGGCTCGGGCGTCCTCGCCGTCCTGACGGTGGCGCTGTTCCTCGCCGAGCACACGATGGACGCCGACGACGTGCAGGGCCGGCTCGCCGGGGCCACGTTCTGGCAGATCGTCGACACCCTGGTGACCGGCGTGGCCTTCGGCCTCATCGGGCTCGAACTCCACAACGTGTTCGGCACCGCGACCGGCAACGCGTCGCACATGTTCGGCTGGGCGGCGGCCGTGGTCGGCGTGGTCGTGGGCGTACGGCTGCTGTGGCTGCTCCCGGCGACCTGGCTCGCCAAACGGCTGCACACCAAACGCGACTACGACGAGGAGATCCCCACCTCGTGGCGGGAGACCATCGTCATGTGGTGGGCCGGGATGCGGGGCGTGGCCTCGGTGGCCCTGGCCCTCGCCATCCCGCTGAAGACCGAGGACGGCGCGCCCTTCCCCGGCCGGGACGAGATCATCTTCATCGCCTTCGCCGTGATCATGACCACCCTGGTCTTCCAGGGCCTCACCCTGCCCTGGCTGGTCAAACGGCTGGGCGTACGCGCGGACACGGATGCCGAGCGCGTCCTGGAGCGGGACCTCGCGATCCGCGCGGCGAAGGCCGCCAAGCGGCGTCTGAAGGAGATCCAGGACGTCGAGGAGCTGCCGGAGGAGGTCATGGAGCAGCTGCACCGCAGGGCGTACGACGTCGGTGCGAGGATCAGCCCCGACATGGTCGACGAGGAGCGGCGCGCGTCCTACGCGAAGCGGGTCGAGCGGATCCGGGCCGTGCAGCGCATCCAGCGCGAGATGATGTCCGCCGCCCGGCACGAGGTGCTGTCCGCCCGCAACGAGCCGGGCGCGGACCCGGAGATCGTCGACCGGGTGCTGCGCCAGCTGGACGTACGCAGCCTGCGGTGACCCGGGGCCCCGGGGCCCCGGGCACGCGCTCTACGGGCGGCCGTCCTCGATCGCCGGCCGGGTGAGGGGAGTCGGCGGCCGGGCCTCGGTGGTGATCCTCGGCAGCGCGGACGGATACTCCTCGTACAGCCAGGCCACCATCTGCTCGCGGACCGTGACGCGGACCGTCCAGATGTCGTCCGCGTCCTTCGCGGTCACCACGGCCCGCACCTCGATGGTGGACGGCGTGGTGTCGGTGACGGCCAGGGAGAAGGCCCGGCCGTCCCAGGCGGGGCACTCCTTGAGGATCAGGGCGAGCCGCTCGCGCATCAGGGGCAGCGGCGCCGAGTGGTCCAGGTGGAAGAAGACGGTGCCGGTCATCTGGACGCCGCCGCGCGACCAGTTCTGGAACGGCTTGCTGGTGAAGTACGACACCGGCATGGTCAGGCGGCGCTCGTCCCAGGTGCGCACCGCGAGAAAGGTCAGCGTGATCTCCTCGACCACGCCCCACTCGCCGTCGACCACCACCGTGTCGCCGAGCCGCACCATGTCGCCGAAGGCGATCTGAAGGCCGGCGAAGAGGTTGCCGAGGGTGGACTGGGCGGCGACACCGGCGACGATGCCCACGATGCCGGCCGAGGCGAGCAGGGAGGCGCCCGCCGCCCGCATCGCCGGGAAGGTGAGCAGCATCGCCGCGATCGCCACCACGATGACGATCGCGCTGACCACCCGCTGGATGAGCGTGACCTGGGTGCGGACCCGGCGGACCCGGGCGGGATCGCGCGTCGAGGCGGCGTAACGCGTGTACGAGGACTCCACGACCGCCGTGGCGATCCGCACCACGAGCCAGGAACTGGCGCCGATCAGGACCAGTGTCAGGAACTGGCCGAGGCCGGCGTCGTGTTCCTGCACCGGCTTCCACTTGATCTCGTCGTAGGAGCCGCGCAGGATCGCGGTGAGCATGACGAGGTTGAGCGGTATGCGGCAGCGGCGCAGCAGTCCCCACAGCGGGGTCTCGCGGTCCCGGGCGTCGGCCCGGCGCAGCAGTCGGTCGGCGAGCCATCCCACAACGAGCGCGAGGACGACCGAGCCGCCGATGACGATCAACGGACGCAGTACGTTCTCCATGCCCTCGACCGTAACTGGCACGATGGCCTCATGAACATCATGCTTTTCCATTCGGTCTACGGTCTGCGGCCCGCCGTACAGGAGGCGGCCGAGCGGCTGCGGGCCGCCGGCCACGAGGTGCACGTCCCCGACCTGTACGAAGGACGCACCGCTGAGACCGTCGAGGAGGGCGCGGGGCTCAAGGACGAGATCGGCAAGGAGGAGCTCCTGAAACGAGCCATTCTGGCCGCGGCGCCCTACTCGGAGCGCGGACTCGTCTACGCGGGGTTCTCGCTCGGCGGGTCCATCGCCCAGACCCTGGCTCTCGGCGACGACAAGGCCCGCGGTCTGCTGCTGCTCCACGGCACCTCGGACATGGCGGAGAACACGGCCGTGGACGAGCTGCCCGTCCAGCTGCACGTCGCCGACCCCGACCCGTTCGAGTCGGCGGACTGGCTCAACTCCTGGTACCTGCAGATGCGGCGGGCCGGGGCCGACGTGGAGATCTACCGCTACCCGGGCGCGGGCCACCTCTACACCGACCCGCGGCTGCCGGACTACGACGAGGCGTCCGCGGAGCAGACCTGGCGCACCGCGCTCGGCTTCCTCGACAGCCTGGCATAGCCGCGAAGAAGCCGAACGGGCCGTGCGGACCCGGAGGTTCGCACGGCCCGTTCGTCGTGGCCGCCGGAAACAGCCGCCGGAAACAGCCGCCGGAGACGGCCGCCGGAAACAGCCGCCGGAGACGGCCGCCCGGATCAGCCCTTGAGGGCCTTGTCGAGGGCCGCGGTGTACGTCGCCGCGTCCATCGGGGCGTTGTCCGACTGGCCGTCGGTGATCTTCTTGCCGTCCATCTTCAGCGTCGGCGTGCCCTGGACGCCGCTGCTGTTGAACTTGTCCGACATGGTCAGCGCCCACTTGTCGTAGGTGCCGTCCTTCACGGACTTCTGGAAGGCCGCGTTGCCCTTGAGGGCCGGGACGGTGTCCGCGATCTCGATCAGGTAGTCGCGGCTCTTGAACTTGTCCTCGGTCTCCTCGGGGTGGTACTTCGCCGAGTAGAGCGCCGACTTGTAGTCGAGGAACGCCTCGGGGCTGACGTTCAGCGCGGCGCCGAGGGCGCTCAGGGCGGTCTTGGAGCCGGTACCGGGGCTGCCGTTGTCGATGAACGTGGCGCCGAAGAACTGGATCTTGTACTTGCCCGCGTCGACGTCCTTCTTGACCGTCGGGCCGACGGTCTGCTCGAACTGCGAGCAGATCGGGCAGCGCGGGTCCTCGTACATCTGCAGGGTCTTCTTGGCGTCCGCCTTGCCGATGACGACGGTCGTGCCGTCGCTGCCCGTGGTGTTGGCGGGCTTCACCAGCGTCTTGTCCTTGGCGGCCGTCCACGCGGAGGGCTTCATGGCCTCCTTGATCAGGTAGCCGGCGCCACCCACGACGGCGAGGGCGGCGACGACGGACACGGCCACGATGACCTGGCGGCGGGTCTTCGCCTTCTTCGCCTCGCGCTCGCGCTCCGCTCGCAACCGATCGCGGGCGGCAGCCTTGTTGGCCTGGCTGTTGCGGGAACTCATGATGTTTCTCTCCGGATGGCAGGGGGGAATTCGGGGGACTGCGGTGCTGCGCTCAGACCAGGCCGAGCGACGGGCAGGGCGGTCCCCTTCGTGCCACGGAGTGCACCAGGAGGCGGGTGCGCGAGGGGCCGGGCCCGTGGTGCGCCGAACGCGCGGGCCCCCGGACGCCGTCGTCGGCGGCGCGCACCACGGCGACCGCCACGAGCAGCGGGCGGAAGGCACGGGCGCCGGCCGCGCGCAGCAGCCGGGCCAGGGCCGCCTCGCCGCGCCGCAGCCACAGGGCGGCGAGCAGCCCGACGCTCAGATGCGCCGCGAGCAGGAGCCAGGGCACGGCAGGACCGGGATGGGTGAGCAGCGCGGCCGCGTTCGCCGGGGCGGGTACCGCCCCGAGGGTGCCACCGCCGCACAGCACGTCGACGCCCACCGCGCGCAGGGCGCCAGCGACGGGGCCGCCGGCCGGGCCGTAACAGACGTGCTGGCCGGTGGTGAACACGGTGTCGGCGGCCAGTTCGAGCGGGACCAGCGTGCCCGCGATCGCCCCGAACCCGCGCTCGCGGCCGGCCAGGGCGTACGCGATGACGAACACCGTGCCGGCCGCGCCGGCCACCAGCGACAGCGGCAGCGCGACTCGGGAGAGCAGCACGTGGGACGCGGCGGAGAGCGTCACGACGAGCGCCGTGAAAAGCGCCGCGCGTGCCGCTCTGAGCTGCGTCCCGGATATGTCCATCGCGGGTGAGTGTGCCATGCCGTGCCGTATGCCGTGCCTAAGAGTTCGGTGAGAGCGGCGGACCCGGCGGATCGCGGCCGTCACGACCCGCCCGCCCGGCCCGCCGGACACCCCCGCCGGCCCCGCCCTACGGGCGGACGACGCCACGGTGACGACACTCCCTAGAGGCCCGGGATCCGCCCGTTGCGGAACAGGTCGACGAAGATCTGGTGATCCGCCCGCGCCCGCGCCCCGTAGGCGTGCGCGAACTCGACGAGCAGGTCCGCGAAGCCCTCCTCGTCGGCGGCGATCGCCGCGTCGATGGCGCGCTCCGTGGAGAACGGCACCAGCTCGGAGTGGCCGCTCTCGTCGTCCGCCGCCGCGTGCATCGTGGCCGTGGCCCGGCCGAGGTCGGCGACGACCGCCGCGATCTCGGCCGGGTCGTCGATGTCCGACCAGTCCAGGTCCACCGCGTACGGCGAGACCTCGGCGACCAGCTGGCCCGCGCCGTCCAGCTCGGTCCAGCCGAGCCACGGGTCGGCCGCGGCCTGGAGCGCCCGCTGCGAGATCACCGTGCGGTGCCCCTCGTGCTGGAAGTAGCCGCGCACCGCCGGGTCCGTGATGTGCCGCGAGACGGCCGGGGTCTGCGCCTGCTTGATGTAGATCACCACGTCGTTCTCCAGGGCGTCGCTGTGCCCTTCGAGCAGGATGTTGTACGAGGGCAGACCGGCCGAGCCGATCCCGATGCCGCGCCGCCCGACCACGTCCTTGACGCGGTAGGAGTCGGGGCGCACCAGGCTCTCCTCGGGCAGCGTCTCCAGATAGCCGTCGAAGGCCGCGAGCACCTTGTACCGGGTCGCCGCGTCCAGCTCGATCGAGCCGTCGTCCTCGGTGAACCGGCGCTCGTGCTCCCGGATCTCGGTCATCGAGTCGAGCAGCGCGAACCGGGTCCGTGCGCGGGCGTCGCGCAACGCGCCCAGCAGCGGGCCCTCGGCCGTGTCCAGGGTGAAGGGCGGGACCTCGTCCTCCTTGGCACCCGAGGCGAGCGCGCGGACCCGCTCGCGGTAGGCGGCCGCGCAGGTGCGCACCAGGGAGGTGATCTGCTCGTCGCTGAACGCCTTGGTGTAGCCGATCAGCGCCAGCGAGGCCGCGAGCCGCTTCAGGTCCCAGGTGAAGGGGCCCACGTACGCCTCGTCGAAGTCGTTGACGTTGAAGATCAGCCGGCCGTTGGCGTCCATGTACGTGCCGAAGTTCTCGGCGTGCAGGTCGCCGTGGATCCAGACCCGGCCGGTCTGCTCGTCCAGGTAGGGACCGCCGTGCCGTTCCTTTTCCAGGTCGGAGTAGAACAGGCAGGCCGTGCCCCGGTAGAAGGCGAAGGCCGAGGCGGCCATCCTGCGGAACTTGACCTGGAAGGCGGCCGGGTCGGCGGCCAGGAGCCGGCCGAACGCCGTCTCGAAAACGGCGAGTATCTCTTCGCCGCGCGTCTGGGCGCTGGGCTGCGGGGCCGACATCGCTGGGTGCCTCCTGGTGCGTACTGCCTGGATCACGATCGGAACGGGGTGGGGTGTGCTTCTTCCAACGCGCGACCGTACCGCCAAGTGCCCGCCCGTCGCCCGGTCGCCGGGCGCTCGCGGGGCACTCGCCCAGGCGCCTCGCGCGGCAGTTCCCCCTCGGCTGTCACTGGGGCGACGTAGACTCCGAGGCTGTCCCACCCGCTCCGCGAACCCCCCTCGCCGTTGGAGGCCCCACCCGTGACTGGCACGTCCAAGACACCGTTCACGCACCTTCACGTCCACACCCAGTACTCGCTGCTGGACGGTGCCGCGCGGCTCAAGGACATGTTCGACGCCTGTAATGAAATGGGCATGTCGCACATCGCCATGTCCGACCACGGCAACCTCCACGGCGCCTACGACTTCTTCCATTCGGCGAAGAAGGCGGGCGTCACGCCGATCATCGGCATCGAGGCGTACGTGGCCCCCGAATCGCGGCGCAACAAGCGCAAGATCCAGTGGGGCCAGCCGCACCAGAAGCGCGACGACGTGTCCGGTTCGGGTGGTTATACGCACAAGACGATCTGGGCGGCGAACAAGACCGGTCTGCACAACCTCTTCCGGCTCTCCTCGGACGCCTACGCCGAGGGCTGGCTCCAGAAGTGGCCCCGGATGGACAAGGAGACGATCGCGCAGTGGTCGGAGGGACTCATCGCCTCCACCGGCTGCCCCTCGGGCGAGGTCCAGACCCGGCTGCGGCTCGGCCAGTTCGACGAGGCGGTGCGGGCGGCCTCCGACTACAAGGACATCTTCGGTGAGGGCCGGTACTTCCTGGAGCTGATGGACCACGGCATCGAGATCGAACGCCGGGTCCGTGACGGCCTGTTGGAGATCGGCAAGAAGCTCGACATCCCGCCGCTCGTCACCAACGACTCGCACTACACCTACGCCCACGAGGCGACCGCGCACGACGCCCTGCTGTGCATCCAGACCGGCAAGAACCTCTCGGACCCGGACCGCTTCCGCTTCGACGGCACGGGCTACTACCTCAAGTCCACCGACGAGATGTACGCGATCGACTCCTCGGACGCCTGGCAGCAGGGCTGCGCCAACACCCTGCTGGTGGCCGAGCAGATCGACACGTCCGGCATGTTCGAGGCCAAGAACCTCATGCCGAAGTTCGAGATCCCCGACGGCTACACCGAGGTCACCTGGTTCCAGGAGGAAGTCCGGGTCGGCATGGAGCGCCGCTATCCGGGAGGTGTCCCCGAGGACCGCCAGAAGCAGGCGGAGTACGAGATGGACATCATCATCCAGATGGGGTTCCCGGGATACTTCCTCGTCGTCGCCGACTTCATCATGTGGGCCAAGAACAACGGCATCGCGGTGGGTCCCGGCCGTGGTTCGGCGGCCGGTTCGATCGTCGCGTACGCGATGGGCATCACCGACCTCGACCCGATCACGCACGGCCTGATCTTCGAGCGGTTCCTCAACCCCGAGCGCGTCTCCATGCCCGATGTCGACATCGACTTCGACGAGCGCAGGCGCGTCGAGGTGATCCGGTACGTGACGGAGAAGTACGGCTCCGACAAGGTCGCCATGATCGGCACCTACGGAAAGATCAAGGCGAAGAACGCCATCAAGGACTCCGCGCGCGTCCTCGGCTACCCGTACGCGATGGGCGACCGCCTCACCAAGGCGATGCCCGCCGACGTCCTCGGCAAGGGCATCGACCTCTCCGGCATCACCGACCCCAAGCACCCGCGCTACAGCGAGGCCGGCGAGATCCGGGGGATGTACGAGAACGAGCCGGACGTGAAGAAGGTCATCGACACCGCCAAGGGCGTCGAGGGCCTGGTCCGTCAGATGGGCGTGCACGCGGCCGGCGTCATCATGTCCAGCGAGCCGATCGTCGACCACGCGCCGATCTGGGTGCGGCACACCGACGGCGTGACCATCACGCAGTGGGACTACCCGCAGTGCGAGTCGCTCGGCCTGCTGAAGATGGACTTCCTGGGCCTGCGCAACCTGACCATCATGGACGACGCCGTCAAGATGGTGAAGGCCAACAAGGGCGTCGACCTGGAGATGCTCTCGCTCCCGCTCGACGACCCCAAGACCTTCGAACTGCTCTGCCGCGGCGACACCCTCGGCGTCTTCCAGTTCGACGGCGGCCCGATGCGCTCGCTGCTGCGCCAGATGCAGCCCGACAACTTCGAGGACATTTCCGCCGTCTCGGCCCTGTACCGGCCGGGCCCGATGGGCATGAACTCGCACACGAACTACGCCGAGCGCAAGAACGGCCGCCAGGAGATCACCCCGATCCACCCGGAGCTGGAGGAGCCGCTCAAGGAGACCCTGGGCCTCACCTACGGCCTCATCGTCTACCAGGAGCAGGTCCAGAAGGCCGCCCAGATCATCGCCGGCTACTCGCTGGGCGAGGCCGACATCCTGCGCCGCGTGATGGGCAAGAAGAAGCCCGAGGAGCTGGCGAAGAACTTCGTCCTGTTCCAGGGCGGCGCCAAGGAGAAGGGCTACTCGGACGCGGCGATCCAGGCCCTGTGGGACGTCCTGGTCCCGTTCGCCGGATACGCGTTCAACAAGGCGCACTCCTCGGCGTACGGCCTGGTCACCTACTGGACCGCGTACCTCAAGGCCAACTACCCGGCCGAGTACATGGCGGCGCTGCTCACCTCGGTGAAGGACGACAAGGACAAGTCGGCCGTCTATCTGAACGAGTGCCGGCGCATGGGCATCAAGGTGCTCCCGCCGAACGTCAACGAGTCGGTGCACAACTTCGCCGCTCAGGGCGACGACGTGATCCTGTTCGGCCTTGAGGCCGTCCGCAACGTCGGCACCAACGTGGTGGAGTCGATCATCCGGTCGCGCAAGACCAAGGGGAAGTTCAGCTCCTTCCCCGACTACCTCGACAAGGTCGAGGTGGTCGCCTGCAACAAGCGCACCACGGAATCGCTCATCAAGGCGGGCGCCTTCGACACGATGGGCCACACCCGCAAGGGCCTCACCGCCCAGTTCGAGCCCATGATCGACAACGTGGTGCAGGTCAAGCGCAAGGAGGCCGAGGGCCAGTTCGACCTCTTCGGCGGCATGGGAGAGCAGGACACCAGCGAGCCGGGCTTCGGGCTCGACGTGGAGTTCGGCGACGTGGAGTGGGAGAAGTCCTACCTGCTGGCCCAGGAGCGCGAGATGCTCGGCCTGTACGTGTCCGACCACCCGCTCTTCGGCCTGGAGCACGTGCTGTCCGACAAGGCGGACGCGGGCATCGGCCAGCTCACCGGCGGGGACTACTCGGACGGCTCGATCGTCACCATCGGCGGCATCATCTCGGGCCTCCAGCGCAAGATGACCAAGCAGGGCAACGCCTGGGCGATCGCCACCGTCGAGGACCTGGCCGGCTCCATCGAGTGCATGTTCTTCCCGGCCACGTACCAGCTGGTGTCGACCCAGCTCGTCGAGGACGCCGTGGTGTTCGTCAAGGGCCGCCTCGACAAGCGCGAGGACATCCCGCGCCTGGTCGCGATGGAGCTGATGGTCCCCGACCTCTCGTCGGCGGGCACCAACGCGCCGGTCGTCCTGACCATCCCCACCGTCAAGGTCACCCCGCCGATGGTCAGCAGGCTCGGCGAGATCCTGGGGCACCACCGGGGCAACACCGAGGTCCGCATCAAGCTCCAGGGGCCGCGCTCGACGACCGTGCTGCGGCTCGACCGGCACCGGGTCCAGCCGGATCCCGCCCTCTTCGGCGACCTGAAGGTACTGCTCGGCCCGTCCTGCCTGGCCGGCTGAGTCCCGGCACGTCCCGTGCACGGGAAAGGGGCGCACCCCACGGGGTGCGCCCCTTTCCCGTGCGACGACGGGCTAGTTATGACCGAAGCGACGCTGGTGCTTACGGGCAACATCCGCCGGGCTGCCCTGACCCTGCGACTGCGGCATGGCCTGGGACTCGAAGGCAGTGGACTTGGACTCCTCCTGACCGCGCTCGGCGGCGCTGGAGCGGTCCTGCTGACTGCCCGACTTGCGGTTCTTGTTCTTGGCCATGGTGCTGCCTCCTGTGGGGGAACTCGGGGCCAGGGCCGCTGTCAGACTCACACAGAAGGACAAAGGTCGCATTTCGGATCATTACCGTGCGTGACGGCAGGGTGACGCCCCAATCCGCCACGCCGATGATCGAGTTCCGGTGCTCAACCCCTGCGCGGTCGGGCAGACTCGAAGGAAACCCGAAGTTCATTCGGTGATCTTTCGCACCCCGCTGCTGATTTCTTTTTCTTCGGCTTTTCCGTTCCCGAAAGAGGGTGGAACGCATGGACCGCTGCGTCGTCCTGGTGGATGCCGGCTACCTGCTCGGTGCCGCCGCGAGTCTGCTCGCCGGAGAGCCGGCCCGTTCCCGCATCACCGTCGACCATGCCGCCCTGATCCAGGGGCTCCGCGAGCGCGCCGAGGCCGACACCCAGCAACCCCTCCTGCGCATCTACTGGTTCGACGGCGCCCCCGACCGGGTCCCGCAGCCCGAGCACCGCCGGCTGCGCGTGATGCCCAGGGTGACGGTCCGCCTCGGCGCTCTGACCCGCAGCGACGGACGCTGGGCGCAGAAGGGCGTGGACGCGGCGATGCACGCCGAGCTGACCGAACTCGCCCGCAACCGGGCCTGCTCGGACGTGGTCCTGGTGACCGGCGACGGCGACCTGCTTCCGGGTCTCATGTCCGCCAAGGAACACGGCGTCGCCGTGCACCTGTGGGCCGTGCAGGCCGCCGACGGCGACTACAACCAGTCCGAGGACCTCGTCGCCGAGGCCGACGAACGCCGGGTGCTCGACCGCGCCTGGATCACCCGCGCGGTCCGCGCCAGGGACCTCACCGGCATCTGCGCTCCCGCCCCCGCCCCGCGCCCCGAGATCGCCGCGATCCTCTCCGCCCCGCTGCCCGAATCGGCGCTCGCCGCCTCGGCCGAGCGGGCCGCCGAGGCCCAGGCCGCGGCGGTGCGGGACGCCGCGGCGCCGCCGGAGGCACCCAGCGAGAACGGCGCCGCGGTGCCCGGCCCGACCGGCGCCAAGGGCGTACCGACCCCGAAGGACCTGGCCTCCCTGCGCGGCCCCGGCAGCGCCCCGGCCGCCCCCGCGCAGCCCGCGTCGGCCACCCTGCGCTGGTCCTCCGACAAGGGCTGGGTGGAGCGGCCGGGCTCCGCGCTCGGCGAATCCCCCGAGACGGCGTCCCTGCCCACGCTCGCGCAGCTCACCAGCGCCGAGCAGCGCTGGGCCGACCGCGAGGAGGACATCACCACCGTGGGCGGCGACCCCTACGAAGTGGGCCAGGTCTTCGCGCGGCGCTGGATGGAACGCCTCCCCGAGCCCACGCATGTACAGAAGCTGTCCACCATGTACCCCCGCATCCCGCACCGCATCGACGGTGAACTCCTGCGCTACGCCGCCCGGTTCGGACTTCTCGCGCACAAGGACGACCAGATCGACGAGCACGACCGGTACGCGATCCGGGCCGGGTTCTGGCGCGAGATCGACGTACGGGCGGCCGCCGAGCGCCAGCCGGCCGGCGAGTAGCCCCGCGCCGCGGGGGCCGCCGGGGGCCGCCCCCGGGGCGGGAGCGGTCCCCGGACCCCTTAGGCTCGTTCTCCGTGAGTACCGGCACAGCAGCGGCACGGGCCGGCACCGTTTGCGCGGTGCGGGGCCTGGTCAAGACGTACCCCGCGGCGCGGGGCGGGCGAGGTGCGCCCGGTACGCCCGAGGTCCGGGCCACCGACGGGATCAGCCTGGACGTGCGGGGCGGCGAGATCTTCGGCCTGCTCGGCCCCAACGGCGCCGGCAAGTCCACCCTCGTACGCCAACTGACCGGGCTCATGCGGCCCGACGCCGGCACGGTCGACGTGCTCGGGCACGACCTGGTCCGCCACCCCGAACGCGCGGCCCGCCTCATCGCCTACCTCGGCCAGGAATCGACCGCGCTCGACGAGCTGACCGTCGCGCTCGCCGCCGAGACCACCGGCCGGCTGCGCGGACTCACCCTGCGCGAGGCGCGCGCCGAACGCGACGCCGTCCTCGCCGAACTGGGCCTCGGAGACATCGCCGGGCGCCCGCTCAAGAAGCTCTCCGGCGGCCAGCGGCGCCTGGCCTGCTTCGCCACCGCCCTCGTCGGCGAGCGCCCCGTCCTGGTCCTGGACGAGCCCACCACCGGCATGGACCCGGTGGCCCGGCGGGCCGTGTGGTCCGCCGTCGACCGGCGCCGGGCCGAACGCGGCGCCACCGTCCTGCTCGTCACCCACAACGTCATCGAGGCCGAGACCGTGCTCGACCGGGTCGCCGTGATGGAACGCGGCAAGGTCATCGCCTGCGACACCCCCGCCGGGCTCAAGGCCCGCGTCGCCGACGAGGTGCGGGTCGAGCTCGTGTGGCGCGACCGCGCCCCCGTCGAGGTCCCGGAGGTCGCGGCGCTGCGCGCGGCGGCCCAGGAGTCCGGCCGGCGCTGGACGCTGCGGCTCAGCCCCGAGCGGGCCCGTGCCGCGGTCGCGACCGTCACCGGCGGCCCGGCCTTCGCCGCGCTCGACGACTTCACCCTGGCCACGCCGAGCCTGGAAGACGTCTACCTCGCCCTCGGCGGCCGCACGGAAGGGCTGGTGAAGGCGTGAGCGCCATTCCCCTGGAGAGCACCGTCGAGACGGTCGGCGGCCGGACCCCGCTCAGCGGGACCGCCGAGCGCCCCGGCGCCGACGACGCCGCACCGCTCGCCCCCCGGGCCCGCCTGCTGCCCGCGCTCGCCGCCGTCTACCGCGCCCAGCTCTCACGGGCCAGGGTCTCCCGCATCCCGCTCCTGTTCGTCGCCACGTTCCAGTCCGTCGGCATCATGATCCTCATGCGGGGCGTCGTGGACGGCGGGAGCGAGGCCCGTGCGGTGGTCGCCGGATCGAGCGTGCTCGTCGTCGCCTTCGTCGCGCTCAACCTGCTCGCCCAGTACTTCGGCCGGCTGCGCGCCGACGGCGGCCTCGACCACTACGCGACGCTGCCCGTGCCGCCCGCCTCCGTGGTCCTCGGCACCGCCGCCGCGTACGCCTCGTTCACCGTGCCCGGCACCGCCGTCACCGCCGTCCTCGGCTGCCTCCTGTTCGGCCTTCCGATGGGACACCTGTGGATCCTGGCCGCGGTGATCCCGCTCGCCGGAGCCGCCCTTTCCGGGCTGGGCGCGGCCCTCGGGCTGCTCGCGCCGCGCCAGGAACTCGCCACGCTGTTCGGCCAGTTGGGCATGTCGGCTGCGCTGCTGCTCGGCGTGCTCCCGGCGTCCCGGCTGCCGGGCCCCATCGCGTACGCCCGTGATCTGCTGCCCTCCACCTACGGGGTGGAGGCCTTCGCGCACAGCTTCGACGCGCACCCCGACTGGGGTCTGGTCGGGCTCGACCTCGGCGTGTGCGCGGCCGTCGGCGTCGTCTCGCTGGCCGCGGCGGCGTGGGCCTATCGCCGGGCAGCGGTCCGGTGAGGCGGCCCACGGACACGCCTGGCACGATGTCAGGGTGACCGCACCTCTGACACCGCCCCATCAGCAGCCCCCGGGCGACGACCCGTGGCAGACGCACGCCGAGGGAGCCCGTCCCGGGCCCGTCGAGGAGGCGCCCACCATGAAGAAGGACGTGCGGGACGCGGTGATCGTCGCCGTCGCGGTGACGGTGGCCGGGGTGGCGCTCGGACTGCTGTGGCTGTGGCTCGCTCCGCGCGTGCCGCTCATCGCCGACGACAAGGCCGTCTTCCTCAAGGACACCGAGGGGGAGGAGGCGATCGGCGGTGACGGAACGTTCATCTTGCTGGCGCTCGGGCTCGGCGCGCTGAGCGCGGTCGCTGTCTTCCTGTTCCGCCGCAAGGGCGGCATCCCCCTGGTCGTCGGCCTCGCCGTCGGCAGCCTGCTCGGCTCGGTCCTCGCCTGGCGCCTGGGCATCTGGCTCGGGCCGAACCAGGACGTGGTGGCCGCGGCCAAGGCGGCCGGCAAGGGCGTCACCTTCGACGCCCCGCTCAAGCTCGACGCCAAGGGCGCGCTGCTGGCCTGGCCGATCGCCGCGATGGGCGTCCACCTGGGCCTCACGGCCCTGTTCGGGCCCCGCGACCCGGAGCCGGCGTGGCAGGTGCCCCCGCTGGACGCGGACCCGGCAGGACCGGGCACGTCCGGCCTCTGAGCGCCCCCGCACGGGCCCGGCCCGGAAAGGCCCCTACACGCGCCCGATCGGCGCCAGCAGGGCTCCGGTGAGGGCCGCCAGATCGGCGGGGGACAGCTCGACCTCCAGGCCGCGCCGGCCCGCCGAGACACAGATCGTGGCGTGCGCCGACGCCGAGTCGTCCAGGACCGTACGGAGCTTCTTGCGCTGGCCGAGCGGCGAGATGCCGCCCCGCACATAGCCGGTGGTGCGCTCGGCGGCCGCCGGATCGGCCATCGCGGCCCGCTTGCCGCCGACCGCCGAGGCGAGCGCCTTGAGGTCGAGCGAGCCCGCCACCGGAACCACGGCCACCGTCAGCTCGCCGTCCACGTCGGCGACCAGCGTCTTGAACACCCGCTCCGCGCTCACCCCGAGGGCCTGCGCCGCCTCCTCGCCGTACGAGGCGGAGGCCGGGTCGTGCGCGTAGGCGTGCACGGTGAACGCGGTGCCCGCAGCCGTCAGGGCCACCGTCGCCGGGGTGCCGCCGCTCTGCTGCTTCTTCTTGGCCAAGGCGGCCCTCCGCTCGGTCAGTTGGGGCTGGTCGGGGTGCGCGTCAGATCCACCGCGGGCAGCGAGGGCAGATGGCGGATGACCGCCGTCTCCGCGCGCAGCAGCTGCAGTTCCTCGCGCAGCCGGGTCGCGGTGTCGGGCGCCTGGAGCAGGCGCTGCTTGGCCGGGACGTCCAGGACGGCGGCCGCGGCGACCAGATAGGACACGACGGAGGGCTCGTCGGGCAGGTCGGCGGTGCCGGCCAGCGACCGTTCACGGGCGCCCGCGAGCCGCTTCTGGTACGAGCGGAACGCCCGCAGGACGCCCTCGGCGAGCGCGCCCGCCTCCTCGCCCGGCTCCTCGGGCACCTCCTCGTACTCGGCCGTCAGATACGGCCCGCTCGCGTCGACCGACAGGATGCGGATGCGCGACGTGCCGGTGGCGAGCACCTCGAAGCTGCCGTCCGGGCGCTCCCGGATGGTGGCCGCGTCCGCGACGCAGCCCACCCGGTGGAAGGCCTGGATCGGATCGGCGCCAAAGCCGGCGGCGGGGCCCTTGTCGGCCGTCGCGGTGCGGTCGGGAAGCCCGGGGGCGGTCGGGGCGACCTCCCGCCCGTCCCGGATCGCCACGACGGCGAAGCGGCGCGGCTCGTCGCCGGCGTCGTCCTCGGGGCCGGACGGGCCGGAAGCGTCGGTGCCGGTCTTCAGCAGATCGCGCATCATGGCGCGATAGCGCTCCTCGAAGATGTTCAGCGGCAGGACGAGCCCGGGGAACAGGACCGAGTTGAGCGGGAAGAGGGGGAGGCGTGCGGTGGTCACAACGCTCAAGCGTAATGGCCGTCGGAGCGGGCGCGTCCGGGCTTCTGCCGCTCCCGCCCCCATGGCATGCCCGCGGCGACCTCACAGCGCACGAACTCGCGCAGTTCCAGGAACTGGCCGAGCGGGTCCGCGGCCAGATGCAGCCAGGGGAAAGACGTCGCATACGGCCCGATGCGCCGGAATTCCTCCAGGGTTTCGGGCCAGCGCCTGCGGACGACGAGGACGTAGGCGAGCAGATTGCGCACCTCGGCCGGCCACGGGTCGCCCGCCTCGTAGGTGCCGGACAGCTCGATGCCGAGATCGGCCGCCGCGTCGATCCGCTCGTACGGAATGCTGTGCCCGCCGCCGCCTACCATGTAGGCGAAGGCGGCCCGCGCCGGGAGCGCGCGGATCAGCGAGCCCGGCAGGGAATCCTCCGCGGCCCGCTCGGCGAAGTCGAAGCACTCGCGGTGCGAGCCGTACCACTGGGCCGAGAGGTACTGGAGCGCCGCCACATGACAGCCGTAGTGGTGCGAGGAACGCCGTATGGCCTCACCCCACAATTCCTCGAAGACCGTGTGGGAGGCATGGGTGCCGCGTGCGTGGTCGAGGGCGATCCGCCACGGGACGGGGTCGGCCGGGTCGCCGTCGGCCGCCGAGAGGATCAGCGGGGCCACGTCGCGCAGCCGCTCGGCCCGCGCGGGCGAGCCCCACGCCTCGACGATCGCGAGCTCGGCCTTGACCAGCAGCGCGTCCGGATCGCGGGGCGCGGCGGCCAGCCAGTCGGCGAGCCACTCCGGCCTGTTCACCGCGAACGCGGCGAGCCGCACCGTGTAGCGGTCGCGGTTCTCCCACTCGGCCAGCTCCCGGGTCGTGGCGAGGAGCTTGGCCGCCGTCTCGTACTCGCCGAGCGCTGCGGAGACCAGCGCGGGGGCGAGCCGGGCGTCGGGGGCGTCGAGCAGCACGTCCCGGCCGTCCCAGAGCCCGGCCGGGAGCAGCCCCTCGGGCCCGCTCGGCTCGAACGGAGCCGAGAGCTTGGTCACGTGCCTGGCCCGCCGTGCGGTGCGGATCAGCGCGGATACGAAAGTCATGGTGCGGACCATTGAAATCCGCAGGTGGGGGTGGCGCCAGGGGGCCGCTGTGAAGCTTTCGTATCGGTGGTGAGGGTTGTACGACGCGGGGTCAAGGACCGGCAAATTCAGCCACCTCGGGCCCCACGGGGAGCGGGTGAGCACCGTGGGCACGGCCCGCTGAAGCGCTGCGGACGGCGCCGGGTCACCCCCGGCCGCCCCAGCTCCGACACGGTTCGTGGCTCAGCCGCGCCGCAGCAGTCGCGAGGCGCCCGCCGCCACCGTCGTCGCCAGGATCCAGCCAAGCAGGATCAGCAGGGCCGCCGCCCACTGCCAGACGCCGGAGAGCCGCCAGTAGCCGTCCTGGCCCAGGTTGACCACCGGGATGAGCAGATCGAGGGCGTACAGCGCCGCGTTCCAGTCGGGGTGCTCGTCGGGCTTGATCGGCCGGGGGTCGTAGTGCGAGAAGGCGAGGGTGCCGGCCGCCCACAGGACCGCCATCCACAGCGCGGCCCGCCCCGGCCGGTAGCCGTACGCCACCGTCAGGTCCTGGAGCACGCCCCACGCCTTCGCGGCCAGCGGCAGCGTCTCGCGGCGCCTGCGCTGCTTGGCGAGCAGCACCTCGCGGGCGTCCGCGTCCTCGCCGCTGCCCCGCAGCACGCCGGCGAGCCGCTCATAGGGTTCGGGCCCGTACTCGGGGGTCGCCGCCGTCACCCAGTCCAGGCGCTGGGCCAGCGTGAACGTGCCGATCGGGATGAGGTTCTCGTAGGCGAAGCCGTTCATCGTCAAATGGCCGGGCCGCGGCCAGCTGTCCGCCATGTCGACGAGGTTGACGACCCGCGCGCCGGACAGCACCACCTTGCCGCGCTCGGCGCGCTGCCCGGTGAAGCGCAGCTCCGGCGTCTGGATGCGGCGCAACGACAGCTCCTGCACGTCGCTCATGACGACACGGGACTGCGCCAGGTCCACCGCGTCCCCGAACCGCCCGTCGTCCAGGCGCAGACCGCCCCGGCATTCGAACGGCTGAATAAGAGTGCCGCGCACCGGCGTGTTGGTGTAGTTCGCCCCGTACGGAGTGCCGTACTGGGTCCCGTACTGCGTCCCGTACGGCGGGGTGGTGCCCGCCTGGTTGCCGCCGGGATAGACGGCCGCCGACGTCAGATACAGGGTGCGCTCGACGATCAGCTGCGGCGCGTTGAGCGCCCGCCCGCCGTCCGGGTTGATGAGCCGGCTGCCGCGCAGGCTCAGCGTCACCCCCACTTTCGCCGCGCGCAGGCTCAGCTCTCCGTAGGACTCGATGAGGTCGGCCTGGAGGTCCTGGCCGACCAGGAGCCCGTCCGCCGCGATCGAGCGGCCGTTGCGGTCACCGTGCACCACGGCCTGGCTGAGCAGGAGGTCGGTGCCGATGTGCGCGTCGGTCAGGCGGATACCGCCCGGGACGCGGCAGCGCGGCAGGTGCAGATCGCCCTCGGTGGTCAGCCTGGCCGCCTCAAGACGCGGAATCGCGCAGCTCACCATGCGCACGGTCGTGAAGTGGGCCTCGGGGAGCAGGACTTCGTTCTCGAAGCGGCAGTTGTTCAGCTCGACGTACGGGGTGACCGTGCCGCCGGACAGGTTGAGCAGGCCGGTGATCTGCACCCCGGTGAGCTTGAGCGCGGCGACCCGGCCGGGCAGCGCGGGCGGCCCGCTCAGCAGGAGCAGCGCCACCACCCTGGCCCGCACGCTGCGCTCGGGCCCCCAGGGGCGCACCGCGAACGGGTCGTCGCGCACGGGGTTGCGGGTGCGCAGATCGTACGTACTGCCGTTGCGGAAGGCCTGCCACATGCCCAGCTCCGCCGGGCTGAGCCAGTCCGGTGCCTCCCCCGGATCGGGCGCTTCGGTCAATGCCGTCCCTCTCGCCGTCCACCCTGACAGGAGGAACGCTAGTGGCCACGGGTGACAGAAGGTGACGCCCGTGTTGCGTATCAGCCACTGATACAGGCGTCCAGTGCTCCGGAGGCGTCTGAGAGAATTGGTTACGTGATCTCCCGAATCGATCTGCGCGGCAACACCCTCCCCGAGGGTGGCGCCCTGCGCGACCTGCTGCCCCGTGCCGAGTTCGACGTGGAAGCCGCCCTGGACAAGGTGCGGCCCATCTGCGAGGACGTGCGTCATCGTGGCGACGCGGCGCTCATCGACTACGCGGAGAGGTTCGACGGCGTCGAGCTGGCCCAGGTCCGGGTGCCCGCCCAGGCTCTGGCGGACGCCCTCGAGCAGCTGGCCCCGCAGGTCAGGGCCGCCCTGGAGGAGTCGATCCGGCGTGCCCGGATCGTGCACCGAGCCCAGCGCCGCACCACCGAGGTGACCGAGGTGGCCCCCGGCGGCACCGTCACCGAGAAGTGGGTGCCGGTCAACCGGGTCGGCCTGTACGCGCCGGGCGGGCGTGCCGTCTACCCCTCCTCCGTGATCATGGACACGGTCCCGGCGCAGGAGGCCGGTGTGCCTTCCATCGCGCTGGCCTCGCCCGCCCAGAAGGAGTTCGACGGCCTCCCGCACCCCACGATCCTCGCCGCCTGCGCGCTGCTCGGTATCGACGAGGTGTACGCGGCCGGCGGTGCCACCGCCGTCGCGATGTTCGCGCACGGCACGGAATCCTGCGAGCCGGTCAACATGGTGGCCGGCCCCGGCAACATCTGGGTCGCGGCCGCCAAGCGCTACTTCACCGGGAAGATCGGCATCGACGCCGAGGCCGGCCCGACCGAGATCGCCGTCCTCGCCGACGACACCGCCGACCCGGTGCACGTGGCGTCCGACCTGATCAGCCAGGCCGAGCACGACCCGCTCGCCGCCTCCGTCCTGGTCACCGACAGCGTCGAACTCGCCGACAAGGTCACGGTCGAGCTCGACAAGCAGGTCGCCGTCGCCCGCCACCGCGAGGATCGGATCGAGCCGGCGCTCAAGGGCGAACAGTCCGCGATCGTCCTCGTCGACTCCCTGGAGGACGGCCTCAAGGTCGTCGACGCGTACGGCGCCGAGCACCTGGAGATCCAGACCGCCGACGCCGCCGCCGTGGCCGACCGGGTCACCAACGCGGGCGCGATCTTCGTCGGGCCCTGGGCCCCGGTCTCGCTCGGCGACTACTGCGCCGGCTCCAACCACGTGCTGCCCACCGGCGGCTGCGCCTGCCACTCCTCGGGCCTGTCCGTGCAGTCCTTCCTGCGCGGCATCCACATCGTCGACTACACGCGCGACGCGCTCGCCGAGGTCACCCACCACGTGGTCACCCTCGCCGAGGCCGAGGACCTGCCCGCGCACGGGGCGGCTCTGAAGGCACGCTTCTCCTGGAAGGTGCCGACCGTATGACGAACGCCGAGCACACGCCGGTCGCCGAGCGCGCGACCACCATCGACGACCTCCCCGTACGGGACGAGCTGCGCGGCAAGTCCCCTTACGGCGCGCCCCAGTTGGACACCCCCGTCCAGCTGAACACCAACGAGAACCCCTACCCGCTGCCCGAGCCGCTCGTCGCGCGGATCGCGGAGCGGGTCGCCGAGGCGGCCCGGAGCCTCAACCGCTACCCCGACCGCGACGCGGTGGAGCTGCGCACCGAGCTGGCGCGCTACCTCACCCGCACCGGCAAGCACCCGGTCGCGGTCGAGAACGTGTGGGCGGCCAACGGGTCCAACGAGGTCCTCCAGCAGCTGCTCCAGGCCTTCGGCGGCCCCGGCCGCACCGCGATCGGCTTCGAGCCCTCGTACTCGATGCACGCCCTGATCGCCCGCGGCACCGGCACCGGCTGGATCTCCGGGCCCCGCAACGAGGACTTCACGATCGACCTCGCGGCGGCCGAGCGGGCCGTGGCGGAGCAGGCGCCGGACGTCGTCTTCATCACCTCGCCCAACAACCCGACGGGCACCGCGGTCGCCGCCGAGACGGTCCTCGCGCTGTACGAGGCCGCGCAGGCGGCTAAGCCCACGATGGTCATCGTGGACGAGGCGTACGTCGAGTTCAGCCACCGCGACTCGCTGCTCCCGCTCATCGAGGGCCGCCCGAACCTGGTGGTCTCGCGGACCATGTCGAAGGCGTTCGGTGCGGCCGGGCTGCGCCTGGGCTATCTCGCCGCGCACCCCGCGGTGGTCGACGCGGTACAGCTGGTCCGCCTTCCCTACCACCTGTCCGCCGTCACCCAGGCGACCGCGCTCGCGGCCCTGGAGCACACGGACACGCTGCTCGGCTATGTCGAGCAGCTCAAGGCCGAGCGGGACCGCCTGGTCACCGAGCTGCGGGCGATCGGCTACGAGGTGACCGAGTCGGACGCCAACTTCGTCCAGTTCGGCCGCTTCGACGACAGCCACGCCGCGTGGCAGCAGATCCTCGACCGGGGCGTCCTGGTCCGGGACAACGGGGTGCCGGGCTGGCTGCGGGTCACCGCGGGCACCCCGGCCGAGAACGACGCGTTCCTCGACGCGGTCCGTCAACTCAAGAAGGAGCAGAGCGCATGAGCCGCGTTGGAAGAGTGGAACGCACCACCAAGGAGACGTCCGTCCTCGTCGAGATCGACCTCGACGGCAGCGGAAAGGTCGATGTGTCGACCGGGGTCGGCTTCTACGACCACATGCTCGACCAGCTCGGCCGCCACGGCCTGTTCGACCTCACGGTCAAGACCGACGGCGACCTGCACATCGACACCCACCACACCATCGAGGACACCGCGCTCGCGCTCGGTGCGGCCTTCAAGCAGGCCCTCGGCGACAAGGTCGGCATCTACCGCTTCGGCAACTGCACCGTGCCGCTCGACGAGTCGCTCGCCCAGGTGACCGTCGACCTGTCGGGCCGCCCCTACCTCGTGCACACCGAGCCCGAGAACATGGCGCCGATGATCGGTGAGTACGACACCACCATGACCCGGCACATCTTCGAGTCCTTCGTGGCCCAGGCGCAGGTCGCGCTGCACATTCACGTACCGTACGGACGCAACGCGCACCACATCGTGGAGTGCCAGTTCAAGGCGCTCGCCCGCGCGCTGCGCTATGCCTCCGAACGGGACCCGCGCGCCGCCGGAATCCTTCCTTCCACCAAGGGTGCCCTGTAAGCATGAACGGCCTCAACACCATCCTGATCGTGCTCGGCCTCTTCCTGATCGGCGGAATCATCTCCTTCGTCAAGCAGGGGATGCCGAAGAGCCTGATCGTGCTCCTGTCCATCGGTGCCGTGATGTGCCTGGCCGCCGGCATCCTGCGAGTGGACTTCTGATCATGAGCGCACCCGCCAAGAAGGTCGTCGTCTTCGACTACGGATTCGGCAACGTCCGCTCCGCGGAGCGGGCCCTGGCCCACGTCGGTGCGGACGTGGAGATCACCCGCGACTACGACCGGGCCATGAACGCCGACGGGCTGCTCGTGCCCGGTGTCGGCGCCTTCTCCGCCTGCATGAAGGGCCTGCGCGACGCCCGCGGCGACTGGATCGTGGGCCGCCGGCTCTCCGGCGGCCGCCCGGTCATGGGCATCTGCGTCGGCATGCAGATCCTCTTCGAGCGCGGCATCGAGCACGGCGTGGAGACCGAGGGTCTGGACGAGTGGCCCGGCGTGGTCGAGCCGCTGAACGCGCCGGTCGTGCCGCACATGGGCTGGAACACGGTGAAGGCGCCCGAGGACAGTGAACTGTTCGCCGGCCTGGACGACGAGGCCCGCTTCTACTTCGTCCACTCCTACGCCGTGCGCGACTGGAGCCTCGAAGTGACCAACCCCAAGATCCGCGCCCCCAGGGTCAGTTGGGCCACCCACGGCGAGCCGTTCGTGGCCGCGGTGGAGAACGGTGCCCTGTGGGCCACCCAGTTCCACCCCGAGAAGTCCGGCGACGCCGGAGCCCAGCTGCTCACCAACTGGATCGGAACCCTGTGATGGCTGCCCCGCTCGAACTCCTTCCCGCCGTCGACGTCCGCGACGGCCAGGCCGTACGGCTCGTCCACGGCGAGTCCGGCTCCGAGACCTCCTACGGCTCGCCCCTCCAGGCGGCCCTCGCCTGGCAGCGCTCGGGCGCCGAGTGGCTGCACCTGGTCGACCTGGACGCGGCGTTCGGCACCGGCGACAACCGCGCGCTGATCGCCGAGGTCGCGGGCGCCATGGACATCAAGGTCGAGCTGTCCGGCGGCATCCGCGACGACGCCACCCTGGAGGCGGCCCTCGCCACCGGCTGCACCCGCGTCAATCTCGGCACCGCCGCCCTGGAGACCCCGGAATGGGTCGCCAAGGTCATCGCCCAGTACGGCGACAAGATCGCGGTCGGCCTCGACGTGCGCGGCACCACGCTGCGCGGCCGCGGCTGGACCCGCGACGGCGGCGACCTGTACGAGACCCTGGCCCGCCTGGACTCCGAGGGCTGCGCGCGGTACGTCGTCACCGACATCGCCAAGGACGGCACGCTGACCGGCCCCAACCTGGAGCTCCTGAGGAACGTCTGCGCCGCCACGGACAAGCCGGTGGTGGCGTCCGGCGGAGTCTCCTCCCTGGACGACCTGCGCGCGATCTCCGAGCTGGTCCCGCTCGGTGTCGAGGGCGCGATCGTCGGCAAGGCCCTGTACGCGAAGGCCTTCACGCTGGAAGAGGCGCTCAAGGCGGTGGCGGCATGAGTGACATGAGCGGCATGGGCGGCGAGATCCGCAGGACCTCCTCCGGCTCCGCGTTCGACGAGCGCTTCGGCTCCTCGCGGGTCGTGGAGCTGCCGGGCGGCCTCGTCCTGGTCGGCGGCTGCACGTCGACGGTCACCGGCCGCATCGACGATTCGGGCCCCTACCAGCAGGCCGTCACCGCGTTCGGCGTTGCCATCAAGTCGCTGGAGTCCGTGGGGCTCGGCCGGCAGGACGTGGTGCGCACCCGTGTGTACATCACCCATGCCCGAGACGTCGACGACGTGGGCCGCGCCCACAAGGAACTCTTCGACGACGTGCGCCCCGCCACCACGATGGTGATCGTGTCCGGCTTCGTCGACCCGAGCCTGGTGGTCGAGGTCGAGGTAGAGGCGTACCGGCGGACGGCGGCACAGGCATGACCCTCGCGGTACGCGTGATCCCCTGCCTGGACGTGGACAACGGCCGGGTCGTCAAGGGCGTCAACTTCCAGAACCTGCGTGATGCCGGCGACCCGGTCGAGATGGCCAAGCTGTACGACGCCGAGGGCGCCGACGAGCTGACCTTCCTCGACATCACGGCCTCCTCCGGCAACCGCGAGACCACCTACGACGTGGTGCGGCGCACGGCCGAGCAGGTCTTCATCCCGCTCACCGTCGGCGGCGGCGTGCGCAGCGCCGACGACGTCGACAAGCTGCTGCGGGCGGGCGCGGACAAGGTGGGCGTGAACACGGCCGCGATCGCCCGCCCCGACCTGATCCGCGAGATCGCCGAGCGCTTCGGCCGCCAGGTCCTGGTCCTCTCGGTCGACGCCCGGCGCACCGCGTCCGGCTCCTTCGAGGTGACGACGCACGGCGGCCGCACGGGCACGGGCATCGACGCGGTCGAATGGGCCCACCGGGCCGCGGAGTTGGGTGCGGGGGAGATCCTGCTCAACTCGATGGACGCGGACGGCACCAAGGACGGCTACGACACCGAGATGATCGCGGCGGTCCGCCGCCACGTCACCGTCCCGGTCATCGCCTCCGGCGGCGCCGGCCGCCTGGACCACTTCCCGCCGGCGATCGAGGCGGGCGCGGACGCGGTCCTGGCCGCGTCGGTCTTCCACTTCGGCGACCTGCGCATCGCGGAGGTCAAGCAGGCGCTGGCGAAGGCGGGCCACCCGGTCCGCTGACCACGCCCGCCCCGGAGCCCGGCACGCAGCACTGCGCGCCGGGCTCCCGCGCGTACGGCGGTGGCGCGCCGGGGAAGGGGATACGCAGCTTTATTTGCGCAACAAATATTGCGCAACTTTATTTTCCTATCTAGTCTCGACGGCATGGCAGCCCGGGGCAATCGCAGGATCACCGACGTCGACACGCTCAAGGCGTTCGGCCACCCCCTGCGCATGAAGCTCTACCGCGCGCTCTACATCGCCCGCTCCGCCACCGCGTCCCAGCTCGCCGACCAGGTCGACGAGGCGGTGTCCCTCGTCAGCTACCACCTGCGCAAGCTCGCCGACCACGGCCTGATCGAAGCGGCCGAGTCGCCGGGCACGGACGGGCGGGAGCGGTGGTGGCAGCCGGCGTCGGAAGGCATCAGCTACCGGCACGAGGATTTCACGGACGCCCCCGAGAAGGTGGCGGCCCACACCTCCGTCACCCGCCTCCTCGTGGAACAGCGTATGGACCTCTACCGCGCCTACCTCGACGAGATGGCCGCCTGGGGCGCCGAGTGGACGGGCGCGTCCTTCAGCAGCGAGTACCCGCTCCGGCTGACCTCGGCCGAACTGACCGAGCTGGAGGGGGAGTTGGACGCCGTGCTCAAGAAGTTCAAGGAGCGCGGCGACACCGCGACGGCGAACGACGACATCGAGGGCCGCGAAAACGTCTCGGTCCACCTGTACGGCTTCCCGTTCCGCGTCTGAGTCTCCGAGAGGTCCGCCATGTCCGTCACCACCCTCATACCGCCCGCGACCGCCCGCCCGGCCCACCGCGACGGCAACGTCCTGCGCTGGCTCGCCGCGTACACCTCCTCGCTCGTCGGCGACAGCGTCTACTACATGGCGCTCGCCTGGGCCGCGGCGCGTTCCGGGAGCGCGGGGCAGGCCGGGCTCGTGCTCGCGGTCGGCGCCGTGCCGAGGGCGCTGCTCATGCTGGGCGGCGGAGTGATCGCCGACCGGTTCGGGCCCCGCCTCGTCGTCATCGGCAGCGACGCCGCCCGCAGCGTGATCATCCTGGGCATGGCCGCGGCCCTGCTGCTCTCCGGGCCGCACCTCTGGCTCCTGATCGTGATCGCCCTGGTCTTCGGCGCCGTGGACGCGGTGCTCCTGCCCGCGCTCGGAGCGCTGCCGCCCAGGATCACAGGACCCGGCGAACTCGCCCGGGTGCAGGGCCTCAAGGGGCTCGCTACGCGGGTCGCCGGCGTGGCCGGGGCCCCGCTCGGCGGGCTCGCCGTGGCCCTCGGCGGCACCGCGGCCACGTTCGCCGTGGCCGGCGGCCTGTTCGCCGTGTCGACCCTGCTGCTCGTCCGGGTCCGCATCGCCGGGCTCGACGGCGACGGGCGGCAGACGAAGGAATCTCCGCTGCGCGACCTCTCCGACGGCCTGCGCTACATCCGCGGACACCGGCTGCTCGCCCCGCTGATGCTGGTCCTCGCCATCGGCGAGCTGGGGTTCGCGGCGCCGCTCAACATCGGCCTCACGCTGCTCGCGAAGGAGCGGGCCTGGGGCGCGTCCGGCATGGGCTGGATCGTCGCGGCGTTCGGTGCGGGCGCGGGGGCCGCCTCGCTGCTGCTCTCGGTGCGGGGCCGCATCCCGCGCGCCGGGCTCGTCCTGCCGGTGTCCCTGCTCGGCGCCACCATGGCCATCGCCGGCCTCGCGTACGCCCCCTCGGTCGCCCTCGCCGCCGTCGCCGGGGTCTTCATGGGCCTGCTCGCCGGGCTGAGCGGCGCCCTGTGCGGGGCGCTGATGCAGACCGCCACGGCGCCGGCCTATCTGGGCCGGGTCACCGCCGTGGCCTCCCTGTTCACCCTGGGCATCGCGCCGCTCGGCTACCCGGTCGCGGGCGCCGCGATCGGCGTCTGGGGCACCACGCCGGTCTTCCTGGCCGGTGCGGGTGTGTGCGCGACGGGTGCGGTGATCGGCCTGGCCTCGGGCCGTCTGCGCCGCGCGGAACTCCCGCACTGAGCCCCGTGCGGGCGACCGCCGCACCGTGAGCCGAGCCGAGCCGAGCCGAGCCGAGCCGAGCCGAGCCGAGCCGAGCCGAGCCGAGCCGAGCCGAGCAGGGCAGAGCAGAGCAGAGCAGAGCAGAGCCGGACGGGCGCCGGCCGGTCCCCGAGCGGATCCCCCCCCGCCGGGCCGCCCCCGCCCTCAGATCCCGAGCTTCGCCTCGATCGCCCGCGTCGCCGCTTCCTTCTCGCCCTCGATCTCGACGCGGGCGGCGTCCTGGCGCCCGTACGCGAAGAGCATCAGCTCGCCCGGCTCGCCGGTCACCGTCACCACCGGGGTGCCCTTGTGCGCCACCGCCGTCTGCCCGTCCGGGCGGCGCAGCACGATGCCCACCGGGGCCTTGCGGCCCATCACACGGGCCGCCTTCTCCAGACGGGCCCACAGCGCGTCCGCGAACACCGGGTCGAGCTCGCGGGGCGTCCAGTCGGCCTGGGCCCGGCGGACGTCCTCGGCGTGGACGTAGAACTCCACCGCGTTGGCACCCTCGTCGATCTGCTTGAGGCTGTACGGCGAGAACTTCGGCGGGCCGGTGCGGATCAGCTGGATCAGTTCCTCGAACGGCTTGCCGGCGAACTCCGCCTGCACCCGGTCGAGGCGATTCCTGAGCGCGCCGATCAGGATCCCGCCCGCCGCGTCGAGGCGCCGTTCGCGCACCACGACATGGGCCGCGAGTTCCCGGGCCGTCCAGCCCTCGCACAGGGTCGGAGCCTCGGGGCCCGCCGCTTCCAACAGGTCGGCGAGCAGAAGCCGTTCACGCTTGGCATGGGTCGACATGTCTGCCAGCGTACGGCGGCCGGGGTCGTCCGGACAGTGGACGCACCGCCCGGCCGCCCCGCGGGCCACGGCAGAATGGGGGTATGACCAGCAATCTCGACCCCGCCATCGCCGCCCGCCTCAAGCGCGGCGCGGATGGTCTGGTCCCGGCCATCGCCCAGCAGTACGACACCGGTGAGGTGCTCATGCTCGGCTGGATGGACGACGAGGCCCTGCACCGCACCCTGACCACCGGCCGCTGCACGTACTGGTCGCGCAGCCGTCAGGAGTACTGGGTCAAGGGCGACACCTCCGGGCACGTCCAGCACGTCAAGTCGGTCGCCCTGGACTGCGACGCGGACACCGTCCTGGTCAAGGTCGACCAGGTGGGCGCGGCCTGCCACACCGGGGACCGCACCTGTTTCGACGCCGACGTACTCGACCTCGGGAAGTAGCAAGCAGTCATGGACCTCGACACCTTCCGCAAGCTCGCCGTCGACCGCCGCGTCATCCCGGTCCACCGGCGCCTGCTCGCCGACGGCGACACCCCGGTCGGCCTCTACCGCAAGCTCGCCGCCGAGCGGCCCGGCACCTTCCTGCTCGAATCCGCGGAGAACGGCCGCACCTGGTCGCGGTACTCCTTCGTCGGCGTGCGCTCCGCCGCGACCCTCACCGTGCGCGACGGCGAGGCCCACTGGCTCGGCACGCCGCCCGTCGGCGTCCCCACTTCGGGTGATCCTCTGGCGGCCCTGAAGGCCACCGTCGAGGCGCTGCACACCCCGCGCGACCTGGTCGCGGGAATGCCGCCCTTCACCGGCGGCATGGTCGGCTACCTCGGCTACGACATCGTGCGGCGCCTGGAGAAGATCGGCGAGCACGGCGGCGACGACCTGAAGCTGCCCGAGCTGACCATGCTGCTCACCTCGGACCTCGCGGTGCTCGACCACGGGGACGGCTCGGTCCTCCTGATCGCCAACGCGATCAACCACAACGACCTCGACACCGGTGTGGACGAGGCGTACGAGGACGCCGTGGCCCGGCTCGACGCGATGGAGGCCGACCTCGCGAAGCCCGCCGAGTACGCGCCGGTCGCGCTGCCCGCGTCGGAGCTCCCCGAATACACCGCGCTGTGGGGCGGCCCGGACTACCAGGGCGCCGTCGAGGACATCAAGGAGCGCATCCGGGCCGGCGAGGCCTTCCAGGTGGTTCCCTCGCAGCGCTTCGAAACCTCTTGCAACGCAAGCGCGTTGGACGTCTACCGGGTGCTGCGGGCCACCAACCCGTCGCCGTACATGTACCTGTTCCGCTTCGACGGCTTCGACGTCGTCGGCTCCAGCCCCGAGGCCCTCGTCAAGGTCGAGGACGGCCGGGCGATGCTGCACCCGATCGCCGGGACCCGGCCGCGCGGCGCCACCCCGCAGCACGACCAGGCGCTCGCCGACGAGCTGCTCGCCGATCCCAAGGAGCGCGCCGAGCACCTCATGCTCGTCGACCTCGGCCGCAACGACCTGGGCCGGGTCTGCGAGCCCGGCTCGGTGGAGGTCGTGGACTTCATGTCGATCGAGCGGTACTCCCATGTGATGCACATCGTGTCGACCGTGACCGGCACGGTCGCCGAGGGACGCACCGCCTTCGACGTCCTGACGGCCTGCTTCCCGGCCGGCACGCTCTCCGGCGCCCCCAAGCCCCGCGCGATGCAGATCATCGAGGAGCTGGAGCCCAGCCGCCGCGGGCTCTACGGCGGCTGTGTCGGCTACCTCGACTTCGCCGGGGACTCCGACACCGCGATCGCGATCCGTACCGCGCTGCTGCGGGACGGCACCGCGTACGTGCAGGCCGGAGCCGGCGTGGTCGCCGACTCCGACCCGGTCGCGGAGGACGACGAGTGCCGCAACAAGGCGGCCGCCGTCCTGCGCGCCGTCAACACGGCCAACCGGCTCAGCCGGTGAACGCGGCGGTTCCGTTCGGGGTGCCGAGCCCCGACGGGCCGTCGTAGCCGCTGCCTCCCTTGCACAGGTAGGCCGGCGAGCAGCTGCCGTTCGAGCCGCTCGTCACGTCGTTGAGCGAGCCGGTGTGGGCGTACGGGAACGAGGCCGGGGTGGAGCCCGAGGACGGGACGCCCGCCAGCGCGTACACCGCGGCGATCAGCGGCGAGGACGCGCTGGTGCCGCCGAACACCTCCCAGCCCGGGTCGCCGCCGTAGGTGTCGTACACCGCGACACCCGTGGCCGGGTCGGCGACCGCCGAGACGTCCGCGACGGTCCGCTTCGAGCAGCCGGTGTCCTTCTGCCAGCTCGGCTTCGCGTCGTACGCGGAGCAGCCGGATCCGGCGCCGCTCCACACGCTCTCGGTCCAACCCCGGCTGTTCGAGGCCGTCTTGAGCGAGGTGCCGCCGACGGCGGTGACGTAGCGGGAGGCGGCCGGGTACTCGGTGCCGTATCCGCCGTCACCGGAGCTCACGGTGATGGCGACGCCCGGGTGGTTGAAGTACTGGCTGTCGTAGGACGTGTCGGAGGACGACTCGCCGCCGCCGTAGCTGTTGGAGACGTACTTCGCGCCGAGCGAGACCGCCGTGTTGACGGCCGTGCCGAGGTTCGCCATCGACGCCGACTTGGCCTCGACGAGCAGGATCTTGCAGTTGGGGCAGGCCGCGCTGACCATGTCGAGGTCGAGGGATATCTCTTCGGCCCAGCCGGCGTCCGCGCCCGGCAGCGTCGACGTGCCGGTCTGACCGACCTTCTTGAAGCAGCCGTTGGCCACGGTGCAGGCCGGAAGCCCGTACTGGGAGCGGTACTTGGCGAGGTCGGCCGCCGCGTTGGGGTCGTCGTACGCGTCGACGATCGCCACCGTACGGCCCGAACCGGCCGTCGACGACGGCAACTTGTACGCGGACTGGAGCGAGGAGGGCCCGAGGCCGGACGGCGCCGCCGCGCCGGTCAGCGAGCGCTCGGTGTGCGCCGAGGCGACCGTGCCGCCGGTCACCTTCAGTGCCTTGCAGGCCATGACGTCGACGCGTGTCGGGGCCGCGCAGGAGCGGACGGTGGTGACGTGCGCCGCGGTGGAGGGACCGGTGGCCGCCTGGGCGAGGGGAGTTGCCAGGGCGAGCGCTGCCGCGGCCAGCGTGGCGGCCAGGGCGGTGGGGGAGAGGGTTCTGCGCAACTTACTGCCTCCGTGATGTGGGTGTACCAGGAGTCGTGCGGTGTGCGCGGTGCCGGCCGTTCCGCGTGGTGCGCGACCCGACCGGCGGCGAACCTAGGCTGACTGGGCCATGCCAACAAGGAGCGCGCCGGAATCTCTATCGCCGCTTTGCCTTCGAGGGCCGTTCGGGGACAGTTCCCGGGCGGTTCGGGGGAATGCGATAACCGTTCGATGGCCGGCCGCTTGCCCGTTCTTGGTTCCCGCGCACCGCTCGGCGCGGCAGGGCTGCGGGCCCCCGGGTGACACGCCGTGCCGCGCGCAGGCGATAGTGGAGTACGTGAGTGCCGCATCCGTACCCCAGCCCCGTGCCGAAGCAGCCGCGCCGTCCGCTCGCGGCGGCGGCGGCCGCCGCAGCCTGGCCGCCGCACTGTTCGCCGGCGCGGTCGGCGCCGCCGTCGTCCTCATGGCCTCCGGCCAGACCTGGGCTCACGGCAACGCGGCCGTCGGCGGCGGCGCGCTGCCCCTGAAGGCGTCCGGCGGCGACATCACCGGCGTGCCCTCCGCCCTCGCGATCGTCGGGCTCGCGGCCCTCGTCGCGGTCTTCGCGGTGCGCGGCGCGGGCCGGATCCTGGTCGCCGCGCTGCTCACGCTCAGCGGCGCGGGAGCCGCGGCGACCGCCTGGCTGGGCGTCGGCGACAGCACGGCCCTCGACGAGAAGGCGGCCAAGGCAAGCGGCGACGCAGCGGCCACCGTCGGCTCGCTCACCCACACCGGCTGGCCCTACGTCGCGGTCGCGGGCGGCGTCCTGCTGCTGCTCGCCGGGCTGCTCGCCCTCCGTTTCGGCAAGGCCTGGCCCGCGATGGGCGGCCGCTACGAGCGCGACGGCGCCCCCCGTCCGCGCAAGGCGCGCACCGCGCCCGACCCCGAGCGCCCCGAGGAACTCTGGAAGGCGCTCGACCGCGGCGAGGACCCCACGCGCGAGAGCTGACCCCCGCACTCACCCACCCTTCGCGGTGCGGGACAATGGCAGCGAGCGTCGGGTCCGACGACAGCGGCAGCGCCGACCACAACACGTGCAACACCTACGAGGAGCAACCCCCATGGCGAAGAGCGGCCACGGCCACACCCCGGCAGCATGGACCGGTGTCATCATTGCCTTCATCGGATTCTGCGTGACCTGCGTCTTCATAGTGGCCGCCAACCCGGCGGGCTTCTGGGCCGGCATCGCGCTTCTCGGCATCGCCGCGGTCGTCGGCGGCATCATGAAGATCGCGGGCCTCGGCACCCCGAAGGACACGCCGGAGGTCCAGCGCATGCGCGAGGACGCCGCCGCCAAGGTCCGCGCCCGCCTCGAAGCCCAGGCCGGCTGAGCCCGGAACCACCGTGCGACAGGCGCAGCCCGACCGGGCTGCGCCTGTCGACGTGAACGGGGACAATCGCCGAGTGGACGCAGCCCAGTCGAACCCAGGCCCGGCCCCGGCACGCCCAGGCCCGGCCCCGGCGCACCCCGGCTCCGGCCCGGCCCCGGCGCACCCGGCCGATACGGCCGGCTCGCCCGTCCGGCGGCTCCTGGTGCCGCTCGGCACGCTCGGCGCGGTGGCCTCGGCCTTCGCGTACGTGGGTCTGGTCGACCCGAACCACCCCGGCCACTACCCGGTCTGCCCCCTGTTCGCCCTCACCGGCGTCTACTGCCCGGGGTGCGGCGGGCTGCGCAGTGCGCACGACTTCGTCACCGGGCACTTCGCCGCCGCCGTGGGCGCCAACGCGCTCGCCGTCGCCGGCTATCTGGTCTTCGCCGTGTGCTGGGTCCTGTGGGCGATGCGCTCGGCCCGCGGGCTGCCCCTGCGGATCGCGGTGAGCGACCGCCAGTGGTGGATCGTCGGATCCGTCGTGCTGATCTTCTCGGTGGCGCGGAATCTTCCGTTCGGCTCGTTCCTCGCGCCATGACCTTCGCGAGGAAACCGCAGGTGGCGTCCCACGTGATGGGACGGGAGTCAACCGGATGTGATCCGTTGGCCCCGGTACGGATACCATCGACATGGCTGACCGTGACCGTTCCGTACGGTCATCCTCGTCCTGACCGACATCACCGTCCCGGAAGGGGGCCGCTCGCGTGAGTGTGCTCGACGAGATCATCGAAGGCGTCCGCGCCGACCTCGCAGAGCGGCAGGCGCGTGTCAGCCTCGACGAGCTGAAGGAGCGCGCCGACAAGGCGCCCCCGGCCCGTGACGGGGTCGCGGCCCTGCGCGGCGACGGCGTGAAGGTCATCTGCGAGGTCAAGCGCTCCAGCCCCTCCAAGGGCGCGCTGGCCGCCATCGCGGACCCGGCCGCGCTCGCCGCCGACTACGAGGCCGGCGGCGCGTCCGTCATCTCCGTCCTGACCGAGGAGCGCCGCTTCGGCGGCTCGCTCGCCGATCTGGAGGCCGTGCGCGCCAAGGTCGACATCCCGATCCTGCGCAAGGACTTCATCGTCACGGCCTACCAGCTGTGGGAGGCCAGGGCGCACGGCGCCGACCTCGCGCTGCTCATCGTGGCCGCCCTCGACCAGCCGGCCCTGGTGTCGCTGATCGAGCGCGCCGAGTCGATCGGACTCACCCCGCTGGTCGAGGTGCACGACGAGGACGAGGTCGAGCGGGCCGTCGACGCCGGCGCCAAGATCATCGGCGTCAACGCGCGCAACCTCAAGGACCTCAAGGTCGACCGCACGACCTTCGACCGGGTCGCCCCGGAGATCCCGAACCACATCGTCAAGATCGCCGAGTCCGGCGTCCGCGGCCCGCACGACCTCATCGCGTACGCCAACGCGGGCGCCGACGCGGTGCTCGTCGGCGAGTCCCTGGTCACCGGCAAGGACCCGCGCGCGGCCGTCGCCGACCTCGTCGCGGCCGGCGCCCACCCCGCGCTGCGCCACGGGCGGAACTGACCCCATGGCCATTGCCGCCCGTCTCGCACCCGGCTGCCGCCCCCGCGGCTGCCGCGCTCCGGCGCGCCGGGTGCACGGGCGGCGCGTGCGGTACGTGATCGGCTCGGAGCCCGGCCAGGTCAACGGCATGCGATGGCGCGGCGGCCCGAGCGCCGCCCGTGTGAGCGCCTCCTAGGGCGCGAGGCCGAACCCCGTGCGACGGTGTCGCGCGGGCGCGACCGGACCCGACGCAGGGTCCGGCGCGGGCGCGACCGGACCGGACACGGTCCGTCGTCGCGCACCTGCCTCCACACCTGCGGCGCCTGGGCACATCCACATCCCAAGCCGACCCAGGACCGGGGCTGCGACGCCCCCGCGAGGTATCCGCATGTCCAACGAGAACGAGTTCTTCGTACCCGACCCCGACGGCCAAGTGCCCAGCGCCAAGGGCTACTTCGGCGCGTACGGCGGTAAATTCATCCCCGAGGCGCTGGTCGCCGCGGTCGACGAGGTCGCCGTCGAGTACGACAAGGCCAAGAACGACCCCGCCTTCGCGGCCGAGCTCAACGAGCTCATGGTCAACTACACCGGCCGGCCGAGCGCCCTCACCGAGGTGCCCCGGTTCGCCGAACACGCGGGCGGCGCCCGGGTGTTCCTCAAGCGCGAGGACCTCAACCACACCGGCTCGCACAAGATCAACAACGTGCTCGGCCAGGCGCTGCTCACCAAGCGCATGGGCAAGACCCGCGTCATCGCCGAGACCGGAGCGGGCCAGCACGGCGTCGCCACGGCCACCGCCTGCGCCCTGTTCGGCCTCGAATGCACCATCTACATGGGCGAGATCGACACCCAGCGCCAGGCGCTCAACGTCGCCCGGATGCGGATGCTCGGCGCCGAGGTCGTCCCCGTCGCCTCCGGCAGCCGCACCCTCAAGGACGCCATCAACGAGGCGTTCCGCGACTGGGTCGCCAACGTCGACCGCACCCACTACCTCTTCGGCACGGTCGCGGGCCCGCACCCCTTCCCCGCGATGGTCCGCGACTTCCACCGCGTGATCGGCGTCGAGGCCCGCCGCCAGATCCTCCAGCGCGCCGGCCGCCTGCCCGACGCGGCGGTGGCCTGCGTGGGCGGAGGCTCCAACGCCATCGGCCTCTTCCACGCCTTCATCCCGGACGCCTCCGTACGCCTCATCGGCTGCGAGCCCGCCGGCCACGGCGTGGAGACCGGTGAGCACGCGGCGACCCTGACCGTGGGCGAGCCCGGCATCCTGCACGGCTCGCGCAGCTACGTACTCCAGGACGAGGAGGGCCAGATCACCGAGCCCTACTCGATCTCGGCCGGCCTCGACTACCCGGGCATCGGCCCCGAGCACTCCTACCTCAAGGACATCGGGCGCGGCGAGTACCGCGCGGTCACCGACGACGCGGCGATGCAGGCCCTGCGCCTGCTGTCGCGCACGGAGGGCATCATCCCGGCGATCGAGTCGGCGCACGCGCTCGCGGGCGCGCTCGACGTCGGCAAGGAGCTCGGCAAGGACGGACTGATCCTGATCAACCTGTCCGGCCGTGGCGACAAGGACATGGACACGGCCGCACGCTACTTCGGCCTGTACGGCACCGACGCCGAGGTGGCCGCCGACGCCGCGGGCCTCGCCGAGATCGAGGGAGACGCCAAGTGAGCGGCAACGTGACCCTGCTGGACGACACCCTGGCCACGGCGAAGGCCGAGGACCGGGCCGCGCTCATCGCCTACCTGCCGGCCGGCTTCCCGACCGTCGACGGCGGCATCGAAGCGGTCAAGGCGGTCTTCGAGGGCGGCGCCGACATCGTCGAGGTGGGCCTGCCGCACAGCGACCCGGTCCTGGACGGCCCGGTCATCCAGACCGCCGACGACATCGCCCTCAAGGGCGGCGTGAAGATCGCCGACGTGCTGCGCACGGTCCGCGAGGCCCACGCCGCCACGGGCAAGCCGGTCCTGGTCATGACGTACTGGAATCCCGTCGACCGCTACGGCGTGGAGCGCTTCACCGCCGAACTCGCCGAGGCGGGCGGCGCGGGCTGCATCCTGCCCGACCTGCCGGTCGAGGAGTCGGGCGTGTGGCGCGAGCACGCCGAGAAGCACGGTCTCGGCACCGTCTTCGTCGTCGCCCCCAGCAGCAAGGACGCCCGCCTCGCCACGATCACGGCGGCCGGCTCCGGTTTCGTGTACGCGGCCTCCCTGATGGGTGTCACGGGCACCCGGGAGTCGGTGGGCGCGTCGGCCGAGGACCTGGTGGGCCGCACCCGCGCCACCACCGACCTGCCGGTCTGTGTGGGCCTCGGCGTCTCGAACGCGGTCCAGGCCAAGGAGGTCGCGGCCTTCTCCGACGGCGTGATCGTGGGCTCGGCCTTCGTCAAGCGCATGCTGGACGCCCCCGACCACGCGGCGGGTCTCGTCGCCGTACGGGAACTGGCGGCCGAGCTCGCCGAAGGCGTTCGCCGGGCGCACTAGCGCGCTCATCGCACAGCTCACCCGTACGGGTGGAAGTCGGACCGGGGAGGCACGAGCGTGCCTCCCCGGTTCGTTGCTGCGGGTGTGAGTGACAAGAACCCCGATGCGAAAAGGGCCGCGCGCGACCGGCTCATCAAGGAACGCGAACAGCACAAGGCGGGCGAGCGGCGCCGCCGGCAGCTGATCGTGGCGGGCGCCGTGGTGGGTGTGCTCGCCCTGGCCGCGGTGGTCGGCGTGATCGCCGCCAACGCGGGCGGCAGCGGCAGCGCCAAGAGCACCAGCACCAGCGGCCCGGTGGTGGCCCCCACCGGGGCCGACGAGAAGGACGGCCTCGCCATCCCGGTGGGCGCGGCCGACGCCCCGTCCACCCTCACGGTGTGGGAGGACTTCCGCTGCCCGGCCTGCGCCATGTTCGAGAACGGCTTCAGGTCCACCATCCACGAGCTGGAGAACAGCGGCCAGATCCGGGTGCAGTACCACCTGGCCACCCTCATCGACGACAAGACCCGGGGCGCCGGCTCGCTCCACGCGGCCAACGCGGCGGCCTGCGCGCAGGACGCGGGGAAGTTCACCGCGTACCACGACGTCCTCTACACCAACCAGCCCGACGAGACGGACGACGCGTACGCGGACAACAACAAGCTCCTCGGCCTCGCGAAGAAGGTCCCGGGCCTCGACACCCCCGCCTTCCGTTCCTGCGTCGAGAACGGCACGCACGACAGCTGGGTCGTGAAGTCCAACGAGGCGTTCCAGGCGGGCAAGTTCAACGGAACACCCACCGTGCAGCTCAACGGTGTGTCCGTCTTCCCGATGAAGGGCAGCGAGCAGATCACCCCGGCCAATCTGAAGAAGTGGGTCGCCCAGGCCAACAAGGGCAAGCCCGCGGGCAAGAAGACCGCGCCCGCGTCCTGAGATCCGGGGCCTCTCGTTACTCATAAGTTGCCGGGCGGGTTGCCGCAGCGCCCGCCCGGCACGGTAGCGTCGACCCTGCCATGGAACTTGCCTTCATCCCCAGCCCGTCGACCGGGGTGCTCCACCTCGGGCCGATCCCGCTGCGCGGCTACGCCTTCTGCATCATCATCGGTGTCTTCGTCGCCGTCTGGTACGGCAACAAGCGGTGGGTCGCGCGCGGCGGCCGCTCCGGCACCGTCGCCGACATCGCCGTGTGGGCGGTGCCCTTCGGCCTCGTCGGCGGCCGGCTCTACCACGTCATCACCGACTACCAGCTGTACTTCAGCGACGGTGAGGACTGGGTCAACGCCTTCAAGATCTGGGAGGGCGGCCTCGGCATCTGGGGCGCGGTCGCGCTCGGCGCGGTCGGCGCCTGGATCGGCTGCCGCCGCCGGGGCATCCCGCTGCCGGCATGGGCCGACGCGCTGGCCCCCGGTCTCGCCTTCGCCCAGGCCATCGGCCGCTGGGGCAACTGGTTCAACCAGGAGCTGTACGGCCGCCCCACCGACGTGCCCTGGGCGCTGAAGATCAGCGAGGGCCCGAACCGGATCGCCGGCACCTACCACCCCACGTTCCTGTACGAGTCCCTGTGGTGCGTCGGCGCCGGCTTCCTGATCATCTGGGCCGACCGCCGCTTCAAGCTGGGCCACGGCCGGGCGTTCGCGCTGTACGTCGCCACGTACTGCGTGGGCCGGTTCTGGATCGAGTACATGCGGGTCGACGAGGCCCACCACATCCTCGGCCTGCGTCTGAACGACTGGACGGCCGGCGGTGTCTTCCTGCTCGCCGTCGCCTACATCGTGATCTCGGCGAAGCTGAGCCCCGGCCGCGAGGAGATCGTCGAGCCGGGCGCCGAGGACGACGACCAGCCGGTGTCCCTGGACAAGTCCTCCCACACGGGGGAGTCCTCGGACGACCCCGCCGCGCCGACGGACGAGCCCAAGGCGGAGTCGGTGGTCGCGGAGCCGGTCGCCTCGGAACCGGAGCCGAAGCAGGCCTGATCATCAGGCCCTGAGGCGTTTGAGCAACGAGGGCAGGGGCCGAGGGGGCCGAGCTCCCGCGGCCCCGGGCACCGCGACCACCTCGGCCGGCCCCGGGCACCGCGACCACCTCGGCCGGCCCCGGGCACCGCGACCACCTCGGCCGGCCCCGGGCACCGCGACCACCTCGGCCGGCCCCGGACCACTGCCGCCCGCCGGACGGCTATCCGTCGATCTCCGCCCGGTACGGCATCGACGTGGCCGCCCCCGGCCGCTGGACCGACAGCGCGGCCGCGCCGGACGCCCAGGCCAGCGCCTCGGTCATCGGGCGGCCCTCGGCGAGGGCCACCGCGAGGGCGCCCACGAAGGTGTCGCCCGCGCCGGTGGTGTCCACCGCGGTGACCGGCGGGGCAAGAACCGCGACCGGCTCCCGCTGAGCGCGGGACGCGTAGAGACAGCCCCGAGCGCCGAGCGTGATCACGACCTCGGGCACCTGCGCGAGGAGCGCCGCCGCGGCCCGCTCGGGGTCGCCCGAGATACCGGTGAGGGTCGCCGCTTCGTGCTCGTTGGGCACCAACAGGTCGGTGACGGCGAGGAGTTCGGCCGGCAGGGGCTGGGCCGGGGCCGGGGTCAGGATCGTGCGGACGCCGTTGCGCCGGGCCGCTTCGGCGCCTTCGAGGACCGCGCTCATCGGCAGTTCCAGCTGGAGCAGGAGCGACTGTGCCTCGGCGATCAGCGCCCGGTCGGCGTGGCTGAGCGAGGTGACCGAACCGTTGGCGCCGGGGATCACGACGATCGCGTTGCCGCCGTCGCCGTCCACCACGATGTGCGCGGTGCCCGAGGGGCCCTCGGTGGTGCGCAGCAGGTCGATGTCGATGCCCGCGTGTTCCAGCGTGCTGCGCAGCCGGTCGCCGAACGCGTCCGTGCCGACCGCCCCGATCATCGCGACCTCCGCGCCGGCCCGAGCGGCGGCGACCGCCTGGTTGGCGCCCTTGCCGCCGGGAACGGTGCGGAACTCGTGGCCGGTGACGGTCTCGCCGCTGCGGGGCGCGGTCGTGACGTAGGCGACGAGGTCCATGTTGGTGCTGCCGAGCACGGTGATCCGGGTCATGCCGGGATTGTCTCCCGAGGGCGGCCGGTTGTGTGACCGTACGCGGCCCGGCGCGTTCGTGCGGGACCCCCGAAAGGGCATCCGCACCCTCCGCAGCCAGGCCTTCCTTACTGAGCGCACCCTTACTGAGTAAGGCCTTGCTTGCTGGCGCGGCCCTTACGTCGAGCGTAGTTTCGAGGGTGTTGAGGGGGCGCGGGACGTGCTGGTGCCCGCGGCTGAACGCAAGGGGATAGCTGTGTCCATCATTGATACCGACGCCACGCTGCACGAGGCGCACCGCGACAACCACACCCACCGCGATGTCAACGGTGGCTGGCTGCGCCCGGCCGTGTTCGGTGCGATGGACGGGCTCGTCTCCAACCTCGCGCTCATGACGGGTGTCGCGGGCGGCGCCGTCTCGCACCAGACCATCGTCATCACCGGGCTCGCGGGCCTGGCGGCCGGCGCCTTCTCGATGGCGGCCGGCGAGTACACCTCGGTGGCCTCGCAGCGCGAGCTCGTGGAGGCCGAACTCGACGTCGAGCGGCGGGAGTTGCGCAAGCACCCGGCCGACGAGGAGCGGGAGCTCGCCGAGCTGTACATGTCGCGCGGTGTCGAGCCGGAGCTGGCCCGCGAGGTCGCCCGGCAGCTGTCGCAGGACCCCGAGCAGGCGCTGGAGATACACGCCCGCGAAGAGCTCGGCATCGACCCCTCGGACCTGCCCTCGCCCACCGTGGCCGCCGTGTCCTCGTTCGCCTCCTTCGCGCTCGGCGCGCTGCTGCCGCTGCTGCCGTATCTGCTCGGCGCGAGCGCGCTGTGGCCGGCGGTGCTGCTCGCGCTGATCGGTCTCTTCGGGTGCGGCGCGGTGGTCGCGCGGGTGACCGCCCGCTCGTGGTGGTTCAGCGGTGCGCGCCAGCTGGTCCTCGGTGGCGTCGCGGCCGCCCTCACCTTCGGGCTCGGGCACCTCTTCGGTGCCGCCATCGGCTGACGGGCCGCTGCACGCCGACGCCGCGCGCCGCGTGCCGCGACATCAGGACCACCGCACGGGGCGGAGCCGATCGGCTCCGCCCCGTGTGACATTCGTCCTGCCGCGTTGCGGGCCCCGGGCCGTAGAATGGCGGGAGTATGCAGGAAGCCACATAACTAATCGTTACTCGGCGGTTTCGAATCTTTTGTCGCCGGGCATAGGCCGTACACACCCATAACCGCACTCCTGTGCGCCCCCGTGAGCAAGGAAGCTCGCACCCCGGGTGTCCGCATGCTGGAATGAACTATCCGGTTCCCGAGATACGTTCCATCATGTAACCTGCACGAAATTTTGCAGAGGGCCAACGTCGTCCCTCGGCTTTGAACATGCCACGACGACGACGGGAGAGCCGATGCGTTCCGACGCCTGGTCGCCCATGGACGGTCGCCCCGCCCAGCAGGGGATGTACGACCCCCGTAACGAGCACGACGCCTGTGGCGTCGGGTTCGTGGCCACCCTCACCGGTGTTGCCAGCCATGAGCTGGTCGAGCAGGCGCTGACCGTACTGCGCAATCTGGAACACCGCGGTGCCACCGGCTCCGAGCCCGACTCCGGAGACGGCGCCGGCATCCTGTTCCAGGTCCCCGACGCGTTCCTGCGCGAGGTCACGGACTTCGAGCTGCCCGAGGCCGGCTCCTACGCCGTCGGCATCGCCTTCCTGCCGCTGGAGGAGACCGACGAGGCCGTCTCGGCGATCGAGGCGATCGCCGGGGAAGAAGGACTCACCGTCCTGGGATGGCGTGAGGTCCCCGTCACCCCCGCACTCCTCGGCAACGGCGCCCGCGCCACCATGCCCGCCTTCCGCCAGCTGTTCGTGAGTGACGGCAGCTCGGCCGGGGTCGCGCTCGACCGCAAGGCCTTCGTGCTGCGCAAGCGCGCCGAGCGGGAGGCCGGTGTCTACTTCCCGTCGCTCTCCGCCCGGACCATCGTCTACAAGGGCATGCTGACCACCGGCCAGCTGGAGCCGTTCTTCCCGGACCTCTCCGACCGCCGCTGCGCCACCGCCGTGGCCCTCGTGCACTCGCGGTTCTCCACCAACACGTTCCCGAGCTGGCCGCTGGCCCACCCGTACCGCTTCGTCGCGCACAACGGTGAGATCAACACGGTCAAGGGCAACCGCAACTGGATGGTGGCCCGCGAGTCCCAGCTCGCGTCCAACCTGTTCAACTCCGGCGCCGGCAAGATCGACCGCATCTTCCCCGTCTGTACGCCGGACGCCTCCGACTCCGCGTCCTTCGACGAGGTGCTCGAACTCCTCCACCTCGGCGGACGCTCGCTGCCGCACTCGGTCCTGATGATGGTCCCCGAGGCCTGGGAGAACCACGAGTCGATGGACCCGGCTCGCCGCGCCTTCTACCAGTTCCACGCCACGATGATGGAGCCCTGGGACGGCCCGGCCTGCATCACCTTCACCGACGGCGTCCAGGTCGGCGCGGTCCTCGACCGCAACGGTCTGCGTCCGGGCCGCTACTGGGTGACCGACGACGGCCTCGTCGTCCTGTCATCCGAGGTCGGCGTCCTCGACATCGACCCCGCGAAGGTCGTCCGCAAGGGCCGCCTCCAGCCCGGCAGGATGTTCCTCGTCGACACCGCCGAGCACCGCATCATCGAGGACGACGAGATCAAGGCGTCCCTCGCGACCGAGAACCCGTACCAGGAGTGGCTGGAAGCCGGCGAGATCGAGCTGGAGGACCTGCCCGAGCGTGAGCACATCGTGCACACCCACGCCTCGGTCACCCGCCGCCAGCAGACCTTCGGCTACACCGAGGAAGAGCTCCGCGTCATCCTCGCGCCGATGGCCCGCACCGCCGGCGAGCCGCTCGGCTCGATGGGCACCGACTCGCCGATCGCCGCGCTCTCCGCGCGCCCCCGGCTGCTGTTCGACTACTTCACCCAGCTGTTCGCGCAGGTCACCAACCCGCCGCTGGACGCGATCCGCGAAGAGCTGGTCACCAGCCTGCGCTCCACGCTCGGCCCGCAGGGCAACCTCCTTGAGCCCACCGCGGCCTCGTGCCGCAGCGTCACGCTGCCCTTCCCGGTCATCGACAACGATGAGCTGGCGAAGCTGATACACATCAACGCCGACGGCGACATGCCGGGCATGAAGGCCGCCACGCTCTCCGGTCTGTACCGGGTCTCCGGCGGCGGCGACGCGCTCGCCGCCCGCATCGAGGCCATCTGCAACGAGACGGACGCGGCGATCGAGGGCGGCGCCCGCCTGATCGTCCTGTCCGACCGGCACTCCGACGCCGAGCACGCGCCGATCCCGTCGCTGCTGCTCACCGCGGCCGTCCACCACCACCTCATCCGTACCAAGCAGCGCACCCAGGTGGGCCTGCTCGTCGAGGCCGGTGACGTCCGCGAGGTGCACCACGTCGCGCTGCTCATCGGGTACGGCGCCGCGGCCGTCAACCCGTACCTCGCGATGGAGTCCGTCGAGGACCTCGTGCGGGCCGGCACCTTCATCGAGGGCCTGGAGCCCGAGCAGGCCATCCGCAACCTGATCTACGCGCTCGGCAAGGGCGTCCTGAAGGTCATGTCCAAGATGGGCATCTCGACGGTCGCCTCCTACCGCGGCGCCCAGGTCTTCGAGGCCGTCGGGCTCGAAGAGGCCTTCGTCCAGAAGTACTTCATCGGCACCGCCACCAAGATCGGCGGCGCCGGCCTCGACGTCGTCGCCAAGGAGGTCGCCGCCCGGCACGCCAAGGCCTACCCGGCCTCCGGCGTCCCCTCGGCGCACCGCGCCCTGGAGATCGGCGGCGAGTACCAGTGGCGTCGCGAGGGCGAGCCGCACCTGTTCGACCCCGAGACGGTCTTCCGCCTCCAGCACGCCACCCGCAACAAGCGCTACGACATCTTCAAGCAGTACACGGACCGCGTGAACGAGCAGTCCGAGCGCCTCATGACGCTGCGCGGCCTGTTCGGCTTCGACTCCGGGCGCGAGCCGATCTCCATCGACGAGGTCGAGCCGGTCTCCGAGATCGTCAAGCGCTTCTCCACCGGCGCCATGTCGTACGGCTCCATCTCGCGCGAGGCGCACGAGACGCTCGCCATCGCCATGAACCAGCTGGGCGGCAAGTCCAACACCGGTGAGGGCGGCGAGGACGCCGACCGCCTGTACGACCCGGCGCGCCGCTCCTCCATCAAGCAGGTCGCCTCCGGCCGCTTCGGTGTGACCAGCGAGTACCTGGTCAACGCGGACGACATCCAGATCAAGATGGCGCAGGGCGCCAAGCCCGGCGAGGGCGGTCAGCTGCCCGGCCACAAGGTCTACCCGTGGGTCGCCAAGACCCGGCACTCCACCCCGGGCGTCGGCCTCATCTCGCCGCCGCCGCACCACGACATCTACTCCATCGAGGACCTGGCTCAGCTGATCCACGACCTCAAGAACGCCAACCCGGCCGCGCGCATCCACGTGAAGCTCGTGTCCGAGGTCGGCGTCGGGACGGTGGCGGCGGGTGTCTCCAAGGCGCACGCGGACGTCGTCCTCATCTCCGGCCACGACGGCGGAACGGGCGCTTCCCCGCTGACCTCGCTCAAGCACGCGGGCGGCCCCTGGGAGCTCGGCCTCGCCGAGACCCAGCAGACCCTGCTGCTCAACGGCCTGCGCGACCGCATCGTGGTGCAGACCGACGGTCAGCTCAAGACCGGCCGTGACGTGATCATCGCCGCGCTGCTCGGCGCCGAGGAGTTCGGTTTCGCGACCGCGCCGCTCGTCGTCTCCGGCTGCGTCATGATGCGCGTCTGCCACCTGGACACCTGCCCGGTCGGCATCGCCACCCAGAACCCGGTGCTGCGCGACCGCTTCTCGGGCAAGCCCGAATTCGTCGTGAACTTCTTCGAGTTCATCGCCGAAGAGGTCCGCGAGATCCTCGCCGAGCTCGGTTTCCGCACCATCGAGGAGGCCGTCGGCCACGCCGAACTCCTCGACACCGACCGGGCCGTGACCCACTGGAAGGCCCAGGGCCTCGACCTCGCGCCGCTGTTCTACGTGCCCGAGCTGCCCGAGGGCGCCGTGCGCCACGCGGTGACCGAGCAGGACCACGGCCTGGAGAAGGCGCTCGACAAGGAGCTCATCAAGCTCGCCGCCGACGCCCTCGAAGCCGAGACCCCCGAGGCGGCCCAGCCGGTCCGCGCGCAGATCGCGATCCGCAACATCAACCGGACCGTGGGCACCATGCTCGGCCACGAGGTGACGAAGAAGTTCGGCGGTGCGGGCCTGCCCGACGACACCATCGACATCACCTTCACCGGCTCGGCCGGCCAGTCCTTCGGTGCCTTCCTGCCCAGCGGCGTGACGCTGCGCCTGGAGGGCGACGCCAACGACTACGTCGGCAAGGGCCTCTCCGGCGGCCGCGTCATCGTCCGCCCGGACCGGGGCGCCGACCACCTCGCCGAGTACTCGACGATCGCGGGCAACACGATCGCGTACGGCGCGACCGGCGGCGAGCTGTTCCTGCGCGGCCGCACCGGCGAGCGCTTCTGCGTCCGCAACTCGGGTGCCACCGTCGTCTCGGAGGGCGTGGGCGACCACGGCTGCGAGTACATGACCGGCGGCCAGGCGGTCGTCCTCGGCGAGACGGGGCGCAACTTCGCGGCCGGCATGTCCGGCGGCATCGCGTACGTGATCGACCTCGACCGGGACAACGTCAACTCCGGGAACCTGGGCGCCATCGAGGCCCTGAGCGACACCGACAAGCAGTGGCTGCACGACGTCGTGCGCCGCCACTTCGAGGAGACCGCGTCGACGGTCGCCGAGAAGCTGCTCGCCGACTGGTCCGTGAACGTGGACCGCTTCAGCAAGATCATCCCGACCACGTACAAGGCAGTGCTCGCCGCCAAGGACGCCGCTGAGCTCGCCGGTCTCTCCGAGCAGGAGACCACCGAGAAGATGATGGAGGCGGCGACCAATGGCTGACCCCAAGGGCTTCCTGACCACCGGCCGCGAGGTCGCCACGACCCGCCCGGTGGGCGAGCGCCTCAAGGACTGGAACGAGGTCTACGTTCCCGGTTCGCTGCTGCCGATCATCAGCAAGCAGGCCGGGCGCTGCATGGACTGCGGCATCCCGTTCTGCCACAACGGCTGTCCCCTCGGGAACCTGATCCCCGAGTGGAACGACTACGCCTACCGCGAGGACTGGCAGGCCGCGTCCGAGCGTCTGCACGCCACCAACAACTTCCCGGAGTTCACCGGGCGGCTGTGCCCGGCTCCCTGCGAGTCGGCGTGCGTGCTCGGCATCAACCAGCCCGCCGTCACCATCAAGAACGTCGAAGTCTCCATCATCGACAAGGCGTGGGACAGCAATGACGTCCGGCCGCAGGCGCCCGAGCGCCTGTCCGGCAAGACCGTCGCGGTCATCGGCTCCGGCCCGGCGGGTCTCGCCGCCGCCCAGCAGCTGACCCGCGCGGGCCACACGGTCGCCGTGTACGAGCGCGCCGACCGCATCGGCGGCCTGCTGCGCTACGGCATCCCCGAGTTCAAGATGGAGAAGGTGCACATCAACCGCCGCATCGAGCAGATGCGCGCGGAGGGCACCAAGTTCCGCACCGAGGTGGAGATCGGCCGCGACATCGACGCCGCCAAGCTGCGCAAGCGCTACGACGCGGTCGTCATCGCGGCCGGCGCCACCGTCTCGCGCGACCTGCCGGTCCCGGGCCGCGAGCTGAACGGCATCCACTTCGCGATGGAGTACCTGCCGCTCTCGAACAAGGTGCAGGAGGGCGACTTCGTCACCCCGCCGATCACCGCAGAGGGCAAGCACGTCGTGGTCATCGGCGGCGGTGACACCGGCGCGGACTGCGTGGGCACCGCCCACCGCCAGGGCGCGGCCTCCGTCACCCAGCTGGAGATCATGCCGAGGCCGGGCGACGAGCGGAACCCGGGCCAGCCCTGGCCGACGTTCCCCATGCTCTACAAGGTGACCTCCGCGCACGAGGAGGGCGGCGAGCGGGTCTACTCCGTCTCGACCACCCACTTCGAGGGCGACGAGGACGGCAACGTCCAGTCGCTGCATCTCACCGAGGTCGAGTTCATCGACGGCAAGCTGACCCCGAAGCCCGGCACGGAGCGTGCGATCCCCGCGCAGCTGGTCACCCTCGCCATGGGCTTCACCGGCACCGACCAGGCCAACGGTCTCGTACAGCAGTTCGGCCTCGACCTGGACGAGCGCGGTAACGTGGCCCGTGACGCGGACTTCGCGACCAACGTCGACGGCGTGTTCGTCGCCGGTGACGCGGGCCGCGGCCAGTCCCTGATCGTCTGGGCGATCGCCGAGGGCCGCTCCGCCGCCCGCGGTGTCGACCGCTACCTGACCGGCGCGAGCGACCTGCCCGCCCCGATCCGCCCCACGGACCGCGCCCTGACGGTCTGACCCCTCATCGTCCCGCACAACGACGTGCGGAACTGACCGGCGCCCGCCCCACTGTCCCCGACCGGACGACTGGGCGGGCGTCGCGGCGTGTGCGGGACCGGGCACGCGAAGCTCGGGCCCCGTCCCGTGCCACGTATTGACTATTAGTCAATTGCGCCTCAGTCTCGGGACGAGCCGCCGTCCGTCACCGGGAGGTCCCGTGAGCAACGAAGCGCTGTCGCACCTGAGTACGGAGCTGGGGGCGCCGCCCCCGCCCTCCCTCGCCCGCCTGACGGAGGATCAACTCACCTGTTTGGCGGCCGCGTTGAGCAAGGAACGCGCAAGCCGTGCGGCCGGCCTCGGCGAGGCCGCCGAAGCGGCCCTCGGGCTCGTGCCCGCCCTGGCCCGCGGCCCCGTGCGCCGCATCCTCTTCAAGTGAGGCCGGTGACCGCCATGGACACCCGGGACACGCTCCGGGGCCGCGCCGAGATCGAGAAGCTCGCCGCCCTGCTCGACGAGCGCCCCGAACGGCTCGCCTTCCTCGCCGGGCTGCCCGCCGACGATCTGCGCACCCTGCGCGAACAGACCGTGGCCGCCCTGTTCGACGGCGTGCCCGACATGCTCGACCGCATCGCCCGCGCCACCAAGCTCGTCCCGGCCGGGGTCGCCGCCGCCATCTCGCAGAAAGCCCTGGGCCCCCGGCTCGCCGCCGCCGTCGCGGGGCGCCTCGAACCGGCACGGGCCGCCGACATCATCGAGAAACTGCCCGTCGCCTTCACCGCCGCGTCCTGCGCCCACCTGGACCCGCGCCGCATCGGGGACATCGTCGACCGCCTCGACGAGAACCTGCTCGTACGGATCTCCGTCGCCCTCGCCGAACGCGGCGACCACCTCACCATGGGCCGCTTCGTCGGCCATCTGCGGGACTCGGCGCTGACCCGCATCCTGCCGCAGGTCGACGACGCGGTGGTCCTGCGGACCGGATCCGTCATCGACAACCCCCAACGCCTCGGCGCCATCGTGGAGTTGATGGGCGAGGAACGCTTGGCCGGGGTCGTCGCGTCGGCCGCCGACGGCCTGTGGCCCGAGGCTCTCGCCGTCGCCGGCATGGTGACGGGCGAGCAGCGCGCCCGCATCGCCACGCTGGCCGCCCGCCAGCCCGTGGCCCGCCTCGACACGCTGGTCCGCACGGTGGCCGATCAGGGCCTGTGGGAATCCCTCCTGCCCCTGGTGGCCCTGCTCGGCGACGAGGACCGCCGGGCCGTGGCCGTACTGCCCTCCCTCACCGACCCCGCGGTCCTCACCGGCATCGTCCCCGCCGTCGTGGCGACCGGGCTGTGGGCGGAGTTCCTGCCCCTGGTCGGCCTGCTGCCCGAACCCTCCCGCACGGTCGTCGCCGATGCGGCGGGCGCCCTCGCGGACCAGGACCTCGACGCGCTGGCCCGCGAGGTCGACCAGCGGAACCTGTGGGAACTGGTGCTGCCCCTGGTCGAGTTGATGGACGATCCGTCCAAGGAACGCATCTTCGCCCTGCCGTCGTTCCAGGACCGGGGCGAGCCCACGTAACCCCCGCGAACGGAGCTCGGCCTCCCCGTACCGGGCGCGCGGTCCGCCGCACCCGGTCACCCGACCCTCCCCACCTGGCGTAGCCTCGTCACCCCGACCCGCCGGATCGGTGAGCGAACGGAGACGAGGCGCATGCCCGCACTGTCCCTCCAGAAAGTGCAGGAGCGTGCCCCCGCGCTCGTCTCCCTCTACAAGAGCGCGGGCGAATCCCTGGAGAGGCACGGGCTCGACGACGAGAGCGCCGCCGTCTACCTGGTCGTCGACCACTCGGGCTCGATGCGCCCGTACTTCAAGGACGGCAGCGTGCAGGCGCTCGCCGACCGGGTGCTCGGGCTCTCCGCCCACCTCGACGACGACGGCCGCGTGCCGGTGGTGTTCTTCTCCACGGACATCGACGCCCACACGGAGATCGCCCTCGACAACCACCGCGGTCGCATCGAACGGATCGTGGCCAACCTCGGCCACATGGGCCGGACCAACTACCACGTGGCGATGGACGCGGTCATCGACCACTACCTGGAGAGCGGCGCGAGCGCCCCCGCGCTCGTCGTGTTCCAGACCGACGGCGGCCCCACCAGCAGGGCCGCCGCCGAACGCCATGTCTGCAAGGCGGCGGCCCTGCCGATGTTCTGGCAGTTCATCGGCTTCGGGGACCCGCACAGTCAGCAGTTCGACTTCCTGCGCAGGCTGGACGAGCTGGCCGTGCCGGACTTCCGGCGCGTCGACAACGCCGGGTTCTTCGCCGCCGGGCGCGATCCGCGCCGGATGACCGACGCCCAGCTGTACGACCGGCTGCTCGGCGAGTTCCCGCACTGGCTGCGGGCGGCGCGCGCGGAAGGGATCGTACGGTGAGGGTGCTGCGGGCCGCCGCGCGCGTGGCCGTGCCGTGGAAGAACGGGGGCGGTGTCACGCGGGGTGTCGCCGCGCACCCCGAGGGCTCCGGGGTCGCGGACTTCGCGTGGCGGGTCAGCCTCGCCGACGTCGGCGCGGACGGACCGTTCTCCGCGTTCCCCGGCGTCGACCGGATCCTCACCGTCGTCGAGGGCGCCGGCATGGACCTCACGGTGGACGGCCGGCGCCGGCTCGTGGACGAGCGGTTCGTGCCCCAGCACTTCCCGGGCGACGCCCCCACCGACTGCCGTCTCCTGGCCGGTCCCGTCGTCAACTTCAACGTGATGTTCCGCCGGGGCGCACCCGCACCGTCGGTCGCCGTCGTGCGGGGCGAGCTGCGCGTCGCCGGGCCCGCCCTGATCGTCGCCCTGGACGCCCCCGCCCACGCGGGCGGCGTACGCCTCGGCCCGTACGACGCGGTCCTCACCGGCGCGGGCGCCACCCCGGTGCGCGTCCAGGGGCACACCGCCGTGGTCACCCTCCCGCTTCGTTAATCCGGACAGGAGATGACGGGTATCTGAGGTTTCCTGGAGTCATGACGACGAACATCAGCACGAGGGAGATGTCATGACCGGTCCGCAGAGCCCCGTCCTCGCCATGAGCTGGGCGCAGTTCAGGGAAGTGGAGACTCCCTTCGCGTCAGCGGCCGAGGCGCGGTTCAAGAAGTACAAGCACCATGTCCTGGCGACCCTGCGCAAGGACGGCTCGCCCCGGGTGACCGGTCTCGAAGTGGAGTTCCAGGACGGCGAGTTGTGGCTCGGCATGATGCCGGGCTCGATGAAGGCCCACGACCTGCGGCGCGATCCGCGCTTCGCGGTGCAGGCCAACCCCGGCCCCGACGCCGAGATGGCCGACGGCGACGTGCGGATCAGCGGGCGCGCCGTGGAGGTCACCGACCCCGCGGTGACGGCGCGGTTCGCCTCGCAGGTCGAGCCGCCCGAGCCGTTCCACCTCTTCCGCGCCGAGCTGACCGAGGTCGTGCGCACCGACGTCGAGAACGACGACCTGGTCGTACGGGTGTGGCGGCCCGGCGCCGCCCTGCGCATCCTCAGACGCGGCAACGGCGACGACGGAGTCCGCGAGGACGCCTGAGCCGTCACGGGCCCGGGAGCTAGAGTCACCTGGTCATGCAACGCATGTGAGGATCCAGGGGAGTTCATGAACAGCGAACACGACAGCGGCGCGGTCACTCTTGTCACCGGCGGGGCGAGCGGCATCGGTGCCGCCACCGTCGGGCGGCTCCTCGACGCGGGGCACCGGGTCGCCGTCACCGGCCGCGACCAGGGCAGGCTCGACGCCTTCGCGGCCGAACGGGGCGCGGGAGAGCGGCTGTTGGCGGTCGCCGCCGACACCACCGACCTCGCATCGATCGGCGACGCGGTCCAGGCGACGGTCAAGACGTTCGGGCGGCTCGACCACGTCGTGGCCAACGCCGGGTTCTCCACCCATGACAACCTCGCCGACGGCGACCCCGAGCACTGGCGCGAGATGCTCCTGGTCAACGTGCTCGGCCCGGCGGTTCTGGTGAAGGCGGCGCTGCCCGCGCTCACCGAGAGCGGCGGCCGCATCGTGATGGTGGGCAGCACCGCCGGGATCAAGAACACCCCGGGCAACATGTACTCGGTCAGCAAGAGCGCGCTGACCTCGCTCGCCGAGAACACGCGTGTCCTGGTCACCGGCTCGGGGGTGGCCGTGACGCTCATCGCGCCGGGCCGCGTGGACACCCCGTTCTGGTCGAGCCACCCCACCGGCGTCGTGCCGGGCGGCCCCGCGCTGACTCCCGACCACGTGGCCGAGGCCATCGTCTGGTCGCTCGCGCAGCCGCCCGGCGTCGAGGTCAACCAGGTGGTGGTCCGCCCCACCGGCCAGGTCCACTGACCGGGGCCGGGACCAGTACGGCAGCGGGGCCGAGGCCGGGGCCGGGACCCGCACCGGGCCACCGGGGCGGCTCAGCCCGCCAGGACCAGCGCCCTGCACTCGCCGGGCGTCCCCCAGGCGTCCCTCAGGGGCCGCGCCTTGCGCAGCCACAGCGACAGGTCGAGCTCCTGCGTGTAGCCCACCGCGCCGTGCAGTTGCAGCGCGGCGCGGGCTGCGGCGTACGCGGCCTCACCGGCACTCACCTTCGCGGCGGCCACATCGCCCGGTGCGAGGGAGAGCGCGGCCCCGAAGAGCAGCGGCCGGGCGAACTCCACCGCGACCAGCGTGTCCGCGAGCCGGTGCTTGACCGCCTGGAAGGACCCGATCGGCGCGCCGAACTGGGTGCGCTGCTTGACGTACGCCACGGTCCGGTCGAGCAGCGCCTGGGCGAGCCCGATGCACTGCCCGGCCGCCGCGAGCCGCGCCCACACCGTGGCGTGCTCGACCGCGTCGGCCACCGCGGGCCCGGCGGCCAGGAGTTCACCGCCGGGCAGGGGCCGGGACAGGCGACGCGCGGGATCGGCCGAGGCCTGGACCGGGCCGTGCCCCGGGGCGAGTCGCAGCTCCGGGCCGGCCGGGCCCGGCCGTCCGGCTTGGTCCGCTTGACCCGCTTGGTCTGCTTGGTCTGCGACGACGAGGACGGCATCGGCGCGGTCCGCGTCGAGCGCGTAGGGACGCGCGCCCGGGAACAGCACGCTCGCCACGCACGCGCCCGACACGACCGGGGGCAGCAGCCGCTTGGCCGGCCCCGCCTCGCCGAGTTCCGCGAGCCGGGTGAGCAGCGCGGCCGCCGCCACCGTCTCCACGAACGGGCCAGGTGCCGCGTGCCGTCCCAACTCGACGCAGGAAAGGGCGAGTTCGACGGGATGGAGGCCCGCGCCCTCGTACGCCTCGGGCGCCACCAGCGCGAAGATTCCGGCGCCGGCGGCCCGCGACCACAGGGCCCGGCCGGGCCCCGCGTCGCCCGCGCCCCAGGCCCGTACCGCCGACGGCGTGTCGGCCGCGGTCAGCATCGCGTCGAGGGAGCGCGCGAAGGCGAGCTGTTCCGAGGTGAGCAGGAACCTCATCGGCGGCCCTTCGGCAGGCCGAGCAGACGCTCGGCGATGATGTCGCGCTGGATCTCGTTGGTTCCCGCATAGATGGGGCCGGCCAGCGAGAACACGTAGTTCTCGGCCCAACTCCCTTGTGCGGGAGCCTCGTCGGCGTCGTCGGACAGCTCGCCGTAGGGCCCGAGGAGGTCGAGCGCGCACTCGTGCAGGGCGATGTCGTACCGCGACCAGAACACTTTGTTCAGGCTGGACTCGGCGCCGATGGTCTCGCCCGCCGCGAAGCGGGAGGCGTTGGCCGCGGTGAAGAGCTGGTAGGCGCGCGCCCCGATCACCGCGTCCGCGACCCGGTCGCGCAGCGCGGTGTCCGCCGGGTCGCCCGCAGCGCGCCACAGTTCCACGAGCCGCGCGGCCGAGGCGAGGAAGCGCCCGGGGGAGCGCAGCATCAGACCGCGCTCGTTGCCGGTCGTCGACATGGCGATCCGCCAGCCCGCGCCGGCCTCGCCGACGACGTCCTCGTCGGGCACGAAGACGTCGTCGAGGAAGAGCTCGGCGAAGGCGGGTTTGCCGTCGAGACGGCCGATGGGACGCACCGTCACACCGGGCGCCCGCAGGTCGAACATCAGATAGGTGAGGCCCTGGTGGGGCTTGGCCGCGGCCGGGTCCGAGCGGAAGATGCCGAACGCGCGGTCGGCGAACGCGGCCCGCGACGACCAGGTCTTCTGCCCCGACAGCAGCCAGCCCCCGTGGGTGCGTTCGGCCGTGGACCTCAGCGAGGCGAGGTCGGAACCGGCCTCCGGCTCCGACCAGGCCTGCGCCCAGATCGTCGCGCCGCTCGCCATGTCCGGCAGGATCCGGGCCCGCTGTTCGGGCGTGGCGTGGTCGAACAGGGTGGGCGCGAGCAGGTTGATGCCGTTCTGCGAGACGCGGCCGGGGCCGCCCGCCGCGAAGTACTCCTCCTCGAACGCCAGCCACTGGAAGATGTCGGCGCCCCGGCCCCCGTACTCCTCGGGCCACGACACCACCGACCAGCGGTCCGCGGCCAGTTGTGCCTCCCACTCCCGGTGCGCGGCGAAGCCGGCCGCGGTCTCCAGGGAGGGCAGCGGGGCGGCGGGGACGTGGGCGGCGAGCCAGGCGCGTGCCTCGGCCCGGAAGGCCTCCTGGGCGGGCGTGGGATCCAGGTCCATGGGTGCGGCACACCATCCTTCCCTAACAAGTGTTTGGTAGGTTAACGTGGCGCCGTGACGGACAACAAGGCTCAGTACGTGCCGGGCCACGGCCTCCTCGACGGCCGCACCGCCGTCGTCACCGCGGCGGCCGGCGCCGGGATCGGCGGGGCCACCGCCCGCAGGCTCCTCGAAGAGGGCGCCCGCGTCGTCATCGGCGACGCCCACGCCCGCCGCCTCGAGGAGACCGAGCAGACGCTCGCCGCCGCCTTCGGCGCGGACCGCGTCGCCTCCCTCCCCTGCGACGTGACCGACGAAGAACAGGTCGCGGCCCTCTTCGCGCTCGCCGAGCACGAACACGGCGGCCTCGACATCGTCGTCAACAACGCCGGCCTCGGCGGCACGTGCTCCCTCGTCGACATGAGCGACGACACGTGGTCCAAGGTCCTCGACGTCACGTTGAACGGCACCTTCCGCTGTACCCGGGCGGCCCTGCGCGTCTTCAAGGAGTCCGGCCGCGGCGGCGTGATCGTCAACAACGCCTCCGTCGTCGGCTGGCGAGCCCAGGCCGGCCAGGCCCACTACGCCGCGGCCAAGGCGGGCGTCATGGCCCTCACCCGGTGCGCGGCCATCGAGGCAGCCGCGTACGGGGTGCGCGTCAACGCGGTCGCGCCCAGCCTCGCCATGCACCCGCACCTGGTGAAGGTCACCTCCGCCGAACTCCTCGAAGAGCTCACCGCACGCGAGGCGTTCGGCCGCCACGCCGAACCGTGGGAGGTCGCCAACGTCATCGTGTTCCTGGCCAGCGGCTATTCCTCGTACCTGACCGGCGAGGTCGTCTCCGTCAGCAGCCAGCACGCCTAGCCGGGGCAGCACAATGGACGTGTGCCGACGAACGAGAAGCCGACGAACAAGAAGAAGACGCAGGTGACCGCCTCGCCCGAGCGGCGGCGCGAACTCCTCGCCACCGCGGCCGAGGTGTTCGCCGCCCAGGGCTACAACGCCACCACCGTGCGCCGGATCGCCGACGAGGCCGGCCTGCTCGCGGGCAGCCTCTACTACCACTTCGACTCCAAGGAGTCGATGCTCGACGAGATCCTCTCGGCCTTCCTGAACGAGCTCTGGGAGGGATACGACGCCGTGCTCGCCGCCGGGCTCGGACCGCGCGAGACCATCGAGGCCCTGGTCACCGAGTCCTTCAGGGAGATCGACCGGCACCGCGCCGCGGTGGCGATCTACCAGAAGGAGTCCCGGCACCTGGCCGCCCAGCCCCGCTTCCACTACCTGGCCGACTCGCAGCAGAAGTTCGAGAAGGCCTGGCTCGGCACCCTTGAGCGCGGCGTCGCGGCCCACGTCTTCCGCGCCGACCTGGACATCCGCCTCACCTACCGCTTCGTGCGCGACACCGTGTGGGTCGCCGCGTCCTGGTACCGGCCCGGCGGCCTGCACAGCCCGGAGGAGATCGCCCGCCAGTACCTCTCGATGGTCCTGGACGGAATCGCCGTACGCGCACAACACCCATAAATCGCAGCCGTACAGGGGGAGTTGACATGGCCGAGGCCTACATAGTCGAAGCGGTACGCACTCCGGTGGGCCGGCGGGGCGGAGGGCTCGCCGGGGTCCACCCCGCCGACCTCGGCGCCCACGTACTGAAGGCGCTCGTGGAGCGGTCCGGCATCGACCCGGCCGCCGTCGAGGACGTCGTCTTCGGCTGCCTGGACACGGTCGGCCCCCAGGCCGGTGACATCGCCCGCACCTCCTGGCTCGCGGCCGGCCTGCCCGAAGAGGTGCCCGGGGTCACCATCGACCGGCAGTGCGGCTCGTCCCAGCAGGCCCTCCACTTCGCCGCGCAGGGCGTGCTCTCCGGCACCCAGGACCTCGTCGTGGCCGGCGGCACCCAGAACATGTCGATGATCCCCATCGCCTTCGCCTCCCGTCGGGCCGCCGAGCCGCTCGGCCTGACCCAGGGCCCCTTCCTCGGCAGCGAGGGCTGGCGCGCCCGCTACGGGGACGCGCCCGTCAACCAGTTCCACGGGGCGCAGCTGATCGCCGAGAGGTGGAACATCACGCGCCGCGACATGGAGGAGTTCGCCCTGCGCTCCCACCAGCGGGCGGTCCGAGCCATCGACGAGGGCCGCTTCGCACGCGAGACCGTTCCCTACGGGGGCGTCACCACCGACGAAGGCCCGCGCCGGGACACCACCGTGGCCAAGATGGCCGGCCTGAGGCCCGTCATGGAGGGCGGCACGATCACCGCGGCCTGCTCCTCGCAGGTCTCCGACGGCGCGGCCGCCCTGCTCATCGCCTCCGAACGCGCCGTCGCCGACCACGGCCTGACCCCCCGGGCCCGCATCCACCACCTCTCGGTCCGAGGGGAGGACCCGATCCGCATGCTGTCCGCGCCGATCCCCGCCACCGCGTACGCACTGAAGAAGACCGGCATGACCATCGGCGACATCGACCTCGTCGAGATCAACGAGGCGTTCGCGCCGGTGGCGCTCGCCTGGCTGAAGGAGACCGGCGCGGACCCCGCGCGCGTCAACGTCAACGGCGGCGCGATCGCCCTCGGCCACCCGCTCGGCGCGACCGGCGCGAAGCTGATGACGACGCTGCTGCACGAGCTGGAGCGCACCGGCGGCCGCTACGGGCTCCAGACGATGTGCGAAGGCGGCGGCCAGGCCAACGTGACCATCGTCGAGCGGCTGTGAGCCACGGCGCCGGACGCCACGGGGGGCGACCGGTGTAACACGGCCCACAGGGACACCCCACACACGGGCGTGCTATCGTGGTGGCTGTTGCAGTTTTGGTACCCATATACTTTATGTGCGCCTGACGGGAATGATCCTCAGGCGCATTATTTGTTTCCGGGGTTTCTCCGGATGGGCTCAATGCGGCGACGAGGAATCCGTAAATCCGCGGATTTCCGGAACTGCCCCTGTCTTAGGAGAAATGACATGGCTACTGGCACCGTGAAGTGGTTCAACTCGGAAAAGGGCTTCGGCTTCATCGAGCAGGACGGCGGCGGCCCCGACGTCTTCGCCCACTACTCCAACATCGCCTCCAACGGCTTCCGTGAGCTCCTCGAGGGCCAGAAGGTCTCCTTCGAGGTCACCCAGGGCCAGAAGGGCCTGCAGGCGGAGAACATCGTCCCCGCCTAATCGCCGACGAGGCGTATTTTGCAGCCGCGGAATCCGCGGCTCGCGAATTTCGCAGCCGGGGCCCGCACCCTCAGGTGCGGGTCCCGGCTTGTGCTGTCTTGTCCCAGGAGGCAAAACCGTATGACGCGCACGACCAGCAAGCGCTTCGGCGCAGGTTCCGGTGCCGCCGCCGGCTCACGTTCCGGCTCCGGCGCCCGCCAGGGTTCCGGCCGGCCCGCCGCGAAGACCGCCAAGTCCGCCAAGGGGCGGAGCATGGCGGCGCCGCAGGGCGAATTCAAGCTGCCGGAGACCCTCACCCCCGCGCTGCCTGCCGTCGAGGCCTTCGCCGACCTGGACATGCCTGCCGCGCTCCTCAAGACGCTCGACGCGCAGGGCGTGACCGAGCCCTTCCCGATCCAGGGCGCCACCCTCCCGAACTCGCTGGCCGGCCGTGACATCCTCGGCCGCGGCCGCACCGGCTCCGGCAAGACCCTCGCCTTCGGCCTGGCCCTGCTCGCCCGCACCGCGGGCCGGCGCGCCGAGCCCACGGCGCCCCTCGCGCTCGTGCTGGTCCCCACCCGGGAACTCGCCCAGCAGGTCACCGACGCGCTCACCCCGTACGCGACCGCGGTCAACCTCCGCCTCACCACCGTCGTCGGCGGGCTCTCCATCACCAAGCAGGCCAACGCGCTGCGCCGCGGCGCCGAAGTCGTCGTCGCGACGCCCGGCCGGCTCAAGGACCTCATAGAGCGAGGCGACTGCTCGCTGGAGAACGTGGGCATCACCGTTCTCGACGAGGCCGACCAGATGGCCGACATGGGCTTCATGCCGCAGGTCGTGGCGCTGCTCAAGCAGGTCGAGGCGGACGGCCAGCGCATGCTGTTCTCGGCGACCCTCGACGCCAACATCGACCGCCTGGTCCGGATGTTCCTCACCGACCCGGTGGTGCACTCCGTCGACCCGTCGGCCGGCGCGGTCACCACGATGGAACACCACGTCCTGTACGTCATGGACGAGACCGACAAGAAGGCCGTCACCACGCGCATCGCCGCGCGCGACGGCCGCGTGATCATGTTCCTCGACACCAAGCGCTCCGTGGACCGGCTGGTCAAGCGGCTGCTCGCGAGCGGTGTGCGGGCGGCCGGGCTGCACGGCGGACGCTCCCAGCCGCAGCGCAACCGCACGCTCGACCAGTTCAAGAACGGCCAGGTCACCGCGCTGGTCGCCACGAACGTGGCGGCGCGCGGCATCCACGTCGACGACCTTGACCTCGTGGTCAACGTCGACCCGCCCACCGACCACAAGGACTACCTCCACCGTGGTGGGCGCACCGCTCGCGCGGGCGAGTCGGGCAGCGTCGTCACGCTGGTCCTGCCGGACGAGAAGCGCGAGATGACCAAGCTCATGTCGTTCGCGGGCATCCGGCCCCGCACGGCCGAGATCAAGTCGAGCTCCGAGGAGCTCGTGCGGGTCACGGGTGCGCGCGAGCCGTCCGGCGTCCCGGTGGTCATCGAGATCCCGGCCCAGCCGGAACCGAAGCGGGCTCCTTCCGGCGGGCGCGGCCGGGGCCGCCGCGGCGGCCAGGGCTCCCGGGGCACCGGCCAGGGCACCCCCCAGTCGCCCACCTCCCGCACCCAGAGCACCCGCACCCAGTCCGGTGCGGCCCGTACGCAGGGAGGTGCGGCCCGTACGCAGTCCGGTGCGGCCCGTACGCAGTCCGGTGCGGCCCGTACGCAGTCCGGTGCGGCCCGTTCCCAGGGTGGCCGTGGTCGTGGCCAGGGCGGTGCGAGCCGGGGCCGCTCCGGGGCCTGACCCAGGTCGAGCCCCATCTCCCTGGGGCTCCGCCCCGGACCCCGTTCGCGCCTCAAGGGCGCTCGTCCTCGAACGCCGGACGGGCTGGGTATGCCTCTGCCGAGCCCCGTAGGGGGTGCGGGGCACGCGCGAGGCGGTGTCGGGGTTACGGCACCAGCCGTGACCTCAGCCCCGCCAGGTCCCGCACGCTCAGACCCAGCCCCCGCGTCAGGTACCCGTACAAGTCGCCGTACTGCGTACCCAGTTGCGACAGTGCCGCGTTCAGGTAGTCGGACCGGACCTCCTGGAGCGGGATCAGCAGATCCGGGTTCTGCATCACGCCCGACTGCTTCAGGCCCGCCCGCAGCGCCGCGTCCGCCGCCGCGCGGAACCCGTTGGACGCCAGGTAGTCCTGCTCGGCCGTGGCCGCCGGGACGCCCACCGCGCGCAGCAGGACGTAACTCTCCCACCCCGTACGGTCCTTGCCCGAGGTGCAGTGGAAGAGCACGGGGCCGCGCCCCGACGCCAGGTCCTTCAGGGTCGCCCCGAACCGGGTGCGCGCGGCCGGGTCGGAGACGAAGGCCTGGTACTCGGTGCGCATGAGCGCCTCCGCCTTGCCGTGGCCGAGCATCGCGTCCTGCACGGCCGGGTCCTTGGACCCGATCGCGGACAGCATCGCCGCGTACAGGCCGCTGTCGGTGACGGGGCGCGACGTCGGGGCGACCCCGGCCGGCAGCCGGTCGGGGCCGTCGTACTGGAGCTCCAGGGGCACCCGGAAGTCGACCACCTCGCGCAGGCCGAGCCGGGCCAGCGTCGTGACGTCCGTGTCCGTCGCCTTGTTCAGCGCGTCGGCGCGGTAGGCGACGCCGTACCGGACCTGTTCGCCGTCGTAGGTCCGGTACCCGCCCACGTCACGTACGTTCACGGCGCCCTGCAGCGCTATCTGGTGGATCGGTGGGGCGTAGGGGCGGTGCGCGGCCGCCGACGCTGACGTCGCCGACGGCAGCAGGCCCACGGTCAGGGCGGCGGCCGCCATCGCCGTGATCGCCACGGATGTGGCACGTGTCAGCGGCCGGGTGTGGCGGTGGGGAGGGGAGTGGGGGCGGACTCGGGTGTTCACGCGGGTGTTCACGGGTCATCAACTCCACTGCTGGGGAAGGGGATTCGCTGCGCCGACGGCAGCGCGGCAAGGACCCGCGCCGCCTCGTCCATCACCCGGGTGACGAGTTCCTCGCAGCTCGGGAGGTCCTCGATCACCCCGGCGACCTGGCCCGAGGCCATCACCGCGAGATCGGTGCGGCCCTCGACCATGGACGCCCTCAGCAGCATCGGGGTGTTCGCCGCGAGGAGGGTCTGGCTCCAGGTCAGGTTCTTGCCGTGCTTCGTCGCCAGGCCGTCCCTGACGAGCTGGGCCCAGGTCAGGCCGGAGATCTTCCGGAAGGCCGAGGCCCGGCGTATCGCGTGGGTCAGCGCCCGGACGCGGCCCGCCGACTCCAGGGCGGTGACCAGGTCCGTACGGAGCATGCGGTGCGGCAGTCCGTCCACGGCCGTGGTCACCGTGACGTCCTTCACCGTGGCCTCCAGATACTTCGCCTTCACCGGGTCGGGGACCGTCGAGTCGGAGGTCAGCAGGAACCGGGTGCCCATGGCCACGCCCGCCGCGCCGTAGGCGAGCGCCGCCACCAGGCCCCGCCCGTCGTGGAAGCCGCCCGCCGCGATCACCGGGATGTCCACGGCGTCCACAACCTGCGGCAGCAGCACGGTGGTTGCCACGTCGCCGGTGTGGCCGCCGCCCTCGCCGCCCTGCACGATCACCGCGTCCGCGCCCCACGCGGCGACCTTCTCGGCATGCCGTCTGGCGCCGATGGAGGGGATCACGACGACGCCGGCGTCCTTGAGTTCGGCGATGAGCTCGCGGGAGGGGGCCAGAGCGAAGGACGCCACGCGCACGCCCTCGTCCACGATGATCCGCACCCGCTCGCGGGCATCGGCCGCGTCGGCCCGCAGGTTGACGCCGAACGGCGCGCCGGTACGGGACTTGACCTCGCGGACCGCGCGCCTCAGCTCGGTGGCCGTCATCGTCGCGGACGCCAGGATGCCGAGGGCGCCCGCGTTGGCGGTGGCCGAGACCAGGCGGGGGCCCGCCACCCAGCCCATGCCGGTCTGCACGACCGGATGCCGGACGCCGACCAGTTTCGTCAGCGCCGTCTCGATGCGGGGCTCCGTGGACGCGGCGGTCATGGCCCGACCTCGCGGTCGCGCAACCCGTCCGGGTCGATGACCTCGCGGATCAGGCGCAGCTCGGCGGTGGTGGGCTCGCGGGTGGACGCGGGCCCGTCGAGGCCGGACAGCTCGAACGCCGTCGCCTCGCGCACCTCCTCGACCGTGACCCCCGGATGCAGCGACACCAGCCGCATCGTGTGGTCCGGCGTCGCGAAGTCGAAGACGCCGAGATCGCTCACCACGCGCGGGATGCGGTGGAAGCGGGTCGCGGAGGGGCCGGCGGCGGCCGCGCTGTCGTAGCCGACGCCGCAGATCATGTCGACCTTCGGCACGAAGACCCGCGTCGAATGCTTCGGCACCCAGTAACTCACGGGATTGTTGAGGGTGTTGACGGGGGCGCCACGCACCCCGAGGAGCTGGCGGGCGGGCCGGGACCAGTCGCCGATGCAGGAGATGTTCTGGTTGCCGAACCGGTCGATCTGGCTGGCGCCCATCATCACGTGCCGCCGGCCGCCGGTGACCATGGTCAGATGCCTGCGGTAGGGGAGCCAGCCCTCGGGTTCGCCGTCGAGCCCGACGAGCATCGCCTCGCCGTCGGTGAGGAGCAGGTCGGGCGCGAAGGTGCGCCGGGCGAGGCGGGCGCCGATCGACGGGATCGGGCCCATCGGGCTCGCGAGCACCTCCCCGTTGTCGCGCCAGGCCTCGGCGCAGGCGATCACGCAGTACTCGGCGCGCGTCACGCGCACGGCGTTCGTCGTCACGTCCGCTCCTTGTCGTGCCAGCTCCGCACCGCCGACTGGTAGGACTTCTCGTCGGGGCCGGCGAGGAAGCGTGCGGCGAACTCGGGCCAGGGCGTGGACGCGTACAGCCTCTGGAACGGCTCGTCGCGGCCGTAGTCGGGGGCGCAGGAGGTGAAGTGGGCGCCGCCGGGGCACTCGACGACGCCGGTGACGGCGTGCCGGGCGACCAGCAGGGACTGCGGCACCGCGTCCTTGAAGCCGTCCACGATCCGCTCGCACGAGACGTACGCGCTGTCGGCCGCCTCGCAGAACAGGTCGTCGAAGTACGGGTCGGGGCCGAGGTACTGGCCGTTGCCGAGCCGGTCGGCGCGGTTGAGGTGGACGAGCGCCGCGTCCATGCGCAGGGCGGGCATCGCCACGAACGTCTCGCCGTCCGCGTACGGCGAAGTGACGGTATGCAGACCCGGGTTGACCCGCATCACGTCGGAGCCGATGCCGGCGCGGACCGGCAGGAACGGCAGCCGGTTGGCGCCGGCGTGCAGGCCCCACATGAACATCGCCTCGTCGACCTCCGTCAGCTCGAAGGCCGCGGCCTGGCGGGCCGCGCGGAAGTGCGGCTCCAGGGGGACCGAGTCGAGCGTCACGAAGGGCGCGACCAGCTTGCGGATCCGTCCCGCGGCGGCGAGCAGGCCGACGTCGGGGCCGCCGTAGCAGATCACCGTGAGATCGGTGACGGGGGAGCGCAGCAGGGCGCGCACCAGGGCCATCGGTTTGCGACGCGAGCCCCAGCCGCCGATGCCGAGGGTCATGCCGCTGCTCAGGCGCGCGACGACGTCCTCGGGCGTCATGGTCTTGTCGGTCACCGCTGTCCCTCCTCGGTGGGGGCCCCACCGGATGTCGTCGCGCCGGCTCCCGCCGTCCCGAACGTGTCGCGCACGCGGTCCGCGACGCCGCTGAGGCCCGCCTCGAAGGTGAAGCCCTGCTCGAAGCGGTAGCTGCGGCGTACGTCGACGGGGTCGATGCCGTTGATGGCGGCCTTGGCGAGCCGGATGAGCGTGCCGTCCTTGCGGGCGATCTCGCGCGCCAACTCCATCGCCGCACCCAGGAGTTCATCGCGCGGGACGACCTTCCACACCGAGCCGTGGGTGTGCAGCTCGGCCGCCGTCACGGTGCGCGAGGTGTAGTACAGGGCGCGCATGAGGTGCTGGGGCACGAGACGGGCGAGATGGGTGGCGGCGCCCAGCGCGCCGCGGTCGAGCTCGGGCAGACCGAAGACGGCGTCCTCGCCCGCCACGATCGCGTCCGCGTTGCCGGCCAGGCCGATGCCGCCGCCCAGGCAGAACCCGCCGATCGCCGCGACGACCGGCACCTCGCACTCGTACACCGCGGCGAACGCCTCGAAGCAGCCCCGGTTCGCGCCGATGAGGGCCGTGTGACCGGGGTCGCGCTGCATCTCCTTGATGTCGACGCCCGCGTTGAAGCCGCGGCCCTCGGCGGCGAGCACCACGCAGCGGTTCTCGGGGTCGCGCCCGGCTGCGCGGACCGCGTCGGCGAGCTCGTACCAGCCCCGCACGGGAAGGGCGTTGACGGGCGGGAAGTCGACCGTGACGAGGCGGATGCCCTTGTCGGGGCTTGAGGTGGAGACACCCATGGGCGGATCAGCTACCTTTCCACCAAACATTTGTTAGGTGAGGAAGGTAGCGCGGATGGAGCTGACCGGGAAGGTGGTCGTCGTCACCGGCGGTACCCGGGGCGTGGGCGCGGGCATCGCGAAGGCGTTCCTCGGGGCGGGCGCGGACGTCGTGGTGTGCGCCCGCAGACCGCCCGGCGAACCGGTCGAACTCGGCGGCCGCACGGCCGAGTTCCGCCCGCTCGACCTGCGGGATCCCGCCGCCGTGCGGGCGTTCTTCGCGGAGGTCGCCGCCGACCACGGACGCCTGGACACGCTGGTCAACAACGCGGGCGGCACGCCCTACCGGCTGCTCGGCGAGAGCGAGGGCGAGGGCGAGGGCGAGGGTGAGGGCGAGGCCGAGCGCCATGCGCGGGTCGTCGAGCTGAACCTGGTGGCGCCGATGAGGGCCTCGCTCGCGGCCAGGGCCCAGCTGCGGGCCGCGCGCGGATCGGTCGTGATGATCGGGAGCGTGAGCGGGGTGCGGCCCTCGCCGGGCACGGCCGCGTACGGCGCGGCCAAGGCGGGCCTGGAGAACCTCGCGCGCTCGATGGCGGTCGAGTGGGCGCCCGAGGTGCGCGTCAACACGCTCGTCCTCGGAATGGTCCGCACCGAACGGAGCGCACTGCACTACGGCGACGCGGAAGGCGTCGCGCGCGTGGGGGAGACCGTGCCGCTCGGCCGGCTCGCCGAACCCGGGGAGATCGGGGCGGCCGCCGTCTTCCTCGCCTCCCCGAGCGCGTCCTACATCAGCGGCGCGTCCCTGCTCGTCCACGGCGGCGGCGAACGCCCCGCGTTCCTGGACGCGGCCACGGTCAACCGGCGTGACATCAACAAGCCCGAAGGAGACGGAAGATGAGCGGACTGTGCGAGGGGCGAGTCGTGATCGTGACGGGCGCCGGGCGGGGGCTGGGTCGCGCCCACGCGCTGGCCTTCGCCGAGCAGGGGGCGCGCGTCGTCGTCAACGACCTGGGGGTGGGGCCCGACGGGGCGGGGGCGTCGGGCGGCCCCGCCCAGGAGGTCGTGGAGGAGATCCGCGCGGCCGGCGGCGAGGCGGTGGCACACGGCGGCGACATCGCCACGGCCGACGGCGCCGCCTCGCTCGTCGCCACGGCCCTCGACGCGTTCGGCGCGCTGCACACCCTGGTCAACAACGCGGGCTTCCTGCGCGACCGGACGCTGATCAACCTCGACGAGGACGACTGGGACGCGGTGATGCGGGTCCACCTCAAGGGCCACTTCCTGCCTCTGCGGCACGCCGCCGCGCACTGGCGCGCCGAGGCGAAGGCGGGCCGCGAGATCGCCGCACGCGTGATCAACACCAGCTCCGGGGCCGGTCTGTTGGGCTCCGTCGGACAGGGCAACTACAGCGCCGCGAAGGCCGGCATCGTGGGGCTGACCCTGGTCGCGGCGGCCGAGATGGGCCGGTACGGCATCCAGGTCAACGCGATCGCCCCGGCGGCCCGCACCCGGATGACCGAGGGCACGTTCGCCGAGGCGATGGCCGCGCCCAGGGAGGCCGGAGCCTTCGACGCGATGGCCCCGGGCAACGTCTCGCCCCTGGTGGTGTGGCTGGGTTCGGCCGCGAGCGAGGGCGTCACCGGCCGGGTCTTCGAGGCGGAGGCGGGCCGCATCACCGTGATGGAGGGCTGGCGGCCCGGCCCGACCAGCGACAAGGGAGCCCGCTGGACCCCGCGCGAGGCGGGAGAGGCGGCCCTGAAGCTCCTCGCGCGGGCCGGAGCTCCGGGGGTGGCGTACGGGTCGCGCTAGGGGAGCGGACGCTCCGCCAGGGGAGCGGACGCTCCGCCAGGGGGGCGGACGCTCTGGGGTGGCCTCCCGCTTAACCCCCTGTGGCCCCTTCATTACGCAGGGGGCCGGTCGGGTTAACAAGGAGAAAAATCAACGGAGTTTACGTTGACGGCCGCCGCTCTACGCGCGTCATCATGGTGCGCATGAACATCCCCCCACGCATCAAAGCCATCAGCGGCGCCTTCGCCGTGGCCGCCGCGCTCCTCGCGGGCCCGACCGCCACCACCGCATCGGCCACCCCCACGGCCCCTCCCGCGGCACCCCTCGCCACGGCCCAGGTGGCCGTGAAGTCGGTCGGCAGCGTCTGCTCCTCGGCGCTGCCCTCCCAGGCCCACGACACCCTCGACCTGATCGCACGCGGCGGCCCGTTCCCGTACTCCCAGGACGGCGTCGTCTTCCAGAACCGCGAGGGCGTGCTGCCGAAGCAGAGCAGCGACTACTACCACGAGTACACCGTGATCACCCCGGGAGCGCCCACGCGCGGCACCCGGCGGATCATCACGGGCGAGAAGTCCCAGGAGGACTACTACACCGCCGACCACTACGTCACCTTCCGGCTGGTCGACTTCGGCTGCTGACCCGGCGGCCGTCGGCTCGGCGGCCGGCAGTCCAGCGGCCGTCAACCCGGCGGCCGACACGCATGGCGCGGCCCGCCCCGTCCCCCACGGACGGGGCGGGCCCTCGTGCGGATGCGGCCGCGGTACGCGGGCTCACTCCTCGCCGAAGCGCCGCCCCAGCGCCCCGCCCGCCGTCGAGTTGTGCACCGTGAACGCCACCGTGCCCGGCAGATAGCGGTCCTCGGACCACTCCACCGGGGTGCCCGCAGGGTCGGTGGAGCGGCGCCGCTCGCGCAGGAGCGCGTCACCCGCCCGGCAGCCGAGCAGCGCCGCGTCGTCCGTGTCGGCGTGACCCACGTCGATGGTGTGCCGGGCATCGGTGAACAGGACCCCGCGCAGCTCCAGTTGACGGGAGTGCGACACCTCGTCGGGTGCCAGCTGCGCCACCAGACGCCCGACCCGCTCCGGGTACGTCGAACGCTCCACCATCACCGGCTCGCCCGACAGCGTCCGTACCCGGAGGACCCGGAACACCCCGGTGCCGGACGGGAGGTGGAGCTGACCGGCCTCCTCCGCCGTGGCCTCGCCCGGCTCCACGGCCACCGTCAGGCCGCCCGGCTCCTCGCCGAGCGAACGGGCCCACCGCGCGAAGGAGCGCAGCTCCGCGAAGCTCTGCAGCCGGGCCGCGCCGCCCAGGACCACCCGGCGGGCGCCGCGCCGCGACGTCACCAGACCGTCGGCCCGCAGCGACGCCAGCGCCTGGCGGACCGTGCCCCGGGACACGCCGTAGCGGCGGGCGAGCTCCTCCTCGGCGGGCAGCCGCGCGCCCGAACCGTACTCGCCCGCCGCGATCGCGCTCCGCAGGTCCCCCGCCACCTTCCGGTGCAGCGGCGACTTCCCGGCCACCCCGGCCTCCTCAACTGCCGATCAGCGAGCGGAGCAGGGCGAGGTCCGCCTCCTCCAGGCTGGCCAGCACCGTGCGGCCCCGGGCGGGTCCGATCGGCTCCACCGACGGCACCGCCAGCACCACGCAGCCCGCCGCCTCCGCCGAGGCCACGCCCGTCGCGGTGTCCTCGACGGCGACACAGCGCGCCGGGTCCGCGCCGAGCGCCGCGGCCGCCGCGAGATACGGGTCGGGGGCCGGCTTGGTGCGTGCCGTGTCCTCGGCCCCGTACACCGCGTCGAAGCGGTGGCCGCCGAGCGACATCGCGACCCCGCGCACGACCGCGCTCGGCGACGCCGACACCAGCGCCGTCGGCACGCCCGAATCGCTCAGCGCCCGCAGGAGGCGCAGGGCGCCCGGCCGCGGCTCGGCGCCGTCCGCCAGGCGGGCCGTGAAGTCCGCGCCCAGCTCCGCCGCCAGGTCCTCGCGCCGGGCGCCCAGCGACGCGTGAAGCAGCCCGGCCGTGTCCCGCACCGAGCGCCCGTACACCGAGCGGCGCTCCTCGCCGGCCAGCGCGTGCCCGTGGCGGGCCGCGACCTGCTCGACGACCTCCACCCAGGTCTCCTCGGTGTCGACGAGGGTGCCGTCCATGTCGAACAGGACCGCCCGCAGCCCGCTCACGCCGCCTCACCGGCCGCCAGCACGGGACGCGGCCGCGGCCGTACGGTGACGCCCGCGCCCGCGCCGAGCGACCCCGCGGCGTGCGAGGGCAGGTCGGCCTTGACCTCGGTGCCGTCCGCGAGGCGAATGCTCAGGCGGGTGCTCGCACCGTGGAAGGAGGAGGCCGTCACCGTGTCGGGGCCGCCCTCCGTGACCTCCAGGGCCTCCGGGCGCAGCAGGAACACCGAGCCGTTCGCCGATCCGTCCGCGCGGCCGTCGGCCGGGCGATCGACCGGAAGGCGCACGCCCAGCACCTCGGCGAGACCGTCGGAGGTCACCGTGCCGGGGACGCGGTTCATCGTCCCGATGAACGACGCCACGAACGCGGTCGCCGGACGGTCGTACAACTCGGCGGGCGCCGCGCACTGTTCGAGCCGGCCGCCGCGCATCACCGCGACCTTGTCCGCCATCGAGAGGGCCTCCTCCTGGTCGTGGGTGACGAAGACGGTGGTGATCCCGAGCTCCCGCTGAAGGCGCCGGATCTCCTCACGCAACTGCACGCGGACCTTGGCGTCAAGGGCGGAGAGCGGCTCGTCGAGGAGCAGCAGCCTCGGCCGGAGGGCGAGCGCGCGGGCCAGTGCCACCCGCTGCTGCTGGCCGCCGGACAGCTGGTGCGGGAAGCGCCCGCCGTGCTCGGGCAGGCCGACAAGGTCCAGCAACTCCGCCGCACGTGCCCGGCGTTGGGGCGCCGCGACCTTACGCATCCGCATGCCGAACGCCACGTTGTCGGCGGCGTTCAGATGCGGGAAGAGGCTGTAGGACTGGAAGACCATGCCGGTGTCGCGCCGGTTGGCCGGCACCGGCACGATGTCCTCGCCGTCGAGCAGCACCTCGCCCGCGTCGGGCCGTTCGAAGCCCGCGAGGACGCGAAGCGCGGTGGTCTTGCCGCAGCCCGACGGCCCGAGCAGCGCCAGGAGTTCACCCGGCGCGACGTCGAGGTCGAGCCCGTCGAGGGCCACGGCGGACCCGAAGGCGCGGCGCAGGCCCCGGATGGTGAGGGCGGTGCCGGTGCGCGGCGGTGCGGTGGTCATCGGACGGCTTCCTTCCTGCGAGTGGTACGTGTGGTGCGGGTGGTGCGCGTGTGTGCGGATGAGGCGAGGGGGCGGGTGGTGCGGGCCGGACGGCCGGTGGCGCCGCGGGTACGGGCGAGGCCCGTCACGACGAGCAGCAGTCCCCACGTGAGCAGCAGGCTGAGCAGCGAAACCGCCACCGACAGCTGGGCGTTCGCCCCGGAGGCCTGCACGATCCACACCGCGAACGGCTGGAACCCGAGCAGCGAAGCCACCGTGAACTCGCCGAGCACCAGGGCCAGCGCCAGGAACGAGGCGTTGAGCAGCGCGGTGCGCAGATTGGGCAGGACGACCGCGAACAGCGCCCGCGGCCAGGACGCGCCCAGATCGCGGGCCGCCTCCACCAGGGTGCGCACCTCCACGGCCCGCAGGCCCGCGTCCAGGGAGCGGTACACGAACGGCAGCGCCATCACGACGTACGCGAAGACCAGGACCAGCGGGAACGACGGGTTCTGGATCGCCACGAACGTCTCGTACAGCGGGGTAGTCGCCAGGTGGTCGGGACCCCATTTCAGGACCGTGCCCAGACCCGCGACCAGCGCGACCGGGGGCACCACGAGCGGCAGGGTGCACACCACTTCGAGCGCCGCCCGCAGCCGGCCCGAGCCCGAAAGGCGCACCGCGAGCGCGGCCGGCACCGTCAGGAACAGGGCGAGCGCCACGGTGGCCAGGGCCAGGCCCAGCGACCTGAGCAGGGCCGCGGTGAATCCGTCGGCGGCGAAGATCTGCGTGTACGAGCCGAGGGTGAAGCCCTGGCCCGGCACGTCCACCGTGAACACCAGGGAGGCGAGCAGCGGCACCGCGAAGTAGGCCCCCGCGACGAGCAGGACCGCGCCGCGCCACGGGCGCGGGGGATGGGTCAGGCGAGCCATCGGGCGCTCCTTCGCTGAAGCGGCAGGTGCACGGCCATCACCAGCAGGGCGATGATCACCATGTCGAGGCTGAGCGCGAGCGCCACGTTCTCCTGTCCGACCAGGACGTTGCCGGACAGCGCGTCCGCGATCTGCAGGGTCACCAGCGGCACCGAACTGCCCACCATCGAGGCGGCCGTGGCATACGCGGCGAACGCGCTGCCGAACAGCAGCACGAAGCCGCCGAGCAGGGTGGGCAGCAGCACCGGGATGCCGACGTGGCGCCAGTACTGCCAGGCGCTCGCCCCGCTGTTCTGGGCGGCCTCGCGCCACTGCGGGCGCAGCCCGTCCAGGGCCGGCGCCACGGTGAGGACCATCAGCGGAACGAGGAAGTAGAGATAGGTCAGGGCCAGGCCCCAGAAGCTGTAGAGGCTCCAGCCGTGGTCGGTCAGGCCCAGCTCGGTGGTGAGGACGCCCGCGTTGCCGAGCGTGGCCACGAAAGCGAAGGCCAGCGGTACGCCGCCGAAGTTGGCGAGCACCCCCGAGGCGGTGAGCACGGCTTCGCGCAGCGCCGTGCCGCGCGAGGTCACGACGGCCTGCGCGAGCAGAAGGCCCAGCACGGCGGCGATGGCCGCGGTGGTGGCCGAGAGCTTCACGCTGCCGAGCAGAGCGGTCCGGTAGGCGCCGTGCACGGACTGGCTCATGGTGGCGAGCCCGTACGCGCCGTCGACGGACAGCGCGCCGTTCAGCATGGCGAGGGCCGGCAGGCCGAAGGCGAGCGCGACGAAGGCGAGCAGCGGGAGCGCGGCGAGCCAGGCGCCGGGCCGTCTGCGGCTCCGGCGCCCCTTCGGCCGTTCAACTGCCGTCGTGGTGCGAGGCGTTGATGTGATGGAGATCGTCATGATGGAGTGATCAGCCCGAGATCGCCTTGGCCCAGCCGCCCGCGAGGGTCGTCTTGGCCTTGGTGTTCTGCGCCTCGGTGGGGAAGGCGGGGGTGCCGGAGACCTGCGGGAGCTTGGCCGCCGCGGTCCTGTCGAGCGTGCCGTCCTTGTCCATGGCGGCCATGAGCGCGGGGCGGGCGTACCCCTTGAGCCACAGGTTCTGGCCCTCGGCGGAGTACAGGTACTCCTGCCACAGGCGGGCGGCCGCCGGGTGCGGGGCGTCCTTGTTGACGGCCTGCGAGTAGTACTGCGCGTAGACGCCGTCGGTGGGGACCGCGGTCTTCCAGTCGAGGCCCTTGCCCCTGAACTGGTCGGCGTAGCCGGCGTTCAGGTAGTCCCAGTCGATGCTGATCGGGGTCTCGCCCTTCTCGACCGTGGCCGGGGTCGACTCGACCGGGTTGTAGTTGCCGGCCTTCTTCAGCTTGGCGAAGAAGTCCAGGCCGGGCTGGATGTCGTCGAGCGAGCCGCCGTTGGCCAGCGACGCCGCGTACACCCCGGCGAAGGCCGAACCGGACTTGGTGGGGTTGCCGTTCAGCGCGACCTGGCCCTTGTACTCGGGCTTGAGGAGATCGGCGAACGTCGTCGGGCACACCTTGACGCGCTTGGCGTCGCAGCCGATGGACACGTAGCCGCCGTAGTCGTTGAACCAGCGGCCCCGCGGGTCCTTCTGCGCCGCGGGGATCTTGTCGAAGCCCTCGACCTCGTACGGGGCGGTCAGGCCCTGGTCACCCGCGGACTGCGCGAACGAGGCGCCGAGGTCGAGGACGTCGGGGGCGCGGTCCTGGCCCTTGCGGGTCTTGACCGCGTTGATCTCGTCGGCGCTGGTGCCGTCCGGGTTCTCGACGGCGACCCTGATGCCGTACTTCTTCGTGAAGCCGTCGATGAGCGCGCCGTAGTTCGCCCAGTCGCGCGGGATGGCGATCGCGTTGAGCGTGCCCTCCTTCTTCGCGGCGGCGATCAGCGCGTCCATGCCGCCCGCGTCTTTCGCGGAGGTGGCGGCCGCGGGGCTCTTGCCGCCCTTGGCGCCGTCGGCCGCGCTGGTCGAGGCGTCGGACTTGGCACCGCAGGCGGCGAGGGCGAGCGCGGAGGCGGCCAGGGTCGCGGCGAGGGCCGCGGGGCGGAGGCGGGGGATCACGGGAGCTCCAAGTTGTACGGACAACTGTTGTGCAGACAGACCCATTACGAGGGGGGTGGGTGTCGGCCCGGTGAACGCGGGGCGGCGCGCGCGAAGCCCTTGCCAGGCTTTCCCGGACCCCGCCCCCTGGGGCTCCGCGCCAGCCCCCGTTCGCGCCTTGAGAGCGCTCGTCCTCAGTCGCCGGACGGGCTGGGATGTCCATGCGGGCCGGCACCGAGTAGCCAGGGGCGCGGGGAACTGCGCGAGACGCGGGCACGGTCCGCACCCGAAAGCCGGCCGTTCAAGGGGCGCGGGGAACTGCGCGGGAAGCGGGCACGGTTCGCAGGCGAGGCGAGGCGAGGCGAGGCGAGGCGAGGGCCGGGTTGGGGGCGGGGGCGGGGGCGGGGGCTATTGGATGTCCAGGGGCAGGGTCATGACGACCTGCCAACCCCCCTCACCCCCCGGCCCCGCCACAAGCTCACCCCCCATCGCCAAGACCCGCTCCGCGAGTCCCACGAGGCCGAAGCCGCCGCCGCGGGCCTGGGCGGCGAGGGGAGCCGCGTGCGAGCCGTCGTCGGTGACGCGCACGTCGAGGCCGCGGCCACCCCCGGTCCCGCGGATCGCGACGCGTACGCCCGTCGCGTCCGCCGCGTGCTTGCGGGCGTTGGTGAGGGATTCGCGCACCACCCGGTGGGCGAGGGCGGCCGCGTCGCCGGGCAGCCGCTCCTCCAGGCCGGGCTCCACGTAGAGGGTGACGGGGGGCCCGGCCTGGGAGAAGCGGGCGGTGAGTTCGCGGATCTGGGCGATGCCGGCCACCGGCTCGGTCTTCGGCTCGCCCTCGCGCAGCACCCGTACCAGGCGGCGCATCGCGCCGAGCGCCTCGCTGCCCGCCTCCTCGATGCGGGCGAAGGACTCGGCGGCGCGTTCGCCCGTGACCGAGGTGTAGCGGGCGGCCTGCGCCTGGACGACGATGCCGGTGACATGGTGGGCGACCAAGTCGTGCAGTTCGTGGGCGAGTTCGAGGCGTTCGGCGGTGCGGACGGCTTGCAGGTCGCGTACCCGCTGGCCCGACTGGGCGCGCAGGAGCAGCGAGTACGCGCTGACCACGACGGCCAGGACGGCGAAGAGCAGGGTGAAGCGGCCGGGGTCGGCGTCGCGGACCGGCACGGCCACGCAGCCGAGTCCGAGGACCGGGCCGAGGAGCGCGGCGGTGCGGGCGGGGGCGTACAGCAGGACGGAGGAGAGCAGGACCAGGAGCGCGATCGCCTCGCCCATGCCCCAGACGATCTCGGGCCGGTCGGCGAGGAGCAGGACGGTCGCGGTCCAGCTGAGGGCGGCCGCGGTCCAGGCCCGGGGCACGAGCGGGAACCTCGCCCAGGGCACCGCGCACAGGCAGACGGCGATGCCCGCGCTCCACACGATGGCGTGCGGCCGGGTGGGCTGGCGGGCCAGGGCCACGCCTTCGTAGGTGACGAGGGCGACGAGAACGGCGGCGAGCAGTGGGCGTGCGGTGGCCGCGGTGCGGGGATGGCGGCGCAGCCAGCTGCGTACGGGGCTCATGGGTGGCTCATGCGGCGTTCGTGGCGAGTCCGCTCTCCCAGGCCCAGGCGGCGATCTCGACGCGGTTGCGGGCGCCGAGTTTGCCCTGGACGTTGGCGAGGTGGGTCTTGACGGTGGACAGCGAGACGTACAGTTCGCGGGCGATCTCGGCGTTGGTCGCGCCACGGGCCAGGCAGCGCACCACGTCGCGTTCGCGTTCGGTGAGGGGCTCGGCCGGTGCGCGGACGCCTTCGGCGGGGCGGGCCGATGCGAGCTCTTTCAGGAGGCGCACGGTGATGGCGGGCGAGACGAGGGAGTCGCCGGCGGCCGCGGCGCGTACCGCCTCGACGAGCATTTCGGGGCTCGCGTCCTTGAGGAGGAAGCCACTGGCTCCGCCGTGCAGGGCCGCGTGGACGTATTCGTCGAGGTCGAAGGTGGTGCAGATGACGATGTGGGGCCGGTCGCGGCCGGCCAGGCGGCGGGTGACCTCGAGCCCGTCGAGGCCCGGCATGCGGATGTCGAGGAGCAGTACGTCGGGCTGGAGGCGCTCGACGGCTTCGAGGGCGGCGTTCCCGTCGTCGACGTCGGCGACGACGTCGAGATCGTCCCTGCTCTCCAGGATCATGCGGAATCCGGTCCTGACCATTTCCTGGTCGTCCGCGATGACCACCCTGATCGACATGCCCCTATATGAGCAGGTTTGGCCGGGCGTCCGCAAATGCGGGACGCCCGGCCGGGCCGGGCGAGCGGCCCCGGGGCGGGGGCGGCGCTAAAGCGTCGAGGCCGCCTGGGCTATGGCGGAGGCGAAGGTCGAGACCTCGGAGTAGACGCCGGGGTAGCCGGGCTCGGCGCATCCGTTGCCCCAGCTCACGATGCCGACCTGGATCCAGGCGCCCGCGTCGTCCTTGCGGAACATGGGGCCGCCGGAGTCGCCCTGGCAGGTGTCGACGCCGCCCTGGGCCACGTAGCCGGCGCAGATCTCGTCGCTCGGGACCAGGTCGCCGCCGTACGCCTGCTGGCACTGGGCGTCCGAGACAAAGGGGACGGTCGCCTTGTAGAGGTAGCGCTGCTGGCCGCCGCCCTCGCTGCGGGCGCCCCAGCCGGCGATGGTGAAGGTGCCGCTGTTGTAGGCGGTGCTGGTGGCGATCTTGAGGGTGGGCTGGTTGATGGGCTTGGCGAGCTTGATCAGCGCCCAGTCCTTGCCCTTGCCGTTGTAGCCGGGGGCCTGGAGGACCTTGGTGGACTTCACCTTGACCGCGCTCGAACTCTGCAGGTCGACGACGCCGCCGGTGGCGGTGATGGAGGTGTTGGCGCCGCTCCCGTCGACGCAGTGGGCGGCGGTGAGGACGATCTGCTGCGTGTAGAGCGCGCCGCCGCAGCCCATGGAGAGCCGGACCATGAACGGGAACTCGCCCTGTGCGGCGCGGGTGCCGCCGACCACGGGCCGGGGTGAGGCCGGGGACGCGGTCGACGCGAGGGCGTCGGTGGCGGGCAGGGAGACGGTGGCGGCGAGGACGGCCGTGACGGTCAGGCATCTGCGCAGCGCTCGCATGATCTTCTTCAACTGACTGCCTCTCGTGGGGGGTTGGCTGTCGGTGACGCACGGACATGGCCCCGATATGTCATGGGCGCGTCAATGCGTTGCGGGGATTATGGGGAGGCCTCCCCACCCCTCACAAGGGCCACTTTCCGGCCAGCGCCCGCACAGGTCGGCAGAGGACCGGCGCCCTTACAGTGGAATCGGGTCCGCGGTACGGAACGGGTCGGCACGGAAGTGATCGGTACGGGGCGGAACGGATCGGTACTGGGTGGTTCGGAACGGATCGGTACGGGGCGGTACGGAACGGGGGTGACGGCGTGGGCACGTCGAGCCCGGTCGTGCACGGCTATCCACATCTCGCCACGGTGCGCGCGGCCATCACGGCGCTGCACAAGCGCCTGTCCTTCGACGGGCTCCAGGGGTACGCGACCAGCGTGCTCCCCGCCGACGTCGCCTTCGACGACCACGAGGACCTGCACCTGGGCGCCCAGCGGGTGGCCCGCGCGCTCGTCCAGCACCTGCGCCTTCCCGACGCCCGGATGATCGTGGGGTACCGCGAGATGCAGCACGCGGCCGGCGTCGAACTGGCCGCCGGGCCCGAGTACTTCATCGAGCTGAACAACCGCTTCCGCACCCACCGAAGGGACATCGGGGCGGCCCTCGCGCACGAGATCACCCACGTGCTGCTGCACCGCCTGGACCTGACGTTCCCCGGCACCCGCGACAACGAGATCCTCACCGACACCGTGACGACGTACCTGGGCGCGGGCTGGCTGCTGCTCGACGCGTTCCGCGAGGACGGGGTCTCCAGCCAGAAGCTGGGCTATCTGACGCCGGAGGAGTTCGGATACGTCCTGGCCAAGCGGGCCGGGCTGTTCGGCGAGGACCCCTCGCCCTGGTTCACCAGCCCGCAGGCGTACCCCGCGTACGCGGCGGGCGCGGCCCTGGCACGGCGGGAGGCCCAGCAGCCTCCGCTCGTCGCGGCGGGCTGGTCGGGGCGACGGCGCTACGCGAAGGACCGGCGGTGCGCCCAGGAACACGGCGGTACCCGGGCAGGGCCCGGCTCCCCCTACTCCTTCGAGTCCGGCCCGGACGGGTTGCGGGTGTCCTTCGCCTGCCCGACCTGCTGCCAGCGGATTCGGGTGGGGGTGCGGGGGCGGGTCCGGGTGCGGTGCGGGGTGTGCGGCGGGGTACAGGACTGCGACACCTAGCCCCCACACCCCGCGCCCCCCCCCAACCCCGCTTTCGTGTGCGGCCCGTGCACGGTTGCCCGCGCAGTTCTCCGCGCCCCTGAGGTATCCGGTGCCGGGCGGCATGGGCCACCTCAGCCTGTCATGGGGGTCCCCCCTGCTCATTAAGAGCTTGGGGGAGGGTGGGAAAGCGCGTTGGGGTCTGGGGCGGAGCCCAGGGAGGAGGGGGTCGGGGAACCGTTAGTCCAAGACGTTCCGCCGCTTTGTCCATGGGCACACCCACCCCCCGCGGAACAACGTGGTCCGCACACCCAAGCCCCCACCACAAGGAGCGCGCGCGTGAACCCCGAACAGCACGGGCCGAAGCGGAGGACCGTCGTCGCGGTCACCGCCCTCGCCGGAGCCGGCGCCGCCCTGGGCATCCCCGCACCGGCGCTCGCCGCCGGCCCGACGCCGGGGGAGACGGTGCTGCGCTCCGCCGGCCTCGACGTCCGCGTCGCCACCACCTTCCCGCGCATCGTGTCGTACACCGACCAGGCCACCGGCGCCGTCCTGCACGGCCAGGAGGACACCGTCACCGTCGTGCTCATCGACGGCGCCCCGCACACCCCCCGGGTGACCTCGATCCCGTCCCGCGACCGCATCGCGTACACCCTCGCCTTCGACGGCGGCACCCGCATCGGCGTGGAGATCCGCGTGAGCGGCCACCGCGTCGACTGGCGCGTCACCCGCATCGACGACACCCCGGCCCTGCGCGTCGGCACCCTCCAGATCCCCGGCCTCGCCCTGCTGTCCGTCCGCAGCGATCAGCCCGGAGCCCAACTCCTGGCGGCGCAGCTCCAGTTGGACAAGGCGAAGAGCGGCGACACCCTCGTCGAGCCCACCGCCGCCTCCGCCCCCGACGCCCAGCCCATCGGCTGCGCCTACGCCGTCCTCGCCCACCACGCGCTCGGCGGCGCCGTCGAGACCAACACCGTCTACGACAACCCCGCCGACACCCCCGGCGCCACCTGGGAGAACGGCCGGCTCTGGCGCCAGACCCTGAAACGGGACGGCTACGTCAAGACGCAACTAGCCCCCGGCCAGTGGACCCACCGCGCCGCGACCGCCCCCACCGGCGCCACCGAGCCCCTGCCGTACGCCACCGTCATCGTCACCGGAGACCGCAACAAGGACGGCGTCGTCGACTGGCAGGACGCCGCCATCGCCTTCCGCGACATCATGGTCGAGCCCCTCGGCGCCGACACCCAGCACCTGCGGGTCGTCCCGCACATCCCCTACAACTTCGCCTCGCAGGCCACCAACCCGTTCCTCACCACCCTCGACAACGTCAAGCGCGTCTCGCTGGCCACCGACGGACTGCGCCAGTACACCCTGCTCAAGGGCTACCAGTCGGAGGGCCACGACTCCGCCCACCCCGACTACGCAGGCAACTACAACCAGCGCGCGGGCGGCCTCGCCGACCTCAACTCCCTGGTGCGCGAGGGCAAGAAGTGGAACAGCGACTTCGCCGTCCACGTCAACGCCACCGAGTCCTACCCGGTCGCCCACGCCTTCTCCGACACCCTCGTCGACAAGAACAACCCCCAGTGGGACTGGCTCGACCAGTCCTACCGCATCGACCAGCGCCGCGACCTCGTCTCCGGCGACATCATCAAGCGCTTCGCCGCCCTGCGCCGCGACGCCGACCCCGCGCTCGACGCGCTCTACCTCGACGTGTTCCGCGAATCGGGCTGGACCTCCGACCGGCTCCAGCGCGCCCTGCGCGACCAGGGATGGCTCGTCGCCTCCGAATGGGGCCACGGCCTGGAACGCTCCTCGCTGTGGTCGCACTGGGCCAACGAGACGGACTACGGTCCCGACACCTCGCGCGGCATCAACTCCCGGCTGATCCGCTTCATCCGCCACCACCAGAAGGACGTCTTCGCCAACAAGTGGCCCACCCTGCTCGGCCACGCCCACATGGGCAACTTCGAGGGCTGGACCGGGAAGACCGACTGGAAGACGTTCTACGACCTGATCTGGACGGAGTCGCTGCCCGCGAAGTACCTCCAGGCCCACCCCATCGAGCGCTGGACCGACCACGAGGTCACCTTCGCCGGCCCCACCGCGACCTCGGTCAGCGACGTCACCGGCGCGCGCCGCATCACCACGGACGGCCGCCTCGTCTACGACGCCGGCACTTACCTCCTGCCGTGGGAGCCCCGCAACGCCACCGACCCGGCGAAGCTCTACCACTACAACCCCGCTGGAGGCAGCACCAGTTGGCGTCTTCCGCGCGGCTGGTCGGGCCTGCGTACGGTGGCCCTCTACCGGCTCACCGACCAGGGCCGGGCGCACGTCGCCGACCTCCCCGTCCGCGCCGGCGGCGTGACGATCCCCGACGCGGCGGCCGGACAGCCCTACGTCGTCCACCGCACCCGCGCCCGCGCCCAGGGCGATCCGGCCTGGGGCCAGTTCACCCCCGTGCACGACCCCGGGTTCCACTCGGGAACACTCGACGGATGGCAGGTGACCGGCGCCGCGCGGGTCGCCCTCAACGCGCTCGGCGACTACGAACTCGTCCTGCCCGCAGGGGAACCGGCCACCGTCGGCCAGCGCCTCGCCCGTCTCGCACCCGGCACGTACCGCGCCTCCGTGCAGGTCGAGGTCGGCGAGAAGGCGGGGGAGCGGCGCCGGGCCGCGCTCGACGTCCGCACGGCCGACGGCGTCACCGCCACCAACTGGACCGACACCTCCACCGCGGTCAACTACGTGGCCGCCGACCGCAAGCACGACTCCCGATTCCAGCGCATGTCGGTCCCCTTCACGGTGCCCGCGGGCGGCGGCCCGGTCACCCTCACGCTGCGGGCCGGCGCGGGCGCGGCCCGGGTCCGCTTCGACAACGTACGCGTCGTACGCGCCGAGCCGACCGCCAAGCCCGGCACGATCGCCTACGAGGACTTCCAGCACGTGCCGTCCGGCTGGGGCCCCTTCGTCAAGGGCGACGCGGGCGGCTCCACCGACCCCCGCACCCACATCGCCCAGCGGCACGCGCCGTTCACCCAGCGGGGCTGGAACGGCAAGGCGGTCGACGACGTCGTCGACGGCACGGAGTCGCTGAAGTCGCGGGGCGAGAACGACGGGCTCGTCTATCGCACGGTCGACCACACCGTCCGCTTCCGGGCCGGGCGGCGCTACCGGGTCTCCTTCCGGTACGAGAACGAGAAGGCCGGCCAGTACGCCTGGATCACGGCCGTCGACGAACCGGCGCCGCGCGAGCTGAGCCGGGTCGCGCTGCCGGTCGCGACCGAACCCACCTTGTTCTCCTACGAGTTCACCGCCCCGGCGGCCGGGGTGGCCTGGGTCGGCCTGCGGAAGGTGGGCGACGACGGGGTGGCGGAATTCATCCTGGACACCTTCGAATCCCGCGAACTGTAACGCTGGGGGCGCCGGAGTCGGGCACCCCCAACCCCCCCCGGGACTCCGCCCCGGACCCCGTATCGCGCGTTTTCCCACCCACCTCCCGTGCGGCGGGGTTGGCGACGGCCAGGCTCCCCGGGGCTCCGCCCCGGACCCCGTATCGCGCCTCAAGGGCGCTCGTCCTCAAACGCCGGACAGGCTGAGGTGGCCTCTGCGGCCCGGCACCGAGCAGTCCGCCGAGCCGAGGATGTCCGCGCCGGCCGTCACCGGATAGTCAGGGGCGCGGGGAACTGCGCGAGCAACCACGCACGGCCCGCAGCCGAACCGAGGTCTTCAAGGGGCGCGGGGAACTGCGCGAGAAGTGGGCACGGTCCGCACACGAAGGCGGGTCAAGGGGCGCGGGGAATGCGGAGCAAGTCCGCACGGCCCGCGCCCGCAAGCGAGCCGGGTTCCGGGGCCTGGGACCGGCCCCCCCCGGGACTTGGCCGGGGTCAGGTGCCCAGGGTGAGGCCCGCCGGGTCGTGCGCTTCGTCCAGTTCGAGCACCCACACCTCATTACCCCCCGCCCCCAACACCGCCCCCGGCACATACAGCCCCCGCTGCGGCCCAACCCCCCAGTACCGCCCCACGCAGAACCCGTTCACCCACACGAACCCCCGCCCCCACCCCGGCAGCCGCAGCCACGCGAAATCCGCGTCGGACGCCGACGCCGGCAGGTCGAGCCGGCCCCGGTACAGGCCGGTCGTACCGGACGACGTCGGCGGCACCTCGCCGAGGGGGAGCTTCGCCACCGCGCCAGGGACGGAGAGCGCGTCCAGGCGCAGTCCCCGCGCCCGCACCCCGTGCAGATACTGCCGCTCGTGCAGCACCCCGCCCGTGATGCCCTTCGACTCCCCGCCGCGCGGCCCGTAGTTGACCCGCCCCAGCGACTCCACCCACATCTCGACCTCCGCCCCGCCCGGCACCGGGTCCGCGAGCGTCGCGTCCTCGCTGTCCAGGACGCCCGCGCGTACCCCGTCGACGTACACCGTCGCCACGTCGCGCAGCCCCAGCACGCCCAGCGGGTACGGCTGCCGCCCGCCGGGCACGTCCAGGCGGTAGCGGACCAGGCCACGGTCCACGTCGAGCTCCTCGAACGTGGGCGGCACCGGCGACTCGCTCTCCTCGCCGCCCAGGACGTCCACGACGTCGGAGAGGGAGGTCCAGCCCTCCCACGTCGCACCGAACGAACCCGTCAACAATGCTGGTTCCGGCGGAAGTCGAGGAAGGGAGTCGGCACCGTTGTCCTGGTGGGCGGCCAGCGCCTCGCGGAAGAGCCAGAACTTCTCCGTGGGCCGGCCCGCCTCGTCGACCGGCGCGTCGTAGTCGTACGACGTCGCCGTCGGCTCCAGCGCCCCCACATGCAGATCACCGGCCCGGTTCGCACCCGACCAGCCCGCGAAGTTGGTGCCGCCGTGCGCCATGTAGATGTTCACCGACGCCCCGCACGCGAGGATCTCGCGCAGCGTCTCCGCAGCGTCGGCCGCGTCCCGCACCACGTGCTCCGCACCCCAGTGGTCGAACCAGCCGCACCAGAACTCCATGCACATCAGCGGCCCCGACGGCTGATGGCGGCGCAGGACCTCGAAGCCCTCGCGCGCCCGGCCGCCGAAGTTCGCCGTGGCGAGGACACCCGGCAGCGAACCCCCGGTCAGCATGTGGTCCTCGGGCCCGTCCGAGGTGAACAGCGGCACCGTGATCCCGCAGTCGTGCAGCAGGTCGGCCAGGTGACGCAGATAGCCCCGGTCGGTGCCGTAACTGCCGTACTCGTTCTCCACCTGCACCATCAGCACGGGACCGCCCCGGTCGATCTGCCGCTCGGCGACCTGGGGGAGCAGCGCACGGAACCACCGGTTCACATGCACCAGGTACTCGGGGTCGTCCGTGCGCGCCCGCCGCCCGAGGCGGCCCGTCAGCCAGTGCGGCAGCCCCCCGTTCTCCCACTCGGCGCAGATGTAGGGCCCAGGCCGCACGATCGCCCACAGGCCCGCCTCCCGCGCGGCGTCCAGGAACCGGCCGAGCGCGGCCACGTCGTGGTAGCGGCCGAGGAACGGCTCGTGCAGATTCCACGGCACGTACGTCTCGACACAGTTCAGGCCCATCGCCCGCAGCATCGCGAGGCGGTGCCCCCACTGTGCCTCGTGCACCCGGAAGTAGTGCAGCGCCCCCGAAAGGAGCCGCACCGGCCGCCCGTCGAGCAGAAAGTCCTCGTCCCCCACCGTGAAGTCGGCCACCGGTCAGCCCCGCCCATCTCTCTCGATCGCTACGCCGGGCCACTCTCGCCCCCTGGCGCGGCACCGGTCCATGGACAAAGATCGGCGCTGATTGGACGCAAGGGGGACGGCAGAGAACGGAAAGCGGCATGTATCACACCTGGATGCGGTATTTCACCCCGAGTCCGGCCCATCATCGGCTCGGCCTGGTCTGCCTCGGCGTGGGACTGCAGCACGGCGCGCTGCCCACCGTCGGACCCCGCACCCTCGACCACCACGTCGCCGTCGTCATCGGCGCCGGCAGCGGCTGGTTCCGCGGCGCCGACGGCCGCCGCGTCCCCGTCACCGCGCCCGCCCTGATCTGGCTCACCCCCGGCGTGCCCCACCACTACGGCCCCGACCCGGTCACCGGCTGGGACGAGTCCTTCGTCGACTTCGCCGGGCCCGCCACCACCACGTACACCGAACTCGGCTACATCGACCCGGACCGGCCCGTCGTCCCGCTCAGCGACACCGTCGCCGCCCGCGCCGCCGTCGGCCGCATCGCCAGGGCCGCCCGCCGCGGCAACCCCCTCCTGGAGGTGGAGACCGCCGCCGCCGTCCACGAACTGCTCGTCGCGCTGCGCCGCGCCCGCGCCGACGTCGCGCCCGACGGCGACCCCGTCCTCGACGCCCTGGCCCGCGACGCCTTCCAGCCCCTTTCGGTGGCCGAACACGCGGCCCGGCACGGCATGACCCCCGCCGAGCTGCGCACCGCGGTGCGCAGAGCCGCCGGATGCAGCCCCAAGGACTACCTCCTCGGCATCCGCCTCGGCCGCGCCAAGGAACTCCTCGCCGTCACCGAACTGCCGGTCGCCGCCGTCGCCCGCCGGGTGGGCTACGACGACCCCGCCTACTTCTCCCGCCTGTTCACCCGGCGTGTCGGCATCGCACCCGTGCGCTTCCGCGAGCAGCAGGGCCGGGCCGTCCCCGGTGGCTGGAGCAGCAGGATCCCGGATCCTGAACACCCGCCGACCATCGCGGGCCACGCCACGTAAGCTCGACGACCATGACCACGATCGACCCCTCCGTGCAAGCAGAGCTCTCCCGGCTCCGCGACAGCATCGACAACATCGACGCCGCCGTCGTGCACATGCTGGCCGAGCGCTTCAAATGCACCCAGCAGGTCGGCCACCTCAAGGCCGAGCACCGGCTTCCCCCGGCCGACCCCTCCCGCGAAGCCGAGCAGATCGCCCGCCTGCGCCGCCTCGCCGAGAGCGCCAAACTCGACCCTGCCTTCGCCGAGAAGCTCCTCAACTTCATCATCGCCGAGGTCATCCGCCACCACGAGACGATCGCCAACTCCGGCTGACCCGGCCCACCGCACAGACCTCACCGCACAGCGCCCACCGCGCAAGCCGCGCCGCACGAAGCGACGAAACCCAGGGCATCGCACCGCATCCCGGTGCGATGATCTGCCCGTGACGACACCACCGGTGGCCGACCGCGCCCGGCCGACCGACGCCGACATGGCCGGCTACCTCCGGCGCCTCGGCGTGGAGCGGCCCCAACAGCCCACCGTCGACGCCCTGTTCGCCCTCCACCGCGCCCAGATCGAACGCGTGGCGTACGAGAACATCGACACCTACCTCGGCCGCCCCGCGGGCATCGACGAGCTGCTCTCGCTGCGCCGCATCGCGGCCGGGCACGGCGGCTACTGCTACCAGGCCAACGGCGCCCTCGGCCTGCTGCTGCGCACCCTCGGCTTCGACGTCACCCGCCACTACGCCGGAGTGCACGCCACCCCCGAAGCCGAAGGCGCCCGCGGCAACCACCTGGCCCTCACCGTCCGCATCGGGGACCAGGAATGGCTCGTGGACGCGGGCCTCGGTGACGGCATCCACGAACCCCTGCCCCTGGTGGCCGGCTCCTACCGCCAGGGCCCCACCACCTTCCGCATGGCACCCTCCACCGCCGAGCCCGGCGGCTGGCGCTTCCATCACGACCCCGCCGGCGGATTCCACCACATGGAATACGACCCCCGTCCCGCCGGCACGAGCGCGTTCGACGGCGAGCACACCCGGCTCACCACCTCACCCGAGTCCGGCTTCGTCAAAAGCCCCGTCGTGGCCCGCCGCGACGCGACCGGCATCGACGTCCTGCGCGGCCGCGTCCTGCGCCACACCGACGCAGACGGCACCAGCGAGCACGAACTCGCCACCCCCGCCGCCTGGTTCGAGGCCCTCCACGACCTCTTCCACCTCGCGCCGCGCACCCTCACCGACGACGACCGCGCCGAACTGTGGGCCCGCGTCACCCGCTCCCACCAAGCGTGGCTCGCCACCCGCACGGCCTGACCCCGGTCCACCCGCACCGCCTGAGCCCGGTCCGCCCGCACGCTGGGCTGCCCCGCCCGCATCAGGCAGCATGGCCCCATGTCCGTACTGACGCGCGACGAAGCGCAGACCCGAGCCCATTTCCTCGACGTACAGCGGTACGCGATCGAACTCGATCTCACCACTGGCGACGACACGTTCGTATCCCGCACCGCCATCGACTTCACCGCCCGCGCCGCCGGGGACACCTTCGTCGAGCTCAAGCCCGCCACCCTGCGCTCGGCCACCCTCGACGGGACACCGCTCGACCCCGGCACCCTCGTCGAGAACCGGCTCCCGCTGACCGGCCTTTCCACGGGGCCCCACACGCTGCACATCGACGCCGTCATGAACTACTCCCACACCGGCGAGGGACTGCACCGCTTCACCGACCCCGCCGACGGCGAGACGTACGCCTACACCCAGCTCTTCATGGACGACGTCCAGCGCGTGTTCGCCGCCTTCGACCAGCCCGACCTCAAAGCCGTCGTCGACCTCACCGTCACGGCCCCCGACACCTGGACCGTCCTGGCCAACGGCGTCACCGCCCAGCAGGACGACGGCCGCTGGAAGGCCGCCACCACCCCCCTCATCTCCACCTACCTCGTGGCCGTCGCCGCGGGCCCCTGGCACTCGGTGACCACCGAACACGCCGGGCTCCCCTTCGGCCTGCACTGCCGCCGCTCCCTCGCCCCCCACCTCGACGCCGACGCCGACGAGCTCTTCGAGATCACCCGGCAGTGCTACGACCGCTACCACGAGAAGTTCGACGAGCCCTACCCCTTCGACTCCTACGACCAGGCGTTCGTCCCAGAATTCAACGCCGGCGCCATGGAAAACCCCGGCCTCGTCACCTTCCGCGACGAATTCGTCTACCGCTCCGCCGTCACCGACACCGAGCGCCAGACCCGCGCCATGGTCGTCGCCCACGAAATGGCCCACATGTGGTTCGGCGACCTCGTCACCCTCCAATGGTGGGACGACATCTGGCTCAACGAGTCCTTCGCCGAATACATGGGCTACCAGACCCTCACCGAAGCCACCCGGTTCACCGACACCTGGGTCGACTTCGCGATCGCCCGCAAATCCTGGGGCTACGACGCCGACCAGCGGCCCTCCACCCACCCCGTCGCCCCCGCACCCGACGCCGTTCCCGACACCGCGTCCGCGCTGCTCAACTTCGACGGCATCTCCTACGCCAAGGGCGCGTCCGCACTGCGTCAACTCGTGGCCTGGCTCGGCGAGAAGGACTTCCTCGCGGGCATCAACACCCACTTCGCCCGCCACAAGTTCGCCAACGCCACCCTCGCCGACTTCATCGACTCCCTCGCCTCCACCACCGACCGCGACGTCCACGCCTGGGCGAAGGAATGGCTCGGCACCACCGGAGTCGACACCCTCATCCCCACCGTCGCCGAGAGCGAAGGACAGTGGCACCTCACCACCACCCATCAGGGCCGGCGCCCCCACCGCCTCACCGTCGGCGCCTACGACCGCGACCCGCACCACGGCCGCGACCTCGTCCTGCGCGAGCGCTTCGACATCGACGTCCCGCACGGCGAACCCGTCACCCGCCCCGGCCCGCGCCCCGCCCTGCTCGTCCTCAACGACCAGGACCTCAGCTACGCCAAGGTCCGCCTCGACGAGACCTCCACCGAAGCCGCCCTGCGCTCCCTGTCCGGCGTCCCCGACGCCCTCACCCGCGCCGTTCTGTGGAACGCCCTGCGCGACATGGTCCGCGACGGCGAACTCATGCCCGGCGACTACCTGGAAACCGCCCGCGCCCACCTCTGCGAGGAAACCGACCTCGCCATCGTGCAGGGCGTCCTCACCTTCGCCGCCACCCAGATCACCGACCGCTACCTCACCCCCACCGACCGCCCCGCCGCCCTCGCCCTCCTCACCGACCTCACCCGCGACCTGATCCGGCGCACCGAGGACGGCGCCCACCCCGGCCTGCGCCTCATCGCCGTACGCCACTTCATCGACGCGGCCACCCAGCCCGACACCCTGCGCGCCTGGCTCCAGGACGGCCATGTGCCCGGCGGCCCCGAACTCGACCCCGAACTGCGCTGGCGCGTCCTCACCCGCCTCGCCGTGCTCGGCGCCACCGACGAGAAGGAAATCGCCGCCCACCTCGCCGACGACCCCAGCGCCACCGGCGAGGAAGGCGCCGCCCGCTGCCGCGCCGCCCTGCCCACCCCCGCCGCCAAGGAAGCCGCCTGGAACGCCATGTTCCACGGCGACACCCTCTCCAACTACCTCTTCACCGCCACCGCCCAGGGTTTCTGGCAGCCCGAACAGGCCGACCTCCTGCGGCCCTACGTCGCCCGCTACTACGAGGACACCGTCCCCTTCGCAACCCGCCGCGGCCCCGCGATGGCCCAGGCCGCCGGCTACTACGCCTTCCCGCTGTTCGTCGTCGACGAGGAGAACCTGCGCCTGGGCGAGGCCTGTCTGACCCACGAGGACCTCACGCCCGCCCTGCGCCGCCGGCTCGCCGACCAGGTCGACGACCTCGGCCGGGCCCTTCGCGTCCGCGGCTGACCCCGGGCCGCCCGCGTACGCACCTGCCCCCCGGGCCGCACACGTACGCGGCCCGGACCCGCACCCGGCGCGCGGGACGCCCGCATCCGGTCCGCCGGACCCCGCACCCGGCGCGCCAGCCCCCACCCCCGGCGCCGGCGGACCCGCTTCGGGTCCGCCATACCAGGAACCCCCCGCCCCAACTCGCCCTCACCGCAAGGCGATACCACTTTCGGGTTGAGATCGTTGTGCACAGCGGCTTCACCGGCCCGCGCAGGACCACGCTGGTGAAGTCGCTGTCCACACCCCCGAAGGAACCCCATGCACAGCCCGCCCCTCGCCGGAGGCACCGCAGGGCCGGCGGCCCTGCGCCCCCTCCTCGACGTCGTACTCGACGCCCTCGACCACGGGGCGAAGACCCGAGGCGGCCCGCTGCCCGCCGGCGGACCCCAAGCCGTCGCCGAGCGCGTCCACCACGCCGCCCGCGCCATCCTCCCCACCCACGGCACCGGCGCCGAAGAAGCCCTGACCACCCTCGTACGCGCCCTCGCCGAAGGCGCGGCCGACCCCGCCGAGCCCCTCTGCGCCGCACACCTCCACACCCCGCCGCTCGCCGTCGCGGCCGCCGCCGACCTCGCCGCGTCGGCGCTCAACCCCTCCCTCGACTCCTGGGACCAGGCCCCCGCCGCCTCCGCGCTCGAAGCCCTCCTCACCCGGGCCGTCGCCCAGGAGATCTGGCCCCACGGCGACGCGCTCATCACGACCGGCGGCACCGAGTCCAACCAGCTCGCCCTCCTCCTCGCCCGCGAACACCACGACCGCGTGCAGATCGTGTGCGGCGCCCACACCCACCACTCGGTCCAACGCGCGGCCTGGCTCCTCGGCCTGCCCCGACCCGTGGTGGTCCCCGCCCCCACCGGCACCACCGATCTCATGGCTCTCGACCACACCCTCAGCGCGCTCCGTCCGCCCGCCCTCGTCGTCGCCACCGCCGGCACCACCGACGCCGGAGCCATCGACGACCTCCCCGCCATCGCCGGCCTGTGCGCCCGTCACCACGCCCGCCTCCACGTGGACGCCGCCTACGGCGGGCCCCTCCTCTTCAGCGAGCGCCACCGCCCCAAACTCGCCGGCCTCCACCACGCCGACACCGTCACCCTCGACCTGCACAAACTCGGCTGGCAACCCGTGGCCGCAGGCCTCCTCGCCGTCGCCGACCCGGGCCACCTCGCGCCCCTCGCGCACACCGCCGACTACCTCAACGCCGACGACGACACCCACCACGGCCTGCCCGACCTCCTCGGCCGCTCCCTGCGCACCACCCGCCGCCCCGACGCCCTCAAAATCGCCGTCACCCTGCGCGCCCTGGGCCGCGACGGCCTCGCCCACCTCGTCGACCGCGTCTGCGCCCACGCCGCCGACCTCGCTCAACTCATCGAGCAGCAACCCCAGTTGGAGCTCCACCGGCGCCCCGCCATCTCCACCGTCCTCTTCCGCCCCCGCCACGCCACCGACGCCACCGTCGCCCATATCCGGCGCACCCTGCTCACCCACGGCACCGCCGTCCTCGGCCGCGCCCACGCCGACGGCCGCCTCTGGCTCAAGGCCACCCTCCTCAACCCGCACCTCACCCCCGACGACCTGCGCACCCTGCTCACCCTCACCCTCGAAGCCGCCTCAACCTCCAGCACCCCACCCCCCAGCACCCCACCCCCCATCACCCGGCCCCCCACGGAAGGCGTCCCGCAATGACCCCCCAGCCCGAAGACCAACCCCACGACCTCGTCGGCATCGGCATCGGCCCCTTCAACCTCTCCCTCGCCGCCCTCGCCCACGGCGTACCCGGCGGACTCGACACCGCCTTCTACGAACAGCGCCCCGCCTTCCACTGGCACCCCGGCCTCCTCATCGAAGGCACCACCCTCCAAGTCCCCTTCCTCGCCGACCTCGTCACCCTCGCCGACCCCGCCAACCCCTGGACCTTCCTCAACTACCTCAAGCACCGCGAACGGCTCTTCCCGTTCTACTTCGCCGAAAAGTTCCACATCCAGCGCACCGAATACGACGCCTACTGCCGCTGGGTCAGCGAAAACCTCGCCGACCTCCACTTCTCCCACCAGGTCGACGCCGTCCGCTGGAACGCCGAACGCGCCGTGTTCGAGATCGACTACACCCACCTCGACCTGAACGGCGAAGCCCAGGCGCTCGGCCGCGCCCACACCCGCCACCTCGCCATCGGCATCGGCACCCAGCCCCACGTACCCGAACCGCTCAAGCCCCTCGCCGACGCCCCCACCGTGCCCGTCCTGCACTCCGCCGACTACCTCGACCACCGCGCACGCCTGCTCACCGCCGAACACATCACCGTCATCGGCTCGGGCCAGTCCGGCGCCGAGGTCTTCCTGGACCTCCTGCGCAACCGCCCCCAGGGCGCCGAGAAACTCACCTGGCTCACCCGCAGCGAAGCGTTCGCGCCCATGGAGTACTCCAAGCTCGGCCTCGAACACTTCACCCCGGACTACACCCGCTACTTCCACGCCCTGCCCGAAGGCGTACGCGACCAGCTGCTGCCCCGCCAGGGGCAACTCCACAAGGGCATCGACGCCGACACCATGGCCGCCATCCACGACGAGCTCTACCGCCGCACCCAGCACGGCGGCTGGCCCGACATCACCATGACGCCCGGCGTGAGCGTGCGCACCGCGGGACGCGTCGCCACCACCAAGGTCGAGCTCCACCTCGAACACGCCCAGCAGGGCACCCGCTCCCGCCTCACCACCGACGCCGTCGTCCTCGCCACCGGCTACCGCGAACGCCCCCTCGGCCGCATCCTCGCCGGACTCGACCCCTACATGCGGTACGACAGCTCCGAACGGCCCCGCGTCGACCAGGACTTCAGGCTCGTCCTCGACCCCTCGGTCACCGGACACGTCCACGTCCAGAACGCCGAACAGCACACCCACGGTGTCGGCGCCCCCGACCTGGGCCTGGCCGCCTGGCGCAGCGCCACCATTCTCAACTCCCTGACGGGGAAGGAGCCCTACCCGCTGCCGGCCCGCACCGCCTTCACCACGTTCGGCCTCGACAAAAAGAACCAGGCCCGCCCGGCACACCACCCGGGAAGCCTGGTTCCACTCGTCGAACAGCCGTGACGTTTCGCCGCCCGACGGCACGGGACCTGCCGGCAACGACGGCTCAGAACACCGCGACACCGTTCTGCGTCAGCTTCCAGTCCACCGAAGCGAACTCCGCCTGATCGATGACACCCTTCGCCTTCACCCACGCGATCATCGTGTTCCGGATCTCGTCGGAGTTCGCCCACAGCTGCTTGGCGGTGGCCACCCCCGGGAAGTTACCGCCACCATTGGCCCGGTAATTGTTCACCGCCAGCACGAACTGCGCCGCGTCGTCGACCGGCTTCCCCTCGAACATCACCTTCGACACCCGCGACCCCGCCGGCTTCGCGATGTCGACCTCGTACGACACACCGCTCACCACGTCGTAGTTGTAGTCCGGCGTGCTGTTCGCGTTGGTGATCTTCGCCGGGTCCACCGCGCCCGTCGTCTGCACGTAGTAGTTCGCCGAGAACTCGATGTACGCCTTCACCTGAGCACCCGTCAGAAGCCGTGCCTCCAGGGTGTTCTCGTACACGTACAGACCGGCGACGTCCTTGATCGTCACCTTGCCCGCGGGAATCACCGCGGAACGCGAGAAACACGCCGCCTGCGACAGCACCGGCAGCGTGGCGTACTCCGACGACGCCAGCGCCGTCCTCACCGTCTCCGCCTGGATGTGGTTGATCAGATCGATGATCGGCACATCCTTGAACGGGGCCTGCGTCGACCGCATCTCCGCCGCATTCGTGCCCACCACCTGGTTCACATACGCCACGACCTTGTCGTGCTCCGCCTTCACCAGACGCCTCACCACCGGATCCTCGGCCACCGCGTTGGCGTTGCGCACATCCGCCGTCACCGACGCGACGTGCCAGCGGCCCCGCGAGAACTCCAGCTCGAAGTCGAAGACACTCAGCCGCATGCCCCACATGTACGGCTCGGACAGCACCACGGACGTGCCGGTCTCCTTGTTGACCACCGTCCGCGACGCCACCTCCTTGTGCGTGTGGCCCACCAGAATCGCGTCGATCCCCGGCACCTGCTCCGCCACCAGCGACGAGGCGTTCTCCGGATACGGCAGCGCGTCCCCGTACGACGTGGCACCGTCGAGACCCGAGTGATCCGTACAGATCACCACGTCACACCCCAGAGCCCGGAGCTTGGGCACAAAGATCTTCGCCTGCTCCACCAGGCCGGGGAACGTCATCTTCCCCTGCACATTGGCCTTGTCCCAGATCGCGATCCCCGGGTTGGTGAGCCCGAGGATGCCCACCTTCACATCCGGCCCGTGCGGCACCTTCAGCCGCCGCACCGTGTACGGAGGGAACGCCGGCTTCAACGTCTTCGCATCCAGCGCGTTCGCGCCGAGCAGCGGGAAGTCCAACTGGTCCTGGAACGCGCGCAGCGTCGGAATCCCGTAATTGAACTCGTGGTTGCCCAGCGCCGCCGCGTCGTAGCGCATGTGGTTCATGGCCAGCGCCATCGGATGCTTCGGACCCCGCTTGCCGCCCGAACCCGTGATCGGCTCCACCCGCGCGTAGTAGTACGACAGTTGGGTGCCCTGGATGATGTCACCCGCGTCGATCAACAGCGTGTTGTGACGGCCCTTCTCCTCGCGGACCTGGTCCACCAGCGTCGAGATCTTCGCCAGCCCCACGTCGTTGTGCGCCGCGTCGTCGTACTCCGCGTCCGTGAAGTAGTCCCAGTTGAAGACATGACCGTGCAGATCCGTCGTGCCCATCACCGAGAACGCGTACCGCTTCGGCGGACGGCCGTGCCCGTGATCCCGATCCTGGTTCCGGGTGTCGGCCTCGGCGGGCAGCGCCGTACCCCCGGCCACGGCCACCCCGGCCCCGGCGGCGGCCGTAGTGCCCAGGAACGTCCTGCGGTTCAGCGGCATGCTTTCTCCCTGAAGTCGTGTGACGCGCGTAGAAGTTGAGCGGACGGCGACGCGCGTAGATCCACGGATTCTGACGCAGAACCAGTCGGCCGCAACACCCCTCGCAGGTTGCGATCTGATGACCGGCCTCCGACATCGGGCCCACCGACGCGAAGCGCCCACCAGTGCCACAGTGGACCCATGACCGACACCCAGCCCTACGGAACCCCCGACCAGCCCCGCCTCGCCGTCCACGGCGAAGCCCACCTCGAAGTCGACCCCGAACTCGCCGGCATCACCATCACCATCGCCACCCGCGGCCCCGACCGCCGCGCCACCCTCGACGACCTCACCCGCCGCAACACCTACGTCGTCGACCTCATCAAGACCTACGGCGACACCGTCGAAAAGCTCGAAACCGGCGCCTTCACCCTCACCCCCGAGCTCACCCGCCACGGCCGGGGCGAGCGCGTCCGCACGTACCACGGCAGCGTCCGCATCACCACCGAACTCACCGACTTCACCGCACTCGGCGAACTCACCACCCGCCTCGCCGACCTCGAACTCACCCGCGTCGACGGCCCCTGGTGGCGCCTGCGCCGCGACTCACCCGCCCACACCGAAGTACGCCGCCGCGCCGTCCACCAAGCCGTCGCACGCGCCCGCGAATACGCCGACGCCCTCGACACCACCCTCGCCGCCCTCGTCGAACTCTCCGACCCCGGCGCCGAAGTCCCCACCCCCGGCTACGGCATGGCCCCCGCCGGCGGCAGGTCCTTCAGTCCTGGAGCCGCCGGAGCCGCCGAACCCGCCCCCGCCCTCGACCTCGAACCCCAACGCCAAACCGTCCGCGCCCGCGTCCACGCCCGCTTCATCATGACCCCGCCCAGCCTCTGACACCCCGTCGCGCCACCACACGCCGGGCGCCCCGAAACCGCTCATCGGAGCGCCCGCGCGCACACTTCAACACTTGTCAACCACCCTTCACGCAAAGGTTGTTGAGCAGTAACCCGCGACCAAATACCTACCCGACGGTAAGCCCCTAGGCTCACCCCATGCGCCGAGCCAAAATCGTCTGCACCCTAGGGCCCGCCACCGACACATACGACCAGATCAAAGCCCTGGTCGAAGCCGGAATGGACGTCGCCCGTCTCAACCTCAGCCACGGCAGCTACGCCGAACACGAAGAGCGCTTCCACCGCGTCCGCAAGGCCTCCGAAGAGACCGGCCGCAACGTCGGCATCCTCGCCGACCTTCAAGGCCCGAAGATCCGCCTCGGCCGCTTCCGCGAAGGCCCCGTACTCCTTGAACGCGGCGACGAGTTCACCATCACCGTCGAACCCGACACCCAAGGCGACCGCCACCTCTGCGGCACCACCTACGCCGGCCTCGCCGCCGACGTCACCACCGGCGAACGGATCCTCGTCGACGACGGCAAGGTCGCCCTCGACGTCACCCGCGTCGACGGCCCCCACGTCCACACCCTCGTCATCGAAGGAGGCATGGTCTCCGACCACAAGGGCCTCAACCTCCCCGGCGTGGCCGTCTCCGTCCCCGCCCTCTCCGACAAGGACGAAGAAGACCTCCGCTGGGCCCTGCGCACCGGCGCCGACATCATCGCCCTCTCCTTCGTCCGCAGCGGCCACGACATCCACGACGTCCACCGCATCATGGACGAAGAGGGCCGACGCCTCCCCGTCATCGCCAAAATCGAAAAACCCCAGGCCGTCGACAACATCGACGACATCGTCGCCGCCTTCGACGGCATCATGGTCGCCCGCGGCGACCTCGGCGTCGAAATGCCCCTCGAACAAGTCCCCATCGTCCAAAAGCGCGCCATCAAACTCGCCAAGCGCAACGCCAAACCAGTGATCGTGGCGACCCAGATGCTCGACTCCATGATCGACAACGCCCGCCCCACCAGGGCCGAAGCCAGCGACGTCGCCAACGCCGTCATCGACGGCACCGACGCCGTCATGCTCTCCGGCGAAACCAGCATCGGCAAACACCCCGTCGAAACCGTCAAGACGATGAGCCGCATCGTCGAAGCCGCCGAAGAAGACGTCCTCGCCAAGGGCCTCCCGCCCCTCACCGACCGCAACAAACCCCGCACCCAGGGCGGCGCCGTCGCCCGAGCCGCCGCCGACATGGGCGACTTCCTCGGCGCGAAATTCCTCGTCGCCTTCACCCAGTCCGGCGACACGGTCAAACGCCTCTCCCGCTACCGCTCCCCGATCCCGCTGCTCGCCTTCACCCCGGTACCGGCCACCCGCTCCCAGCTCAACCTCACGTGGGGCGTCGAGACGTTCCTCGGCCCGCACGTCGAATCCACCGACGAGATGGTGGCGCAGGTCGACGAGATGCTCCTCAAGGTCGGCCGCTGCCAGAAGGGCGACGTGGTCGTCATCACGGCCGGCTCCCCGCCCGGCGTCGCCGGCTCCACGAACCTGGTCCGCGTCCACCACATCGGCGAGGACGACAGCCCCAAGTAACCCCGGGCCACGGCCCCTTGCCCCACCCCTCGCAGGGGGCCCCTGGGCTCAGTACTTGGGGCCTATGTGCTGGTCCATGAGGGCGACGGATGCCTTGCGGGCGATGGAGACGTTCTGGACGCCCCCGCCCCGGCGCGCGGAGCGCCACTGCAGGCCGACCCGGTCGAGCACTCCGGTGAACAGGTTCACGATGTCGGCGGACGTATTGGTGAAGAAGTACCGCGTGTATTCGTACCGCTTGCGCTCGCCGCCGACGACCTTCTCGGTCCAGTTGGTGATGCGACAGCCGTCGGAGTGGATGAGCCCTCGGAGGAGCTCCCAGGGGTGGGCCTCGACGATGACTTGCTGCCACGGTTCGAGCGCGATGAGGCGATGGTGCTTCTTGCCCGGCCCGTGCTGAGGGAACAGGCAGGGCCAGTGGCGGTCGTAACTGGTCACCGACACGTACCCCTGCCTCTGCAGGTCGTACACGCCGCTCTTCGGGCGTACGGCCTTGATCGCGTTCCGGCACGCCTCGATGAGGCCGGGCCACGCGTCGGCGCACGCGATGCGCAGGTAGTGGCCGACACCTCGCGGGTGCGCGCTGATGCAGCCATCGCCGAGGTAGAGCCCGAGGAGATAGGCGTACGCGGCAGCGTCATCCGGAACGCCGGTGTCAGGGAGGCATCTTGGGCACGGGTTGGCATTGCCCAGCAGGCGGGGAAGCGGCTCGATACGGGTCTGCCAGGCGCGGATCGCTGCGCGGGATATGCCGGTCTGCTTGCTGACGGAGTTCAGGCTGTGGCCCTGGGCAACGAGTGCCAAGGCGTGGCGACGCTTCGATATGTCGTACATGCCTGCGAGATTCTTCGCACGTATGCCTTAGGGCAGCGATTCGACCACATGTTCACTGGGTCGAGTGAAGATCGCCAATCAATGTCTGAACCTTAGAATCGAAGGAGAAGTGCCCCGAGTCGGATTCGAACCGACGCTGTATGGGTTTTGAATCCATCGCCTCTACCGCTGGGCTACCGGGGCCCCTTCGAAACGAAGGATACCGGAGACCCCTCGTATCTCAAACATACAGGAGCTAGGTAGGCTCCTGTAGCAGCACCCTGCCTTTACCAAGGAGCCCCCGTGACCGCCCCCGAGTCGCCCCAGCCCACCGCAGACGACGACGCGTCGCACGTCCCCCCGTTGACGACCCGCGTCGTCATCGCCGAGGACGAGGCCCTCATCCGCCTCGATCTCAAAGAGATGCTCGAAGAAGAGGGCTACGCGGTCGTCGGTGAGGCCGGTGACGGGCAGAAGGCCGTCGAGCTCGCCCGGGAGCACCAGCCGGACCTGGTGATCCTGGATGTGAAGATGCCGGTTCTGGACGGGATCTCGGCGGCGGAGCTGATCGCGAAGGAGTCGATCGCGCCGGTGTTGATGCTGACGGCGTTCAGTCAGCGGGATCTGGTGGAGCGGGCGCGGGACGCGGGTGCGATGGCGTATCTGGTGAAGCCGTTCTCGAAGAGCGATGTGGTGCCGGCGATCGAGATGGCGGTGTCGCGGTTCACGGAGTTGAAGGCGTTGGAGCGGGAGGTCGCGGACCTTTCGCAGCGTCTGGAGACGCGGAAGCTGGTGGACCGGGCGAAGTCGGTGTTGCAGACGCAGTACGGGTTGTCGGAGCCGGCGGCGTTCCGGTGGATTCAGAAGACGTCGATGGATCGTCGCATGTCGATGCAGCAGGTGGCCGAGGCGGTTATTGAGGACGCCGAGGAGAAGAAGGCGGCGAAGGGGGAGTAGCCCCGCTGTCTTACGCGTACGCGTTCGTGAGTGGCCCGCACCCGGGCGAATCCGGGTGCGGGCCACTTTTGTCTGCCGGGGTTCAGTCTTCGCCGAGGTAGGCCTTGCGGACTGATTCGTCGTGGAGGAGGTCCTGTCCGGTTCCGGAGAGGACGATTTTGCCGATTTCCATGACGTGGCCGTGGTCGGCGAGGGAGAGCGCGGCTTGGGCGTTCTGTTCGACGAGCAGGATGGTGGTGCCTTGTGCTTTGAGTTCGGTGATGGTGGCCATGATTTTCTGCATCATGATCGGGGAGAGGCCCATGGAGGGTTCGTCCAGCATCAGCAATTTGGGCTGGGACATGAGGGCGCGGCCCATGGCGAGCATCTGTTGTTCGCCGCCGGAGAGGGTGCCGGCTGCTTGTTTGCGGCGTTCTCCGAGAATGGGGAAGAGGTCGTAGGCGCGCTGGATGTCTTTTTCGATGCCTGCTTTGTCGTCGCGGAGGTAGGCGCCGAGACGGAGGTTGTCCTCGATGGTCATGCGGGGGAATATGTGGCGGCCTTCGGGGGAGTGGGCCATTCCGAGGGCGACGATTTTGTGTGCGGGGACGTTTTTGAGGGGTTTGCCGTCGAAGGTGATGCTTCCGGCGAGGGGTTCGAGGAGGCCGGAGAGGGTGCGCAGGGTGGTGGTTTTTCCGGCGCCGTTGGTGCCGATGAGGGTGACGACTTGTCCTGCTTCGACGCTGAAGGAGATGCCTTTGACGGCTTCGATTTTGCCGTAGGCGACCCGGAGGTCCTCGACTTCGAGGAGTGCGGTCACGGGGTGTCTCCTTCGGTGCGGGTGGTGCTCTGCGCCGTTTCGGCTGCTTCTACTTCGGCGAGTTCCTCGTCTCCGGGTGCGCCTTCGAAGGGGGTGCCGAGGTAGGCGGCGATGACGCGTTCGTCGGCCTGGACGACGTCGGGGGTGCCTTCGAGGAGTTTTTGGCCTTGGACGAGGACGGAGACGCGGTCGCAGAGGTTCATGATGAACCGCATGTCGTGTTCGATGACGAGGACGGCGATGCCTTGGTCGCGGATGGCGAAGATGAGTTCTTCGGCGGCGCGGGTTTCTTGGGGGTTCATGCCGGCGGTGGGCTCGTCGAGGAGGAGGAGTCCGGGTTCGCTGGCGAGTGCGCGGGCGATTTCGAGCTTGCGTTGTTCGCCGTAGGGGAGGTTGCGGCTGAGGTGGTCGGCTTTTGCGGCGAGGCCGGTGAACTCGAGGAGTTCCATGGCTCGTTCGCGGGATGCGTCTTCGGCTTTTTTGAATCCGGGGAGGCGCAGTAGTGCGGACCAGAGGCCTTCTTTGGTGCGGGTGTGGCGGCCGACGAGGACGTTTTCCAGGACGGTCATGTTGGGGAAGAGGCGGATGTTCTGGAAGGTGCGGGCGACGCCGGCTTGGGTGACGAGGTGGGGTTTGGGGGGAAGAGTGGTGCCTTTGTAGGTCACTTTTCCTTCGGTGGGGACGTACAGGCCGGTGAGGCAGTTGAAGAAGGTGGTTTTGCCTGCGCCGTTGGGGCCGATGAGGCCGACGATTTCTCCGCTGTTGACGGTGAGGTCGACGTTGTGTACGGCGGTGAGGCCGCCGAAGCGCATGGTGACGCCGCTGGCGTGGAGGACGGTGTCGGTCGTGGTGGTCATGCTGGTCACGCCCCCGCCTTGGTGACGCCGACGGGTGTGTCGGTGAGGCTGGTTTCTGGTGTGTCGAGTTGGCCGGTCTCGCGGAATTCGAGCTTTTTCCTGCGGTCGGCGACGATGCCTTCGGGGCGCAGGCGCATGAGGACGATGAGGGCTATTCCGAAGAGGAGGAGCTGGTAGTCCTGCATGAATTGGAGTTTGGCCGGGATGAGGTAGAGCAGGGCCGCGCCGATGAGGGGTCCGCTCATGGTTCCCATGCCGCCGAGGATGACGGCGGCGAGGAGGAAGGCGGAGTTGGGGGGTACGGAGCCGGCGAATTGGTATTGCTCGGGGGTGACGGTGCTGGTGAGGTGGCCTTGTACGGTGCCGGCGAGTCCGGCGAGGGTGGCGCCGAGTGCGAAGGCGATGAGTTTGACGCGGAAGCCGTTGATGCCCATGGCGGTGGCGGCGGTTTCGTCTTCGCGGATGGCGACCCAGGCGCGGCCGATGCGGGAGTCGGCGCTGCGTCGGAAGACGGTGACGACGACGAGGGTGATGACGAGCATCAGGAGGTAGTAGTTGCCGGGTTTGCCGAGGGTGAAGCCGGCGACGTCGTGGCTGATGCCGAGGTCGTATCCGAAGATCGTGATGTCGGGGATGGCGGGGATGCCGCGGGAGCCGTTGGTGACGTTGGGTCCGCTGTTCCCGTTGAGGTTGTTCATGGTGATGCGGAAGATCTCGCCGAAGCCGAGGGTGACGATGGCGAGGTAGTCGCCGCGCAGGCGCAGGGTGGGTGCGCCGATGAGGACGCCGAAGACGAGGGATGCGCCGGCGCCGACGAGGAGGGCGGCCCAGAAGGGGAAGTGGACGCCGAGGCTGGAGGTGCTGGCGCCGGAGACGAGGGCCGCGGCGTAGGCGCCGACGCCGAGGAAGGCGACGTAGCCGAGGTCGAGGAGGCCGGCGAGGCCGACGACGACGTTGAGGCCGAGGGCGACGGTGGCGAAGATGAGGATGTTGGCGCCGATGAGGGCGTATTCGTCGCTGGACTGTGTGAAGGGGAAGCAGATCGCGGCGACGAAGGCGGCGCTGAGGGTGACGGTGCGGTGGTGTGCGGTGAGTGCGGAGAGGCGGGCGAGGAGGCCTGCCTGGGTGATGGCGGCGAACGTGAACACGGCGGTGATGAGGAAGCCGATGAACAGTTCGGTGTAGGCGGTGTCGATGCCGTAGGCGAAGACGTACAGGCCTATGGCGAAGGCGGCGACGATGATGAGGATGCCGGCCCAGTCGGGGATCGCCTGGGCGGGGCGGGGGCTGGGGGCGGCGAGGGTGTGCCGGATGCGCTGCCAGGCGTTGTCGCCGGTGGTGTCGGTGGCGGGGGTGTCGCCGGGGAGGGCGAAGGCGGCGATGAGGGCGATGAGGGAGCCGATGCCGGAGACGTAGGCGCCGGGTTCGAGGTTGACGATGCCGCCGAGGTCGCTGGATATCGCGCCGAGGGTGTAGCCGGTGGTGCCGAAGGTGGCGAGGGCGAGGAGGCGGAGGGGGGCGTTGGTGGCGGCGGGGGTGAGCCAGCGCAGTCCTGGGACGCCGTAGGTGGAGAGGGCGAAGAGGATGGTGAGGGCTGCGGTGGTGAGGGTGAGGAGTTGGAGGCCGCCGGGGTAGCCGGTGACGGTGAGGTCGCCGGGGAAGTCGCTGGTCCAGGTCCACGCCAGGAAGGTGCCGATGAGGGCGATGGCGGCGCCGGCGGTGACGGTGTGCCGGGCGAGGGTGGCGGGCAGCGGGATGAGGGGGGCCGCGCTGTCGGCGGCGGGGGTGCTGGGGGTGGTGGTTGTCATGGTGATCACGCCCTGTCCGCGACGCGTTCGCCGAGCAGGCCTTGGGGCCGCACGAGGAGGACGACGATGAGGAGGACGAAGGCCCATACGTCCTTCCAGGCGCCGCCGCCGAAGAGTTCCATGCTGGGGATGTTGCCGATGTAGCCGACGGCGAGTGCTTCGGCGAGTCCGAGGACGATGCCGCCGAGCATGGCTCCGTAGATGTTGCCGATGCCGCCGAGTACGGCTGCGGTGAAGGCTTTGAGGCCCATGATGAAGCCCATGCGGAAGCCGACTTGGCCGTTGTGGAGGCCGTAGCCGACGGCGGCGACGGCGGCGAACGCGGCGCCGATGGCGAAGGCCATGACGATGATGCGGTCGGTGTTGATGCCCATGAGCTTGGCGGTGTCGGGGTCCTGGGCGGTGGCCTGCATGCCGCGGCCGGTGCGGGTCTTGTTGACGTAGATGCCGAGGGCGATCATGCAGACGGGGGCGGCGATCAGGATGAAGAGGTCGCCGCGCTGGATGTTGGCGCCGAGGACGTGGAAGGGGCTGCCGTCGAACTGGGGGAAGGAACGGTCCTTCTTGGCGTCCGGGTACCACTTCCACACGGCCTGCTGGAGGGCGAGGGAGAGGCCGATCGCGGTGATGAGCGGGGCGAGGCGGGGTGCGCCCCGCAGGGGCCGGTAGGCGAAGCGCTCGGCCGCGGTGGCGACGAGTACGGAGACGATGACGCCGCCGATGATCATGAGCGGGATGGCGGCGAGGAGGGAGAAGCCCGCCGGGAGGGCGAGGAAGACGGTGAGGGCCCCGAAGCCCCCGACCATGAATATCTCGCCGTGGGCGAAGTTGATGAGCTGGACAATGCCGTAGACCATCGTGTAGCCGATCGCGATCAGTCCGTACATCGCGCCGAGGATGAGTCCATTGGCCAGCTGTTGCGGCAGTTCGTGCACCGCGGGGCCTCCGTGAATGTGAGCGGATATGGCACCGCGCGGGAGCGCTGGTGGCGCTCCCGCGCGGTCCTTGGGTTGCGGCGTGGCGGGATTCGCCGGGTTACGGCTTGTAGGCCTCGCTGAGCTCGGGCTTCCAGGCGCCGTCGGTGACCTTGTAGGCGGTCATCATGGTGTTGGTGGTGTCGCCGTATTCGTCGAAGGAGACGGGGCCGGTGACTCCGTCGAACTTGACCTTGCCGACGGCGTCGAGGACCTTGGCGCGCAGGTCGCTGTCGGGGACCTTGCCGCTGTTGCCGGCGACGACGGCCTTGACGGCTTCGATGATCGCCCAGGTGGCGTCGTAGGTGCCGCCCCCGTAGGCCTCGTAGGCGTCCTTGTAGCCGGCGCCCTTGTAGTTGGCGATGAAGGTCTTCGCGGAGTCGAGCTGTTCGACGGGCTTGCCGACGGAGGTGGCGAGGTCGCCCGCCGCCTTCTTGTTGAGCTTGATGAAGTCGGCGCTGTAGATGCCGTCGCCGCCCATGAGCGGGATGTTGGTGCCGCTGTCCTTGAGCTGCTGGGACAGGGGGCCGGCGGCGGGGTATTCGCCGCCGTAGTAGAGGGCCTTGGCGCCGGTGGCCTTGACCTTGGCGACGATGGCGTTGAAGTCGCGGTCGTCGGGGTTGATGTGGTCGCTTCCGACGATCTTGCCGCCGAGCTTGGTGAAGGTGTCCTTGAAGGACGCGGCGAGGCCGGCGCCGTAGGTCTTCTGGTCGTCGATGAGGTAGACCGAGTCGAGCTTGGCGTCGTTGAACAGGTACTTGGCGGCGAAGGCGCCCTGGACCTGGTCGGTGGTGGCGGTGCGGAAGAAGGTCTTGTAGGGGCGCTTCTTCGTGCCGGTCTTCCAGCCGTCGCCCTGGGTCAGCTCGGTGCCCGTGTTGGCGGGGGATATCTGGGTGAGGCCGGCGTCGTTGAGCGGTTTCTGCATGGACTGCGAGACGCTGGAGTTGAGCGGGCCGACGACGCCGACGACGCTCTTGTCGCCGATGAACTTGGTGGCGTTCTGCTGGCCGACGGAGGGCTGGGCCTGGTCGTCGAGCGGCTGGGTCTTGAACTCGACGCCGGGGACGAGGTTCTGCTTGTTCGCCGTCTGGGCGGCGAGGTCGGCGGAGTTCTTGATGCCGAGGCCGAGGGCGGACAGGTCACCCGTGAGGGGTGCGTCTACGCCGATGACGACGGTCTGCTTCTTGCCGCTGCTGTCGTCGCCGCCGCTTTTGTCGCGCGAACCACAGGCGGTGAGCGTGAGTGCGCCTGTGGTGAGCACTGTAGTGAGGATGAGCAAGGAACGGTGTCGCACGGTGGGTCCTTTCCCTGGCGCGGCCTCCTCGTGGCGAGGTGCCGTGTCGGTCGCCGGGCCGTACTGGGTCGTGAGGGGCCGTGCAGCAGTCGCACCCGGCGGCGCGGTGACTGGCCGTGACTCTAAGCGCAGCCGGGGAGGGTGGGGAGCGGCCGGGACAGGATGTGACTTTCTTGTTATGCCAAGGCCAAACCTTGATGGCACAGGGCGGTCAATTTGTACATTTCGGGACACTGGGATTTCTCGCATGATGAGAACGCCCAGTTCCGCTAAGGGGCTTGAGGGGATCATGGTGCTGACAGGCCTCCGGGTGTCCGGAAGCCGGTCGCTGGCCGGGAAGGGGCCGCTCATTGGCCGGAAGGTGCCCTCGGCCTCCCGGTCGTTCGTTACGCAGCGTTACGAAGATGCGGATGGGGTGGGCAGCTTCGTCTGCGCCCAAGGGTCCGTCGTCGGGGCGCCGTTGCGATAGCGCTCGGCGCAACCGTGCTGCGCACGCTCCTCGATGAGCCGGTCGGCGGCGGCCCCGCCGTGCGCCGCGCGCTCTTGGCGTGCGGCGGCCAGTGTGGTCAGGAGGATCTCGTTCTGCCCGTCGGACAGGCCCTTCTCCTGATAGTCGAGGCCGGATCCCTTGCCCTGGTCCAGCTCCTGTTCCGCCCAGTAGACGATCAGGTGGGTACAGAGCTCCGCAGGTGAAGTGGCGTGCGGGGACGGCGAGTCGGAGGAGGAGGAGGAGGAGGAGGAGGGCGGGGGCGGGGACGCGGCGCCGTGCGGGGAGGGGGTGGCGGTGGACGAGCACCCCGCGAGTGCGGCCGACAGGGCGAGCGCTCCCGCGAGGGCCGGCCGCGCCCGTGCCGGTATGCGTGCCCAGGCCCGCGTCCGTACCCGTGGCTGTACCCGCGCCCGCCGCCCCGCTCGGGTCCTCATGACACGACGTTAGAACGCGGTCCGCGACGTGACAATGGCCGGTGAGCGGTCAACTCACCGGCCATGAACCGGAGTTGGATGATCCGGTGCGTTCTCGCGCAGGGTCAGCCCTTCAGGCCGTCGGCGTCGCGCAGCAGGCACGTCAGCCGGGCCGAGCAGACCCGCTTGTCCTGCTCGTCGGTGATGACGATCTCGTACGTGGCCGTCGAGCGGCCGCGGTGCACGGGGGTGGCGACCCCGGTGACCAGGCCGCTCTTCACCCCGCGGTGGTGGGTGCAGTTCAGGTCCACCCCGACCGCGACCTTGCTGATCCCGCCGTGCAGCATCGAGCCCACCGAACCCAGCGTCTCGGCCAGGACCGCGGAGGCGCCGCCGTGCAGCAGGCCGTACGGCTGGGTGTTGCCCTCGACGGGCATGGTGCCCACGACACGCTCGGCGGAGGCCTCGATGATCTGCACGCCCATGCGGGTGCCCAGATGGCCGGCGGAGAACATCGCATGGAGGTCGACGCCGAGGGCCGCGTATTCGTCGACGACTTCCTGCGGGAACTTCACGCTGCTCTGCTCGCCCATGGGCCCGGCTCCGTTCATCTGCGTTACTGCTCGTCTGCGGTTGCTGCGCTGCGCGCACCGTCATAACTGTCCGCACCGTCATACCAGATGGCTGAGCAAACGCTTAGGGCGCGGCTCTCATTCCCCGGCCGTGACGCCGTCCCGCGCCGCGGGCTCGAAGCGCACCACCACCGACTTGCTGGCCGGGGTGTTGCTGACGTCGGCCGTGGAGCCGAGGGGGACCAGGACGTTGGTCTCGGGATAGTAGGCGGCGGCGCAACCCCGCGCCGTCGGGTAGTGCACGACGCGGAAGCCCGGCGCGCGCCGCTCCACGCCGTCCTTCCACTCGCTCACGAGATCCGTGTACGCCCCGTCGGCCAGGCCCAGTGCGGCCGCGTCGGCGGGGTTGACCATGACGACGCGGCGGCCGCCCTTGATGCCGCGGTAGCGGTCGTCGAGGCCGTAGATGGTGGTGTTGTACTGGTCGTGCGAGCGCAGGGTCTGGAGCAGCAGCCGGCCCTCGGGCAGCTCGGGGAACTCGACGGGCGCTGCCGTGAAGTTGGCCTTGCCGGTGGCGGTGGGGAAGCGCCGCTCGTCGCGCGGGGCGTGCGGCAGCTGGAAGCCGCCGGGATGGGCGACCTTGGCGTTGAAGTCCTCGAAGCCGGGAACGACCCGCGCGATGCGGTCGCGGATCGTGGCGTAGTCCTGCTCGAACTCCGCCCAGTCGATCACCGAGGCGGCGCCCAGGGTGGCCCGCGCCATGCGGGCCACGATGGCCGGCTCGGACAGCAGGTGGCGGCCGGCGGGGGTGAGGTTGCCGCGGGAGGCGTGCACCATGGCCATGGAGTCCTCCACCGTCACGAACTGCCGGCCGCTCTTTTGCACGTCCTTGTCGGTGCGCCCCAGGGTGGGCAGGATCAGGGCGCGCCGGCCGGTCACCGCGTGCGAGCGGTTGAGCTTGGTCGAGACGTGCACGGTGAGCGAGGCCCGGCGCATGGCGGCCTCGGTGACGTCGGTGTCGGGGGTGGCGCTCACGAAGTTGCCGCCCATGGCGAAGAACACCTTCGCCCTGCCGTCGCGCAGCGCCTCGATGGACCGCACGACGTCGTAGCCGTGGTGGCGGGGCGGGGCGAAGCCGAATTCCTTCTCCAGGGCGTCGAGGAAGGCTGGGGCGGGCCGCTCGAAGATGCCCATGGTGCGGTCGCCCTGCACGTTGGAGTGGCCGCGCACCGGGCAGACCCCGGCACCGGGACGGCCGATGTTGCCGCGCAGGAGAAGGAAGTTGACGACCTCGCGGATGGTCGGCACGGAGTGGTTGTGCTGGGTCAGGCCCATGGCCCAGCACACGATGGTGCGCTTGGAGGCGAGGACCATCGCCAGGGCCCGCTCGATCTCGGCGCGGCTCAGGCCGGTCGCGGCCAGGGCGGGCTCCCAGTCGGCTTCGCGCGCGGCGGCCCTGAACTCCTCGAAGCCGTGGGTGTGTTCGCGGACGAACAGCTCGTCGACGGCGCCCTCGGTCTCCAGGATCAGCTTGTTGAGGAGACGGAACAGGGCCTGGTCGCCGCCGATGCGGATCTGCAGGAACAGGTCGGTGAGGGCGGCGCCCTTGATCATGCCCTGCGGGGTCTGCGGGTTCTTGAACTTCTCCAGGCCCGCCTCCGGCAGCGGATTCACGGAGATGATCTTGGCGCCGGCGTGCTTCGCCTTCTCCAGGGCGGACAGCATCCGGGGATGGTTGGTGCCCGGGTTCTGCCCGGCGACCACGATGAGGTCGGCCTGGTGGAGGTCTTCGAGGGAGACGCTGCCCTTGCCGATGCCGATGGTCTCGGTGAGCGCCGAACCGGACGACTCGTGGCACATGTTGGAGCAGTCCGGCAGGTTGTTGGTGCCGAACTCGCGGGCGAAGAGCTGGAGCAGGAACGCGGCTTCGTTGCTGGTGCGGCCCGAGGTGTAGAAGAGCGCCTCGTCGGGGGAGGCGAGCGCGGTGAGCTCCTCGGCGATGATCTCGAAGGCCCGCTCCCAGGCGACGGCCTCGTACCGGTCGGCGCCCTCGGGCAGATACATCGGCTGGGTGATGCGGCCCTGCTGGCCCAGCCAGTACCCACTGCGCGTGGCGAGGTCGGCGAGGGGGTGCGCGGCGAAGAAGTCGGGCGTGACGCGGCGCAGCGTGGCCTCCTCGGCGACCGCCTTCGCGCCGTTCTCGCAGAATTCCGCCGTGTGCCGCTTGTCGCCCTCCGGCCAGGCGCAGCCGGGGCAGTCGAAGCCGTCCTTCTGGTTGACCTTGAGGAGGGTCTGCGCCGTGCGGCGCACGCCCATCTGCTGCTGGGCCATGAGCAGGGTGTGACCGATGGCGGGGAGCCCGGCGGCGGCGTGCTTGGGCGCGGCGACCTGCGGCGCGTCCTGGACCGGATCACCTGCGGGCGGCTTGCTGGCCATGGCGCTGCTCCCCTTCGAGCGGACACGAGATGCGTACGCCTCCGATCCTGTCACGCACCGCTGACAGCGAAGGGCCCGGACCGGGACTGGCCAGGATTGTCAGTGGGGCGTGGCAGGATCGGGGTCATGGCTGAGACAGCATCGAAGAAGACCCCGGACCCCCGACCGCGCCTGCTCCTCATGGACGGGCACTCCCTGGCGTACCGGGCGTTCTTCGCGCTGCCCGCGGAGAACTTCACAACCGCGACGGGCCAGCCGACCAACGCGGTCTACGGCTTCATGTCCATGCTCGCGAACACCCTGCGTGACGAGGCACCCACGCATTTCGCGGTGGCGTTCGACGTGTCCCGCAAGACGTGGCGCTCCACGGAGTTCCCCGAGTACAAGGCGAACCGCTCGAAGACGCCCGACGAGTTCAAGGGCCAGGTCGAGCTGATCGGCGAGCTGCTCGACGCGATGCACGTCGACCGCTTCGCCACCGACGGCTTCGAGGCGGACGACATCATCGCCACCCTGGCCACCCAGGCCGAGGCGGCCGGCTTCGAGGTCCTGATCGTCACCGGCGACCGCGACTCCTTCCAGCTGGTCTCCGACCACGTCACCGTCCTCTATCCCACCAAGGGCGTCTCCGAGCTGACCCGGTTCACCCCGGCGAAGGTCGAGGAGAAGTACGGCCTGACCCCGGCGCAGTACCCGGACTTCGCGGCCCTGCGCGGCGACCCGTCCGACAACCTGCCGGGCATCCCCGGCGTCGGTGAGAAGACCGCCGCGAAGTGGATCAACCAGTTCGGTTCGTTCGCGGAGCTCGTCGAGCGAGCCGAAGAGGTCAAGGGCAAGGCAGGGCAGAACTTCCGCGACCACCTCGACGCGGTCAAGCTCAACCGCCGCCTCACCGAGATGGTCAAGGACGTCGAGCTGCCCAAGGGCCCGGCCGAGCTGGAGCGCGCCGCCTACGACCGTGCCGCGGTGACCGGCGTCCTCGATGTCCTGGAGATCCGCAATCCGTCGCTGCGCGAGCGCCTCCTCGCCGTCGACCCGGGCGCGGGCGAGGCCCAGGCCCCCGAGCCGGCCGCGGGCGTCGACGTCGACGGCACGGTTCTGGGCGCGGGCGAGCTCGCTCCGTGGCTGGCCGAGCACGGTGGGCAGCCGCTCGGCGTGGCCACCGTCGACACCTGGGCGCTCGGCACCGGAAGCGTCACGGAGATCGCGCTGGCCGCGGCGGACGGGGCGGCCGGCTGGTTCGACCCGGCGCTGATCGACGAGAGCGACGAGCGGGCCTTCGCCGCCTGGATGGCCGACGCCGCCCAGCCCAAGATCATGCACAACGCCAAGGCCGCCATGCGGGTCTTCCCCGAGCACGGCTGGAGCATCGCCGGCGTCACCATGGACACCGCGCTCGCCGCCTACCTCGTCAAGCCCGGCCGCCGCTCCTTCGCCCTGGACGCCCTGTCGGTGGAGTACTTGGGCCGAGAGCTGGCCCCGGCCGGCGCCGCCGACGGACAGCTCGCGTTCGGCGCGGACGACGAGGCGGAGGCAGCCGCCCTGATGACGCAGGCGCGCGCCGTCCTCGACCTGGGCGGTGCGTTCACCGAGCGGCTCAAGGAAGTCGGCGCCGCCGACCTGCTGCACGACGTGGAGCTGCCCACCTCCCTCCTCCTGGCCCGTATGGAGCGGTACGGCATCGCCGCCGACCGCGCCCACCTGGAAGCGATGGAGCAGCAGTTCGCCGGCGCGGTCCAGCAGGCCGTGAAGGAGGCGCACGCCTCGGTGGGTCACGAGTTCAACCTGGGCTCGCCCAAGCAGCTCCAGGAAGTCCTCTTCGGTGAACTGGCGCTGCCCAAGACGAAGAAGACCAAGACCGGCTACACCACCGACGCCGACGCGCTGGCCTGGCTCGCCGCCCAGACCGAGCACGAACTGCCCGTCGTCATGCTGCGCCACCGCGAACAGGCGAAGCTGCGCGTCACCGTCGAAGGCCTGGTCAAGACGATCGCGGCGGACGGCCGCATCCACACCACGTTCAACCAGACCGTCGCCGCGACCGGCCGTCTCTCCTCCACCGATCCCAACCTGCAGAACATTCCCGTCCGCACCGACGAGGGCCGTGCGATCAGGCGGGGCTTCGTGGTCGGCGAAGGCTACGAGTCGCTGCTCACCGCGGACTACAGCCAGATCGAACTGCGCGTGATGGCCCACCTGTCGGAGGACGCGGGCCTGATCGAGGCGTTCACCTCCGGCGAGGACCTGCACACCACGGTCGCCTCCCAGGTCTTCGGCGTCGCCAAGTCCCAGGTCGACCCGGAGATGCGGCGCAAGATCAAGGCGATGTCGTACGGCCTGGCGTACGGTCTGTCCGCCTTCGGTCTCTCGCAGCAGCTGAACATCGAGGCCGGCGAGGCGCGCGGCCTGATGGACACGTTCTTCGAGCGCTTCGGCGGCGTACGGGAGTATCTGCAGCGCGCCGTCGAGGAAGCCCGCGCGACGGGCTACACGGAGACGATGCTGGGCCGGCGCCGCTACCTGCCCGACCTCAACAGCGACAACCGCCAGCGCCGCGAGATGGCCGAGCGGATGGCTCTCAACGCCCCGATCCAGGGCACGGCGGCCGACATCGTGAAGGTCGCGATGCTGAACGTGGACCGCGCCCTGACCGAAGCGGGCCTCACTTCCCGTCTGCTGCTCCAGGTCCACGACGAAATCGTCCTGGAAGTCGCACCGGGGGAGCGCGAGCGGGTCGAGGCCCTGGTCCGCCGCGAGATGGCGGGAGCGGTGCAGCTGCGCGCCCCGCTGGACGTGTCGGTGGGCTCGGGCGACGACTGGGAGTCCGCGGCCCACTGACGAGGCGGGCGGGGGTTCGGCTTCATGGGGCCGCGGCCGGTGGGAGTGTTCCCCCGGCCGCGGCCCCTCGCGTTAGCCGTCCGTTAGCGGTGAGCCGTTGGATGGCAGTCGCCGCCCGGCTGTCATGCGTCGGTACGGGCACATGGCGAATCAGTGAAAACCGGTCGGACAGCGGTGCCGCGGCACAGCAGGTTGCCGTAGGGTCACCTGAGTTCATGCAGCGCCGGGGAGCGCGAACATTCGAGTACCGGGGAGGGACTTGACGTATGGCACCGCACATGGGCCGACGACTGCGCAAGGGAGCGGGCACCACGGCGGTGGCCGCGCTGGCGGTGGCGGCGCTTTCCGCATCGCAGGCGCCGGGGGTCGTGCACGCGAGCAACCCGACCGACCAGGCGGCCTCGGACGTGACGCCGACCCCGGCGCCCGACGCCCCGGCCTCGGGCAACTCCCCGTACTACACCGACCTTCCGCCCCTGGTGTCGCCGACGCCGCCGCCGAACGCCTCGGCCCCGCCGATCGGTCAGCTCCCCGCCGGTGACCAGCAGGGCATACCGGCGACGGTGCTCGACGCGTACCAGAAGGCGCAGGCGGCCCTCGCGCGCGACAGGCCCGACTGCCACCTTCCCTGGCAGCTGCTCGGCGGCATCGGCAAGGTCGAGTCGGGCCACGCCAACGGCGGCCGGGTCAATGCCAACGGCACCACGCTCACCCCGATCCTCGGCCCGGTGCTCAACGGCGCCGGGTTCGCCAACATCAGCGACACCGATGGCGGCGTGTACGACGGTGACAAGGTGCACGACCGGGCGGTCGGGCCGATGCAGTTCATCCCGTCGACCTGGGCGCACTCCGGCCGGGACGGCAACGGCGACGGTGTCAACGACCCGAACAACGTGTACGACGCCGCGCTCGCCGCCGGCTTCTACCTGTGCGGCAACGGTCGCGACCTCGCGGTCAAGGCCGATCTCGACAAGGCGATCCTGAGCTACAACCAGTCGCAGGAGTACCTGACGACGGTCACGACGTGGTTCGACTTCTACCGGCGCGGCACCCACGAGGTTCCCGACGGCACGGGCTCGCTGCCGAGCGGCCGCAGCGACCAGAACGCCGGCAAGCGGTCGACGCCGTCGGCGCCGCCGAGCACCCCGGCGACCAAGCCGGGCTCGAAGCCGGGCTCCAAGCCCACGACCAAGCCGACGTCACCCGCGACGCCGACCGCTCCGCCGGCCAAGCCGCCGGTCACGCCCACCAAGCCGGGCGGCGGCGAGGGCACACCGACGCCGGTGCCGAGGGCCAAGACGCTGGAGAACGCGGGCACCAAGGAGCTGACGGCGTTCGCCGGCGGCGCGTTCTCCGGGCAGCCGACGGTGCGCGTCAAGGACGACTCCGGCAAGGCGATGGCGCAGGCGACCGTGAAGTTCGAGATCGTCGGCGACACCGACACCCGCTTCGCCGGCGGCGCGACCACCGCGTCCGTGCCCACCGCGGCCGACGGCACCGTGGCGGCCCCGGCGTTGAAGGCCGGTGAGAAGACCGGCACGTTCACCGTGCGCGCCACGGTCGTCACGTCCTCCGTGCCCGCCGTCGAGTGGAAGGCGACCGTCGTCGCCCGCCAGGCCGACGTGCTCACCCGCGGCGACACGAAGGCGCTGACGGCGGCTCCCGGCGCCGAGTTCGCGGACGTCGTGTCGCTCAAGGCGACCTACAAGGGCGCCGCGGCCTCCGGTGTCGCGGCCTCCGCCACCATGATCGCGACCCCGGCCGCGGGCGCCGACCCGAAGGCCGCGCCGAAGACCAACGACCCCAAGAGCAACGACCCCAAGAGCAACGACCCCAAGGTCAACGACAAGGGCCCGTACTTCAAGGACGCCAAGGGCAACCCGGTCCGCGAGCTGAAGGATCTGAAGACCGACGACAAGGGCGTGCTTGCCCTGCCCAAGATGTACGCGGACGGCGAGAGCGGCACGTTCCTGCTGCGCGTCACCACCGAGGGCGGCGCCACGATCACCGTCGAACTCAAGGTGGCCGCCGCCTCCTGACGGGCCTCCCGGTCCCCGCTTGTCCAGCAGCCCCTTCGCCGCCCCGCGGCAGAGGGGCTGTTCGACGTGTTCTCATCTCGGCCGTGCGTTGCTACGGTGCCCACTCCTGACGACCCATCAGTTTGTGGAGGCCGAGCATGCGCGCCCTGATAGCCGCCGCGATCGGTCTTGCCGCCGCCCTCGCCCTCGTCCTGACCGTCTCGGCCATCGGCGCCCCCGAGGGCAAGACTTCACCGAAGCCCCTGCTCACCACCGTGCCCAGCGCCCCCGGGAAGATCACCCAGACCAAGTAGCGATGTCCCAGAGCCAGTTGAGGGAGAGCAGGTCCATGCGACGCAAAGCCGGTCTCGTCCTGCTCGCCCTTGCCGTGTTCTTCGCCGCCCTCTCACCCCTGCTGCGCTGGTACGCCTTCCCACGGCTGGCGAAGATCCCGCCGAGCCAGTACCAGGAAGCGGTCCTCGAAGCGAAGAACGCCACCCTCATCGACTACGCCACCATGCAGTCCAGGACGGTGCCCAAGGTGACGGTCGTCCAGACGCTCAAGGGCAACGTGGAGGCGGCCAAGGAGATAGAGAAGAGCGCCGGCAAGGACGTCGTCGTGTGGGACACCCTCTCCTATGTGCAGGGACCCGACGGCAAGATGGTCTCCCAGATACCCGAGCGCTACATCTTCGACGCGCACACCCAGGCACCCGTCCACGCCACCGGCGAGATGGTCGACGGCGACGCCGTCCAGCGCAAGGGCATCGAGTTCAAGTGGCCGTTCCTGACCGAGAAGCGGGACTACGAGTACTTCGACTTCCAGGCCCGCACCTCCGCGCCCATCCACTACCAGGGCACCCAGAAGTTCCACGGACTCGACGTCTACTACTTCGAGCAGACCATCCCCTGGACTAAAGTGCCCTACCCGAAGAAGATGCCGCTGCCCGGCATCGACTCCAGCACGCTGGAGAAGACCACCGGCACCTCCCTCTGGTACACCACCACCCGCAAGTTCTGGATCGACCCGGTCACCGGCGCTCCGGTCAACGGTGAGGAGATCAACAAGGAGGAGATGCGCGGCGGCACCCTCCTCGGTGGCCGCGACAAGGTCACCGTGTTCGCCGGCGACGTCAAGATGCGCGACGACTACGTCCGTTACACCGTCGACCTGGTGAAGAAGAACCGCACCCTGGTCCTGCTGCTCACCTCCTATCTGCCCTGGGGGTTCCTCGGACTCGCCCTGGCCCTGCTCGCGCTCTCCCTCTGGCTGGAGGCACGCGGCAGGCGCCCCGGCGGCCCGGCTCCCGACGCGACGCAACCGCTCGAACCCGTCATGACCTGAGCCGCGCCGTGGTGAACCGCGTCGCCTGCGCCCGGGTCGGATCCTCCGGCCACGGATGCTTGGGATAGCGGCCGCGCAACTCGGCCCGCACGGCCCGGTACCCCTCGCGCCAGAAGTTCGCGAGGTCGGCGGTGACGGCGGCCGGGCGGCCCGCGGGGGAGAGCAGATGGACCAGGACGGGCACCCCGGCCACCTCCGGCGTGCCGTCCAGGCCGAACATCTCCTGCAACTTGACGGCGAGGACGGGCTGTTCGCCCCCGTACTCCACCCGTATCCGTGACCCGCTGGGCACCTGGATCCGCTCCGGGGCCAGCTCGTCCAGGCGCGCCGCCTCCCCGCCCGCCCACGGCAGCAGCCGGTTGAGGGCCGCGCCGGCCTCGATGCGGCCCAGGTCGGCCCGGCGCCGGGCCCGGGACAGCTCGGGTTCGAGCCACGCGTCTGCTTGGGCGAGCAGTGCCGTGTCGGCGACATCCGGCCAGGGCCGGCCCCGTACCCGGTGCAGGAAGGCGAGCCGCTCGCGCAGGTTCTCCGCGTCACGGGTCCAGCGCAGAAGCCCGAGCCCGTCCCGCGCGAGCCCGTCGAGCAGGGCGCCCCTCACGAGCGCGGCGTCCGGATTCCTCAAGGGGCGTACGGACAACTCGACCGCGCCGAGCCTGGCCACCCGGCGGGCCACGACGTCTCCGTCCTCCCAGTGCACCTCCTCGCCCTCGGCCAGCAGATGCCCCGCCGCGAACCGGGCGGTCCCCTCGTCGACGACGGCGGCGAGCCGTACCCGGGCCGACGCCGCCTGCACCGGCCGGTTGGCGACGGACACCGCGAGCCAAGCGGCGCCGGCCAGACCCGACCCGCCGGCCACCTCCGCGCCCGTCCCGGACACCATCAGGAACGAGCCGCCCCCGCGCGCCCGCGCCACCCGTTCGGGAAACGCCAGCGCCGCGACCAGCCCGGCGGCGCTCTCGTCGGAACCCCGCGCGCAAGCACTCTCCGCGCGGCTCCCGGCAGCGGAAGTCAGACGCCGCACCTCCTGGAGCCAGCGCGCCGCATACCCGTCCCCGCCACGGCGGGCGGTGCGCCATGCCGCCGCCAGATCGTCCCCGTACTCCCGCGGCGGCTCCTCGCTGAGCAGCGCCACCACCTCGGCGGCCCGCCTCCCGCCGACCTCCGAAGCGCCGTCGAGGAGGGCCCGAGCGAGCCGGGGGTGCAGTCCCAGCCGGGACATCCTGGCGCCCCGGTCGGTGGCGCGGCCCTGCTCGTCGACCGCCCCGATCGCCGCAAGGACGGCTCGGGCCGCGGCCATCGCGCCCGCGGGCGGCGCGTCAAGCAGGGCGAGGTCTTCGGCCGACGGGTCGCCCCAGCAAGCGGCCTGCAGGGCGAAGGCGGCAAGGTCGGCGACCTTGATCTCGGGGGCCGGGAAGCGGGGAAGCCGGCTGTTCTCCGCCTCGGTCCAGCAGCGGTAGACCGCACCCGGGGCCTCGCGCCCGGCCCGGCCCGCGCGCTGGCGGGCCGCCGCCCGCGAGGCCCGGACCGTGGTCAGCGCGCCGAGCCCCCGGGCATGGTCGACCCGCGGTTCGCGGGCCAGGCCGCAGTCCACGACCACCCGCACCCCCGGGACGGTCAGCGACGACTCGGCGACCGAGGTCGCGAGAACGACGCGCCGTCCGACCGACCCGGCGAGCACCGCGTCCTGCACCGACGCCGGAGCGCGGCCGTGGACCTGGAGGACCTCGATGCCGGGCAGATCGCCCAACTGCCGTGCCACACGGCCGATTTCACCCACCCCGGGCAGGAAGCAGAGCACATCGCCGTCCCGCTCCGACAGCGCCCGGCGCACCGTGGAGGCCACATGGGAGAGCAGCGCGGGGTCCACCCGCATGCCGTGCGGCGGGCGGACCGGCTGGGCGGGCGGCGCCCACACCACCTCCACCGGGTGGGCCACCCCGGCCGCCTCGACGACCGGGGCGTCGCCCAGCAGCTCGGACCAGCCCCCGGCGTCCGTCGTCGCGGACGCCGCCACCAGGCGCAGCTCGGGCCGGAGCGCCGCCCGTACGTCGAGAAGGAAGGCGGCGACCGTGTCCGCGTCCAGGTGGCGCTCGTGGCATTCGTCGAGGACGACGACATCGACGCCCGCCAACTCCTGGTCGCGCTGCAGGCGTTGGAGGAGCACGCCGGTGGTGACGACCTCGACGACGGTGCCGGGTCCCACCGACCGCTCGCCGCGCACGGTGAACCCGACCCGTCCGCCCGTCCGCTCGCCGAGCAGCCACGCCATCCGGCGCGCGGCCGCCCTGGCCGCTATGCGGCGGGGCTCGGCCACCACGACCCGTCGCGCGGGGCCGCCGCCCACCAGCCCTGCGAGAACCAGCGGTACCAGGGTGGTCTTGCCTGTGCCGGGCGGAGCGCACAGCACGGCCGTCCCGTGCCCGTCGAGCGCGGCGAGCAGCTCGGGCACGGCCTCGCTGACGGGGAGGGCGTCGAGTGCGTCGGTTCGGATCATGCGCTCAGTGTCGTACGTCCCGCCGGGCCGTGCGGCGCTCTGTCCACAGAGACGGTGGGCTTGTATGACCAATACCGGGTGTGTGCGGGTCGGGCGGCGTCCACGCCCGGTTCGGGAGCGCCGCGTCGGGCCCGTGCGCGTGGGGCACGTGCGGGTCGGACGGGGCCCGCGTCAGGCCCGTACGCACACGAAGATCGCGGTCCCGGGGATCAGATTGCCCCGGAGCGGGGACCAGCCGCCCCACTCCTGGGAGTTCCAGGCCGGCCATTCCGGCTCGACGAGGTCCTTCAGGTGGAAGCCGCCCGCGACCACGTCCCGCACCCGGTCGCCGAGCGTGCGGTGATGCTCCACATAGACGGCGCGACCGCTCTCGTCCTGCTCGACGTAGGGCGTCCGGTCGAAATAGGAGGCCGCGACGGACAGGCCCTCGGGGCCGGGCTCGTCGGGGAACGCCCAGCGGATGGGATGCGTGACGGAGAAGACCCAGCGACCGCCGGGCCGCAGTACCCGGCGCACCTCGCGGAAGACCTTCACGGGGTCCGCCACGAAGGGGACCGCGCCGTAGGCCGAGCACGCCAGGTCGAAGGAGCCGTCCGCGAAGGGCAGCGCGCCCGCGTCCGCCTCCACCAGGCCGAACGTGCCCCCGTCGATGCGCAGCGCGTGCTGGAGCTGGCGGTGCGAGAGGTCGAGTGCCACCGGGCGGGCGCCCTGGGCGGCGAGCCACCGCGAACACTGGGCGGCGCCCGCGCCGATCTCCAGGACGTCGAGCCCCTTCAGGGACTCCGTGGGGCCCAGGAGCTGGACGTCCGCCTCGTCCACGCCCTCGGGGCCCCACACGAAGCGGTCGTCGCCGAGGAACGCCCCGTGATCGGTCTGGTACTCGTCGGCGTTGCGGTCCCACCAGCCGCGGCTGGCCCGGCTGCTCTCCGTGTCGCTCGCGGCACGACGCGTCGCCTCCGGCTCGAAACCGGCTGCGTTTCCGGAGTTCTCGGACTCGTACGCATGGATCTCTTGGCTCATCGTGCCCGTCGTTGTAGTTTGCGCGGAACGCGACCTCGTGTTCGCGAAGGCCCTCGAAAGAGGTTCCCGGAGCCCATCGTGGCCTCGGGGAACCTTAGTTGTGCCGGGATTGCGCGGATCCGCCCCGGGTGTGCGCCTTCGCGCATTGACCCTGTCCGGCTGCCCCCGTATGCTACAAGTTGCGCTGCGAGCCTGCGCACCTCAGACCTAGCAGGCGCGCCTCCATCTGTTGCATGTCCCCTCGGTTTGTCGAGGCACCATCCGGACCGACCCGGATCGGTGCTTCCCTGGCTGTCCGGCTTCTGCAGAGGCGATACGGGCTTACGGCGTGGCAGTACCTACGACTTTCTGTCCGTAACCGGAGCCCTTTCCCACATGACGAGCAGCACCGAGACCACCTCTACCACTCCGCAGGTAGCGGTCAACGACATCGGTAACGAGGAAGCCTTCCTCGCCGCGATCGACGAGACGATCAAGTACTTCAACGACGGCGACATCGTCGACGGCGTCATCGTGAAGGTCGACCGGGACGAGGTCCTGCTCGACATCGGTTACAAGACCGAAGGCGTGATCCCGAGCCGTGAGCTCTCGATCAAGCACGACGTCGACCCGAACGAGGTCGTCAAGGTCGGCGACGAGATCGAGGCCCTGGTTCTCCAGAAGGAGGACAAGGAAGGCCGTCTGATCCTGTCCAAGAAGCGCGCTCAGTACGAGCGTGCCTGGGGCACGATCGAGAAGATCAAGGAAGAAGACGGCATCGTCACCGGTACCGTCATCGAGGTCGTCAAGGGTGGTCTCATCCTCGACATCGGCCTCCGTGGCTTCCTGCCGGCTTCCCTCGTCGAGATGCGCCGCGTCCGCGACCTCCAGCCCTACGTGGGCAAGGAGCTCGAGGCGAAGATCATCGAGCTGGACAAGAACCGCAACAACGTGGTCCTGTCCCGCCGCGCCTGGCTCGAGCAGACCCAGTCCGAGGTTCGCCAGACGTTCCTCACCACCCTGCAGAAGGGTCAGGTCCGCTCCGGCGTCGTCTCCTCGATCGTCAACTTCGGTGCGTTCGTGGACCTGGGTGGCGTCGACGGTCTCGTTCACGTCTCCGAGCTGTCCTGGAAGCACATCGACCACCCGTCCGAGGTTGTCGAGGTCGGCCAGGAAGTCACCGTCGAGGTCCTCGACGTCGACATGGACCGCGAGCGTGTCTCCCTGTCGCTGAAGGCGACGCAGGAAGACCCGTGGCAGCAGTTCGCCCGTACGCACCAGATCGGGCAGGTCGTCCCCGGTAAGGTCACCAAGCTCGTTCCGTTCGGTGCGTTCGTGCGCGTCGACGAGGGCATCGAGGGCCTGGTCCACATCTCCGAGCTGGCCGAGCGCCACGTCGAGATCCCGGAGCAGGTCGTCCAGGTCAACGACGAGATCTTCGTCAAGGTCATCGACATCGACCTCGAGCGTCGCCGGATCTCGCTGTCCCTGAAGCAGGCCAACGAGTCCTTCGGTGCCGACCCGGCGTCGGTCGAGTTCGACCCGACCCTGTACGGCATGGCCGCGTCCTACGACGACCAGGGCAACTACATCTACCCCGAGGGCTTCGACCCCGAGACCAACGACTGGCTCGAGGGCTACGAGACCCAGCGCGAGGCGTGGGAGGGCCAGTACGCCGAGGCGCAGTCGCGCTTCGAGCAGCACCAGGCCCAGGTCATCAAGTCCCGCGAGGCCGACGAGGCCGCCGCTGCCGAGGGTGCTGCCGCCCCGGCCGGTGCCCCGGCGGGCGTCTCCGGCGGTTCGTACTCCTCGGAGTCGGACGACAACTCCGGCGCCCTGGCGTCGGACGAGGCGCTGGCTGCCCTGCGCGAGAAGCTGGCGGGCGGCCAGAGCTGACGCTCCGACCCCGGCTGGTAGATAGCTGAAAGCAAGGCCCGCTCCCCCTCCGGGGAGCGGGCCTTGCTTCATGTCCGGGGTCAACTCGCCCCGCCCCGCGCCGGTTTCGGTGAAAGCGGCGCGTCGCGGGAATGCCCCGGACCCGACGGTCGTTCTTCCAGGTGAACACGAGGAGGAGCGGTAATCGTGCTTGATCCGCAGGATTTGTACGAATGGGAGCCGAAGGGCCTCGCCGTCGTCGACATGGCGCTCGCGCAGGAGTCGGCCGGCCTGGTCATGCTGTACCACTTCGACGGCTACATCGACGCGGGTGAGACCGGCGAGCAGATCGTCGAGAAGCTGCTCGACACACTGCCCCACCAGGTGGTGGCCCGGTTCGACCACGACCGGCTCGTGGACTACCGCGCCCGCCGCCCACTGCTCACGTTCCGGCGCGACCGCTGGACCGACTTCGAGATCCCCTCGCTGGAAGTCCGTCTGGTGCAGGACGCCACGGGCGCGCCCTTCCTGCTGATGTCGGGCCCCGAGCCGGACGTCGAGTGGGAGCGCTTCGCGCTCGCCGTCCGGCAGATCGTCGAGCGCCTCGGCGTCCGACTGGCGGTCAACTTCCACGGCATCCCGATGGGCGTACCGCACACGCGGCCCGTGGGCCTCACCCCGCACGGCAACCGCACGGACCTGATGCCGGGCCACCGTTCGCCGTTCGACGAGGCACAGGTCCCGGGCAGCGCCGAGTCCCTGATCGAGTACCGCCTGATGGAGGCCGGCCACGACGTCCTGGGCGTCGCCGCACACGTCCCGCACTACGTGGCGCGCTCGTCCTACCCGGACGCGGCGCTGACCGCCCTCGAAGCCGTCACCGCCGCCACGGGCCTCGTCCTGCCGAGCGTCGCGCACGGCCTCCGTACGGAGGCGCAGCGCACCCAGACCGAAATCGAGCGCCAGATCGGCGAGGGCGACGAGGAACTGGTCAGCCTGGTACAGGGACTTGAGCACCAGTACGACGCGGTGGCGGGCGCCGAATCGCGCGGCAACCTGGTCGCCGAACCGGCGGACCTCCCCTCCGCGGAGGAGCTGGGCATGGAGTTCGAACGCTTTCTCGCCGAGCGGGAGGGCGACCTGTAGCGGCGGCGCCTAAGCTTCGGCCATGCTGAAGGTGGGCCTGACCGGCGGTATCGGCGCCGGCAAGAGCGAAGTGTCACGGCTCCTCGTCTCCTACGGAGCCGTACTGATCGACGCGGACAGGATCGCGCGGGAGGTCGTCGAGCCCGGAACGCCGGGCCTGACGGCGGTGGTCGAGGCCTTCGGCCCCGCCATCCTCTCCGCGGACGGCACGCTCGACCGCCCCAAGCTGGGCGGCATCGTCTTCTCCGACCCCGAGAAGCTCGCGACCCTGAACAAGATCGTGCATCCGTTGGTCGGCGCGCGGTCGGCGGCGCTCGAATCGACCGCGGGCCCCGACTCGGTGGTCATCCACGACGTGCCGCTCCTCACGGAGAACGGTCTCGCGGCCCTGTACGACCTGGTCGTCGTCGTCGACGCATCACCCGAGACCCAGCTCGACCGGCTCGTGCGCCTGCGTGGCATGACGTCCGACGAAGCCCGCGCCCGCATGGCCGCCCAGGCGGACCGGGCCCAGCGGCTGGCCGTCGCCGACCTCGTCATCGACAACGACGGCGCCCTTGCGGCCCTTGAACCACAGGTGCGGAAGGTCTGGGCCGAACTGGTGGAGCGCGCCGAAAGCTGAGGAGCCCGAGCCGCGAGCCCGGTAGGTCCGCGTGCGGCGTGGTCTGCTGCGGCGGGGTCCAAGAGCGGCGCGGCCAACCGAGGCCCGTGGCCATGGGTGCGGCGCCCGCAGGGCCGGGCGGAGCGTACACGGCGCGCTCGTCCGCCGGGCCGGGGGAGCGCACACGGCGCGCACTCCCGAACCGGCGCGCATCCGGATCGCGGGGATTCCCTCATCATGCTGGGTTTCCCGCGCTTGGCCCGCCGTCCGGGGCCGCGCGGCCTACGATCCGGACTGTGCTCTTCGTACTGGCGGGTTTCACTGTCCTCGGCGGCCTGGTGGCACTGCTCGCCGGGGCGTACGGGCTACGGGAGACCCGGCGCGTCGAGCGGGCCGGCGCGCTCGCGTGGGCGCTGGTGAAGCCCGCTCCACAGGGCTCCGAGCGCCCCCTCCTGCAGTTCGAGACCGCCGACGGCGATGTCCTCGAACTTCCCTCGCCCGTCCCGCCCAGCCGCCGCGAACCGCTCCCCGCCGGCTCCGGCGTCCGGGTGTCCTACGACCCGGAGGATCCGCGCACCGTCGTCGTGCTGGGCCGCGAACGCACCGTCGTGGACCGGGCGTTCGTGGCCTCCGGCGCGGCCATCGTGCTGCTGGGACTGGCCCTGGCAGCGGCCGCGCTCTGAGCCGCGCGCCCGCTGCCACCGCCTTCGGTGCGCATGCCGCGCCGCCACCGGCTTCGACTGCCTGCTTCGGCACGCATACGGAATACCGCAGCCGGGCATGGCGTTGACATCGCGCAGCGAGGGAAAGGAAAGGCACGTGGGCGAGAACACCCCCGAGACGCACGTCATCGACTTCCGCGCCGCCGAGCAGCTCCTGGCAGCCCGGGATCCGCGCGGTGCCGTCAAGCTTCTCGACTCGGTCGTCGCGGCCCACCCCGAGAACACCGCGGCCCGCCTGCTCAGGGCGCGCGCCTTCTTCGCGTCGGCCCAACTCCGTGCCGCGGAAATGGAGTTCCAGCTGGTCCTGGAGCGCGAGCCGGACAATGCCTTCGCCCACTTCGCGCTGGCCCGCACCTACGAGCGCCAGGCCCGCCCCGACCAGGCCAAGCGCCACTTCCGCCTCGCGGCGGCCCTCGATCCCAAGCCGGACTATCTGGCGGCGGCGCGGTTCGAGGACGAGGCGGAGTAGCCGCACGGAAGGCGCGCGAGCGGCGTCACGTCAGGCGCCGCGTCAGCGGGTGCGCGGCGGCTCGTACGGAGGGATGTCGCGGCCCGGCTGATAGTGCGGGCCCTGCCGCATATGGCGAACGATCATGACGAGGTCGACGACGATCACGGCGGCCAGCACCGCACAGGCGGCCATCCACCCGGGCCGTCCCTCGACGGCGAACCCCACCGTGCCTCCGACGGCCCAGATCAGGCCCCAGACGCTCAGCCAGAGCCGCATCCGCAGGGGGCTGCGGGCGGTGATCGGTTCGTTACCCGTGCGCGGCATGGTGCATCGCCTCCCTAGAGGTGTACCCGCTGGGGTCCCAGGTGAAAGCTGTTGAGCACGGCCGATCCGTGCGACGGCACGGCCGATCCGTGCGACAGCCGGCCACCGCTCGTGGGGTCAGCCACCGCCCGTGGGGCCGGGGCGCGCGGGGGTCACGGGTGCGCGCCACGCGACGCGCGGCCGGGGAACAGAGACGGAACGGATGCGCGTCGCCCAAGCCGGGGCGCGGGGCGGACAGGGTGGCTAGGGTGGCGCGCATGCTGCTCCTCGACGACCTCCCCGAGACGCTGCTCGACCTTGCCGTACCGCACGAGGACATCAACGAACTGACCTCACTGGCCGCCCGGTTCACCGCAGAACCCGAGCTGGCTGACCTCCTGGAACAGTCCGCACGTGCCCTCGTCGAGGGCATCGGCACGATCGGTGCCCGACCCGAACCGCCGCCCCTGCCCGAGGGGTTGGGCGATCTGGAGCGCTGGTTCCCCGTGTACGTCGCCGTCGCCGCGCTGCCGTACACCAGGGCGTACCACCGTGAGCGGGGCATCCCCGACGACATCGCCCGCCGTACGCTCGCCGACCTCGGGCGACAGATCGCGCTGCACCACAGGCGGCACGGAATCGGCGGCCTCAACGCCCCGCACTGGCTGCGGCTGCACTTCCGCGGGGAGATCTACCAGCTCGGCCGGCTCCAGTTCCAGCGCGCGGAACTCGGGGAGCGCACGAGCCGGGCCGTCCGCGCGGCGGGCTTCGACGCCCAGCGCGGCGACCCCTGCCTGAATCTGCACATTCCCGACTGCCAGGGCCCCTTGACGCCCCGGGCGTGCGCCGACTCCATCGCTCGGGCCAAGACGTTCTTCGCCCGCCACTTCCCCGAGGAGCGCCACCGTGTGGCGGTGTGCCACTCGTGGCTGCTCGACGACCAGCTGCGGGACCACCTTCCCGAGGACTCCAACATTGTCCGCTTCCAGGGTTTGTTCCGTATCGACCACAGAAGCGACGAGCCGGCCGACAGCGAGCCTGTCGGCTTCGTCTTCGGCGATCCCGAACTCCCCGTGGCGGGACTTCCCCAGCGCACCGGGGTGCAGCGCGCCGTCACCCGGCACCTTCTCGACGGCGGGCACTGGTACCTGGGCCACGGCTGGTTCCAGCTGTAGGTGCCGGCCGGCGGGACCGGTTCCGTCGGCGGCCTCGCTCAGTGCACGAAGCTGTAGCTGCGCCAGGGCGGGGCCTGCGGTGCGACATTGTTGGTGAGCCGGCTGCCGATGTACGTCGTGTCCTTGCCGGTGCAGTCGGGTGTCCGGTACATCACCATGTCGACCAGGGTGTTGTTGAAGACCTCGTTCGTGCCGGCCGGCAGCACCCGGTGGCAGCCCGTCACCTTCGGGCTGGTCAGCGAGACGGCGGCGTTCCGCCCCACCGGATAGCTGACGGTGCCGACCGCCGTCCGCCCGAGGCTGGAGCAGGCGGTGGTGGCGAGGGTGAGCAGCACGGCCCCGGCGGCGATCCGCGTACGGCGACGACGGCGCGAGGCGGGGGCGGGGGACTGGGACGCGGTCACGGACATGAGTGGTCCTCGTCTGTACGGCATGGCTGCGGCGGTCAGTGTCGCCAGCCTGCCCCGTGTCGCCGTACCCGGCATCCGGGGTGCCCCGCGGATAGCCCGGCCGGGCGACCGGGCCTGTCGCGAGGCAACCTCGCTGCTTCGGACACCCCCCCCCGCAACTTTGGACACCCCCGCCACTTCGGACGCCCGTAGCGCTCCGCGGCACCGGTTCCGCCGGGCTCGTTTCGAGTCACCCGGCCCCGGGTGGGGTCTTTACACCGGGCGGGCGCCGGGGTACGAGAGAGATTGCGCTGCCCGCGGCCGGGCACGCGGTCCCTGTCGAACGCCCCGAGAACGCGGCGCGGCACCGCTCGAAACCCTGTCGGAAGGCGCACGAACCTGATGGAACCCATCCGTACGACCCACCAGGGAGCGGTGCGAGGACGACTCGTCGCCGACGACGTGGCCGCCTTCCTCGGCATCCCTTTCGCCGCACCCCCCTTCGGTGAGGCACGCTTTCGGGCTCCGGCACCAGCCGTCCCCTGGGACGGCGTACGCGAGGCGCACTCCTACGGGGCGAGCGTCCCCCGGGCCCCCTACGCGCCGCCCTTCGACGCCCTCATCGCGGACGAGGGGCCCCAGGGCGAGGACTGCCTCAACCTGAACATCTGGACCCCGCACCCGGCCTCCGGCGGCGGGCTCCCTGTCATGGTGTGGATCCATGGTGGAGCCTTCGCCAACGGCTCGGGCTCCGCCTCCTCCTACGACGGAAGCGCCTTCGCACGCGACGGCGTCGTCTACGTCAGCATCAACTACCGGCTCGGCGCCGACGGCTTCCTGAAGCTGCCCGACCGGCCGGACAACCGCGGTCTGCTCGATCAGATCGCCGCCCTCGAATGGGTGCGCGACAACATCGAGGCCTTCGGCGGCGACCCCGGACAGGTGACCGTGTTCGGCGAGTCCGCGGGCGCCATGAGCATCGGCGCCCTGCTTTCCCTGCCCCGCGCCCGCGGCCTGTTCCGGCGCGCCATCCTGCAGAGCGGCGCCGCCCACCACTTCCTTCGCCCCGCCTCCGCCGACCTGATCACGGCCCGCCTCGCCGAGAAGCTCGGCATCGAGGCGAGCGCCGAGGAGTTCGCCGCCGTCCCCCTGGACACGCTGCTGCCCGCCCAGGCCGAGCTGCGGGGCGAGATCGGGGCACGCCCGGACCCCGCGCTGTGGGGTGAGGCGGCGCTCAACATGATGCCGTTCGAACCCGTCCTCGACGCGTTCGCGCTCCCCGGCCAGGACTGCGGGGTGGAATTCCTCGTCGGCAGCAACCGCGAGGAGTACCGGCTGTTCCTGGTGCCCACCGAGCGCCTCGACGCCCTGTCGCATTCCAGGCTCCGCCTGGCGACGGCGGCGTACGGGCTCGACCCGGACAAGGCGCTGCCCGTGTACGCGGAACGCCGTCCGGACGCCGTGCCCGGCGAGCTGTTCGACGCCGTCACCACCGACTGGTTCTACCGGATCCCCGCCCTGCGCATCGCCGAGTCGGTTCCGGGTTCGTACGTGTACGAGTTCGCCCGGCGCTCCCCGGCGTACGACGGCCGGCTCGGTGCCTGCCACGCCTCCGAGCTCGCCTACGTCTTCGACCGGCTCGACGACCCCGCCTATGCCCCGATGGTCGGCCCGCGCCCCCCGCAGTCCTTGGCGGACGCGATGCACGGCGCCTGGGTGGCCTTCGCGAAGACGGGCGACCCCGGCTGGGCACCCTACGACCTGGAGCGCCGCGCCACCCAGGTCTTCGACACCGACCCGAGCGTCGAGGACGACCTTCGCGGCAATGAACGCGCCTTGTGGGAGGGGGTGCGCTGAGGCCGTGGGGCCCATTGTCAGACCCCGCCCGTAAGGTCGTAGATCAGTCGTCGCGCATCACGCGACGGGTCATGACCGTGCGGACGAAGGGAGGTGACCGGCGATGGACCGGCCGACACCGATGCGGCACCCCGAGCGCGAGCCGGTCGCCTCAGGACCCGCCGGGCCCGCCCGGCGCGATCATCCGGACCGGCGGCCCGAGCGCGGAACGGCCCTCACCCGGCCGTCCGGCGCCTCGTCGGCCCGTACCCGGACCGGCGGCCCCGAGGGCATGACCCGCACGTGGCCCGGTGTGACGGCGGCCGCCGTGTTCTTGCCCGCCGGGCTGCCCCGCGAGGGCAAGGTCGCCTTCTGGGTCCCGGACCAGGGCCCTCTCGCACACGGAGCCGACGGCCCAGCGGGAGAGGTGGCCGAGCTGACGGTGGTACGCCGCCACGGCGGAGGAGCCCGCAGCCGCAAGGTCGCCGCCCTGCTCGTGCCCGTCGCCGAAGCGCTCCCCCTGCTGATCGAGGCCAGGAGCCACCCCGCGGCCCACCCGACGGCCGCGTGCTGGGGCGCCGCAGCGCTGCACGCCCTGCACCTCGTCGCGCGCGGCCGGCTGCTGCCCGGCCTCACCCCCACCAGCCACGACGCCTGGCGGGCCGGCCCGCTCGACGCGGACGACATCGCCCAGCTGCGCGCCATCGCCGCCGCCATGCCGTACGAGGCGTACGGCGTGCCCGTCCCCGGCCGCGGCGCGCTCCAGCTGCCCGAGCCCGAAGCCCTGGTGCGCGCCTTCCTCGACGCGGTCGCCGACACCCTGCCGCGCACCCCGGCCGCCGCCCACGCCGCCGGGGCGCCCTTCGCCGCGCCCACCGCCCAGCACCTGCCGGCCGCCCACGCCTGGGCGGCGGAGGCGGCCGCGGGGATGGACGCGGGCGTACGGGTCTCCCTGCGCCTCGACCTCGCCGGATTCGAGCTGTTCGACACGGCCGCGGAAGAAGAGGGCGAGGCGAGGCGCGCCGGCTCGGCGATCGTCCAGGTGCACAGCCTCGCCGACCCCACGCTCGTCGTCGACGCCGCCCGCCTCTGGTCGGACGACGTCCCCCAAAGCACGGCCACCACGGGGCCACGACGGTCCGCGACCACGACCGGGTCCGCCACGGGCCACGGCGGACCCACGGCCACGGCGTCGACGGGCACCCCCCAGCGGCAGCCCGCACCCCCAACGAGCGGCGCGGAAAACGGAGTTGACGCCTTCGGTCCGCGTGCCCGGATCGACGCGCTGCTCGCGCTGCGCCGCGCCTCCCGCGTCTGGCCACCGCTCGGGCTGCTCCTGGAGCGCAGCGTCCCCGACGTCCTGCCCCTCACCGAGGCCGAGCTGTACGAGCTGCTCGGCGAGGCGTCGGCACGGCTGGCCGCGGCGGGCGTCACCGTCCACTGGCCGCGCGAGCTGGCCCGCACGCTCAGCGCCACCGCCGTCGTGCGCCCGGCACCAGGCTCGGCCACCGACGGCACCTCCTTCTTCGATGCCGAGGAACTCCTTTCCTTCAACTGGCAGTTGGCGCTCGGCGGCGAACCCCTCACCAACGCCGAGATGGACGTGCTCGCCGAGTCCCACCGCCCGATCGTGCGCCTGCGCGACCAATGGGTGGTCGCCGACCCCGAGCTCGTCCGCAAGGCCAGAAAGCGGGACCTGGGCCTGCTCGACCCGGTGGACGCCCTGTCGGTCGCCCTCACCGGCACCGCCGACGTCGACGGCGAGACCGTCGAGGCGGTCCCGACCGGGGCGCTCGCGGTGCTCCGCGACCGCCTCCTGGAAGGGCCCGCGACGGCCGAACAGCCGGCGGGCCTCGACGCGACGCTCCGCGACTACCAACTGCGCGGCCTGGCCTGGCTGTCCATGATGACCTCCATGGGCCTCGGCGGCTGCCTCGCCGACGACATGGGCCTCGGCAAGACGATCACCGTGATCGCCCTGCACCTGCGGCGCGCCCGCCGCGAGCCCACCCTGGTGATCTGCCCGGCCTCGCTGCTCGGCAACTGGCAGCGCGAGATCGCCCGCTTCGCGCCGGGCGTCCCCGTGCACCGCTTCCACGGCAGCAGCCGCACCCTGGAAACGCGGAGCGGCGAAGGCGGCTTCGTCCTCACCACGTACGCCACCATGCGCACCAGCGCGCCCCAACTCGCCTCCCGCGCCTGGAACATGGTGGTCGCCGACGAGGCGCAACACGTCAAGAACCCGTTCTCCGCCACCGCCAAGGCGCTGCGCACCATCCCCGCCCCCGCCCGGATCGCGCTCACCGGCACCCCGGTGGAGAACAATCTCTCCGAGCTGTGGGCGCTGCTCGACTGGACGACCCCCGGCCTGCTCGGCCCCCTCAAGGCGTTCCGGGCCCGGCACGCCCGCCTGGTGGAGAACGGCGAGGACGACGACGCGGCGGACCGCCTCGCCCGCCTGGTGCGGCCCTTCCTCCTCAGGAGGAAGAAGTCCGACCCGGGCATCGTGCCCGAGCTGCCACCCAAGACCCAGACCGACCACCCCGTGCCGCTGACACGCGAACAGGCCGCCCTCTACGAGGCGGTGGTCCGCGAAGTGATGGCCGCCGTCGAGGCCTCCGAAGGCATCGCACGGCGCGCCCAGGTCATGAAGCTGCTCACCGCCCTCAAGCAGATCTGCAACCACCCCGCGCAGTACCTGAAGGAGGAGTCACCGCGTCTCGCGGCCCGCTCGGGCAAACTGGCCCTGCTCGACGAGCTCGTGGACACCATCGTCAGCGAGGACGGCTCGGTCCTCGTCTTCACCCAGTACGTCGCGATGGCCCGGCTGCTCTCCCGCCACCTCACCGCACGCGGCGTGCCCTCCCAACTGCTCCACGGAGGAACCCCGGTGGCCGAGCGGGACCGCCTCGTCGACGCCTTCCAGACCGGCGAGGTGCCCGTGTTCATCCTTTCCCTCAAGGCCGCGGGCACCGGCCTCAACCTCACCCGCGCCGGCCATGTCATCCACTACGACCGCTGGTGGAACCCGGCGGTCGAGGAACAGGCCACCGACCGCGCCTACCGCATCGGCCAGACCCAGCCGGTCCAGGTCCACCGCCTGATCGCCGAGGGCACCGTCGAGGAGCGCATCGCCGAGATGCTGGAACAAAAACGCCGCCTCGCCGACGCCGTCCTCGGCTCCTCGGAGAGCGCCCTGACCGAACTCACCGACCGCGAACTGGCCGACCTGATCTCCCTGCGGAGAGCCACATGACCGCCGCCCGCCCCGCCGGCCCCTCCCTGCGCACCCCCCGCCACGACGACCGCCGGCGCACCTACCCCGCGCTCGGCGCCCGCACCGAGCGGACCGGCACCTGGTGGGGCGATGCCTGGGTGGAGGCCCTGGAGGAGCTGGCCCTCGACGCCGGCCGGCTGGCGCGCGGCCATGCCTACGCGCAGTCCGGTCACGTCGACGCGATCACTGTCACGCCCGGCCGCATCACCGCCTACGTCCACGGCTCCCGGCCCCGCCCCTACCGGACGGAACTGCGGCTGCGTACCCTGCCCGACCAGGCGTGGGAGGAGTTCCTCGACACCGCGGCGCAGGCACCCGCTCACATCGCCGCCCTCCTGGACAAGGATCTGCCGCACGCCCTGGCCGACGAGGCGGCCCTGCTGCCCGCCTCCGGCGACCTGATCCCCGACTGCTCGTGTCCCGACGACGGCTACCCCTGCAAGCACGCGGCGGCTCTCTGCTACCAGACGGCCCGCCTCCTGGACGAGGACCCGTTCGTGCTGCTGCTGATGCGCGGGCGCGGCGAGCAGGAGCTCCTGGCCGCGCTCACCCGGCGCAATGCCGCCCGTATGGCCGTGGAGCGGAGCGCCCCGCTGCCTCAACTCCCCACCGTCCAGGCCCGCTCCGCGGTCCAGCCGCGCACCAGGCCGCCGCTGCCGCCGCCGTTCCCCCTGCCGTCGCGTCCGGGACATCCGCCCGCGTTCCCCGCGGTGGCCGGTGGCCCCGACCCCCTTTCGCTCGACCTCCTCGCCACGGAGGCGGCCATCCGCGCCCACACCCTGCTCACCACCGGGCAGGATCCGATCGCCCCGCTCACCACCTGGCAGGACGCGGTGCGCCTGGCCGCGGCACATCCCGGCTCCGGGCTCACCTCCGCCACCCGCGCCCTCTACACCGCCTTGACCCGCGCCACCGACCGCACCCCCACGGATCTCGCGCGCGCGGTGGCCGCCTGGCGCCAGGGCGGCATCGAGGCGCTCGCCGTCCTCGAATCCCCCTGGGACCCGCCGGCCGGCCCCTTCGACCGGGCCCGCCCGGCCCTGAGCGCCGCCGGGTTCCCCGGTTTCCGGCCCAGCCGCAACCGCCTGTCCACCCCCAGCACCCAGCTCCGCTACGGCCGCGACGGGCTCTGGTACGGCTACGAGTCGGACCCGGGCCGGGACGACTGGTGGCCCCGGGGCAGCCCCGACGCCGACCCGGTGGGCGCGCTCACCACCCGCCTCGGCTGACGTTCACGGGCGAGCGAGGCGCCACCGGGCCGGCCGGGGCACGGCCCCAGCTGGGTCAGGCGGCGGGTCAGACAGCCGGGTCAGGCGGCCGTGCCGGGTGCCGTCGCCCTGCGCTGCGCCGGGCGGGGCCGCTCCAGGCGTGTCACCACATGGGAGTGGAACACGTCGACCGCCGCGTCGACACCGCGGATGAACCCGGTCTCGGCATTGCCGCGCGTATGGCCCACGCTCTTGGAGAGCGACAGGCGGAATCCAGTGATCCCCTCCGACCCCTTCGGGAGCAGGTCCCCGGGCTCGGGGCGCAACTTCTCCAGGGTGCCGCGCGGACCGACCCCGTCCCCTTCGAGCAGGGTCTGCACATGCAGATCGGCCGGCGCCTCGGCGAGCTGCCTCATCAGGCGCTTCACCCAGGAGAGCGGATAGCCCTGCTCGGGGGCCGGGATCTCGATGGACGTCCTGAGCCGCCCCATCCGCAGGTCGGCGACGACACCCAGCACCCCGGGCGCACCCTCGACCCGGATCTCCGCCCGGAGCTGCCCGTCCACGCAGAGGCGGTGTGCCAGTTCGGCCCGGCGCGACTGGGGGTCGGTGCCGCGCCGAGCCCGCTGCACGGGCACCACCTTCGCGCCGAGCTCACCGCCGAGCCGCAGACAGACCTGGCGGATCAGCCGCTCCCAGCTCTCGACGACCTGCACGGACCGCGGGTCGCCCGGCGTCAGGGTCTCCTCGTCGATTCCATTGCGCACCGGCACCCACGCCGGGCCCATGTTCTGGAAGCCGTGGCAGCCGGAGTTGTCGTGCTGGAGGTAGTGCAGCAATTCCTGGAGCAGCCAGGCGTGCGCCTCGTTGCGTACGCCCTCGTGGCGGATGAGGAGCTGTGCCTGGTGCGTCACCTCGGCCCAGGACAGGTGCCACAACGCGACCTTGTGCTTACGCCGCCCGTCGGTCTTCACCTCGACCAGGGAACTTCCCTCCAGGGCCACGTCGTTGGACAGGGTGATGACCGCCTCGTAGCCCCGCCGGGCGGCGATGTCCATGTACGCCTGGATCTGCTCGTCCTTGAGCGCGTTGCCGTTGGTCTTGGTTTCGACGAGCGCGGTCCACAGCTTCCCCGCGCGTTCCACGCGGATGACGCCGTCGGGCCGCTTGGGGCTGTCGCCGTGCGGGAGTGAGACCTCGGTGAAGGCCTCCATCCGCCCGGTGGGCGCGCCGAACGCGGCGGTGAGCCGGCGTCCGAACTCGGGCACCTGGGTCATCACCGCCAGCAGCACGGACGTCGCCCGCATCTCGCGTTCCCGGTCGCTCTTCAGCGAGGACGCGGGGAACAGCCGCGCGGCGCGCCACGTGTCGTTCTCCGCGAGGGAGGCCTTGGACGCCCTGGGCAGCGTGACCTTCTTCTTGGCCGTACGCAGGCGGCGCGCGGCGGCAGGGGCAGGGGCGGAGGCCGGTTCCGTGGCGGCCGGCTCGGAGCCGCTCTGGGCAGGCACCGTGGCCGAGGCCGACACTGCCACCTCAACTGCACCAGCCGGTACGGTGGTTGTCGCCCTGGCCTCGACAGCTGCCTCACCGGTGGCGCCGGAGACATCGGCCACAACGGTCTCCACGGCCACAACAGCCACCTCAGAAACCTCAGGGATCTCGGCGGCCTCCACCCCTTCACCCGCACCGCCGGGCCCGTCGCCGTCCTGCTCGTCGTCCTCGTCGATCTCGATGCCGTAGTCGGTGGCCAGCCCTGCGAGTCCGGAGTCGTAGCCCTGGCCGATGGCCCGGAACTTCCATGCGTCCCCGCGCCGGTAGACCTCGCCGAAGACGAACGCGCTCTCCGTGCTCGCCCCGTCGATGGAGAAGCCGAGCAGCCCGTCGCCCGAGCCGTCCGTCACCACCAGGCGGATGTTCTCCAACTCCCCGAAATGGGCCCTGCGGTGGCGGCTGGCCGCCACAATGACCCGGTCGACATCGCCGGGAATCGCGGTCAGATCGAGCCGAATTCGGTCCTCGGTGCCGTTCTCGGTCGGTGTGGCGCCGAGGAGCTGCACCGTGCCGTCGGCCGCGGCCGGGTTGTTGTAGAAGAAGAAGTCCGCGTTGTCGCGCACTTTTCCGTTCGCGCCGAGCAGCAGCACGGAGACATCGGCGTCACCCTCGCCGTTCGGGCTGCTCCAGCTCAGGCTGACGATGACGGAGCCGGCGTTCTCGCTCAGCGCGGACAGGGCGACGTTGGCACCCTTGACCATTTCCTGCATATGAGATCCCCCCACGGGATGGAGGGCTGCACGGGCATGGCCGAACTGCCCTCTGTTCACGGAAAGTTGTTGCTCTCCCCAAGAGCGCGAATTCAGCCTACTGGTCGGGGTGACCGGCGATCACGGTAATGGGCGCTCTTCGGTCAAGACCGTCGTCGCCCACCGGGTCAGCGTGGTGAAATCGGCCTCCCGCAGACCGCGTCGCGGATGCACGCGCACCAGCAGTGCGGGCGCGTCGTGGTGGTCGCGCACATAGGTCTCGTCCAGATCGGTGATCATGTCGTCGACCCAGGCGAACGGGCGTCCCGCCGCCCATTTCAGCAGGGGCCTGGTCTTCCAGTACAGGCCGTCCGGGTCGGTGGCGAAGAGCTCGGGCCAGGCGATGAAGGGGAGGTCGGGCGGGAGGCCGATGGCGGGGGCGATCATCTCGTTCGCCTCGTTCATCCAGGTGGTGGCCCAGGCGAGTTCGTAGGGCAGCGAACGGAGCCGGGGCCCGTGCGCCGGATTGAGCCGGACGCGCAGGCCCCGTCGGTGGGAGCGGGAGCCCGGGGCCTGGCGCGCGAGCCAGATCGCCGGGTGGAGCCGGTGGGCGCGGTAGCCGCGCAGTTGGGCCAGGCGGGCGGCGTACGGGTTGAGGGGGCCGTCGACGTCGAGGAGCAGCAGGGGACGGTGCGGCGCGGTCGTCATGGGGGAGGGATACCCACGAGCGTGCCGTCAGCCGCCCGAAGTGGTCACCGACTCCCGCGTCTCCGGGGCCCACGCGAGCGACACCAGCATGCCCGCCAGTAGAACCGCCGCCAGCCAGTACATCGAGCCGCTCAGCCCGAGGTGTTCCAGACTGACCGGCAGGATGAACGTGCCGACGGCCGAAGCGATACGGCTCGTGCCGTTGAGGAAGCCCACGCCGGTGGCGCGCAGATGCGTCGGGTAGAGCTCGGCCGGATACACCTGCGTGAGGTTTGAAGCGCCGGCCATCACAAAGGTGTAGACGAGGAAGGGAATCATGAGGGCGGTCGTCGAGGCGTGGGCGAAGGCGCCCATCAGCGCCAGCGCCGCCGTCATCACGCCGAACGTGACGATCGTCAAGGGGCGGCGCCCGGTCTTCTGCAGGAACCAGAGCCCGATGATGCCGCCGGCGAGCAGGAACAGGTTGAGCAGCAGGTTTTGCAGGTCGGGGTCGGGGACGTTCAGGGCGGCCAGAATGGTCGGCATGAAGGTGTAGATCGCGAAGTAGGGGAGCACCTGCGCGCTGTAGAACACCGTGCCGAACCAGGTGCGCCGGGCCTGACCGGGGGAGAAGAGCTCCCGGTACGCGGCGGTCGCACCCGCGTGGTGCCGGGCCGGGGCGGCCTCGGCGGGGCCGAGCTCCGACTTCAGATACCTCCGGGCGATGGCCCGCGCCTCCTCGACCCTGCCCTGACTGATGAGCCAGCTCGGTGACTCCGGCGTACCGATGCGCAGGAGCAGCACCACGAGCGCGGGGATTGCCCCGGAGGCGAGCAGCAGGTAGGCGGCGCCTTCGGACTTGCCGAGGTAGGTGCCGAGGATGCCCGCGATGACGTATCCGACGGTCCACATCACGGTCAGGGAGCCCAGGAGCACGCCCCGGAGCCTGCGGGGTGCGAATTCCGACAGCATCGTCGGACCCACCGCGTAGTCGGCGCCGAGCCCGAAGCCGATGAGCAGGCGCAGGGTGAACAGGAGCGCCGGATCGCGGGCCCAGAGCTGAAGGGCGGAGGCCACGGTGATCAGGACGAAGTTGTAGATGTACAGCTTCTGGCGGCCGATGATGTCGCCGACGCGACCGAGCACGATGCTGCCGAAGAACAGTCCGATCAGCGCGGAGGCGCCCAGCAGGCCCTGCCAGACGCCCGACAGGTGCCGGGCGTCGGTGAGGGTGGCGAGGACCGCGCCGATCATGCCCAGCGCATAGCCGTCGGAGAAGTTCGCCCCGAACGTTGTCGCCGTCACCCGCAGGTGAAAGGGGCGCAGGGGCGCCTCGTCGAGCGACGGGGCGAGTCGCTCAGGTGCGTCGGTTTCCGCGGTGGCCGGCTTCGGCATCGGCTGTTACCTCGCCTTGGGCGTGGGCCCGCCTGGGGTGGCGGGGACGGACGGCTTGAGTCGAGCGCAGCCATCCTGCCTGCCCGAGCCCTGGAAGGGAATCTTTCTATGCGAAAGAAGTGTGAGTGAATGGAATTCTTACGTATCCGGAGGATTGCCTTCCGCGACCATGGAGGCTACCTTGCCGGGCGCTGAGGGCGCTGAGGGCGCTGAGGGTGCTGAGGGTGCTGAGGGTGCTGAGGGCGTCGAGGGGGCCGACGGCGTCGGCTGCGGCAGCGACCACGCGGCCAGAACGGCGTCGATCGCGGCGGCCACCCTGACCCGCGCCCGGTTGTGCGGCACCCGGGCCATGAGCAGCGCGTCGTACTCCGTATCCAGATGGCGAACGGAGGCGCGTACGGCCAGCGTCACCGCCGTCTCGTCCAGCGCCCTGCCCGCCGCCGACCGCCCCACCCGCCCGCTGCCGCGCACCGAGGCGTGCTCGGCGATCTCGCGGGCACGCCCGGCCGGACACCTCGGAAAGAGCCGCAGGATCTCGCCCGTCAAGGCCGCGGTGAACCGGACGTCCTCGGCTGCCCGCCGCTCGGCATCGCGGGCGCGCCGCCGAGCACGCGCCTCGCCGTCGGCAAGACAGGCGGCCTCGGCGGCGGCGAGGGCGCGTTCTTCGACGAACACGCCCTGCCGCTCGTAGCGCCGTCGGCGCCGGTTGAAGCGGACCACGACGGCCGAGAGCGAACTGCCCGCCCGCGCGCGGCGGGTGAGCGCGGTGTCGCCGCGTGGCAGGAACACCAAGTGCCCCAGGTCCGAACAGTCAAGACAGCGCGGCGAGCCCGACTCCAGGACGAGACGGCGCAACGGTCCGCTATCGCAGTCGGCGCAGCGGTGGTGGCGCCGGGGTTCAATGACGAGAATGGCGGCAGCCTCCTTGCCCGCGTCCGCCCCCGGGACCTTCTCTTCTCTGTCCGGCCTCGCCGGCTCCCTCCCTTTCCCTTCCTGATTCCCCGCTCAACCGCCTCTGGAACAGGCCAAGTTGACGCAGGTGACCACGCGCTCCGCCCAGTACTCCGTTCAGACGGCCGTCGACGCGGTGTCCCGCAGCGTGACGTTGGCGTGGCTCTCCTGGAAACTCTGGTCGGAAACGAGCGTCAGGCGGGCCGATGAGCGGAACTCCGCCAGCGTCGTGGAACCGCAGGAGACCATCGTGGTCTTGAGCTTGGCGATGGTCAGGGCGAGCCCTTCGTCGAGGTCGCCCGCGTAGGGAACGTAACCGTCCACGCCCTCCTCGAAGAGGAGCCCCTGACCGCCCTGCCCGTAGCGCCGCCAGTTACGGGCGCGGTTCGAGCCCTCCCCCCAGTACTCCTTCACGAAGCCGTCCCGCGTGGGGAGTTTCGCGCCGGCCGCCTGGTCGAAGCGTGCGAAGTAGCGCCCCATCATGACGAAGTCCGCCCCCATCGCCAGGGCCAGCGCCACGTGGTAGTCGTGGACGAGGCCGCCGTCGGAACAGATCGGCACGTACTCGCCGGTCCGCTCGCGAAAGGCGTCCCGCGCCGCCGCGACATCCAGCACCGCGCTCGCCTGACCGCGGCCGATCCCCTTCTGGTCGCGGGTGATGCAGATGGAGCCGCCGCCCACACCGACCTTGACGAAGTCCGCCCCCGCCTCGGCGAGGAAGGTGAACGCCTCGCCGTCGACCACATTGCCGCCGCCCGCCGCGATCTCGGGATAGTGCTTCTTCACCCAGGCCAGAGCCTCCGCCTGCCAGTCGCTGTAGCCGTCGGAGGAGTCGAAGCACAACGCGTCCACGCCCGCCTCGGCGAGCGCCGGCACGCGCTCTCGGTAGTCGTGGGTGTTGACGCCCGCGCCGACCCGCGGACGCCCGGCGCCGTCCACCGCTGTGGCCTTGGCGTTCTTGACCTGGCAGACCGCCGCGACGTGATCCTGGATCGGACGGTTGTGGTGCAGGAAGCTGAGACCGCCGTTGCGGGCGAGGGCGATCGCGAGTTCCGGCGTGCTGACGGCCTGCATGATCGCGGACGTGAACGGCACATGCAGCTCGATGGCCGGCCGCTCACCCACGACGTGCCGGACCAGCGGCGTGCTCAGCCCCACCGTCGAGGGCGAACAGCCTGCCCGTGTGCGATTGGGCAGCAGAAGAAATTCGTTGAACGTCCGCGAGACCTCGGCGATGATCCGTGCCACTCGTTCCTCCTGACCCGTCGGCAGGGGCCCGACTGCCCCGCCGTGGAGACCGCCCCGGTCGTACCGGGGCCGGGCTGAGGCAGAGATCGGCACGGAAGTCGTGGAGGTGCCACAACCGCGGCAGAGCCCTGACCGGCCCATGGATCGAACTGGGTGCGGTCGTGACCTGGCACCCTACCGATCACGCGGCCGCCGCACGAATCGTGGCTTCCAGTCGCCAACGGCCGCTCCCGCACGTCCCCTTGGGGCGCCGACACCGCGGCGCACTCCAGGCCGCGCACCCGCACCCACCCCGACCACGCATGATGGAAGCGTGCGATTCGAAGCGATCACCTGGGAACGGCTGACCGACGCCCTCGCCGAGCGGGCCATGCGTCTGAAGCCCGCCGATGGCGGCTCCTGGCTGCGCGTCGGCATCGACGGGGCCCCCGCGGCCCGCACCGGAGAGCTCGCGCAACGCCTCGCGCAGTCGCTCCGGCTGGGCGGCAGGTCGGTGCTCGACGTCTCCACCGAGGGCTTCCTGCGACCCGCGTCGCTCCGCTACGAATACGGACATCAGGACCCGGACACGTACTACGACGGCTGGTTCGACACCGGCGCGCTGTGGCGGGAGGTCTTCGGGCCGCTGGACCCCGGCGGCACCGGACGGGTGCTGTCCGACCTGTGGGACCCGGTGACCGACCGGGCAACCCGGAGCCCCTACCAAGTCCTCCCGGAGGGCGGGGTGCTGATCGTGCACGGCCCGATGCTCCTTGGCCGCTGGTTCCCCCTCGACCTCACCGTGCACCTGCGCCTCGCGCCCCACGCGCTGCGCCGCAGAACGGAGGAGGACGCCCGCTGGACGCTCACCGCTCTCGAACGCTACGAGTCCGAGGTGCGGCCGACGGACGTGGCCGATGTCGTGGTGCGGGTGGACGACCCTCGCCATCCGGCCTGGGAGGCGAAGGGGGAACAGTAGACGGGTGAACAGCAGACGGGGCCCAGTGGACGGGGGCCAGTGGACGGGGCGCCAGTAAGGGCCGCCGTCCTCTACTCCCTTACTCCCTCGACAGCGGCCGCCCTCCCACCGCGCCCACCGCCAGCGCCCCGGCCCGGCACCCCGCCTCCGCGGCCCGCACCGGGGACGCCCCCAGCAGACGGGCGGCGAGAAAACCGCCGGTGAAGGCGTCGCCGGCACCCGTGGAGTCCAGGGCCCGCGCCCTCGGCGCCGGCACCCTCGCGACGACCTCCCCGGCCGCGGCCACCAGCGCGCCGGCCGAACCGAGCGTTACCGCCACCAAGGGGAACAGCCTGCTCAACTTGGCCGCCGCGTCGGCGGGTTCGGGCAGGCCCGTCAGGTACGTCGCCTCCTGCGCGTTGGGCAGCAGGACGTCCGCGCCCTCGGCCGCGGCAAGGAACCGTTCGACGCCGAGATCGGCGAGGAAGCCCGACGACGCCGGGTCGACGCTCACGCTGACGCCGGCGCCCCTGGCCGAATCCCGCGCCAGCAGAGCGAGTTGGCGGCTCCGGTCGGCGAACAGGAGATAGCCCGACAGATGGAGGTGGGCGACGCCGTCGAGGAGGGCGGGGGACCAGTCGGCGGGGCCCAGATGATGCACCGCGCCACTGTCCGTGAGGAAGGTCCGCTCCGCCGTGGCGGCGTCGACCAGGGAGATCACGGTCGCCGTCGGCGTGTCGGCGTCCTGGACCAGCAAGGGGCGCACACCCGCGCGACGCAACCGCAGATCGTGCCAAGCGGCGGCGTCCCGGCCGACCCGGGCGAGCAGCCGTACGTCCGGTAAGCCCGAATGAACCGCCCAGCACGCCGCGTTGGCGCCCGCGCCGCCCGCCACCGTAACAATGTCGGCCGCGGTGTCGCTGGCGGTACTGAGCGGTCCGCGGTACCGGGCGACCACGTCGGTCACGACGTCCCCGACCACCAGGAGCCCGCCCGCGGCACGGCCACGGCCCGCCTCGGCACCACCCGCTCCGCTCACAGCGCTGCCGCGATCTCCGCCGCGAGCCGCACGTTGCCGCGTACGGCCGCCACATTGGCCTCCAGGGACGCGCCCTGCGTGTGCTCGACGAGATGGGCCAACAGGAAGGGAGTGACCGCCTGCCCCGTGATCCCTTGGGCGCGGCAGGCGGCGAGACCCGAGGCGAGCACCTCGTCGTGCAGCCGGGGATCGAGCTGCTCCGCCTCCGGCACCGGATTGGCCACGATGACCGCCGAGCCGAGCGCGAGCGAGCGATGGGCCCGCAGGACGTCCGCCGCCTCCCGAGGCGTCCGCACCGTCCAGTCGACGGGCTCGCCCGAACTCGACAGGTAGAACCCGGGGAAGCGGTCGGTGCCGTATCCGACGACCGGGACCCCGAGCGTCTCCAGGCGCTGGAGCGTGGCCGGCACGTCGAGGATCGACTTCACGCCCGCGCACACCACCGCGATCGGCGTCGTCGCGAGCAGCCGAAGATCCGCCGACTCGTCCTGAGTGCGGTCCCACTCGCGGTGTACGCCGCCGAGGCCGCCCGTGGCGAAGACGCGCAGCCCCGCCCGCTCGGCCAGGAACGCGGTGGCCGACACCGTCGTCGCCCCGCTGACCCCCGTCGCCAGCGCCATCGGCAGATCACGGTGGCCGAGCTTGCGCAGCTCGTCATGGGCCACGCGCTCCAACTGCCCCTTGTCCAGGCCCACCCGGGGACGCCCGTCGAGCACGGCGATCGTCGCGGGAACGGCACCCCCGGCCCGAACCAGCTGCTCCAGCTCCTGGGCGACCCGCAGATTGCATGGCCGGGGGAGGCCGTGCGAGATGATCGTCGACTCCAGGGCCACCACGGGGCGGCCCTCTTCCAGGGCGGTCCGTACTTCCTTCGAGATCTCGGTGACATCGGTGATCTCGCGCGCGTCACGTACGTCGTCACAGGACATGTCCCATCCCTGGCGCGCCCGGAGGGCGGATAAACGCGTCCGGCGTGTCCGGCGGGGCCGACCGGAGGCCGCTCGACAGTGTGTCGCGCCGGGGCGCCCGGAGCGGGTCGCGGTGTCGCTCGAAGCCCCGGCCGGGCGCGGCTAGATTGAGCGGCCATGAGCACCATGGACGACGCCACCGCCCCCGCAGGCCACAACCCCCAGGGCCCCGCATCCTTCGCCGTGCGCGTGTCCGACGCCGCACTGGAACCCGAGCCGCTCGATCCGGCCCAGATCGTCTCCGGCAGCCCCGAGGTGACGGGGAAGGTGCTGTGGGAGTCGCCGGACGGCAAGCAGATCCGGGGCATCTGGCAGATCACTCCGGGCGTGGTCACCGATACCGAGGCCGACGAACTCTTCGTGGTGGTCAGCGGGCGCGCCACCGTCGAGGTGGCCGGAGGCGCCACCCTTGAGCTCGGGCCCGGCGACGCCTGCGTGCTGCGTGAAGGCGACCGCACCACCTGGACCGTGCACGAGACGCTCCGCAAGGTCTACCAGATCAGCTCGTAGGCCCCTGCGCTGGAGGCCGGGGGCGGGGGGCAGGGGCGGGGGCAGCGCCCAGACCAGTGACGCCGCTCGGAACAGAGGCGCCGCTCGGGACAGAGGCGCCTCTCAGAACAGAGGCTGCGGCAGCACCCCTTCGAGCGCGAGCAGCTGTCGCTTGGTCTCCAGGCCGCCGCCGAACCCGCCCAGGCCGCCGCCGCTCTCCACCACGCGGTGACAGGGCACCACCACGGGCAGCGGGTTCGCCCCCATGGCCGCGCCCACCGCCTGCGCCGCCCCGGGCTGGCCGACCCGGCCTGCCAGATCGCCGTAGCCCACCACCGTGCCGTACGGCACCCCGGCCGCGAGCTCGCGCAACACCTGCCGATTGAATCCGGACGCGAGCGACCAGTCGAGCGGCAGCGTGAATTCGCGCAGCCGGCCGTCGAAGTACGCCCCGATCTGGCGTATGGGCTCCTCCAGAGGGCCCGCGCGGCCGGGCACGGCCGGGGCGGGCTCCGTGCCGAACCGGGCGGCCAGGGCCCGCACGGCACGGGCCCGTACCGCTTCGTCGGCATGGAACACCACGTTCACCAGACCCTGGCCCGTCGCGGCCAGGAGCAGCGGACCGATGTCACTGCCGACCACGGTCCACTCGACGAACTGCGCATCGCTGTCCATGCCGACCACGGTACGACCGCCCACTGACAACGCGGCCCCGCCCGCCGGCACCGAAACCCCGCCCGCCGACGGCACAGCCCGTCCGCTGACACCAGCGCCCCGTCCGCCAGGGAAGCCACGAAGGCGGTGCCAAAGCGAACAGATCCCCCCAGAGGGGAACGCCCCGAGCGCCCGGAGTCGATAAATTGCCCGGAAAATGTTTGCCTGTCGCGCGGCGAGCCCTAATGTCGCCCCGAACCAGGGCCGCAACAGGAGTAGGGCCTCTTCAGTCGGTACGGGGTGAAGGGCACACGCGTATGCACGGGACGGTCGACGGATTCAGCTATGGCCTGGTGACGCCGGTGGCGGCGTTCATCATGGCCTGTCTAGGCGGAGCGCTCGGGCTGCGCTGCACCGCACGGTCCGTGCTGAGCGGGCGCTCCTTCAAGGCCGCCTGGCTCGCGCTCGGCGCCACGTCCATAGGCTCGGGCATCTGGACCATGCACTTCATCGCGATGATGGGCTTCAGCGTCCACGCGGTGCCGCTGGGCTACGACCGCGGCATCACCTTCGCCAGCCTCGTCGTGGCGATCGTCATGGTCGGCATCGGCATCTTCATCGTCGGCTACCGGGGCGCCACCCCCATGGCCCTGGTCACCGGCGGCACCATCACCGGGCTCGGCGTCGCCACCATGCACTACCTGGGCATGGCCGGGATCAAGATGAACGGAGAGTTCGAGTACAACACCTTCGTCGTCAGCATCTCCGTGGTGATCGCCGTGGTGGCCGCCACGGCCGCCCTCTGGGCGGCCGTCTCCGTGCACGGGTTCATGGCGAGCCTGGTGGCCAGCCTCGTCATGGGCGTCGCGGTCAGCGGCATGCACTACACCGGCATGGCCGCACTCAGCGTCCAGCTCCACGGCGGCGCCACCGGAACGTCCAGCGGCGGTGAGTCGCCCGCCGCCCTGCTCGCACCCATGCTGATCGGACCCGTCGCCTTCCTGGTCCTGGCCGGCGTGGTCGTGATGTTCGACCCCCTCGTGGTCATGGGCAAGCCGGACTGGCAAAAGCGCCCGCCGCGCCAGATCCCCACCCCCAGGCACCGCCCGTCCTTCCCGGAACGCACCAGCTGGGCGGCGTCCGAGCCACCGCGCGAAGGCTCCGCGTCGCCGCACGACTGGTGACGGGAACCCGATCGGACCGCGGTTGTCAGTGGCGGGTCGTACGGTGGTTGCATGCGGCCCGTTTCCAAGATCGAACGTACGGTGGCGCCCTTCGAGGTCGTCAGTCCCTACCAGCCCAGCGGTGACCAGCCGGCGGCCATCGCCGAGCTGGAGAAGCGCATCCGCGCAGGTGAGAAGGACGTCGTCCTGCTCGGCGCCACCGGCACCGGAAAGTCGGCGACGACTGCCTGGATGATCGAGAAGCTCCAGCGCCCCACCCTCGTCATGGCGCCGAACAAAACGCTGGCCGCCCAGCTGGCGAACGAGTTCCGTGAGCTGCTGCCCAACAACGCCGTCGAGTACTTCGTGTCGTACTACGACTACTACCAGCCCGAGGCGTACGTCCCGCAGTCGGACACCTACATCGAGAAGGACTCCTCGATCAACGAGGAGGTCGAGCGGCTGCGCCACTCCGCGACCAACTCCCTGCTGACCCGCCGTGACGTGATCGTGGTCGCCTCCGTCTCCTGCATCTACGGCCTGGGCACCCCGCAGGAGTACGTCGACCGCATGGTGCAGCTGAAGGTCGGCGACGAAATCGACCGCGACCAGCTGCTGCGCCGCTTCGTCGACATCCAGTACACCCGCAACGACGTGGCGTTCGCCCGCGGCACCTTCCGGGTGCGCGGCGACACCATCGAGATCTTCCCGGTGTACGAGGAACTGGCCGTCCGCATCGAGATGTTCGGGGACGAGATCGAGGCCCTCTCCACCCTGCACCCGATCACCGGCGAGATCATCAGCGAGGACCAGTCGCTGTACGTCTTCCCGGCGAGCCACTACGTGGCCGGCCCGGAGCGCATGGAGAAGGCCGTCAACGGCATCGAGAAGGAGCTGGAGCAGCGCCTGGCGGAGCTGGAGAAGCAGGGCAAGCTCCTGGAGGCGCAGCGGCTGCGCATGCGCACCACGTACGACCTGGAGATGCTCCGCCAGATCGGCAGCTGCTCGGGCGTCGAGAACTATTCGATGCACTTCGACGGCCGCGACCCCGGCACCGCGCCCAACACCCTGATCGACTACTTCCCCGAGGACTTCCTGCTGGTCCTGGACGAGTCGCACGTGACGGTGCCGCAGATCGGCGCGATGTACGAGGGCGACGCCTCCCGCAAGCGCACCCTCGTCGACCACGGTTTCCGGCTGCCCTCCGCGCTGGACAACCGGCCGCTGAAGTGGGAGGAGTTCCTGGGCCGCATCGGCCAGACCGTCTACCTGTCGGCCACCCCCGGCAAGTACGAACTGTCCCGCGGCGACGGCTTCGTGGAGCAGATCATCCGCCCGACCGGCCTGGTCGACCCGGAGGTCGTGGTCAAGCCCACCGAGGGGCAGATCGACGACCTGGTGCACGAGATCCGGCAGCGCACCGAGAAGGACGAGCGCATCCTGGTCACCACCCTGACCAAGAAGATGGCCGAGGACCTCACCGACTACTTCCTCGAACTGGGCATCCAGGTGCGCTACTTGCACAGCGACGTCGACACGCTGCGCCGCATCGAGCTCCTGCGCGAACTGCGGGCCGGCGAGTACGACGTCCTGGTCGGCATCAACCTGCTCCGTGAGGGCCTCGACCTGCCCGAGGTCTCCCTGGTGGCGATCCTCGATGCCGACAAGGAGGGCTTCCTCCGTTCGGGCACCTCTCTGATCCAGACCATCGGCCGTGCGGCACGCAACGTCTCCGGCCAGGTCCACATGTACGCCGACCGCGTCACCCCGGCGATGGAGAAGGCCATCGAGGAGACCAACCGGCGCCGCGAGAAGCAGATCGCGTACAACACGGAGAGGGGCATCGATCCGCAGCCGCTGCGGAAGAAGATCAACGACATCGTCGCGACCATCGCGCGCGAAGAGGTCGACACCGAGCAGCTGCTCGGCACCGGATACCGCCAGGGCAAGGAGGGGAAGGCCGCCAAAGCGCCGGTCCCCGCACTCGGAGGCAAGGCGGCGAAGACGGCCAAGGGCGCCAAGAAGGAGCTCACCGACCGGCCGGCGGCCGAACTGGCGGGAATCATCGAGGAGATGACCGACCGGATGCGGGCCGCGGCCGCGGACCTGCAGTTCGAGGTGGCGGCCCGGCTGCGCGACGAGGTCGGCGAACTGAAGAAGGAACTCCGTCAGATGAGGGAGGCGGGTCTCGCCTGACGGGCGGGGCGCGGGGGCGGGGCCCTTGCGTGCGCGGTGTGTTGCAACACCGCCACAAAAGGCCCCCGCGTAGTGGCGTGGGGCGCGTCACTGCGTAGGGTCGGGCGCGAGAACGTACAACAACGCAAAGCATGTCAAGGCACATCAAGAACGACACATGGGGAGAGGGGACAGCGCGTGACGGTCAATCTGTCCAAGGGTCAGGCCATCAGCCTGGAGAAGCAGGGTGGCGGCACCCTGACCGCGGTGCGCATGGGGCTCGGCTGGCAGGCGGCCCCGCGCCGAGGTCTGTTCGGCAAGCGGACGCAGGAGATCGACCTGGACGCCTCGGCGGTGCTCTTCGCCGACAAGCAGCCCGTGGACGTGGTCTTCTTCCGTCACCTCGTCAGCGACGACGGCTCGGTCCGGCACACCGGTGACAACCTGGTGGGCGGTGCGGGCCAGGGCGGTGACGACGAGTCGATCCTGGTCGACCTCGCGCGCGTGCCGGTCCACATCGACCAGATCGTCTTCACGGTGAACTCGTTCACCGGCCAGACGTTCCAGGAGGTGCAGAACGCCTTCTGCCGTCTGGTCGACGAGACGAACGGCCAGGAGCTGGCCCGCTACACGCTGGACGGCGGCGGCCAGTACACCGCGCAGATCATGGCCAAGGTGCACCGCGCGGGCGCCGGCTGGCAGATGACGGCCATCGGCAACCCGGCCAACGGACGCACCTTCCAGGACCTGATGCCGGCGATCCTGCCCCACCTCTGATCGCACCGCAGTACGGACACCGCAGTAGTACGAAACACCGCAGCTCCCGGAGGCACGACGCCGCCGGGAGCTGCATCACAACCACCGATGCATCGCCGTCCGCAACTGACGGTCCGTAACTGACAGTTGGAGAAGGGTAGTTGGGGACCAGTGGTCGGCCACTGACAGCGAAGTCTGCCAGCCGACGACTGACAGCCGAAGTCTGCCAGCCGTCAGCTGCCAGCCGACAGCTGACAGCCGGCGACTGACAATCGACGGCTGACAGCGGACAACTGACAACCGCGCACGCACGACCATCAACTCGACGAGGGGACAGAGGCGATGACGGCCGAGCTGGTACGGGGACAGAACCACCCCCTGCCCCAGACCCGACTGGAAATCCGGGTGTCGGCCGGCACCCCGATCGTGGCGGGCGCCACGCTCGGCGACGAGCAGGGCAGGGTGCACGGCGTCGAGCGGGTCGCCCACCCCGGCTCGCCGGCCCTGCCCGGCGTCGAGGTCTCCCGGCAGGCCGCCGCCGAGCACCGCTTGGCCGTGGACCTGGAGGCCCTGGGCGAGGGAGTGCACCGGGTCGGCGTGCTCCTCGCGCTGCCGCTCGGGACGCCGGGCCCCAGCCGTTTCGCCGCCGTCGCCGCGCCCTTCGTCGCCGTCACCGGCCTCGACGGCGCGGAGATCGCGAGTTACACGATCACGGGCCTCGGCGAGGAGTCCGCGGTCGTGGCCCTGGAGCTCTACCGCCGCCAAGGCGCATGGAAGATCCGCGCCGTCGGCCAGGGGTACGCGGGAGGCCTCGCGGACCTGCTGGCCGACCACGGCCTGCCCGAGGCCGGGCGGCTGGCCACCGCCGTCCAGGAGGCCATCGCGGTCGGTGTCTCCCGCTCCGTGGCGGCGCCGTCGCCGCGTACGAGCGACGACGCCCGCGTTCGCGCGTCCGGGGCGGCGCCCGGCGCTGGGCCCGCGCGGACCGACGTCGAGCCACCCGGCGCCCAGCCGTCAGTTGCTCAGCCGTCCGTTGCCGTGCCGCCCCAACAGGGAGTCGCCGACGGCGGTCCCATCAGCTATGCGCATCCGCGCCGCCGGACCACCCCACCGCCACCGCCATCGTCGGTGCCCTCCGCCGCGCCGGCGGCCGCCCCGGGTGAGCCGGCCCGTCCGGTCGCGGGCGACGCCGCCGGCTGGTCCATGGACGAGCGGCTCTACAACCAGGTGTGGGGCATGTTCGAGGACCTGGCCCGCGCCGTCGCGGCCTTCCGAAGCGCCGTCGACTTCGCGGACTCGCGCAGGGAGCAGGAGCTGGACCGGGCCCTGTCCGACCCGTGCGGCCGCCTGGGCTCCGCCGGAAACCAGGCACGGGAAGAGGCCCACGCCAAGCGGGAGGACCTCGTCGCACGGGCCAAGGAGGTGCTCGACCGCGACCTCGCTCAGCTGACCGCCGAGTCCGAGGTCGTCGAGCCCGCGCTGCCGCCCGCGTACGCCCGCTGGGACAACCCGGTCTGGCATGCCTACCGGGTGCCGATGGAGATTCCCATGGCGCTGCGGATCGGTGACGTCCGGCTGCCCGAGCGGCCGGAGCTGCGCATCCCGATGCTGGTCAGGCTGCCGTTGGAACGGGGCCTGTGGATCGACGCGGGCCGCGTCGGCTCCGAGGCGGCCGCGTTCATGGATGCCGCGCAGATCAAGGGCCTCGCCGTGGACACGGCCGTGGCGATCGCGGCCCGGCTCCTTGCGGTCTACCCTGCCCATGAGTTCGCCGTCCATGTCATCGATCCCGCGGGCTCGGCCGCGAGTCGGCTCGCCCCGCTCACGCGGTCCGGGGTGCTGGCCGCGCCGCCCGCCGCGGGCGCCGCGGGCGTGTCCGAGGTGCTGGCGCGGCTCACCGAGCGGGTGGACCTCGTACAGATGGCGGCCCGGGGCGGAGCGGGCGCCGACGCCCTGCCGCCCGACATGGACACCGCCGAGCAGCTCCTGATCGTCAACGACTTTCCGCACGGCTTCGACGACCGCGCCCTGAACCAGCTGCGCTACCTGGCCGACGAGGGCCCCTCGGTGGGCGTCCACCTCCTGATGGTCGCCGACCGCGAGGACGCGAGCGAGTACGGGCCGGTGCTGCACCCGTTGTGGCGCTCGCTGCTGCGGCTGACGCCCATCCCCGAAGACCACCTCGCCGACCCGTGGGTGGGGCACGCCTGGACGTACGAGCCGCCGCTGGCGCCGTCGGGCAGCCGGGTCCTGGAGCAGGTGCTCGACCGGGTCGGCGAGGCCCGCGCGGCCTGGCCCCGCTAGCGCGCGGCCTGTCCCCAGCCGGCCTCGTCCGTCGGGTTGAGGCGGCTCGGGCTGGGCCGAAAGAATGAGCGAGGAACCGCCTCCACCTGGCCTTTTGGTTCTTCTTTACCCATCTCTTTACCTTCTCTTGGTTATTCGGGTAGGCTTCCTCCCAGCGGAGGGGAGTACTCCCGACTGCGGCGTTCCCGTCAATACGGACCCACGGGACGGGTCCCGGGGCGCCGGCCCGCGGTGCGAGGGAAGGCGCCCGGGTGGAAGAGACCTCCGGCAGCGACGACGCTGATCAGTAGCCGTACGACGCCGGAGGCGCAGTGGACGTTTCAATGACTTTGTGGGTGCTGACCATTCTTGGTCTGTGCGCCCTGATCGCGGCCGACTTCTTCATCGGGCGCAAGCCCCACGACGTATCGGTCAAGGAAGCCGGCATCTGGACCGTGGTCTGGATCGTGCTGGCCGCGCTCTTCGGCGTGGGTCTGCTGCTCTTCGGCAGCAGTCAGGCGTCGGGTGAGTTCTTCGCCGGATTCATCACCGAGAAGTCGCTCTCCGTCGACAACCTCTTCGTCTTCATCCTGATCATGGCGAAGTTCTCGGTGCCCTCGCACCTGCAGCAACGGGTGCTGCTCTTCGGCGTGTTGATCGCCCTCGTGCTGCGCGCCATCTTCATCGCGGCCGGCGCGGCGGTCATCGCCAACTTCTCGTGGGTCTTCTACATCTTCGGCGCGTTCCTGATCTACACCGCCTGGAAGCTCATCCAGGAGGCGCGCTCCGGCGACGAGGAGGAGGAGTTCGAGGAGAACCGCCTCCTGAAGTCCGTCGAGAAGAAGTTCGGCGTCGCCGACAAGTACCACGGCACCAAGCTGTTCGTGGCGAAGAACGGCAAGAAGATCATGACGCCGCTGATGGTCGTCATGCTCGCCATCGGCACCACCGACGTGCTCTTCGCGATGGACTCGATCCCGGCGATCTTCGGCCTCACCCAGGACCCGTACATCGTCTTCACCGCCAACGCCTTCGCGCTGATGGGCCTGCGCCAGCTGTACTTCCTGATCGGCGGACTGCTCAAGAAGCTGGTCCACCTCAGCTACGGCCTCTCGGTGATCCTCGGCTTCATCGGCGTGAAACTGGTGCTGCACGCCCTGCACGAGAACGGGGTGCACGTCCCGGAGATCTCCATCCCGGTCTCCCTCGGTGTCATCTGCGGCGTGCTGGTCATCACCACCATCACCAGCTTCGTCGCCGCCAAGAAGCAGGGGGCGGCCGAGGCGCCGGAGAAGGACAGCATCGGCGCCTGACCCAAAGCCGGAAGGGCCCCGAAGCCTGAAGGGCCCCGGGGTACCCATGGGCCCAAGACCCCAGGCCCTAGGGGCCGTGGCGGCACGACGAGAGGGCCCCCTACGCGGGGGCCGTCTCCGATTCCGTCCCGGGCGCCGGCCGCATCACCGCGTGCGGGCCCGTCTCGGGCAGCAGCGCGAAACAGCCCAGACTCAGCAGCCCGAGCCCGGTCAGATACGCGGCGACGCCCCACGGCGGGCTGTCACCGCGTGACAGCGCGGTCGCCACGATCGGGGTCAGCGCGCCGCCGAGCACCCCACCCAGGTTGTAGCCGACCGCGGCGCCCGTGCAACGCACCCTCGGCTCGTACAGTTCCGGCAGGTACGCGGCGATCACCGCGAACATCGAGATGAACGCCAGCATCGCGCCGAGGAACCCCACGAACATCCACAGCGGCTCGGCGGTCCCGAGCAGGGCCACCATCGGGAACATCCAGACCACTGTCGCCGCGCACCCCACGAGGCACAGCGGCCGCCTTCCGTAGCGGTCGCCCAGCAGCGCCGCGAGCGGGGTCAGCGCGCCCATGATCGCGACGGCCGCCATGATGCAGGCCAGCATCACCGTGCGGTCCACCCCGAGGCGCTCCGTCGCGTACGCGAGGGACCAGGTGGAGACCGCGTAGAAGACGGCGTATCCGACCGCGAGCGCACCCGCGGTCAGCAGGACCAACCGGCCGTGTCCACGCGCCACTTCGAGCAGCGGCAGCCTGACCGGTTCGCCCATCTCGCGGAAGTGCGGCGTCTCCGCGAGGGAGGTCCGCAGCAGCAGCCCGGTCAGCGCGAGCAGCCCCGCGCCCCAGAACGGGACCCGCCACCCCCAGGCGTGGAACTGGGCGTCGCTCAGGGCCGAGGACAGGGCGAGGACGACGCCGTTGGCGAGCAGGAAGCCGACGGACGGCCCGATCTGCGGAAAGCTCGTCCACAGCCCGCGCCGGTGGGCGGGCGCGTGCTCGGCGGTGAGCAGTACCGCGCCGCCCCATTCGCCGCCGAGCCCCAGCCCCTGGAGGAAGCGCAGCACGAGGAGCAGGACGGGCGCCGCGATGCCGAGCGTCGCGTACGAGGGCACACAGCCGACCGCCACCGTGGCGAGCCCGGTCAGGGCGAGTGAGGCGAACATGACCGGGCGGCGCCCGTAGCGGTCGCCGATGTGTCCGAAGACGACGGAGCCCAGGGGGCGGGCGAGGAAGCCGGCCCCGAAGGTGCCGAAGGCGGCCAGGGTTCCCGCGAGCGCGGAGAAGGTCGGGAAGAAGAGCGGGCCGAGAACGAGTGCGGCCGCGGTCCCGTACACGAAGAAGTCGTAGAACTCGATGGCGGTGCCCGCGAGCGAGGCGGCCGCGAGGCGGACCATCGACGGGGGACCGGGGGCAGGTGTGGTGCTGGTGCGCATGCCGCGCCAACTACCCGCGGTGATCAAGCGTTACGGGGGCGCGCGGAAGCGCAGGGGGCGGGGTGGAGGCTCGGCGGCGGGGTGGGTGCCGCGCGCGCCGTGGGCCCGGAAACGGGGCGGACCCCGCGCACGGACCCGATTGTCAGTGGCGGGTGCCACGATCGGGGCATGGACTTCTTCGGCGCGGCGAACGGACCGGTTCCCCCGGTGGGGCCGGCGGCGCGTGCCGCCGGCGGGCGGCTACCAGCCCCGTGCGTGCCATTCCGGCAGGTGCGGGCGCTCGTCACCGAGCGTGGTGTCGTTGCCGTGGCCGGGATAGACCCAGGTTTCGTCCGGCAGGGTGTCGAAGAGCTTGGTCTCGACATCGCGGATGAGGCTGGCGAACGCCTCGGGGTCCTTCCAGGTGTTGCCCACACCGCCGGGGAAAAGGCAGTCGCCGGTGAACACATGGGGGTGCCCGTGCGGGTCGTCGTAGACCAGGGCGATCGAGCCCGGCGTGTGGCCGACGAGGTGGCGCGCGGTCAGCTGGACACGGCCCACGGCGATCGTGTCGCCGTCCTCGACGAGCACGTCGGTCGCCACCGGGATGCCCTCGGCGTCATGACGGCCCGCGTAGGTGCGCGCGCCGGTCGCGGCGACGACCTCGGCGAGCGCCTGCCAGTGGTCGCCGTGGCGGTGCGTGGTGACGACGGACGCGATGCCGTCGTCACCGATCAGCGTGAGCAGCGTCCCGGGCGCCGCGGCCGCGTCGATGAGCAGCTGCTCGCCGGTGGCGCGGCAGCGCAGCAGGTAGGCGTTGTTTCCCATGGATCCGACCTGCACCTTGGAGATCATCAGGTCGGTCAACTCGTGCACATCGGCGGGACCGCCGGCCTTCACCGCTCCGCTGTACGTCATGGGCTCAGCCTAGCGCCGGGGTCACAGCGGGGGCAGGGCGGGCAGCGTTCCGCCGGACGCCTTGAGGGCCGCGCCGTCGCGCCGTCCCGCGAGCCAGCCGACGAGATCGGCGGCGCGGCCGCTGACCTGGACGGGATCGCCCTCGGCGCCGCCTCCGGTGGTCCACGTCCGCCCCTTGTCGTCGCTGAGGCCGATCGACGGGAGGTCCTTGTGCCCGGCGAAGCGATCGGTGAGGAAGTCGGTCTCGCGGCGCACGAAGTCCTCGGGGAGGTCTTCGAGTTCATAGCCGATCCCGAGGTCCACGTGGTGCAGCTCGACCTCGACGAGCCGGCGGAACGGCACGCGGGCCGCGGCGTCCGTCACGCCGTTGCGCAACTCGACGGTGCGGGACCAGTCGGCGGGACGCTCACCCTCCGCCTGGAAGCCGGCCGCGCTGTCGCGTACGTCCGCGAGCTGGACCTCCAGCGGGCGGGGCGCGTCGCGGTCGATGTCCGCGTCCCGGGTCTCGGCGCTCGCATACATGGGCCGCCCCGCGAGCACATTGACGAGCGCGTCCGCATTGCGTGCGACGTGGGCCAGCACATGGCCTCGGCTCCAGCCCGGCAGCCGTGACGGCTCGGCGGCGGAGGCGTTGTCCAGGGCGGCGGCTGCGGTGAGCAGCCGGTCGGTGGCTTCGCGTACAGAGGCCAGGTCGCGCGCGTGATCAATCATGACGCCGACGATAGCCCCGCCACTCGTCCGGGTGAAGGTGGCTGGACGAGGCCGTAAATCGAATGCACGTGCTATACGCTCGGGAATGGGTTCCCGCTCAGAACCGTTGAGGAACCCGGCGGACCCTGTCCGGGTTCATCCAAGAATCAACGACATCACCGTGGCGGCCCCCCTACCCTGGATGGGGGCTCCTGCAGCTCCCTCCCCCCAAGAAAGGTGCGGACCGGCGTGGCCGACCGTCTCATCGTCCGTGGCGCGCGCGAGCACAACCTCAAGAACGTCTCGCTCGACCTGCCGCGCGACTCCCTCATCGTCTTCACGGGTCTGTCCGGGTCGGGCAAGTCCTCGCTCGCCTTCGACACGATCTTCGCCGAGGGCCAGCGGCGGTACGTCGAGTCGCTCTCCTCGTACGCCCGCCAGTTCCTGGGCCAGATGGACAAGCCGGACGTCGACTTCATCGAAGGTCTCTCGCCCGCCGTCTCCATCGACCAGAAGTCGACCTCGCGCAACCCGCGCTCGACGGTCGGCACCATCACCGAGGTCTACGACTACCTGCGTCTGCTCTTCGCGCGCATCGGCAAGCCGCACTGCCCCCAGTGCCACCGGCCGATCTCCCGCCAGTCGCCGCAGGCCATCGTCGACAAGGTGCTCGAACTGCCCGAGGGCAGCCGCTTCCAGGTGCTCTCGCCGCTGGTCCGCGAGCGCAAGGGCGAGTTCGTCGACCTGTTCGCCGACCTCCAGACCAAGGGATACAGCCGGGCCCGGGTCGACGGCGAGACCATCCAGCTCGCCGAGCCGCCCAAGCTGAAGAAGCAGGAGAAGCACACCATCGAGGTGGTCATCGACCGCCTCACCGTGAAGGACGGCGCCAAGCGCCGCCTCACCGACTCGGTGGAGACCGCGCTCGGCCTCTCCGGCGGCATGGTCGTGCTCGACTTCGTCGACCTGGCGGCCGACGACCCCGAGCGCGAGCGGATGTACTCGGAGCACCTGTACTGCCCGTACGACGACCTCTCCTTCGAGGAGCTGGAGCCGCGCTCCTTCTCCTTCAACTCGCCGTTCGGCGCCTGCCCCGACTGCACCGGCATCGGCACCCGCATGGAGGTCGACCCCGACCTGATCGTGCCGGACGAGGACAAGTCGCTCGACGAGGGCGCCATCCACCCGTGGTCCCACGGCCACACCAAGGACTACTTCGCCCGCCTGGTCGGCGCGCTCGCCGGCGAGCTGGGCTTCCGCACCGACATCCCCTGGGCCGGTCTGCCGCAGCGCGCCAGGAAGGCGCTCCTGTCCGGGCACAAGACCCAGATCGAGGTCCGCTACCGCAACCGGTACGGCCGCGAGCGGGCGTACACCACCGCCTTCGAAGGCGCCGTCCCGTTCGTCAAGCGGCGCCACTCCGAGGCGGAGAGCGACGGCGCCCGCGAGCGCTTCGAGGGCTACATGCGCGAGGTGCCCTGCCCCACCTGTGAGGGCACCCGCCTCAAGCCCCTGGTGCTCGCGGTCACGGTGATGGAGAAGTCCATCGCCGAGGTCGCCGCGATGTCGATCAGCGACTGCGCCGACTTCCTGGCCCGGCTGCGGCTCAACGCCCGCGACAAGAAGATCGCCGAGCGAGTTCTCAAGGAGGTCAACGAGCGGCTGAAGTTCCTGGTCGACGTCGGCCTGGACTACCTCTCGCTCAACCGCGCGGCCGGCACCCTCTCCGGCGGCGAGGCCCAGCGCATCCGGCTCGCCACCCAGATCGGCTCCGGCCTGGTCGGCGTCCTGTACGTCCTGGACGAGCCGTCGATCGGTCTGCACCAGCGCGACAACCACCGCCTCATCGAGACGCTCGTGCGCCTGCGCGACATGGGCAACACCCTGATCGTCGTCGAGCACGACGAGGACACCATCAAGGTGGCCGACTGGGTCGTCGACATCGGCCCCGGCGCGGGTGAGCACGGCGGAAAGGTCGTCCACAGCGGCCCGCTGAAGCAACTCCTCAGCAACAAGGAGTCGATGACCGGCCAGTACCTGGCGGGCAAGAAGTCGATTCCGCTGCCCGACGTGCGGCGCCCTTCGGACCCCAAGCGCCGGCTCACGGTGCACGGCGCGAAGGAGAACAACCTCCGCGACATCGACGTGTCGTTCCCGCTGGGCGTCCTGACCGCCGTCACCGGCGTCTCGGGTTCCGGCAAGTCGACGCTGGTCAACGACATCCTCTACACGCACCTGGCCCGGGAACTGAACGGGGCGCGCAGCGTGCCCGGCCGGCACACCCGGGTCGCCGGTGACGACCTCGTCGACAAGGTCGTGCACGTCGACCAGTCGCCGATCGGCCGCACCCCGCGGTCCAACCCGGCGACGTACACGGGCGTCTTCGACCACGTCCGCAAGCTGTTCGCCGAGACGATGGAGGCCAAGGTCCGCGGGTATCTGCCCGGCCGGTTCTCCTTCAACGTCAAGGGCGGCCGCTGCGAGAACTGCTCGGGCGACGGCACCATCAAGATCGAGATGAACTTCCTGCCGGACGTGTACGTGCCGTGCGAGGTCTGCCACGGGGCGCGCTACAACCGGGAGACCCTGGAAGTCCACTACAAGGGCAAGTCCATCGCCGAGGTCCTGGACATGCCGATCGAGGAGGGCCTGGAGTTCTTCGAGGCCGTTCCGACCATCGCGCGCCACCTGCGCACGCTCAACGAGGTCGGGCTCGGCTACGTCCGCCTCGGGCAGTCCGCGCCGACGCTGTCGGGCGGTGAGGCCCAGCGCGTGAAGCTGGCTTCCGAGCTGCAGAAGCGCTCCACGGGCCGTACGGTGTACGTCCTCGACGAGCCCACCACAGGGCTCCACTTCGAGGACATCTCCAAGCTGATCAAGGTGCTGTCCGGTCTTGTCGACAAGGGCAACACGGTGATCGTCATCGAGCACAACCTGGATGTCGTCAAGACGGCGGACTGGGTCATCGACATGGGCCCCGAGGGCGGCAACGGGGGAGGCCTCGTCATCGCCGAGGGCACGCCCGAGGAGGTCGCCTCGGTGCCGGCCAGCCACACCGGTAAGTTCCTGCGGGACATTCTGGGGGCGGACCGGATCAGTGACGCGGGGCCGTCGCCGGTGCGGAAGCCGCGGAAGGCGGTCTCTGCGGCCAAGGGTGCCGCGGCCAAGGGTGCCGCGGCCAAGGCTGCCCCCGCGAAGAAGGCGGCGCCGGCGAAGAAGGCGGTACGGGCTCGCAAGGCCTGAGGTCCGCCCCTCCCCGCCCCTTCCCCAAACCCTCCGGGGGCGGGAGGGGGCGGGCAAGCCGCCCTCCGGGGCTCCGTCCCCCTGCGCCCCCGTCCACGCCCGAACGACGCTCGTCCCCGACCTCCCCCAAGGCCTTAAGGGCCAGAGGGACCCCCATGACAGGCCAAAAACGCCCACACCGCCCGGAGCCGAGCAGTCAGGGGCGCGGGGAGCTGCGCACGCGGGTGGTCAGGAGACGGAGGCCAGCTCTTCGGACGTGGGGGGCTGGGCTCCCTCCTTCGTACAGGTCAGCGCCGCCGCCTTCGCCGCGTACCGCAGGACGTACGGCCAGTCCGCCGCGTCCAGGGCGGACCGCGTACGGACGTGGTGCAGCAGCGCCGCGTTCACCGTGTCGCCCGCGCCGATCGTGTCCGCCACCTCCACCCGCTCCGCCGGCACCACGTGCTCGGCGCCCCGCGCGGTGTGGACCGACAGGCCCGCCGCGCCGCGCGTCATGACCACCGCCCGCGGACCCTCCCTCAGCCACTCCTCGACCGTGCCGCCGAGCCACGCCGCGTCCTCCTCGGAGAGCTTCAGGAGGGACACGTACGGCAGCCAGCTCCGAAAGCGGGCGCGGTAGGCATCGGGGTCCGGGATCAGGGCCGGGCGGATGTTGGGGTCGAGCAGCGTGAGCAGGCCCCGCACCGACTCCCTGCGCAGCAGAGCTTCGTAGGCGGTCGCGCCCGGTTCGAGGATGAGGGAACATGTGCCGAGGGCCAACGCCGTTGCGCGGGGCGGAAGTTGGGGAGGGAGCTCGAAGAGGCGGTCCGCGGTGCCGTCCGCGTGGAAGCCGTACCCCGCCGAACCGTCGGGGCCCAGCGCCGCCACGGCGAGCGTCGTCGGCTCCGGGCCGCGCTGCACCAGGGACGTGTCCACCCCGGCCGCGGCCAGCCCGCCCAGGAGCGCCTCGCCGAACCCGTCCGTGGACACCCGGGAGCAGAAGGCCGCCCCCGAGCCGAGCCGCCCCAGGGCCACCGCGGTGTTGTAGGGCCCGCCGCCCGGCCGTGGCCACAGCGGGCCCAGGGGGTCTTCGGGGTGCTGCGGCACCAGGTCGATGAGGGACTCTCCGGCAACGACGATCACGGCCCAGAACGTAACCCATTCCGAGCCCGCAGACCCATCGCGGGCCGGTGTGGGCAGCCCCGGTGAAGGCCAGGCGTTCTGCGCCGGTATGGTCGATGCGCAACCCGGGTCGGTTGCGCGACGGCCGGGCAGGGGACCGGGCGGGTCGCGCGGAGGGCCGGCCAGGACAAGACCAGTGATCAGTGGAGACAGCCCATGACCGGCCAGCCCGCCGCCCGTCGCACCGTGCTGAAAGGCGCCGCCCTCGCCGGGGCCGCGGGGGTGGGTGTAGCCGCCTGCTCCACCGAGTCCAAGCTCGGCCACGCCGAGACCCCCACCCCGACCGCGCCCGAGCCGCTCGGCTCGCCCGACGAGGTGCCGGTCGGCGGCGCGAAGCTCTACCGCGAGCAGCGCGTCATGGTGTGCTGCCCGGCGAAGGGCGAGTACAAGGCGTTCAGCGCGCAGTGCACGCACGCCGGCTGCCTCCTGGAGAAGATCGAGGACGGCCACGCGAACTGCCCCTGCCACGGCAGCCGCTTCAACGTGATGACCGGCAAGCCCGTCCAGGGCCCCGCCACCGTGCCGCTGCCCTCGGTCCCGGTGAAGCTCAAGGGCGGCCAGCTGATCGCCGGGCCCGACGCCTAGGGCCTGTCCGGCGGGTCGGGTTGGCCTTGGTTCCGGGTGCGTTTTCGGTGGTGGTGGGCGTGCCAGCCCCCCCGCGTGCCGACAAGATCCGCCGCACAGGCCCTGGACACCGGGCCCGGGGGTGCGGGGCTCACTCCCAGTCCCAGTCCACCCCGAGGATCCCGGGGCGAATGCCCTGCTCCACCAGGTGTACCGACCGGTGCCGCCCGCTGAGCGTGAGGTCGCCGCGGCCCGAGCGGGTGGCACCCGTGGAGCTCTGGGAGAAGCGGCGGCAACGGGCCGGCAGCGCCCGCTCGTCGAACCGCACCTGCAGGACGTACTGGCCGCCCGCGAAGGTGAAGCCGCGCATGTACTCCCGGCTCGGGCCGCCCGTGCCGTCCTCGAAGCCGTATCCGAACAGGAACGTCTCGCCGGCCCGCAGCCGCGTGTCGAAGAGCAGCTCGGCGACCAGGACCCCGCTGGGCGCGTCCCAGCGGACGCGACCGGTGCGGCAGTTCTCGCCCGCGCGGACCTCGACCCGGGCCGGATCGCAACCGGCGTCCCCACGGTGGACGGCCAGATAGCGGTCGACGCCGTCGCGGTGGGCGCGTACGACGTGCTGCGAGGCGCGGCCGCGCAGTTCCCGGGCCGCGCCGATGCGGACCCGCTCGTGGTGGCCGACGGTGTGCAGCCCGCCGTCCACCGGTGATTCGAGCCCGGCGATGAGCTGTTCCACGATCCCCGACGCCTCGACCAGCGAACGGTAGGAACGCCCCGCGGGCCGGTCCACCTCGCTCGCGGCGGCGTCGTCGAGCAGGCGCAGCAGGGAGTGCGCGGGCAGCCCGAGCACCTCTTCGAGCCCGCGCACCGCGCGCAGCGACTCGGGGCGCTGAGGCCGGCGCGCGCCCTGCTGCCAGTAACTCAGGCTGGTCACACCGACCTTGATGCCGCGCCCGGCGAGATGGTGCTGGACGCGCTGGAGCGGCAGGCCTCGTACGGACAGTGCGGCGCGCAGCGCCAGGTGGAACGGGCCGGTGTGCAGCGCCTGTTCCAGGTCGGCTTCGGTGTGGAGCATGGGGGACTCCTCAGTGAACGTTCACGGTGGGGGGTGGGCGCGGCGTGGCGGCAGGTCGGGGAAAACCTGGTGGCGGGGAAGGAGCGGTTCACACTCCGGCCACTTCGTTCACACCCGCGTCCCACCCCGCATTCAAGCGCGTTGACCTGCTCTCGACAACGCCCGATGCTCATCAGCAAGCGTCCGGACGCGATCCCCCACCATCCCCAACCCCCCACCCCGCCATGGGAGGAACGCGATGCGCGACAAGAAGAGACGGCTGTCCGCCCTCACCCTCGTGGTGGCGGCCCTGTTTGCCGCCCCCACGGCAACGGCCACCGCCGCCCCGCACAGCGACAAGCCGGTGCCCGCCGCAGCCGCCGCGGCGAGTGCTGCCGGTTCCAAGCGCCTCAACATCACCATGCAGTCCCAGCAGAAGGACAACTGGTGCTGGGCCGGCAGTGGCAACACCATCGCCACCTGGTTCGGTCGCACCTACACCCAGAACCAGTTCTGCAACGCCGCCTTCGGCCGTGCGCAGGGCTACGACTGCCCCAACTGGCAGGCGGATCTGGGCAATGTGCAGAACGCCCTGAACTGGGCGGGCATCAACTCGGGCTCGTACGTGACCGGGTGGCTGCGCTACGCGACCGTACAGAGCGAGATCAACAGCAACCGCCCGATCGAGACCCGCATCCAGTGGTCGAGCGGCGGAGGTCACATGCACGTCGTGTACGGCTACGACGACGCCAACTCCTGGGTGTACTGGGGCGATCCCTGGCCCTCGAACACCCGCTACAACTGGGCGTCGCACGACTGGTACGTGAACAACGACTCCTTCTCCTGGACCCACTCGCTGTACCGGATCGGGGCGTGACCACGATGAAGCCGACCCGTCTCGTGCCCGCGGTCATCGCCGTGTCGCTCGTCGCTCTCGCGGCCCCGGCCGCCGTCGCCGGCCCGTCCGTCCCGTCACCGCTCGCCTCCGCCGAGTCCAGGGCCGCGGCCCGCCAGGCCGCGTCCGCCCCCGCCACCCTCGACACGCTCGCCCGCTTCTTCTCCCGGGACGGCAAGGTGGCCCTGAAGGCCGCGGACCCGCACATCGAGGGTGACGCGGTGCCCGTCTACGCGCTCTCCCCGCAGTTCGTGGCGGGCAAGGCCGGCGCTCCGGTCGCCCAGCTGGAGTACCTCGCCTCCACGGCCGTCGCCGCCGACGGCCAGAAGGCCTCGCTGTGGACGGTCCGGCAGGACGCGACGTGGAAGGTCGTCAACATAGCGACCGGCGACGACGAGTCCCGCTACGCCGCGGCCGGGGCCGCGAAGCTCCCCGGCGGCACCGTGTTCCAGGAGCCGCAGATCAACGCCTGGTACGTGGAGAAGGGCAGCAAGGTGCTGCCGCTCGACGAGGACGCCGTCAAGGCGATCGGTGCCGGTGGCACCACGCTCGCGGGCTACCAGAAGCGCGTCGCCACGGCGTACGGGGACAAGTTGCCGGGCTCGGCGTACGACAGGTCGGGCAAGGCGGGCGGCTACGCGGAGACGGCCGCGCCTCGTGGTACGGGGAGCGACGACTCCCTGACGGTGGTGTCCGTCGCCGGCGCGGTGTTGGTGTCCGGGCTGGCCGGGGTGGGCGTGCTGCGCAGGCGGCGGGGGGTGCGGGGGTAGGCCCGGGGCCGGTGCGGGGCCCCCGGCCCCGGCCCCGCACCGGCCGCCCCCACCCCGGGGCGCGGGTTGCTCGCGCAGTTCCCCGCGCCCCTGACCCCGCTGTCGTCCGCGGGCCGTGCCCGCTGCTCGCGCAGTTCCCCGCGCCCGTCAAGACCCCGGTTCGTCCGCGGACCGTGCTCGCTTCTCGCACAGTTCCCCGGCTTCGGGGCGCCCTGCGCCCACTGCGCGACCCGGATACGCCAGAAACCCGCCAGAACTTGCTCTTGGCCTGCTGAGTGCCTGACGCTGTCGGGGATCTTGGCGATGACGGACGGCCATGCCCTCGACATCCCGGCCTCCAAGATCCCCGACCTCGTCACCCGCGTCAGCTCTGTGTTTCCTCGCGGCGTCCAAGAGCGGCCGCACCGGGTACGACGAGCAGCTTGCCGGTGGTACGCCGAGCCTCCAGATCGCTGTGGGCCTGGGCGGCCTCGGACAATGCGTAGCGGCCCGTTACGGTGACCGCGAGCGCCTTGGAGCGCACCCACTCGAACACATCGGCGGCCCGTCGGAGCAGCTCGGACCGATCGGCGATGAAATCCCCGAGGCTGGGCCGGATCAGGGTCAGCGAACCGCCGTGGGCGAGCCGAATCGGATCAAACGGAGGCACGGCACCACTTGCCGCGCCGAAGAGCACGAGATGGCCGCGGGACCGCAGGCTGGCGAGGCTCGCATCGAAGGTGTGCGCGCCGACGCCGTCGAAGACGACCGGCAGTCCCTGACCGCCGTTGAGCCGCCTCACCTCGGCTGCGAGATCGTCGACCGCAGAGGACAGAATCACCTCAGCGGCCCCGGCACGCTTCGCCAGCTCGGCCTTCGCCGTGGTCGACGTCGTGCCGATCACCCTGCCGCCGAGATGGGTGATGAGCTGGGTCAAAAGCAGCCCCATGCCACCAGCAGCCGCATGCACGAGCACCGTGTCGCCCCCCTGAACCGGGTAGGCGTCCTTGACGAGATAGTGCGCGGTCATGCCTTGGAGGAGCACGGCGGCGGCTGTCTCGAAGTCGATGTCGTCGGGCAGCGGCACCAGCCGGGAGGAGTCCACGACGGCCCGCTCGGCATACGTGCCGGGAATCTCCACCCAACCAACCCGGTCCCCGACTGCGACGTCAGCGACGCCGGGACCGACTTCGACGACCGTGCCGGCGCCCTCAGCGCCCGGGGTGAAGGGCAGCGGGAGGCTGTACCGGCCTTCGCGGTGGTAGACGTCGAGGTAGTTGACCCCGGATGCGGCGACCTCCACGACCGCCTCGCCCGGACCCGGCCGCGGCTGGTCCACCTCGGCCTCCTTCAGCACCTCCGGACCGCCCACCTCGTACACCTGAATCGCTCGCATCATGGCCCTTCAATATGCTCTTCGACATCGGCTTTCCCCCACCAACCCCGTTGATGGCGATCCGATTCCCGGCCAGCAGACCAGCTCGCCGCCCGGCAGAGCCTCGTCCCGGACGAGGCCGGGATCGAGGACGCGGTCGTCTTCGAGGAGGACCCCGGCACCGCCAGCCGCCTCCACCCGCTCCAGCGCCCGAAGTTCGGCGAACTGCTCACGTACGCGCGGCCGGGCGGCACCCTGCACATCTCCGAGATGGCCTGGGCAGCACCCTGCGCGTCAGCGCCGTCCCCGCCGTGCACCGAGGGCTCCTCGCCCGCTGCCGGCCGCTCGGCGGCAGCCAGGACCGTCCCGCGGTCCCGGCCCGGCGCAAGGGCCGCCGCGAGTACGAGAACGGGGGCAGCGCCCTCACACCCTGAACAAGATCGTTCTCACCGGCAACCGCTGTACCGATGTTCCCCGACGCGGTTCCCCGCACCCCCGACGGGGCTCGGCAGGGGCAGCCTCAGCCCGTCATGGGGGTCCCCCTGCTCGTTGAGAGCTTGGGGAGGGGGCAGCGTGCGAACGGGGTCCGCGGACGGGGCCCCAGGGGCGGGGTGGTGTCGGTGGGCGCCAGTAGGGTGGTGGGCATGGCAGACCCCTCCACCTACCGCCCCAAGCCGGGACAGATCCCCGACTCGCCGGGGGTCTACAAATTCCGCGACGACCACCGCCGAGTGATCTACGTCGGCAAGGCGAAGTCCCTGCGCCAGCGGCTCGCCAACTACTTCCAGCCGTTGACGAGTCTGCACCCCCGCACGGCCACGATGGTCACCACGGCCGCCTCCGTGGAGTGGACCGTCGTCGCCACCGAAGTCGAGGCGCTCCAGCTCGAATACTCCTGGATCAAGGAGTTCGACCCCCGCTTCAACGTCAAGTACCGCGACGACAAGAGTTATCCGTATCTCGCGGTGACCATGAACGAGGAGTTCCCGCGCGTTCAGGTCATGCGCGGCGCCAAGAAGAAGGGCGTGCGCTACTTCGGGCCGTACGGACAGGCGTGGGCGATCCGCGAGACCGTCGACCTGATGCTCCGCGTGTTCCCGGTGCGCACCTGCTCGGCCGGCGTGTTCAAGCGTTCGGCGCAGATCGGCCGGCCCTGTCTGCTCGGCTACATCGGCAAGTGCGCGGCGCCCTGTGTCGGCCGCGTCACGCCCGAGGAACACCGCGAACTGGCCGAGGACTTCTGCGACTTCATGACCGGCCGCACCGGCGCGTACCTGCGCCGCGTCGAGCGGGACATGATGGTCGCGGCCGAGGACATGGAGTACGAGCGGGCGGCGCGGCTCCGGGACGACCTGGGCGCGCTCAGGAAGGCGCTGGAGAAGAACGCGATCGTCTTCAACGACGCCACCGACGCCGATCTGATCGCGGTCGCCGAGGACGAGCTGGAGGCGGCCGTCCAGATCTTCCACGTGCGCGGCGGCCGGGTGCGCGGCCAGCGCGGCTGGGTCACCGACAAGGTCGAGGCGGTCGACACCGCGGGCCTGGTCGAGCACGCGCTCCAGCAGCTGTACGGCGAGGAGACCGGCGACTCGGTGCCGAAGGAGGTCCTGGTACCGGCGCTGCCCGAGGACGCGGACGCGGTGAGCGGCTGGCTCGCCGCCCGGCGCGGCTCCGCCGTCTCGCTGCGCATCCCGCAGCGCGGCGACAAGAAGGCCCTGATGGTCACGGTCGCGCGCAACGCGCAGCAGGCGCTCATGCTGCACAAGACCAAGCGCGCGTCCGACCTGACCACGCGCTCGCGCGCGCTGGAGGAGATCGCCGCGGCCCTGGACCTCGACAGCGCGCCGCTGCGCATCGAGTGCTTCGACATCTCGCACCTCCAGGGCGACGACGTGGTGGCCTCGATGGTCGTCTTCGAGGACGGCCTCGCGCGCAAGAGCGAATACCGGCGCTTCCAGATCAAGGGCTTCGAGGGCCAGGACGACGTCCGGTCCATGCACGAGGTGATCAGCCGCCGCTTCAAGCGGTACCTGGCCGAGAAGGCGCGTACGGGGGAGTGGGCCGAGGAGGAGACCGGGGACGAGACCGAGGAGGGGGCCGGCCCCACCGCCGCCGGGACGCCCGCCGCTCCCGGGCCCGGCGCCCCGGTTCCGCTCCCCGCGGCGCCCGGCCCCGCGTCCGGTGAGGTGTCCGCGCTCCAGGACGAGGACGGCCGCCCCAAGCGGTTCGCCTACCCCCCGCAGCTCCTCGTCGTCGACGGCGGGCAGCCGCAGGTCGCCGCGGCCAAGCGGGCCCTCGACGAGCTGGGGATGGACGACATCGCCGTGTGCGGGCTCGCCAAGCGCCTCGAAGAGGTCTGGGTGCCCGGCGAGGACGACCCCGTGGTGCTGCCCCGCTCCAGCGAGGGGCTCTACCTCCTGCAGCGGGTGCGTGACGAGGCCCACCGCTTCGCCATCACCTACCAGAGGGCCAAACGGACCAAGCGCTTCAAGGCGGGCCCCCTCGATGCCGTGCCCGGCCTCGGCGACACCCGCAAACATGCTCTGATCAAGCACTTCGGCTCGGTGAAGAGGCTCCGGTCGGCGACAATCGACGAGATCTGCGAGGTCCCCGGCATAGGCCGCAAGACGGCCGAGACCGTTGCCGCGTTCCTCGCGCAGGCCGCCCCGGCGGCGCCCGCCGTGAACACGGCGACAGGAGAGATCATTGAAGAGGACGACGGGGGCAGCACGACATGACTGAGCAGAACGAAGAAGACCGAGAAGCAGGAGTAGACGTGAGTACGGGCACCACGATCGAGGCCGGCGGGGCCGATGCGCCCATCCCCGAGCTGGTGATCATCTCCGGTATGTCGGGCGCCGGGCGCAGCACCGCCGCCAAGTGTCTCGAGGACCTCGGCTGGTTCGTCGTCGACAACCTGCCGCCCGCGCTGATCCCCACCATGGTGGAGCTCGGCGCCCGCTCCCAGGGCAATGTGGCGCGCATCGCCGTCGTCGTCGACGTGCGCGGCCGCCGGTTCTTCGACAACCTCCGCGAGTCGCTCGCCGACCTCGACGCCAAGGAGGTCACCCGGCGGATCGTTTTCCTGGAGTCCTCCGACGACACGCTGGTGCGCCGCTTCGAGTCGGTGCGCCGCCCGCACCCGCTCCAGGGCGACGGCCGGATCGTGGACGGCATCGCCGCCGAGCGCGACCTGCTGCGCGAGCTGCGCGGCGACGCCGACCTGGTGATCGACACCTCCAGCCTCAACGTCCACGAGCTGCGCGCCAAGATGGACGCCCAGTTCGCCGGCGACGAGGAGCCGGAGCTGCGGGCCACCGTGATGTCGTTCGGCTACAAGTACGGCCTGCCGGTCGACGCCGACCTGGTGGTCGACTGCCGCTTCCTGCCCAATCCGCACTGGGTGCCGGAGCTGAGGCCCTTCACCGGCCTGAACGAGGAGGTGTCGGGCTACGTCTTCAACCAGCCCGGCGCCAAGGAGTTCCTCGACCAGTACAGCGAGCTCCTCCAGCTGATCGCGGCGGGCTACCGCCGCGAGGGCAAGCGGTACGTGACGATCGCGGTGGGCTGCACGGGCGGCAAGCACCGCTCGGTCGCCATGTCCGAGAAGCTCGCCGCCCGCCTCGCCTCCGAGGGGATCGAGACCGTCGTCGTACACCGGGACATGGGGCGCGAGTGAAGGTGTACCGTCGGCGCACCGTCGGTCCGGGGCTGCGCACCGGCCGCAAGCGGGGCGCCCAGCCCAAGGTCGTCGCCCTCGGCGGCGGCATGGGCCTCTCGGCCTCGCTCGCCGCGCTGCGCCGCATCACCGGCGACCTGACGGCCGTCGTCACCGTCGCCGACGACGGCGGCTCCAGCGGCCGGCTCCGCGACGAGCTGGGCGTGCTGCCGCCCGGCGACCTGCGCAAGGCGCTGGCCGCGCTGTGCGGCGACGACGACTGGGGCCAGACGTGGTCCCGGGTCATCCAGCACCGTTTCCAGTCCAAGGGCGAGCTGCACGAGCACGCCGTGGGCAACCTGCTGATCGTCGCCCTGTGGGAACAGCTCGGCGACCATGTGCAGGCCCTCGACCTGGTCGGCAAGCTGCTCGGCGCCCAGGGCCGGGTGCTTCCCATGTCCGCGGTCCCGCTGGAGCTCGAAGCCCTCGTACGGGGGCACGATCCGGAGCGCCCCGAGGACGTGGACACCGTGCGCGGGCAGGCCACGGTGGCGCTCACGCCCGGCGAGGTGCTCTCCGTCCAGGTGGTCCCGCACGACCCGCCGGCCGTCCCCGAAGCGGTCGCCGCGGTGCTCGACGCGGACTGGGTGGTGCTCGGTCCGGGTTCCTGGTTCTCCTCCGTCATCCCGCATCTGATGGTGCCCGAACTGCTCGACGCGCTCACCGAGACCAAGGCCCGCAAGGTCCTCTCGCTGAACCTCGCACCACAACCGGGTGAAACCGATGGCTTCTCACCGCAGCGTCATTTGGAGGTTTTGGGACGACACGCCCCTAAACTCGCCTTCGACGTGGTGCTGGCCGATGTGGCCGCCGTGCCCGACCGGGGGAGCCTGACCGAAGCCGCGAAACGGCTCGGAGCCGAGGTCGAGCTGGCGCCCGTGGCCAGGCCCGATGGTTCTCCGAAGCACGATCCGGAGCTGTTGGCCGCCGCGTACGACCGTATTTTTCGGATGCATGGAAGGATCGGCCCATGGCGATGACGCCGGCGGTGAAGGACGAGATTTCCCGGCTGCCCGTCACCCGGACCTGCTGCAGGAAGGCGGAGGTCTCGGCGATTCTTCGATTCGCGGGCGGGCTGCACCTGGTGAGCGGCCGCATTGTGATCGAGGCGGAGCTGGACACCGCGATGGCGGCACGCCGGCTCAAGCGGGACATTCTGGAGATCTTCGGGCACAGCTCCGAGCTGATCGTGATGGCTCCCGGCGGCCTGCGCAGAGGCTCGCGGTTCGTCGTACGGGTCGTGGCGGGCGGCGATCAGCTGGCCCGCCAGACCGGGCTCGTCGACGGGCGCGGGCGGCCCATCCGCGGCCTGCCGCCCCAGGTGGTCTCGGGGGCCACCTGTGACGCCGAGGCCGCCTGGCGCGGCGCGTTCCTCGCGCACGGTTCGCTGACCGAGCCGGGCCGCTCCTCGTCCCTCGAGGTGACCTGTCCGGGCCCGGAGGCGGCCCTCGCCCTGGTCGGTGCCGCACGGCGGCTCCAGATCGCGGCCAAGGCGCGCGAGGTCCGCGGTGTGGACCGGGTGGTCGTCCGCGACGGCGACGCGATCGGAGCGCTGCTCACCCGGCTCGGCGCGCACGAGTCGGTGCTGGCCTGGGAGGAGCGGCGGATGCGCCGCGAGGTCCGCGCCACCGCCAACCGCCTCGCCAACTTCGACGACGCCAACCTGCGCCGCTCGGCGCGGGCCGCGGTGGCCGCGGGGGCACGGGTCCAGCGGGCCCTGGAGATCCTGGCGGACGAGGTGCCCGAGCACCTGGCGGCCGCCGGCCGGCTGCGCATGGAGCACAAGCAGGCCTCCCTGGAGGAGCTGGGCGCGCTCGCCGACCCGCCGCTGACCAAGGACGCGGTCGCGGGCCGGATCCGGCGCCTGCTGGCGATGGCCGACAAGCGGGCCCAGGACCTGGGCATCCCCGGCACGGAGTCCAACTTGACGGAGGAGATGGCGGACGGTCTGGTCGGCTGAGTCCGTCCATCGCTCAACTCGCCACGCCCGGCGCCCACTTGGTGGGCGCCGGCTCCGTTTCCGTGAGCGGCGGCACCGAACCTGCGGTATTGACATGATCATGAAGTGTCATGAGCCTGGCGTCTGTCCACTTCCGTGGCACACATCAGCAAGGGGGGCTCATGAGACGCAGAGCGAGAGCGATCCTCGCCGCTGCATCACTGCTGACGGCCGGCCTGATGGCGGCACCCGCCGCCCAGGCCCGTCAGAGCGGAGCGGACGGCGAGGGCATCGTCGTCTGGAACGCCCAGGTCAGCCGCGCACAACTGCCGTTGCTCCTGGAAGCCGGAGCCGACGCCCAGGAACTGGGCGCCCGGCTGCCCGCCAAGGGCTCGGCCGGAGTCGAGCTCTACCTCACCAAGTCCCAGGCCGCGGCGCTGCGCGGCAAGGGCGTCGACCTGTCCGAGCGCAAGGTCTCCGCCCAGAGCCAGAACCACCTCAAGGCCGCGGGCGACGGCGTGTTCCGCCCCTACAGCGGCCCGAACGGCCTGAAGCAGGAGATCCTCGACACCGGCAAGGCCAACCCGTCGCTCACCAAGGTCGAGTCGATCGGCAAGACCACGGACGGCCAGGACATCCTCGCCCTCAAGCTGACCAAGGGCGCGAACAAGTCCAAGGACGGCTCCAAGCCCGCCACGCTGTACATGTCCAACCAGCACGCCCGGGAGTGGATCACTCCGGAGATGACCCGGCGGCTGATGCACTACTACCTCGACAACTACGGCAAGGACCCGCGGATCACCAGGATCGTGGACTCCACCGAGCTGTGGTTCGTGCTCTCAGCCAATCCGGACGGTTACGACTACACCTTCACGCCCGGCAACCGGCTGTGGCGCAAGAACCTCCGCGACAACAACGGCGACGGCAAGATCACCTCCGTCGACGGCGTCGACCCGAACCGCAACTTCCCCTACAAGTGGGGCTACGACAACGAGGGTTCGTCCGACGACCCCTCGAACGAGACCTACCGAGGCCCGAGCGCCGGCAGCGAGCCCGAGACCAAGGCGCTCGACTCCTTCGAGAAGCGCGTGCCCTTCGCCTACGCGATCAACTACCACTCCGCGGCCGAACTGCTGCTGTACGGAGTGGGCTGGCAGGTCGCCACGCCGACGCCCGACGACGTCATCTACAAGTCACTGGCGGGCACCCCCGACAAGCCGGCCATCCCCGGCTACCTCTCGGAGCTCTCCTCCGCGCTCTACACCACCAACGGCGAGGCCGACGGCCACGCGGCGAACGTCAACGGCACGATGATGTTCACCCCCGAGATGTCGACCTGCGCCACGGCCTCGAACGTGGACCCGAACGACGCGTGGAACGCCGCGGACTGCCCCTCGGACTTCAACTTCCCCGACAGCGAGAAGCTGATCCAGGGCGAGTTCGAGAAGAACATCCCCTTCGCGCTGTCCGTCGCCGAGACCGCCGCCCACCCCGACCGGCCGTCCTCCTCGGTCGGCATCGACGCCCCCGACTTCACGCCGGACACCTTCGCCACCTCCTACGCGCGCGACGACGACCAGCAGGTCGCCGTCACCGTACGCAAGTCGGTGCGCGACAAGACCCTCAACTACCGCATCAACGGCGGCCGCACGCACACCGAGGAACTGAAGGCCTGGAAGGGCGGCGACGTCTTCGGCGGCGAGGACAACATCCGCTTCGACCAGTACCGCGCCAAGGTCGCGGACGCGGGCGCGGGCGACAAGGTCGAGGTGTGGTTCACCGGCAGTACCGCGGCGGGGAAGCGCACCTCCAGCACGCCGTTCACGTACACCGTGGCCGCGCGGCCCGGCGCCGACACCCTGGTCCTCGCCGACGAGGGCGGCACGGCGCCCGCCAAGAACACCGCGCTCTACACCAAGGCGCTCGCCGACAACGGCAGGAGGGCGGCCGTCTGGGACGTGGCGACCCAGGGCGCGCCCAGCGCGCTCGGTGTGCTCAGCCACTTCCGGAACGTCCTCTGGTACACCGGCAGCGACCCGTCGACGCCGCCGACGGCGGCCACCACGTTCGCCGTGCGCGACTTCGTCAACGAGGGAGGCAAGCTGATCAACGCCGGTGAACAGGCCGGCGGCAGCGTCGACCTCGGCGGGGGCGCCCTCTCCGACGACTTCTCGCAGTACTACCTCGGCGCCTACAACAAGGCCGGGCTCACGTCCCCGCCCGCCTTCGCCGGGTCCGGGAAACTCGCCGGAGCCACGGCCCCGCTGGCCGCCGCGCCCGGCAGCCCGCTGACCGCGGCCGGCACGTACACCGTCACGTCCGACACCCTGGAGCCGGCGCGGTTCCCGCAGTTCAAGAGCGCCCCCGCCGGTGACTACCCCGGGGTGCGCACCCCCTTCGAGCCCGCCGAGGGGTCCTGGTTCGCCGCGGCCCAGCACCGCGACGACGCGTACATGAGGCTCGCCCGCACCGTCGACCTGACCGGCACGACGGCCGCCGACAAACCCAGCCTGGACTTCCAGCTCAGCTACGACACCGAGCCCGGTTACGACCAGGTGATCATCGAGGCGCACACCGTCGGCCAGGACGACTGGACGACGCTGCCGGACCTCAACGGCGCCAGCACCACCAGCGTGCCCAGCCAGTGCGAACAGGGCTTCCTCCTCCAGGAGCACCCCTTCCTCACGCACTACCTCACCCCCGGCTCGCCCGCCTGCACGGCGTCCGGCACCAGTGGCGCCTGGAACCGCTTCACCGGCTCCTCCAACGGCTGGCGGCAGATCTCCGTCGACCTCGGCGCCTACGCGGGCAAGCAGGTCGAGCTCGCCGTCGCCTATGTGTCCGACCCGGGCACGGGAGGCCTCGGCGCCTTCGTCGACGACACGAGGCTCGTCGTCGGCGGTGCGCCGCGGGGGGCGGAGGGCTTCGAGACCTCGCTCGGCCCCTGGAGCGTGCCGGGACCGCCGGCCGGCAGTCCGGGCAACAGCGGGGACTGGGCCCGTTCACAGGCCCTCGTCCACTCCTCGGCCGCCGTCACCACCCGCTCCACCGTCCTCCTCGGCTTCGGCCTGGAGAACGTCAGCACCGCCGCCGGCCGCAAGCAGGTCGTCGGAAAAGCACTCAGCGCACTGCACCGCTGACACCGTGTAGTGGGGCCGAAGGTCCCCGGAGGCCCGTATCGCATCCAGATACGGGCCTCCGGGCCGGTCCGGGCAGGATTTCGGAACCATACGGGCGCTCTGATGTCACTTCGCGGGCCCCGGGGAGGTAGGGTCGTAAGCGGTCGGGGACATCCCATACAACTCGCCGGCGTCGAGTACCCGGCGTACCTAACGAGGAGATCGGTTCGTGACGATCCGCGTAGGCATCAACGGCTTCGGCCGCATCGGGCGCAACTACTTCCGGGCGCTGCTTGAGCAGGGTGCAGACATCGAGATCGTGGCTGTCAACGACCTTGGTGACACCGCGACCACTGCTCACCTCCTGAAGTACGACACCATCCTGGGTCGCCTCAAGGCCGAGGTCACCCACACCGCCGACACCATCACGGTCGACGGCCACACCATCAAGGTGCTCTCCGAGCGCAACCCGGCGGACATCCCCTGGGGTCAGCTGGGCGTCGACATCGTCATCGAGTCGACCGGCATCTTCACCAAGAAGGCCGACGCCGAGAAGCACATCGCGGGCGGCGCGAAGAAGGTCCTCATCTCGGCCCCGGCCAAGGACGAGGACATCACCATCGTGATGGGCGTCAACCAGGACAAGTACGACGCGGCCAACCACCACGTCATCTCCAACGCCTCCTGCACCACGAACTGTGTGGCGCCGATGGCCAAGGTCCTCGACGAGAACTTCGGCATCGTCAAGGGTCTGATGACGACGGTCCACGCGTACACCAACGACCAGCGCATCCTGGACTTCCCGCACTCGGACCTGCGCCGCGCCCGCGCCGCCGCCGAGAACATCATTCCGACCACGACCGGTGCCGCCAAGGCCACCGCTCTGGTCCTGCCGCAGCTCAAGGGCAAGCTCGACGGCATCGCGATGCGCGTGCCCGTCCCGACCGGTTCGGCCACCGACCTGGTCGTCGAGCTGCAGCGCGAGGTCACCAAGGACGAGGTCAACGCCGCGTTCAAGAAGGCCGCCGGCGACGGCGACCTGAAGAACATCCTTTACTACACCGAGGACCCGATCGTGTCCTCGGACATCGTGGGCGACCCGGCCTCCTGCACCTTCGACTCCTCCCTGACCATGGTTCAGGAGGGCAAGACGGTGAAGATCCTCGGCTGGTACGACAATGAGTGGGGCTACTCCAACCGCCTCGTCGACCTGACCGTCTTCGTCGGCGGCCAGCTCTGACCTCGGTCCGGTAGGCACCTGATGTGAGCTACAGGGCTCGGGCAGCGCAATGAAGCGCTGTACGGGCCCTGTCGCCTGTCCTGACCGCCCCGCCTCGTACCTCCCAAGGAGCCACCCTCAATGAAGACGATCGACGAACTTCTCGCCGAAGGGGTCGCCGGCAAGCGGGTCTTCGTGCGCGCCGACCTCAACGTGCCCCTGGACGACGGCCGCATCACCGACGACGGCCGCATCCGCGCCGTGCTTCCCACTCTCAAGGCGCTCGTCGCCGCCGACGCCAAGGTCGTCGTGGCCTCGCACCTGGGCCGTCCCAAGGGCGCCCCGGACCCGCAGTTCTCGCTGCTTCCCGCGGCCGAGCGGCTCGGCGAACTCCTGGGCGCGCCGGTCGCGTTCGCCCAGGACACCGTCGGCGCCGCCGCCCACGACGCGGTCGACGGTCTGCAGCCCGGCCAGGTCGCCGTGATCGAGAACCTGCGGTTCAACGCCGGTGAGACGGCCAAGGACGACGCCGAGCGCGGCGCGTTCGCCGACCAGCTCGCCGCCCTCGCCGATGTGTACGTCGGCGACGGCTTCGGAGCGGTGCACCGCAAGCACGCCTCCGTCTTCGACCTTCCGGCGCGCCTGCCGCACTACGCGGGCTACCTCATCGCCACCGAGGTCGGCGTCCTCAAGAAGCTGACCGAGGACGTCAAGCGCCCGTACACCGTGGTGCTCGGCGGCGCCAAGGTCTCCGACAAGCTCGCCGTCATCGACGAGCTGCTCGGCAAGGCCGACCGCCTCCTCATCGGCGGCGGCATGGCGTACACCTTCCTGAAGGCCAAGGGCTACGAGGTCGGCATCTCGCTGCTCCAGGAGGACCAGATCCCGGTCGTCAAGGAGTACATGAAGCGTGCCGAGGAGACCGGCGTCGAGCTGGTGCTCCCCGTCGACGTGCTGGTCTCCAAGGACTTCCCCGATCTGAAGACCAAGGCGCCGGCCACCTTCCAGACCGTCGACGCGGACAGGATCCCCGCGGACGAGGAGGGCCTGGACATCGGCCCCAAATCCCGTGAGCTGTTCGCCTCGAAGATCACCGACGCCGAGACCGTGTTCTGGAACGGCCCCGTCGGCGTCGCCGAGCACCCCGACTACGCCGGCGGTACCGCCGCCGTCGCCAAGGCCCTGCTCGACAGCAAGGGCTTCACCGTGGTCGGCGGCGGCGACTCCGCCGCGGCCGTCCGCAATCTGGGCTTCGACGAGACGAAGTTCGGCCACATCTCGACCGGTGGCGGCGCCAGCCTCGAATACCTCGAGGGCAAGACGCTTCCCGGCCTCGCCGCACTGGAGGACTGAACACCCGTGAGCACCCGTACCCCGCTGATGGCGGGCAACTGGAAGATGAACCTCAACCACCTCGAGGCCATCGCGCACGTCCAGAAGCTCGCCTTCGCGCTCGCCGACAAGGACTACGACGCCGTCGAGGTCGCGGTCCTGCCGCCCTTCGTCGACCTGCGTTCCGTGCAGACCCTCGTCGACGGCGACAAGCTCAAGATCAAGTACGGCGCCCAGGACATCTCGGCGCACGACTCCGGTGCCTACACCGGCGAGATCTCGGGCCCGATGCTGGCCAAGCTGAAGTGCACCTACGTCGCCGTGGGCCACTCCGAGCGCCGTCAGTACCACGCCGAGACGGACGACATCTGCAACGCCAAGGTGAAGGCCGCCTACAAGCACGGCCTGACCCCGATCCTGTGCATCGGTGAGGGCCTCGACGTCCGCAAGGCCGGCGAGCAGGTCCCCTACACCCTCGCCCAGCTCGACGGCGGCCTCAAGGACGTGCCGGCCGAGCAGGCCGAGTCCATCGTCATCGCCTACGAGCCCGTCTGGGCGATCGGCACCGGCGAGGTCGCCACGCCCGAGGACGCGCAGGAGGTGTGCGGAGCGATCCGCGCGCGCCTGGCCGAGCTGTACTCCCAGGAGCTCGCCGACAAGGTGCGCATCCAGTACGGCGGCTCCGTGAAGTCCGGAAACGTGGCCGCGATCATGGCCCAGCCCGATGTGGACGGCGCCCTGGTCGGCGGCGCCGCGCTGGACTCCGAGGAGTTCGTCAAGATCGTCCGCTTCCGCGACCAGTAAGTATGCGGTAGCGCGGATCCGTCGTACCCTTGCGGGGGCCGGGACAGGGATGGTTGATGTCCCCCCGGCCCCCGTCGCCATATCAGTCCTAGGAAGTTGGTCCAGCCGTGATTGTCGGGTTCTCGATTGCCCTGATCGTCTTCAGCCTGCTGCTGATGCTGCTGGTGCTGATGCACAAGGGGAAGGGTGGCGGCCTCTCCGACATGTTCGGCGGTGGCATGCAGTCCTCCGTCGGTGGCTCCTCGGTCGCCGAGCGCAATCTCGACCGCATCACCATCGTGATCGGTCTGTTGTGGTTCGCGTGCATTGTCGTACTTGGTCTGCTGATGAAGCTCAAGTAAGCCGCTGCCATTCGGCGTTTCGGGGGTGGGGTGTAACTCCAATCGCTGGACGCGCGTTGGGCCTTACGTAGACTGGGGCATCTTCGAGCACCATCACGCAGGGAGTTACGACCGTGGCAAGTGGCAACGCGATCCGGGGAAGCCGGGTCGGAGCGGGGCCGATGGGGGAGGCCGAGCGCGGCGAGTCCGCGCCGCGTCTTCGCATCTCCTTCTGGTGCTCGAACGGGCACGAGACGCAGCCGAGCTTCGCCAGTGACGCACAGGTTCCGGAGACGTGGGACTGCCCGCGCTGCGGATTCCCCGCGGGACAGGACCGGGACAACCCGCCGGACCCTCCACGCACGGAGCCGTACAAGACCCACTTGGCGTACGTTCGGGAACGGCGCAGCGACGCGGACGGCGAGGCGATCCTCGCGGAGGCGCTCGCCAAGCTCCGCGGCGAGATCTGACAGATGAAGGGCCCCTTGGGTGAACTCGGTTCATCCGCAGGGCCCTTCGGCGTTTCCGGGGTCCTTCAGCGCTCGCACCTCCGCGCCGAGGGGCGAAGCGCAGGTCACCGGCGATTGTCAGTGGTGTCCTCTACCTTGTGAAGCAGCCGATCACGAGGGGGAGTTGTGGCAGCGGTGCAGGTCGTGGAGGGCGGCACGGCGCCGACGAAACCCGCCTGGCGCGGGGGATTCGGCCGGCTGTGGACGGCCGCCGTCGTCAGTCGTTTCGGTGACGCGCTGCGCACCGCCGCGCTGCCCCTGCTCGCCGTCACCCTCACCTCCGACCCCTTCCTCATCGCGCTCGTCGCCGCCTGCGGCTATGTGCCCTGGCTGCTCTTCGGGCTGCTCGGCGGTGCGCTCGCCGACCGGGTGGACCAGCGCCGCGCCATGTGGGCCGTGGACACGGTCCGTGCCGCCCTGGTCGCCGCCTTCGCCGTGGCCGTGGGCACCGGCCACGCCTCCCTGCCCCTGCTGATGGCGCTCGCCTTCACCCTGACCACCCTGGGCACGCTCTTCGACAACGCGGCGACCGCCCTGCTCCCCTCGCTCGTGCCCAGTGGCGCCCTGGGCAGCGCCAACGCCCGGGTGATGACCGGCCAGCAGATAGCGGGCAGCTTCCTCGCGGCCCCGCTGGTGCCGGTGCTGCTCGCGGTGTCGGTCGCGGCGCCCTACGGGGTGGACGCGGTCAGCTACGTCCTCGCCGCCGCCCTCGTCGCCTCGCTGCGGCCCGACGCCCCGGAACGGGCGCCCCGGAAGCCGGGCTCCACGCTGCGGGCCGAGACGGCCGAGGGGCTGCGGGCCCTGTGGGCCGACCGGATGCTGCGCGGGCTGTGCGCGGCCACCACCGTCTGCAACATCGGCATGGGCGCTCTCATCGCCACTCTCGTCCTCGACATCACCGGCTGGCTGGGCGCCGGGCGGAGCGGCTATGCCACGACCGTCACGGCGTACGGGGCCGGCAGTGTGGCCGGCGGGCTGCTCGCCAAGCCGCTGACCCGACGGCTCGGGCGGATACGCGGCCTGCTCCTTGCCGGGGTCGTGCAGACCGGCTGCCTGGTGGCCATCGGCACCGTCCGCGCGCTGGAGGTGACGGCCGCGGCCATGGCCCTGTTCGGCCTCCTGGGCATGGTGTGGAACGTGAACCTGGCGACGCTGGTGCAGGAGCGCGCACCGGAGGCGATGCTGGGACGGGTGAGCGCGGCGTTCCGGACGCTGTCCGTGGCGGGCGCCCCGCTGGGCGCCGTCCTGGGCGGCGCGGCGGCCGCGTCCTGGGGTCTCAACACCCCGGCGCTGCTGGCGTCCGGCTTGTTCGTCGCCGCCGTCGCCGCGCTGATTCCTGCCCGCGCCTCCTGATCAATTAGGTTGGAGGGGCAGCGGGGCAGGTACGCAAGTACGAGAGAAGTGGGCTGATGTCGGAGATGAACGCAGGAAGCCGTACCAGGCTCAACCAGATGCCCGAGTGGACCGCACTGGGCAAGCACCGGGAGCAGTTGGGCGACACCCATCTGCGTGAGCTGTTCGCCGCCGAGCCCGGCCGGGGCACCGCCTACACCGTGGCGGTCGGCGATCTGTATCTCGACTACTCCAAGCACCTGGTGACGGACGAGACCCTCGCACTCCTGCGCGAGCTGGCCGCGGCCGCCGACGTCGCCGGACTGCGGGACGCCATGTTCCGCGGCGAGAAGATCAACGTCACCGAGGACCGCGCCGTGCTGCACACCGCGCTGCGCGCCCCCAGGGACGCGGTGATCGAGGTCGACGGCGAGAACGTGGTGCCGGGCGTCCACGAGGTGCTCGACAAGATGGCCGGGTTCTCCGAAAAGGTCCGCTCGGGCCAGTGGACCGGGCACACCGGCAAGCCCATCAAGAACGTCGTCAACATCGGCATCGGCGGTTCCGACCTGGGCCCGGCGATGGCGTACGAGGCCCTGCGGGCGTTCACCGACCGGGAGTTGACGGTCCGCTTCGTGTCCAACGTGGACGGCGCCGACCTCCACGAGGCCGTCCGCGACCTGGACGCGGCCGAGACGCTGTTCATCATCGCGTCCAAGACCTTCACCACCATCGAGACCATCACCAACGCCACCTCGGCGCGCAACTGGCTGCTCACCGAGCTGAAGGCCGGTCAGGACGCCGTCGCCAAGCACTTCGTGGCCCTGTCGACCAACGCCGACAAGGTCGCCGAGTTCGGCATCGACACGGCCAACATGTTCGGCTTCTGGGACTGGGTCGGCGGCCGGTACTCCTTCGACTCGGCCATCGGTCTCTCCCTGATGATCGCGGTCGGCCCGGACCGGTTCCGCGAGATGCTCGACGGCTTCCACCTCGTCGACGAGCACTTCCGCACGGCCCCCGCCGAGTCCAACGTGCCTTTGCTGATGGGCCTGTTGGGAGTCTGGTACGGGGCGTTCTTCGACGCCCAGTCGCACGCGGTGCTGCCGTACTCGCACTACCTGTCGAAGTTCACCGCCTACCTCCAGCAGCTGGACATGGAGTCCAACGGCAAGTCCGTGGACCGCGACGGCAACCGGGTCGAGTGGCAGACCGGTCCCGTCGTGTGGGGCACCCCGGGCACCAACGGGCAGCACGCGTACTACCAGTTGATCCACCAGGGCACGAAGGTCATCCCGGCCGACTTCATCGGTTTCGCCGAGCCGGTCGCCGATCTGCTGCCGGGTCTGGTCGCCCAGCACGACCTCCTGATGGCCAACTTCTTCGCCCAGACGCAGGCGCTGGCCTTCGGCAAGACACCGGACGAGGTGCGGGCCGAGGGCGTGGCCGAGGAGCTCGTGCCGCACAAGACGTTCCAGGGCAATCACCCCACCACCACGATCCTGGCCGAGGAGCTGACCCCCTCGGTCCTCGGCCAGCTGATCGCGCTGTACGAGCACAAGGTGTTCGTCCAGGGCGCCATCTGGAACATCGACTCCTTCGACCAGTGGGGCGTCGAGCTCGGCAAGGTCCTCGCCAGGCGCGTCGAGCCCGCCCTGACCGAAGGCGCCGACGTGCCGGGGCTGGACGCGTCGAGCAAGGCGCTCGTCGCCAAGTACCGCACGCTGCGCGGCCGTTGAGGTCCACCCGCACATGACGGAACCGGCCCGGTCCACCCCCGAAGGGGAGACCGGGCCGGCTCGTGTGCGACGTCAGGCGGACGCCGGGGGGTACAGCGACCGCGGCAGCTCGGACGCGGCCGCCGCGTCGAGGAGCCACAGGGTGCGGGCGCGGCCGTACGCGCCCGCGGCCGGGGCCTGGACCTCGCCCGCGCCCGACAGGGCTATCTCCGCCGCGTGCGCCTTGTCCTCGCCGGCCGCGAGCAGCCACACCTCGCGGGCCGCCCGGATCGCCGGGAGGGTGAGCGAGATGCGGGTGGGCGGTGGTTTCGGGGCGCCGTGCACCCCGACGACCATCCGCTCGGTCTCCCGCACCGCGGGCAACTCCGGGAAGAGCGACGCCACATGGGTGTCGGGCCCGACGCCCAGCATCAGCACGTCGAACGTCGGCACCGGACCGTGGTCCTCGGGCCCCGACGCCCGCGCCAGCTCCGCCGCGTAGGCCGCGGCCGCCGCGTCCGCGTCGTTGCCGAAGGCTCCGCCCGAGGCCGGCATCGCGTGGACCCGCTTCGGGTCCAGCGGCACCGCGTCGAGCAGCGCCTCACACGCCTGCGTGTAGTTGCGCTCGGGGTCGCCCTCGGGCACGAACCGCTCGTCGCCCCACCACAGGTCGAGCCGCGACCAGTCGATCGCGTCCCGGGCCGGTGAGGAGGCGAGCGCCGCGAGCAGCCCATTGCCGTTGCGGCCGCCCGTGAGGACCACGGACGCCGAACCGCGGGCCGCCTGGGCGTCCACGACCTTCGTGATGAGCCGGGCCGCCGCGGCCTCGGCCATCAGCTCCTTGTCGCGGTGGACGACCAGCTGCGGGGTGCTCACTTGGCCGCTGCCTTCTTGGCCGGCGCCGCCTTCTTCGCGGGAGCCGCCTTGGCCTCGGCGTTGTCCGCGCTGTCCCTGCCGGCGTGCGCGGTCTTCTCCGCCACACCCTCGCCGAGCTTGTCGACGCCGTACTTCAGCGCGGACGCGTAGGTGTCGTCCGGGTCGAGTCGGCGCAGTTCCTCCGCGATGAGTTCGGAGGTCTCACGGCGCTTGAGGGCCACCGCGCGGTCGGGCTGGCCCTGCATGGACAGGGTGGCGAGCGAGCCGTCCGCACGGTCCAGGACGATCGGACCGCAGTCCGTCTCCAGACGTACGGCGGTCAGGCCGGGGCCCTGCGACAAGGAACGCCTGACCGGCACGTCGAGCCGGTCGGCGAGCCACATCCCGAGCAGCTCGCAGCTCGGGTTGAACTCCTCGCCCTCCACCTCGGCGCCGACGACCTTGCAGGTCACCTGGTCGAGGGCCGCGGCCAGCATCGAGCGCCACGGCGTGATGCGCGTCCACGACAGGTCGGTGTCGCCGGGGGTGTACGCCTCGGCGCGGGCGGTCAGCTCCTCGATGGGCTGCTCGGCCGCGTAGGTGTCGGTCACCCGGCGCTGGGCGAGCGCGCCCAGCGGGTCCTTCGCCGGGTCGACCGGCGCGTTCACCGGCCACCAGACGACGACCGGGGCGTCCGGCAGGAGCAGCGGCAGGACCACGGACTGGGCGTGGTTGAGCACCTCGCCGTACATCCGCAGCATCACCGTCTCGCCGGTGCCGGCGTCCGCGCCGACCCGTACCTCGGCGTCGAGGCGGGAGCTGGTGCGGTCGCGGGGCGAACGCGAGACGCGCTTGATGACGACGAGCGTGCGCGAGGGGTGCTCGCGCGAGGCGTCGCTCGCCGCCCGCAGGGCGTCGTAGGCGTTCTCCTCGTCGGTGACGATGACGAGCGTGAGCACCATGCCGACCGCGGGGGTGCCCACGGCCCGGCGGCCCTGCACGAGCGCCTTGTTGATCTTGCTGGCCGTGGTGTCCGTAAGGTCGATCTTCATGGCCGACGCCAGCTCCGTCCGTCTCGTGCGAGCATTTCGTCCGCCTCGTCGGGACCCCAGGTCCCCGAGGGGTACTGGGCGGGCTTGCCGTGGGCGTCCCAGTACTGCTCGATCGGGTCGAGGATCTTCCAGGACAGCTCGACCTCCTCCACACGCGGGAAGAGGTTGGAGTCGCCCAGCAGGACGTCCAGGATGAGGCGTTCGTAGGCCTCGGGGCTCGACTCCGTGAAGGACTCGCCGTAGGCGAAGTCCATGGAGACGTCGCGGACCTCCATCGAGGTGCCCGGCACCTTGGAGCCGAAGCGCACCGTCACGCCCTCGTCCGGCTGCACCCGGATGACCAGGGCGTTCTGGCCCAGCTCCTCCGTGGCGGTGTGGTCGAAGGGGGAGTGCGGGGCACGCTGGAAGACCACCGCGATCTCGGTGACGCGCCGGCCGAGCCGCTTGCCGGTGCGCAGGTAGAACGGCACGCCCGCCCAGCGGCGGTTGTCGATCTCCAGCTTGATCGCGGCATAGGTGTCGGTCTTCGACTTGGGGTCGATGCCGTCTTCCTGGAGGTAGCCGACGGCCTTCTCGCCGCCCTGCCACCCGGCCGCGTACTGGGCCCGTACGGTGGACTTGCCGAGATCCTTGGGCAGCCGCACGGCGCCGAGCACCTTGGTCTTCTCCGCCGCGAGCGCGTCCGCGTCGAAGGAGGCGGGCTCCTCCATCGCGGTCAGCGCCATCAGCTGGAGCAGGTGGTTCTGAATGACGTCACGGGCCGCGCCGATGCCGTCGTAGTAGCCGGCCCGGCCGCCGATGCCGATGTCCTCGGCCATCGTGATCTGGACGTGGTCGACGTAGGAGCGGTTCCACAGCGGCTCGAACATGGTGTTCGCGAACCGCAGGGCCAGGATGTTCTGAACGGTCTCCTTGCCCAGGTAGTGGTCGATCCGGAAGACCTCGTTGGGCGGGAAGACCTCGTGCACGACCTGGTTGAGCTCCTCCGCGGAGATCAGGTCGTGGCCGAACGGCTTCTCGATGACCGCACGGCGCCAGGATCCGTTCGCCTGGTCGGCGAGCCCGTGCTTCTTGAGCTGCTGGACGACCTTGGGGAAGAACTTCGGCGGCACCGACAGGTAGAAGGCGTAGTTGCCGCCCGTGCCCTGTGCCTTGTCGAGTTCCTGGATCGTGGTCTTCAGGGTCTCGAACGCGTCGTCGTCGTCGAAGTCGCCCTGGACGAAGCGCATCCCCTGGATGAGCTGCTGCCAGACCTCCTCACGGAACGGCGTACGGGCGTGCGCCTTGACCGCGTCGTGGACCTCCTGAGCGAAGTCCTCGTCCTGCCACTCGCGGCGGGCGAAGCCGATCAGGGAGAAGCCCGGCGGCAGCAGACCGCGGTTGGCGAGGTCATAGACGGCGGGCATCAACTTTTTACGGGACAAATCGCCCGTAACGCCAAAGATCACCAGGCCCGACGGCCCCGCGATGCGCGGGAGCCGTCGGTCTGCGGCGTCACGAAGCGGATTCGCTTGGCGAATCGCAGTCAAGATTTACGCCTCCGAGGGTGCGAGGCGCTTGAGCTCCGCCTCGGTGGACTTGAGCAGGTCGTTCCAGGCGCCCTCGAACTTCTCGACGCCCTCGTCCTCGAGGAGCTTCACGACCTCGTCGTAGGAGATCCCCAGCTTCTCGACCGCGTCGAGCTCGGCACGCGCCTGCTCGTAGGTGCCGGTCACCGTGTCGCCGGTGATCTGCCCGTGGTCGGCGGTCGCCTCCATGGTGGCTTCCGGCATGGTGTTCACCGTGTTGGGCGCCACCAGGTCGTCCACGTACAGGGTGTCCTTGTACGCCTTGTCCTTGACGCCGGTCGAGGCCCACAGCGGGCGCTGCTTGTTGGCGTGCGCCTTGTCCAGCGCGTTCCAGCGGTCGGAGGAGAAGACCTCCTCGTACGCCTGGTAGGCCAGGCGCGCGTTGGCGAGACCGGCCTTGCCACGGGCGGCCTTCGCCTCGTCGGTGCCGAGCGCGTCGATGCGCTTGTCGATCTCGGTGTCCACACGGGACACGAAGAAGGACGCCACGGAGTGGATCTTCGACAGGTCCAGGCCGCGCTCCTTGGCCTTCTCCAGGCCCGAGAGGTAGGCGTCCATGACCTCGCGGTAGCGCTCCAGCGAGAAGATCAGCGTGACGTTGACGCTGATGCCGAGACCGATGGTCTCGGTGATCGCCGGCAGTCCCGCCTTGGTGGCCGGGATCTTGATGAGCGTGTTCGGCCGGTCCACCAGCCACGCGAGCTGCTTGGCCTCGGCGACCGTCGCCCGGGTGTTGTGCGCCAGGCGCGGGTCGACCTCGATGGACACCCGGCCGTCCTGGCCGTCGGTGGCGTCGAAGACCGGGCGCAGGATGTCGGCGGCGTCCCTCACGTCAGCCGTCGTGATCATGCGGATGGCCTCTTCGACGGTCACCTTGCGGGCCGCGAGGTCGGTCAGCTGGGTGTCGTAGCCGTCACCCTGGCTGATCGCCTTCTGGAAGATCGACGGGTTGGTCGTGACACCCACCACGTGCGACTGGTCGATCAGCTCGGCCAGGTTGCCGGACGTGATCCGCTTGCGCGACAGGTCGTCGAGCCAGATCGCGACGCCTTCGTCGGAGAGGCGCTTGAGTGCGTCTGTCATGAGAAATGCATCTCCTACTAGTTCGTATACCGGCGTCAGCGCGCGGCGGCTTCGATCGATTCCCGGGCGGCCGCGGCCACGTGGTCGGCGGTGAAGCCGAACTCCTTGAACAGGACCTTGCCGTCCGCGGAAGCGCCGAAGTGCTCCAGCGAGACGATGCGGCCCGCGTCACCCACGAAGCGGTGCCAGGTCAGACCGATACCGGCCTCGACCGCGACCCGCGCCCTGACCGACGGCGGAAGGACGCTGTCCCGGTACGCCTGGTCCTGCGCCTCGAACCACTCCACGCACGGCATCGAGACCACTCGGGCCGGGACACCGGCGGCCTGGAGCTGCTCGCGCGCCTCGACGGCGAGCTGGACCTCGGAGCCGGTGCCGATGAGCACGACCTGCGCGTCGCCGCCCTCGGCGTCCACGAGCACGTAACCGCCCTTGGCGGCGTCCTCGTTGACCTCGTACGTCGGCACGCCCTGGCGGGTCAGCACGAGGCCGTGCGGGGCCCCCTTGCCGTACACCTTGGTGTAGCGCCTGAGGATCTCGCGCCAGGCGATGGCGGTCTCGTTGGCGTCCGCGGGGCGGACCACGTTGAGGCCGGGGATCGCGCGCAGCGAGGCCAGGTGCTCGACGGGCTGGTGCGTCGGACCGTCCTCGCCCAGACCGATCGAGTCGTGCGTCCACACGTACGTCACCGGCAGGTGCATCAGCGCGGACAGACGCACGGCGTTGCGCATGTAGTCGGAGAACACCAGGAAGGTGCCGCCGTAGATGCGGGTGTGGCCGTGCAGCGCGATGCCGTTCATCTCCGCGGCCATGGAGTGCTCGCGGATGCCGAAGTGCACGGTGCGGCCGTACGGGTCGGCCTCGGGCAGCGGGTTGCCGGCCGGCAGGAACGACGACGTCTTGTCGATGGTCGTGTTGTTCGAGCCGGCGAGGTCGGCGGAGCCGCCCCACAGCTCGGGCATGACCGCGCCGAGCGCTTGGAGGACCTTGCCGGACGCGGCACGGGTGGCGACCGCCTTGCCCGTCTCGAAGACCGGGAGGTGCGACTCCCAGCCCTCGGGCAGCTCGCCCGCGTTGATGCGGTCGAAGTCGGCGGCGCGCTCCGGGTTGGCGGTGCGCCAGGCGGCGAACGTCTTCTCCCACTCGGCCTTGGCCTCACGGCCGCGGTCGAGCGCCTCGCGGGTGTGCGCGAGAACCTCGTCGGCGACGAAGAAGGACTTCTCCGGGTCGAAGCCGAGGACGCGCTTGGTGGCGGCCACCTCGTCGTCGCCGAGCGCCGAGCCGTGCGCGGCCTCGGTGTTCTGCGCGTTCGGGGCGGGCCAGGCGATGATCGAGCGCATCGCGATGAACGACGGCCGGTCGGTGACCGCCTTCGCGGCCTCGATCGCGTCGTACAGCGCCTCCGCGTCCAGGTCGCCGTCGGGCTTCGGCGCGACGCGCTGGACGTGCCAGCCGTAGGCCTCGTACCGCTTGACGGTGTCCTCGGAGACGGCGGTCTCGGTGTCGCCCTCGATCGAGATGTGGTTGTCGTCCCACAAAAGGACCAGGTTGCCGAGCTGCTGGTGCCCGGCGAGCGAGGACGCCTCGGAGGAGATGCCCTCCTGGAGGCAGCCGTCACCGGCGATCGCGAAGACGAAGTGGTCGAACGGGGAGGTGCCGGGGGCGGCCTCCGGGTCGAACAGGCCGCGCTCGTAGCGGGCGGCCATCGCCATGCCCACCGCGTTGGCGACACCCTGGCCCAGCGGGCCCGTCGTCGTCTCGACGCCGGTGGTGTGGCCGTACTCCGGGTGGCCCGGAGTCTTCGAACCCCAGGTGCGGAACGCCTTGAGGTCGTCCAGCTCCAGGCCGAAGCCGGCCAGGTACAGCTGGATGTAGAGGGTCAGGGACGAGTGGCCCGCGGAGAGTACGAAACGGTCGCGTCCAACCCAGTCGGCGTCCGCCGGGTCGTGCCGCATCACCTTCTGGAAGAGGGTGTACGCGGCCGGCGAGAGGCTCATCGCCGTACCTGGATGGCCGTTGCCGACCTTCTGTACGGCATCCGCGGCCAGTACGCGGCCGGTGTCTACGGCCCGCTGGTCCAGCTCGGTCCACTGGAGGTCTGTGGTGGTCGGCTTGGTGCTCACCCTGAGTCAGGGCTCCTCTCCACATGTCGTTTCCCGGTGACTGAGGGCGCACCGGGCGTTGTCGAGCCTACCCCCGCAGGAACGCTCATTTTTTCGACTGACTGCACGTTGAGACGGACACGTCCAGGGTGCCGGGGACCGGCGAAATCCGCCTCCCGGCGAACCATCCCCAACACGACCCCACCCCCGGGGATGGCGACGTATGGGCAACGTCTACAGTGGCGTGGTACGCGCAAGTCTTTACCGGGCCTTCACGCTCGGAAACGTGCCGGAATACCGGGGACTTGCTGGGAATTCTCTGTCAGGGGTGTGCGTGACGGCCGTCGAGTCCCGACCCGCAGGGGTCGTCTTGACTCCCAGCCCGGGGGGCCATCGGCCATTCGGGGCCCGCGTCAAGGCCTTTGTGGCGCTGACCAAGCCACGGATCATCGAACTGCTCCTCATCACCACCATTCCGGTGATGTTCCTGGCCGAGCAGGGTGTTCCCCCGCTGTGGCTGGTCTTCGCCACGACACTGGGCGGGTACCTCTCAGCGGGCGGCGCAAACGCCCTCAACATGTACATCGACCGCGACATCGACGCGCTGATGGACCGCACCTCCCAGCGTCCGCTGGTGACCGGCATGGTCTCGCCGCGCGAATGTCTGGTCTTCGGCATCTCGCTCGCCGTCGTCTCGACGCTGTGGTTCGGGCTCCTGGTCAACTGGCTCTCGGCGGCCCTGTCGCTGGGCGCGCTGCTCTTCTACGTCGTCGTGTACACGATGATCCTCAAGCGCCGGACCTCGCAGAACATCGTGTGGGGCGGCATCGCGGGCTGTCTGCCGGTGCTCATCGGCTGGTCCTCGGTCACCGATTCGATGTCGTGGGCGCCGGTCATCCTGTTCCTCGTCATGTTCTTCTGGACGCCGCCGCACTACTGGCCGCTGTCCATGAAGGTCAGGGAGGACTACGCCCGGGTCGGCGTGCCGATGCTGCCGGTGGTCGCCTCCAACAAGGTCGTGGCCCGTCAGATCGTCCTCTACAGCTGGGTGATGGTGGCCGTCTCGCTGCTGCTGACCCCGCTCGGCTACACCGGCTGGTTCTACACGGCCGTCGCGCTGGTCTCCGGCGGCTGGTGGCTGTGGGAGGCACACGCGCTCCAGAACCGCGCCAAGCACGAGGCGACGGGGACCAAGCTGAAGGAGATGCGGCTGTTCCACTGGTCCATCACCTATGTGTCGCTGCTCTTCGTCGCCGTCGCGGTGGACCCGTTCCTGCGCTGAGCGCGACCGTTCGCATCCTTGAGGGGCCGTGGCGCAAGCCACTGGCCCCTCTTGTCGCTCCCGGGGCTACCCGCTAGTAGCATCGCGGCATGGCAGACACCCAGGTTGACGAGAAGCAGGCCGCGAAGGCCGAACGGCACGCGGCCAGGCTGGCCCGCCTGATCGGCTCCTTCGCCAAGGAACACGGCGGCGCCGAGGGCCAGATCGCGTACATCGGCCAGAAGGGCGCCCGCATCGTGCTGGTCGGCGAGGACGGCGGCTGGGGCGACCTGGTGGCCCCGACCCACGCCGTGGCGCTCAGCGCCGTCGAGAAGTCGGGCATCACCGTCCACGAGGACTTCGACGGGGAGTTCGCGGCCAAGGTGAAGACCGGCCCGTACGAGTGGAGCCGCATGGCCGGGATCCAGCTCGGCGGTCCGAAGAACAGCTGAGCGGCAGCCGATCAATACCGATCCGGGGCTCACCCGTTAGGAGGGGTACAAGCGCGTCCACCCCAGGGAGCCCCGGATGATCGACACACCGACCCTGGTGGACCAGTACTGCCACGGCATCCTGCGCACCGAACTGGGCCTCGGCACCTTCGAGACGGCCCTCGGCCGCACCGGCACCCTGCCCGCGCCCGGCACCACCTTCTTCGACACCCAGACCGGCTTCGCCGTACGCCGCTGGTGCCCCCCGCTCCTCGGCCTGGAGCCGCACTGCCCTCCGGCCCGCTATCTGGCCCGCCGGCGCGAACTGGGCGTCCTGGAGTCGGGCAGACGCCTGCTGAGAGGCTCCGGCGTCTCCACCTATCTGGTCGACACCGGGCTGCCCGGCGACCTCACCGCGCCGCACGAGATCGCCGCCGCCGGCGCGGCCGACGCCCACGAGATCGTCCGCCTCGAACTCCTGGCCGAACAGGTCGCCGACACGTCCGGAACCGTCGAGTCCTTCCTGGCCAACCTCGCCGAAGCCGTGCACACAGCCGCCCATTCGGCCATCGCCTTCGCTTCGGTCGCGGGCGTACGCGAAGGGCTCGACCCGCAGCCGCCGGGGCCGGGGGAGGTGCGCGGGGCGGCCGGGCGGTGGCTCGCGGGCCGGCGCAAGCACGACCGCCTCGCCGACCCCGTGCTCCTGCGCCACCTGCTGTGGAGCGCGGTCGCGGCCGGGCGCCCGCTCCAGCTCCAGGTGGGGATGGCGGACCCGATGCTGCTCGCCGGATTCGCGGACGCGACGGGCGGGCTCGGCACCGATCTGGTGCTGCTGCACGGCTATCCGTACCACCGCCAGGCCGCGCATCTGGCCGGCCTGCACCCGCACGTGTACGCGGACGTCGGGCCCGCCCTGGTGCGCACGGGGGCCCGGTCCGCCGCCGTCCTCGCGGAAATCCTGGAGCTGGCCCCGTTCGGGAAGCTGCTCTACTCCAGCGGGGCGTGCGGGCTGCCCGAGCTGCACGTGGTGGGCGCCCGGCTGTTCGCGGAGGCGCTGGGCCGGGTGCTCGGCGGCTGGGTGACCGAGGGTGCGTGGTCGCGCGCGGACGCGCAGCGGGTGGCGGGAATGATCGCGGCGGGCAACGCGCGGCGGGTCTACGGGCTGACGGATCCGGCGTAGGGCCCGTTCGGGCTCAGGGCCGGATCGGGGGGTCCGCCCCGTGGCGCGCCCGAGCGGTCAGGCGAGGCTCAGGGCGGAGTCGGCCTGGGCCGGAACCTCGGCCGTGATCTCCGGCCGCTCGCGCAGCGAGAGCAGCACCCGCAGTACGGCGATCCAGACCAGGCACGAGCCCAGCATGTGCAGGCCGACCAGGATTTCGGGTGTCTTCAGGAAGTACTGGACGTAACCGATCACGCCCTGACCGAGGAGCACCAGGAACAGGTCGCGGGCGCGGGCGCGCGGGCCGGGGGGCGCGTCGACGGCCTTCAGGACGAACCACAGCGCGACGGCGAGGGCCACGACGATCCAGGCGAGGTCCGCGTGCAGCTGGGTGATCATCGTCCAGTCGAGCGGGATGCGCGGCACGTCCTTGGAGTCGCCGGGGTGGCGGCCGGTGCCGGTGACGATCGTGCCCACCGCGATCAGCGCGGCCGAGGCGCCGACCAGGAGCCAGGTCAGCTGTACAACCGCCTTGCCCACCAAGGGCCTTGGCGCGCCGTCGCCCTCCTGGGTGCGCTGCCAGGTGACGACGGCGACCGCGATGAGCGCGCTGGAGAGCAGGAAGTGGGCGGCCACCGTGTACGGGTTGAGGCCGACCAGGACGACGATGCCGCCGAGGACCGCGTTGCCCATGACGACCCAGAACTGCACCCAGCCGAGCCGGGTCAGCGGGCGCCGCCAGGGCTTGGCGGAACGGGCCGCGATGATCGCCCAGCCGACCGCGGCACACAGCACGTAGGTGAGCATCCGGTTGGTGAACTCGATGGCGCCGCGGAAGCCCATCTCGCTGGTGGCGGTGAGGCTCTCGCTGGTGCACTTGGGCCAGGTGGGGCAGCCGAGCCCGGAACCGGTGAGCCGGACCGCGCCGCCGGTCACCACGATGGCGACGGCCATGACGAGCGCGGCCAGCGCCGCGCGCCGCACGATCCGGGGGGAGGCGGTCCAGCGCTGTGCGATGAAGAGAAGCGGATTGCGGGCCGCTGCGGTCACATCGGCGCGGGTCACTTTCGGCATGGGCCCTATCGTAGGCGCCCGTTTGTGCATGTTTTCACTAGGGGGTCCCGGCGGGCCCGGCAGGGAGGAAAGTCACTCCCGGCCGGGCCCGTCGCTCACTCCCAGCGGAAGAACTTCGCGGCGGCGCCGAGGCCGAGGACCGCCCAGACCGCGAGGATCCCGAGGTCGCCCCACGGCACGGAAGCGCCGTCCCGCAGCACGTCGCGCAGCCCGTCGGACAGGGCCGAGATGGGCAGGAGGTTCAGCACCGACTGCACGCCGCCGGGGAACTTGTCCATCGGCACGACGACCCCGCCGGCCACGAGCAGCAGCAGGAACACCAGGTTGGCCGCGGCGAGGGTCGCCTCGGCCTTGAGGGTGCCGGCCATGAGCAGCCCGAGCCCCGAGAAGGCGGCGGTGCCGAGCACCAGCAGGAACAGCACCGCGAGCGGGTTGCCGTGCGGGGACCAGCCGAGGGCGAAGGCGATCACGGTGAGCAGGACGACCTGGAGCACCTCGGTCACGAGCACGGCGAGCGTCTTGGACGTCATCAGGGCCCAGCGCGGCAGCGGCGACGCGCCGAGCCGCTTGAGCACTCCGTACCGCCGCTCGAAGCCCGTCGCGATGGCCTGGCCCGTGAAGGCGGTCGACATGACGGCGAGCGCGAGGATGCCGGGCGCGAGGAAGTCGACGGACTTGCCCTGCCCCGTGTCGATGATGTCGACGGTCGAGAACAGCACGAGCAGCAGGCTCGGGATGATCACGGTGAGCAGCAGTTGCTCGCCGTTGCGCAGCAGCATCCGCGTCTCCAGGGCGGTCTGCGCCCCGATCATCCGTCCGAGCGGCGCGGCCCCGGGCTTCGGTGCGTACGTACCAGCGCTCATGCGCGCAGCTCCCTGCCGGTCAGCTCCAGAAAGACGTCCTCGAGAGTGTGGCGCTCGACCGAGATGCCGTCGGGCATCACCCCGTGCTGGGCACACCAGGTGGTGACGGTGGCGAGCAGCTGCGGGTCGATGGTGCCGGCGATGCGGTACGCGCCGGGCGTCAGCTCGGCCGCGGCCGAGCCGTCCGGCAGTGCCTTCAGGAGCGAGCCGAGGTCGAGGCCGGGGCGGCCGGTGAAGCGCAGTGTGTTCTCGGCGCCGCCCCTGCACAGCTGCTCGGGGGAGCCCTGGGCGACGACCTTGCCCGCGTCGACGATGGCCACGTCGTCCGCGAGGGACTCGGCCTCGTCCATGAAGTGGGTGGTGAGGACCACCGAGACGCCGTCGGCGCGCAGTTCGCGCACGAGGTCCCAGGTGGCGCGGCGGGCCTGCGGGTCGAGTCCCGCGGTCGGCTCGTCCAGGAAGACCAGTTCGGGGCGGCCGACGACGGCCATCGCGAGCGCGAGGCGCTGCTGCTGGCCGCCGGAGAGCCTGCGGTAGGTGGTGCGGCCGCAACTGCCGAGCCCCAGGCGCTCGATGAGCGCGTCCACGTCCAGCGGGTGGGCGTGCAGTTTCGCCATGTGGCGGAGCATCTCGTCGGCGCGGGCGCCGGAGTAGACGCCGCCGGACTGGAGCATGACGCCGATGCGCGGCTTGAGCCGCCCGGCGTCGGCGACCGGATCGAGGCCGAGGACGCGGACGGTGCCCGCGTCGGGCCTGCGGTAGCCCTCGCAGGTTTCGATGGTGGTGGTCTTGCCCGCGCCGTTGGGGCCGAGGACGGCGGTCACGGTGCCCGCGTCGACGGTGAGGTCGAGGCCGTCCACGGCGGTCTTGGGTCCGTACCGCTTGACCAGGCCGGTGATCTCGACGACGGGGTGCGACCCGCGGGGTCTCCCTGAGGGGCGGAGGCCGGGAGACGGGAGGGCGGGCTCGCTGTTCATGACCGGCAAGTCTAGGCCTGGGCCCCGGGGACCGGAGGTGCGGGGGCCCGGGGCCGGTCCGGTCCCGGCCCGCGCCCCGCACCCGTATCCCCTCCGCTTCCTCGCGGCCGCGTTCTCACCCCGCGTACGGACGGTGTGCCGGCAGCCAGCGCTGGGCGTGGGCGACCGCGTCCGCCACCGGGAACAGGCGGCAGCGGGCCCCGCCGACCGTGCCGCCCGGAACCTGCCGGGTCCGCTCGAAGTCCGCGCCCAGTTCGTCGAAGCAGTCGCTGTCGAGACCGGCGTCCCGCACCGTGAGCCACTGGCGGCCCTGCGGGGTGCTCGCCGCGAACGACACGTCCTCCACCGGCCCCGGCACGCGGTATTCCGCGAGGTGGAAGGAGGTGCAGGAGCCGAAGCCCGCGCCGAGGAGCAGCACCCGGGCGCCGGTCTCCTCCAGGCGGGCCAGCGGGCTGCGCTCGCCGAGCTGGCAGTCGCGGGCGTGTCCCGCGGTGATCCGCGACGCGCCCGGTCCGATCGCGGCGAAGGATGTCTGGGGATGGTCGCTGCGCAGGGCGCCGGGCCAGGTGCGCACGGCCTCCGGGATCGCCCCGACGCCGCGGCTCGGCGTGGTCGCCGGGTCGTACGCGGGGATCGCGGCCCTGATCGGCTCCCACCACGCCTCGGGCACGGCCGGGCGCTGCCAGTGCGCGGGGTCGGAGTTGTCGTTGGAGAACGCGGGGACCACGAGCGTGCCCGTTTCGCCCAATGTGTCCAGAAGAGATTGGACGACCGCGACGGCGCCCCCGCAGACCCAGCCGAGCGACTTCAGGGAGGAGTGCACGAGGAGCGTCTCGCCGGGTCGGACCCCGAGCCCGCGCAGGTCGTGCGCGAGCGACTCGCGCGTACACAAAGGGCCGGTCACAGGTGGTGTGGGCATGGGTCGCGAGTCTGCCGCAGGCCTGCGGCGCGCACCATCGAATAACGGGATTCCGGTTGGCGCGACGATCGATCAAAGATCGTTTCCGCAGGTCAGCTTAGGTTCACCTAAGTGATACACCGCACCGCTGTTGATCGTGGCGTGGGTTGTCAGGCCCTGAGGAATTACGCAACAATGGTGTTGTGAAATACGTCGGCGAGGCTCCCCAGGAGGAACTCGCGACCGGTGAGCGGTCCACCCGCAACCGGGTCGCGCGCTCCATCCTGGACCACGGGCCCTCGACCGCACAGGACCTCGCCAAGCGCCTCGGCCTCACCCAGGCCGCCGTCCGCCGCCATCTCGACGCGCTCGTCGCCGACGAGGTCGTCGAGCCGCGCGAACAGCGCGTGTACGGCGCGCGGACCCGCGGCCGCCCGGCCAAGGTCTTCGCCCTGACCGACTGCGGCCGGGACGCCTTCGAGCAGTCCTACGACAAGCTCGCCGTCGAAGCCCTGCACTGGATCGAGCAGTCCGCGGGCGGCGGCGCGGCCGGCGAGGAAGCCGTCGCGGCGTTCGCGCGGGCCCGCGTCGAGGCTCAGGCCGGGGCGTACCGGGACGCGATCGAGGCAGCGGCGCCCGAAGAGCGGACCCAAGCCCTGGCCAAGGCCTTGAGCGCCGACGGGTACGCTGCTACGGCGCGCAGCGCGCCCCAGCCGCAGCGGGGCGAGCAGCTGTGCCAGCACCACTGCCCGGTCGCCCACGCCGCCGAGCGGTACCCGCAGCTGTGCGAGGCGGAGACGGAGTTCTTCTCCCGCCTCCTGGGAACACATGTGCAGCGCCTGGCGACGATCGCCCACGGCGACGGCGTCTGCACCACGTTCATCCCGCACGGCGCGCCACCACAGACCACACATCAGCAAGCATCTGCAAGCACAGCCGGGAGGAACCCCGCATGACGCTCCCCACGGAGACTGCCCACCCCGAACTCGAGGGCCTGGGTACGTACGAATTCGGCTGGGCCGACTCCGACGCGGCCGGCGCCGCTGCCAAGCGCGGACTCTCCGAGGCTGTCGTCCGCGACATCTCGCAGAAGAAGTCCGAGCCGGAGTGGATGCTGAAGCTGCGCCTGAAGGGTCTGCGCCTCTTCGACAAGAAGCCCATGCCGAACTGGGGCTCCGACCTCTCGGGCATCGACTTCAACAACATCAAGTACTTCGTGCGCTCCACGGAGAAGCAGGCGGAGTCCTGGGAGGACCTGCCCGAGGACATCAAGAACACGTACGACAAGCTCGGCATCCCCGAGGCGGAGAAGCAGCGCCTGGTGGCCGGTGTCGCGGCCCAGTACGAGTCCGAGGTCGTCTACCACCAGATCCGTGAGGACCTGGAGGAGCAGGGCGTCATCTTCCTCGACACCGACACCGCCCTGAAGGAGCACCCCGAGCTCTTCCAGGAGTACTTCGGCACCGTCATCCCGGTCGGCGACAACAAGTTCGCCTCGCTGAACAGCGCGGTGTGGTCCGGCGGCTCGTTCATCTACGTGCCCAAGGGCGTCCACGTCGACATCCCGCTCCAGGCCTACTTCCGCATCAACACGGAGAACATGGGCCAGTTCGAGCGGACGCTGATCATCGTCGACGAGGACGCGTACGTCCACTACGTCGAGGGCTGCACCGCCCCGATCTACTCCTCGGACTCGCTGCACAGCGCCGTCGTCGAGATCATCGTCAAGAAGGGCGGCCGCTGCCGCTACACGACCATCCAGAACTGGTCGAACAACGTCTACAACCTGGTCACCAAGCGCGCCGTGGCGTACGAGGGCGCGACCATGGAGTGGGTCGACGGCAACATCGGCTCCAAGGTGACGATGAAGTACCCGGCCGTCTACCTGATGGGCGAGCACGCCAAGGGCGAGACGCTCTCCATCGCCTTCGCGGGCGAGGGCCAGCACCAGGACGCCGGCTCCAAGATGGTCCACATGGCGCCGAACACCTCCTCCAACATCGTCTCCAAGTCGGTGGCGCGAGGCGGCGGCCGCACCTCCTACCGCGGTCTGGTCGAGATCGGCGAGGGCGCCCACGGCTCCAAGTCGAACGTGCTGTGCGACGCGCTGCTCGTCGACACGATCTCCCGCTCGGACACGTACCCCTACGTGGACGTCCGCGAGGACGACGTGTCCATGGGCCACGAGGCGACCGTCTCCAAGGTCTCCGAGGACCAGCTCTTCTACCTGATGAGCCGCGGTCTGACCGAGTTCGAGGCGATGGCGATGATCGTGCGCGGCTTCGTCGAGCCGATCGCCAAGGAGCTCCCCATGGAGTACGCCCTTGAGCTCAACCGGCTGATCGAACTGCAGATGGAGGGCTCGGTCGGATAACGACCGTCCCCCGTCCGGCAGTTGAGCAGATTCTGATTCAGGAAGAGAGCACTACGACAGCCATGGCTGAGGCTCAGAACATCCCGGCCGGTTCCACCACGGCCGGCTCGATCGCGGTGGCCGCCGAGTCGACCGTCGCCACCCGCATGAGCGCCCCCCCGTCCTTCGACGTCGCGGACTTCCCGGTCCCGCACGGCCGTGAGGAGGAGTGGCGGTTCACGCCGCTGGAGCGGCTGCGCGGGCTGCACGACGGCACAGCCGTCGCCACCGGTGACGGTGTGAAGGTCGTCGTCGAGGCGCCCGAGGGCGTCCTCGTCGAGACCGTCGGGCGCGACGACGCCCGCCTGAGCAGGGCCGGCACGCCGGCGGACCGCGTCGCGGCCCAGGCGTACTCGTCCTTCGAGAAGGCCTCCGTCGTGAGCGTCCCCAAGGACACGGTGCTCACCGAGCCGATCCGGATCGCCGTGCACGGCGAGGGCGGCGTGGCCTACGGCCACCAGGTCGTCGAGCTCGGCGCGTTCGCCGAGGCCGTCGTGGTCATCGACCACACCGGTGACGCGGTGCTCGCCGCGGGCGTCGACTACCTCATCGGCGACGGCGCCAAGCTGACCGTCGTCTCCGTGCAGGACTGGGACGACAAGGCCGTCCACGTCTCCCAGCACAACGCGCTGATCGGCCGCGACGCCACCTTCAAGTCCTTCGTGGTCACCTTCGGCGGCGACCTGGTACGGCTGCACCCGCGGGTCGCCTACGCCGGCACCGGCGGCGAGGCCGAGCTCTTCGGCCTGTACTTCACCGACAAGGGCCAGCACCAGGAGCACCGCCTCCTGGTCGACCACAACACCCCGCACTGCAAGTCCAATGCCGTGTACAAGGGCGCCCTCCAGGGCGACGACGCACACGCCGTGTGGATCGGTGACGTCCTCATCCAGGCCGCGGCCGAGGGCACGGACACCTACGAGATGAACCGCAACCTGGTTCTGACCGACGGCGCCCGCGTCGACTCGGTGCCGAACCTGGAGATCGAGACCGGCGAGATCGCCGGCGCCGGTCACGCGTCCGCCACCGGCCGCTTCGACGACGAGCAGCTCTTCTACCTGATGTCGCGCGGCATCCCGGCGATGGAGGCCCGTCGCCTGGTCGTGCGCGGCTTCTTCGCGGAGCTCGTCCAGCAGATCGGTCTGCCGGACGTCGAGGAGCGCCTCCTGGCGAAGATCGAGACGGAGCTGGAGGCTTCCGTCTGATGGCCTTCGTCAAAGCCTGTGCGCTGAGCGAGCTGGAGAGCGACACCCCCAAGCGGGTGGAGATCGACGGCACGCCGGTGTCCCTCGTCAAGACCGGGGGCGAGGTGTTCGCGATCAACGACATCTGCTCGCACGCGAACGTGTCGCTCTCGGAGGGCGAGGTCGAGGACTGCGCCATCGAGTGCTGGCTGCACGGCTCCAGCTTCGACCTCCGCACCGGCAAGCCGTCCGGCCTCCCCGCGACGCGCCCCGTGCCCGTATACCCCGTACAGATCCAAGGGGACGATGTGCTCGTCTCCGTCACCCAGGAGTCCTGAGTCCCCCATGGCAACGCTTGAAATCCGCGACCTGCACGTCTCCGTCGACATCGAGAACGGTACGAAGGAGATCCTCAAGGGCGTCGACCTGACCGTGAAGCAGGGCGAGACCCACGCCATCATGGGCCCCAACGGCTCCGGCAAGTCCACCCTCGCGTACTCGCTGGCAGGGCACCCCAAGTACACGATCACCAGCGGCACCGTCACGCTCGACGGCGAGGACGTCCTGGAGATGTCCGTCGACGAGCGCGCCCGCGCCGGCGTGTTCCTCGCCATGCAGTACCCGGTCGAGGTCCCCGGCGTCTCGGTCTCCAACTTCCTGCGCACCTCGGCCACCGCGATCCGCGGCGAGGCGCCCAAGCTGCGCACCTGGGTGAAGGAGGTCAAGTCCGCGATGGAGCAGCTCCAGATGGACCCGGCCTTCGCCGAGCGCAACGTCAACGAGGGCTTCTCCGGCGGTGAGAAGAAGCGCCACGAGATCCTCCAGCTGGAGCTCCTCAAGCCGAAGATCGCGATCCTCGACGAGACCGACTCCGGCCTCGACGTCGACGCGCTGCGCCAGGTCTCCGAGGGCATCAACCGCGTCCGTGAGAGCGGCGAGGTCGGCACCCTCCTGGTGACGCACTACACGCGCATCCTGCGCTACATCAAGCCCGACTACGTCCACGTCTTCGCGGCCGGCCGCATCGTCGAGTCCGGCGGCGCCGAGCTCGCCGACAAGCTCGAGGCCGAGGGCTACACGGCGTACACGAAGGGTGGCGCTTCCGAGTGACACAGCTGCCGGGCCTCCTCACCCAGTCCGCTCTCCTGGACGAGGCGATCCGCAAGGACTTCCCCTTGCTGGACCGTGTGGTCCACGACGGGAAGAAGATCGTCTACCTCGACAGCGCTGCGACCTCGCAGAAGCCGCGCCAGGTGCTCGACGCTCTCAACGAGTACTACGAGCAGCACAACGCCAACGTGCACCGTGGCGTGTACCTGGTCGCCGAGGAGGCCACGGCGCTGTACGAGGGCGCCCGTGACAAGGTCGCCCGGTTCATCAACGCGCCGAGCCGCGACGAGGTCATCTTCACCAAGAACGCCTCGGAGTCGCTCAACCTCGTCGCCAACATGCTGGGCTGGGCCGACGAGCCCTACCGCGTGGACAGCGAGACCGAGATCGTCATCACGGAGATGGAGCACCACTCCAACATCGTGCCGTGGCAGCTGCTCGCGCAGCGCACCGGCGCGAAGCTGAAGTGGTTCGGCCTGACCGACGACGGCCGCCTCGACCTGTCGAACATCGACGAGATCATCACGGAGAAGACGAAGATCGTCTCCTTCACGCTGGTCTCCAACCTGCTCGGCACCCAGAACCCGGTCGAGGCGATCGTCCGCCGCGCGCAGCAGGTCGGCGCGCTGGTCTGCATCGACGCCTCGCAGGCCGCCCCGCACATGCCGCTCGACGTGCAGGCCCTCCAGGCCGACTTCGTGGCCTTCACCGGCCACAAGATGTGCGGGCCGACCGGCATCGGCGTCCTGTGGGGCCGCCAGGAGCTCCTGGAGGACCTGCCGCCGTTCCTGGGCGGCGGCGAGATGATCGAGACGGTCTCGATGCACTCCTCCACCTACGCTCCCGCGCCGCACAAGTTCGAGGCGGGCACGCCCCCGATCGCGCAGGCCGTGGGCCTCGGCGCGGCCGTGGACTACCTGTCGGCCATCGGCATGGACAAGATCGCCGCGCATGAGCACGCGATCACGGAGTACGCAGTCAAGCGCCTCCTCGAGGTGCCCGACCTGCGGATCATCGGCCCCACCACGGCCGAGGACCGCGGCGCCGCGATCTCCTTCACGCTCGGCGACATCCACCCGCACGACGTGGGCCAGGTCCTCGACGAGGAGGGCATCGCCGTCCGCGTCGGCCACCACTGCGCGCGCCCGGTCTGCCTCCGCTACGGAATTCCCGCGACCACGCGAGCGTCTTTCTATCTGTACTCCACGCCCGCCGAGGTCGACGCCCTGGTGGACGGTCTGGAGCACGTACGAAACTTCTTCGGCTAGGAGAGTCGAGACGTGAAGCTTGATTCGATGTACCAGGACGTCATCCTGGACCACTACAAGCACCCGCACGGCCGGGGCTTGCGGGACGGTGACGCCGAGGTGCACCACGTGAACCCGACGTGCGGCGACGAGATCACCCTGCGGGTGAAGTACGACGGCGCGCGCATCGAGGACGTCTCGTACGAGGGCCACGGCTGCTCCATCAGCCAGGCCAGCGCCTCGGTCCTCAACGACCTCCTGGTCGGCAAGGAACTGGCCGACGCGCAGCGGATCCAGGAGACCTTCCTGGAGCTGATGCAGTCCAAGGGCCAGCTGGAGCCCGACGACGCGATGGAGGAGATCCTGGAGGACGCGGTGGCATTCGCCGGCGTCTCCAAGTACCCCGCCCGAGTGAAGTGTGCTCTGCTGAGCTGGATGGCGTGGAAGGACGCGACGGCCCAGGCTCTGGGCGACGTCGCCGAAAGGAAGACGGCATGACCGAGAACGCGGAGGCGGCCATCAAGCCGGCGACCGAAGAAGAGATCCGCGAGGCGCTGTACGACGTCGTCGACCCCGAGCTGGGCATCGACGTCGTCAACCTCGGCCTGATCTACGGCATCCACATCGACGACTCCAACGTCGTCACGCTGGACATGACCCTGACGTCGGCGGCCTGCCCGCTGACCGACGTGATCGAGGACCAGGCGAAGTCCGCGACCGACGGCCTCGCCAGCGAGCTGAAGATCAACTGGGTCTGGATGCCGCCGTGGGGCCCCGACAAGATCACCGACGACGGCCGCGAGCAGCTGCGCGCCCTGGGCTTCAACGTCTGAGCCCCGTTGTCAGGAGAGGCCCCCGGCGCCATTGGTGCCGGGGGCCTCGTCGCGTCCCAGGGCGCCGGCCAGGAGCCGGATCGTCGCCACGGGGAGTGACGGGTTGGCGGCCGCGGCATGGGCCAGTTCCTCGTCGTCGAGGAGGTCCGCGAGGCGGGGGAGCGGCAGGCGGGCGTGGCGGGCGAAGGCGTCGCGCACGTCCGCGTCCGGGTCCCGGGTGAGCCGGTCCACGGTTGTGGCGGCGACGTCGGGATCGCGCGCGGCGATCAGCCGTACCGCCGGGTCCCGGTGACCGGCGTACCGGGCGAGCCCCTCGCGCGGGAAGTTCGCCCGGCCCGGCAGGTCCTCGCGGCCCCGGCCGGTGTATTCCAGGTAGCAGCGCAGCAGCAGCTCGGGCGGCGCGTCCGGATGGTTCTGCGCCAGCAGGACGCGTACGCCGAGGTCGGGGTCGGCGGCCAGCAGGTTCAGCAGATCCTGCGGTAGGCGGGGATCCATGGCCGCACGCCGTCGCAACAGCGGGTGCCCGGAGTGTGCCAGGCGCCGGGACTCCGCGGGCTCCGCCGGCGCGCTGGGCAGCATGCGGCACGGGAACGGCCCGTCCTGGCTCACCTCGTAGTCGATCGCGGCCCGCTCCTCCTCCGTCAGGGCGGGATGGCAGGACACGGCGAGCCGCACCCCGGGATCGGGGTCGACGGTGAGGAGCCGGAGCTCGCCGGGCTCCAACTGCGGCCGTTTCGCGATCTGTTGGCGCACCGCCGGATCCGGGTCGCGGGCGAGCAGGGCCACCGTGCCGGCGGGCAGAGCGCGGTTGTTCGCCAGCGTCCGCCGCTCGTCGTGCCGTGCGGGAGAGGCGAGCACGCTCTCGATGACGGCGGGGCCGAGAGCGCCGTGCAGCAGGAGATGCGTGCGGAAGTGGCTGCCGTGCTCCGGGAGTTCGGCCTCCACGCGCGCCGGATCACGGTCGCGGTCGTGTCCCTCCTTGGCCGACCTGGCGCGCTCGCGCACCTCCTCGTCGGGATCGGTGAGCAGCGTGGCCCGTTGTTCGTCGGACAGGCCGTCCCATGCGTTCATGCCGATCCCGAAGGCCCGGACCTTCGGTTCGCCGTGGCCGAGCATCGAGACGCGGAACCGCGGCGAGAAGCGGCGCGTGAACGCGAAGGAGCCGAGGCAATCGTTCTCGTACGTCGTGATCATGCGGGCGGCGGCCCAGTCGGGCAGGGGGTCGGGCTCCTCGTCGAAGCCGGTGTGCGCGCCGTCGGCGAGGTGTGTCCGCACGCGCCAATCGGGGTCGTCCACGAGCCGCAGCCGCTCGGCCACGTCGACGTGCCGGTTGGTCGCGAAGAAGGCCCGGGTGCGCCAGTCCGGGTGGCCGGCCGCCGCGTCCACCACCGCGCCGGGCAGCGCCCGGTCCCGGCACAGGGTCGTGCGCGCCGCGGGCGGCCCCGCGGTCAGGATCCGCAGCAGTACGTCGTGGGGCGTGGCCGGGTTGAGGGCGACCCCGGCCAGGCGACGCTCCGCGAGGTCCGCCTCGTCCCGGATGCCGTGGGGGGTCCGCGCGCGACCGCTCATCGGACGGTGCACACTTCGGGTATGGCCGTTTCCATGTATCACCTTGTCGTCGATGCCCATGATCTGCCCGCGCTCGCCCGGTTCTGGTGTCAAGTCCTCGACTGGAAGGTGCTGTTCGAGGACCCGGAGGAGATCGTCATCGGGGCGGACGAGACAGCGTACCCAGGCATGTGCTTCCTGCCGGTGCCCGAGCGCAAGAGCGTCAAGAACCGGCTGCACATCGACCTCAACCCCGACGACCACGCCGCCGAGGTCGAGCGGATCATCGCGCTCGGGGCGCGCCGGGTGGACGTGGGGCAGGGGAAGGACGTGACCTTCACGGTGCTGGCCGACCCCGAGGGCAACGAATTCTGTGTGCTGCGGCCCAAGCGGAGCCTTATCGACTGACGTTCGCCCGCCGTACCCGTGGCGTACCCCCGCAATTGGCGGGGCGACCGGAACCTACTCGCGACACCCCCGCCGACGAGAGGCCATCCCCGTGCCGCACCACCCTTCGCTCCGCCGTGCCAGGGCCCTCGCGGCCGCGTCCGGAGTCCTCGCGCTGGCCGCGCCGGGGATGAACACCCCTGCGCACGCCGCGAGTTACGGCACCCCCACCATCTCCCTCTCGGCCTCCTACCTGTCGGGGGCCGTGGGAGCCACCGGCGACCCCACGGTCACCGTGAGCGTCGCGCAGAGCGGGGCGGACGCCTCGGCGCTCACCGTGGCCGCGTCCGCCAGCAGCAAGAGCTCGGTGGCCGGGACCGGGGACGTCCAGGTCACCGGCACCGGAGGGAGCCGAAGCCTGGCCGTGGCCGCACACGCCCGCGGCTACACCGACCTGACGGTCAAGGTCACCGGGCTCGGCGGCAAGACCGCCACCAAGACGCTGCACTACGCGGCGTCGGCCGCCGTGCAGAACGCCGCCGACACCCGCTACTTCACCGGCTCCAGCGACGCCTCGGCCGCCGTGGACGTGGGCGGCGGGTATGTCGTCGTCGCCGACGACGAGTCCAACACGCTGCGCCTGTACGACCGTTCGGCCTCCGGGGCGCCCGTGAAGACCTGGGACTTCAGCTCCAAGCTCGGCGTCTCCAAGGAGATCGACATCGAGGGCGCCGCCCGCGTCGGCAACACGATCTACTGGACCGGCTCGCTCGGCAACAACAAGGACGGCGAGTACAAGGCCGACCGCAACACCGTCTTCACCACCACCGTCACCGGCTCGGGCGCCGCCACCCAGCTCGCGCTCGGCGGCTCGTACAAGAAGCTGCGGGACGATCTCGTGGCCTGGGACCACGCCAACGGGGACCGCTTCGGGTTCGCCGCCGCGACCGCGGACGGCCAGGTGCCCAAGCAGATCGACGGGTTCAACGTGGAGGGCCTGGAGTTCGCGCCGGGCTCCACGAGCACCGCCTACATCGGCTTCCGGGCTCCGCTGGTGCCGCCGGTGAACGGCGGCAAGGCGCTCATAGTGCCCGTCACCAACATGGACAAGGTGGTGGGCAGCGGCGCCAAGCCGGTCTTCGGCGCCGCCATCCAGCTCGACCTCGGCGGGCTCAGCATCCGCGACATCCGCAAGAACGCCGCCGACCAGTACCTGATCGTCGCCGGTTCTTGGGCCGCGGACGACAACTCCGACCCGTACGCGGTCTACTCCTGGGACGGCGTCGCGGGCCACGCCCCGCTCAAGCGGGCCGACCTGCCGACCAGCGACCCGGGCGGCTGGGAGGCCGTGGTGGACGTGCCCGACCTCGGCCAGGCGGGCGCCCGCGCCCAGTTCATCACCGACGACGGCTCCGCCGACCTCTACGGCGACGGTACCGAGGCCAAGGACCTGTCCCACGCCGAGTGGAAGAAGTCCCGGGCCACCTGGTTCACGGTGACCGGCTGACCAGGCGCTCCGGCGCTACCAGGTGACCGCCGGCGGGGCTCCCGCCGGCGGCACACCGGCCGCCTCGGCCAGCGCGGACGCCAGCTCCTCGGTACGGATGCGCCGGTCGATGTAGAGCAGCCCCGAGGCCAGCTGGGGCAGGGTGGTCGACAGGAACTGGCTGACCACCATGCCGATCAGGCCCAGCACCATCACGATGACGACGGCCGCGACCCCTGAACCGGCCGACGGGTCGGAGAGCAGCAACGGCATGGCGGCAAGGACCCCGCCGTAGGTGAAGGGCACCTGCGCGAGGTTGCCGATGAACATGCTGATGAGGGCGACGAGCGTCACGACGCCGCACGTCCGCCACCAGGTGCCCCGCACCAGACGGGCCGAGCGGCGCAGCGCCTGGACGGGCCGCTGGTTCTCCAGGACCGCGGCCACCGGGGCGAAGCCGAAGCGCACCGCCATCCAGGTGTTGAACGGGATCAGCACGAGGACGCCGAGGCCGGCCAGGACCAGCAGGGAGGGCGGCGTGCCGCCGTCCCGCGTCGACAGGATCAGGAGCAGCATCACCCCGGCGAACAGGACCGTCGCGCCGATCGTGATCACCAGCGCGAGCGCCAGCGCGCCGAGCGCCGCGGGGAAGCGGGACCATGCCCTGCGCCACACGGCGCCGAAGGGGGTCCGCCGCCCGAGCACCGCGTCCTGGAGCACGGTCGCGGCGGCCGAGGACATCAGCGCCATCGCGAGGAGCCACATCGCCAGTGTGACGACGAAGGTGAGGGCGCCTGCCACCAGCACGGGCTCGACGTCGGAGCGCGCCGGGCCGCTCTCGTACGCCTCGCGGTGGCGGAAGACGGGGTCGAGGTGTTCGTGCACGGCGGCGATCGAGGCCGCACACGCCCCGCCGGTGACGAGCGCCGCGATTCCGTACGCGACGAGAGCCATCCCGAAGAGCTGCTTCCAGTGGCGGCCGAGGGTCGTGAAGGCGCCGCCGAGTATGTCGCCGAGGCCGAGCGGGCCCAGGGGTATCACGCCGGGGCGCGGCGGGGGCGGCGGCATCCAGCGGCCACCCCAGCCCGGTCCCCCACCCCGGCGGGGGACCGGGGGGAACGCCCTGCCCGCCGGGCCCCCACATCGGCGCGGCACCCCGGCCTGCGGGCCCCCATGCCGGTGGGGTTCCCGGTGCGGCGCCCTGCCCTGCGGGGTGGGGCCCCGGCAACGGCCCCTGGGGGCCGCCGCCCTGGTCGCCGGCGTCCGGTCCCGTGTCCTGCGTCACTGCGTCCTCGCTCTTCCCGTACGTCGCCGTACGCCCCGTCCCCTGATGATCGGCCCCACCGTAGCCCGCCCCCTCCCGGCGGTACGCTCGCCCCCATGCCCTACGTCCTGCTCGCCTGTGCCATCGGCTCGGAGATCGTCGCCACCTCCGCGCTGAAGTACAGCGAGGGCTTCACCAGGCTCTGGCCGTCGCTGATCACCGCGGCCGGCTATCTGCTCGCCTTCTACCTGCTGTCGCTGACGCTCAAGTCCCTTTCCGTGGGCACCGCGTACGCGATCTGGTCGGGCGTGGGGACGGCCGTCATCGCGGCCATCGGGATGGTCTTCATGGGGGAGGCGATGACCGCGGCGAAGATCGCCGGGATTGCCCTCGTCATCGGCGGAGTGGTCCTGCTCAACATCGGCGGCGCGGCGCACTGAACGCGGCGCACCGAACGCGGCTCGCCGAACTCGGCGCACCGAACGCGGCTCGGCGGACGCCGAGCCGGCTCACCCGCTGCCGTGCACCCCGTTCCCGTTCACCCCGCCGCGCGCACCGCACGGAGTGCGGCGTGCACACTCGCCTCGACGTCGGTGATCGGGTAGAGCGCCTCGATCACCGTACGGTCCCGGTCGACCACCAGGGTCAGCCGCTTGAGCCGGCTCGTCCCCGCCGTGCGGAAGGTGGGCAGGCGCAGCGCCGCCGTCAGGTCGAGCCCGGCGTCCGAGAGCAGCGGGAAGCGCAGGGCCTCCTTGTCGGCGAACGCCCTCTGCTCGTCCGGGCGTTGGGTGGACACGCCGTGCACGCTCGCGCCCGCCGCGCCGAACTCGGCGAGCTGGTCCCGGAAGGTGCACGACTCCAGGGTGCAGCCGCGCGCACCGGGAATCCCGGCCCAGCCGGGCGGGTACGACTCGGCGCGGGCGTAGGCGCCGGGGAAGCAGTACAGCACGGTGTACGGCGTCGAGGACGCGACCGGGTCCCTCGACTCCCCGTTGAAATCGATCAGTTGAAGCTCCGGTATCCGGGTGCCGACCAGCTCCCGCACCCGCTCGGTCTCGCCCGAGGTCTCCGTCGAGGTGGCCATGGTCTCTCCTTCTCCCAGCACCCAGGTGTCTCCCCAGTCCTGGAGTGCGATCAGTACGGGCAGCAGGGCGCGGCCGCGCGGGGTGAGCCGGTACTCGTGGCGCACCGGGCGCTCCTGGTACGGCTCGCGCGTCAGGACACCGCACTCCACGAGCAGCTTCAGCCGTTCGGTGAGTACCTTGCGGGACATGCCGAGCTCCCGCTGGAGGGCGTCGAAGCGGTGCACGCCGCGTGCGGTGTCGCGCACGATCAGCAGGGTCCACCAGTCGCCCACGACGTCCAGGGCCTGGGCGATGGCACAGTGCCCGTCGTCGAGCCGGGTGCGTTGCGGCATGCGGCCATCCCTTCGCGACCCCTTCGGGGCCGGCGCGCCGTGCGGGCCGGCCGGCCCGCACGGGAATCATGATGCCCTAGTTAGTTTCCATAGGGAACCCGGTCGGGTGCGGGCCGGCCGCACGGCCCGTCGGGCAGGGCGGGACACGGGCCCGTCACGTGAGACCGGTTCGCCCCGGCGGGCGGTGGCCGGTTAGGTTTTGGGGCATGACCGACACGACTGCTACTGCTACGACCGGCGCCGCGGCCGCCGGACTCGCCACCATCGCCGCCGACGGCACCGTCCTGGACACCTGGTTCCCCGCCCCCGAGCTCGTGGCCGTCGCCGAGCCCGGCCCGGCCGGCACCGAGCGGCTCTCCGCCGAGCGCGCCGCCGAACTGCTCGGCGCGGGTGCGCTCAAGGCCGTCGGCGTGGACGAGCGCCGCGGGGTCGAGGTCGTCGCCGTCCGTACGGTCATCGCCTCGCTCGACGCCAAGATGCTCGACGCGCACGACGCCTACCTGCGTCTGCACCTCCTCTCGCACCGGCTCGTCAAGCCGCACGGCCAGAACCTCGACGGGCTCTTCGGGCTGCTCGCCAACGTGGCCTGGACCTCGCTCGGTCCGGTCGCCGTCGACGACATCGAGACGGTCCGCCTCAACGCCCGCGCCGAGGGGCTGCACCTCCAGGTGACGTCGATCGACAAGTTCCCGCGCATGACGGACTACGTCGCCCCCAAGGGCGTGCGCATCGCCGACGCGGACCGGGTCCGCCTGGGCGCGCACCTCGCCGAGGGCACCACCGTCATGCACGAGGGCTTCGTGAACTTCAACGCGGGCACGCTCGGCACGTCCATGGTCGAGGGCCGCATCTCGGCCGGCGTCGTGGTCGGCGACGGCTCCGACATCGGCGGCGGCGCGTCCACGATGGGCACGCTGTCGGGCGGCGGCAACGTCCGCATCGTCATCGGCGAGCGGTGCCTCGTCGGTGCGGAGGCGGGGGTCGGGATCGCGCTCGGCGACGAGTGCGTCGTCGAGGCGGGGCTGTACGTCACGGCCGGTACGCGGGTCACCATGCCCGACGGGCAGATCGTGAAGGCGCGGGAGCTGTCGGGGGCGTCCAACATCCTGTTCCGGCGGAACTCGGTTACGGGAACGGTTGAGGCGCGGCCGAACAATGCGGTGTGGGGTGGCCTGAACGAGGTCCTCCACGCCCACAACTAGCCGACCCCCCTGGGGCTCCGCCCCAGGCCCCGGTTCGCGCCTCAAGGGCGCTCGTCCTCAATGTCCCCCAAGGCCTCAGGGGCCAGGGGGGACCCCCATGATGGGCTGAGGATGCCTGAGACGGGCACCCTGCCAAGGTCACCCCCCCCAGGGGCGCGGGGAACTGCGCGGTCGGCCCCCGCCGGCCCGCGGGTGGCATCGCACTCGGCGGGCCGGGGAAACCGGGGGGGGTGGGGCAGAGCCCCGGCCCCCCGGGCTCGGGAGGGGGTCCGGGGTCACCCCAGGAGGGTGGACAGGGCGGCCCGGAGGCGCGCCGTGTCCTCCTCGCCGGCCCCCTGCAAGGGCCCCCGCACCGGAAGGCCCAGAACCGCCTTCGCCGTGACGGCCCCCGGCAGCCCCGATGCCATCATCAACTCGGTCAGAGGCAGCGCGAGTTGATTGAGGCGAGCAGCCTCACGCACCGCCCCCGCGTCGAACGCGTCCAGCACCGCCCGCACGGCCCGCGGCGCCACGTTCGCCACCGTGCTCACACAGCCCGCCCCGCCCACCGCGTACAGCGGCAGGTTCAGCTCCTCGCAGCCGGAGTAGTACGCCAGCGACGTGCGGCCCATGACCTTGGTCGAGCCGAGCAGGTCGTACGCGCAGTCCTTCACCGCCACGATCCGCTCGTGCTCCGCGAGCCGCATCATCGTGTCGGTCTCGATCCGTGTGCCCGTGCGGCCGGGGATGTCGTACAGCATCACCGGCAGCCCGGTCGCGTCGGCCACCGTACGGAAGTGGGCCTCGACGGCGGCCTGCGGGGGCCGGCTGTAGTAGGGGGTCACCACCAACAGGCCGTCCGCGCCCGCCCGTTCGGCCGCGTGGCCCAGCGCGACGGTGTGGGCGGTCGACGCGCTGCCCACCCCCGCCACGACCGACGCTCGGCCGCCCACCTCCGCGGCCACCGCCCGTACCAGCGCGGTCTTCTCCTCGTCGGTGGTCGTCGGCGACTCCCCGGTCGTGCCGTTCAGGACCAGCCCGTCGCAGCCGTGGTCGACCAGGCGCGCGGCCAGGTCCCGCGCGGCCGCCAGGTCGAGTTCGCGGGACGCGGTGAACGGCGTGACCATGGCGCACAGCGCCCGGCCGAACGGGCGGGGAATCGGGCTCGATGTCGTCATACGGCAGTTTCGCCCCGGCGTAGAGTTAACGTCTACTTAGACTTTATTCCGGGATGATGCAGGGATGCTGAAGAGAGGTGGGGCCGGGTTCACTGGCTGGTCGTGTGCTCCGGGCGCAGGACCAGGACGACACGGCGATCGGCGTCGTCCAGCGGGCCCTCGTACTCCAGGCCGTAGCGCTGGGCCAGGACGTCGAAGAACGCCCCGGTCGGGTCGGGCTCGATGCGCTCGACCGTGCCACGGACCTCCAGGTAGCGGTAGGGGCGCTCCGGGTCGTTGACCGAGACGGACACCTCGGGGTGGGCCACGACGTTCTTGTACTTGCGGCGCGTGGTGGTCGTGGTGAAGCGCAGGAACTCGCCGTCCCAGATCTGCCAGACGGGGTTGACGTGCGGGGCGCCGTCCGGGCCGATGGTGGCGAGGTGCACGAAGAGGGGGCGGGTCAGCAGGTCCTCGTGGGCGGCGGGGATCACGGATGCGGCGTCGTTCGGGCTCTTGATCGTCATGGACCCGGACGCTAGCAACACCGGATCGGACAGCGGGAGTTGCCCCCATCCCGGCTCGGGCGGGCGGTCGTCGTGAGACGTGACGACCGCCCGCCCGAGCGCGTACCGCTACGGGTGGAAGCGGATGATCTGCGGGTCGTGGTCGCTGGTCTGGTTCGCGAACTCGGCGTTGATGTGCACGCTGTCGTAGTCGAAGCCACGGATCGCGGGGCTGGTCAGGACCTGGTCGAGGACCTGGGTGTTGCCCTGGTAGACGTAGGAGTAGCGCTCCTTCCCGGGCAGCGTGCGGTAGGCCGAGCGCAGCGCGCCGCCCTCCTCCAGGGCCTTGGTCGTGCCCGAGAAGTCGAAGTCGTTGATGTCGCCGACGGCCAGGACGTCCGCGTGCTTGTCGACCGCGAGCAGCTGCTTCACGAAGGCGTTGACGGCCTGCGCCTGCTGGAGCCGCTTGGCCTCCGAGGAGCGCGGCACCGGCTGGTGCTGCGAGACCAGGCCCTCGTCGCCGCCCTTCGACGCGAAGTGGTTGGCGATCACGAAGACCGTCTTCCCCTTGAACACGAACTCGCCGGCCAGCGGCTTGCGGCTGTCCCCCCACGCCGCGTTGGCCGGGTCGATCCGGCCGGGGGAGAGGGTCAGGGCCGGGTGGCCCTTGGTCCCGGTGACGCCGACGGCGGTCTTGTAGTCGCCGCCGGGACGGTCGGTGAAGGAGACCCGCGCCGGGTTGAACAGGAAGCCCTGGCGGATGTTGCCGCCGGGCTCGCCGCCGTCCTTGTTGCTCTCCGGGTCGATCGAACGCCACTCGTAGGCCGGGCCGCCCGCCGCGACGATCGCGTCCGTGAACTTCTTCACGGTCGCCGACGCGTCCACCGTGCCGTCGTTCTTCGCACCGTTGTTGTCCTGGATCTCCTCCAGGGCCACGATGTCCGGCGAGGCGAGGTTGGTCACCACACCCTGCGCCAGCGCGTCGAACTTCGACTGCGGGTCGGTCGGGTCCAAGTTCTCCACGTTGTACGTGGCCACCGCCAGCTCGCCGGTGCGCTGCTTGCGGGTGACCTCGCGCTTGAGACCGTTGTCCTTGACCGTGCCGAGCGTGCGCGCGGTGATGGTGTAGCCGCCGAACTGGTTGAAGTCCAGGGGGCCTTCGGTGGTCCCGGTCAGGGTGTCGCCCACGTTCGCGGTGGGGAAGGCCTGCTGCGCCGTCGGGATCAGGCTCTGGATCTGGAGGCGCCCGGTGTTCTGGTCGTTGTACGAGGAGTACAGCGAGCCGCCGCGCGCCGTCCGGTTCTCCTGCGGCTTCACCGTGACCCACAGCTCGGAGTACGGGTCGGTGGCGCCGACCACCCGCGAGGTGCCGATGCGGACGTTCATGCCCTCAAGGGACTCGTAGTAGTCCGTGGCGTACTTCTTCGGCCGCAGGGCCAGACCGTTGACGCTGTTGCCGGCCGCCGGGTCGCCGTTCGGCGTGTAGCGGTCGGGCACCGAGCGGGAGGTGATGACGACCGGGGCGGGCACCGCGTTGCCCGAGGAGAGGACCGTCACGGTCGGCTTGGACAGCTCGGTGACCGACTGGTTGCCCGAGGCCGGACCGCCGGGGACGTACTCGGTGACGGTGGCGGAGACCTCCACCGCGTCGCCCACGGCGACCGTCGGGTTGGAGCTCGTGAAGACGAAGACGCCCTCGCTGGTGGCCGGGTCCTTGTCGGGGGCGGTGTCCTGGAACCAGAAGCCCTTGGAGGAACCATAGGCGCGCACCCCGGTGACGACACCGGTCACGCCGGTGACCTGCTGGCCCGCCAGCGGGGATATCCGGGTGGTGCCCTGGATGTCGTGGATCTTCGCCTGCACGGGCGCTGCGGGGGCCGCCTGGGAGGAGGCGGCGCAGACCAGGCCGGCGGCGAGCGCGGCGGCGACCACGGCGGACACGGCGGCGGTTCTGGGAACGGGCATTCACGTACTCCGAGGGTGATGGGGGCGATGAGGGAAAAACGGTGCGTGCGGCGGTACGGTTCTACGCGCGTCAATCTCTTGGCTGGGGTGGGGAGTTGTCAAGGGTTTGCGAGTGGTCGATTACCGACGAGTAGATGAACGTTCGGGGGAGCGGCGCGGGAACGGGCGCGGCCGGGCGCCCCGGGTGGTGCGGGCGCCGGGTGTGTACGGCCGGCGCAACGAAACCCGGTGAAATACGTCTACGCTGGGTGCCGCTCGCCCCTCGCTGATCCAGCGCGACCAGAGCCCCCAGACCGTACGGCCGAGGAGTACCCCCAGATGTCCGGAGACCGCCCCACCCTGCCGCCGGTACGGCTGAACTCCGAGGCGGAGCTGGCGCGGGACGCGCTGTCCGCCCCGCTGCTCGCCCGTGCGGCGCGGCTCGCCCGCTGGGCCGGACCCGAAACCCGGGTCGGGGCCGGCGGCGAACTCGTCGAGGAGCAGCTGCCCGCGGCCGCCGCCGAACTCGGCCTGGGCGACGACCAGGACGGCCCGGCCTACGCGAGCGAGGCCTGGCGGGTCGCGGTCGACACTGGGCTCGTCGACATCGAGGACGCCGAGGGCCCCGAGGACGAGGACGCCGAGGGCACTGCCTCCACGGGCGACAACCTGGCCGTTCTCACCTCCGGCTCGCCCCAGGACGTCCTCGCGATCTGGGCCGACGCCTTCGACGTGGTCTTCGCCGACGCCACCGCCCCGATGATCGACGACTTCGCGGACCTGGTCGGCGAGGACGGCGAGATCGACTTCGAGCGCCTCGAATGGGACCCGGAGGAGGAGGCCGAGTTCCTGGAGGGCGTGCTCGGCAACCTGTACCTGCTGACGGTCAGCGAGGGCGGCACTCCCGAAGGCCCCGTGCCGCTGCCCGCGCTCGCCGCCTCGATGATCGTCCCCGACGACATGGGGGAGCCCACCGACGACATCCTGGAGCAGGTCTCCGACGCGATGATGCGCCTCGACGACCAGTTCCGGCTCCTGGAGCCGATCGGACTGGTCGAGTACGAGCCCGTCGACGAGGCCCTGATGGCCGAGGTGGGCGACGAGCCCGCCCCGCCGGTGGACGACGAGGACGTCTCCCGCTACGGAATGGTCCGGCTGACCCCGCTCGGTCTGTACGGCGTGCGCGCCCGGATGCTGGAGGCGGGCGTGGACGCCCCCGCCGTCGGCGACCTGGCGGACAAGGGCGCGGACGCGCTGCTCGACGGCATCGCCTACTTCCCCGAACTGTCGGCCCGCGCCGAGACCGAGCAGTGGCTGTCCCGGCGTGAACCGGCGCAGGCGGCACGAGAGTTGCTCGCCGCGGCCCGGGGCGGCGATGCGGGCGGCCCGCTGCGCAGGCTCCACTGCCAGCAGGCGCTCGCCCTGACGGGGGCCGCCGCGGAGCCCGCCGTGCGCGAGGTGCTGCCCGGCCCCGAACTGGGCGGCCTCGCCCGGGTCTGGCTCGCCGAGCGCGGCGCCCCCGATGTGCCGCCGCCCTCCGAGACGATGATCTTCTGGCTGGCCATCGACACCATCGCCGCCCAACTGGCCGTCGAGGGCGACCTGGAGGAGCTCCAGGAACTCGTCGAGGGTCTCGTCGGCCAGCACAGCGGGTTCTTCGACGCGGCCTGGCGGGTGGAGCACCCGGCGACCGCCGACGTCCTGGAGGCGATGGGACGCCTCCACCCCGACAAGTCCACCGCCAAGGAAGCGCGCAAGGCTGCCTTCAAGGCCCGCTCCCGCGCCTGACCGCGCCGAACCGCGGCCGCACCCGAACCGCGGCCGCACCCGAACCGCGGCCGCACCCGAACCGCGCCCGCACCCGTGCTACGACCTCGCACCGCCGCGAACCGCCCGGTGGCCACACGGCCGCCGGGCGGTGGCGTATCTGGCGCACCGTTACCTGGCGCATCGTCACTTGACGCACCGTCAATTTACCGGCGCCCACGGAAAACACTTGGCGCGCCCCCGCGCCCCGCGCCTATGGTCGTTCTTGTCCAGGTGCGCAGGCAGGACCTACTTCCACTGCTAATGGGGAGGTCGCGGGTTCGAATCCCGCCGCCGGCATCACGTGCCGGTGTAGCTCAGGGGACAGAGCACCAACTGTCGGTTCCGCCGCCCTGATCTCTGGACACCCACACTTCATTCGTTCGTGCACCTCCCGGTGCGCAGGCCACGGCTCCTTCTTCAGCGAAAACCGCCGTTGCCGACTCTGATCTCGGGAGGCCATTCACCATGGCTCGGTTCAACACGCGCGCCGTCAAGGCGCCCGCCTCGTCGCCGGTGGCGACCACCGGCGCCGTCGCCCGCACCCACGAGGGCGGCCCCGGCCACCTGCGCGACGCCAAGTCGGAGCTCTTCCTGCTCGCCGTCGCCAACTTCGTCGCCCAGCGGACGTTCTACGAGAGCGGTGCCGACCGCGACGACCGGTTCGCCGCGCTCGTGCGCCGGCTCGCCGTCGAGGACGCCGAGTGGACCGCGGGCCTGCTCGGCTGGCTGCGCGGCGAGGGCGGCATGCGTACCGCCTCGATCGTCGGCGCCGCCGAGTACGTCAAGGCGCGCCTCGACGCGGGTGTCCAGACCGGCCCCGCCAACCGGCAGGTCGTCGCGTCGGTGCTGCAGCGCCCCGACGAACCCGGCGAGCTGCTCGGATACTGGACCTCGACGTACGGCCGCACCGTTCCCAAGCCCGTGAAGCGCGGGATCGCCGACGCCGTGCGCCGCCTCTACAGCGGCAAGGCGCTCCTCAAGTACGACACCGCGTCGAAGGGGTACCGGTTCGGCGACATCCTCAACCTGGTGCACGCGGCGCCCGATCCGGACAAGCCGTGGCAGGGCGAGCTGTTCCGGTACGCGCTCGACCGCCGGCACAACCCCGGCACGGCGCGGCCGCCCGCCGGCGACCGGGTCCTGAACGCGCACCGGGCGCTGATGGCGGTGCCGGTCGAGGAGCGCCGCGCGGTCGTGCTCGCCCCCGACGCCGCCGAGCGGCTCTCCGAGGCGGGCCTGACGTGGGAGGCGCTCGCGGGCTGGCTCCAGGGGCCGATGGACAAGGCGGCCTGGGAGGCGGTCATCCCGTCGATGGGGCCGATGGCGCTCATACGCAACCTGCGCAACTTCGACGAGGCGGGCGTCTCGGACGAGGTGGCAGCGCGGGTGGCGGCCAAGCTCTGCGACCCCGAAGCCGTCGCGCGGTCACGGCAGTTCCCGTTCCGCTACCTCGCGGCGTACCGGCACGCGCCGTCGCTGCGCTGGGCGTACCCGCTGGAGCGGGCGCTCGGCCACTGTCTCGCCAACGTGCCCGCGCTCGGCGGCCGCACCCTGATCCTGGTCGACCGCTCGGGCTCGATGTGGTCGCCGCTCTCGGAGCGCTCCCAGCTCAACCGTGCCGACGCCGCCGCGGTCTTCGGCACGGCCCTCGCGCTGCGCGCCGACTCGGCGGACCTCGTGCAGTTCGGCTCCGACAGCGCTCCGGTGTCGTACCGGGCGGGCGAGTCCGTCCTGAAGATCCTCGGCCGGTTCGGCGACCTGGGCGGCACCAACACGACGGAGGCGGTCCGCAAGCACTACCGGGGCCACGACCGGGTGCTGATCGTGACGGACGAGCAGATCGCGTACCACCGCCACGGCACCCCGGCGGCGCAGGTCCCCGCGCAGGTGCCCGTCTACACCTGGAACCTCGCGGGGTACCGGGCGGGGCACGGTCCCTCGGGCACCGACAACCGTCATGTCTTCGCGGGCCTCACCGACGCCGCCTTCCGCATGGTGCCGCTGCTCGAAGCGGGACACTCGGCCACCTGGCCGTGGCCGCGCGCCTGACGCCGAGACGCCGAGACGCCGAGACGCCGAGACGCCGAGACGCCGAGACGCCGAGACGCCGTCAGGCGCGTGCCAGGACCAGGCTCACGTTGTGGCCGCCGAATCCGAAGGAATTGGCGAGAGCCGCGTCCCAGGACCCCGAGCGGTTCTCCCCGGCGACCACGTCGAGGGAGACCGCCGGGTCGAGACGGTCCAGGTTGCGGGTCGCCGGCACGGTGCCGTCCCGCAGCGCGAGCAGGGTCGCGATCGCGCCCACCGCGCCGGAGGCGCCCAGCATGTGCCCGGTCATCGACTTGGTGGCCGTGACCACGGGATGCGTGCCGAGCGCCTTGGCCACCGCCTCGGCCTCGGCCAGGTCGCCCGAGGGCGTGGAGGTCGCGTGGGCGTGCACCACGCCGATGTCGGAAGGGGCCAACTCGGCGTTCCGCAGGGCCGATTCGATGGCCCGGACCTGACCGTCCACGTCCGATGCGGTGATGTGGTCCGCGCTGGACGTGACGGCCGCCCCGGCCACCGACCCGTACACCCGCGCCCGCCGGGCCCGCGCGAACCCGGCGCGCTCAAGGACGAGGAGACCCGCGCCCTCGCCCATCACGAAACCGCTGCGGTCCGCGTCGAACGGACGGGACACGGCCCTGGGGTCACCGCCCTCGGTCGACAGCGCCTTCATCTGCGCGAACGCGGCGATCGTGAACGGGTGCAGACAGGCCTCGGTGCCACCGGCCACGACCACGTCGGCCCGCCCCGCGCGGATCAGGTCGAGGCCCATCGCGATCGCCTCGGCGCCGGACGCACAGGCGCTGACCGGGGTGCGGGCCCCGCCCTGCGCGCCGAGTTCCATGGAGACCCAGGCCGCGGGCCCGTTCGGCATGAGCATCGGCACGGCGAACGGGGAGAGCCTGCGGGCTCCGCTCCGCTCGAACGTGTCGTCCTGGCCCAGCGTGGTCAGCACGCCCCCGGTGCCGGTGCCGATCACCACGGCGAGCCGCTCGGGCGCCACCTCCGGGCTGCCCGCGTCCCGCCACGCCTCCCGCGAGGCGATCATCGCGAGTTGTTCACAACGATCAAGCTTGCGGGCCTCGACGCGGGCCAGCAGGGAGACCGGGTCGACGGGCAGGGCGGCGGTCACCCGGACCGGCAGCCCGGCCGCCCACTCCTCCTCGATCGGCCCGGCCCCGGACGCTCCCGCCCGCATGCCATCCCAGGTGGCGGAGGTGTTCGCGCCGAGCGGGGTGATCGCGCCGAGGCCGGTGACGAGTACTTCTCCAAGATCGCTCATGCCTCGACCCTGCCAGCGGGAGCGGCCCGCCGGGAGGGCGCGGACACAGCGATTTGTCCGGGGACTGTTGTTGGGTTCCCACAGCGACCCCGGTGTGAGGGAGGGGGCTACAGCGCCTCCGCCGACGGCTTGACCATGCCGCGTGCCGTGCGGGACTTCACGAAGGACCCGACGCCGGTCATCTCCCACTCGCCGCTGAACTGCTTGATCAGTTTGGCCATGATGACCCCCGTCTGCGGCTCCGCCCCCGTCAGGTCGAACCGCACCAGCTCGGCGCCGCTCGCCGCGTCGATCAGGCGGCAGTACGCCTTGGCGACCTCGGTGAACTTCTGGCCCGTGAAGGAGTTGACGGTGAAGACGAGCCCGGTGGCCTCGGCGGGGATGCGGCCCAGGTCGACCACGATCACCTCGTCGTCGCCCGCGCCCTCGCCCGTCAGGTTGTCGCCCGAGTGCTTGATGGCGCCGTCCAGGATGGAGAGCTTGCCGAAGTAGCAGGTGTCCAGATGGTTGCGCTGCGGCCCGAAGGCGATCACCGATGCGTCCAGGTCGATGTCCTTGCCGCGGAAGGCCGGCTCCCAGCCGAGCCCCATCTTGACCTGGGTCAGCAGCGGGCGGCCGCCCTTGACCAGGGACACCGTCTGGTTCTTCTGGAGGCTGACGCGGCCCTTGTCCAGGTTGATCTTCCCGCTGCCCGCGGGAGGCGACGGGGGAGCGGCGGGCGCGGCAGGAGCGGCCGGGGTCTGCGGCGCCGGCGCGGCGACGCGCGGGTCGGCCGGAGGGGCGGACGGCACGGGGGGCGCGGCGGCGGGCGCGGCGGGCTCTTCGACGGTGACGCCGAAGTCGGTGGCGATCCCGGCCAGGCCGTTGGCGTATCCCTGGCCCACCGCGCGGGCCTTCCACGCACCGCCGCGCAGATAGATCTCCATGACCACCAGCGCCGTCTCGCTGCCCAGTTGGGGCGGCGTGAAGGAGGCGATCACGCCGCCGTCGTCCGCGCTGCGCAGGGTGGCGGTGGGCTCGATGCCCCGGAAGGTCTGGCCCTCCGCGTCCGGACTCGCGGTCACCACGATCTTCTCGATGCCCGGCGGCACCGCCGACGTGTCCACCGTGATCGCGTCGGGCGCGGTGCCGCCGCCGGAGCGGTGGGTGACACCGGGGCCCTGCGGCTGGTTGTAGAAGATGAAGTCGTCGTCCGAGCGCACCTTGCCATCGGCGGTGAGCAGCAGGCCCGAGACGTCGAGCCGCACGGGGGCGGTGACGTCGACCGTCACGCGGGCGGTCGGGAGCGGGAGGTTCGAGCCGGGGGTCATTGCGGTCATGCCCCGGAAACGAGCGGCGCCGCTTTACGGTTCCTTGAACCTCGGCCGAATGTCGTGGCCCGCGCCCGTCAGCGCGGCCAGATCGGCGGCTCCGTGACGAAGTGACCGCCGAGACGGGCGTGCTCGGGCCTGTCCGGGTCGAGTTCGCCCTGTGCGGCGACGAGCGCGGCCGCGTACCGCTCGGAGTCGTCCCGCGGCTCGTAACCCAGCGCCCGCGCCGACGAGAGGTCCCACCACAGGCGGGTGTTCGCGGAGGATCCGTACACCACGCTGTGCCCGACCCGCTCGGCGGTGAGCGCGGCGTGGAAGAGCCGGGCCCCGTCCTCCGGACTCAGCCAGATCGACAGCATCCGTACGGAGGCCGGCTCGGCGAAGCAGGATCCGATGCGGACCGAGACGGTCTCCAGGCCGTGCTTGTCCCAGTACAGCTGCGCGAGATCCTCACCGAACGCCTTGGACAGGCCGTAGAAGGTGTCGGGGCGGTGCGGGGTCGCGACCGGAATCAGCGGGTCGGTGCCCCGCGGGCGGGGGGTGAAGCCGACCGCATGGTTGGAGGAGGCGAACACGACCCGCCGCACGCCTTCCTCGCGCGCCGCCTCGTAGAGGTTGTACGTGCCTTCGATGTTGGCGCGAAGGATCTTGTCGAAGGACGCTTCGAGGGAGATTCCCGCGAGGTGGAGGACCGCGTCGGCCCCGCGGACGGCCCCGCGCAGCGCGTCCTTGTCCGCCAGGTCGGCGGTGATCGCATCCGGTTCGCCGGGGATCGGCGCCATGTCCAGGAGTCTGAGCCGGTATCCGTACGCCGGGAGCAGCCCGCGCATCAGGGTGCCGAGCCCGCCGGCGGCGCCGGTGAGCAGGACGGTGCGGGGTGCGGGCATGGGCTCTCCTCGGGGTGCGGGGCGGTCCGGAGACGCACCGGACGGATAGCGGCTGATGCATCCGTGGACGTGATTCACATCTGTGGACACGCTAAGGAGCGCGGCCGAACCGCGTCAAGCGACGCGCGGCGGCGCCCAATTCGCCCGTGTTCCCGGGCCGTTCGGCTTGACCCCCGCCCGACGGCCGGCCTAGCGTGCGTATGTTCAGAGATATGGACGACAGTCAGAACTGTGCACACCGGTATGCGCCGGTGCACGCCGGTGCGCGTCGGTGCGCGCCTGTGCACGACGGTCCTCGCCCAGGGAGCAGCCCGTGACCTCAGCCCCGCTCGCCGCCCGTCTCACCCGCGTCAGCGGTCCGCTGTTCTTCCCCGTGACCGCGTACGCACCGGACAGCAGCCTCGACCTCGGCGTCTTCCGCGCGCATGTGCGGCAGGGGATCGAGGCCGGCGCGGCCGCGGTGTTCGCCTGCTGCGGCACGGGGGAGTTCCACGCCCTGACCCCGCAGGAGTTCCGGGCCTGTGTCGCGGCCGCCGTCGAGGAGAGCGCGGGGCGGGTCCCCGTGGTGGCCGGCGCCGGATACGGCACCGCCCTCGCCGTGCAGTACGCCCGGCTCGCCGAGGAGGGGGGCGCCGACGGGCTGCTCGCGATGCCGCCCTACCTCGTCGTCGCCGACCAGGCCGGTCTGCTCGCCCACTACAGCGAACTGGCCGCGTCGACCCGGCTCGACGTCATCGTCTACCAGCGCGACAACGCCGTCCTCACCCCCGAGACCGCCGTCGCGCTCGCCCGCGTCGACGGCGTCATCGGCTTCAAGGACGGTCTGGGAGACCTCGACCTGATGCAGCGCATCGTCAGCGCCGTACGGTCGGCGGGGCTCGACCCGCTCTACTTCAACGGCCTCCCCACCGCCGAACTCACCGGCCTCGCCTACCGGGGCATCGGCATCACCCTGTACTCCTCGGCCGTCTTCTGCTTCGCCCCCGACATCGCGCTGGCCTTCCACCACGCCCTCGCATCGGGCGACGACGAGCTCGCCAACCGGCTGCTCGACGGCTTCTTCGTGCCGCTCGTGGAGCTGCGCAACCAGGGCCGCGGGTACGCCGTTTCGCTGGTCAAGGCGGGGGTGCGGCTCGGCGGGCTCGACGTGGGCGAGGTCCGGCCCCCGCTGAGCGAGCCGGACGCCGACCACATCGAGCAGCTGGCCGTGCTGATCGAACGGGGCCGGGCACTGCTGCCCGCCGCCGAGCCGGGCGGGCCGGCGGAGTCCGGGGGCGCCGGGGGCGGCGGGGCGGCCGAGTGAAGGCGTCCGCGTTCCTCTATCCCTGGGACGTCGTGGGCGATCCGGACGCCCCGGCCCGCATCGCGGACCTCGGCGTCGGCCAGGTCACGCTCGCCTCCGCCTACCACTCCACCCGCGCCCTGACGCCGCGCCATCCCCGCCACCGCGTCGTCACGGCCGAGCACGCGGCCCTGCTGTACCCGCCGGACGAACCGTACTGGCGGGGCAGGGAGTTGAGGCCCCACGCCGCGGGTTCCTGGGCGCCCGGTGACGCCTTCGGCCGGGCCGCACAGGCGCTGGCGGCGGCCGGTCTGGACGTCCACTCCTGGGTGGTGCTCGCCCACAACTCCCGGCTCGGGGCCGATCACCCCGAGACCTCCGTGGTCAACGCGTACGGCGACCGCTACCCCTGGGCTCCCTGTATCGCCCAGCCCCGGGTCCGGGCCCACCTCGTCGCCCTCGCCGCGGAGGCGGCCGTCCGTCCCGGCGCCTCGGGCACCGAACTCGAATCCTGCGGCTGGTACGGACTGGCCCATCTGCACGCCCACGACAAGATCGCGGGCGTGGCGCTCGACGGCACCGCGCAGTACCTGATGTCGCTGTGCTTCTGTTCCTCCTGTGCGCAGGGATACGCCCAGGTCGGTCTGGACATGCGTGAGTTGAAGGACCGGGTGCGGCGGGCGCTGGAGCCGGTGTGGCGGGGCGGGCCGGCCGCGGACCCGCTCGTGGAGGCGGGCGGGGAACTGCTCGCGGCGACCCTGGCCTTCCGTACGCGCGTCGCCCGCGAGCTCCAGGAGTCGGCCGTAGCGGCGGTACGGGAGCGGGCCGGCGCGGGGTTCCAGGTGCTGCTGCACGCGGATCCGCGGCCCGATCGGTGCGGGGCCGACGCGGGGGCCGACCCGGCGCACGTCCTCGGCGTGGCGGACGGCGTCGTGGTGCCCTGCGCGGCCGGGCCGGAACTCCTGGACCCGTTCGCGGCATGCGCCGCCCCCGGCGCCGTGCTCGCGGCCAACCTGACCGTGGTGTCGGGGATGGGCGGTCGGCCCGAGGCGCTGGCGGACGACGCCGCCCGCGCCGCGGCGCACGGGGCTACTCAACTGCGCCTGTATCACGCGGGGTTGGCATCGGATACGGACCTGGAGCGGATCCGCCGGTCGGGGGCGCTGGGGTAGCCGGCTCGCGGGATGGAGCCAGGAGAAGCCACCCCGCGACCACCAGCCCCACCGCCCCCGTCACCGGCAGCATCACCCGGTGGTCCACCACCGCGACGAGCCCCGAACCCAGCGCGAGGGCCACCGCGTTCGGGGCGAACAGGAGCGTGTTCGCCGTGGCCGACACCCGCCCCACCAGATGTGCCGGGGTCTCGCGCTGCACCGATGTCAGCGACGCGATCAGCACGCACGGCAGGCCCGCCCCCACCGCGAAGGCGCAGCCGAACGCCACCGCGTCGCCGGGAACCGCCCGCAGACAGACCGCGGACGCGAACACCCCGGCGCCCAGGGCGCCGAAGACCCGGGCCGGCAGCCGGCGCAGCAACGGCCCGGACAGCACCCCGACGCAGACCGATCCCGCGCCCTGCACGGCGTACAGGACCCCGATGAACCCCGGCGCGTGGCCAAGACCCTTGTCGACCACCGCGTACGACGCCGAACTGATCAGGCTCGCGAGGAACAGCGTCGCGGCGCCGGCGAGCACCAGGGGGCGCAGGACCGCTGAGCCCCACAAGTGGCGCACGCCCGCCTTCGTTTCGGCCATCAGGGCCGTGGCCGTGGCCGGCGGCTCCGCCGTCCCCCGCTTTCCCGGCCGTGCGCGCGGCTCGTCCGACCGGACCAGCGAGAAGACGCCCGCGGCCAGGAGGAAGGTGCCCGCGTCGAGGAGGGCGACCGCCGGGCCGCCGAAGCGGGCGTAGCGCCCGGCGCCGGTGAGCGGAGCGAGGAGCTTCATGCCCTCGTTGGCCGTCATCCGCAGCCCGTTGAAGTCGCCGAGCAACTCCGCGTCGAGCGTGGTGGCGACCAGGGCCGCCTCGGCCGCGTCCTGCACCACGCCGTTCACTCCGTACAGCACGAGGACGGCGAAGAGCAGCCAGATCCGTGCGGGGGCGTCGGCGGCCACGAGCAGCGGGAGCAGAGCGGTCATCGTCAGATTGGCCGCCACCAGGAGCGGGCGGCGGCGCACCCGGTCGGCGACGGTGCCGAGCACCGGGCCCGCCATCGACGGCAGCCACAGCGCGCACGCCGTGAGCGCCGCCAGACCGTCCGATCCGGTGAGCGACTTGACCCAGATCCCGGAGGTCAGCCACATCGCGGACGACCCGAAGCCCGAGACGACCACACCGGTCAGGAAGAGCGCGGCGTTCCGGTCGCGCAGGACGCGGACGACCGCCGTGCCGTGGAGATGCCTGTTCACGGCGCCCATCGTGGCCACCGGACGGGCCCCCGCGGATCGGGCGGATTGCCTACGGGAACACGGGCCGCCTACCTATCCGAACGCCGACACCGGGCACCCGCCGTGAAACCCCGTCAAGGACACGGTGCGGCAAAGATTTCGGCATTTCCCCTGGCGGGGCGCGTGTGATGCGCGTAGACAAGCGGCCATGCGCATTCTCACCAAAGCCGCGGCGACGACCGCTGCCCTCTCCCTCACCGGTGCCGCCTTCTACGGCGTTGGTGCGGCCTCGGCCGACAACGCCACCCCGAAGTCGGACCGGGAGATCCCCAACATCACCAAGGTCGAAGACAAGATCAACGCGTACTACGGCGGGACGGCCGACGCCTCCGGCGCCTACCAGGCCTCGCCCAAGAGCAACTACGCCAAGCAGGTCGCCGACATCGAGGCGCGCGCCAAGCGGCAGATCAAGCACGCCGCCGAGCACCCGGGGCGGGACGGCCGTAAGCCCGCCATCGTGCTCGACGTCGACGACACGACGCTGCTGACGTACGACTACGAGAAGAAGAACGGCTTCGCCTACAACGCGGCCGCCTTCGACGCCTACGTACAGAGCGCCCGGTCCATCGCCGTGTTCGGCATGCCGGACCTCGTCAACTACGCGGCCAGGAACGGCGTCACGGTCTTCTTCCTCACCGGCCGCGACGCCTCGCAGCGCACCGCGAGCGCCGTCAACCTCACCAAGGCGGGCTACGACGTGCCGGTCGACGCCGCGCACTTCTTCCTCAAGGACAAGGCCAACCCGCCGGCGTACCTGAGCTGCGCGAAGCCCTCCTGGACCTGCTCGACCGTCGACTACAAGGCGGGCACCCGCAAGCACATCGAGTCGCTCGGCTACACCATCGTCGCCAACCTCGGCGACCAGTACACCGACCTCTCGGGCGGCCACGCCGACAACACCTACAAGATCCCCAACCCGATGTACTTCCTGCCGTAACCGGCGGACCGCCCCCGCACGAGCGACCGGTCCGGTGCGCGCGCCGTCCGTGCGCGCACCGGACCGGGACCGCGGGTCACGAGGAGGCCAGCGCGGCCTTCATCATGGCCTGGGCCACCGGGCCCGCCAGGCCGTTGCCGCTGACCTCGGTGCGCTCGGCGTCGGAATCCTGGATGACCACGGCGACCGCGACCTCCTTGCCGGTCCTCGGGTCCTTGGCGAACGAGGTGAACCAGGCGTACGGCTTCTTGGAGTTGTTCACCCCGTGCTGCGCCGTGCCCGTCTTGGCGCCGACTTCGAGGCCGGGCGTCTTCGCGTTGGACGCCGTGCCGTCGGTGACCACCGAGACCATCGCGCCGTACATCGCCCGCGCCGTCTTCGACGACATGATCCGCTTCCCGTCGGAGTCCGCGTACGACTGCAGCGTGCTCCCCTTGGAGTCCGTCACCTTGGACACCATGTGCGGCGAGGACATCACGCCATCGTTGGCAATGGCGGCCGACACCATGGCCATCTGCATCGGCGTCGCGGTCACATCGAACTGCCCGATGCCCGACAGCGCCGTCGACGACTTGTCCATGTCCTTCGGATACACACTCGTGGCCGCGCGGACCGGCACGTCCAGGGCGGCGTCGTTGAAGCCGAACTTCTCGGCCATCGCCCGCACCTTGTCCTGCCCCAGGTCCACGGCCATCTTGCCGAACACGTTGTTGCAGGAGTATTCGAGCGCCACACGGATCGAGGCGTTCTCGCACGGCGCGGAGGCCGACTCGTTGCGCAGGTCCGTCGTCGTGCCCGGCATCCGGTACGGGTTGGGGCTGTCGGTCCTGGCGTCGATGTCCGGGTAGAGGCCGGCCTCCAGCGCCGCCGACGCCACCACCAGCTTGAACGTGGACCCCGGCGCGAGCGGCTGGCGCAGCGCCCGGTTGAGCATCGGCTGGCTCTTGTCCTCCGACAGCTGCTTCCACGCGTCGCCGTCCGCCGACGACGACCCGGCGATCTTCGACGGATCGTACGACGGCGTGGAGACCATGCCGAGGATGCGCCCGGTCTTCGGATCCATCGCGACCGCCGCGCCCTCCTTGGTGCCGAGCGCACGGTAACCGGCCTTCTGCACGGCCGGGTCGATGGTGGTCAGCACATCGCCGCCGGCCCCGCGCTGCCCGGTGAGCGCGCCGAAGGGGTTCTGCATGCGCGGGTCGCTGCCGGCGAGGACCTTGGAGTAGATCCCCTCCAGCTGCGTCGAGCCGAACACCTGTGACGCGAAGCCGGTGACGGGCGCGTACATCGGTCCGTCCTTGTAGCCGCGCCGGTAGGCGAGGTCGCCGCTCTTCGTCCTTTCCGAATCGGTGACCGGGGATCCGGCCACGATGATGTCCCCGAGCGGCTGCGCGTACTCCGCGATGGTGTTCCGCCGGTTCAGCTTGTCGTCCGCGAGGGCCTGGCCTTTGTAGAACTGCACATAGGTGGCTCGTCCGAGGAGGGCGAGCACCATCAGCAGACAGAAGACCGAGGCGCGCCTGATTGTCTTGTTCATCCCATACGCACGACGGACGGGACCGGGCGCGGGGTTCCTGCCGGCCGGGTTTCTCAGAAAACCTTCATCGGGGCCGCGCGGGTGGCACGGGCCGCACGAACCCCGACTCGTACGCCGCGATCACCGCCTGGGTGCGGTCACGGGTGCCCGTCTTGGCCAGGACCGAGGCGACATGGGTCTTGACCGTGGCCGGGCCCACGCCCATCCGCCCGGCGATCTCGGCGTTGGTGAGCCCCGTCGTCATCAGCCGCAGCACCTGCGCCTCCCGCTCGGTCAGACGGGCCGCCCACGGCGCCGGGAGCGGCGTGGGGCAGTGCCGGGCCGCCAGCTCGCGCAGCCGGGCGGGGAAGAGGAGCGAGTCGCTGCGCGCCACCAGGCGGACCGCCTGGATCAGTTCCTCGGCGGCGGCCCGCTTCAACAAGAACCCCGAGGCGCCCGCGCGCAGCGCGTCGTACACGTAGCTGTCGTTCTCGAACGTCGTCACCACGACGATCCTGGGCGGCGCCGCCATGGACGCCAGGATCTGTTCGGTGGCGCGGATGCCGTCGACCTCGGGCATCCGTACGTCCATCAGGACCACGTCGGGACGCGTGGCGCGCACGACCGGGATCGCCCCGGCGCCGGTGGTGGCCTCGCCGACGACCTCCAGGTCGGGCTCGGCGTCGAGGATCACCCGCAGCGCCGTGCGCACCATCCGCTCGTCGTCCGCGACGACCACGCGGATCGTGCCGCCCGCCACGCGGCGCGTGTCGCCGCCCCGCCGGCTCGGGTCGGCCATGGCACGGCTCGGGTCGTCCACCGTGCGGCTCGTGTCGTTCACCGTGCGGCTCGGGCCGGTCGTCGCGCGCCACCGAGCGGAAGGCGTGCACGGAGCCGCCACACGCCGCCCTCGGAGCCCGCCGTGGCGTGCCCGCCAAGAAGGGCGGCCCGTTCGGCCATGCCGCGCAGACCACGGCCGCCGCCGGGACGCACCACCGGCGCCGCCCCGGACGCGGGGTTCTCCATCACCATCTCCAACTCTCCGTCGGCGACCGCGACATGCAGGGTCACCGTACGACCGGTTCCGTGCCGCACCGCGTTGCTCAGCCCCTCCTGGACGATCCGGTACGCCTCACGCGAGACCAGCTCGGGCACCGCCCCCGGATCGCCCCGCACGCAGTACGCGACCTCCAGGCCGGTGCGGATCAGCAGATCATCGAGGGCGTGGAGGCCGGGAGCGGTCGGGCCGGGACCGGCGAGGTCGGCGCCGTCCTGGCGCAACAGACCGAGGACGGCGTCGAGTTCGCCCACCGTATGCCGGGCGGTCTCCTCGATCGCGGTCAGCGCCTCCCGTGCGAACGCGCGGTCGTCGTCGAGGACGCGACGCGCCGCGCCCGCCTGGAGGGTCACGGCACTCAGGGCGTGGCCCACGGAGTCGTGGAGCTCCCGCGCGAGCCGGTTGCGTACGGCCAGCTCCGTCGCGCGCCGCTCCGCCGCGGCCAGCCGGTCGGCGGGGGTGGGCCCGAGCAGGACCGGAGCGAGCCGCGCCAGCAGCGCACCGGCCGCCGCCGAGCACGCCGCGAGCCCGAGCAGCAGCACGATCCCGGCGAACGGCGCGAGCGCGACGCCCCAGCCGGTGGCGAGGGGCCCGAATGCGTCGTACGGGGTGTGGCGCAGGCCCGGGAAGACGGGCAGTGCCATCAGGAGCACCGCGAACGGGGGCAGAGCCAGGCTCATTCCGCTCAGGATCCCGCCGGCCGTGACGTGCAGCGTGTACCAGGCGGCCGCGCGCAGCCGGGCGTCCCACGAGCGGGAGGGCCGGTCGGCGAGCGCCGCCGGGTCCACCCCGCACAGCGTCCGGACGCCGAACACGAGCAGCGGCCGCGCGATCGGCACCAGCGCGGTCACGGCGGGGAAGGGGAGCGCGACGGCGAGCGTGACGAGCGGGAGAGGGAACGAGCCGAAGGGGCTGACATCGGGCCGGCCGACGGAGGCGACGATGACCGTGCCGACCAGGAAGTACGGCATCAACAGGGCCCCGCCGATGACCAGATGGACCCAGCGGCGCCGGGCCCGTGCGCCGAACAGGGCGCGTATCACAGGGCGTCGCCGGGGCCCGCGGGGACGTTCGTGTGCCGGGAGCGCGCTGCGAGGAAGCGGGCGCCCGGGGCGACCACGGCCGGACCGGTGACCATGGGGACAGCGTAGGTGAGGTTCATCGCAGGGGTGGGCCGGCCCGCGGCGCCGGACACGGCGGACGCGAGCCGGAGCGGGCCGCCCCAGCAGGCGGTGGCCGCCGAACCCGGCCGGGTGGGAGCAGGCGGCACCGTCGCTGTCGTCGTTCGTCCGCGGTCCGGTGGAGGATGGCCGCTCAGGTCCCCGCACCCCTTTGGCAACCGGCGTCGCGGGGGTGCCTGGCCCGGGTCAGAGGCGGCGGGTGGCCAGGGTCAGGCGGTCCCGGGCGTCCAACAGGGCGTCCTTCACCGTCTGTTCGTGGGCCGGGGTCAGGCGGGCCACCGGCACCGAGCAGCTGATCGCGTCGCGTGCCGGGGTGCGGTACGGGATCGCCACGCCGAAGCAGCGCAGTCCGAGCGTGTTCTCCTCGCGGTCCACGGCGTAACCCTGCTCGCGGACGAGGTGCAGCTCCTCGATGAGCTTTTCGCGGTCGGTGATCGTGTGCTCGGTGAGCTGCTGGAGCGTCTCCGGGAGCAGCTTGCGCACCTGCTCGTCGCTGTGGGTGGCGAGCAGCGCCTTGCCGAGCGACGTCGAGTGCGCGGGCAGCCGACGGCCGACGCGGGTGAAGGGGCGCAGATAGTGCTGGGACTGGCGGGTGGCGAGATAGACGACGTTGGTGCCGTCGAGCCGGGCGAGGTGAATGGTCTCGGTCGTGTCGTCCGAGAGCCGGTCCAGGGTGGGGCGGGCCGCCGCCACCACCTCGTCGCCGTCGATGTAGGAGGTGCCCACCAGCAGGGCCCGCACACCGATCCCGTACCGGGTGCCGGTGGCGTCGGTCTCCACCCAGCCGAGCTCCACCAGGGTGCGGAGCAGCATGTAGAGGCTGGACTTGGGGTAGCCGACCGCCTCCTGCACGGCGGCCAGGGAGTGCATTCCGGGCCGTCCCGCGAAATACTCCAGCAACTCCACGGTCCGCACCGCGGACTTGACCTGTGCTCCACCCGAATCGGCAGCCGACATCCCGTACCCCGCTTCTTCTCGCCGAGGCTTCTTGCCAAGGCGGAACGCCCGTTAATAGAGTCCCAGCATATTGAGCATATTCAGCATCGGGAACTCTGTTCAGAATACCGAACAAGTCCTGGTGGGCGGCAGCAGCGGACCGGCAGTGGAAGGACAACGCGGTGAGCACAGCAGCACCAGTCTGGAGTGTCGACCCCCGAACGGGGAAGCCGCGTGAAGAGGTTGCGGTCGAAGCCACACCCGAGGAGGTCGACCAGGCGGTCCGGGCGGCACGCGCCACGCTCGGGGCGCTGGCGGACCTGAGCGTACGCGCCGTCTTCCTGCGGGCCGCGGCGGACCTCCTGGACGCGTCCGCCGCTCACGTGGTGGAGGCCGCCGACGCCGAGACGGCGCTCGGCCCCGTCCGCCTCACCGGTGAACTGGCGCGAACCACGGCCCAGTTGAGGGCGTTCGCCGAGGCCGTCGAGGACGGGTCCTTCCTCGACATACGGATCGACCACGCCGACCCGTCCCGGACCCCGCCGTGGCCGGACCTGCGACGGACCAAGATCCCGCTCGGGGTCGTCGCCGTCTACTCGGCCTCCAACTTCCCGCTCGCCTTCTCCGTGCCCGGCGGCGACACCGCCAGCGCGCTCGCGGCCGGCTGCCCGGTCGTCGTCAAGGCGCACCCCGACCACCCGGCCACCTCCGAGCTCTGTGTCTCGCTGCTGCGCCGCGCGGCCGCCCAGGTGGGGCTGCCCGAGGACGTCGTCGTCCTCGTGCACGGCTTCACCGCGGGCGTCGAGCTCGTACGCCATCCGCTGGTGTCGGCCGCCGGGTTCACCGGCTCGGTGCGCGGCGGGCGCGCCCTGTTCGACGCGGCGGCGTCGCGCCCCGTGCCCATCCCCTTCCACGGCGAGCTCGGCTCCCTCAACCCCGTCGTGGTGACGGCGGCCGCCGCCGAGGAGCGGGGCGAGGGGATCGGGGCCGGGCTCGGCGCATCGATGACCATGGGCGTCGGCCAGTTCTGCACCAAGCCCGGCTTCGTCCTCGCACCCGGGGGCGCGGCGGGCGACGCCCTGCTCAAGGCGCTCACCGCGGCCGTCAGCGACACCGACGCCGGGGTCATGCTCGACCACCGGATGCGGGACGCGTTCGTCGCCGGGGTCGCCGAGCGGGCCGCGCTGCCCGGAGTCGAGGCCCCGGTCACCCCCGGCGCGGGCGGCGAACACACGGTGAGCGGCGGCTTCCTGACCGTACCGGCCGCGCTGCTCGCCGAGGAGGGCGCGCACGACCTGCTCCTGGAGGAGTGCTTCGGGCCGGTCACCGTCGTCGCGCGGTACGCGGACGAGTCCGAGATCGGCGCGGTGCTCTCGCGTCTGCCCGGCAACCTCACCGCCACGCTCCAGCTCTCCGGCGCCGAGGCGCGGGGCGAGGGGGGCGGCGCCCAACTCATCGCGGAGCTGACCCAGTTGGCGGGCCGCGTCCTGGTCGACGGCTGGCCCACCGGTGTCGCGGTCGCCCCCGCCCAGCACCACGGCGGCCCCTACCCGGCGACGACCTCCACCTCCACCTCGGTGGGCGCCACCGCCGTGGAACGCTGGCTGCGTCCGGTCACCTACCAGAGCACCCCCGAGGCCCTGCTCCCGCCGGAGCTGCGCGACGGCAACCCGCTGGGGCTGCCGCGGCGGGTGAACGGCACGCCGGGGTAGCGGCGGGCCGGCGGGGGCCGCTCGCGCCGTTCCCCGCGCCCCCGGCGGGGCCGGTGCCGGGGGCGCGGGCGTCCCCGGCCCGTCAGGCGATCGGCTCCTGGAGTTCCGTCACCCACTGCGCCGTGTCCGCCGGACACTCCAGATTGACCTCGCGCGGATAGCCCACCGAACGGTGCCCGTGCGCGTCGATCCAGCGCGCCAGGCTCTGGGCGGTCGGCAGTACCGAGTCCATCGAGCCGCGGTGCACGACGGTCGCCGCCCGCTCGACGGCGGGCAGGTCGTGCACCCGCAGCCCGTCCACGTCCCGCGGCGCCGCCGAGACCTGGACACCTGCGTGCACGACGATCGCGCCGCCACCTCCCGGTGCGTCCTCGTAATAGGCGATGCCCGGTCCGGTCGGGGCGATCCCGGCCTCCTCCAGGCGCCGGAAGAGTTCCTCGTAGAGCGGCCGGATCACGGGGGAGATGTCCCCGGGCTCGTAGCCGGCGGCGGTGGCGCTCAGTTCGGCCACCCGTACCGCGGGCAGATTCTTCAGTACGACGTCGTGGACGGGCATGTGACCCTCACTCTCGATCGACCGGAGCCTCGCCTCGACCTGGATCAGTCGTGCCCGCGCCGCCGCCACGGCGTCCTCCAGCTCGGAGCGCCGCAGGCGCAGCATGCCACGCAGTTCCTCGGTGTCCAGCGTGTCGTCCAGGATCTCGCCCACCTGCTGGAGGGTGAAGCCGAGGTCCTTCAGGGCGATCACGCGGTTGAGGCGGGCGAGCTGGGCGGCGGTGTAGAAGCGGTAGCCGGTGGCGGGGTCGACGTGGGCGGGGCGCAGCAGTCCCGTCGCGTCGTAGTGACGCAGCATGCGGACCGATACGCGGCCGTGCCGGGCGAAGTCTCCGATGGTGAACATGATGGCTCCGAGTTCACGGCCTGACACGGTGTGAGGGTCAAGGACCCACGACGACGACTTTCGACGACTTACGGGAACCTACGCCAGATCCTTCCGCGTCCGCAGTGTGGCCAGGGCGGACACGGCGAACAGGGCGGCCGAGGCCAGCAGGCTGACGCGCAGCCCCGGCACGAACCCGGCGCCGCCCGCCACCAGCGAGCCGAACACCGCGATGCTGAGGGCTCCGGCGACCTGCCGGCCCGCGTTGAGCACCCCGGCCGCGAGTCCGGCCCGTTCCGGTGGCAGCGCCTCCATCATCGCGGCGGTCAGCGCGGGCACCGAGAGGCCGCAGCCCAGCGCGAGGGGGACCATCAGGAACGCGGCGAGCAGCGTCGGGGTGTTCCCGTCGACGAGCAGCAGTGCCAACAGGCCCGCCAGGGCCGTGAGTTGACCCATCAGCATCGGGATGCGCGGCCCGAACCGGTTCGACAGTTTGCCGGACAGTACGTTCATGACGGGGATCAGCACCGTCATCGGCAGGAACATCAGCCCGGCGGTCAGCGCGGATTCGCCGCGCACCCGCTGGAAGTAGAGGCTGAAGACGAAGACGACACCGTAGAAGGCGACGCTGGCCGCGGCGCCCGCGCCGATGGAGACGGTCACCGCCCGGCTGCGGAACAGACCGAGCGGCACCACCGGATGCGCCGCCCGCCGCTCGACCAGCCGGAACGCGACCCCCGCGGTCAGCGCGACCACCCCCGCCGCGATGCGTACCGCGCCCTGCTCGATCACCGCGAAGGCGAGCGCGGCCAGCGCCACGGCGGCCGTCAGCTGGCCCGGCAGGTCGAGCGGGGCGGGGCGGCGTGCGGCGCGCGGGGCGCGGGTGGTCAGGGCCAGGGCCGCGACTCCGAGCGGCAGGTTGACGAAGAAGATCCCCCGCCAGTCCCAGACGGTGGTCAGCGCGCCGCCCGCGACCGGGCCGAGCGCGACGGCGACCGAACCGCCGGCCGCCCAGAGCGCCACCGCCCTGGCCCTGCGCGCCGGATCCGGGTAGGCCTGGCGCACCAGGGCGAGGGAGGCGGGCAGCACCACCGCGGCGGCCACGCCCTGCACCACCCGCGCACCGATGAGCACACCGAGGTCCGGTGCGAGACCGCAGGCGGCCGAGGCCAGAGTGAAGACGACGATGCCGAGCGCGTACGCCTTCGCCGGGCCGATCCGGTCGGCGAACGCCCCGGTCGAGAGCATGAGCGCGGCGAACGCGAGCGTGTAGGCGTCCACCACCCACTGGAGGCCCGACATGCCGCCGCCGAGGTCGCCGCCGATCGCGGGCAGCGCCACGTTCACCACGGAGGCGTCCAGAGTGATCAGGGCGAATCCGAGCAGGGCGGCGGCGAGGGTGAGCACGGGGGAGGACCCCCGCGCCGGCTTCCGGCTCAACTCGTGCTCGGCGAATGCGGGTTGGAGCGTGGCATTGGTTGGCATGCCCTCAGCCTGGCGAGTGCGGGCCGCGTACAGTAGTGGCCCGAATGCCATACGTCCGGAGGTTCTGGCCATGCCGCTGCACCGGGTCGCGGTCGTCGCGCCCTCGCCCGTCTCGATGTTCAACCTGGCCATCCCGGAACTGCTCTTCGCGAAGGTGGAGATCGACGGCGGCCCCGGGTACGAGGTGGTCGTGTGCACCCCCGAGCCCGGCCCGGTCGCCACCACCGGCGGCCTCGACCTGTACGTGGCCCGGGGCCTGGACGCGGTGGAGGACGCCGACACGGTGCTGGTCGCCGGGACGGGGCAGCGCTACGAGGTGGACCCCCGTACGGTGAGCGCCGTCGCGGCGGCGGCCGCCCGGGGCGTGCGTATCGCGTCCATCTGCAGCGGCGCGTTCGTGCTCGCCGAGGCGGGACTGCTCGACGGGCGCAGCGCCACCACGTACTGGGAGCTCGCCGAGGAGCTGCGCAGACGCTATCCGGCGCTCGACCTCAAGGGCGACGTCCTGTACGTGCAGGACGGCAATGTGATGACCTCCTCCGGGTACGCCGCAGGGATCGACCTGTGTCTGCACATCATCCGCACCGACTACGGCGCCGCCGTCGCCAACGCGGTGGCCCGCCAGGCCCTGGTCGCACCGGTGCGGCCGGGCGGCCAGACCCAGTTCACCCAGACCCCGCTGCCCGCCGAGCGGGGCGTGGTCTGCGCGGACACCCGGGGCTGGGCCATGCGCAACCTCGACAAACCTCTCACCCTCACCGACCTGGCCCGGCACGCGGGCGTCAGTGTGCGCACCCTGACCCGCCGCTTCCACGCCGAGAGCGGCGTGAGCCCGCTCCAGTGGCTCCTGCACCAGCGCATCGAGCGGGCCAAGGAACTCCTGGAGACGACCTCCCTCGCGATGGACCGGGTCGCCGCGTCCAGCGGCCTGGGCAGCGCGGACTCCCTACGCACCCACATCACCCGCCGCACCGGCCTCACCCCGAGCGCCTACCGGGCGACCTTCAGCCGACTGGCGGCGGCGGGCTGAGGGACGCAAAAAACCGCGTGCTGCCGATGCCGCGGCAGGATCACCATGGGCGCCATGACGTGGCATCTGACCGACGACATCGAGATGTTCCGCAAGGCTGCCGGCGGGTTGTTGGCGGCGGACCCGGCCCGCTCGTCCGTGCTCCTGACCGTCTCGGAGACAGCCCGTGCCGGGGTGTGGCCGGAGATCCGCTCGGGATGGTGGGTCTGCGGTGGGACGGTTGCCGGGGCCTTCCTGCAAACGCCGCCCTTCCCGCCGCTGCTCGGCCCCATGCCCCCGGAAGCTGCCCGTGAGCTGGCAGGGGAGCTGCGCGGGATCTCGCCGACGGGCGTCAACGGCGTCAACGGGGAGAGCGACGCCGCGCTCGCTTTCGGACGGGCCTGGGGGCCTTACGAGGTGGAGCGCGCGGAGCGGCTGTTCGGCCTGGCCGAGCTGACCGGGCCGACGTCGGTCGCGGGGCGGGCCAGGATCGCGGCGATGGCGGATCTGCCGCTCCTGACGGCGTGGCTGGAAGCCTTCTCGACGGAGGCGGGTCTCTCGTCCGGCCAGCACGTCGGCGAACTCGCCGCCCGTCGGATCGCCGCCGGTCAACTGGTTCTCTGGGAGGCCGAGGCCGAGGGACCGGTTTCCCTGGCAGCCACCTCCGCGGTACTGGCCGGCCACGCCCGGATCGGCCCCGTCTACACGCCGCCCGAGCTGCGAGGCCACGGTTACGCGGCGGCGGCCACATCCGCCGCGACGCGGCTGGCCCAGGGCCGTGGCGCCGGTCACGTGGTGCTCTTCACGGATCTCGCCAACCCGACCAGCAACGCGCTCTACCAACGGCTCGGCTATCGGCGCCTCCGGGATCACCTGTCGCTGACCTTCACGGACCGGGTCCCCGTCGGACGGCGGCCGGAGCGCCGGTAGGTTCAGGGGCTTGGCACAGTCCCCCGCACCACGTCGAGTGCGGCCTTGCCGAAGGCCCGGACGCGGGCGGTGGTGCCGTCGGCGAGCCATATCAGGCCCCATTCCACCGGTGCGGCGTCGCTGAAGGGGACGTACGCGACGTCGGGGCGGGCGAAGTAGCGTCTGGCGTGGGCGCCTACGGACGCGACTCCCTCGCCCGCGCCGACGAGCGTCAGCAACTCGGTGAACGTCGTGGCCGACGGGGCGGGTGCGAGGGGGTGCCCGGCCGGGGTCCGGCGCGGCCGGTGGTCGTCGCGCGGGGAGTCCGGCGGCGTCTCGGCGATCTCCAGCACGGTGACGCGGGCCAGGTCCTCCTCGCGGACGGCGGTTCGGCGGGCGAGGGGATGGCCTGCCGGCACGGCGAGCATGCGTGCTTCCCGCACCAGGACCGGGCCCATGACGATGCCCTCCGCCCGCACCGGACGGCTGGTCAGTACGGTGTCCACCGCACCGCCGCGCAGCCACGGCAGAATGTCCTGCGGGCGGGCTTCGCGGATCTGGACGTCGCACTCGGGGTGCCGGGTGCGGAACGTCTGCGTCGCCCCGACCAGCAGCTGGCCCGCGGCCGGCCCGGAGAAGGCGACCCGCAGCAGTCCGGTCAGGCCGCGCCCGGCATCGACGGCCCGCTCGACGGCGTCGGCGATCCGGTCCCAGGCGGGCCGGACATCCTCGTACAACTGCCGTCCCACCGGCGAGAGTTCGACCCGGCGGCTGGTGCGGTGGAACAGCGGCACGCCGATGCGCCGCTCCAGCTTGGCGATGGTCTGACTGACCCGGGCCGTGGACAGGCGGAGCCGCTCGCCGGTACGGCCGAAGTGCAACTCCTCGGAGAGCGTCAAGAACGCCTCCAGCTCGTACCGCTCCAACATCCCCGCAACCCCTCCGTCGTCAACCGGGGCTCAACGATCGTTGCGCGGATGCGCGTTGATGCCCCCCTTGTTCCCGCAGCAGGATCAAAGGCGTCGGAAAGACCACCTGACCTGCACTGGAGAACATCATGTACGTCACCCGCGACCGCGCCCTGACCGCCCCCGCCGATGACAGCGCCGCGGTGCTCGCGGAACTCAGGGACCGTACGGAGATCATCGACGCGCTCTACCGCTTCGGCCTGGGCCAGGACCTCAAGGACGAGGAACTGTTCGCCTCGGCCTTCGCCGCGGACGCCGAGCTGGACTTCCGCCCGGCCGCCGCCAAGTGGGGAGCCGAGCCGCCGCTGATGTCGGGACGCGACACCATCGTCACCACCATCCTGGGCATGTTCGCCGGCCGCGTGGACACCACCCACCAGGTCACCAACCCGCGGATCACCGTCGACGGCGACACCGCCCGCCTCACCGCCCTGGTGGAAGCCCAGCACCTGCTCGTCGCGGACCGCGCCCGGTACGCGCTCCTTAAGAACCCCTACGACGTCGACCTGGTCCGCGACGGCGACCGCTGGGTCGTCCGGCGCCTCGTCATCGACAACACCTGGTTCGTCGGCGAACCCACCGCGATCTTCGGCTGACCGGTGCCCGTTCACTTCACCCCACCCCGAACGACCCTGCCAGGAAGGTGCGACATGAGATGCGCAGTGCTCGGCGGAACCGGGCTGATCGGTTCCACGATCGTGGAGAGGCTGGTCGAGGACGGCCACGAGGCCCTCCCGCACGCACGCTCCACCGGCGTGGACCTCCTCACCGGCGAAGGGCTCGCCCCGGCGCTGGCCGGCGCCGACGTCGTCATCGACGCGACGCAGTCGCCCGCCGCGGACGACACCGCCGCGGAATTCTTCCGGACCGCGACCGCGAACCTCCTCGCCGCGGCCGCGCAGGCCGGTGTCCGGCACGCCGTCCTGCTGTCCATCGTGGGCGTGGACCGCGTGCCCGACCTCGGCTACTACCGGGCCAAGGTCCTCCAGGAGGGCCTGTTCAGGGCAGGACCGGTCCCGTACTCCATCGTCCGCGCCACCCAGTTCTTCGAGTACGTCGACGCCATCATGTCCTGGACCACCGAGGGCGACACGGTGCGACTGCCCCCTGTCCCGTTGCAGCCCGTCGCCGCCGCCGACGCCGCCCGCGTCGTCGCCGACATCGCCGCCGGCGCTCCGCTCCAGGGGGTGCGCGACGTCGCCGGCCCCGACGTCCTGGCCCTGGACGAGCTCGGCGCGCTCACCCTCACCGCCCTCGGCGCCGCCCGCACCGTCCTGACCGACGCCGACGCCGGCCCCTTCGCCACCGCATCCGGCGGCGCCCTCACCGCACCCGGCGGCGCGCACCTCGCCCCGACGCGCTACCGCGACTGGCTGGCGGCGGCAGCCAGGCACAGGGGAGCCCACCTCGGCGAGGGCGCTTCGGAGACGGAGCAGTAACGCCGGGTGCGCAGGGGCGCCCGCTGGGAATGGGGTGGGGGGCGGTACGTGTTGTAGCGGGTCGTACGGGCTTCAACAATCTGAGAGAAGTGACATGCGCGTCGAGATCTGGAGCGACATCGCCTGCCCCTGGTGCTACATCGGCAAGGCCCGCTTCGAGAAGGGCCTGGCGGGCTTCGCCCACCGCGACGACGTCGAGGTGGTGCACCGCTCCTTCGAGCTCGACCCCGGCCGGGCCAAGGGGGAGGTCGGGCCGGTGATTCCGATGCTGGCCAAGAAGTACGGGCGGACCATCGAGGAGGCCCGCGCGATGGAGGAGAACGTCGCCTCCCACGCGCACGCCGAGGGGCTCGGCTACCTGGCCGAGGGCCGTGACCACGGCAACACCTTCGACATCCACCGGCTCCTGCACCTGGCCAAGGCCCGCGGCCGCCAGGGCGAGCTGCTCGACCTCGCCTACCGGGTCAACTTCGCCGAGGAGCGTTCCGTCTTCGACGCCGCGGTCCTGGCGGAGATCGCGGTCCTGGCCGGTCTGGACGCGGACGAGGTCCAGGCGGTCATCGGCGACGAGAACGCGTACGCCGACGAGGTGCGCGCCGACGAGCGCGAGGCGGCCGAGCTCGGCGCCAACGCCGTCCCGTTCTTCGTGCTCGACCGGAAGTACGGCATCTCGGGCGGCCAGCCCTCCGAGGTCTTCACGCGCGCCCTCGAACAGGCCTGGCAGGAGCACACCCCGGCCCTTGCGGTCATCGCGGGGGAGGGCGACGGCGCCGACGCCTGTGGTCCGGACGGGTGCGAGGTTCCCCGCTGAGTCGCGGGACGGCCCGGCCGATGCATAAGACCTGCTTGGGGGTATGCGTCAATGTTGCCCAATTGACGTGAGGTTGCCGGGGATTCAGGCTGGACCGCATGGAACTGGACTCCCTCGCGCCCGGCGAATTCGCCCCGAAGACCACCTACCTCAACACCGCGAGCACCGGGCTGCTGCCGGCCCGGACCGTGGCGGCGATGAACGAAGCCATCGTCGCCGCGGCCGCCGGGCGCCCGACCGACATGTTCGGTGACGTGGAGGCCGCCCGCGCCGCCTACGCCCGCCTCGTCGAGGTGCCCGTGCGGCGCGTCGCGTGTGGCGCGTCCGTCGCCGTCTACGCCGGACTCGTCGCCACGTCGCTGCCCGAGGGCTCCGAGGTCCTCGTCGCGGAGGCCGACTTCAGCTCGGTGGTCAACCCGTTCCACGTGCGCCGCGACCTGAAGGTGCGCACCGCCCCGCTGGAGGGACTCGCGCAGGCGGTGCGGCCGGGCACCGCGCTGGTCGCGGTCAGCGCGGTGCAGTCGGCCGACGGACGCATCGCCGATCTCGACGCGATCCGTGACGCCGCCCGTGCCCACGGCGCCCGGACCCTGGTCGACGTGTCCCAGGGCGCGGGCTGGTGCCCGGTGGACGCCGGCGCGTTCGACTACACGGTGACCGTCGGCTTCAAGTGGCTGACCGGCCCGCGCGGGGTCGCCTTCTTCACCGTCCCCGACGACCTCGGCGAGCTGACCCCCGTCTTCGCCGGCTGGGTGGCCGGCGAGCACCCCTGGGACAGCTGCTACGGCCCCGTCGAGGAGCTCGCCCACTCCGCCCGGCGGTTCGACGAGAGCCCCGCGCTCTTCTCCTACACCGGGGCCCGGCACTCCCTGGCGCTCCTGGAGGAGCTCGGCATCGAACGCGTCCACGCCCACAACACCGCGCTCGCCGACCGCTTCCGCGCCGGGCTCGCCCCGCTCGGGTACGAGGCGGTGGCCGCGCCCGGCTCGGCGATCGTCTCGGTCCCCCGACTCGGCCATGTTCAGGAGGAGTTGAGCCGTTCCGGCATCGAACTCTCCAACCGTGCGGGCAACTTGCGCGCCGCGTTCCACTACTACACGTCGGGCCAGGACGTGGACCGGCTGCTCGCTCTGCTGCCCGCCCGCTGACCGGCCCGGCTCAGGTCCCGCAGGCCGCCTCGTCGCCGGCCGAGCGGCACAGGTTCTCCTCCACCTTGCCCAACAGCCGTGTCAGCTCAGCCCGTTCATCCGCATCGAGGCCGGCCAGTGTCTGCTCCTCCAGCTCCGTCCAGGCGTCACGCACCCGCTCGTGCAGGACGCAGCCGTCGTCGGTGGCCTCGACGAGCGAGGCGCGCCGGTCCTTGGGATCCGGGGTGCGCCGCACGTAGCCCGCCTGCTCCAGACGCTGGAGCATCTTCGTCACCGTCGACGGATCCAGTTCGAGCAGCTTGATCAGCTGGGACTGGCGGGTCGCCCCCGCGTCCCACAGGTGCATCATCAGGAGCTCCTGCCCCGGGTAGAGCCCGATGCAGCGCAGCTGCCTGCCCGCCGCGATGCGGTGCAGCCGGGCCACCCGGGACACCGCGCGGCTGAACGGACCGCCGCGCGCGGCGCTCGGCAGATGGGCGTAATCGGGACAGACGGGGTCGTCGGAGGTCATGCCCGCAAGATTACCTTGGTCGGCCAATCAATGCGTTACAGTGACTCCCGGCGCCAATACTTGGCCGACCACATATTTTGCCGACCGCATGTTCGTGATCTCCCCTTCTCCCCGTTCGTCTCCTTGGAGGCCGCTGTGACCACCGCATTCGACCCGATCGACCTGGCCGGCACCCGGCTCGCCAACCGCATCGCCCTGGCGCCGATGACCCGCAGCCGGGCACACGGCCCGGGGCACACGCCGACCGCGTCGATGGCCGAGTACTACGCTCAGCGCGCGTCCGCCGGGCTCGTCATCACCGAGGGTGTCCAGCCCTCCCCGGTCGGCCAGGGCTACCCCGACACCCCCGGTCTGCACAGCGCCGAGCAGGTCGCCGCCTGGCGCAAGGTCACCGACGCCGTGCACGCCAAGGGCGGCCGGATCTTCGCCCAGATCATGCACGCCGGCCGGATCGGCCACCCGGACCTGCTGCCCGACGGCCTGATCAATGTGGCCCCTTCGGCGGTGGCAGCCGAAGGGCAGGTCTACACCCACGAGGGCCCGAAGCCGTTCATCACGCCGCAGGCGCTGAGCGAGGACCAGATCCTCGTCACCATCGGCGAGTTCGCCACCGCCGCGCGCAACGCGGTCGACGCGGGCTTCGACGGCGTCGAACTGCACGGCGCCAACGGCTACCTCATCCACCAGTTCCTCGCGCCCAACAGCAACGTGCGCGACGACGGCTGGGGCGGCTCCGTCGAGGGCCGCATCCGCTTCGCGGTCGAGGTCACCAAGGCCGTCGCCGCCGAGATCGGCCCCGAGCGCACCGCGATCCGCCTGTCGCCGGGCAACCCGTACAACGGCATCGAGGAGCCCGAGCCGCAGGCCCTCTACACGGCACTGGTCGACGCCCTCGAACCGCTCGGCCTCGCCTATCTGCATCTGCTCGAAGCCGCCCCGGAACAGCGGGAGTTGACGCTCCGGCTGCGCAAGGCGTTCTCGGGCGTACTGATCCTCAACGCCGCCACCGAAGGCCCGACCGGGCCCGCCGCGCTCACCCTGATCGAGGACGGCACCGCCGACCTCGTCTCCTACGGAGCGCTCTTCCTCGCCAACCCCGACCTCCCGGCCCGGCTCGCGGCAGGCGGCCCCTTCAACACCCCGGACGTGTCGACGTTCTTCGGCGGCGACGACCGCGGCTACCTGGACTACCCCGCGCTCGACGCCTGACGTCCGACACCCGAGGTGTCCGGCGCGTGACGTCGCACGCCTGACGGGTGCGGCGCACGCAATTCGCTGGTCGCGGCCCGGCCCGGCGGTGGAGGATCGCGCCGTGATCATCGACACCGACCCCACGGAGCCGGCGCGCGAAGCCGCCCGCAACAACGCCGCGTGGTGCGCCGCGCTCTGCCGGGCGCACGGCATCACCGGCCACGCCGGGGCGCGGGCCTGGACCAGCCCGCACCGGACCCCGCTCTACTATCCGGACGCAGTGACCCTCACCCCCGATGCCTCGGCCCAGGACGTCGTCGGCGGAATCGACCTCACGTCACCCGGCGCCTCGGTCAAGGACAGCTTCGCGGCGCTCGACCTGAGCGACGACGGCTTCGACGTCCTCTTCGACGCGCAGTGGATCCATCGACCGGCCCCCGAGGCCGCCGGTGAGGGATGGCAACTCGTGCTGGACGAGGGCGAGTTGATCGCATGGGAGGCGGCCTGGGCGCGGGGGGAGAGCGAAGGCCTCTTCCCGGCGGACCTGCTTGCCGCCCCGGACCACGCCTTCCTGGTGGACCGCGACCCGCGGGGAGCGGTGCGCGCGGGGGCCGTCGCCAGCAGAAGCGGAGCCGTCGCCGGCACGAGCGGGGCGGTCGCCGGCACGAGCGGAGCGGTCGTCGGGATCTCCAACCTCTTCGCCGCCGACGACGACCTGGACGCGGCATGGGCCGGCGCTCTGGACACCGTCGCCCGCGCCTGGCCGGGGCGCGCGGTCGTCGGCTACGAGAGCGGCGACGACCTCACGGCCGCCCTGCGCGCGGGCTTCACCCCCGCGGGGCCGCTCAGAGTGTGGCTGCACCGGAGCTGAGCGGCTCGCCGTACCAGCGCCACGAGTCCGGGCGGGACCGCCCCGGCAGGTCCGCGCGGCCACTGGCCCACAGCAGCACCTGCCAGCGGTCCTGGTCGTCCGGCACGTCCCGGAACAGCCGGGCCAGTACCCGGTCGCACAGTCCGGCGGGCGGCGCCCACGTCAGGCCGAGGCCCTCGGCCACGTCCTGGGTGTGCAGCAAGGTTTCCACGATGCCCATCGCGCCGAACCCCTCGGGATCCGAGATGCCGAAGCCGTGGTAGGCGCGTACGTCGGGCGACGTGGTGCGCACCATCGCGGTGAGCAGGGCGCCGCTCGCCTCCAGGGTCTGCAGGAGCCCGGCCGGCCCCGCGGCGCGGTCCGCGTGCACCGAGTTGCGGGGGCCGCCGGGACGCCTGGCCTCCCACAGGTACGGCACCTCGCCGTCCAGCGGGGGCTGGGCCGGGCCCATCTGTACGGCGTAGGCGAAGAGGTCGTCCGAGAGGTGTTCGACCGTCTCCCAGCAGTCCCACTCCAGCGTTCCCGCCTTCGCGCTCCAGTCCGCCGCGAGCCCGGCCCGCAGCGCGGTGACGGACAGCCGAACCGCGTGCTCCACATCGGCGGCGGTGACGGGAGTTCGGGAAGGTTCATCAACCATGGACATGGGGCGACCGTACCAACGATCTCTGTGGACGGTGCCGGGACGGCCCCCAGGCCGGGGGTCCAGGGGGCGGCCCCGGACCCCCGGCCTGGAGGTCGTTCACATCACCTGCGTTCACGTCGCCGGGGTGCAGTGCGCCGGCGTTCAGTGCACCGGTCTCACATCACCGGCGTGAAGTCCCGCGCACCGATGAACTCCGGGCGCCGGATCGGTGCGGCGAACGGCTCCACCGCGGTGTTCTCCACGCTGTTGAAGACGATGAACACGTTGCTGCGCGGGAACGGGGTGATGTTGTCCCCGGAGCCGTGCATCGCGTTGCAGTCGAACCAGGTCGCCGAGCCGGCGCGGCCGGTGAACAGCCTGATGCCGTGGCGGTCGGCCATCTTCGTGAGCGCCTCGTCGGACGGCGTTCCCGCGTCCTGCATCTGCAGGGACTTCTTGTAGTTGTCCTTCGGCGTCTCGCCCGCGCAGCCGAGGAAGTCCCGGTGCGACCCGGGCATGATCATCAGGCCGCCGTTGGTGTCGTGGTTCTCGGTCAGCGCGATCGAGACCGACACCGTCCGCATGTTCGCCAGACCGTCCTCGGCGTGCCACGTCTCGAAGTCCGAGTGCCAGTAGAAGCCCGAGGCGCCGAAGCCCGGCTTCACGTTGATCCGCGACTGGTGGACGTAGACGTCCGAACCGAGGATCCGCCGCGCCGTACCCACCACGCGCTCGTCACGCACCAGGCGCGCGAACAGCTCGCTGATCTTGTGGACCTCGAAGACCGAACGCACGGACTGCGACTGCGGTTCGATGATCGACCGCTCGTCGGCGCGCACCGCGGGGTCGGCGATCAGGCGCTCCAACTCGGTCCGGTAGACCGCGACTTCGTCGTCCGTGAGCAGATCCTGGATCGACAGGAAGCCGTCCTGCTCGAAGGATTCGAGCCCGGCCGCCGGTCCCCAGACGACCGGGTCCTGGCGGGGTGTGATCACCTCGGCGGCGCCACGCGTGGGGTAGAGATCCTGGGCGGTCATGGTCAGCCCTCCTCGGGTTCGGTCAACAGGGGGTAGACGCCGTTCTCGTCGTGGTCCTCCCGTCCGGTGACGGGCGGGTTGAAGACGCAGACGCAGCGGAAGTCGGTCTTGGGGCGCAGGGTGTGGCGCTCGTGGCCGTTCAGGAGATACATCGTGCCCGGCTCGATCCAGTGGGTCTCGCCGGTCTCCTCGTTGGTGAGCTCGGCCTCGCCCTCGGTGCACAGGACCGCCTCGATGTGGTTGGCGTACCACATGGAGGTCTCGGTGCCCGCGTAGAGCACGGTCTCGTGCAGGGAGAAGCCGACCTTCTCCTTCGCGAGGACGATCCGCTTGCTCTCCCACGTGCCTGAGGCGGCCTTCACATGGCGGTCGGTGTTCTCGATGTCCTTGAACGAGCGGACAATCACGGTGAGTTGCTGCCTTTCTGTGTACGTCGGTGTACGGCGGTGCACGTCCGTGCGGATGCGCCGGTGCGCCGGGCGGCGGGGCGGGTCAGACGGTCGCGGCGACCGCGCGGGCCAGCGTGCGCAGCCCCTCGTCCAGCTCCTCCTGCGTGATGGTCAGCGGCGGAAGCATCTTGACCACCTCGCTCTTGGGACCCGAGGTCTCCAGGAGAAGCCCCAGCTCGAAGGCGCGGGCGCAGACCTCGGAGGCGCGCGCCGGGTCGGCGAACTCCAGGCCCCACACCAGACCGCGGCCGCGGTAGCTGGCACCGAGCCCGCTGTGCTCGGTGCACAGCGCGAGCAGGGCCTGCTCGATCTGCTCGCCACGCGCCAGGGTGTGCTTCTCCATCTGCCCGCCGTCGGCCCAGTACGCCTCGAGCGTGGCGGTCGCGGTGACGAACGCCGGGTTGTTGCCGCGGAAGGTGCCGTTGTGCTCGCCGGGCTCCCACACGTCGAGCTCGCCCTTGAACAGGCAGAGCGAGAGCGGGAGTCCGTAGCCGCTGATCGACTTGGAGACGGTGACGATGTCCGGCACGATGCCCGCCTCCTCGAAGGAGAAGAAGGCGCCGGTGCGGCCGCAGCCCATCTGGATGTCGTCGACGATGAGCAGCATGTCGCGGCGGTGGCACAGGTCGGCGAGCGCGCGCAGCCACTCGGGCCGGGCCACGTTGATGCCGCCCTCGCCCTGCACGGTCTCCACGATCACGGCGGCCGGCTTGTTGAGGCCCGAGCCCTGGTCCTCCAGGAGCCGCTCGAACCACAGGAAGTCCGGGACCTGGCCGTCGAGGTAGTTGTCGAACGGCATCGGCGTGCCGTGCACCAGGGGGACGCCCGCGCCGGCCCGCTTGAAGGCGTTGCCGGTCACGGCGAGCGAGCCGAGCGACATGCCGTGGAAGGCGTTGGTGAAGGACACGATCGACTCGCGGCCCTTGACCTTGCGGGCCAGCTTCAGCGCCGCCTCGACGGCGTTGGTGCCCGTCGGGCCGGGGAACATGACCTTGTACGGCAGGTCGCGCGGGCGCAGGATCACGTTCTGGAACGTCTCCAGGAACGCCCGTTTCGCGGTCGTCGCCATGTCGAGGCCGTGCGTGATGCCGTCACGCTCGATGTAGTCGATCAACGCCCGTTTCATCACGGGGTTGTTGTGCCCGTAGTTGAGTGAGCCGGCACCGGCGAAGAAGTCCAGGTAGCTGTGGCCGTCCTCGTCGGTGAGGCGGGCACCCTGCGCGCGGTCGAACACGGCGGGCCAGCCGCGGCAGTAGCTGCGTACCTCGGATTCGAGCGACTCGAAGACACTGAGGGCGGGCGGGGTGATGGTCACAGCGATTCTCCCTGGGGGTGGAGGGGGCCGATGCGGTAAAGGACCTCGGGCTGGTGCCCGTCGTCCGGAAACAGCCCGGCGTCGAAGAGGACCTCGCGGCTGAGCAGGGCGCCGCGGCGCGTGGCGTACGAGGTGAAGAGCCGGTCGGAGGGGATGTTGTCCGGCGACACCGTCGTCTCGACGCGGGTGATCCCGTGCGAGTTGGTCACCTTCGAGGTGAGCGCTTCCAGCAGCAGTCCGGCCAGACCCTCGCCCCGGTGGGCGTGGTCCACGGCGACCTGCCAGACGACCAGGGTGTCCGGTCGTTCGGGCCGTACGTAGCCGGTGATGAACGCGATCGGCTCACCGTCGGTGCCGCGGGCCACCACGGAGGTCCGGGCGAAGTCACGGCACCAGAGCAGATAGCTGTACGAGGAGTTGAGGTCGAGCACCTCGGAGTCACGGGCGATGCGCCATATCGCGGCTCCGTCCTCCACTCGTGGGCTTTCGATTCGGACTGCTGTTTGTGCGGCGGTCATGCCGAGGGAATTTACCGATCAGAAATTGAAATCGCATTCCCGTCGGGGGGTGTGCATCGAGGAGATCCGTGTTATCACGCGAGCATGCACGCGAGCCGGTTTGTCCGGTAATTACCGGACAAAAAGGAAGGGTTGTGGAGTCGATCACACCCGCGCGGCGTGCCGGAAACCTTGATGAAACCTGTGCGTTTAGGGCCGCGGGGCCGGGGCAGAAGAAAACGGGAAGCCGCAGTGGATAAGCGGCTTCCCGTTCTGTGGAACGCATTGTGGAATTCAGTTGTTCTTTATGTGTCCAGCTTTATGTGTCCGAGGAAGTGCCGGAGGATCGCCGCCCAGGTGTCACCACGCTTCGGAAACGGCCCTGCGGGCGCCCTCCAGGTCCACCGCGATCCCGTATTCACCCAGCGCCGCCCCGAGCGCGGCGAGCGACGACTGGACCACGCCCCTCGTGGCGTCCACGCCGTAGTGGTTGACCCGGACCATCGTCGTCGCCAGTGCCCCGCCGCCCGCGATCAGGGGCAGCGACGGGTCGGCGGCGAGAGCCTTGGCGACCAGCTCCCCGGCATCGACCGCGTCGGGCACGCGCAGGGTCGTGGCCACCGGGGCGGCGTCCGCGGCCTCGTGCACGTAGGGGAGAAGGCCGCCGCCGAGCGCGAGGGCGCCCGCCCGGGTCGCCGCCGCGGCCGAGGCGTGCCGGGCCGTCACCGCGGCCAGGCCCTCGGAGTCGATGCGCTCCACGCACGCCTCGAGGGCCAGCATCTCCAGCTGGGCCGGCGCGTGCGGCAGGGCCGTGCGGCCGCCGTCGATCCAGCGCTGCTTCCAGTCCAGGAGCGAGAGGTAGGAGTGGCGGGGCGCCTTCGGGTTGGCGGCGATCCGCTCCCAGGCGCGGGCGCTGACGGAAACCGCCGAGACGCCGGCCGGGCCGCCCATCGCCTTCTGTCCGCCGATCACACACAGGTCCACGCCCCAGGCGTCGACCAGGAGCGGCTCGGCGGCCACCGAGGCCACCGCGTCCAGCATGAACAGCGCTCCGTGCCGGCGCACCACCTCACCGATCTCCGCGACCGGGTTGGTGTTGCCGGTCGCCGCCTCCGCGTGCACGAGCGAAACGAAGTCGATCTCCGGGCGTTCGGTGAGCGCACGGTCGATCTGCTCCGCGGTGACCGCCGCGTGGAAGGGCACCTCCAGGTCGACGACCTCGGCCCCGCAGTCGCGCAGCCAGTTGCCGAAGGTCTGCCCGTAGGGACCGGTCACCACGTTGAGCGCGGTGGAGCCGGGAAGCGCCGCGCCCCGGATGCAGCCCTCCAGGGGGAGCAGCGCCTCGCCCTGCATGATCACCACGTCCTGTTCGGTGGCGAGCAGGGCGGCCACCCGTCGCTCGATCGCCGCGAAGTGGGCGGCGGTCAGCGGGGCCAGGTCCAGGAGCGGGTGTGTCACGGCGATGCCTTCTTCGGTCGGGTCGGGGGTCACATCGGGGATCGGGCGGCCGGGGGTGACATCGGGGTGCACGCCGGGATGCACGCCGGGTGTCCGATCCTCTGGATGGAGACTACCCAGCGCCTCGTACAGTGCTGACCATGAGCGATCGCACGGTGCTGCATGTGAAGGGGCGCGTCCTCGCGGGGCCCGAGGAGGTGCGGGAGGAGCTGTGGGCGGTCGACGGGCGGATCACCTACGAGCGGCCGCCGGGCGAGGCCGTCACCGTCACCGGATGGGCGCTGCCGGGCCTGGTCGACGCGCACTGCCACGTCGGCCTCGACCAGCACGGCCCGGTTCCCGACGAGGTGAGCGAGAAGCAGGCCCTCACCGACCGCGACGCGGGGACGCTCCTGGTGCGCGACGCGGGATCGCCCTCCGACACCCGCTGGATCGACGGCCGCGAGGACCTGCCGAAGATCATCAGGGCGGGCCGGCACATCGCGCGCACCCGCCGCTACATCCGCAATTACGCCCACGAGATCGAGCCCGGCGACCTCGTCGCGTACGTCGCCCAGGAGGCGCGGCGCGGCGACGGCTGGGTCAAGCTGGTCGGCGACTGGATCGACCGGGACGCGGGCGACCTGGCCGCCTGCTGGCCGCGCGGCGAGGTGGAGGCCGCGATCGCCGAGGCGCACCGGCTCGGCGCCCGCGTCACCGCGCACTGCTTCGCCGAGGACTCGCTCAGGGACCTGGTCGAGGCGGGCATCGACTGCATCGAGCACGCCACCGGCCTGACCGAGGACACCGTCCCGCTGTTCGCCGAGCGCGGCGTGGCCATCGTGCCGACCCTGGTCAACATCGCCACGTTCCCGCACATGGCCGACGGCGGGGAGGCGAAGTTCCCCGACTGGGCCGCCCACATGCGGCGGTTGTACGAGCGCCGCTACGACACGGTGCGCTCGGCCTACGACGCCGGGATCCCGGTCTTCGTCGGTACGGACGCGGGCGGCTCGCTGGCCCACGGCCTGGTCGCCGCCGAGGTGGCCGAACTGGTCAAGGCCGGAATCCCCGCGCTCGACGCGCTCTCCGCGACGGCCTGGGGCGCCCGCGCCTGGCTCGGCCGCCCCGCCCTCGACGAGGGCGCCCCGGCCGACCTGGTGGTCTACGACGAGGACCCGCGTGCGGACATCCGCGTCCTCGCGGCGCCGAGCCGGATCGTGCTCAACGGCCGGATCGTGGGCTGACCCCGGCCGAGGTGTCCGGTTGACCGGGCGTTACGCGGGACGGGTACGGGTCGTTGAAGGTCTTCATGTGCCCCCCGGAGTGAACGCCGGGGCGAGAGGTGGGGTACGGGGCTCCGGGCGGGTGCGGGGGTGACGCGTGGGGACACCTGTGCCGGAACAATCGAATACAGGGCCGGAAACCACCCTTTGGGATGAACTGGCGCCGTGTGACGGCCAGTTCACTCTCAGTGCGTAAAGATGCGGTGTCTCAAGTCGCCGGTGCGCCCCTCGATTCGCAGGAGTCCCACGAGTCCCCGTGGCGGGCGCCCGGCCAGCCATGTCTCCTGTGGGGGTTCCACCATTTTGAACAGCAACAACTTCCGCCTGCCCGCGAACGGTCCGGCCGCCCGCCCGGCCCGTCGCTCCGTCGCCGTCGCGGCCTGTGTGGCGCTGACCGCGGGGCCGCTGCTGCTCGCCGCGCCCGCGGGGGCCACCGGCGTCGAGGGCGACGGCGGCGGCCGGGCGAGCGCCGTCGTGCTGCGCACCGGCCTCGACGTCTCCCTGCTCAACAAGGCGATCGACGTGCCGCTCAAGGCCACGCTCAACGAGGTGCAGGCCCCGGCGAGTGCCGAGAAGACCGCGCTCACCGTGAAGCTGGACGGGGTCGACGGCGGGCAGCCCGTCAGCGTGCTGAAGGCGGACGTGGCCACGGCCGGGGCGAGCGTCGACGCGAAGAAGGCGGAGGGCTCGACCCGGCTGGTCAACGCCCGGCTCCATCTGCCCGGCCTCCCGCTGCTCTCCCTCGTGGAGGTGGGCGAGGTGACGTCGAGCGCGGTCTGCGAGGCGGGCCGCGCGCCGGTCGCCAAGTCGAACGTGCTGGGCGCGGTGACCGTGCTCGGCAAGAAGGTGACGCTGTCGGCGGGCGGCACCACGCGCGTGCAGGTGCCCGGGGTCGGCGAGGTCACGCTCGACCTGTCGAAGGCCACGACGACGTCGCGGACCGCCGCGGCCGTCGCCCTCCAGCTCAAGGTCTCGGTCAATCCGCTCCATCTGAACGTCGCCGACGTCAAGGGCGAGGTCACCCTCGCCGAGGCGACCTGCCGGACGCCGAAGGCCGCCCCCGCCAAGCCGCAGGCGAGCGCGCCGGCCGTCCCGGACAAGGCGCCGGTCGATACGGGGGTCAGGACGCAGAACGTCGCCGACACCAAACTGGCCGAGACGGGCGGGAGTTCGGCCACGCCGTACCTCGCGGGGGGTGCCGCGGTGTTGCTCGTGGGCGGGGCGGGGGCGCTCGTCCTGACCCGCGTACGAGGTCGGGCGGGGCGGGGCTGACGTGGTGGGCGGGGCGGGGGCGCGGGTCTGCGACCCCCGCCCCCTTCGCCCCGCCCGGCCGCGCGACACCTGACTGCTCACGCAGTTCCCCGCGCCCCCGACGGGGCTTGGCGGAGGCATCCTCAGCCTGTCATGGGGGTCCCCCCTGGCCCTTGCGGCCATGGGGGAGATCGAGGACGAGCGCCCTTCGGCACGAACCGGGGTCTGGGGCGGAGCCCCGGGGGGTCAGGGGCGGGTCAGGGTGAGGGCCTGGTCCAGGGACTGGAGGAAGCGGTTCGTCGTGGTTCTGTCGCGAACCGCAACGCGCAGCCACGCGCGCCCCAGCCCGGGAAACGTGTCGCCCCGCCGAGCCGCGAACCCGAGCCCGCGCAGCCGCTCCCTGACCCGGTCCGCACCGTCGATCCGTACGAGCACGAACGGGCCCTCCGCCCCCTCCACCGCGCTCACCTCGTCGAACTCGGCGAGCCCCGCCAGAAGGTGGGCCCGGTCCTCGGCGATGCGTACGGCGGCCGCCTCGGCCTCCGCCAGCGCCCGGGGCTCCATGCAGGCGGCCGCCGCGACCAGCGCCGGAGCCGACACCGGCCACAGCGGCTGGGCCCGCTGGAGGGCCGCGACGGTCTCCGGCTCACCCAGCACGTAGCCGATCCGCAGGCCCGCGAGACCCCACGTCTTGGTCAGGCTGCGCAGCACCACGAGGCCGGGCAGGTCGGTGCGGCCCGCCAGCGCCGCACGCTCACCCGGCACCGCGTCCATGAACGCCTCGTCCACCACCAACGTCCGCCCGGGGCGCGCGAGTTGGCTCAGCACGTCGGCCGGGTGCAGCACGGACGTGGGGTTGGTCGGGTTGCCGACCACCACCAGGTCCGCCTCCTGGGGCACGGCCGCGGGATCGAGCCGGAAGCCGTCCTCGGCCCGCAACAGCACCCGCCGCACCGCGTGCCCCGCGTCGCGCAGCGCCGCCTCCGGCTCGGTGAACTGCGGGTGCACCACCACCGCATGACGAAACGTCAGGGCGCGGGCGAGAAGCACGAACGCCTCGGCCGCGCCCGCCGTCAGGAGTACCCGGTCCACCGGGACGCCGTGCCGCGCCGCGACCGCCGCGCGCGCGGCCCGGCCGTCCGGGTAGGAGGCGAGGCCGGTCAGCGAGTCGGCGATCCGCTCGCGCAGCCAGGCCGGGGGAGTGCCGGTGCGGACGTTGACCGCGAGATCGATCAGCTCTCCGCCGTCGTCGCGTACCTCCGCGTCACCGTGGTGGCGCAGATCGAGTGGGACCTCGGTGGTGGGGATGGGCATGGCTTCCTCGCTCCTGGTGGGGGGTGCGTCGCGCCCGTCGGCGGACGGCCGGAGGTGGGGTCGACGTACGATCGCACACGTCGCCATGGCGGCACGGCCCGTACCGCTCGACTTCCGCTTGGGCACGAGCAGTTCGCCGCCCCGGGCGAGCGCGGCGGCCTCCGCCACGGACGGCGTGCCGACCGCGGCGAGGGCCGCCCGGGAGCCGTGCGGCACCGCGACGGCCGCGAGCTCGTCGGCCGCGTACGCCAGAACGGGCACGCCGAGCCGGGCGGCCGCCCCCATGATCCCCGGCTCCCGGGACTTGCCGTCGAGCGTGGCCAGTTCGGCGACCTCGCCCGGATCGAGCCCCGCCTGCGCCAGCGCCGCCCCGATCAGCCCGAGCACCTCCTCGGCACGGACCCCCTTCGATGCGCCGACACCCACGACGAGACACGACCCGGCGCCCGGCGGTAGCGGGGCGGCTGCGCGGGGGACGGCGTCGGCGGCGGCCATGTCGGGGATCCTCTCAGGGCGCCGGCGGGCGGCGCGGGGGCGAGGCGTGAACATGCGGAGTACCGGCACCGTCGGCTAGCAAGGGCGCATGGCGGTAATCGTCGCGCTCGGCGCGTTCCTGATGACCCTGGTCGGCGGCTGGACCGCCCAGCGGGTCACCGACCGGCGCCACCTGGTGCTCGGGCTCGCCGGCGGGCTCATGCTCGGCGTGGTCGGCCTCGACCTGCTGCCGGAGGCCCTCGACGCGGCCGGCGAGGACCTCTTCGGGGTGCCCGGGGCCCTGCTCCTGTTCGTCGGCGGCTTCCTCTTCGCGCACGTCGTCGAGCGGATCCTCGCGGTGCGCCAGGCGGCCCACGGGGCGGGTGAGCACCGGGCGCCCCAGGTGGGCGTCGCGGTCGCGTCGGCGATGGTCGGGCACAGCCTGATGGACGGCATCGCGATCGGCGCCGCCTTCCAGGTGGGCGCCGGCATGGGCGTGGCGGTGGCCCTCGCCGTCATCACCCACGACTTCGCCGACGGCTTCAACACGTACACGATCACCAGCCTGTACGGGAACGAGAAGCGCAAGGCGCTCGCGATGCTGTTCGCCGACGCGCTGGCCCCGATGGTGGGGGCCGCGTCGACCCTGCTGTTCACCCTTCCGGAGCAGCTGCTGGGCAGCTATCTGGGGTTCTTCGGCGGCGTCCTGCTGTATCTGGCCGCGGCCGAGATCCTCCCCGAGGCCCACCACGAGCACCCCGCCCTGTCGACGCTGCTGTTCACCGTCGCGGGCGTGGGCTTCATCTGGCTGGTGGTGGGCGTCTCCGGCTGAGCACGTCATCGCGCACAGGCCCCGGCGAACCGGAGGGTGAGCTCCGGGCGGGCCGCCCAGTGCGTGTGCAGATAGCTCGCGTGCACACCCCGCTGTACGAAGCCCTCGACGCGGCGCTCCGGGTGCACCACGCCCCACGCGGGGTCGGCGCCCGCGCCCGGCTCGATCACGGTGCGGTGGAACTCGTGGCCGCGCAGCCGCGTCCCGGCGACGGCCAGGCTGCTGTCCCCGAGCGCGACGGCCTCCCGGTAGCCGAGGGTGAGGCGGCCCGACATGTGCGCGTCGGCGTCGAGCACCCCGCACATGGGCTGCCCGTCGAGCGTGCGCGCCAGGTAGAGCAGCCCCGCGCACTCGGCGGCCACGGGCACCCCCGAGCGGGCGAGCTCGGCGACGGCCTTGCGGAGCCGCTCGTTGGCGGACAGCTCGGCGGCGTACACCTCGGGGAACCCGCCGCCTATCACCAACCCGCTGGTGCCGGGCGGTAGCTGCTCGTCCCTGAGCGGGTCGAAGGTGACGACGTCCGCGCCGGCGGCGGTGAGCAGCTCGGGGTGCTCGGCGTAGGAGAAGGTGAACGCGGAGCCGCCGGCGACGGCGACGACGGGCTTTCGCTCACCGTGGGTCTCGGCTTCAGGGGCCAGGGCAAAGCCCCGTGCGAGCCGGCCCGCGGCCGACGATCCATCCGCCGGAGACTTTCGGGAAGGGGCGGGGCGGGGAGATTCGAAGGCCGGGTCCCACGCCTGAGCGCCCAGCGGCGGAGCCGACCGTGCCAGGGCGAGCAGCGCCTCCAGATCGCAGCCCTGCCGCACCTGCTCCCCCATGGCCGCCACCGCGTCCACCGCGTCCGTGCGCCGCTCGGCGACCGGGACCAGGCCCAGGTGGCGGGAGGGCGTGTCGACCTGGGGCGCGCGGCGCAGGGCGCCGAGCACCGGCACGCCGACGTCCTCCATCGCCTCGCGCAGCAGCGCCTCGTGCCGGTCCGAACCGACCTTGTTGAGGATCACCCCGCCGATCCGCACCCCGGGGTCCCACGACGCGAAGCCGTGCACGAGCGCGGCCACCGAGCGGGATTGCGAGGAGGCGTCCACGACGAGGACCACGGGCGCGCGCAACAGCTTGGACACCTGGGCGGTGGAGGCGAGTTCACCGAGCCCGCTCGCCCCGTCGTACAGACCCATCACGCCCTCGATCACGGCGAGGTCGCAGCCGCGCGCCCCGTGCGCGAACAGCGGGGCCATCAGCTCGGGCCCGCACATGTACGCGTCGAGGTTGCGGCCGGGCCGCCCGGTCGCCAGGGAGTGGTAGCCGGGGTCGATGTAGTCGGGGCCCACCTTGTGCGGGGACACGGCGAGCCCGGAGCGCGCGAACGCGGCCATCAGGCCCGTCGCCACGGTGGTCTTGCCGCTGCCCGACGCGGGGGCCGCGATGACGAGACGTGCTACCACTCGATGCCCCGCTGGCCCTTCTGGCCCGCGTCCATCGGATGCTTGACCTTGGACATGTCGGTGACCAGGTCCGCGAACTCGACCAGCCGCTCGGGGGCGTTGCGGCCGGTGATGACCACGTGCTGGGTGCCCGGACGCTCGCGCAGGACCGAGACGACCTCGTCCACGTCGACCCAGCCCCAGTGCAGCAGGTACGCGAACTCGTCGAGCACGTAGAACTTGTACGTCTCGGCCGCCAGGTCGCGCTTGACCTGCTCCCAGCCCTCGCGGGCCTTCTCCTCGTGCGTCGGCTCGCCCTCGGCGGTCTCGCGCTGGATCCACGACCAGCCCTCGCCCATCTTGTGCCAGTCGACGCTGCCGCCCTCGCCGGACGCCCCGAGCACCTTCAGCGCGTTCTCCTCGCCGACCTTCCACTTCGCCGACTTCACGAACTGGAACACCCCGACCGGCCAGCCCTGGTTCCAGGCGCGCAGCGCCATCCCGAACGCCGCGGTCGACTTCCCCTTGCCGACGCCCGTGTGCACCATGACGAGGTGCCTGTTGCGACGCTGACGAGTCGTCAGACCGTCCTCGGGTACGACACTGACCTGTCCCTGCGGCATTAAGCGGCCCTCCTCGAAGTTCCCTGGACATCCTTGACGAGGCCGGCGATGGAGTCCGCCCGCAACTCGTCCAACGTGACGGCTGCGCCGCCCAGTTCACGCGCGAGCTCTCCGGCCAGCCCGAGCCGCACCATTCCCGACTCGCAGTCCACGACCACCGACGCGGTGCCCTCGGCCGCGTGCAGCCGGGCGGCCCGCCCGGCGAGCGCCACCGGCTCGGGTCCGCCCGTGGCACGGCCGTCGGTGACGACGACGAGCAGCGGCCGCCGCGAGGGATCGCGCAGCCGCTCCACGCGCAGCACGTCGTGCGCCTTCAGGAGCCCCGCCGCGAGCGGGGTGCGCCCGCCGGTCGGCAGCGTTTCGAGCCGGGCCGCGGCCGCGTCCACCGACGAGGTGGGCGGAAGCGCCACCTCGGCGTCCTTGCCGCGGAAGGTGACGAGTCCCACCTTGTCGCGGCGCTGGTAGGCGTCCAGGAGCAGCGAGAGCACCGCGCCCTTGACCGCGCTCATCCGCTGCCGGGCCGCCATCGACCCCGACGCGTCCACCACGAAGAGCACGAGGTTGCCCTCGCGGCCCTCGCGGGTGGCCTGGCGCAGATCGTCGCGGCGCACCACGAGACCGCGGCCCGAGCGCCCGCGCGCCTTCTGGTGAGGGGCGGCCGCCTGCACGGTCGCCGTCAAGTGCAGCTTGGTGAGCGCCCCTTGGGGCCGGCGCGAACCGGTCGTCCTGCCGTGGTCGGTACGGGCCCGCGAGCGTCGGCCCGCCGCGCCCTCGCCGAGTCCCGGCACGCTCAGCATCTTCGTACGGAACGGCTCGGCGGCCTTCACCGCGGCGCGCTCGCCCGGACCCGCCGGGGCGGGGGAGGCGGGCGGCTCCACCGCGTCGGACGCGTCCGACGACGCGCGGGCCTCCGACGACGCGCGGGCCTCCGACGGCTCGGGGCTCTCCGGGGCCGCGGGTGGTTCGGCGGGGTTCTCGGGGGAGTCGCCCTGCGGCGGCACCCCGCCGCCCCCGCCACCGCCGTCGGGGCCCCCGGGGCCCGGGTCCGGATCGTCGTCGCCCTGGTCCTCGCCCCGGAACTGCTCCAGGGTCTCGTCGAGCTTGTCCTGGTCGAGGCCCGGCGCGTCGAAGGGGTTGCGCCGGCGCCGGTGCGGAAGCGCGAGCAGCGCGGCCTGGCGGACGTCGTCGCTCGTCACCTCCGTACGGCCGGCCCACGCGGCGAGCGCGGTCGCGGTGCGGGCCATCACGAGGTCGGCGCGCATGCCGTCGACCTCGAACGCGGCGCAGGTCGCGGCGATCTGGAGCAGCACCGCGTCCCCGAGCACCACGGAGGGCAGCAACTCCCGTGCCGCCACGATGCGTTGACGCAGCGCACCCTCCTCGTCGGCCCAGCGCGCGGCGAAGCGGGCCGGGTCGTCGTCGTACGCGAGGCGGCGGCGCACCACCTCGACCCGCCGCTCGGGCTCGCGGGAGGCCGCGACCTCGACCGTCAGGCCGAAGCGGTCGAGCAACTGCGGCCGCAGCTCGCCCTCTTCGGGGTTCATCGTGCCGACGAGCAGGAAGCGCGCGGCGTGCCGCACCGAGACGCCCTCGCGCTCGACGTAGGAGGATCCCATGGCGGCGGCGTCGAGCAGCAGGTCGATCAGATGGTCGTGGAGCAGGTTGACCTCGTCGACGTACAGGATGCCGCGGTGGGCGTCGGCGAGCAGGCCCGGCTCGAAGGCCTTGACGCCCTCGCCGAGCGCCCGCTCGATGTCGAGCGCGCCCACCAGACGGTCCTCGGACGCGCCGACCGGAAGCTCCACCATGCGTGCCGCGCGGGCGCCGCCGGGCCCGCTCTCGTGCGGCCCGTCCGGGCACTCGGGGTCCGGCGCCGCGGGGTCGCAGCTGAACCGGCAGCCCGGCACGACCGCCACCTCGGGCAGCAGATCCGCGAGCGCACGCACCGCGGTGCTCTTCGCGGTGCCCTTCTCACCCCGGACCAGGACCCCGCCCACCGCCGGGCTGACGGCGTTCAGGAGCAGCGCGAGGCGCAGGTCGTCCATGCCGACGACGGCGGTGAACGGATACCGGGTGCTCATGTGCTGATCTCTCCTTCGAGTAGTGCTGTACGCCGGGGGCCCGCCGGGGTGGTCATGGCGCCCCCGGCGGGATGAAGGGCAGCCCGGCGGGCGGGCCCTGCTCGATCAGGCGCAACAGGCCGTCGGTGTCGGCGTGTTCCTCGATCAGGTCGCCGAGCCGGTCGAGCTGCTCCTCGCGCAGCACCCCGAACGAGGTGTCGGGCGCGGGCACGAACCGGCGGCCCGCGTCCCGTGCGACCTGTTCGAGGAACCGGCGCCGGAACCCGTCGCTCTCCAGGGAGCCGTGCCAGTGCGTGCCCCACACCGCGCCCACCCGGCACCCGTCCGAGCCGTGGCCCCGGTCGTCGGACATGAACGCCTCCCCGCCCAGGACCTCGGCCACGCCGTGGTGGATCTCGTACCCCTCGACGTGTTCGCCGAGCGCCTCGCCGGCCGGACGCGCCAGGGTCTTCTCGACGGCGAACCGCACCCGCACCGGCAGCAGCCCGAGGCCCGCCACCGTGCCCGCCTTCGACTCGACGTCGTCCTCGATGTGCTCGCCGAGCAGCTGGTAGCCGCCGCAGATCCCGAGCACCGGGCGGCCGGCCGCCGCGCGCCGGGCGAGCTCCGCAGCGAGACCGCGCTCGCGCAGCCACTCCAGGGCGCGGACCGTGCCGCGCGTGCCGGGCACCACCACGAGGTCGGCGTCGGTGAGCTCCTCGGGCCGGTCCACGAACCGCACGACCACGCCGGGCTCGGCCGCGAGCGCGTCCACGTCGGTGAAGTTGGACATCAGCGGCACCGCGCACACCGCGACCCGCAGCACGTCCGCGCCGACCGGCGGCGCCACCACCGACTCCCGCACGGTCCCGCGCATCGAGACGCGCAGGCCGTCCTCCTCGTCGATGCCGAGACCGTGGGCGTACGGCAGGATCCCGTACGTGTGGCGTCCGGTGAGGCCGCGCAGCATCTCGATGCCGGGCTCAAGGAGCGTGACATCGCCGCGGAACTTGTTGACGACGTAGCCGGCGACCAGCGCCTGGTCCTCCGGGCTCAGCAGCGCCGTCGTACCGAAGAACGAGGCGAAGACCCCGCCCCGGTCGACGTCGCCGACCACGACCACGGGCAGCCGGGCGGCCCGCGCGATGCCCATGTTGACGATGTCGGTGCGCCGCAGGTTGATCTCGGCCGGGCTGCCCGCCCCCTCGCAGATCACGGCGTCATACGTGCCCCGAAGCTCCGCGAGGCAGTCCAGCACCGGTTCCAGGAGCGTCTGTTGGCGTCCCCCGTGATAGCCCCGGGCGCTCAGTTCCCCGACCGGCCTGCCCATGAGGACGACCTGGCTCGAGCGGTCGCTGCCCGGCTTGAGCAGCACCGGATTCATGAGCGCGGTCGGCTCCACGCGGGCCGCCTGCGCCTGCATCGCCTGGGCCCGGCCGATCTCCGCGCCCTCGCGCGTGACGAACGAGTTCAGCGACATGTTCTGCCCCTTGAAGGGCGCGACCTTCATGCCCCGGCGCACCAGCCAGCGGCAGATCCCGGCCGTGACGACGCTCTTGCCGGCGTCCGATGTCGTGCCCGCGATCAGCAGCCCGCCACCCATGTACGTCCCTTCCTCACAGCGGCCCGCGCCACCACGGCGGCGGCCAGCGTCAGCCCGCTCACCGTGCGCGAGAGCCGTACGGCCCGTTCGATGTCCCGGACCTCGACGGCGCGGCCCGCCGCGTTCAGGACCGGCCGGTGCTCGACGCGCCCGGCGTAGGAGAGCGTGCCGCCGAGCCGCACGCCGAGCGCGCCCGCGAACGCGGCTTCCACCGGGCCCGCGTTGGGGCTCGGATGCCGGCCGGCGTCGGCGCGCCAGGCCCGCACCGCGCCCTGGGAGTCGGGGCCCGCGAGCGCCGCGAGGGCGGCGGTGAGCCGGGCGCCCGGCCAGCCCAGCACGTCGTCCAGGCGCGCCGAGGCCCAGCCGTACCCGCGGTACCTCGCCGACTTGTGTCCGACCATCGCGTCCAGGGTGTTGACCGCCCGGAAGCCCACGAGGCCCGGCACGCCCGCGAACGCGCCCCACACCAGGGCGCCGACGACCGCGTCCGACGTGTTCTCTGCGACCGACTCGACCACGGCGCGCGCGATGCCGTCGGCGTCCAGGGACTGCGGGTCGCGCCCGCACAGGTGCGGAAGGCGTTCCCGGGCCGACTCCACGTCGCCCGCGGCCAGAGCCCCGCCGATCGCCCGCGCCTCGCGGCCCAGCGACGTGCCGCCCACCACGCTCCAGGTCGCGGCGGCGGTCAGTGTGGCGGTCGCGACGGGGCTCTCCCGTACGGCACGGGAGAGCAGGGCGGCGAGGCCCGCGGCGCCGCCCGCGCACACGACGGTGTGCAGCGCGCCCCAGCCGCGGTGGTCGCGCCACAGGGCGCGTTCGACGGCGCCGGCCGCCCGGCCGAACGCGGCGACCGGATGGCCGCGGCGCGGATCGCCGAGCAGGAGGTCGCCGATGAGTCCGGCCGTGGAGCCGTAGACGAAGGTGCGATCGGCCCGCACGATCAGCGCGCCGGGGCGTCGCGGAAGGGGCCGGAAGATCTCGACGGGCAGGCGCGCATGGCGGTGTGTCCTCACTCAGGGTGTCCGCGCCCTGGTACGACGTGACCGGCGGTGAGAGTTCCTGGCTCACGGGGATCGCTCCCCGGTGACAGTGGCGGGACCGCGCCGGATTCTCACCGGCTTCCTCTGCTGCCGCCGTAGCTGGCCGGTGCAGTCCACCACGCTGCGAGAACAGCCGTCAACTTGCCGTTGACCTGCGGCGCGAGAGAGTGTCCTGCGCCACGGCGAACCGCCCCCCGGCCGGAGCCGGGGGGCGGTTCGTGTGGTGCGTGCGGGTCAGGCGACGATCAGGTGGATCCCGTACGCCACGGCCGCCGCGCAGAGCGCGAAGCAGACGTACGCGCCGGTGCGGGCCATGGCCGCGTTGCCCGCGGTGCCCGACGCCGCGGCCTCCCGCTTGGTGAGGCCGACGATGCCGAGGGTGAACAGACCCACCAGGCCGACGGTCACCGCGAGGCTGACGCCGAAGACGGAGCCGAGGGCTGCCCAGTCGATGTGCATGAGGATTCCTTACCTGTACCTGGTCGGCGGCCGGTCAGACCGTGGCCGGGGTGGGCGGGTCGACGGGGGCCGGGGCCTGGATGGTGGCCCTGAGATCGGTCGCGACGGCCAGGGCGGTGGGCGGCGGGGCGACCGCGGCGATCGCGGTGGTGACGACACCGACGGGCTCGGCCGCGGGGGCCTCGTCGGGGGTGACGCTGTGATGGTCGACCGGCTGGCGGCGCGACAGCTTCCAGATGACGCCCGAGCCGGCGATCAGGAGGACCGCGACGGCCGCGATGCCCCAGGTGCCCTGCCGGGTGAGGAACTCCGCTCCGGCGCCGACGAGTGCCGCGGCCGGCAGCGTCAGGATCCAGGCGACGGCCATCCGGGTCGCGGTGGACCAGCGGACCACACCGCCCTTGCGGCCGAGGCCCGCGCCCATCACCGAACCCGAGCAGACCTGGGTGGTGGAGAGCGAGAAGCCGATGTGCGACGAGGCGAGGATGACGGTGGCGGCGCCGGTCTGGGCGGCGAAACCCTGCGGAGGACGCAGTTCGGTCAGGCCCTTGCCCATGGTGCGGATGATGCGCCAGCCGCCGAGGTAGGTGCCCATCGCGATGGCCAGACCGGCCGAGACGATGACCCACAGCGGGGGGTTGGCGCCCGGGTGCAGCACACCGCCGGTGACCAGGGCGAGGGTGATGATGCCCATCGTCTTCTGGGCGTCGTTGGTGCCGTGGGCGAGCGAGACGAGACCGGCCGAGGCGATCTGGCCCGCGCGGTAGCCCTTGGCGGTGGCCTTCTCGTCGGTGTTCCGGTTGATCCGGTACGTGAGCCTGGTGGCCAGCATCGCCGCGACACCCGCGACGATCGGGGCGGCGACGGCCGGGAGCAGCACCTTGGTGACGACGGTGGAGCCGTTGACCGAGGACCAGCCGGCCGACATCACCGCGGCGCCGATGAGGCCGCCGAACAGGGCGTGCGAGGAGCTGGAGGGCAGCCCGAGCAGCCAGGTCAGGAGATTCCAGAGGATGGCACCGACCAGGGCCGCGAAGATGACCTCGGTGCGGATTCCCTTCTCGTCGATGATCCCGCCGGAGATCGTCTTGGCGACCTCCACCGACAGGAACGCGCCGACCAGGTTGAGCGCGGCGGACATGGCGACCGCCGTCTTGGGCTTCAGGGCGCCGGTCGAGATGGTGGTGGCCATCGCGTTGGCGGTGTCGTGGAAACCGTTCGTGAAATCGAACACTAGAGCTGTCACGATCACAATCGCGAGCAGCAGCGTGATGTGTTCCATTTACCCAGGCAATCGTTCGACGTCAGTGGCGGGACGAACGTAAGTAACCTGAGTGAACGGAAGATGAACTGGGACGGGCGCATCGGTGACCGTGGCCGGTTCCCGCGTCGCCTCGGCGGGCACAGGCCGTTCAGCGCCCGGCCGCGAACCGCTTCAACTGCGCAAAAGTCCCATTGAAGAGATTCTGGTCACCCGGCAGGCGTCCGCTCCCGTTGGCGTGTTGCCACACCGTCCAGTACGACCAGCCCGCCGGCAGCGCGCCGGGCGTGGTGGCGTACCGGGCCAGCCACAGGGGATGCTCGGCGGCGAAGGCCCTGCTGTTGCCGGTGCACCGGTTCCACCAGGCCGTCGTCGTGTAGATGGCCGGACGGCGGCCGGTGCGCAGCCGCATCTGGTCGCTGAACCCGGCCACCCAGGCGGTCATCTCGGCCGGGCTCAGCCCGTAGCAGGTGTCGCCGCTGCCGCCCTTGGCGTCCTTGCCGTACGGATTGTGCTCCAGGTCGACCGCGGGCGGCAGGGTCCAGCCGTCGCTCCGCCAGCCGCCCCCGTTCGCCGCGAAGAAGTCGGCCTGCGCCCGGCCCGAGGACTGGTCGGGCACCGCGAAGTGGTAGGCCCCCCGGACCAGGCCCGCCCGCCGGGCGCCGTCGTACTGCTGCCCGAAGTAGGGATTGCGGTACGACGTCGACTCGGTGGCCTTCACGTACACGAAGGTGGCGCCGCGGCTCTTCGCGGCGGCCCAGTCGACGTTCTTCTGGTGCGAGGAGACGTCGTGGCCGGCCGGCTTGTCCTGCGCCGAGGCGCCGGGCGGCGACGTCAGCGCGGTGAGCGCCGTACCGCCCAGCGCCAGGGCCGCCACGCACACCCCGAGCGCGGCCCGCGCGCGGATCCGGCGGGTGAGCGGACCGAGGTCGCGAGCCATGGATTTCCCCCGAATTGCGGTGTACGGACCCAAACGTTCCGAGGCTAGTGGACGATCGCTCCCCGGCCCGTACCCCCGGCGCGCCCGCCCTGGCAGGATCAGCCTCATGAGCGACAACGAGGCGGCCACCGCCGGGGCATGGGCCGAACTGGTCGACACCGCGCGCAGGTCCGCGGCGCAAGGGCTGGTCGTCGGCACGTCGGGCAATGTGTCCGTGCGGGTCGGCGAGCTGGTCCTCGTCACCCCGACCGGTGTCCCCTACGACCGGCTCGGGCCCGCCGACACCGTCGCCGTCGACCTCGAAGGCCGCCAGGTCATGGGCGCGCTGCGGCCCACGAGCGAACTCCCGATGCACCTCGCCGTGTACCGCACCACCGACGCCCTCGCCGTCGTCCACACCCACGCCGTGCACGCCACCGCCGTGTCCACCCTGGTGCCCGAACTGCCCCTGATCCACTACATGGCGGCCGCGCTCGGCGGTCCGGTCCGTGTCGCGCCGTACGCCGTGTACGGAAGCGAGGAGCTGGCCGAGAACATGCTGGCGGCCCTGGAGGGCCGCACCGGGTGCCTCCTGCAGAACCACGGCACCGTCACCTACGGAGCCGGTCTCGCCCAGGCCTACGACCGCACCGCCCAACTGGAATGGATGTGCCGGCTCTGGCTCACCGCCGCCGCACTGCCCGGCCGCGCCCCGTCCCTGCTCAGCCCCGCCCAGCTCGACGAGGCGGCCCAGCGGCTGAGCGGCTACGGGCAGCCCTGAGCCCGGGGCCGGCGCGGCCACTGCCGGGCCCGTCCCGCACGGGGCCGGCGGCCCGCCCGGCCACCGCCGGACTCCTCTGACCCGGTGATCGGCTGACCCGGTGATCGGCGGCCTCGACGGGCCCCGCCCACTGGCACCGGGGCCACTTCGCCCCGACACTGGGCAGGTGCGCCCCGCTACGAAGACGGCAGCGGCCGTCACCACACTCATCGGCGTCGGCGCGGCAGCCGTCGTCGCCGGACGCTACGCCAGCGACGCCGCCCTCAAGGCGTCGCCAGGCCGTCCGCTGCCCGCCGACCGCCGGCTCACCGTGCACGCCACGGAGCCCGGCACCATCACCCTGACCCGCTCGTTCACGGCGCTGCGGCCCGGGACCTACGGTCTGGAGGGCGACGGTGTCCACGCCGTCGTCGGCGACGTCCTCGACCGGGCACCGCACACCGCCGACACGGTCGTACGGCGCCTGGAGCGGGTCACCCACGGTGTCCTCGCGGCAGGGGAGCGGGTCGCCCTCACGCCCCAGGTGCACCACGGCACCCCGGGCACCGCCCTCGGCATCGCGTACCGGGACGTCGAGATCCCGGCCGAACTCGGACCGCTGCCCGCCTGGCTGGTACCCGCCCCGCGCACCACCTGGGTGATCGCCGTGCACGGCCTCGGCACCACCCGCGAACACCCCCTGAACGTGCTGGAGTTCCTGCACCGCCAGCAGCTCCCGGTGCTCGCGCTCTCCTACCGCGGCGACGCGGGCGCGCCCCGCTCCCCGGACGGCCTCGGCCACCTCGGCGACTCCGAGTGGCGCGACCTCGACGCGGCCATCCGCTTCGCCCTGCGCTCGGGGGCCCGCCAGGTGGTCCTGCACGGCTGGTCCACCGGCGCCACGATGGCCCTGCACGCCGCCGCGCACTGCGCGCAGCGCGACCGCATCAGCGGCATCGTCCTCGACTCGCCGGTCCTCGACTGGGAGTTCACGCTGCGCGCCCTCGCCTCCGCCCACGGAACCCCGGGCGCGCTGCTGCCGCTCGCCGTCCGTGCCGCCCAGGGCCGCACCGGCCTCCACGGCGACCGGCTCAGGGAAGCCGTCGACCCCAAGGCCCTGCGCGTACCGACGCTGCTCTTCCACGGCCCCGACGACACGCTCGCCCCCTGGGGTCCCTCCCGCCGGCTCGCCGCCCGGCGCCCGGAGCTGGTCAGCCTGCACACCGTCCCGGACGCACCGCACGCCTCGATGTGGAATGCCGACCCGGCCGGTTACGAAGAAACCCTGCGCCGCTTCCTCACCCCCCTCATGTGACCCCCGCCCGCCCGGTCGGCTCCGGCGCCACCGATTCCGCTTGGGCCCGCGGACAGGTGGCGGGGGTCTGCTCCCGCGAGCGCGGCCCCTTGACCCCGGGCCGTCCGGGGCACTCCCGATGCGCCGGCCACGGCCGATTCCGCTTGACGTTCGGGCGGTGAGCGGGCCCGCGTTCTCGCCGGGGCCCGGCCCCGGGATCACCGGCCACCCCGGGGGCCCGGACGCGGTGTGCGTGGCCGATTCCGTTTGGGCTTTCGGGCAGTGAGCGGGAAGACTGCATGCGTGACGTCCCGGAAGCCTGAAGAGAAGTTGCCGCGCGACTCCAGACTGCGGCTTGTCCGCGCTCCGCACCCGATGCAGGCCCGGCCCCTCGCCGCAGCCCGCAGGGCCGTGTCCGACCGGCGCACCCGGTCGGCGCCCCGGCCCCCCGCGGGCACCCCGGCCGCAGGCGAACTGGCCCGCCAGGCCAGAGCGGTGCTCGCCGACGCCGAGCGCGTCGCCCGCTGGACCGATGCCGAGCGCGCCCGCGGCGCCGGCGCCGGCCGGCCGGGCCCGCTTCCCCCGCCGGTGGCCGAGCGGGCCGCCACCGCGCTGGGCCTGACCCCGGGTCAGGTACGCGCGGCCTGGGACCGGGCGCGCCTGGCGGGCCTCGTCGAGCTGCACGGCGCGACGGTGCGTCCCGGCTGGCGGCTGCGCGCCTGGGACCGCGACGACGCGGCCGTCCTGCGCGGCTGGGTCGCCCTCTTCGACGCGTGGTCCCTCGTCCATCCCGCCCCGGACGACATCGCCCCCACGGCGGTCGCCGAGGTCGTCGAGGCCGTCCCCCAGGTGCTCTCCCTCCTCCAGCTCTCCAACGGACCCGTCCTCGTGCCGGCCCTGCTCGACCTCCTCGAACAGCGCGTCGCCGAACTGCGCGAAGAGCGCTGCGAGGTCCCCTACGGCCCGCTGCCCGACCCGGCGTCCCTGCCCGAGCCCGCCGCCCTGCCGCCGCGCCTCGCCCACCTCCTGGACTGGGCCCTGGCCGGCCTTGCGGCCGTCGGCGCGCTGGTACTGGGCGAGGGTCAGGCCACCCTGACGCCGCTCGGCAACTGGGCGGTCTGGGTCAAGCTGGAGCAGATCTGTGTCGCGGCACAGAGCCCGGCCGGGAACATCGAGCAGCCCGCCGAGGCCATGCTGCGCGGCTGCGCCGGCCTCACCCCGGGCCCGGCCCGCGCCGAGTACCGCGCCTGGATCGCGGCCCGCACCGTGGGCAGCGCGGTCACCGAACTCCTCGACGTCGCCCGGGGCGACGACGCCCTGCTGCGCGGCCTCGCCTTCGAGGCGCTGCGCGCCGTGGGCGCGCCCGCCGAGCCCGGGGTGCGCGCCGCCGTCACGGAAACCTGCCTGCGCCCCTACGCCCTGCTGTGGCTCGCCGAGCACGAGGGCGGCGACCCCGAGGACGTGCTCGGTGTCCTGTCCCGGGAGGAGTCCACGTGGCTCTGGGTCGACACCGCCGCCGCCGTCGCCGACCACGGCGAGGCCGAACTGCTCGTACGCCACCTCGACTCGGCGGTGCAGGGCACGGTGCCCGCGCTGCTCGACGAGGTGCGGGCCGTCGGTCATCCCCGCACCGTGCAGGTCCTGGTCGCCCTCGCGGCGGCGCACCCCGACCCCGCCCTGGCCAAGGCGGTCCGGCGCGCGGCCTTCCAAGTCCACACCGGTTCCGTGTAGCGACGCGCGTAGCGGCGCCCCCGCCCGCCCCCGGGGGCGGGACGTCCTACGCCCTCAACTCCCGCTGCCCGGCTGCCTGGTGGACACCGGCGACGCGCTCGTCACGCACCGCCGCCCGGAGCGTATGTGCCGAAGCTCCACACATTGCCCTCCGCGTCCCTCGCCATGTAGTCCCGCGAGCCGTAGTCCTGATCGGTCGGCTCCATCAAGATCTCCACTCCGTGCTCGACGGCGCGCTGGTGATGCGCGTCCACATCCGTCACGACCACGTAGACGCCGGCCGGGCCCGCGTCGGCCATCGTCCGGGCGAACAGTCCGTCACGGCCCTTGGAGCCGAGCATCACGACGCCCGTGCCGTAGGACAGCTCGGCGTGCATCACGCTGCCGTCCTCCGCCTCGTACGCACACACCTCGGTGAAGCCGAAGGCGTCCTTGAGCTGGCGGATCGCCGCTTTCGCGTCGTTGTAGAGAATCGCCGGACACACGCTCATGCCGATCACTCCTTCCCCGTTCAGGCCGCTGACCGTGACCTGGATCTCAGTCTCGCACCCGGCACCGACAACGCCATCCGGTGCCGGAACTCAACGTGCGAAGGTGTTGCAGCGGCCCATGTCGCCGTTCTGGTAGCCGGTGTAGAACCACTGCTGGCGCTGCTGCGCCGAGCCGTGGGTCCAGGTCTCCGGGGTGACCCGGCCCTGGAACTTCTCCTGGATGCGGTCGTCGCCGACCGCGGCCGCCGCGTCCAGGCCGTCCTTGATGTCCTGGTCGGTGAGCCGGGTGATGAGCGGGCGGCCGGTCGACTTGTCGGGCGTCGTCGTCGCGTGCCGCGCCCACACCCCGGCGTAGCAGTCGGCCTGGAGCTCCACCCGCACCGCGTTGCTGTCCGCGCCCTGCCGGCCGTCCTGTGACTTCTGCAGGGTGCCCATCAGGTTCTGGATGTGGTGGCCGTACTCGTGCGCCACCACGTACGCCTGGGCGAAGGGGCCGCCGCTCGAACCGAACTTCGTCCGCAGTTCGTCGAAGAAGCCCAGGTCGAGGTAGACCTGCCGGTCGCCGGGGCAGTAGAAGGGCCCGACCGCCGACGTGGCCGTTCCGCACGCGGTGTTGACCCGCCCGGTGAAGAACACCGTGCGGGCGGGGGAGTACCTGCCGCCGCGGCGCGGGAACTCCTGACCCCAGTAGTCCTGGACGCTGTTGACCACCGCGACGATCCGGCAGTCCTCCTTGGTGTTGGCGTCCGAGCCGGTACGGCAGCTCTGGGCGACCTGTGCCTGCGACGACGAACTCGCGCCCGGCGCGGTGTCGCCCGACGAGAGCCCCAGCTGCTCGGGTCCCACGCCGAAGAAGAGGCCGAGGAGCAGCGCGATGACGCCGACGATCCCGCCCCCGATCGTGGCCCGGCCGCCCGGGATCCGGCCTCCGCCGCGCGCGTCGTCGACCTCCGACGTGTCCAGATCGGCGTCGTCGTCGAACTGCATGGGCGCACCACCCTGTGTTCCACCGGGGCCGCCCGAGGGGCGGTCCGCCCGGGGCCACCCCGCGTATCAAAGAGGTCACCCAGAGTATCGTCCCGTTCATTGCGCTACGCCCGTTTTGTTGCTTCGGCCGATACGCTCTGCGCGTCATGGACCGGACTCGCCTCGCACTGACCGCAGTCGCCGCCGTACTAGCCCTGCCGCTGGTCACCGCGGCGCAGCACACCCGCCAGACCCCGTACGGCGACCGCTTCGAAACGTTCGCCGCACCCGCCGCGGGGCGTACGGCGGTACGGATCAGGGGTGCGGTCGTCGAGGCGTACGACAGCGGCACCGGCGCGCGGCAGTGGGCGTACGGCAGACGTGGCAGTCGGCCGCTCGCGCTGCGCCGGGCCCCCGGGCACGCCTTCGCCCTGTGGGCCGACGGCATGGTCACCGACACCGACACCGACACCGACACCGCCAGGGGCAGGGGCGCCGACGGGGACACGGGCACGGACACCGCTCACCGCCGGGTCCGCTGGCACCGGGCGGTGCCGGGGCTGGCCGGCTGGCTGGCGGGGCGGCCCGAGCGCGCGGCCGGGGTGCTCCAGGCGCTCGACCCCGGCGCCCGCATGCTCGCCGTCGTCGCCCCCGGGCGCGTCAGCGCCTTCCGGGCCGCCGACGGCGACCTGCGCTGGCTGCTGACCGCCCGCGACGGATGCGCCTTCGACCCCGCGCGCACCGCGCACACCCGAGGCGTTCTGCTGATCGCGCGGCCCTGCCGGGACCGGGGTGCGTGGAGCCGGGCCCTGGCCGCGGTCGACGCACTCGGCGAGATCACCGAGGGGCGCACCCCGCTGGGCAACGGCCTCCCGGGTGAGGGGCGTGCGGACGGTGGCGGAAACCGGGTTGCACCGCCCAGTTAGAATTGACCCCATGGCAATTCTCCTTGTGCATTAGGCGGCGTCGACCTCCACGCCCTGCCGTCGCCCGACACCGCCCTCTCAAGGACGCGCTTCGCGCGGCGCCTCTTGCCGTCCCGTCCGCCGTCCATACCGCCTGGAGTCTTTCCGTGATCACCGCCACCGGCATCGAGCTGCGCGCCGGCGCCCGAGTCCTCATCGAGTCCGCATCCTTCCGTGTCGCCAAGGGCGACCGCATCGGTCTGGTCGGCCGCAACGGAGCGGGCAAGACCACCCTCACCAAGTGCCTGGCCGGCGAGGGCATCCCCGCCGCCGGCACCATCACGCGCTCGGGCGAGGTCGGCTATCTGCCGCAGGACCCGCGCACCGGCGACCTCGACGTGCTCGCCCGCGACCGCGTCCTGTCCGCCCGCGGCCTCGACGAAGTCCTGCGCAAGATGCGCGAGAACGAGGAGCGCATGGCGAACGGCAAGGGCGCCACACGCGAGAAGGCGATGAAGAAGTACGAGCGCCTGGAGACCGAGTTCCTCACCAAGGGCGGATACGCCGCCGAGGCCGAGGCCGCCACCATCGCCGCCGCGCTGGGCCTGCCCGACCGGGTGCTCGGCCAGCCGCTGCACACCCTCTCCGGCGGTCAGCGCCGCCGCATCGAGCTCGCCCGCATCCTCTTCTCGGACGCCGACACCCTGCTCCTCGACGAGCCGACCAACCACCTCGACGCCGACTCCATCGTCTGGCTGCGGGACTACCTCAAGACGTACCGCGGCGGCTTCATCGTGATCTCCCACGACGTCGACCTCGTCGAGACGGTCGTCAACAAGGTCTTCTACCTGGACGCCAACCGCGCGCAGATCGATGTCTACAACATGGGCTGGAAGCTGTACCAGCAGCAGCGCGAGGCCGACGAGAAGCGCCGCAAGCGCGAGCGCCAGAACGCCGAGAAGAAGGCCGCGGCCCTCAACTCGCAGGCCGACAAGATGCGCGCCAAGGCCACCAAGACCGTCGCCGCGCAGAACATGGCCAAGCGCGCCGAGCGCCTCCTTTCCGGCCTGGAGGCGGTCCGCGTCTCCGACAAGGTCGCCAAGCTGCGTTTCCCCGAGCCCGCGCCCTGCGGCAAGACGCCGCTGACGGCGGAGGGCCTGTCGAAGTCGTACGGCTCCCTCGAAATCTTCACCGACGTCGACCTGGCCATCGACAAGGGCTCCCGCGTCGTCATCCTGGGCCTCAACGGCGCCGGCAAGACGACCCTGCTGCGGCTGCTCGCCGGCGCCGAGAAGGCGGACACCGGCGAGGTCACCCCGGGGCACGGGCTCAAGATGGGCTACTACGCCCAGGAGCACGAGACGCTGGACCCGAACCGCACGGTCCTGGAGAACATGCGCTCCTCCGCGCCCGACCTGGACCTCGTCGAGGTGCGCAAGACGCTCGGCTCGTTCCTCTTCTCCGGCGACGACGTCGACAAGCCGGCCGGGGTCCTCTCCGGCGGCGAGAAGACCCGTCTGGCCCTGGCCACGCTCGTGGTGTCGTCCGCCAACGTGCTGCTGCTCGACGAGCCCACCAACAACCTCGACCCGGCGAGCCGCGAGGAGATCCTCGGAGCGCTGCGTACGTACAAGGGCGCGGTCGTCCTGGTCACCCACGACGAGGGCGCCGTCGAGGCGCTCCAGCCGGAGCGGATCATCCTGCTGCCGGACGGCGTGGAGGACCTGTGGGGCCCGGACTACGCGGACCTGGTCGCGCTCGCCTGACCGGGGCTCGGGGGTGGCTCCGGCCCGGCCGCCGCGCATGATCCATCCACTGATCCACTTCCTATGGATCATTCGGCTTACGCGTGATCCTCAATCTGAGTGAGTGCGTCTCGTACCCCGGTGTGTCGTGCGCGGGATCACGGTCCGCCCCTTGTGGGGCGGGCCTTTTTCCGTGTGTGACCCGGAACACAGCGCTGACCTGGCGCTTCATCTCGACTTTCGGGCCGGGATATGTCCAAGCGCAGGTGGAATGCGATATTCCGCCCTGCCCGGCCGCCGTACGCGCCCCCAAGCTTGTTGCACGGACCTTGCCGAATGGGTGGCCAGGAAGCGCGAGAGGGGTGATCATGAGAAGTCCAGAGCGCACTTCCCATGAGGAGGCACGGGTGGCCGAGACTCTGAAGAAGGGCAGCCGGGTTACCGGCGCCGCGCGCGACAAGCTCGCGGCAGACCTGAAGAAGAAGTACGACTCCGGTGCGAGCATCCGGGCGCTGGCCGAGGAAACCGGCCGGTCCTACGGGTTCGTCCACCGGATGCTCAGCGAGTCCGGGGTCATTCTCCGTGGACGCGGCGGAGCGACACGGGGCAAGAAGGCCGCCTCGGCCTGACGAGGCGGTCCCGGGCAGCTCCTGTGGCCCACCGGTTGCGGTGGTGGCCACCCGGTCGGCTCAGCGGCCGACCGGGTGGTTACTGTGCAGTCACTTAATGACCGCCGAGGCGGTTGTTCACTGACGGCCACGCACCCGGAGGCGCTCCATGGCTACGCCCGCATCCGCACTCGACGTATTCGACAAGGACGGTGTTCGGCTCTCCGTCGATGACGCGGTCGCCACGGTGACCCTGACCAATCCGGCCAAGCGCAACGCTCAGTCTCCCGCTCTGTGGCGGGCGTTGGCGGAGGCCGGACGGTCGCTTCCGGGCAGTGTCCGCGTCGTCGTGCTGCGCGGGGAAGGCAAGTCCTTCTCCGCCGGCCTCGACCGCCAGGCCTTCACTCCCGAGGGCTTCGACGGCGAGCCCTCGTTCATCGATCTCGCGCGCGGCTCCGATCAGGAGCTCGACGCGGTGATCGCCGAGTACCAGGAGGCGTTCACCTGGTGGCGCCGCAACGACATCGTGTCGATCGCGGCCGTCCAGGGGCACGCGATCGGTGCCGGCTTCCAGCTGGCCCTCGCCTGCGACCTCCGGGTCGTCGCGCAGGACGTGCAGTTCGCCATGCGCGAGACCGGTCTCGGCCTCGTCCCCGACCTCACCGGCACGCATCCGCTCGTCGGGCTCGTCGGATACGCCCGCGCGCTCGAAATCTGTGCGACGGGACGCTTCGTCGGGGCGGAGGAGGCCGAGCGCGTCGGCCTCGCCAACCTCGCCGTGCCCGCGGACGAACTCGACTCCGCGGTACAGGACCTGGCGGGCGCGCTGCTCGCCGCGCCGCGCGACGCGGTGGTCGAGACGAAGGCACTGCTGCGGGGTGCCGCGGGGCGGAGCTACGAGGAGCAGCGCCTGGCCGAGCGGGCCGCCCAGGCCCGCCGCCTGCGCGACCTGGCAGGGCTCTCGGACTGAGCGGGGACCTGGCGGGGCGTCATCCGACCGGCCCCCCGCTCGGCCCACGCCGCCCGGGTTCAGCCTGCCCAGGTGATCAGTACCGCCACCGAATCCGCCTCGGGCGCTGCGCGGCCCACCGCCACGCGGACCGCCCGTGCGACCTCCAGGGGGTTGTGGGGCGGGGCCGTGGCCAGTTCGACGCGGAGATGGCCCTCGGTCGTCTGGACGGGCGGGCCCAGCTCGGCCGTCAGCCGGGCCACGCCCGGCGTGGTGAGCGCGGCCGCCGCGGTCGCCGAGGCCGGCTGGTCCGCTGGGCCGGGCGGGGGACCGCCGTCCGGGGGATCCGGCAGCTCGTCCAGGAGCGCCGTCACCTCGACGTCGACGTCCGACACGACGAGCCCGAGCCCGCCCCGCGCCGCCGTGAACAGCGCTTCCCGCACGGCCGCCGCGAGCTCCGGCAGCGGCCTGCCGCCGAGCACCGCGAGCTCCGCCACGACGCGGAGCGGGCCGGGGCCTAGCGCGGACGGCGGTGCGGGGACCGCCGGTTCCGCCGGTGCTCCGGGATCGGCCGGGGCGAGCCGCAAGGACGTCACGGCGCAGCCCGGCACCGCCGCCGCCGCGGCCCCGAGCACCGACACCGCGGCCCGCTCCGTGATCCACGCCCCGTCCTCGCGATCGCCGAGGGCGAGCAGCCGGCCCAGTCCCAGTCGACGACGTACCGCCGCACTCCATCCATCACCCGTCATGCCCCCAGCCTGCCGCATCGAGGGCGCGAGTCGGGGCAACCGCGCTTAATGTGGGCATTGGAGTCCAAGGGCGAAGGGACGAACGGTCATGAGCGAAAGCGAACAGCGCAACCGGCCCGGTGCACCCGCGAACGAGCCGTCCACAGGGGCGGTCGAACACGCGGGGAAGCCGTCCACCGTCAAGCGGGGCGGCGGCGACCCGGCGGGGCGCGGCCGCACCACGATCGCCGACGGCGTGGTCGAGAAGATCGCCGGCCTCGCGGCCCGTGACGTCGTGGGTGTCCACGCCATGGGCAGCGGGCTCTCCCGCACGTTCGGCGCGGTCAGAGACCGGGTGCCGGGCGGCAAGTCGGGCGTCACCCGCGGCGTGAAGGCCGAGGTGGGCGAGGTACAGACCGCGCTCGACCTCGAAATCGTCGTCGACTACGGCGTGTCCATCGCGGACGTGGCCCGCGACGTCCGCGAGAACGTGATCTCCGCCGTGGAGCGGATGACCGGGCTCGAAGTCGTCGAGGTCAACATCGCGGTGAGCGACGTCAAGCTGCCCGACGACGACGATGACGAGGAGCCGGAGTCCCGGCTCCAGTGACCCGTGTGGCCCAACCGGGCCGCACGAACCCGCGCAGCCCGCGCCGGCCCCGAGCGGCCGCACAGACCGACACGTGGCCCGCAGCGGCCGCGACCAGCTCCACCGGCCCCTCCCCGGGGCCGTACTTCTCCGTACTTCACTTCTCCGTACTTCTCCGCACGGGCACGGTTCTCTCTCCGCACGGACCACTACGGACTACTGACGGGTCGGACTCATGGGACCGAGGAGTTCAGCATGAGCATGGCGGTGGTTGGGTTGATGGCCGGCATGGCACTCGGCTTCGCCGGATACTTCGGCGGCTTCGGGGCGTTCCTGCTGGTCGCGGCGCTGGGCGCGATCGGATTCGTGGCGGGCCGCTTCCTGGACGGTGACCTCGAACCCGGCGACTTCTTCCGCCCGCGCGACCGCGGCGACCGGCGGCGCTGACCCATGGCGGTGGCCGGACGGATCGAGCCCGCAGAGCGGGGCGCCACCAAGATCGCCGACCGGGTCGTGGCGAAGATCGCCGCGCAGGCGGCGCGGGAGGCGCTCACCGAGGTGCCCGACGGCGGTGCGCCGCCACGCGCTGATGTCGCCGTGCACCAGGATTCCGCCCGGGTCCGGGTCAGTGTCGAGCTCGGCTACCCCGGTGACCTCGGCGGCCAGTGCCGCGCGGTGCGTCGCCAAGTGGCCGAGCGGGTAAGGGCGTTGGCGGGGATGGAAGTTCCCGAAGTGGCGGTGCAGATCGAGCGTCTGCACACGGCGGACGCGCGCACGGCGGACCGGGGGAGGATCCGATGAGCCACCCGCAGGAAGGCGAAGGCGGCACCCAGCGGCTGCCCGTGATCGAGCAGGGCGACGAGGCCGCCCCCGCATCCGGTCTCGACCAGGCCGTCTCGGCCGCCGGTTACGACGCGGTGCCGGTGCTTGCCGACGGCGAAGGCAGGGCGGGCCGCTTCTGGTCGGCCCGCCGGGTCCCGGCCGGCCTGCTCGCCCTGGTGATCCTGGCCGCGGCCGGGCTCTTCCTCTACGACGTGGCCGCGGTGCGCGCCCACCACTCCGCCATGCGCTGGCGGGTGAGACTCACCGACTGGCTGGCGGCCCACCCCGTCGACGACGTGGCGGTTCTCGCCGGCGCGGCCGCCGTGGCGCTCATCGGCGTCTGGCTCGTGGTGCTCGCCCTGACGCCGGGGCTGCGCAGCATCCTGCCGATGCGGCGGCCCTCGCCGGCCGTGCACGCCGGGCTCGACCGGGCCGCGGCGGCGCTCGTGCTGCGCGACCGGGCCATGGAGGTGGCCGGCATCCAGTCGGCCCGGGTCCGCATGGGCCGTCGCCGCGTCGTCGTGCGCGCCCACTCGCACTTTCGTGAACTCGACGACGTACGGGCCGACTTGGACGCGGCGCTCGGCACCGGGATCAGGGAGCTCGGCCTCGCGGGGCCGCCCGGTCTCGCGGTCCGTGTGAGCCGCCCGGCACGGAAGGGCTGAGCCATGCTGCGAACGGTCAACCGGGTGGTGCTCGGCCTCGCCGGCCTCGTGCTGTTCCTCGCGGGCGGCGCGGTCCTCGCCGCGGGTTTCGGCCTCGCCGTGCCGTCGTGGTGGCCCTGGGGCACCAAGCACGACGTGCTCCTGAGCCGCTCCCGCCGCGACCACTGGCACGATCAGGGCTGGTGGTGGCCGGTCGTGATCGCCGTCCTGGCGCTCCTCGTGCTGCTCGCCCTGTGGTGGCTGTTCGCGCAGCTGCGCAGGGCCCGCCTCGCGGAGATCCTGGTGGACTCCGGTGACGGAGAGGGCGCGCTGCTGCGGGGCCGGGCCCTGGAGGCGGCCCTCGCGGGCGAGGCGGAGAGGCTGGACGGGGTGGCGCGGGCCCAGGTCGTCCTCGCCGGACGGCGGACCGCCCCGGCCGCGCGCGTGGCGCTGCTCCTTGAGCCGCACGCCCAGCCCGCGGTCGCTCTGGCCCGCCTCGACGGAGAGGCGCTGGCTCACGCCCGCGACTCCGCGGGGCTCGCGGAGCTGCCCGCCGAGGTCCGGCTACGGGCGGTCAAGCACCGGGCGCGGCGCGTGAGTTGAGGGCGCGAGCCCCGTCCCGTCGCACCACGTCCCGCGCCCGCACGGAGCGCGGGACGTTCCGCGTCGGGGCAACCCGTCAGCGAGCTGTCAGTTCCTCCGGCGACGGTGAGGCAATTTCTCACGCTGCCAAGGAGCTGGTTTTCGTATGTGGTCCCGACATGTGACGACGGTCCTCACGGTCCTCGCGGTGGGCACGGCCTCCGCCCTCATGGCTCCGGGTACGGCCGCGGCCGCGGCCCCCGCGACCTGTACTCCCACGAAGCTGCCGCTGCCCGCCGGAATGACCGAGGGCGAGATCGGCGCGGCCGACAGCGGCAGCGGATTCGCCGGGCGGGTGTACAACGCGTCCACCTATCACGCCGTCCGTTGGAGCGGCGGCAAGGTCATCGACTACGGCGACCTCCCCGGCCTGACCGCCACCATGACCGTCTCGGGTGTCAACCGGTCCGGAACGCTGGTCGGCAACACCATCGACCGCGACAACTCCAAGGCGCACGCCTTCCGCTCGCGCGACGGCAAGCTGGAGGCCCTGCCCCTGCCGTCCGGCATCCAGTCCGCCTTCCCCACGGCGATCAACGACGCCGGTGACATCGTGGGCTGGGGCTACGGCTCAGGCGGCCCCAGCATCGCGATCCTGTGGCCCGCCTCGGCTCCCGGCACCGTGGTGAAGGTGACCGGCGGGCTGCCGACGGCCGGATCGAGCCGAGCGGTCGGCATCGACCAGGACGGCACCGTGCTGGTCAACTCCTACCCGGTGGGCAACGGGACCGACCCCAACGCCGTCTACCTCTGGCGGGCGGGAAGCGCCCGCAAGCTGGCCGCTCCGCAGGGCAGCACCAGGGTGAGGGGCGACGCCGTCTCCCAGGGCCGGGTGGCCGGATCGGCATCGCCGGCCGACGGGCGGGGCGCGGGCATCCTGTGGGACAAGGACGGTTCGATGGTGCGACCCGAGAAGAGCGGGCTGCTCTACTCGGTCAACAGCACCGGCCAGTCCGTCGGCTTCGAGCCCGGAGGCACCTTGGACGAACCGCTGGTGACCGGTGTCTGGCAGTTCGGCAAGGAGACCGCCTCGCTGACCGGTGCGGAGATACGCGTCGCGGTCTCCGCGAACGACGGCACGCTGGGCGGCAGCGTCCGCGACTACGACGTGTACCGGACGTTCCCGACGACCTGGCGCTGCGGCTGACGGCTCCCGGTCCGCCCGCCGGGGGCCGTACCCCAGAAAGATCCCGGCGAGATCCCGGCCGCCCCCGATCGCGCGGGGCGGCCGGGACGGCGGGGCGCGTCAGAAACCGTGCCGCGCCCCGCCGTCCACCGGAAGCATGATGCCGGTGAGGTACGAGGCGGCGGGCGAGAGCAGGAAGGCCGCCGCGCTGCCGAACTCCTGCGGGGTGCCGTAGCGGCGCAGCGGGATCTTCGCCTCGTTGGCCGCGCGGGTCGCCTCCGCGTCCCCGGACAGCTCGTCCAGCTGGCGGACCCGGTCCGTGTCGATACGGGCCGGGAGCAGCCCCACGACACGGATGCCGCGGGGCCCCAGCTCGTCGGCGAGCGACTTGGCGAAGCCGGCGAGCCCGGGGCGCAGCCCGTTGGAGAGGGTGAGGCCCGGGATCGGCTCGTGCACGGAGCCGGAGAGCACGAAGCCGATCACCCCGCCGTCGTCGAGTTCCCCGGCGGCGGCGCGGGCGATGCGGACCGCGCCCAGGAACACCGACTCGAAGGCCGACTGCCACTGCTCGTCGGTGTTGTCGGCGACGAAGCCCGGCGCCGGGCCGCCCACGCTGATCAGGACGCCGTCGAAGCGTCCGAAGTGCTCGCGGGCGGCGGCGATCAGACGTCCCGCCGCCGCCGGGTCGGCGTTGTCGGAGGTCACCGGGAGCGCGCCGGGTCCGAGTTCGGCGGCCGCCTCCTTCAGCGTCTTCTCGTCGCGGCCGGTGATGACCGCCTTCGCGCCGTCCGCGACGAGCGCACGGGCGGCGGCGAGGCCGAGGCCCCGGGACGCGCCGGTGACCACGTACACGCGGTCCTTCAGTCCAAGATCCATGGGCCTATCCTGCCTCGTCGCCGCAGTCCGGCTCCAGCGCGCAGGCGGTGGCGACCAGTCCGATGTGGCTGAAGGCCTGCGGGAAGTTGCCGAGGTGCCGGCCGGCCACCGGGTCGTACTCCTCGGCGAGCAGCCCCACGTCGTTGCGGAGGGTGAGGAGCCGCTCGAACATCTCCCGCGCCTCCTTCACCCGGCCGATCAGGCGCAGCGCGTCCGCCATCCAGAACGAGCACACGAGGAAGGTGCCCTCGTCGCCCGGCAGACCGTCGACGTCCTCGGTCGCGCCGTCGGTGCTGTAGCGGCGCACGAACCCGCCCTGGCCCAGCTCCGCGTGGATCGCCTCGACGGTGCCGACCACGCGGGGGTCGTCCGCGGGCAGAAAACCGACGTGGGGGATGAGCAGGGTCGCCGCGTCCAGCTCCGCGGAGCCGTACGCCTGCGTGAAGGTGTTGCGGACCGGGTCGAAACCCTTCTCGCACACCTCCTTGTGCACCGCGTCCCGCATCCGCCGCCAGCGGTCGGCGTCGCCGCGCAGGGTGGGCTCCTCCTCCAGGGTGCGCACCGCGCGGTCCGCGGCCACCCACGCCATCACCTTGGAGTGCACGAAGTGCCGGCGCGGCCCGCGCACCTCCCACAGGCCCTCGTCCGGTTCGCGCCACCGCTCTTCGAGGAAGCCGAGCAGGGCGAGCTGGATGTTCCAGGCGTGCGCCTCGCTCTTGAGGCCGGCCCGGCGCGCCAGGTACAGCGAGTCGACGACCTCCCCGTACACATCGAGCTGGAGCTGGTCGACGGCCGCGTTGCCGATCCGGACCGGCGCGGAGCCGAAGTGTCCTTTCAGCCATGGCAGTTCACTCTCGGGCAGCCTCCGTTCGCCGGCGATCCCGTACATGATCTGGAGGTCCGCCGGGTCGCCGGCGACGGCGCGGAGCAGCCAGTCCCGCCATTGGGCGGCCTCGTCCAGATAGCCCGCGGAGAGCAGCGCTTCGAGGGTGAGGGTGGAATCGCGCAGCCAGCAGTAACGGTAGTCCCAGTTGCGGACGCCGCCGATCTCCTCGGGCAGCGAGGTGGTGGGCGCCGCCACGATGCCGCCGGTGGGCGCGTAGGTGAGGGCCTTGAGGGTGATGAGGGAGCGCATCACGGCGTCCCGGTAGGGGCCCTGGTAGCGGCAGTGCCCCGCCCATTCCCGCCAGTCGGCGAGAGACTGCTCCAGGGCCTCGTAGGGGTCGATGAGGTCGGGACGCGGCTCGTGCGAGGCGTGCCAGGTGAGGACGAAGGCGACCTTCTCGCCCTTGCCGACCGTGAACGAGGAGCGGGTGCTCATGTCCTGGCCCCACGTCTTGACCTCGGGTTCGCTGCGCAGCCACGCCGAGTCGGGTCCCGCGACCGCGACACGGTGCCCGTCCGAGCGCCGCATCCAGGGCACCACATGGCCGTGGTCGAAACGGAGCCGCAGCACGGAGCCCATCTCGACGGTGCCGCTGATGCCCTCCACGATGCGCACGACATCGGGTGCGAGATCGCGTTGCGGCATGAAGTCGATGACCTTCACCGTGCCGGTGCTGGTCTCCCAGTGGGTTTCGAGGACGAGCGAGTCGTCCGCGTAGACGCGCCGGGAGCACTGGCCCGTGTGGCCGGCCTCGACGGGGGCGATCCGCCAGTGGCCGTTGTCCTCGTCGCCGAGCAGTGCCGCGAAGCAGGCGGCGGAGTCGAAGCGGGGCAGGCAGAGCCAGTCGACGGATCCGTCGCGGCCGACGAGGGCGGCGGTCTGCAGGTCGCCGATGAGGGCGTAGTCCTCGATGCGCTGTGTACGTTGGGTCACGCCATGGCGTGTTCCCGGCCAGGCAAATTGCTAAGCAGAGCGCGCCCGCGCTGCCACGTCGCCCTACGCCGCCGCGTGCTCCGGCACCACCGCGGGCTCGGCCTTCGCGGCCTCCCGGTCCTGCCGCTCACGCCGTACGAGGATGAACCAGCCGACCGGCACCGCGGCGGAGAACAGCCACCACTGAACGGCGTACGCCATGTGCGGGCCGATGGAGCTGTCGTCGGGGGCGGGAATCAGTTCGGGGGAGTCGCCGGGCGGTTCGGGCGCGGTCTGCTCGATGTATCCGCCGAGCACCGGACGGCCGAGCGCCTTGGCCTGCTGGGCGCTGCTGATCAGCATGACCTGGCGGGGCGGCAGACCCTTGACGTCCTTGATGCCGCTGGCCGCGGTGGTCTGGTCGGCCATCAGACGTCCGGTGATGGTGACCTTGCCGTGGGGCGGCGCCGGGATCTTCGGGAAGTCCGTCTGGTTGCCGTTGTCGGCGATCCAGCCGCGGTTGACCAGCACGGTGGGGCCGTCGTCGAGGACGAACGGGGTGAGCACGTGGTAGCCGACCCGGCCGTCGGCCGCGGTCCTGCGCCGCACGACGACCTCGTGCGCGGTGTCCCAGGTACCGGTGGCGCTGACCTTGCGCCAGTAGTCCGACCGCGGGACGGTGTGGCCCGGCGAGGTGAGCTCGCCCACCGCGACCGGCTGGGCCTTCAGGTTGTCGGCGATCAGCGTGTTCTGGGCCACCTTGTGCTCGTGGCGGTGCAGCTGCCAGAAGCCCAGCTCGATCATCGTGGGGATGAGGGCCAGGGCCAGAAGGGTGACGAGCACCCACTGCCGGGACAACAGGAAGCGGTACACCCCATGACCGTACAACTCGGGCCACGGGGTGCGCTGAGTGGGGTGGGGGGAAATCCGGGCGGGACGGGAGCCCGGTCAGACCTTGTCGACGATGCCCGCCTTCCCTTCCGCGCGGGCGCAGTGCGCCCCGCAGAACCACGCGCCCTCGACCTCGACCCCCTGGCCGATGATCTGGACCCGGCAGTGTTCACAGATGGGCGCCATGCGGTGGATGGCGCACGAGAAGCAATCGAATACGTGTACCGCGCCCTGCGCATGTACCTCGAAGGACATCCCGTAGTCGTTTCCGCAGACCTCGCAACGTGCCATGCGCCACAGGGTGAAGGGTGCCCGGCGCGCGCGGTGGGCGCCGCGCCCTGCACTCACCCGTCTGCCGGTGTCACGTCCCGGAGCAACTGGGTGAAGGCGGCCTCGTCGACGACGGGCGTGCCGAAGGACTTGGCCTTGACCGTCTTGGAGGTGGCCGAATCGGGGTCGTTGGTGACGAGCAGGCTGGTGAGGCGCGAGACGCTCGTCGCCACGTGGAGCCCGGCCTCGACGGCCCGGTCCTCCAGGAGCTCCCGGTCGACGGAGGTGTCCCCGGAGAACGCGACCCGCATGCCCTGCTTCAGCGGCCGGTCCGGCTCGTAGCGCCCGGGGTTGGGGTGCGGGCAGGCCGGCCGTTTGCGCGAGGCCCGCCAGGTGCCCGATCCGCCCGATCCGCCCCGGTACGAGGCCTGGTAGCCGATGCGCGGCGTGGCCGGTGTGTCCGTCCACTCGGTGAGCGGCCGGCATTCGAGCAGCGGGAGCCGCACCCCGCCGGCGGCCGCCGCGTGCAGGCTCGGCCGGAACGCCTCGGCGAGCACCCGTGCGTCGTCGAGCGCGTGGTGGGCGCGCTGCTGCACGACGCCGTAGTGCGCGGCGAGCGATTCCAGTTTGTGGTTGGGCAGCGGGAGCGCCAGTTCCTTGGAGAGGGCGATGGTGCACAGCCGTTGCTTGACGGGCGCGGTGCGCGCGGCCCGCGCGTACTCCCGCGCGATCATCTGCCAGTCGAAGATCGCGTTGTGCGCGACGAGGACCCGGCCGTCGAGCCGCGCCGCGAACTCCTCGGCGACCTCGGGGAAGAGCGGGGCGCCTTCGAGCACATCACTGGTCAGCCCGTGGATCCACACCGGGCCCGGGTCGCGCTCGGGGTTGACCAGCGTGTACCAGTGGTCCTCGACGTTGCCCTGCGCGTCGAGCCGGTAGACGGCAGCCGAGATTATCCGGTCGTCGCGGGCGAGGCCGGTGGTCTCCACGTCGACGACCGCGTACCCCGGTGGGTAGGCGGCCGGCCACGTCGCTGCTGTCGTCAGGTCGTCGAGCATGGTCACAGAGAATACGGGGCCGCACTGACAGCCCGGTCCGCGCCCGTGGCCGGGACGGAGCGCCCGAACGCGGGCCACCCCGGGCCGCATCCCTCAACTGGCGCCCGGAACAAGCGATATGTGCCCCTCGTCCGTGGCCCGGGAGCCACCCGCGCGGGTGGCCCGGTGAGGCCCGAGCCACACCGCCCGGCGCCCCGGGGCGGCTTCGCCCCGGCCGCGCCCATGTGTCCCGGCACCACGGTGCCTACGCGCCCCGGCCCTTCGGCGGCCATGCGTCCCGGCCCCTCGGCGCCTACGTGTCCCGGCCCCTCAGCAGCCCGTCCACCAGGGCCCGCACCGAATCCGTGAACAGCCGCTCCTGATCCACCGGCGCGGCCAGCGCGCGGGCGAGGGAGGGATCCTGCCCGGATGTCGCGGCGTGCCACAGCTCCTCCTCGGCCGGGCGCTGCCGCGGGGCGCGCTCGCGGTTGCGTTCGACCAGGACGTACCCCACCACCTGGAACTGCACGGCCCGCACCGCCTGGGCCGCGCGGGCGCCGCGCAGGCCCGCGGCGTGCATCTCGAGGACCAGCGCCTGCTGCGCGGGCAGGAACATCCGCTCGGTCAGGCCGCGTTCGTGGACCATCGCGATCAGATGGGGGCGGGCGCGCAGCTCGCGGCGCAGGGTACGGGCCACGGACACCACGCGCGCGGCCGGGGTGCGCCCGCGCGGTGCGATCTCGCCCAGCTCCTCGACGGTCCGCTCGACGAGCGCGTCCAGGAGCGACTCGCGGTTGCCGACGTGCCAGTAGATCGAGGTGACGGCGGTGCCGAGCTCGGCGGCGAGTTTGCGCATGGTCAGGGCGGCCGGCCCGTGCTGCCTGACCAGGGATCCGGCCGCGATCAGGACCTCCTCCCGGGTGAGCGACTCACGCGCCATATCTGATGCCCCCTCAATTTCGGTGCCCGCACGGGCCTTTACCCTTCATCGCCGTCGGTGTAACTGTGTTACAGACCCCCGGAAATGACCGCGTGGAACAGCCGGCGAAGGGTGGTACGACATGGCACGCGTACGGTACGGGGCGCGCACCGAGGCCGAGATCCAGGCCGCGCGCACCGCGAGTTCCAAGCTCCCCGACATCTGGTCGACCGGCGTGGTGGCGCTCTGGGAGAGCGACCCCGACGCGGTCGCGGCGGTCCTGCCGCCGCCGCTCAAGCCCGCCGAGCGCCCGCTGGTGCGGGCCAACATCAGCAAGGTGGACCTGCCCGGCTATCCGCTCGGCGCCGGCTCGGTGGCGGTCGCCGCCGTGCACGACGGGCAGGAGGGCTGGTATCCGCTGGTGATGCCGATGACGCACGAGCGGGCCCTGATCGGCGGGCGCGAGGTGTTCGGCGAGCCGAAGAAGCTCGGCGAGGTGGACGTCGAGCGCGACGGCCTGGTCGTGCGGGCCTCGCTCGCCCGGCACGGGATCGCGTTCGTCGAGGTGCGGGGCGCCGTGGACGGGCCGCTGCCGCTGCCCGAGCCGACGCGCAGGACCGACTTCTACTTCAAGTTCCTGCCGGCCGTCGACGGCGAGGGCTTCGACGCCGACCCCGTTCTCGTCCACTGCGTACGCAACGAGAAGGTGCGCAAGCTGGAGAAGATCACCGGCGATGTGGTGCTGCGCGAGTCGATGTACGACCCCGTCGCCGACCTTCCGGTGCGCCGCCTCGTCGAGATCACCATCGGCGAGAAGACCACCGACCAGAAGGGCACGGTGGCCGAACGGGTCAGCGCCCAGACCCTGTTGCCCTACATCCACCAGCGCTACGACGACCCCCAGCAGATCCTCGACGGGCCGCCCGAGGGGAGCGTGTGACCATGGAGCTCGGGCAGGGGCAGGTCGCCGTCGTCACCGGCGCGGCGAGCGGGATCGGGCTGGCGATGGCCCGGAGGTTCGCCGCCGAAGGCCTCAAGGTGGTCCTCGCCGACGTCGAGGAGGGCGCCCTGGAGAAGGCGGCCGGGCAGCTCCGCGAGGACGGGGCGCAGGTACTGGCCCGCACCGTCGACGTCAGTGAGCGCGACTCGGTGCTCGCCCTGGCGGACGCCGCGTACGAGACGTTCGGGGCCGTGCACGTGCTGTGCAACAACGCCGGGGTCGGATCCGGCGCCGAGGGCCGCATGTGGGAGCACGAGGTCAACGACTGGAAGTGGGCCTTCGCCGTCAACGTGTGGGGCGTCTTCCACGGCATCCAGGCCTTCGTGCCCCGCATGATCGCGGGCGGCGAGCCCGGCCGGATCGTCAACACCTCCTCCGGCGACGGCGGCATCGCCCCGCTGCCGACCGCATCCGTCTACGCCGTCACCAAGTCGGCGGTCGTCACGATGACCGAGTCCCTGTACGCGCACCTGAAGGCCGAGGGCGTCCCGATCGGCGCGTCGGTGCTCTTTCCCGGCCCGCACATGCTGCGCACCGGCCTGTGGGAGTCGCACCGCAACCGGCCCGAGCGCTTCGCCAAGGAGCGGCCGCGCAGGACTCCGTACCGCAGCCTCGACCAGTGGGAGTCGGCCATGAAGGCGGCCGGCCAGGAGATCGAGTTCACCCCGGTCGAGGACGTGGCGGCCGAGGTCGTCGACGGGATCCGCGCCGACCGGTTCTGGATGCTGCCCGCGAGCGAGCACAGCGACCGGCAGATCAGAGCCCGTTCGCAGGCGATGCTCGACCGGGCGAACCCGGCGTATCTGGAAAGCTTCATCCTGGACTGACGAGGGACGTGCGATGACAGCACAGAACGAGAAGAAAGCGCAGAACGAGCCGGCCGTGCGGAACGAGACGGCAGCGCGGAACGCGCAGAACGACCCGTACCTGATCATCTCCTCCGACTGCCACGCCGGGCTCCCCACCGAGGAGTACCGGCCCTATCTGGACGCCCGTTTCCACCGGGAGTTCGACGAGTTCCTCGCGGGCCGCGACCGCCGCCGCGAGGAGATGACGCGGCTCGGCGTACGCAACGAGGCCTTCGCCGACCGCTGGTTCAGCGACAACGAGCAGGGACTGCGCGGGGGTTGGGACGCGGTGCAGCGCCTCAAGGAACTCGACGGCGACGGCGTGGCCGGCGAGGTCGTCTTCCCCGACGCGGACGCCGTCGACAGCCGCACCGCCGCCCCCTTCGGCGTGGGCCTCGGCCTCTCCGGCGACCAGGACCCCGACCTCGGCATGGCGGGCGCGCGGGCGCACAACCGCTGGCTCGCCGAGTTCGTCGGCCAGAACCCCGAACGGCACTGCGGGGTCGCCCTGTTGCCCGTCACCGGCGAGGTCGACCGGGTGGTCGCCGAGATCCACCGGGCCAAGGAGTCCGGGCTCGGCGCGCTGATGATCCCGTCCATGTGGGTGGACCGGGCTCCCTACCACGACCGCCGCTACGACCCCGTCTGGGCGGCCGCCGCCGAGACCGGGATGCCGCTCGTGACGCATTCGGGCGCGGCCCCGCGCCACGAGTACGGCGACCACCTGGGCATCTACGTGTCCGAGGTGACGTGGTGGCCCGCCCGGCCCCTGTGGTTCCTGCTGTGGTCGGGCGTCTTCGAGCGTCACCCAGGGCTCAAGTTCGGTGTGGCGGAGTCCGGTTGCTGGTGGCTGCCGAACCTGCTCTGGTTCATGGACCGCCTCTACCTCGGCGCCCACGGCGGCAAGAAGCTCTCGCCCTTCGCCGAGCTGAAGCGGCCGCCGAGCGAGTACCTCGACCGGCAGATCTTCATCTGCGCCACCAACACCAAGCGCCGCGAGCTGGCCCAGCGCTACGAGATCGGCGTCGACAACATCCTGTGGGGCTCCGACTTCCCGCACCCGGAGGGCACCTGGCCGCACACGCGTGAGTGGCTGAAGAACACCTTCCACGACATCCCGGTGAGCGAGACCCGGCGCATGCTCGGCCTCGCGGCGGCCGAGGTCTTCGGGTTCGACACCGCGAAGCTGGCGCCCATCGCCCGCAGGATCGGTCCGACCCCGGCCGAACTGGGCCAGCCCGACGACCAGTTGGCCGTCGAGGCGTCCTGGGCACGCTCGCGCGAGGTGGGCCGCCACTGGCTGACCGAACACGACTTCCCCGTCCTGGGGGTGGACCGGTGAGCGAGCGCTACACCGTCATCTCGGCGGACTGCCACGCCGGCGCCGACCTCCTGGACTACCGGCCCTACCTGGAGTCCAGGTACCACGACGCCTTCGACGCGTGGGCGGCCTCGTACGTCAATCCGTACGAGGATCTGATGGCCGACACCGCCGACCGCAACTGGAACTCGGACCGCAGGATCGCCGAGTTGGAGGCGGACGGCATCGTCGCGGAGGTCGTCTTCCCCAACACGATCCCTCCGTTCTTCCCCTCCGCCTCCCTCATGGCACCGGCGCCCACCCGCGCGGAGTTCGAACAGCGCTGGGCGGGACTGCGTGCCCATAACCGCTGGCTCGCCGACTTCTGCGACCGGGCCCCGGGACGCCGGGCGGGCGTCGCGCAGATCCTCCTCAACGACGTCGAGGAGGCGGTGCGCGAGATCCGCCGGGCCAAGGAGGCCGGCCTGACGGGCGGCATCCTGCTGCCGGGCGCCCCGCCCGGCTCGGGGATCCCCGAGCTCTACTCCGAGGCGTACGACCCGATCTGGGCGGTCTGCGCGGAGCTGGGCGTGCCGGTCAACCACCACGGGGGGTCCGCGTCCCCGGTGCTGGGGGAGGAGCCGGCGGCGCGGGCGGTGTTCATGGTGGAGACGACGTGGTTCTCGCACCGGGCGCTGTGGCACCTGATCTTCGGCGGGGTCTTCAACCGGCACCCCTCCCTCAGCCTCGTGCTCACGGAGCAGGGTTCGGGCTGGATCCCCGGTGTCCTGGACATGCTGGACTACTACCACGGGCGCCTCGTGGCGGCCGCGACGAAGGCGTCCACGGCGGAGTCCAAGTTCGGGGCGGGGCTCGCGGAGTCCATGGGAAAGGGCCCCTCTCGGGTGTGGCGGGAGAACTGCTTCGTCGGCGCGAGCTTCATGCGGCCGCACGAGGTGCCGCTGCGCGACCGGATCGGCCTCGACAAGATCATGTGGGGCAGCGACTACCCGCACGACGAGGGCACCACGCCCTTCTCCCGGGAGGGCCTGCGGATCGCGTACGCCGGCGTGCCGAGCGAGGAGGTCGCGGCGATGGTCGGCGGCAACGCGGCCCGCGTGTACGGCTTCGACCTGCCGGCCCTGGACAAGGTCGCGGCGCGGGTCGGTCCCACGGTCGCGGAGATCGCCGAGCCGCTGAAGGAGGTGCCGGCCGAGGCCACCAGCCCGGCGTTCGCCCGGGGCGGGTCGGTGCGGGTGTGGTGAGGAGCCGGGTGAGACGCTGCCCCGCATGAGCTCATCCGACCAGCACGACGAGGCGCACAACGGGGCGCTCGGCTCGCGGCTCAACTGGCTGCGGGCCGCGGTGCTCGGCGCCAACGACGGCATCGTCTCGACCGCCGGTCTCGTCGTCGGCGTGGCCGGGGCGACGGACGCGCGCTCGGCCCTCCTGACGGCGGGCCTGGCCGGACTGCTCGCCGGCTCCATGTCCATGGCGGCCGGCGAGTACGTCTCCGTCTCCACCCAGCGCGACTCCGAAAAAGCCGCGCTCGCGATGGAGCGGCGCGAGCTGAAGGAGCAGCCCGAGGCCGAACTCGCCGAACTGACTGGCTTGTTGGCGGCCCGGGGCCTCAGCGAGGACGTGGCCCGCGAGGCGGCGCTCCAGCTCACCGAACGCGACGCGCTGCGCGCCCACGCCGACGTCGAGCTGGGCATCGACCCCGACGAACTCACCAACCCCTGGCACGCGGCCTGGGCCAGCTTCCTGGCCTTCACGGCGGGCGCGCTGCTACCCCTCCTCGCCATCGTGCTGCCGCCGGCCTCGGTGCGCCTCTATGTGACGGTCGGCTCGGTCCTGGCCGCGCTCGCTCTGACGGGCTGGGGAAGCGCCCGCCTCGGCTCGGCCCCGGTGGGCCGCGCGGTCCTGCGGAACGTGGGCGGGGGTGCGGTGGCGATGGGGGTCACGTATGCGGCGGGGGTGCTGCTGGGCGCGGCCGGGGTGTAGGTCCCGCCCCGGCCGCGGGCCCGGATTGGCGGAACCCGCCAAAGCCTGCTGACAACACGTCTCGCATACTTGTCGGTAACAACATCTAGCCGGACCCGCCGCCGCGCCCCTACGGTGCAGGCATGTCGCCGAACCTGCCCGATGTCGTGCTGTGGTCGATACCCGCCTTCGTGCTGCTCACCGTCGTCGAGATGGTGAGCTACCGCCTCCATCCGGACGAGGACGCCGCCGGGTACGAGACGAAGGACGCCGCCACCAGCGTCGGCATGGGGCTCGGCAGTCTGGTCTTCGACGCCTTGTGGAAGATTCCGATCGTCGCCCTCTACACGGCGGTGTACGCCCTCACGCCGCTCGCGATCCCCGTGCTGTGGTGGACCGTGCCGCTGATGCTGCTCGGGCAGGACTTCTTCTACTACTGGTCGCACCGCGGCCACCACGTCATCCGGATCCTGTGGGCCTGCCACGTGGTGCACCACTCCAGCCGGAAGTTCAACCTGACCACCGCTCTGCGCCAGCCCTGGACGACGTGGACGGTGTGGCCGTTCTACGTGCCGCTCATCGCGCTGGGCGTCCACCCCGCCGTGCTCGCGTTCTGCTCCTCGGCCAACCTCGTCTACCAGTTCTGGGTGCACACCGAGCGCGTCGACAAGCTGCCCCGGCCCTTCGAGTTCGTGTTCAACACGCCCTCGCACCACCGGGTTCACCATGCTTCGCAGGGCGGCTACCTCGACCGCAACTTCGGCGGCATCCTGATCGTCTGGGACCGGATGTTCGGCTCGTTCACCGCCGAGACCGAGCGCCCCGTGTTCGGGCTCACCAAGAACATCGCCACCTACAACCCGCTGCGCGTCGCGACCCACGAGTACGCCGCCATCGCCCGTGACGTGCGCGCCGCGAGCACCTGGCGCGAGCGGGCCGGACGGATCTTCCGCGGGCCGGGCTGGCAGCCGCGGACCGCCGCCGCGAGCGCCGGCGAACCGGCCGCGCGGACGGTCCCCGCGGCCGCCGTCGAGCCCGCCCCGGTGGCGGAGCGCGCCGTATGACCGCACCCGGCGCGGACGCCGCCCCGCGCGGCACGGACCGGGACACGAACACGGCCCCGGGCACGGCGGCGGGCACGGCGGCGGGCACGGCCCCGGGTGCGAGCGGAGTGCCGGGCGGGCGGCGCGGTGGCGCCGCGGCCCCGCTCCTGATCGCGTTCGCCCTCGCCTGTCTCCTCGACCTCCTCTCGCTCCTCGCCGGATGGCACACCGGGCACCTGGTCGCCAAGCCGCTCCTCATGCCGCTGCTCGCCGGGCACGTGTACGCCCGGGGCGGGCCGAGGCCGCTCGTCGCCGCGCTCCTGTGCGGCTGGGGCGGAGACGTGTTCCTGCTCTCGGGCGCCGACGCCGCCTTCCTGCTCGGCATGGGCTGCTTCGCCGCCGGGCACGTCTGCTACCTCGTGCTGTTCGGGCGGGGCAGGACGCATCCCGCTCTCGGCGCCGCGTACGGGATCGCGCTCGTCGCCACCGTGGCCGCACTCTGGACGGACCTGCCCGCCGGACTGCGGATCCCGGTCGCCGGGTACAGCCTGCTGCTGACCACGATGGCCTGCCGGTCCTCGCGGCTCGGCCCGCTCGTCGGCCTCGGCGGCGCCCTGTTCCTGCTCTCCGACACCCTCATCGCCACCGGCGTCGCCGACTGGCCGCAGCTTCCGCGCCCCGACTTCTGGATCATGCTGACCTACGTCGGCGCACAGGCACTCCTCGCACAGGCGTACCGTGAAGAGTCCCGGACGACCCGAACGCCCCGGACCATCTGAACCACCCCTGACCGGCAAGGACCTGCACCATGCGCGCCACCGTCATCCACGCCCCCCACGACATCCGGGTGGAGGAGGTGCCGGACCCGAAGGTCCAGGTGTCCACCGACGCGGTCGTCCGTGTCCTGCGCGCCTGCATCTGCGGCAGCGACCTGTGGGCCTACCGCGGGGAGTCCGCGCGCAAGCCCGGCCAGCGGATCGGCCACGAGTTCCTCGGCATCGTCGAGGAGGCCGGTCCCGAGGTCCGCGGGTTCCGCAAGGGCGACCTCGTCGTGGCGCCCTTCGTCTGGTCGGACGGCACCTGCGACTTCTGCTCCGAGGGTCTGACCACCTCCTGCCCGCAGGGCGGCTTCTGGGGCTCGGTCGGCTCCGACGGCGGGCAGGGCGAAGCCGTCCGCGTCCCGTTCGCCGACGGCACCCTGGTCAAGCTCCCGGCCGACGCCGCGTCCGACGACCACCTGCTGACCGCGCTGCTCGCGCTGTCCGACGTCATGGGCACAGGACACCACGCGGCGATCGGGGCCGGCGTCGGGCGCGGCACGACCGTCGCCGTCGTCGGTGACGGCGCCGTCGGCCTGTGCGGGGTGCTCGCCGCCAAGCGGCTCGGCGCCGAGCGGATCATCGCGCTCGGCCGCCACCAGGCACGTACCGACATCGCGAAGCTCTTCGGCGCCACCGACGTCGTCGCCGAGCGCGGCGAGGCCGCCGTGGACGCGGTGCGCGACCTGACCCGCGGCCAGGGCGCGCACGCCGTCATCGAGGCCGTCGGCACCGAGCAGTCCATGCGCACCGCCGTCGACATCACCCGCGACGGCGGCGCCATCGGCTACGTCGGCGTCCCGCACGGCAGCGGCACCGGCCTCGACCTCGGCGTCATGTTCGACCGCAACATCGCGCTGCGCGGCGGCGTCGCGCCCGTGCGCACCTACATCCCCGAGCTGCTCGCCGACGTCCTCGACGGCACCATCGATCCCTCCCCGGTCTTCGACCTCACGGTCGGCATCGAGGGCGTGCCCGACGGCTACCGCGCGATGGACGAGCGCACCGCCCTGAAGGTCCTCGTCAAGCCGTAGCGGACCGCGGCACACCGAAGGGGGCCGTCCGCGATGCGGGCGGCCCCCTTCAACTCCCTTGGTGTATCTGTTACTTCACGGCGTTGAAGGCGTTGGTGATGCCCGCCCCGTAGAAGCCGTTGTAGAACTTCCCGCCCTGGCAGACCGCGTCCACCGTGCCGTCACCGTCGATGTCGTACGGCGTGGTGCACGGCGTCCGGTCCGCCTGGAGCGCGAGCAGCGCCTTGATCAGGGTCGCGGACGCGTGCGGGTGGGTCGACTTCAACAGGGCCGCCACGCCCACCACATGGGGCGTCGCCATGGATGTTCCCGCCATGTACGCCCATGTACCGCCCGGCACCGGGCCCAGGATCAGGCCGCTGGTGGCCGGGGCCTGCGGCGGCTGGTACGCCGTCGAGTCGCCGCCCGGGGCCGCGATGTCGATGACGCCGAGCCCGTAGTTCGAGAACGACGACTTCCACCCCTTGGCGCCGGTCGAGGCGACGGTCACCACGCCCGGCAGCTGGGTCGGGATGTCGAGGCACGTGCGCGGGTCGATCACCCGGCCGCCCGGGGTGGAGTCGTTCGGGCTCGACGGGTCGGTGATCGAGTCGGACGTGAAGTCGTAGTTCTCGTTGCCGGCCGCCGCCACGTTGACCGTGCCCCGGGACTCGGCGTACGTCGACGCCCGCGTGATCGCCTCCACCAGCGCCTTCTGGTCGGGGTCGTCCTTGCAGTTGAAGTACCAGGGGTCGGTGTAATAGCTGTTGTTGGTGACGTCGATGTGGTGCTCGGCCGCCCACATGAAGCCGCAGACGACGGCCTCCGTGTAGAAGAAGCTGCCCCCCTGCGTCGACACCTTGATCGCCGCGATCTTCACCCCGGGCGCCACCCCGGTGATGCCGACGCCGTTCTTGGCGCCCGCGATCTCGCCCGCCACATGGGTGCCGTGGGGGGAGCCGCCGGTGGTGAACGGGCGCCACGCGCCGTCCGTGGTGTCGGGCTTGCCGGTGATGCAGCTGACCGACTTGGCGCGGTCGAAGTTGGGCGCGATGTCGGGGTGGGTGTCGTCGACGCCCGTGTCGATCACGCCGACGGTCACCCGGGAGCTGCCCAGGGTCTTCTCGTGCGCCTTGTCCGCCTTGATCGCCTTCAGGTCCCACTGCAACGGCTCCAGGGGATCCTCGCCGGGCGCCGCCTTGGCGGTGACCGCCTTCAGTTGCTCGGCGGTGAGGTTCTTCGGCGTGCCCACATCGGTGGTGGACTGTGCGGGCAGCGGCGCGGTCCGCGTCGCCCCCGCCGAATCGACCCCCCGCACCGTGCGGATCGTCTTCGCGAAGTCCGCGTTGGCGGAGTGCACCACGAGGACGCCTATCCGGTCGTACGCCTGCAGGACCGAGCCGCCCGCCTGCGCGACCGCTCTCTTCACGCGGGCCGAATTACCTTGTCCGGGGCGGACGTTGACGATGTAGCTCAGCTCGGGCCCGGCGGTCTGCCCGGCCTTCGGGCCGGACGCGGCAGGACCGGCGGGCGCGGCCGTCGCCGTGCCGGGGAGCAGCGCGAGCGCGGCGGCGGTGGCCAGGCCCGCCGAGGCGGCGATGGCGCGGCGCGTACGGGAGATGTGCAACGTCATGGGGTCTCCATGGGGTTGGCGGGACTCTCGGTACGTACGGACGTGAGGAACGGCGGCCGGGGCCGCGGGGCCGCCACGGGCGGGCGGACCGAGAAGCGAAGCTATCGCCGATCATCCGGGCGGATCAACGACTTCGGCCGATTCGCGCGACACGTCGTGCGGCCGGACCGGGGGTCCGCGCGGAACGCGCCACGGGCCGGCGGGAGAACGCGCCACGGACAAAAAACGGCCGCGGTGAACCGAGACGCCCCGCGCCCCGTGCCGTTGTCAGGGGGACCGCATCACCACCCCACAGCGAGGACCCCATGTCCGAACTATCCGTGCCCGCCGCATCCGCACCGCGAGGAGAATCCGTGGCCACCGACGCGTCGCCCCCCGAAGCCGGGGCGGTCCCCCGCCCGGCCCAGCCCAGTACCGAGGCGTTCGTCTCGGAGCAGCAGAGCGCCGAATTCGGTGAACTCCGCCGCGCCCACCGGTCGTTCGCCTTCCCGCTGACCGTCGCCTTCATCAGCTGGTACCTGCTGTACGTGCTGCTGTCCAGCTATGCGGGCGGCCTCATGGGCACCAAGGTCGTCGGCAACATCAACGTGGCGTTCGTCTTCGGCCTCGCCCAGTTCCTGACCACCTTCCTCATCGCCTGGTTCTACTCCCGGCACGCCGCGGCGAAGCTCGACCCCAAGGCCGAGGTCATCAAGCACCGCATGGAGGCCGACGCATGAGCCCCGCCCTCGTTCCCCTCGCCCTCCCGCTCGCCGCCTCCTCGACCACCGAGCACCGGCCGCTGATCATCACCCTGTTCGCGGTGTTCGTCGCCGCGACCCTCGCCATCACCGTGTGGGCGGGCCGCCAGACCAAGAACGCCTCCGACTTCTACGCGGGCGGCCGCCAGTTCACCGCGTTCCAGAACGGCCTCGCGGTCTCCGGCGACTACATGTCCGCGGCGTCCTTCCTCGGCATCGCCGGAGCCATCGCCCTGTTCGGCTACGACGGCTTCCTCTACTCCATCGGCTTCCTCGTCGCGTGGCTGGTGGCGCTCCTCCTGGTCGCCGAACCGCTGCGCAACGCCGGCCGCTACACGATGGGCGACGTGCTCGCCTACCGGATGCGCCAGCGCCCGGTCCGTACCGCGGCCGGCGCCTCCACCATCGTCGTCTCGATCTTCTACCTCCTGGCGCAGATGGCCGGCGCGGGCGTGCTCGTCTCGCTGCTGCTCGGCATCACCACCGACGCGGGCAAGATCCTCATCGTCGCGCTCGTCGGCGTCCTGATGATCCTCTACGTCACCATCGGCGGCATGAAGGGCACCACCTGGGTCCAGATGGTCAAGGCGGTCCTGCTCATCGCCGGCACCATCCTGATGACCTTCCTGGTGCTGCTCAAGTTCCACTTCAACGTCTCCGACCTGCTCGGCTCGGCGGCCGAGAAGAGCGGCAAGGGCTCGGCGTTCCTGGAGCCCGGCCTGAAGTACGGCGCCAGCGGCACGTCCAAGCTCGACTTCATCTCGCTCGGCATCGCCCTGGTGCTCGGCACCGCCGGCCTGCCGCACATCCTGATCCGCTTCTACACGGTGCCCACCGCGAAGGCCGCCCGTAAGTCGGTGAACTGGGCGATCGGCATCATCGGCGCCTTCTACCTGATGACCATCGCGCTCGGCTTCGGCGCGGCCGCGCTGGTCGGGCCCGCCGCCATCAAGGCGCAGAACCCGGCCGGCAACACCGCCGCCCCGCAGCTCGCCGAATATCTGGGCGGCGGCGTGGGCACCACGGGAGGCGCGACCCTGCTCGCGGTGATCAGTGCGGTCGCCTTCGCGACGATCCTCGCCGTCGTCGCGGGTCTCACCCTCGCCTCGTCCTCGTCCTTCGCGCACGACATCTACGCCAACGTCATCCGCAAGGGGAAGGCGACCGAGAAGGAGGAGATGAGAGCCGCCCGCTGGGCCACCGTCCTCATCGGCGCGGTCGCCATCCTGCTCGGCGCGTTCGCCCGCGACATGAACGTGGCCGGCCTGGTCGCGCTCGCCTTCGCCGTGGCCGCCTCCGCCAACCTGCCGACCATCCTCTACAGCCTGTTCTGGAAACGCTTCACCACCCAGGGCGCCCTGTGGTCCATCTACGGCGGCCTGTTCAGCTCGGTGTTCCTGGTGCTGTTCTCGCCCGTCGTCTCCGGCAACCCGAAGACCTCGATGTTCAAGGGCGTCGACTTCCACTGGTTCCCGCTGGAGAACCCCGGGCTCATCTCCATCCCGCTCGGCTTCCTGCTCGGCTGGATCGGATCGCTCCTGTCCAAGGAGGAGTCCGACCCGGGCAAGTACGCCGAGCTGGAGGTCAAGTCCCTCACCGGCGTCGGCGCCCACTGACGTACGACCGCACGGAGCGTGGCGGAGGCCGTGTCGTAGGGTCCTACGACACGGCCTCGCCGCACCTCGTGACAATCGGCCCCCGCAGTTGTCGTATCTCTCGCGTAGGCTCGGGTGTATACACATCCGCGCGATGTCCGATGAATCTTCGACGACGGGGGAGGGGGCCCACAGTGCTCATCGACACCTACGGCCGTGTGGCCACTGACCTGCGTGTCTCGCTCACGGACCGGTGCAATCTGCGGTGCACGTACTGCATGCCGGAAGAGGGGCTGCAGTGGCTCGCCAAGCCCGATCTGCTGACCGATGACGAGATCGTCCGCCTGATCCGCATCGCCGTCACCGACCTCGGCATCACCGAGGTCCGCTTCACCGGCGGCGAGCCGCTGCTCCGGCCCGGCCTGGTCGGGATCGTCGAGCGCTGTGCCGCCCTGGAGCCGCGCCCCAGGATGTCGATCACCACCAACGGCATCGGTCTCAAGCGGACCGCCGCCGCCCTGAAGGCGGCCGGCCTCGACCGCGTCAACGTCTCCCTCGACACCCTGCGCCCCGACGTGTTCAAGACACTGACCCGCCGCGACCGGCACAAGGACGTCATCGAGGGCATGGAGGCCGCCCGCGCGGCCGGCCTGACCCCGGTCAAGATCAACGCCGTCCTGATGCCCGGCCTCAACGACGACGAGGCCCCCGACCTGCTGGCCTGGGCCGTCGAGCACGACTACGAGCTCCGCTTCATCGAGCAGATGCCCCTCGACGCCCAGCACGGCTGGAAGCGCGACGGCATGATCACCGCCGGCGACATCCTGCGGTCGCTGCGCACGCGCTTCGCGCTCACCCCCGAGGGCGAGGACGAGCGGGGCTCCGCGCCCGCCGAACGCTGGGTGGTCGACGGCGGCCCGCACACCGTGGGCGTCATCGCCTCCGTGACCCGCCCGTTCTGCGGGTCCTGCGACCGCACCCGGCTCACCGCCGACGGCCAGGTGCGCACCTGTCTGTTCGCCCGCGAGGAGTCCGACCTGCGCGCCGCGCTGCGCTCGGACGCGGGCGACGAGGAGATCGCCCGGCTGTGGAAGCTGGCCATGTGGGGGAAGAAGGCCGGATCCGGTCTGGACGACCCCTCGTTCCTGCAGCCCGAGCGCCCGATGTCAGCGATCGGCGGCTGAGCCCTCCGAGCCGGTCGACTCCCACGCGGAGAGCGTCACCACATCCTTCAGGAAGCCCCGTACGCCCAGGAATTGGGAGAGGTGCTCGCGGTGCTCCTGGCACGCGAGCCACGTCTTGCGCCGCTCCGGCGTATGGATCTTGGGATTGTTCCAGGCCAGGACCCAGACGGCCGCGGCACGGCAGCCCTTGGCGGAACAGATGGGGGTCTCGTCGCCGGTCTCGTCACTCACAGAGACATTGTGCGGCATGCGGCCCCGCAGAAATGGCGACGCCGAGCAGCCACGGGGGGAGCTGCCCGGCGTCGGTCCGTCGCTCCGACGGGGGATGCGGAGCGCTTACGAAGTATGTCATGGGGGACCCGGTGTGGTGCACCGGAACTTCATGATTGATCTGAGGTTTTCTTGAGCTTGGCGGACGGTGTGCGTCAGCCCTGTTCGCGGAGGCGCGACGCGTGGTCATCGGCCGGGGGCTCCGCCGCGGACGGGGCGGAGCCGCCCATCGGGGCCGCGCCGAGCGCAGGGCGGGAAGGGGCGGGGACGAAGGTGGAGGGGAGCGAAGTCACGTTCTCCCGGCCCCCGTTGGCGAACACGACCGCCACATAGGGCAGCAGCGCGCCCAGTGCCAGCGTCACGATGGCGACGGGACGCTCGACGTTCCACAGCACCGCCGTGAGGATCACGGAAAGCGTGCGGATCGACATCGAGATCACGTAGCGGCGCTGCCGGCCCCGGACGTCCTCGTCGAGCGACCGGCGGGCTCCGGTGATCCGGAAGACCTGGCCGCTGCTCTGCTTCCGCATCACGTTCCACCACCCGAATTCCACGGCGGGCTCTCCCCGGCCCGGACTGCTCTCACCGTACGCCGCGGCTCCGCCGGGTTCGAGACCGGGGCGGCTCCTACCCGCGTGAATGGCGCAGTACATGCCACGTACGGACGAGTCCGACATGCGCCGTACGGGGTACGGGTCGAGACTGGCTGAACCTGCTCACGTCGAGCCGTACTAGGAGGCAGCCATGGGCTGGTTGTGGGCCATCATCGTGGGATTCGTACTCGGTCTCATCGCCAAGGCGATCATTCCCGGCAAGCAGCACAGTCCGCTCTGGCTGACCACCATCTTCGGCATCATCGGCGCCATCGTCGGCAACTCGATCGCGCGGGCCATCGGCATCGCCGAGACCAAGGGCATCGACTGGGGCCGGCACGGCCTCCAGATCGCCGCAGCCGTCGTCATCGTCTTCCTCGGCGACATGCTGTACATGGCGGTGCGGGGCAACAAGCAGAGAGCCTGACGGCACGCGCGAGGGGGGCGGCTCCGCGACGGAACCGCCCCCCTCACGCGTGCTCGCACCGGCCCGGTCCGGCTCCCGCGCGGGCCGCCGGTCAGGTGCCGGTGAACCGGAAGGTGAACCCGGTCAGGCGCCGGTGAACTCCACGGCCGCCAGGTTCTTCTTGCCGCGGCGCAGCACCAGCCAGCGCCCGTGCAGTAGCTCCCCGGCCGTGGCCACCGCGTCCTCGGCCGTCACCTTCACGTTGTTCACGTAGGCGCCGCCCTCCTTCACGGTGCGGCGGGCCGCCGACTTGCTGGCGACCAGACCGACCTCGGCGAACAGGTCGGTGAGCGGGCCGAGTTCGGACACCTTCGCGTTCGGCAGCTCGGACAGGGCGGCGGCGAGCGTCGCCTCGTCCAGCTCCGTCAGCTCGCCCTGGCCGAAGAGCGCCTTGGACGCGGCGGTCACCGCGGCCGTCTGCTCGGCGCCGTGCACCAGCGTCGTCAGCTCCTCGGCGAGCGCCCGCTGCGCGGCCCTGGCCTGCGGCCGCTCCTCGGTGAGCCGCTCCAGCTCCTCGATCTCCTCGCGGGACGCGAAGCTGAAGATCCGCAAGAACTTCGAGATGTCCCGGTCGTCCGCGTTCAGCCAGAACTGGTAGAAGGCGTACGGCGTGGTCCGCTCGGGGTCGAGCCAGACCGTGCCGGACTCCGTCTTGCCGAACTTGGTGCCGTCCGCCTTGGTGATCAGCGGCGTGGCCAGGGCGTGCACCTCGGCGTCCGGCTCGACCCGGTGGATCAGGTCGGTGCCGGCCGTGAGGTTGCCCCACTGGTCACTGCCGCCGGTCTGCAGCGTGCAGCCGTAGCGCCGGTTGAGCTCCAGGAAGTCCATCCCCTGCAGGATCTGGTAGCTGAACTCGGTGTAGCTGATGCCCGCGTCGGAGTTGAGCCGGCGCGAGACGGCCTCCTTCGCGATCATCTTGTTGACCCGGAAGTACTTGCCGACGTCCCGCAGGAAGCCGATCGCCGACAGGCCCGACGTCCAGTCCAGGTTGTTGACCATGGTCGCGGCGTGCGGGCCCTCGAAGTCGAGGAACCGCTCGATCTGGCCGCGCAGCCGCTCGACCCAGCCCGCCACGACCTCCGGCGCGTTCAGGGTGCGCTCCGAGTTGGGCTTCGGGTCGCCGATCAGGCCGGTGGCGCCGCCGACCAGGCCCAGTGGCCGGTTTCCCGCGAGCTGGAGCCGGCGCATGGTGAGGATCTGCACCAGGTTGCCGAGGTGCAGGCTGGGCGCGGTCGGGTCGAAGCCGCAATAGAACGTGACGGGACCGTCCGCGAACGCCTTGCGCAATGCGTCCTCGTCAGTGGAGAGGGCGATCAGCCCACGCCACTGCAGTTCGTCGACGATGTCCGTCACGGGTCTCTTGTCTCCTTCGGACGTGCTGTCCAGATGTGCTTGACGTGCTTACTGCCAGCACCGAGGTTATACGCCCCGGCTGACCGAGCTCATGTTGAAGTCGGGAACGCGCAGCGCGGGCATCGCGGTCCGGGTGAAGTAGTCGCTCCACTCCCTGGGCAGCGTCTTCTCGGTGCGCCCGGCCTCGGTGGCCCGCGACAGCACGTCGACCGGCGACTCGTTGAACCGGAAGTTGTTGACCTCGCCGACCACCTCGCCGTTCTCGACGAGGTACACGCCGTCCCGGGTCAGTCCGGTCAGGAGCAGCGTCGCCGGGTCCACCTCGCGGATGTACCACAGGCACGTCAGGAGCAGACCCCGCTCGGTGGCGGCGACCATCTCGTCCAGGGAGCGCTCGCCGCCGCCGTCCAGGACGAGGTTCCCGGCGGGCGGCGTGACGGGCAGGCCGGTGAGGCGGGCGCTGTGCCGGGTGGTGACCAGGTTCTCCAGGCGGCCGTCGCGGATCCAGTCGGTCGCGCCGATGGGAAGACCGTTGTCGAACACCGACGCGGTGTCGCCCGAGGAGTGCGCCACCATGAACGGCGCGTAGGCGAGGCCCGGTTCGTTCGGGTCGCTGCGCAGCGAGAGCGGCAGCCGTGCGAGGGTCTCGCCGACGCGGGTGCCGCCGCCCTGCTTCGAGAACACGGTCCGGCCCTCGGCGGCGTACCGGGCCGAGGCCGACCAGATCTGGTAGATCAGCAGATCGGCCACGGCGGTCGGCGGCAGCAGCGTCTCGTACCGCCCGGCGGGCAGCTCGACGCGGCGCTCGGCCCAGCCGAGCCTGCGGGTGAGCTCCTCGTCGAGGGCGCCCGGATCGACGTCGGTGAAGTCCGCGGTGGTCCGGCCCGCCCAGGCCGAGCGGGCGGGGCCCCCGGCGGTCGCGGCGGCCTTCGCGTTGAGTTCAAGGGTGCCGTTGGGCTGGTCGTGACGCAGCCGCAGGCCCGTGGACGTGCCCAGGTACGTGCTGGTCAGCTCGTGGTTGGCGAACCCGTACAGCGCGCGTCCGCCCGCCTTGGCGCGAGCGAAGGCCGCGCCGAGCGCGGGCGCGAAATCGGCGAACACGGCGGAGGTGGTCTCGGCCGGCCCTTCGGTGAAGTCCGCCGACTGCGGGACTCCGGTGACCAGCGGCTGGGCGTCCTCGGACGGCCCGGCGGCCCGCGCGGCGGCCTCGGCGGCCCGCACCAGCGGCTCCAGGTCGGCGGCGGTGACGGCCGAGCGCGACACGACACCGGATGCGGTGCCCTCCGCGCCGTCGACCGTCGCGATCACGGTCAGCGTCCGCCCGCGGGTGACGCCGTTGGTGGTCAGCGCGTTGCCGGCCCAGCGCAGGTTCGCCGAGGAGTGCTCGTCGGCGATGACGACACAGCCGTCGGCGGTGGACAGCTCCAGGGCCCGCTCGACGATCTCGTGCGGCTTGACGGTCGTACGGGAACTCATCGACCCGCCTCCTGAGCGGTGTTGAGGATGTTGACGTCGCGGAACAGGGCGGAGGGGCAGCCGTGGGAGACCGCCGCGATCTGCCCCGGCTGGGCCTTGCCGCAGTTGAAGGCGCCGCCCAGGACATAGGTCTGGGGGCCGCCCACCTTCTCCATGGAGCCCCAGAAATCCGTGGTCGTCGCCTGGTAGGCGACATCGCGGAGCTGGCCCGCGAGGCGTCCGTTCTCGATGCGGAAGAAGCGCTGGCCGGTGAACTGGAAGTTGTAGCGCTGCATGTCGATCGACCACGAGCGGTCGCCGACCACATAGATGCCGCGCTCGACCCCGCCGATCAGATCCTCCGTGGAGAGCCCGCCCGGCTCCGGTGCGAGTGACACGTTGGCCATCCGCTGGACGGGCACGTGCTCGGCCGAGTCGGCGAAGGCGCAGCCGTTGGAGCGGCCAAGGCCCGTCAACTTGGCGGTGCGGCGGTCGAGTTGGTAACCGACCAGGGTGCCGTCCTTCACCAGGTCCCAGGACTGCGCCTCGACGCCCTCGTCGTCGTAGCCGATGGTGGCGAGCCCGTGCTCGGCGGTGCGGTCGCCGGTCACGTTCATCACTCGCGAGCCGTACGCCAGCTTGCCCAGCTGGTCGAACGTGGCGAACGAGGTGCCCGCGTACGCCGCCTCGTAGCCGAGTGCCCGGTCGAGCTCGGTGGCGTGGCCGATCGACTCGTGGATGGTCAGCCACAGGTTGGACGGGTCCACCACGAGGTCGTAGCGACCGCTCTCGACGGCGGGCGCCCGCATCTTCTCGGCCAGAAGCGAGGGGATCTCCGCGAGCTCGGAATCCCAGTCCCAGCCCGTGCCCGTCAGGTACTCCCAGCCGCGCCCGGCCGGCGGCGCGAGGGTGCGCATCGAGTCGAACTCGCCGCTCGTCCGGTCCACCGCGATCGCCGTGAGCTGAGGGTGCAGCCGCACCCGCTGCTGGGTGGTCACGGTGCCCGCCGTGTCCGCGTAGAACTTGTTCTCGTGCACCGTGAGCAGCGAGGCGTCCACGTGCTCCACCCCGTCGGCGCGCAGCAGCCGCGCGCTGAAGTCGGCGAGCAGCGCGCTCTGGTCCTCGTCCGCCACCGTGAAGGGGTCGATCTCGTACGAGGAGACCCAGGTCTTCTCCGAGTGCACCGGCTCGGCCGCGAGCTCCACCCTCTCGTCCGACCCGGCGGCCGCGATGACCTGCGCGGACAGCTTGGCCATGGCCACCGCGGCGGAGGCCACCTTGGCGGCCGCGCCCATGGTCGGATCGACCCCGGAGGCGAATCCCCAGGCACCGCCGTGCACGACGCGGACCGCGTAGCCGAGGTCGGTGGTGTCGGAGGAGCCGGCGGGCCGGGCGTCCCGCAGCCGCCGGGACGCGCTGCGCACCCGCTCGAAACGGAAGTCCGCGTGGTCGGCGCCGAGCGCGCGGGCGCGGGCCAGAGCCGCGTCGGCGAGCGCCCGCAAGGGGAGCGCCGTGAAGGCTTCGTCGATGGAATGGGTCCCAGTTGGCACAGCTGTCTCCCTGTCGTATGCGACCGGCCGCCCCGATCATGTCGCGTCCGGAGCCTTGCTGACTACGCCCTTTCTGTAGGGACCCGACAGCGCTCGTTCCATGCCACTGTCAGGGCTCGATTCCTCGTAAGTAGGGCGGTACCGATAGTTTGCGGGAGTACGAATCCGCCTATCGAAAGGGTGATCCGTTGAGCCGCTCGGTTCTCGTCACCGGAGGTAACCGGGGCATCGGCCTCGCCATCGCCCGCGCTTTTGCCGAGAGCGGCGACAAGGTCGCGATCACGTACCGCTCCGGAGAGCCGCCGGCCGCGCTCGCCGAACTGGGCTGCCTGGCCGTCAGGTGTGACATCACCGACGCCGAGCAAGTGGAGCAGGCCTACAAGGAGATCGAGGAGAAGCACGGTCCGGTGGAGGTCCTGGTCGCCAACGCGGGCATCACCAAGGACCAGCTCCTGATGCGGATGTCCGAGGACGACTTCACGTCCGTGCTCGACACCAACCTCACCGGCACCTTCCGTGTGGTCAAGCGCGCCAACCGCGCCATGCTGCGCGCGAAGAAGGGCCGCGTGGTCCTGATCTCCTCGGTCGTCGGACTCCTCGGCTCGGCGGGCCAGGCCAATTACGCCGCCTCCAAGGCGGGCCTGGTGGGCTTCGCCCGGTCGCTGGCGCGTGAGCTCGGCTCCCGGAACATCACTTTCAACGTCGTCGCACCCGGTTTCGTCGACACCGACATGACCAAGGTGCTCACCGAGGAGCAGCGCGCGGGCATCGTGTCCCAGGTGCCGCTCGGCCGCTACGCGCAGCCCGAGGAGATCGCCGCCGCGGTGAAGTTCCTCGCCTCCGACGACGCCTCGTACATCACTGGAGCCGTCATCCCGGTTGACGGCGGATTGGGCATGGGTCACTGATCACCATGAGCGGAATTCTCGAGGGCAAGCGCATCCTCATCACGGGTGTGCTGACGGAGTCCTCCATCAGCTTCCACGCGGCCAAGGTCGCGCAGGAGCAGGGCGCGGAGATCATCCTCACCGCGTTCCCGCGGCCCACCCTGACCGAGCGCATCGCCAAGAAGCTCCCCAAGCCCGCGAAGGTCATCGAGCTCGACGTGACCAACCAGGAGCACCTCGACCGCCTCGCGGGCCTGGTCGAGGACGAGCTCGGCGGCCTGGACGGCGTCGTGCACTCGATCGGCTTCGCGCCGCAGGGCGCCTTCAACTTCCTGGAGGCGAGCTTCGAGGACGTCGCGACCGCGATGCACGTCTCGGCGTTCTCCCTGAAGTCGCTCACCATGGCCTGCCGTCCGCTGATGCCGAACGGCGGATCCGTCGTCGGCCTCACCTTCGACGCCCAGTTCGCCTGGCCGAAGTACGACTGGATGGGCCCGGCCAAGGCCGCGCTCGAAGCGACCTCGCGCTACCTCGCCCGCGACCTGGGCAAGGAGAACTTCCGCTGCAACCTGATCTCGGCCGGGCCGCTCGGCTCGATGGCCGCCAAGTCCATCCCGGGCTTCTCGGACCTCGCCGACGTGTGGAACACCCGCTCCCCGCTGTCGTGGGACATGGCCGACCCCGAGCCGGCCGGCCGCGGCATCGTGGCGCTGCTCTCGGACTTCTTCCCGAAGACCACCGGCGAGATCATCCACGTCGACGGTGGCGTGCACATGATGGGCGCGTAACACCCGAACGCCCCGCGGCGGCCGCCCACCGACCCGTTCGGTGGGCGGCCGCCGTGCGTGGAGCGCGACCGGACCGCAGACTGATCGAACCGGACGGGCCGGACAGTCGAACGGGGAGGAGGTGGCGCGGTGTCGCGCCCCCTGCGTGTCGCGGAGCGCCGGGCCCTGGCCCTGCTCTTCCTCCTGCTCGTCACGGCGGCCGGTCTCGCGGCTCCGTCCGTGGTGCGCGCCGCGACCGCCCCCGAGGCCGTGCCCGCGACGCCGGCGCCCGAGCCGTTCGGCGCCGCCTGCCGGGCCTCGGTACAGGGCTCGCACGTCGTCGCGTACTGCCACAACCCCTACCCGGACACCGACCGGGTGGCGCTGCACACCGACTGCGCGATGTGGTGGGACCTGGACGCGGACGCGGCGCCGGTGGACGTGGCCCCGGGCCAGACCGTGCGGCTCACCGACCGGTGCTGGAAGGGCGTCGGCGCGGTGTGGATGACCCACCAGAAGGTGTCCTGACCGAGGCGCGGCCGGGGCTCAGTGGCCCGCGAGCCGCTCCGGCAGGCAGATGAAGGCGTGGGCCGCGGCCTCCGAAGCGGCCGTCTCCGCGTCGCCCGCCCGGATCGCGTCGACCATGCGGCTGTGGTCCATGTGGCGCTCCGGGGTCATGTCGAGGGCCACGTCGTCCCGCAGCCAGTCGCGCAGCAGATGGCCGAGGTCCGCGTACAGCTCGGTCAGTACGTCGTTGTGCGAGGCGGCGACGACCGCCAGGTGGAGCGTGGCGTCGGCCGCGACGAAGGCCTCCCGGTCGCCGGACGCCCAGGCCTCCTCCCGCCGTTCGAGCAGCGTGTCCAGCTGCTTGAGCTCGCGCTCGGTACGCCGCTCCGCGGCCAGCTTCGCCGCCGCCGACTCCAGGGTGGAGCGCAGCTCGGCCACGTGGCGCGGATCGGCGCCGGAGAACCTGCGGTGCATCACCCCGGCCAGCTCGCTCGTCGCCACGACGTAGGTGCCCGAGCCCTGCCGGATGTCGAGCAGACCGTTGTGGGCCAGGGCGCGCACGCCTTCGCGGACGGTGTTGCGCGCCACTCCGAGCTGCTCGACCAGCTCCGGCTCGGTCGGGATGCGTGATCCCACCGCCCACTCGCCCGAGGTGATCTGGTTGCGCAGCTGCGCGATCACCTGATCGACGAGGGCGGACCGCCGGGGAGAGCTCAGCGTCATGGTGCTCCTGTCCGAGAAGGGGCTGTGAAGTCCGAGAAGGGGCCGTGAACGATTGGACAACCAATCATCCCATGATTCTATGATGGCCTCATGGCCGACGAAGAAACCACCACGCTGAGCCCCGCGCCCACCGCCCCCGCCGCCCTCCCGGAAGCCCCCGCCACCGCGGGCCGGGCGCCGTCGTGGACGCGGTGGCTGGTGCCGCTCGCGCTGGTGCTCGCCGCCGTCAACCTGCGCCCCGCCATCACCAGCCTCGGCTCGCTGATGAAGGAGGTCACCGGCGGCCTGGGCATGAGCGACGGCATCGCGGGCGTCCTCACCTCGGTACCCGCGTTCTGCTTCGCCGTCTTCGGCATCATGGCGCCGCGCCTGGCCCGCCGCTTCGGCCCCGGAGCCGTCGTCTTCGCCGGCATGGCCGCCATCACCGCGGGACTGCTGCTTCGTCCCTTCGCGGGCGGCACCGCCGGCTTCCTCGCGGCCAGCGCGCTCGCCCTGATGGGCATAGCCGTCAGCAACGTCCTGATGCCGGTGATCGTCAAGCGGTACTTCCCCGACCGCGTCGGCTCCATGACCGGCCTCTACTCGATGGCGCTCGCCGCGGGCACCTCGCTCGCCGCGGTCACCACCGTCCCCGTCACCGACGCACTGGGCGGCAGCTGGCGCCAGGGCCTCGGCATCTGGGCGCTGCTCGCCGTCGTCGCCGTGGCGGCCTGGATCCCGCTGACCCGTGACCGCTCGGGAAACATGGAGCCGGCCCCCAGTAGCCGCGTGGAGGCAGCGCCCGCGCTGCGCATCACCCGTAGCGGCACGGCCTGGGCGCTCGCCTGCTTCTTCGGGCTCCAGGCCACCGGCGCCTACATCACCATGGGCTGGATGCCGACCATCTTCCGCGACGCGGGCGTCTCGGCCGGCACCGCGGGGCTGCTGCTCTCCATCACCATGGTCATGGGCGTGCCGCTGGGCTTCGTCATCCCGTGGCTCGTCAACCGGCTGCGCAGCCAGGGCCCCATCGTCGTCGCGCTCGGCGTCTGCGGTCTGGCCGGCTACGCGGGGCTCTACCTGGCACCGGCCGCGGGCGCCTGGGCCTGGGCACTGCTCCTCGGCGTCTCCAACTGCGCCTTCCCGCTCGCCCTCACGATGATCAGCAAGCGGTCGCGCAGCCACGCCGGCGTGGTGCGCCTGTCCGCCTTCGCCCAGTGCGTCGGCTACCTGCTCTCCATCCCGGGCCCCCTCCTGGTCGGCGTCCTGCACGACCGCAGCGGCGGCTGGGACCTGCCCATCGCGCTGATGGCGGCCCTCATGGTGCCGCAGATCGTCGTCGGCATCCTGGCGGGGCGCGACCGTACGATCGAGGACGAGGCCGGGGCCCGGCGATAGCGGGCCAAAGCGGGATGCGACACTGACCGCATGCCAGTGCTCGAACCCAATCCGCAGAACAGCCACAAGAAGCTCCTGCTCGTGCTCGGCGCGATGCTCGCCGTCACGGTCGTCGTCGCCATCATCGCGACGATCGCCTCGCCCTGACCGCTCGCCCGGCCCCGGCCCGGCCGTGGTGGGGCTAGCCCCACCATCCCCTAGGGGGTCAGGGTCAGGGTGAAGTGGGTGGGTCACCGGATGGGGCGGGACCCGGCGGATCCGTAGATTCTGACGTGCGGCGAACGACCGGTTCGTACGCGGCACTCGAACCCGCAATCCACGGAGGCGGTCATGTCGGCCCACACCCACCCCAGGTCCCCCCAACCGACCGCCGGTGGCGTCGACTTCAAGCTGCCGTGGTGGGGCGTGGTGCTGCCCGCCATCGCGTTCTTCGTGCTCCTCGCGCTCGTCGTGGGATCGGGTGACGCCCACGCGGCCTCCGGCGACGGCACCCTCAACCACCTCGTCGCCCGCATCCAGCACACCCTCGCGAACTAGCGGGCCGAGCCCTCCAACACCGTGCGCCCGTTGGCCTGATTCATGCGAAGCTGGACGGTATGAGCGCCGACACACCGCACAGGATCGTCCTCCTCAGGCACGCCAAGGCCGACTGGCCCGAGGTGTCCGACCACGACCGGCCGCTCGCCGAGCGCGGCCGGGCGGACGCCCCGGCCGCGGGCCGTCACCTCGCGGAGTCCGGCATCGCCTTCGACCTCGCCCTCTGCTCCAGCGCGCTCAGGACCCGCGAGACCTGGAAGCTCGCCGTGCACGAACTCGCGCACCGCCCCAAGACGGTGTACGAGGACAGGATGTACGAAGCCTCCCTCGGCGATCTGATCGCGCTGCTCAACGAGACGCCCGACGAGGTCGCCGACCTGGTGCTCATCGGGCACAACCCCGGCATGCACGCGCTCGCCGACGCGCTCGCGGGCCAGGCCGAGGGCGATGTGCTGTCGCGGATGAACCGCAGCGGCTTCCCGACCTCCGCCATCGCCGTGCTCACCTTCGACGGCTCCTGGAAGTCCGTCGAGCACGGCGTGGCCAAGCTCGTCCAGTTCTGGGCACCGCACGCCTGAGCCGCCGATGCGGGGCCGCTCCGCGAACGGTTGCGGACCGCGACCCCGCTGCTCCACGACGAGACGAAGGCCCCGGCGCACCGCCGGGGCCTTTCGCGTGCCGTGCGGGGCGGGCTCAGTCCAGGACGCCGTCGGCGGCCTCGACCTCTTCGCGGGTGATGCCGAGCAGATAGAGCACGGTGTCGAGGAAGGGCACGTTCACCGCGGTGTGCGCGGCCTCCCGCACCACGGGCTTGGCGTTGAAGGCGACGCCGAGGCCCGCCGCGTTCAGCATGTCGAGGTCGTTGGCGCCGTCACCGATCGCCACGGTCTGCGCCAGCGGCACCCCGGCCTGCGCGGCGAACTCCCGCAGCAGCCGCGCCTTGCCGGCCCGGTCCACGATCTCGCCGGTGACCCGGCCGGTGAACTTGCCGTCCTCGATCTCCAGGGTGTTGGCGGAGGCGAAGTCGAGCCCGAGCTCGTCCTTGAGCCCGTCGGTGACCTGGGTGAACCCGCCGGACACCACGCCGACCTGATAGCCGAGCGCCTTGAGCGTACGGACCAGAGTGCGGGCGCCCGGCGTCAGCCGGACCTCCGCCCGCACCTTGTCCACCACCGAGACGTCGAGGCCGCGCAGCAGCGCCACCCGGGCGTGCAGCGACTGCTCGAAGTCCAGCTCGCCGCGCATCGCGGCGGCCGTCACCCCGGCGACCTCGTCCTCGCAGCCGGCGTGCGCCGCGAACAGCTCGATGACCTCGTCCTGGATCAGCGTGGAGTCGACGTCCATCACGACGAGCCGCTGGGCCCGCCGGTGCAGACCCGCCGAGACGACGGCCACGTCCACCCCGAGGGCGGCGGCCTCGGTCGCGAGCGCGGTGCGCAGCGTCCCCGTCGCCACACCCGACACGGCGAACTCCACTGCCGTGACCGGGTACTTGGCGAGCCGGAAGATGCGGTCGATGTTGCCGCCGGTGCCGGCGATACGGGCCGCTATGGCCGCCGTGGACTCGGCGGTCAGCGGGTGGCCGAGCACCGTGACGTGCGAACGGCCGCTGCCGCGCGGCCTGTTGTCGCCGATGCCGGAGATGATCTCGGCTTCCAGCTTGAGCGAATCGGCCCAGCTGTGCACGGTCGCGCGCAGCTCGCCCGGGGTCGCCACGGTCGGCTCGGTGACGAGCGCGCACAGCACGAGGCGGCCGCGGGAGACGACCTGTTCGATGTCGACGACGTCGACGGCGTAGGCGGCGAGGGTGTCGAAGAGCCCGGCGGTGATGCCCGGACGGTCCTTGCCGAAGATCTTGACGAGGAGCGTCGGTACGTCAGAGCTCTGACCGGCGTCGGAGCTCCGGCCGGCGGGGGGCAGGGGCGATGGCGTCATGGTGCCTCCACCGTATCCGGCCCCGGCGCCCGCCCCGCACGCCGTCCCGCCCAGCGGACAGGGCTCCCTCCAACGGCCCCGGTCGGCGCCGGGGCGACCTCTCCGGGCTCGGTCCCGCCAGGTCCCGCCCGTGGCCGGCCGGCCCGGCCGACCGGCTCGGCCGGCTGGTGACGGCGCCTTGCGGGGCCGGATCCTTTTGAGCCGCATAGGCACCCTTTATGGGCGCACATCATGATCCGTCCGCAGTCATGGTCTCTTACCGCCCTCAATGGGCTTTTGTCCTATGCCAATGAGGGCGTTCCGGAGCCCTGTTGCAGGACCGCGACGGGACTGTGCCCGGTCTGTGCACCTAATTCACAAGGCCCGGGTTTCGGATACGAGGCCGGGCCTGAAATAGTTCCCCACGATGTTCACCATCCCTAGACTCCCGGTGTCGGGAGTAACGGGCCTCCGGCGCGGAGGTCTTTCGGGGGACGACAAGTGGGGCTGGAGTGCCGGAACTCGTACTGGAATTGAATGGCAGCACCTGGACGCTCGATCCGTCCAGGTCGTACACCCTGGGACGTGATCCGCAGGGTGACCTCGTCGTGGACGACGCCAGAGTCTCGTGGCGGCACGCCACGATCAGCTGGAGCGGCCGCAGTTGGGTCATCGAGGACCACGGATCCACCAACGGCACCTATGTGCGGGGCCAGCGCATCCATCAGATGGACATCGCTCCCGGCTCCTCGGTCCACCTCGGCAACGCGACCGACGGCCCGCGGCTGAATCTGTCCGGTGCCGCCGCGGCCGCCTACGCCCAGCCCGCCCCCGCCCAGCAGGCGCAGGCGGCCCCCGTCCATCCGCAACCGCAGCAGGCCCCGCCCCAGCAGGGGGGATGGCCGCAGCAGCCGCAGGCGCCGCAGCAGTCCTGGCAGCAGCAACAGCAGCAGCCGCAGTTCCCGCACCAGGGCGACGGCCCCGCGGGCACCCCGCCCGTGTACGGGGACCGCAGCCCGACCACGTTCCACCAGGTCGCGCTCGGCCGTGTCATGCGCATCGGCCGTGCCCTGGAGAACGAGCTGGTCGTCTCCGACCTCCAGGTCTCGCGTCACCACGCCGAGTTCCACGCGACGCCCGACGGCCGGATGGAGATCCGTGACCTCGGCTCCCACAACGGCACCTATGTCAACGGTCAGCCGATCGCCAAGGGCGGCAGCATCCTGCTCGGCCCGCAGGACATCGTCGGCGTCGGCCACTCGACCTTCCGCATCGTCGGCGACCGCCTCGAAGAGTTCGTCGACACCGGTGACGTCTCCTTCTCCGCCCGTGGCCTGACCGTCACGGTCGACGGAGGCAAGGACATCCTCAAGGACGTCTCCTTCGGCGTCCCCGAGAAGTCCCTCATCGCGGTCATCGGCCCCTCGGGCTCCGGAAAGTCGACCCTGCTCAAGGCGCTCACCGGCTACCGGCCCGCCAACAAGGGCGACGTCCTCTACGACAACCGCAACCTCTACAAGCAGTTCGCCGAGCTCCGCCAGCGCATCGGTCTGGTCCCGCAGGACGACATCCTGCACAAGGAGCTGACCGTCAAGAAGGCGCTGAAGTACGCGGCCAAGCTGCGCTTCCCCGCCGACACCACCGAGACCGAGCGCCAGCAGCGCATCGACGAGGTGCTGCGCGAGCTCAAGCTGGACATCCACAAGGAGAAGAAGGTCACCTCCCTCTCCGGTGGCCAGCGCAAGCGCGTCTCGGTCGCCCTTGAGCTCCTCACCAAGCCGTCGCTGATCTTCCTCGACGAGCCCACCTCGGGTCTCGACCCGGGCATGGACCGCGACGTCATGCAGCTCCTGCGCGGCCTCGCCGACGACGGCCGCACCGTCCTCGTGGTGACCCACTCGGTGGCCGAGCTCGCGATCTGCGACAAGCTGCTCGTGATGGCGCCGGGCGGCTCGGTCGCCTACTTCGGGCCGCCCGAGGAGGCACTGAACTTCTTCGGTTACGGGACCTGGGCCGACGTCTTCTCCGCCTTCGAGAGCTACCGCGACTACGACTGGGCGGGCCGCTGGAAGGGCTCGCAGCACTACCAGATGTACGCCGCGGACATCGACGCCGTCGCCCCGCAGTCGGTGCAGATGCCACCGGCCCAGGCGATGAAGCCGCCCAAGCCCCAGGGCTGGGTCTCCCAGCTGTGGACGCTGATGCGCCGCTACGTCTCCGTCATCGCCTCCGACAAGGGCTTCCTCGCCCTGTCGGTGGCCCTGCCCGCGGTGATCGGCTCGGTCAGTGTCGTCATCCCGGCGAAGTTCGGGCTCGCGCCGCCGACCCCGCCGTCCCGGTTCAACGGCGACGCCGGCACGATCATGCTGATCCTCGCCGTCGGCATGTGCTTCTCCGGCGCGGCCAACTCCGTACGAGAACTGATCAAGGAACGGGTCATCTACGAACGGGAACGGGCCACCGGCCTGTCCCGCTCGGCGTACCTGATGTCCAAGATCCTGGTGCTCGGTGTCATCACGGCCTTCCAGGGCGTGATCCTCTGCGTGATCGGCTTCTCCACGCGCAAGCTGCCCGCCGAGGGCCTGGTGATGCCGCCCGCGGTCGAGATGTGCCTGGTCGTGATCGCGCTCGGCTTCACCTCGATGATGTTCGGCCTGATCATCTCCTCGCTGGTGAAGACCTCCGAGAAGACGATGCCGCTCCTGGTCATGTTCGCCATCGTGCAGGTCGTCTTCACCGGCATCCTGTTCAAGCTGTACGACTCGGTGGGCCTTGAGCAGTTCGCCTGGCTGATGCCGTCGCGCTGGGCCATCGCCGGCGTCGGCACGACGCTCGACCTCTCGCACCTGATGGCGCCGATGGACCAGAGCGACCCGACCAATCTCGACCCGCTGTGGAAGCACGACGCCACCCAGTGGTTCGTGAACATCTCGGTGCTGCTCGTCATCGGCATCGTCCTCGGCTTCCTCGTGGCGCGCCTGCTGCGCCGCCACGAGCCCGAGGTCATGCGCAAGTAACCGCGTACGCCGGACGCCGAAGGGCGGCACCCCGCACGGGGTGCCGCCCTTCGGCGTCGCGTACGTCGCCCTGCGTCACTCAGTAGGCGCTGTTGACGTTGTCCATCGAGCCGTACTTGTCGGCCGCGTAGTTGGCGGCGGCGGTGATGTTGGCGACCGGGTCGTAGATGTTCCACGACGTGCCGGCCACGTGGTACGCGTTGAAGGTCGGCTGGATGACCTGGAGCAGACCCTTGGACGGGATGCCGTTGATGGCGTTGATGTCCCAGCCGTTGATGGCCATCGGGTTGCCGGTCGACTCGCGCATGATGTTGCGGTGCAGACCGTCGTAGGTGCCCGGGATGCCCTTGCTCTTCATGATGTCGAGGGACTGGCGGATCCAGCCGTCGAGGTTGTTGGCGTAGACGGGCTTGCGGGCGGCGGAGCGGCTGGCCGCTGCGGCCTCGTCACGCTTCTTCGCGTCGGCCGCGGCCTTCGCCTTGGCGTCCGCGGTGGCCTTGGCCTTCGCGGCGTCCTTGGCCTGCTTGTCCGCGGTGACCTGCTGCTTGGAGATGTTCTGCGAGACCGTCTTCGTGCTGACCACGTAGGCGGCGGGCTCCGCGGCAGCGGCGCTTTCCGACTGGCCCGTCCCCGGGAAGACCGAGAGAGCGAGGGCGGCGGCGCCAAGGGCGGCTACACCGGCGATCGAAATCTTGTGCGTCTTGTCGAGACGGCTATGACCGGGGTTGCTGGACTCGGGCATGGCTGTTGGACCTCTTCCGAATGACTGGGGACGGCGCAGCAAAGCGCCGCGGCGGTTGGCCGCAGCGCTGTGCGACGAGAGCCATTGTTAGCGGCCGCAAAATCTCGTGGCAAAGGTGCTACATACGAAGCCAGGTAGTGGATCACCCCGGCGCGAAAGGCGCCTCGTACCCACTCCACAGCGGCTCACACCGTCTTTATTCGTCCACTAGCAGCCTTCGTAAGTGATGTGCGTCCTATGCGCGGGCTCACATCGGGCCCGTAACATTTTCACCCCACGTTGCTGGAGCAATGCGCACGGTGAGGGTTCTCCTCCGGGAGGATGAGGTGGACGTCGCCGAACTCGTGCCACAGGTAGAGCCGGCTCAACGCCTGGTCGTAGGCGACGGCCAGCGCCGTCCGCCCGGCGATCGCCTCCAGCATCAGCAGATGCGAGGCCTCCGGCTCGTGGAGCCCGGTCAGCAGGCCGTCCACCACCCGCACCCCGCGCTCCGGCGTCACCACGACATCGGTCCAGCCCGTCGCCCCCCGCACCAGACCGTCGGCCCCGGCCGCCGATTCCAGGGCGCGCACCGCCGTGGTCCCCACCGCGACGACCCGGCCACCGCCCGCCCTGGCCGCGTTCACCACCCGGGCCGTCTCCTGCGGCACCCCGAAGCGCTCCGGATACGGCGGCTCGTGCGCCTCCGCCGACGCCACCCCCGTGTGCAGCGTGACCGGCGCGAACCACACCCCGCGCCGCACGAGATCGGCGACCGTCCCGGCCGTGAACGGGCGCGCCGCACTCGGCATCTCCGCCGAACCGAGCCCGCCGGGCGCGGACAGCGCGAACACCGTCTGGTACGCGGCCAGCGGCTGGTCCCGCTCGGTGTACCCGTACCGGATGGGCCGCCCGTACCGGTGCATGAGCCCCGGCACATCCGCCGCCGACACCCGCGCCCACCACAGCCGGTCCGGGCTCAGCGCCGCGTCCAGCACGAGCCGCTGCCCGCCGGGCAGCGCCACGACCGTGCCCGCCCGGTCCCCGTGGCGCCGCCGCGTGCTCCCCGCGGCCGTCGGCGTCCGCAGCTCCACCGCCCAGCGCCCGTCCGGGCCGAGCGTCGAGAAGTGCACCACCACCGGCCGGCCCGCCACCGTGGCGTCGACCGCCGCGGGCAGTGTCCGCGAGGTGTTGACGACCAGCACGTCACCGGCGCGCAACTGCCCCGCCAGGTCGCGGAAGGCGTGGTGCGATACGGCTTCGCCGCGCGACACCATGAGCCGTACGTCGTCGCGGCCCGCCCCGCGCACCTCGGCCGGCACCGAGGCGAGGAGCTCCTCAGGCACCCGCACCACCATGGGCACCGTCATCGCGCGGCCCTTCCCGTGCCGTCCCCCGGAGCGGCCACCGCGAAGGCGTCCTGGGAGAGCGCCGGACGCGTTGTCCCTGCACCGGGCGAGGGCTCCGCGAGCGAGGGGGCGCTGTAGCGGCCGCTCGCCGGCCGCTCGTCGAGCAGCCGAAGGAAGCCCGGCACCACCGCCGAGGGCTCCGGCCGCTCGGCGCCGTCGCCCGGCACCGCCGCCGCGTACAGATCGGTGCGCATGTCGCCCGGGTCCACCGCCCACACCCGAAGGCCGGGCTCCTCCACGGCGAGGACCGCGGCCAGCTGGTCGAGCGCCGCCTTCGAGGCCCCGTACCCGCCCCATGTCGCGTACGCCTCGGCCGCCGCGTCCGAACTGACCGCGACCAGCGCGCCCGCGGCCGACGCGCGCAGCATGGGCAGCGCATCGCGGACCAGCCCGAGCGCCGCCACCACATTGGTCTCGAGCGCGGCGCGCAGCCCCGCGAGTTCCAGCTCCGCGAGGCGTACGAGCGGCTCGGCGCCCAGGGCGGAGGCGTTGTGCACCAGGAGGTCGAGCCCGCCGAGCCGGCGCGCCGCCGCCACCAGCTCCGCGCGGTGCCCGGCGTCCGTGACGTCGCCCGTCAGCGCCACGACCCTCGTGCCGTACGGGCCGAGTCCGCGCGCCGCCTCCGTGAGTACGGGGCCCGTCCTTGCGTCCAGGACCAGATCCCAGCCCCGCTGGGCCAAGGCCGTGGCGAGGGCCCGGCCGAGCCCCTTCGAGGCCCCTGTGATGATTGCAACCGGCATGATGTCCGACCCCTTCGTTCATCGAGCTGTCCTTCGAGCCACCGACGAGGTGTTCGTCGATGGGTCCACGGTGGCGCCGGACACACCCGCCCCGCGTCGGACGCGGGGCCCACCCCGCGAGGAACTTCGGCCTAGGTCCTGCGGCCCAGTCGCGGCCGACCACCGGCCGAGGCGCGCTGTCACACCCCGCCGGTACGGTGACCACATGAGCCGTCCCCGACCCGCGCACCCCGCCGGACCAGGGCAGAGCCCCTCGCCGAGCGCGGGCCTCGCCGCCGTGAGCACCGCGCTGCTCGCGATGAGCCGGCACCTGGAGGTCGGGGACGTCCTCAAGACGATCACCGCGTCGGCCCGCGAGCTTCTGAACGCGCAGTACGCGGCGCTCGGCGTCCCCGACGACCACGGCGGCTTCGCGCAGTTCGTCGTCGACGGCGTCAGCGACGAGCAGTGGCGGGCGATCGGGCCGCTGCCGCGCCAGCACGGCATCCTCGCCGCGATGCTCCACGAGGAGAAGGCCGAGCGCCTCGCCGACGTCCGCAAGGACCCCCGCTTCGAGGGCTGGCCCTCCGCCCACCCCGACATGTCCGACTTCCTCGGCATGCCGATCCGTGACGGCGAGGAGACGCTGGGCGCCCTCTTCCTCGCCAACAAGCGCTGCCCCAAACCGGAAGGCGGCTGCGGCTTCACCGAGCACGACGAGGAGCTGCTCCGCCTGCTCGCCCAGCACGCCGCGATCGCCCTCACCAACGCCCGGCTCTACGAACGCAGCCGCGAGCTGACCATCGCCGAGGAGCGCTCCCGCCTCGCCCACGAGCTGCACGACGCGGTCAGCCAGAAGCTCTTCTCGCTCCGCCTGACCGCCCAGGCCGCCGCCGCCCTCGTCGACCGCGACCCGGCCCGCGCCAAGGGCGAGCTCCAGCAGGTCACCGCCCTCGCTGCCGAGGCGGCCGACGAACTGCGCGCCGCCGTCGTGGAGTTGAGGCCCGCCGCCCTGGAGGAGGACGGCCTCGTGCACACCCTGCGCACCCACATCCAAGTCCTGGACCGGGCGCACGCCGCCCGCGTCACCTTCGACAACCTCGGCGTGCGGGCCCTGCCGCCGGCCCAGGAGGAGGCCCTGCTGAGAGTCGCCCAGGAGGCCCTGCACAACGCGCTGCGCCACTCGGGAGCCGGCCGGGTCGACGTCGTCCTGGAGCGCGCGGGCCAGGGCGCCGTGCTGCGGGTCACCGACGACGGCCGGGGTTTCGAGCCGAGCCTGGTCCGCCGGGCGGGCCGCCACCTCGGCCTGGTGTCGATGCGGCACCGGGCGAGCGGGGTCGGCGGCAGGCTCACCGTGCATTCGGCACCCGGCGAGGGCGCCACGATCGAGATGGAGGTCCCCGGTGGCTGACAAGGTGATCCGGGTCCTGCTCGTGGACGACCACCAGGTGGTCCGCCGCGGACTGCGTACGTTCCTGGAAGTTCAGGACGACATAGAGGTGGTGGGGGAGGCGTCCGACGGCGCCGAGGGCGTGGCCCGCGCCGAGGAGCTGAGGCCGGACGTCGTCCTGATGGACGTGAAGATGCCGGGCATGGACGGCATCGAGGCCCTGCGCAAGCTCCGCGAACTCGCTAACCCGGCGAAGGTCCTCATCGTCACCAGCTTCACCGAGCAGCGCACGGTCGTTCCCGCCCTGCGCGGCGGTGCGTCCGGCTACGTATACAAGGACGTCGACCCGGAGGCGCTGGCCGGAGCGATCCGCTCGGTGCACGCCGGGCACGTGCTGCTCCAGCCGGAGGTCGCGGGCGCCCTGCTCAGCCAGGACGACGGCCACGGCGGCACCGGGCGCGGCACGACCCTGACCGAGCGGGAGAAGGAGGTCCTGGCCCTGATCGCCGACGGCCGCTCCAACCGGGAGATCGCCCGCCACCTCGTCCTGTCCGAGAAGACGGTCAAGACCCACGTCTCGAACATCCTGATGAAGCTGGACCTCGCCGACCGCACCCAGGCCGCGCTCTGGGCGGTGCGGCACGGCGTGACCGGCTGATCCCCGGGACAGGAACCGAAAGCGGACCCGGCGCGGACCCGACGCGGACGCGACGCGGACCCGACGCGGACCGAAGCGGACCGTCAGGGTCCGGTGCGAGATTCATACCGTCGTGTAAATGTCACCCACATAGCGCATCCCTTGAGGGTGCCGCGCGTTCTCCATGGCATGCCGCGACGGCTGGTCGCGGCGACGACCAGGAGGATCCACACCATGAAGCTCAACAAGGCTCTCGCCGTCACCGTGCTCGCCGGCGGCGCCCTCGCCGCCGCGACCGGCGCGGCCTCCGCCCACGGCGGGGCCCAGGCCGACGGCAAGGCCGAGCGCTCCCCGGGCGTCGTCTCCGGCAACGTGGTCCAGGTGCCGGTGCACGTGCCGGTGAACGCCACGGGCAACACGGTCAACGTGATCGGCGTTCTGAACCCGGTCTTCGGAAACCAGAGCTCCAACTTCTGACCGCCCCCGCCAAGCGGTGCGCCCCGGCCCCCGAGCCTCTGCCCGGGGGCCGCGGCGCGCCCCCGATCGCGTCCGGCGCAGTTCCCCGCCCCCCTTGACGGCCGGCTTTCGTGTGCGGACCGTGCCCGCGTCCCGCGCAGTTCCCCGCGCCCCTGAAACCCGGTCCGCTTTCGGGTGCGGGCCCGGTGCGGGCTGGACGCGCAGTTCCCCGCGCCCCTTGGGCATCCGGGACCGGGCAGCGTGCACATCCTCGGCCTGTCATGGGGGCCACTGGCCCTTGAGGCCTTGGGGGAGATTGAGGACGAGCGCCCTTAGGACGCGAACGGGGGTCTGGGGGTGGAGCCCGCAGGGAGCCGCACCCTCAAGTAGCCGCACGGGCCGGGCGGGGCTAGCCCCGGTTTCGCTCGCGCTCCTCCACGTACGCGTTGTACGCCGCCACCCTCGCCCGCCGAGCAACCCGCTCCACCGGCCGCAACGCCTCCGCCCGCGCCGCGATCTCCGACGCGCTCACCGCGCCGCCGTGCCCGTTCGCGTACGCCAGCGACACCAGCAGGCCCACCCGCCGGGCCAGCTCCAGGACCCGGACCGCGCGCGGCGGATAGCCCGGCGCGAGCACCTCCTCGTCGGGGCCCTCGGCCCGTGCGCGGTACGCGTCGATCGCCGCCGCGGCGGCCGGACCCGATCCCGCCACGTCGAGCCGGGTCAGCGCGACCGTCGCCTCCCGCAGCGCCTCCGCGAGCTCGCGCTCCGCCTCGCCGAGCGAGGGCACGTCGGCGGGCGGCGCCTGCCGCACAGCGAGGCAGTGCCAGACGACCTCCGTGTGCACGTCCCCCGCGGGCCCCGCCTCGTACAGCTCGGGCACGAGCCCGTACGGCGCGCCGAAACCGACCACGGCCTCCTCGGCCGCGAGCGCACGGGCATTGAACTCCGCGGGACCGCTCAGCCCGAGCGGATGCCCGGCCGCCGGGAGCGCGACGCGCCAGCCGCTCACCCCGAGGCCCCGCAGCCGCCCGAGCGCCAGCGTGAGCCCCACGGGAGCGGACTCGCCGGGCAGGCCCTCGACGCGGTGCACCGCGTCGTCCCCGACGATCGCGAGCGCCGCGTCGTCCGGTGAGACATTTCCGGCCAACAGGGCGTTTCCCCAAGCGGCCAGCCGACCTGAACGTGGTTCCGAGAACATGGCCCCAAGCGTAGAGAAACCGCACGACCGGACCTAGAGGCGGGATCACTTCGCCAGTGGCGTAGGTTTTCCCCTGGGGACCGCGCCCACAGGCGCGCCCCGCACCGCACTCGCGAACTCACGACGATGGCATGGGGAGACAACGCGCTCATGAGCGATGTACTGGAGCTGGTGGACGTATCCGTGGTCCGCGACGGACGCGCTCTGGTGGACGACGTCTCCTGGTCGGTCAAGGAAGGCGAGCGCTGGGTCATCCTCGGCCCCAACGGCGCCGGCAAGACCACCCTCCTCAACATCGCCTCCAGCTACCTCTTCCCGAGCGCCGGCACCGCCAAGATCCTCGGCGAGCAGCTCGGCCGGGTCGATGTCTTCGAGCTGCGCCCGCGCATCGGCATGGCCGGCGTCGCGATGGCCGACAAGCTCCCCAAGCGCCAGACCGTGCTGCAGACGGTGCTCACCGCCGCGTACGGCATGACCGCCACCTGGCAGGAACAGTACGAAGCCGTCGACGAGGACCGCGCCCGCGCCTTTCTCGACCGCCTCGGGATGACGGACTTCCTCGACCGCAAGTTCGGCACGCTCTCCGAGGGCGAGCGCAAGCGCACCCTGATCGCCCGCGCCATGATGACCGACCCCGAGCTCCTCCTCCTGGACGAGCCCGCCGCGGGCCTCGACCTCGGCGGCCGCGAGGACCTGGTCCGCCGCCTCGGCCGCCTCGCCCGCGACCCGTACGCGCCCTCGATGATCATGGTCACGCACCACGTCGAGGAGATCGCCCCCGGCTTCACCCATGTCCTCATGATCCGCCAGGGCAAGGTGCTCGCCGCGGGCCCCATGGAGACCGAGCTCACCTCCCGCAACCTCTCCCTCTGCTTCGGCCTCCCGCTCCTCGTGGAGCACCGCGGCGACCGCTACACGGCGACGGGCCTCCCGCTGAGCTGACCGCGTCAACCGGCCCCCGGGACCACCGATCCCCGTGGACCGTCGGCGCGCACCGTCCGCGCGCGGCGCCCGCGTGCGCCCACGGTGTGCACTGTTGGTGAGGACAGCCCCGCACCTACCATGACCTGGTGGACATCGAGGCATGGGTTTGGTGGCTGGTAGCCGCGGCGGGGCTCGGCATCCCCCTCGTCCTGACCGTCATGCCCGAGTTCGGCATGATGGCGCTCGGCGCGGTCGCCGCCGCCATCGGTGCGGGCCTCGGTCTCGGCCCCGTCGGACAGGTGCTCCTGTTCGTGGCCGTCTCGGTCGCGCTCATCGCCGTCGTACGCCCCATCGCCGCCCGCCACCGCGCGCAGCGCCCCCAACTGGCCACCGGCACCGAGGCGTTGAAGGGCCGTCAGGCCGTCGTCCTGGAACGGGTCGACGCCCTGGGCGGCCGCATCAAACTCGCGGGCGAGGTCTGGTCGGCCCGCGCGCTCGACGCGGAGCGGGTCTACGAGCCCGGCCAACAGGTCGACGTGGTCGAGATCGACGGAGCCACTGCCATCGTCATGTGAACCATGCCAGGATCATCGGGTCCGGTAACTGCCAACGTTTCCAGGGCCATTCGAGAGCAAGAGAGGCACGGGGGTAAGCGATGCAACCGATCATCATCGTCCTGATCATCCTGGTGGTGCTGGTCTTCATCGCCCTGATCAAGACCATCCAGGTGATCCCGCAGGCCAGCGCCGCGATCGTGGAGCGCTTCGGCCGCTACACGCGGACGCTGAACGCCGGACTGAACATCGTGGTCCCGTTCATCGACTCGATCCGCAACCGGATCGACCTCCGCGAGCAGGTCGTGCCCTTCCCGCCCCAGCCGGTGATCACCCAGGACAACCTGGTCGTCAACATCGACACCGTCATCTACTACCAGGTGACCGACGCCCGCGCCGCCACCTACGAAGTCGCCAGCTACATCCAGGCGATCGAGCAGCTCACCGTCACCACGCTCCGCAACATCATCGGCGGCATGGACCTGGAGCGGACCCTGACCTCCCGCGAGGAGATCAACGCGGCCCTGCGCGGTGTTCTCGACGAGGCCACCGGCAAGTGGGGCATCCGCGTCAACCGCGTCGAGCTCAAGGCCATCGAGCCGCCCACCTCCATCCAGGACTCGATGGAGAAGCAGATGCGCGCCGACCGTGACAAGCGCGCCGCGATCCTCCAGGCGGAGGGTGTACGGCAGTCGGAGATCCTGCGCGCCGAGGGCGAGAAGCAGTCCGCGATCCTGCGCGCCGAAGGTGAGGCCAAGGCGGCCGCCCTGCGCGCCGAGGGCGAGGCCCAGGCCGTCCGCACGGTCTTCGAGGCGATCCACGCGGGCGACCCCGACCAGAAGCTGCTCTCCTACCAGTACCTCCAGATGCTCCCGAAGATCGCCGAGGGCGACGCCAACAAGCTCTGGATCGTGCCCAGCGAGATCGGTGACGCCCTCAAGGGCCTCTCCGGCGCCTTCGGCAACCTCGGCGGCGGCATGCCCGGCTTCAACACCGGCAACAACCAGGGCAACGGCACCGTCGAGCGCCGCGAAGAGCCCCCCGTCGACTGACCAGGGGCCCGGGGCCGGGGCATCCGGCACCCCGGCCCCCCGGCACCTGAACGACCCGGGGGGCGTGGCCAGTTGACTGCCCCGTACACGCATCATGCATGATCAGTGCGGCCCCTCGACCTCCATGGCGGGGAGGCGACTCACTGAACGTGTAAGGAGATGGCCTTGTCCATCTGGGAAGCACTCGCGGTCCTCGCCGCCGGCATCGGCGCGGGCACCATCAACACGATCGTCGGATCCGGCACGCTCCTCACCTTCCCCGTGCTCCTGGCGACCGGCCTGCCACCGATCACCGCCAACGTCTCCAACGCGCTGGGCCTCGTCCCCGGCTCCATCAGCGGTGCCATCGGCTACCGCCACGAACTGCGCGGCCAGACCCGCCGCGTGCTCCGCCTCGGCGCCGCCGCCCTCCTCGGAGGGCTCGCCGGGGCGATCCTGCTGCTCGCGCTGCCGTCCTCGTCGTTCGACGCGATCGTGCCCGTCCTTGTCGGCCTGGCCCTCGTGCTCGTCCTGTTCCAGCCGCGCCTGGCCGCCGCCATCACCCGCCGCCGCGAGGCGCGCGGCACCGAGGCCCACCCCGAGGGCGGCGCCGCACTCCTCGCCGGCCTCTTCCTCGCCAGCATGTACGGCGGCTACTTCGGCGCCGCCCAGGGCGTCCTCTACCTGTCCCTGATGGGCCTTCTCCTGGCCGACAGCCTGCAGCGCATCAACGCCGTCAAGAACATCCTCGGCGCCGTCGTCAACGGCATCGCGGCCGTCTTCTTCCTCTTCGTCGCCGAGTTCAACTGGACGGCCGTGCTGCTCATCGCCGCCGGCTCGACCATAGGAGGCCAGATCGGCGCCAAGGTCGGACGCCGCCTCAAGCCGGCGGTCCTACGCGGCGTGATCATTGCCGTCGGCGTCGTCGCGATCCTCCAACTGACCCTGAAGTAAGGGCCAGTTGGATCTCGAAGGGCCGTCAGGCGGCCCCTGAACCGGAGCCCCAACCGGCCCCTGAACCGGCCCCTGAACCGGACCCTGAACCCTGGGTCACGCAGCCGGCGCGGCACCCGTCGCCAGCCACTCGGGCAGCTCCGAGCGGTCCCCGGCCGCCATCGCGAGCAGCATCGCGTCGGCGGGCGACGGCACGAACGGCTGCCGCAGCAGCGGCATCCCCGCCTCCTCCGGCGTACGGTCCGCCTTGCGGTGGTTGTCCTCGGCGCAGGAGGCCACCGTGTTCAGCCAGCCGTCCCGGCCCCCCTGCGCCCGAGGCACCACGTGGTCCACCGTCGTCGCGCGCCGCCCGCAGTACGCGCACCGGTGCTGGTCCCTGATCAGCACCCCCCGCCTCGACCACGGAGCGTGTCTTCGGAAGGGCACCCGGACGTATCTGCACAGCCGGATCACCCGCGGCACCGGTATGTCGACGGCGGCCGCACGCACTCGCAGACCGGGATGGGACTGCTCGACGACCGCCTTGTCCTGGAGGACCAGCACCACGGCACGGTTGAGCGTCACCGTCGACAGCGGCTCGAAGCTCGCGTTCAGTACCAGCGTGTCCCTCATCGTGCCCACCTCCGTAGTGCCGGCCCACTCCCTGGCGGGCTTGGATCAACTCTGGCCGGGCTCGCCACGATGGACAACGCAATATCCGAGCCCGTCCGGGCGGCGAACCCGGGCCGACGACAGAAAAATGCCCTGCCCTGATCTCTCCAAGACCAGGGCAGGGCAAACAGAAAACGAACGATCGGCTCTGCGCGATCAGCTGTCCGCGGGGGCGGTGTACTCGGCGACGAGCTGGGCCCGCCCGAGCGTGTGGAAGCGGAGATTGAAGCCGACCGCCGCGGGCGGGGTGTCGGCGTCGGGACCCAGCTTCTCCGTGTCGACCGCGTACACCGTGAAGACGTAGCGGTGCGTCTCGCCGGCCGGCGGCGCCGCCCCGCCGAAGTCCTTCGATCCGTAGTCGTTGCGCGCCTGCACCGCACCGGCCGGCAGCCCCTCGAACGTGCCGCTGCCCGCGCCCGCCGGCAGCTCGGTCACGGACGCCGGAATGTCGAACACCGACCAGTGCCAGAACCCGCTGCCCGTGGGCGCGTCGGGATCGAAGCACGTCACAGCGAAGCTCTTCGTCCCCGCCGGAAAGCCCTCCCACCGCAGCTGCGGCGATGTGTTCCCGGCGGCGTGGACCTGGGCGTCCTTGAGCACGGCACCCGGCTCGACGTCCTCGCTCACCACGGTGAACGACGGAACCTCGGGATGGAAGTCGTGGGGAAGCGGCGGCCTCTTGAGCTCGCTCACGTCGGCACCTCCTGATTCGGCAGCAACTGGTGGGACCGAGCCTAGGGGGTCGGCCCCTAGAACCAGTTGCGCCGCCCGCCGACCTCGGCCAGCCACTGATCGAGGTACGCCGGCCAGTCCGTCCCCTGGAAGTCGTGCAGGCCGACCTGGAACGAGCGGTAGGAGTCGCTGCCCTCGCTGAACAGGCCCGGCTTCTTGTCCATCTCCAGGATCACGTCCATCTCGCGGTCGTCCGCGACGAACGTCAGCTCCACCTGGTTCAGACCCCGGTACTGCGACGGCGCGAGGAATTCGATCTCCTGGTAGAAGGGCAGCCGCTGCCGCGTCCCGCGGATGTGGCCCTTCTCCATGTCCGCGCTCTTGAAGCGGAAGCCGAGCCGGATGAACGCGTCCAGGATCGCCTGCTGCGCGGGGAGCGGATGCACCTGGATGCGGTCCAAGTCGCCGGCGTCGAGCGCACGGGCGATCTCCAGTTCCGTCGTCACGCCGATGTGCATGCCCCGCAGCTGCTGCCCGTCGATCGCCGTGAGGGGCGTCTCCCAGGGGATTTCGAGCCCGAACGGCACCACGTGCACGGCGCCCGCCCGCACCTCGAAGGCCCCGCCGAGCCGGACCTTGGTGAACTCGATGTCCTGCTTGAGCTCGTGCTCGCCGCCCTCGACCTCGACCCGGGCCTGCAGCCCCACCGACAGCCCCTCGATCCGCTGGTCGACCGACCCGCCCGCGATCCGCACCTCGCCCCGCACGACTCCGCCCGGCACCACGTCGGTCTCCGTGAGCTCGGTCTCCACCGACGCCCCGCCGGCCCCCAAACTCGCCAGCAGTCGCTTGAACCCCATGCCCGTCCTTCCCCATGAATCAGCTCGATCTCGACCCCTACGAACGCGTGACGACGACCGCCGGTTCCCTCAGGAGGTCAAGTACGCTCGTACGGCATGATCGCGGCCACCGAACGTACGCCACTTCCCCGGGACTTCTTCGACCGCCCTGTCCTGGAGGTCGCCCCCGATCTCCTGGGCCGCACGCTGGTACGCCTCACACCGCACGGCCCGATCGAGCTCCGCCTCACGGAGGTCGAGGCCTACGACGGCCCCAACGACCCGGGCTCGCACGCCTTCCGCGGCCGCACGCCCCGCAACGACGTGATGTTCGGCCCGCCGGGATACGCGTACGTCTACTTCACGTACGGGATGTGGCACTGCCTGAACCTGGTGTGCGGCCCCGAGGGGCGGGCCAGTGGTGTGCTGCTCAGGGCGGGGGAGATCCGGGAGGGCTCCGAACTGGCCCGGTCCCGTCGACTCTCGGCCCGCCACGACAGGGAACTGGCCAAAGGCCCGGCACGGCTGGCCACGGCACTTGACGTGGGCCGCGCCCTGAACGGCACGGACGCCTGCGCCGGCCCCGATGCCCCTCTGTCCGTACTCACGGGCACTCCCGCGCCGCCCGACCTGGTACGCAGCGGTCCCCGCACCGGGGTGGGCGGCGACGGGGCTCCGCATCCGTGGCGCTTCTGGATCGCGGACGACCCCACGGTGAGCCCGTACCGGGCCCATCAGCCGCGCAAACGCCGAACTTGACTCGGCCTCTAGGGGCGCCTAACGTAGCCCGAGCCGCTTGACACGGGCCCTGCTGTTCAGCATCCCCAGGCGGCCATCCACTACCTACGATCGAACCCCAACGGGTACGAATTTCGGCATGCCTGAATTCGAACTCGAATGACTCGATTATGAAGAGCAGGGGAAACCCGCTAAAGTAGTGGACACGCCGAGAGGGAAACGCGAGAGCGAAGAACTCGAAGCGAACCCCAATTCGACGGGGAATCGGACACGAAAGTGTCTGGTAGAGTCGGAAACACGAAATACCGAAGGGAAGCGCCCGGAGGAAAGCCCGAGAGGGTGAGTACAAAGGAAGCGTCCGTTCCTTGAGAACTCAACAGCGTGCCAAAAGTCAACGCCAGATTGACAACCCCGTCTCCATTTCGGTGGAGCGAGGTTCCTTTGAAAAGTCCTGTCGGTCCTTGTGGCCGGCAGGCGATTACACAGCGAGGACGCTGTGGACGGGCCGCCTTATTCCGGTGGTTCCGTCCCGCTCTTACGTGATGTGTGCACCCGATTACGGGTAAACATTCATGGAGAGTTTGATCCTGGCTCAGGACGAACGCTGGCGGCGTGCTTAACACATGCAAGTCGAACGATGAAGCCCTTCGGGGTGGATTAGTGGCGAACGGGTGAGTAACACGTGGGCAATCTGCCCTTCACTCTGGGACAAGCCCTGGAAACGGGGTCTAATACCGGATAACACTCCTCAAAGCATTTTGAGGGGTTAAAAGCTCCGGCGGTGAAGGATGAGCCCGCGGCCTATCAGCTTGTTGGTGGGGTAATGGCCTACCAAGGCGACGACGGGTAGCCGGCCTGAGAGGGCGACCGGCCACACTGGGACTGAGACACGGCCCAGACTCCTACGGGAGGCAGCAGTGGGGAATATTGCACAATGGGCGAAAGCCTGATGCAGCGACGCCGCGTGAGGGATGACGGCCTTCGGGTTGTAAACCTCTTTCAGCAGGGAAGAAGCGAAAGTGACGGTACCTGCAGAAGAAGCGCCGGCTAACTACGTGCCAGCAGCCGCGGTAATACGTAGGGCGCAAGCGTTGTCCGGAATTATTGGGCGTAAAGAGCTCGTAGGCGGCTTGTCACGTCGGATGTGAAAGCCCGGGGCTTAACCCCGGGTCTGCATTCGATACGGGCTAGCTAGAGTGTGGTAGGGGAGATCGGAATTCCTGGTGTAGCGGTGAAATGCGCAGATATCAGGAGGAACACCGGTGGCGAAGGCGGATCTCTGGGCCATTACTGACGCTGAGGAGCGAAAGCGTGGGGAGCGAACAGGATTAGATACCCTGGTAGTCCACGCCGTAAACGTTGGGAACTAGGTGTTGGCGACATTCCACGTCGTCGGTGCCGCAGCTAACGCATTAAGTTCCCCGCCTGGGGAGTACGGCCGCAAGGCTAAAACTCAAAGGAATTGACGGGGGCCCGCACAAGCAGCGGAGCATGTGGCTTAATTCGACGCAACGCGAAGAACCTTACCAAGGCTTGACATATACCGGAAAGCATCAGAGATGGTGCCCCCCTTGTGGTCGGTATACAGGTGGTGCATGGCTGTCGTCAGCTCGTGTCGTGAGATGTTGGGTTAAGTCCCGCAACGAGCGCAACCCTTGTTCTGTGTTGCCAGCATGCCCTTCGGGGTGATGGGGACTCACAGGAGACTGCCGGGGTCAACTCGGAGGAAGGTGGGGACGACGTCAAGTCATCATGCCCCTTATGTCTTGGGCTGCACACGTGCTACAATGGCCGGTACAAAGAGCTGCGATGCCGCGAGGCGGAGCGAATCTCAAAAAGCCGGTCTCAGTTCGGATTGGGGTCTGCAACTCGACCCCATGAAGTCGGAGTTGCTAGTAATCGCAGATCAGCATTGCTGCGGTGAATACGTTCCCGGGCCTTGTACACACCGCCCGTCACGTCACGAAAGTCGGTAACACCCGAAGCCGGTGGCCCAACCCCTTGTGGGAGGGAGCTGTCGAAGGTGGGACTGGCGATTGGGACGAAGTCGTAACAAGGTAGCCGTACCGGAAGGTGCGGCTGGATCACCTCCTTTCTAAGGAGCACAGCACCGTCTGCAGACAAATGTTCTGCACGGTCAGCTCATGGGTGGAACGTTGACTATTCGGCACTCTTGGTCAATTCGGGCCGCTAGTACTGCTCTTCGGAGCGTGGAATGCGGGTCGGTGCGACGGAGAGGGCCGGGCACGCTGTTGGGTATCTGAAGGCACGGGCTTTGCCCGCTGGTCTTCGGTCGCCGGCCCCAGTGCACTCACCAGGTTCTGGTGGGGTGATGGGTGGTTGGTCGTTGTTTGAGAACTGCACAGTGGACGCGAGCATCTGTGGCCAAGTTTTTAAGGGCGCACGGTGGATGCCTTGGCACCAGGAACCGATGAAGGACGTGGGAGGCCACGATAGTCCCCGGGGAGCCGTCAACCAGGCTTTGATCCGGGGGTTTCCGAATGGGGAAACCCGGCAGTCGTCATGGGCTGTCACCCATACCTGAACACATAGGGTATGTGGAGGGAACGAGGGGAAGTGAAACATCTCAGTACCCTCAGGAAGAGAAAACAACCGTGATTCCGGGAGTAGTGGCGAGCGAAACCGGATGAGGCCAAACCGTATGCGTGTGATACCCGGCAGGGGTTGCGCATGCGGGGTTGTGGGATCTCTCTTTCACAGTCTGCCGGCTGTGAGGCGAGTCAGAAACCGTATGGATAGGCGAAGGACATGCGAAAGGTCCGGCGTAGAGGGTAAGACCCCCGTAGCTGAAATTCATACGGCTCGTTTGAGAGACACCCAAGTAGCACGGGGCCCGAGAAATCCCGTGTGAATCTGGCGGGACCACCCGCTAAGCCTAAATATTCCCTGGTGACCGATAGCGGATAGTACCGTGAGGGAATGGTGAAAAGTACCGCGGGAGCGGAGTGAAATAGTACCTGAAACCGTGTGCCTACAAGCCGTGGGAGCGTCGCGCATTGAGTTTACTCAGTGCGTCGTGACTGCGTGCCTTTTGAAGAATGAGCCTGCGAGTTAGCGGTGTGTAGCGAGGTTAACCCGTGTGGGGAAGCCGTAGCGAAAGCGAGTCCGAACAGGGCGATTGAGTTGCACGCTCTAGACCCGAAGCGGAGTGATCTAGCCATGGGCAGGTTGAAGCGGCTGTAAGAGGTCGTGGAGGACCGAACCCACCAGGGTTGAAAACCTGGGGGATGACCTGTGGTTAGGGGTGAAAGGCCAATCAAACTCCGTGATAGCTGGTTCTCCCCGAAATGCATTTAGGTGCAGCGTCGTGTGTTTCTTGCCGGAGGTAGAGCACTGGATAGGCGATGGGCCCTACCGGGTTACTGACCTTAGCCAAACTCCGAATGCCGGTAAGTGAGAGCACGGCAGTGAGACTGTGGGGGATAAGCTCCATGGTCGAGAGGGAAACAGCCCAGAGCATCGACTAAGGCCCCTAAGCGTACGCTAAGTGGGAAAGGATGTGGAGTCGCAGAGACAACCAGGAGGTTGGCTTAGAAGCAGCCACCCTTGAAAGAGTGCGTAATAGCTCACTGGTCAAGTGATTCCGCGCCGACAATGTAGCGGGGCTCAAGCGTACCGCCGAAGTCGTGTCATTCATACACATAGGGCCAACGCCTGTATGGATGGGTAGGGGAGCGTCGTGTGCCGGGTGAAGCTGCAGCGGAAGCTAGTGGTGGACGGTTCACGAGTGAGAATGCAGGCATGAGTAGCGATACACACGTGAGAAACGTGTGCGCCGATTGACTAAGGGTTCCTGGGTCAAGCTGATCTGCCCAGGGTAAGTCGGGACCTAAGGCGAGGCCGACAGGCGTAGTCGATGGACAACCGGTTGATATTCCGGTACCCGCTTTGAAACGCCCAATATCGAATCAGGCGATGCTAAGCCCGTGAAGCCGTTCCGGACCCTTCGGGGAAAGGAAAGTAGTGGAGCCGGTGACCCAGACTTGTAGTAGGTAAGCGATGGGGTGACGCAGGAAGGTAGTCCAACCCGGGCGGTGGTTGTCCCGGGGTAAGGGTGTAGGACGTTGTCTAGGCAAATCCGGACAACACATAGTCTGAGACCTGATGCCGAGCCGATTGTGGTGAAGTGGATGATCCTATGCTGTCGAGAAAAGCCTCTAGCGAGTTTCATGGCGGCCCGTACCCTAAACCGACTCAGGTGGTCAGGTAGAGAATACCGAGGCGTTCGGGTGAACTATGGTTAAGGAACTCGGCAAAATGCCCCCGTAACTTCGGGAGAAGGGGGGCCATCACCGGTGATGAGATTTACTCTCTGAGCTGGGGGTGGCCGCAGAGACCAGCGAGAAGCGACTGTTTACTAAAAACACAGGTCCGTGCGAAGCCGTAAGGCGATGTATACGGACTGACGCCTGCCCGGTGCTGGAACGTTAAGGGGACCGGTTAGTGACCTTTCGGGGTTGCGAAGCTGAGAACTTAAGCGCCAGTAAACGGCGGTGGTAACTATAACCATCCTAAGGTAGCGAAATTCCTTGTCGGGTAAGTTCCGACCTGCACGAATGGCGTAACGACTTCTCGACTGTCTCAACCATAGGCCCGGTGAAATTGCACTACGAGTAAAGATGCTCGTTTCGCGCAGCAGGACGGAAAGACCCCGGGACCTTTACTACAGTTTGATATTGGTGTTCGGTTCGGCTTGTGTAGGATAGGTGGGAGACTTTGAAGCGGCCACGCCAGTGGTTGTGGAGTCGTCGTTGAAATACCACTCTGGTCGTGCTGGATGTCTAACCTCGGTCCGTGATCCGGATCAGGGACAGTGTCTGATGGGTAGTTTAACTGGGGCGGTTGCCTCCTAAAGAGTAACGGAGGCGCCCAAAGGTTCCCTCAGCCTGGTTGGCAATCAGGTGTTGAGTGTAAGTGCACAAGGGAGCTTGACTGTGAGACCGACGGGTCGAGCAGGGACGAAAGTCGGGACTAGTGATCCGGCGGTGGCTTGTGGAAGCGCCGTCGCTCAACGGATAAAAGGTACCCCGGGGATAACAGGCTGATCTTCCCCAAGAGTCCATATCGACGGGATGGTTTGGCACCTCGATGTCGGCTCGTCGCATCCTGGGGCTGGAGTCGGTCCCAAGGGTTGGGCTGTTCGCCCATTAAAGCGGTACGCGAGCTGGGTTTAGAACGTCGTGAGACAGTTCGGTCCCTATCCGCTGCGCGCGCAGGAACATTGAGAAGGGCTGTCCCTAGTACGAGAGGACCGGGACGGACGAACCTCTGGTGTGCCAGTTGTCCTGCCAAGGGCATGGCTGGTTGGCTACGTTCGGAAAGGATAACCGCTGAAAGCATCTAAGCGGGAAGCCTGCTTCGAGATGAGTGTTCCCACCTCCTTGAGAGGGTAAGGCTCCCAGTAGACGACTGGGTTGATAGGCCAGATGTGGAAGCCCGGTAACGGGTGGAGCTGACTGGTACTAATAGGCCGAGGGCTTGTCCTCAGTTGCTCGCGTCCACTGTGTTTGTTCTGAAGCAACGAACAGTTGCTGGTTGAGCAGAACCCACTTAATTGAAAAGTGTGCTTGTTCGCTCGAAACCGATAGGGTTTCGGTGGTCATAGCGTTAGGGAAACGCCCGGTTACATTCCGAACCCGGAAGCTAAGCCTTTCAGCGCCGATGGTACTGCAGGGGGGACCCTGTGGGAGAGTAGGACGCCGCCGAACAATATTTCAGGACCCTTGGTCCCAGCGTTCATGCTGGGACCAAGGGTCCTTTTGTTTTTCCGCTTTGCTTTGCCGAAGCGCGTCGGGCAGCCGACTGCGCGAGAATGACTGCAGTACCCGAAGACTAGGAGTCACGATGTCCACCAACTCTCCCGACGATCGTCCGGAGCGCGAGCCGCGCCGTCAGGACGGTGGCGACCGGGGCGGCTACCGCGGTGGTCGAGACGACCGCGGTCCGCGGCGTGACAACGACCGCGACCGGGGTGGCTACGGCGGGCGTCGTGACGACAGTCGTGGTGGCTCCTCCAGTGGTGGCGCTTCCAGCGGTGGCTCCGGCGGCGGATATCCGCGCCGCGACGACCGCGGCGGGCGGCCCGCCGGCGGCGGCAGCTCGTACGGGCGTCGCGATGACCGTCCGGCTCCCCGTCGTGATGACGACCGTGGTGGGTTCCGTCGTGATGACAACCGTGGCGGTGGCGGCGGCTCCTACGGGCGTCGTGACGACAACCGTGGCGGGTCTTCCGGCGGCGGCTCCTACCCCCGTCGTGACGACCGTCCGGCCCCGCGCCGTGACGACGACCGTGGTGGGTTCCGCCGCGACGACAACCGCGGCGGGTCTTCCGGCGGCAGCTCGTACCCCCGTCGTGACGACCGTCCGGCTCCCCGTCGTGATGACGACCGTGGTGGGTTCCGCCGCGACGACAACCGCGGCGGGTCTTCCGGCGGCAGCTCGTATCCCCGTCGTGACGACAATCGTGGCGGTGGCTTCGGTGGGCGCCGTGACGACCGTCCGGCTCCTCGCCGTGATGACGACCGTGGCGGATTCCGTCGCGATGACCGTCCGGCTCCTCGCCGTGATGACGACCGTGGTGGGTTCCGTCGTGATGACAACCGTGGCGGTGGCGGCGGCTCCTACGGGCGTCGTGACGACAACCGTGGCGGGTCTTCCGGCGGCAGCTCGTACGGGCGTCGTGACGACCGTCCGGCTCCCCGTCGTGATGACGACCGTGGTGGATTCCGCCGCGACGACCGTGGTGGTCGCCCCGCCGGCGGTGGCAGCTCCTACCCCCGTCGTGACGACCGTCCGGCCCCGCGCCGTGACGACGACCGTGGCGGATTCCGCCGCGACGACAACCGTGGCGGGTCTTCCGGCGGTGGCTTCCGTCGCGACGACAATCGTGGTGGCGGCAGCTCGTACCCCCGTCGTGACGACAATCGTGGCGGTGGCAGCTCCTACCCCCGTCGTGACGACCGTCCGGCCCCGCGCCGTGACGACGACCGTGGTGGATTCCGCCGCGATGACCGTCCGGCCCCGCGCCGTGACGACGACCGTGGTGGGTTCCGCCGCGACGACAACCGTGGCGGGTCTGCCGGCGGCAGCTCGTACCCCCGTCGTGACGACCGTCCGGCCCCGCGCCGTGACGACGACCGTGGTGGGTTCCGCCGCGACGACCGTCCCGCACCCCGCCGCGACGACCGCGGCGACCGCGGCGGTTACCGCGGGCGTGACGACCGGCGTGACGAGCGCGGCCGCGACGACCGTGGCCGGGACGACCGCGGTGGTTACGGGCGTCGGGACGACCGCGACCGTGACCGGGACCGCGAGCCCGTCAAGCGGCTGCCGATCGACGAGGACGTCACCGGCAACGAGATCGACGAGGGCGTGCGTCAGGAGCTCATGAGCCTGCCCAAGGGGCTCGCCGAAGAGGTCGCGTGCAACCTGGTGATGGTGGCCCGGCTCATCGACGAGGAGCCCGAGCAGGCGTACGCGTACTCCCGCATCGCGCTGCGGCTCGCCTCCCGCGTGGCCGCCGTCCGCGAGGCCGCCGGGTTCGCCGCGTACGCCACGCAGAAGTACTCCGAGGCGCTCGCGGAGTTCCGTGCCGCGCGTCGCATGACCGGGTCCGTGGAGCTGTGGCCCGTCATGGCCGACTGCGAGCGTGGGCTCGGGCGTCCCGAGCGGGCGCTGACGATGGCCGGCGAGCCCGAGGTGCAGAAGCTCGACAAGCCCGGCCAGGTCGAGATGCGCCTGGTCGTGGCCGGGGCGCGTCGGGACATGGGGCAGCTGGACGCCGCCATCGTGACCCTGCAGAGCCCCGAGCTCGCCTCGAACTCCGTACAGCCCTGGACCGCGCGCCTGCGCTACGCGTACGCCGACGCGCTGCTCGCCGCGACGCGTGAGGACGAGGCCCGCGAATGGTTCGCCAAGGCCCTTGAGGCGGACAAGGACGGCACGACCGACGCCTCCGACCGCCTCGCCGAGCTGGACGGTGTCGACTTCGTGGACGCCATGGTCGAGGACGACGAGGTGGACGGCGACGCCGTTGCCCCGCGCGTGGTGGCCGAGGACCTGCCGGAGGACCCCGAGTTCGACGACGAGGGCGAGGAGGAGGACGAGTTCGAGGGCGACGACGCCGACTTCGTGCGCGCCGCTGACGAGACCGCCGACGCCGAGCCCGCGAAGGCCGAGCCCGTCAAGGCCGAGCCCGTCAAGGCCGAGCCCGTCAAGGCCGAGCCCGTGACGGACGAGCCCGCTCCGGCGGACACGGACGACAGGGGCACGGACAAGGACAAGGGCACGGACCAGGGTGCCTGACCAATCATCGGCATCCTCGGGCGTGTGACGTCCGAGCGGTGATGAGGGCGAAAGAGGCGGTGCCCTTCGGGGCGCCGCCTCTTTTTCGTTTCCCGGGTCGGTCAGTTCACGGTCAGGCTGCGCAGCACCAGGCCCGTGGCCGGTTTCGGGCCGAACGACGTCGACTTGCGGGGCATCGTGACGCCCTGCCGCGCCAGGTCGCGCACGACCTCCTCGCGGACCGGGTGCATCAGGACCGCCGTCTTGCCGTGGCGCTCCGCCTGTTCGACGGCGGCCGCCGTGTCGTGGATGTACGCGATCTCCTCCGGCGTGTCCGGGATGCGCCAGATCTCGTCCAGCAGCGTCGAGTGGAGGACCGTCGCGTCGAGCGAGCGCCAGGCCGGCGGCCGGTCGGCGCGGATCGTGCGGGCGAGCAGGGCCTCGTCGGGGCGGTCCAGGAGGTGGAAGCGGCCGTCGCCCGCGAGGAGGAAGACGTTGCCTTCGGCGGCTGCTTCCGCGAGCGCTTCCATGGCGCCGGCGAGCGGGACGTCGAGGGTGCGGACCCGGAAGGCGCCGGCCGCGGTGACCGCGGCGAGCGCCTTGGGCACCGCGAGACGGTGCAGCAGGCGGTGGATGGCGCGGACGCGCAGCGGGTAGCGCGCCGTGTCGACCAGGAGGACGAGGCCGAAGTCCCAGGGGCCCGGCGAGGTCTGTTCGTCGCGCAGACGCAGATAGGTGGCCCATCGGTGGTGGCCGTCGGCGATGACGGCCTGGTGAGCGGTCAGGTCGGCCTGGACCTCCGCGAGATCGGCCGGATCCGTGAGGGCCCACAGACGGTGGCGGAAACCGTCCTCCGTGGTCGTGCGGAGCAGAGGCTCGCGCTCGATGGCGCGGTCGATGACGGCGGTCGCGCCGCTCGGGGCGTCCCCGCCGCGGTAGGTCAGGAGAAGGGGTTCGAGGTGGGCCGCGGTCGTGCGCATGAGCGCGGCACGGTCCTCCACGACGTGCGGCATCACGTCCTCGTGCGGCAGGACGACGCCCTCGGACGGTTCGGACAGGGCGAGCGCACCGATGACGCCCCGTTGCAGGATGCCGTCGCCCTCCTGCTCGTAGACGTACAGGGCGGGCTCGGGGTCGGGGGCGAGGACGCCCTCGTCGAGCCAGTCGTCCAGGGTCAGCGCGGCCTGCTGGTTGCGGGCGGCCGGCGAGCTGGCCTGCGGCAGGATCAGCCGCACGATGTTGTACGGATCCGCCGACTCCAGGTGGAGCAGGCCGTCGGGGCGCACCACCACGTCGTACGGCGGTGAGGTCACGGCGGCGAGGCTGCCGACCCGCTCGGGAACATAGCGCAGTCCGCGGAACGGGATCAGGCGCAGCCCGAGGTCCGCACGCCCAGTTGTGCTCATCCGTGCATGGTATGTGGGGTGGGGGCATGCGCGATGATCGGGGGCAGAGCATCGATCGAGGAGTGGATGAAGATGAGCCAGACCGGCCGGATCAAGCCGAGTGGCAGCGAACGGGCGCTGAACGAGGCCTACGACACGGCTCTGCTGGATCTGGACGGGGTCGTCTACGCGGGCGGTGCGGCGATCGACCACGCCGTCGACGCGCTGGCCGACGCGCGGGACGGCGGGATGCACCTCGCCTATGTGACCAACAACGCGCTGCGGACACCGGACGCGGTCGCCGAGCACCTGACGGAGCTCGGGGTGCCCGCGCAAGCCACCGATGTGATCACCTCGGCGCAGGCCGTGGCACGGCTGATGTCGGATCAACTCCCGCAGGGATCAAAGGTGTTGGTGATCGGCGGCGAGGGGCTGCACGTCGCCCTGTCCGAGCGCGGTCTTGTGCCGGTGGAGTCGGCCGACGACGATCCGGCGGCCGTCGTGCAGGGCTACGGAGGCCCGGACCTCACCTGGTCCCGGTTCGCGGAGGCCTCGTACGCGGTCAACCGCGGCCTGCCCTGGTTCGCGTCGAACGTCGATCTGACGATTCCGAGCGGGCGGGGGATCGCGCCCGGCAACGGGGCCGCGGTGGAGGTCGTACGCATCGCCACCGGCGCCGAGCCCCAGGTGGCCGGAAAGCCGCTGCCGCCGATGCACCGGGAGACCGTGCTGCGGACCGGCGCCGAGCGGCCCCTGGTCGTCGGGGACCGGCTCGACACGGACATCGAGGGCGCGTTCAACGGCGGTGTCGACTCCCTGCTCGTGCTGACCGGGGTGACGGACGGCGCGCAGCTCCTGGCGGCCCGGCCCGAGCACCGGCCCACCTTCGTCGACGCCGATCTGCGCGGGCTTCTGACCGGGCAGCCCGAAGTGACCGGAAAGGGCGACGGGTTCGTATGCGGCGGGTGGACCGCCTCCGTGGCCGACGGGGCGTTTGCGCTCGACGGGGACGGGGAAGCGATGGACGGGCTCCGGGCGCTGTGCGCGGCGGCCTGGAGCCATGCCGGGGACGGCATGTGTGACGTGGATGCGGCGAAGGTGCTGGCGCGCCTGGGGCTGTGAGGTCCGAGAAGCCCGTGGCCGGGGCGCGACCGGTGAAGTGAGCCCGCGGCCGGGGCGCGATCGGCAAAGTGCAGGGTAGGCTAACCTAACTTTCGTGTTGGTAGACAGTCCTCCTCAGCCGCGCGACGGGACCACCTCCGCGCCCCCGGCCCCGACCGCGACACGCCGTGCGCTGCGCGCCGCGGGTCTGTTCGCGTCCGTGGGCGCGCTGGCGCTCGTCGCCGTCGCGAGCATCGCGATCGGGGCGAAGCCCATGCCGCTCGGCGATGTCTGGCACGGCCTCTTCCACGGTTCGGGCACCGCCAACGACATCCTCGTCCACGACGTACGGGTGCCGCGGACCCTGCTGGGCCTGCTCGTCGGGGCCGCGCTCGGGCTCGCCGGCGCGGTCATGCAGGCGCTCACCCGCAACCCGCTCGCCGAGCCCGGCATCCTCGGTGTCAACGCGGGAGCGGCCGCCGCCGTGGTCTCCGCGATCAGCTTCCTCGGGGTCGACTCCCTCACCGGATACGTGTGGTTCGCGTTCCTCGGCGCGGGCGTCGTGTCGGCCGCCGTCTACCTGCTCGGCGGCAGCCGGGCCGCGACGCCCGTGCGGCTCGCGCTCGCCGGGACGGCGGCGAGCGCCGCGCTCTACGGCTACGTCAACGCCGTCCAGCTCACCGACTCCGCCGCCCTCAACCAGCTCCGGTTCTGGCAGGTCGGTTCGCTCGCCGCGGCGGACGCGGCGACCGTCCGCAGGGTCGCGCCGTTCATCCTCGTCGGAATCGTCGTCGCGCTGCTGCTCGCCCGCCCGCTCAACGCGATGGCGATGGGCGACGACACCGCCCGCGCGCTCGGCGCCCACCTGACCCGCACCCGCGTCGCGTCCATGATCGTGATCACCCTGCTGTGCGGGGCCGCGACCGCCGCCTGCGGTCCCATCGTCTTCATCGGCCTCATGGTCCCGCACATCGTGCGCGCCATCACCGGGCCCGACCTGCGATGGATCCTGCCGTACGCGGCCGTGCTCTCGCCCGTGCTGCTGCTCGGCTCCGACGTGGTCGGGCGGATCATCACGCGGCCCGCCGAACTCCAGGTCGGCATCGTCACCGCCCTCATCGGCGGGCCCGTCTTCATCTACCTCGTACGGCGCAAGAGGATGGCCCAACTGTGAAGGCGATCCGTACCCCCGGCGGTCTCTCCTTCCGGGCCGAGCCGCGCGCCCTGGCCGTCGTCGGCGCTCTCGCCCTGCTGGCGCTCGCCGCCGGAGTCGTCCTGATCGGCACCGGCGACTTCGCCATCGCCCCCGTCGACGTCCTGCGCGGCCTGTCCGGATCGGGCACGCCCGCGCAGGACTTCATCATCAACGAACTGCGGCTGCCGCGCGTGCTCGTGGCGCTCCTGGTCGGTGCCTCCCTAGGGATCTCCGGCGCGCTCTTCCAGTCGATCTCCCGCAACCCGCTGGGCAGCCCGGACGTCATCGGCTTCGGACAGGGCTCGTCCGTCGGTGCGCTCACCGTCATCGTGTTCTTCCACGGCGGTGCGTTCGCGGTCTCGCTCGGCGCGCTGGCCGGCGGGCTCGCCACCGGTGTGGCGGTCTATCTGCTGGCGTGGAAGAAGGGCGTGCACGGCTACCGCCTCGTCCTCGTGGGCATCGGCGCCGCCGCGATGCTCACCGCGGGCATCCAGTATCTGCTCACCAAGTCCACCCTGGTCGACGCCACCCGCTCGATGGTCTGGCTCACCGGCTCCCTCGACGGACGCGACTGGGCGCAGGTCCGGCCGCTGCTCGTCCTGTTCGTGGTGCTCCTGCCGGTGGTCCTCACTTACGCTCGGCCGCTGCGGATGCTGGAGATGGGTGACGACGCGGCGTACGCGCTGGGTGTGCCCGTGCAGCGGACCCGTACCGTCCTGATGCTCTGTGCCGTGCTCCTCAACGCCTCGGCGACCGCGGCCGCCGGGCCCATCGCCTTCGTCGCGCTGACCGCGCCCCAGCTCGCCCGGCGCCTCACCCGTGCCACCGGGCCCAACGTCCTCGCCTCCGCCTGCATGGGCGCGGCGCTCCTGGTCGTCGCGGACTGGGGCGCGCAGCGGCTGTTCGGCGAGAGCACGCTTCCGGTGGGGGTGCTGACCGGGATGGCCGGCGGCGTCTACCTGCTGTGGCTCCTCGTCACCGAACGCCGGGCGGGCCGAGTATGAGCCGCCGCCCCGCGACCGCCGACAGCGTCCCCGACTTCCTTACGGATTCCGGTAGTTCAAGCAGGAGTACGAGCATGCAACGCCTCAGCGCCGAATCGGTCACCCTCGGCTACGACCAGCGGGTGATCGCCAAGGACCTGTCGGTCGAGATACCCGACCATTCGTTCACGGTGATCGTCGGGCCCAACGCGTGCGGCAAGTCCACGCTGCTGCGGGCGCTGTCCCGGATGCTCAAGCCGCGCGAGGGGCGGGTGCTGCTCGACGGGCGGTCCATCCACGCGCTGCCCGCGAAGAAGGTCGCCCGGACCCTCGGGCTGCTCCCGCAGTCCTCCATCGCGCCGGACGGAATCACGGTCGGGGATCTCGTGGCGCGCGGGCGCTACCCCCACCAGGGGCTGCTGCGGCAGTGGTCGTCCGAGGACGAGCGGATCGTCCAGGAGGCCATGGAGGCGACGGGGGTCGGGGGGCTGGGGGAGCGGTACGTCGACGAGCTGTCCGGCGGGCAGCGCCAGCGGGTCTGGATCGCCATGGCGCTCGCTCAGCAGACGCCGCTGCTGCTGCTCGACGAGCCGACGACGTTTCTGGACATCCAGCACCAGTTCGAGGTGCTGGATCTGTGTGCTCAGCTCCACGAGGAGCAGGGGCGCACGCTGGTCGCCGTGCTGCACGACCTCAACCAGGCGGCCCGGTACGCCACGCATCTCATCGCCATGAGGGGCGGTGAGGTGGTGGCCGAGGGGGAGCCTTCCTCGGTGGTTACCGCGGAGCTGGTGGAGCGGGTGTTCGGGGTGCGGTGTCAGGTGATTCCTGATCCCGAGACGGGGACGCCGCTGGTGGTGCCGGCGGCGCGGCGCGCGCGGGTCGGCTGAGGCAAGCGACCTGGGGCTCCGCGCCGGCCGGCACCGAGTAGTCAAAAGGCGCGGGGAACCGCCAGAGACGGGGGCACGGTCCGCGGACGGAAGCGGGGTTGGGGGCGCGGGGAAGTGTGCGGGTATGGGGTGGGGTCAGAGCAGGGTGCGTAGGCGGAGCAAGTCGCGGAAGCCCGCTTCCAGGGCGACCCGGCCCGACGCCCACGCCTTCGCGAAGTTCAGCTCGCCCGCCACCATCGCCACCAGATCGTCCCCCGTCATCGCGAGACGGATCTGCGCCCTCTGCCGCGGCGCCCCCGTCACCGCACCGACGACCTCGACGTGGCCGCCCCGCAGCCGGCCCACGAACGTGGTGTCCAGGTCCATGACGTAGCAGCTCAGCGAGCGGTCGAATGCGGCGGCAGCATGCACGTCGCCTCCCGCGCGGGCCAGATTGTCCGAAAGTTTTTCGAGTGCGCCGCGGCACTCCTCCAAGGTCGCCATCGCCACCGACCGTACCGCAGGGCTTCGCGGTAGCGTTTCGGGCATGAGCGACTCGATGCCGGCGTCCGACGCGCACGACGCCATGGCGGACGAAGCCACGGCGCCGGACGGCGCGCCCGCACCTCTCGGCGTGCCCCGCACCCCCACCGGCCACACCGGGGTCGACGCCCTCGTCGAGCGGCTCGGCGACGTCGACCACCTCGGTACCGACGGTCACCTCGACGTGTACGAGGATGTACACCGGGGGCTGCGGGACTCGCTGACCGCGCTGGACGCCCGTCAGGGGCCGCCCGCGCCGGGCGCCGTGCCGGGAACGTCCGGGGCGGGCCGGCCGTTGGCTGACCAGCGCCCCTAACGGTCCGACGAGCCGCCGGGCCATGAACGAACTACGACTACAGGAGCTGAACCGAACGTGGCAGGAGTGGCACGCCGCCGCCTCGACGCCGAGCTGGTGCGCCGGAAACTCGCGCGGTCGCGGGAGCACGCCGCCCAGCTGATCGCCGCGGGGCGGGTGAGCGTCGGCAAGACCGTCGCCACCAAATCCGCCACCCAGGTCGAGACCGCCGCCGCGATCGTGGTGGTCGACGACGACAGCGATCCCGACTACGTCTCGCGCGGAGGGCACAAGCTGGCCGGGGCGTTCGAGGCGTTCGTCCCGCAGGGGCTGAAGATCGAGGGGCGGCGGGCGCTCGACGCGGGCGCCTCCACGGGCGGCTTCACCGATGTGCTGCTGCGTTCCGGAGCCGGCCACGTGGTCGCCGTCGACGTCGGTTACGGCCAGCTCGCCTGGTCCCTTCAGAGTGACGACAGGGTCACCGTGAAGGACCGTACGAACGTACGCGAGTTGACGCTCGACGACCTCGACGGGCAGCCCGCCGACCTCGTCGTGGGCGACCTCTCCTTCATCGCGCTCGGCCTGGTGCTGCCCGCCCTCGTGCGCTGCGCGGCGCCCGACGCGGACCTGGTCCTCATGGTCAAGCCGCAGTTCGAGATCGGCAAGGAGCGGCTCGGCAGCGGCGGCGTCGTGCGCAGCCCCGAGCTGCGGGCCGAGACGGTACGGACGGTGGCGGCGCAGGCGGCCGGGCTCGGGCTCGGCGTGGTCGGAGTGACGGCCAGCCCGTTGCCCGGACCCTCCGGCAATGTCGAATACTTTCTGTGGCTGCGGGCCGGGGCGCCCGCGCTCGATCCCGCGGACGTGGAGCGCGCAGTGGCGGAGGGACCCCGGTGAGTTCGTCGGAAAGCAGCACTCGGAGCAGTACACAGAGCAGCACTGACATCAGCACTGACATCAGTGCGCAGAGCAGTGTCGAGGGCGGTACGGACAGTCGTGCCTGCGGCGGCTCGCAGAGCGGCGCCGCCGAGGCGCGCACCGTTTTCCTGCTCGCGCACACCGGAAGACCCGCGGCCATTCGCAGCGCGGAACTCGTCGTCCGCGGCCTGCTGCGCAGCGGCATCGGCGTACGCGTCCTGCGGGCGGAGGCCGCCGATCTGCCACTGCCCGTCGAGGCGGAGATCGTCGAGGACGCACGGCCCGCGTGCCTCGACGCCTGCGAGCTGCTCATCGTGCTCGGCGGCGACGGCACCTTGCTGCGCGGCGCGGAACTCTCCCGCGCGTCCGGCGTTCCGATGCTCGGAGTCAACCTCGGCCGCGTCGGCTTCCTCGCGGAGGCCGAGCGCGACGACCTGGACAAGGTCGTCGACCGTGTGGTGACGCGCGCCTACGAGGTCGAGGAGCGGATGACCCTCGACGTCGTCGTGCACAACAACGGCGATGTGGTGCACCGGGACTGGGCCCTCAACGAGGCGGCCGTCCAGAAGGTCTCGCCCGAGCGGATGCTGGAGGTCGTGCTGGAGATCGACGGCCGTCCCGTCACCGGGTTCGGCTGCGACGGCATCGTGTGCGCCACGCCGACCGGTTCGACCGCGTACGCCTTCTCGGCCGGCGGCCCGGTGGTGTGGCCCGAGGTCGAGGCGCTGCTCATGGTGCCGATCAGCGCGCACGCCCTGTTCGCCAAGCCCCTGGTCACGTCGCCGGACTCGGTGCTCGCGGTCGAGGTGCAGCCGCACACGCCGCACGGAGTGCTGTGGTGCGACGGGCGGCGTACGGTCGAACTCCCTTCGGGCGCACGGGTGGAGGTACGGCGGGGCGCCGTCCCGGTGCGGCTCGCGCGGCTGCACCACGCCTCGTTCACCGACCGTCTTGTCGCCAAGTTCGCCCTGCCGGTACAGGGGTGGCGCGGGGCGCCGCACTGACCGGTCCGGGCGGGGCGGGCCCCCAGGTCCCGGTGCTGCCGAGTGGGCACGGCGTCCGTCGTCGAGGCGATCACGGAAATCGACATGTAGACGGATCCGACGAGCTTCACGACCGCGTGTCCGGGTCGGTGCCCGGGTCGACATTTCCCCGCGCGTCCGAGCGGACCCGGCGGGCGGGCCCTTTGTCGATGTGCCGACCGGGACGGGTGTTGACACGCTCGCCCCGCCGCGGCGACCGGTGACCGCCACGTTCATGCCGGGGAACGGCTCGCGTCGGCGGCGGGGCGGAACGGGCCGGTCCGTTCTCGTGCGCCAGGGCTCGCGGCAAGGGCGGTGCCGGGACCCGTCCGGCGAGCCTCCCGATCAGGCCGGGGCATTGCCCCGCGCCGATGGCCGCGCCGACGGGCACGCCGACGGTTCGGGGTCCACGAGAGGGTGACGGGACGGGGCACGTCGCACACAGGGCTCCGGACCTCGTAAGGTCGTGTCCGTGTTGGAGGAGATGCGGATACGGTCGCTCGGGGTCATCGACGACGCAGTCGTGGAGCTGTCACCCGGTTTCACCGCGGTGACCGGCGAGACCGGTGCGGGCAAGACCATGGTCGTCACCAGCCTGGGGCTGCTGCTCGGCGGCCGTGCCGATCCCGCGCTCGTGCGGATCGGCGCCAAGGCGGCCGTCGTCGAAGGGCGGATCGCGCTGCGGCCCGGCAGCTCGGCGGTGCTGCGGGCGGAGGAGGCAGGGGCAGAGCTGGACGACGGCGCGCTGCTCGTCAGCCGTACCGTTTCGGCGGAGGGCCGCTCACGGGCGTACCTCGGCGGCCGGTCGGTGCCGGTCGGGATGCTCGCCGAGCTCGCCGACGAACTCGTCGCGGTGCACGGCCAGACCGACCAGCAGGGCCTGCTGCGCCCGGCCAGACAGCGCGAGGCGCTCGACCGGTACGCCGGCGAGGCGGTGGCGGGGCCCCTGGCCAAGTACGCCGGGGCCTACCGGAGGCTGCGGGCCGTCGCCGTCGAGCTGGAGGAGCTGACCACGCGGGCGCGCGAGCGGGCGCAGGAGGCCGATCTGCTGCGCTTCGGGCTCGACGAGATCGCCGCGGTGGAGCCGCTGCCCGGCGAGGACGGCGAACTGTCCGCGGAGGCCGAGCGGCTCGGCCACGCCGAAGCGCTCGCCTCGGCCGCCGCCGTCGCCCACGCCGCGCTGGCCGGCAACCCCGAGGACCCCGAGAGCGTGGACGCGACGACCCTCGTCGCCGGCGCCCACCGGGCCCTGGAGGCCGTACGCACCCACGACCCCGCGCTGGCGGCGCTCGCCGAACGCATCGGCGAGGTCGCGATCCTGCTCGGCGACGTGGCGGGCGAACTCGCCGGATACGCCGACGACCTGGACGCCGATCCGCTGCGCCTGGCCGCGGTGGAGGAGCGCCGGGCGGCCCTGACCTCCCTGACCCGTAAGTACGGCGAGGACATCACGGCCGTGCTCGCCTGGTCGCAGGAGAGCGCGGCGCGTCTGACCGAACTCGACGGCGACGACGACCGGATCGAACAGCTCACCGCCGAGCGGAACGGGCTGCGCGACGAACTGTCCGTCCTGGCGCAGGAGTTGACGGACGCCCGCACCGAGGCCGCGGCCCGGTTCGCCGAGGCCGTCACCGCCGAGCTCGCCTCTTTGGCGATGCCGCACGCGCGGGTGTCGTTCGCGGTCGGCCAGAGCGAGGACCCCGAAGGCGTCGAGGTCGGCGGGCGGACCGTGGCATACGGGCCGACCGGCGCCGACGAGGTCGAGCTGCTGCTCGCCCCGCACCCCGGCGCACCGGCCCGGCCGATCGCCAAGGGCGCGTCCGGCGGTGAGCTCTCCCGGGTGATGCTGGCGGTGGAGGTCGTCTTCGCGGGCACCGACCCGGTGCCGACGTACCTGTTCGACGAGGTCGACGCGGGCGTCGGCGGCAAGGCGGCGGTCGAGATCGGCCGCAGGCTCGCCAAACTCGCCAAGTCGGCGCAGGTCGTGGTGGTCACCCACCTGCCGCAGGTGGCGGCGTTCGCCGACCGTCAGCTCCTGGTCGAGAAGACCAACGACGGCACGGTCACCCGCTCCGGCGTCACCGTCCTCGAAGGCGAGGACCGGGTGCGTGAGCTGTCGCGCATGCTGGCCGGCCAGGAAGACTCCGAGACCGCCAGGGCGCACGCCGAGGAACTCCTGGCCACCGCCCGCGCGGACGGCTGACCGCCCGACCGGCTGACGGAGCGGCGCACCGCCGACCCGCTCCGGGGCCGCCGACCGGGGTGCCCCGCCGCCGACCGGCGGCGCGGGCGTTCACCCGTGTGGGTGATCGGGGGCGGTGGTCTTCCCGGCCCGGCGGGGCAGGAACCTCCGGGCGGTGCCGGAACGCCCGTACGGACTGGCATCCTTGGCCGGAACCACCGACCTCCGCCGCTCCGGGAGCCTGTTCACGTGTCACAGCTGCGTACGGTCCACGTCCTGGGCGGCGGCAGTGCGGGCAGCAGCGCGCATGTCAGATCGCTCGCGGCAGGCCTGGTCGCCCGGGGTGTGCGCGTCACCGTCTGCGCCCCCGCCGAGCTGGAGCGGGAGTACGACTTCCCCGGCGCGGGCGCCCTCTTCGTGCCGGTCGCCCGGCGCGGCGATCCGACGGCGGTCGGCGCGCTCCGGGCCGCCTGCGCCCACGCGGATGTCGTGCACGCGCACGGCCTGCACGCCGCCGTCCGCGCCGCCCTCGCGCTGAGCGGCCGACGAGGCGTGCCGCTGGTCGTCACCTGGCACACCCGCTCGCACGCCGACGGCGCCCGCGGTCACGTGCTTCGGCTCCTGGAGCGCCGGGTCTCGCGGACCGCCGCCGTGGTGCTCGCCACCTCGTCCGAACTCGTCGACCGGGCCCGCAGCCGCGGCGCGCGCGACGCCCGGCTCGCCGCGGTCGCCGTCCCCGCACCCCGGCCGACGGCCGGACTCGACGACGGCAAGGCGCGGGCCGAACTCGGCGCTGTGGACCGGCCGTTGCTCATGGCCGTGGGCAGCCTCGTCGAACACCGCGGCTACGAGGTGCTGCTCGACGCGGCCCGTGCCTGGCGCGATCTCGACGTGGTGCCGCTGCTCGTCATCGCGGGGGAGGGGCGGGGGCGGCCGGCGCTGCAGCGGCGCATCGAGGCGGAGTCCCTGCCGGTCAGGCTCGTCGGCCGGCGCGACGACATCACCGAGCTGCTCGCCGCCGCCGACATCGCGGTCCTGCCCAGCCGCTGGGAGGCCCGCTCGCTGCTCGCCCAGGACGCGCTGCGCCTGGGCGTGCCGCTGGTCGCCACGGCGGTCGGCGGGGTGCCGGAGCTGGTCGGGGACGCGGCGCTGCTCGTCCCGTACGGAGACGCCGGGGCGCTCGCGGACGCCGTCGTGGGCCTGCTCGCGGACCCCGACGCGCGCCGTGCGCTGGCCCACGCGGGACGGGTGCAGGCCGCGAGCTGGCCCACCGAGGACGAGACCGTGGCCCAAGTCCTCGCCGTCTACGACGAGTTGACGGGCGCCTGAGCCGCCGCGCCCCGGTCCGTATCGCAGCCGTCACCCGCTGCGCCCCCGGTCCGTCATCGCGGCTCGCTACCCCGCCGCGTGCCGGCGCGCCCGGAGCGCCAGGGACAGGGCGAGCACCGTCTGCGGATCGTCGAGGTCGGTGCCCAGGAGATCCGCTATGCGGGCCAGGCGGTTGTAGAGGGTCTGCCGGTTGAGGTGGAGTTCGCGCGCGGTCTCCGCCTTGCGGCCGGCGTGCGCCAGATAGGTTTCGAGGGTCGGCAGCAGGGGCGGCCGCGCGGCGCGGTCGTGGGCCTGGAGCGGACCGATCGCCCGCTCCACGAACGCCGCGAGGTCGCGGTGTTCGCGCAGCCGCCACAAGAGCAGGTCGATGTCGAGGCGCCGGGCGTCGTACCAGGGGCGCTCGGGCAGGCCCTGGGCGGCCGCCGCGGTCTCCGCCGCGTGCCGCAGCCCGGCGCCGGCCGCCGCCCAGCTGCCCGCCACGCCCACCACGACGACGGGCTGGGTGCCGGCCCGCGCGCCCATCAGGCCGGCCCGCTCGACGCCGGCGCGCAGGGCCGCGGCGACCCGGTCGGCGACCGCGGTGCGCTCCGACTCCGAGCGGAGCCCGAGCAGCAGCGGCACCCGGCCCTCGACGGGGCGTACGCCGAGCAGTACGGGCACGCCCACCGAGGACAGCTCTTCGAGGACCGCACGCGCCAGGACCGCCCAGTTGCCCGTCGGGGCGAGCTCGGACGCCAGCCGCATCACCACCGGGAGCAGTGGCCCGTCGCCGGGCCTGAAGCCGAGGACCTTGGCCTGGCCGGGCGCGTCCTCGGGGGTGATGCGGCCCTCGGCGAGGTCGGTGAGGAAGTCGCCGCGGCCGCGCGCGGCGAGCTCCTCCTCCTGACGGGCCTGCATGAGGACGACGGCGAGGATGCCGGCCGCGCGCTCGGCGGCCATGCGGTGCACCGGGAGCAGGGGCGGGCCGACCGCGAGGAGCGCGAGGCGGGCCCGTACCGACCCGGCCCCGTGGCCCCCGCCCGGCACGTCCACCAGGACCGCGCCCACCGGCGGCCCCGACGCCCGGGTCTCGCGCTGGCCGCGCAGCCCCTCCCAGACCTGGAGCGGATCGGCGGCCGCCTCGCCCGCCCCGCAGCCGGCGGCGTACAGGAGCTGGCCGTCGGGAGTTTCCAGGAAGACCGGGTTGGCGGTGAAGTCGGCCAGGATGCCGAGGACCTGGGGGATCCCGCCGCCGCCGAGCAGGGCGCCCGTGCAGCGCCGGTGGACCTCCTCGGCGCGTTGCAGCAGGGCGTAGTGGCCGTTGACGATCTCGGTGTGGATCTCCTCGGTCACCGTGACGAACGGGACCTCGCGGTGCAGCTGGACCAGGGGGAGCCCGGCGGCCCGCGCGGTCTCGACGAGGGTGGCCGGGAGCCGGGCGAAGCGCGGGCCGAGCTCGACGACGAGGGCGGCGATGCCCCGGTCCGCGAGCCGCCGGACGAACGCGCGCTGCTCCGCGGGGCGGGTGCCGAGGCCGAGGCCGGTGGTCAGGAGCAGCTCGCCGCCCTTGAGTAGCGACGCGATGTTGGGCACCTCGCCGGCGTGTACCCAGCGCACGGTGCGCTGGAGCCGGTCGGCGCCCGCGACGACCTCCGGCAGGCCGCCGCGCAGCCCCGGCAGTTCGAGGGCCCGCTGCACGGTGATCCCGCCCTGCTGCGTGTCCACTGCGCCCACCTCTTCCTCCCGCGGACCCGGGGCCCGACCCCGGGACGACACCGCATGCGGCGGACGCTACCTGCGGTTACGTCCGGTACCCGCCCCTTGTGGCACACCTCACGCGGGTCGTGCGGGAGTCCGGGCGCGTCGCCCGGACTCCGGAGCGCGGGGCACGGCCCGAAGGCCCCGCGCCGTTGGGCCCTTCAGCCGCCGTAGGCGCCCGACGCGGTCAGCCGCAGCGCCGTGTCGATCAGCGGAACGTGGCTGAAGGCCTGCGGGAAGTTGCCCACCTGGCGCTGGAGGTGCGGGTCCCACTCCTCGGCGAGCAGGCCCAGGTCGTTGCGGAGCGCGAGCAGCTTCTCGAAGAGCTTGCGGGCCTCGTCGACCCGGCCGATCATCGCGAGGTCGTCCGCCATCCAGAACGAGCAGGCCAGGAACGCGCCTTCCTCGCCCGCCAGGCCGTCGAGGTTGTCCGTGTCGCCGCCCGTGGTGGGGTAGCGCAGGATGAAGCCGTCCGGCGTGGACAGCTCGCGCTGGATCGCCTCGATGGTGCCGATGACGCGCTTGTCGTCCGGCGGCAGGAAGCCCATCTGCGGGATCAGGAGCAGCGAGGCGTCCAGTTCCTTCGAGCCGTAGGACTGCGTGAAGGTGTTGCGTTCCTTGTCGTAGCCCTTCTCGCAGACGTCCCGGTGGATGTCGTCGCGCAGCTGGCGCCACTTGTCGAGCGGGCCGTCCGCGTCGCCGGACTCGATCAGCTTGATCGTGCGGTCCACGGCCACCCAGGCCATCACCTTGGAGTGCACGAAGTGGCGGCGCGGGCCGCGCACCTCCCAGATGCCCTCGTCCGGCTGGTCCCAGTGGCTCTCCAGGTAGCGGATCAGCTTCAGCTGGAGCAGCGAGGCGTAGTCGTTGCGGGCCAGGCCCGTCATGTGCGCCAGGTGCAGGGCCTCGGTGACCTCGCCGTACACGTCGAGCTGGAGCTGGTGGGCGGCGCCGTTCCCGGCCCGTACCGGGGTGGAGCCCTCGTACCCGGGCAGCCAGTCGAGCTCGGTCTCGCCGAGCTCGCGCTCGCCCGCGATCCCGTACATGATCTGCAGGTTCTCGGGGTCGCCCGCGACCGAGCGAAGCAGCCACTCGCGCCAGGCGCGGGCCTCCTCGCGGTAGCCGGTGCGCAGCAGCGAGGACAGGGTGATCGCGGCGTCCCGCAGCCAGGTGTAGCGGTAGTCCCAGTTGCGTTCGCCGCCGACGTGCTCGGGCAGCGAGGTCGTGGGGGCGGCCACGATGCCGCCGGTCGGGCCGTAGGTGAGCGCCTTCAGGGTGATCAGGGAACGGATCACGGCCTCGCGGTAGGGCCCGTGGTAGGTGCAGTGCTCCACCCACTCCCGCCAGAAGTCCTCGGTCGCCTCCAGGGACGCCTCCGGCTCGGGAAGGGCGGGCGGCTCGCGGTGCGAGGGCTGCCAGCTGATGGTGAAGGCGACCCGTTCGCCGGGCGAGACGGTGAAGTCGGAGTACGTGGTGAGGTTCTTGCCGTACGTCTCCGCCTCGGTGTCCAGCCACACCGAGTCGGGGCCCGCGACGGCCACCGTGCGGGAGTCGACCTTGTGCACCCAGGGCGTGATGCGCCCGTAACTGAACCGCATGCGCAGCATCGAGCGCATCGGGACCCTGCCGGTCACGCCCTCCACGATGCGGATCAGCTGGGGAGCGCCGTCACGCGGCGGCATGAAGTCGGTCACCCGGACCGTGCCGCGCGGGGTGTCCCACTCCGATTCCAGGATGAGCGAGTCGCCCCGGTAGTGGCGGCGGTCGGCCACCGGCGGCGGATCGTCGCCGTTGTGGGCCGGCCCGACCCGCCAGAAGCCGTGCTCCTCGGTGCCGAGCAGTCCGGCGAAGACGGCGTGCGAGTCGAAGCGGGGCAGACAGAGCCAGTCCGCCGTGCCGTCCCGGCAGACCAGTGCCGCGGTCTGCATGTCTCCGATGAGTGCGTAATCCTCGATGCGCCCGGCCACGTGCAATCTCCAGTCGAACGGCCACGTCGCCCCCTGGGGGCGCTTACAGCGACAGCGGTCAAGGGTTCGCCAACGAGCGCATGTTCCGGATGACGGACGGGGTGGCGCCGTGCTACCAGGTGGCTCGGCAAGCGAGTGTCCGAGCAGGATACGACGCACCATAGTGATCCGCTGGAGCCTTCATCGAACGCCACTGGGCCGAACGAGTGAGGCTCCTACGCAGGGCTGACCAGCGGCATACAGAGCGTGGCCGGACGCGCTCTCCCGCTGGCGCTGATACCCTGGTAGCCCGTGGCCGGGTGCTGAAAAAAGCCCCGAACCGCAGCGACGGCACCCTCTGTAATCCCGCGACATCTCGCACAAGATCCACACAGGGTGACCGGTACGCACTCCAGACAGCGACCACGGGAGCCCCCTCTTGGCCATGCAGACTCGATCCTTGGCATCTTCGACGACCAAGCACATCTTCGTCACCGGGGGTGTCGCCTCTTCCCTCGGCAAGGGTCTGACTGCCTCCAGCCTGGGTGCGCTCCTCAAGGCGCGGGGGCTGCGGGTCACGATGCAGAAGCTCGACCCGTACCTCAACGTCGACCCCGGCACGATGAACCCGTTCCAGCACGGTGAGGTGTTCGTCACCAACGACGGCGCCGAGACGGACCTGGACATCGGCCACTACGAGCGCTTCCTGGACGTGGACCTCGACGGCTCCGCCAACGTGACCACCGGCCAGGTCTACTCGCAGGTCATCGCCAAGGAGCGGCGCGGCGAGTACCTGGGCGACACCGTGCAGGTCATCCCGCACATCACCAACGAGATCAAGCACCGCATCCGCCGCATGGCCACCGACGACGTCGACGTCGTCATCACGGAGGTCGGCGGCACGGTCGGCGACATCGAGTCGCTGCCGTTCCTGGAGACCGTCCGCCAGGTCCGCCACGAGGTCGGCCGCGACAACGTCTTCGTCGTGCACATCTCACTGCTGCCCTACATCGGCCCCTCGGGCGAGCTGAAGACCAAGCCGACCCAGCACTCGGTCGCCGCGCTGCGCAACATCGGCATCCAGCCCGACGCGATCGTGCTGCGCGCCGACCGCGAGGTGCCGCTGTCCATCAAGCGCAAGATCTCGCTGATGTGCGACGTCGACGAGGCCGCCGTGGTCGCCGCCATCGACGCCAAGTCGATCTACGACATTCCCAAGGTGCTGCACACCGAGGGCCTGGACGCCTACGTCGTGCGCAAGCTGGACCTGCCGTTCCGCGACGTGGACTGGACGCAGTGGGACGACCTGCTCGACCGGGTCCACAACCCGCAGCACGAGGTCACCGTCGCGCTGGTCGGCAAGTACATCGACCTGCCCGACGCCTACCTCTCGATCACCGAGGCCATGCGCGCCGGCGGCTTCGCCAACAAGGCGCGTGTCACGGTCAAGTGGGTCACCTCGGACGACTGCAAGACGCCGGCCGGCGCCAAGAAGGCCCTCGGTGACGTGGACGCGATCCTGGTCCCGGGCGGGTTCGGCGACCGCGGCGTCAACGGCAAGATCGGCGCCATCCAGTACGCCCGCGAGAACAAGGTGCCGCTGCTCGGCATCTGCCTGGGCCTGCAGTGCATCGTCATCGAGGCGGCGCGCAACCTGGCCGGCATCCCGGACGCCAACTCCACCGAGTTCGACGCCGCCACCGCCCACCCCGTCATCTCCACGATGGAGGAGCAGCTGGCCTACGTCGAGGGCGCGGGCGACCTGGGCGGCACGATGCGGCTCGGCCTGTACCCGGCGAAGCTCGCCGAGGGCTCGATCGTGCGGGAGGTCTACGACGACCAGCCCTACGTCGAGGAGCGCCACCGCCACCGCTACGAGGTGAACAACACCTACCGCGCGGAGCTGGAGAAGAAGGCCGGCCTCGTCTTCTCGGGCACCTCCCCGGACAACAAGCTCGTCGAGTACGTCGAGTACCCGCGCGAGGTGCACCCCTACCTCGTCGCCACCCAGGCCCACCCGGAGCTGCGCTCGCGTCCCACGCGCCCGCACCCGCTGTTCGCCGGGCTGGTCAAGGCGGCCGTCGAGCGCAAGACGGGCAAGCCCGCCAAGTAGTCGGCGCCCGCGTTAACGTTGCCGGGGTACGAGCCCTTCCGGGGGCCCGTGCCCCGGTTTCTGTTTTTTGCTCTTTGTTGTGCGCGCACTGTGGGAGGACGCCGACATGGCCATCGAGGACACCGCCGAACACTGGCAGATCGTGGCTACCGCCACTCCCTTCACGGGTCACAAGACCAGCGTCCGCACCGACGACGTGGTGATGCCCGACGGCTCGGTCCATCAGCGCGACTACCAGGTGCACCCGGGCTCGGTGGCGATCCTCGCCCTGGACGACGAGGGCCGGGTCGTGGTGCTGCGCCAGTACCGCCACCCCGTCCGCCACAAGCTCTGGGAGATCCCGGCCGGGCTCCTGGACGTGCCCGGCGAGAACCCGCTGCACGCCGCCCAGCGCGAGCTGTACGAGGAGGCGCACATCAAGGCCGAGCGGTGGCACGTCCTGACCGATGTGTTCACCAGCCCCGGCGGCAGCGACGAAGCCGTACGGATCTTCCTGGCGCGGGACCTGTCCGAGGCCGAGGGCGAGCGCTTCGAGGTCGCCGAGGAGGAGGCCGACATGGAGCTGGCCCGGGTGCCGCTCGACGAACTCGTGCGGGGCGTCTTCGCGGGGGTGCTGCACAACACCTGCCTCGTGGTCGGCGCGCTCGCGCTGTCCGCCGCCCTGAGGGGGGACGGCCTCGACGCGCTGCGTCCGGCCGAGGCGCCGTGGCCGGCCCGGCCCTTCGACGCGTGAGGCGCATTCCCCGCACCCCGCATCCCCGTATCCCCGTATCCCCGCGTCGCCGGTCACGCGCGATCGCGCTCGATCCCGTGTGATCTGAAAATCTGCTGATCCGATCGGGCGACATCCCCGCCGCGCTCCACCCAAACGGTCACGAAGCGTGAACTACGCTCGGACTGCCCGTGCGGATACCCGCACGGTCTCCAGGTGCGCAGGCGGACGGAGCGTGGCCCGTGACGGATCAGGCGGTGGACGTGGGTGGCGCTGCCGCCGGGCAGTGCACGGGGGAATTCCTGGGCAGGCACCGGGAGTTGAAGGAACTCCGGGCCGACATCGAACGGGCCGGGCTCGACACCCTGTCGGGGAAGAAGTCGCCCCGGGCCAGGGTCCTGCTGATCGCGGGCCGGCCCGGCTCCGGGCGGACCGCGCTCGCCGCCGAACTGGCGCGCCGGGTCGCCGGCGACTATCCCGACGGCGTGCTGCGCGCCGCGCTCAGCGAGCCCAGCGGGGCCCGCGTCCCGGCCGACCGGGTCGCGCGGGACCTCCTTGACGCCCTGAAGGTGCCGGCGCCGCCCGGGGCCGGCCAGGACGAGCTGAGCGAACTGGTCCGCGGGGCGCTCGCGAGCCGCCGGGCGATCGTGCTGCTCGACGACGCGGCCGACGCCGAACAGGTCGGCCCGCTCCTGCCGGACACCTCCCGCTGTCTGATCGTGGCGACGGCCGCGGGACCGCTCACCGGAATCCCGGACGTCCGCCCCTGCACCCTCGGCGGCCTCGACACCAAATCGGCCGTCGAGCTCCTTGAGGGCTTCACCGGAGCGGTACGCGTCACGGTGGACCCGCGCGCCGCCGAAACCCTCGTCGAGGTGTGCGGAGGCCAGCCCGCCGCCCTCGTCCTGGCCGGCGGCTGGCTCGCGGCCCGCCCCAAGGCCGCCGTCTCCGACGTGGCCAAGCAGCTGCGCGCCATCTCCGACGAGGTGGCCGAACTCCCCAGCGCGGCAAGGCCGTTGGCCCGCTCCTTCCGCCTCGTGTACGACTCCCTCTCGCAGCCGGCCGCGCGGATACTGCGACTGCTCTCCCTCGCCCCCGCCGGGATCGCCGACGCCCACACCGCCTCCGCGCTGGCCGGCTGCTCGGTCTCCGGCGCCCAGACGGCGCTGAGCGACTTCGTGGCGTACGGACTGCTGCGCAAGGACCCCGATGTGCCCGAGCAGTACCGGGTGCCCGGCGCGCTCGCGCCGCTGCTGCGCGCCCTGTGCGAGAGCGTCGACCGCCCCGGCGAGGTGCAGCTGGCCCGCGCCCGCATGCTGGAGCGGACCGTCCGGCTGCTCCAGTCCTGCCGCGCGGTGACCGAGCCCGAGGGCTCGCCCGCGCGCAAACGCCTCGCCGGCCTGCCGCGCGCCCTGCGCTTCCCCAGCCGGGCCGCGGCCGACGCCTGGCTCGGCGGCCGCAGGCCCGCGCTGCTCGCCGCCGCACGGCTCGCCGTGGAGGACGGCGAGCTCGACACCCTCGCGCGGCGCCTGGTCGCCGCCCTGGTGCGGGCACTCGCCGCCCACCGGGGCGCCGAGGCGGCCGCGCCCGAGCTGTACGGCCTGCACCAGCTCGTCCTCGACGTCGCCGAGCGGCGCGATCTGCACCGCGAGAAGGCGGCGGCCCTGCTCAACCTGGGCGACCTGGACGCGCGGACCGGACGCACCGCCGACGCACTGGCCCGCTACCGGCTCGCCCTCGACGCCGGGCGCGCCGCGAACGACCCGTACGCCACCGGCCGCGCGATGGAATCCGTAGGCGGCGCCCATCAGGAGCTGGGGGACTGGCAGCGGGCCTCGGACTGGTACGGCCGGGCCCTGTCGCAGCGGCTCGCGCGCGGCGAGCGCGCCGACGAGGCCCGGCTGTACGGCCGGCTCGCCACCGTGCACACCTACGCCGGCCGCTACGGCGAGGCGCTGCGCGGCTGGCGCGCAGCGGTGGCCGGATACCGACGGCTGGGCGATCTCCCCAGCCAGGCAAGGGCGTTGAGCGAGGCGGCCCGGGTCCAGGAGTACGCCGGACGCCCCGAGGAGTCGCTGCGTACCTGCCGGGAGGCGGTGGAGCAGGCGCGCAGGGCCGGTGATCTGCGCTTGCAGGCCGCGCTCCAGCTCCGGCTCGCCGACACCCTCGACCGGCTCGGCGACCCCACGGCGGCGCGATTGCACCGTGCGACGGCCGACCGACTTCTGGAAGATGAGGCAGCAGCCCCAGGGGACCTGCGAAATCCGTAGCGCTTCAGCCAAAGATTAGAGCTTTGTAAGGGTAGACAGCGAGAAAACCTTCATTAGACTGGCTCTGCCGCAACCTCCTGCGGTGCCTCCCGGTGTGCCGTCGTGCGTCCGGGTATGTATGGCATTGCCCCCCTTTTTCCCTGAGCCAAGGACCGTGATCGACGTGAAGGTCGGTATCCCCCGCGAGGTCAAGAACAACGAGTTCCGGGTGGCCATCACCCCCGCCGGTGTGCACGAGCTCGTACGCCACGGCCACCAGGTCTTCGTCGAGCAGAACGCCGGCGTCGGCTCCTCGATCACGGACGCCGAGTACGTCGGCGCCGGCGCGGAGATCCTCGCCACCGCCGACGAGGTCTGGGCCACCGCCGACCTGCTGCTCAAGGTCAAGGAGCCCATCGCGGAGGAGTACCACCGCCTCCGCAAGGGCCAGACGCTCTTCACCTACCTGCACCTCGCCGCCTCCCGCGCGTGCACGGACGCCCTCCTGGAGTCCGGCACCACCGCGATCGCGTACGAGACCGTCGAGACGGCCGGCCGCCAGCTGCCGCTGCTCGCTCCGATGTCCGAGGTCGCGGGCCGGCTCGCCCCGCAGGTCGGCGCCTACCACCTGATGCGCTCGGCCGGCGGCCGCGGCGTGCTCCCCGGCGGCGTTCCCGGCACCCACGCGGGCAAGGCCGTCGTCATCGGCGGCGGCGTCTCCGGCTGGAACGCCACGCAGATCGCCGTCGGCATGGGCTTCCACGTGACCCTGCTCGACAAGGACATCAACAAGCTCCGCGAGGCCGACAAGATCTTCGGCACCAAGGTGCAGACGATCGTCTCCAACGCCTACGAGCTGGAGAAGGCCGTCGTCGAGGCCGACCTCGTCGTCGGCGCGGTGCTCATCCCCGGCGCCAAGGCCCCGAAGCTGGTCACCAACGAGCTCGTCGCCAAGATGAAGCCCGGAAGTGTCCTTGTCGACATCGCGATCGACCAGGGCGGCTGCTTCGAGGACTCGCGTCCGACCACCCACGCCGAGCCGACCTTCATGGTCCACAACTCGGTCTTCTACTGCGTCGCCAACATGCCGGGCGCCGTGCCGAACACCTCCACCTACGCCCTCACCAACGCCACGCTGCCCTACATCGTGTCGCTGGCGAACAACGGCTGGGTCGAGGCGCTGCGCCGCGACGCCGCGCTCGCGCTCGGCCTCAACACCCATGACGGCCAGGTCGTTTACGGCCCGGTCGCCGAGGCCCACGGCCTGGACCAGGTCGAGCTGCACACGCTCATCGGCTAGTCACACGCCGGTTCGTCAACCCGGACCGTCAACCCCGCACATCCGGCCGGACCTTGTCGACCAAGGTCCGGCCGGATGTGTATCGCGACACTTCCGCCCCCCTGTGAGCGGCCCGCTCAACTCGCCTCGAACGTAACCCTTTAACCGTTTCGAGCACTGGTGAAACGTGCGCTTGAGTACCCGCACGCCCTTGACAGAGTGGTGTTCGGTTGCCGACACATCGGGCCCGGTCCGGTGGATTGTGTTGCTGCGGAGCGGTGACACGCCATAGAGTCGCCAACCGTCGGCATGGTGCCACGCTGACCTATCGATAAAGTTTCCTGGTCACGTCCAAGGAGGTAAGACGACTTGTGAATGAGTCGACATTTACTCCCGGAGGTGGTCAGTCGGGAATCCCTGCGGGGACGTCCGTACGGGGCCAGAGCCCTTCGGGGCCCGAGGCTGTCGGCTCCGTCGCGGTCCGCACCTTCGAAACCACTCCGATCCCCGCCCACGCGGGGATGGTCCCCACCCAGCACATGACGACAGCCCCACGGATGATGGACGGCCTACACGTGAACGCCACGGCCGGCAACGAGAGCGGCCGGGACACCGCCGCTCTCGCCGACTTTGACGAGGTGCCCCAGGGGCACTTCTACGACCCCGACGCCGAGTACGAGCCCGACCCCGAGTACGCGGCCACCCTCGCGCCCGACGCCGCACGCCAGCGTCGCGAGCGGATCGGCCCGACCGGACGGCCGCTGCCGTACTTCCCGATCCCGGGTCCGCTGACCGACCACGGTCCCGCGAAGATCATCGCGATGTGCAACCAGAAGGGCGGCGTGGGCAAGACGACGTCGACCATCAACCTGGGTGCCGCGCTCGCGGAGTACGGACGGCGCGTGCTGCTCGTCGACTTCGACCCGCAGGGAGCCCTGTCGGTCGGCCTCGGAGTCAACCCGATGGAACTCGACCTCACCGTCTACAACCTGCTCATGGAGCGGGGCATGTCGGCCGACGAGGTGCTGCTCAAGACCGCGGTCCCCAACATGGACCTGCTGCCGAGCAACATCGACCTGTCCGCCGCCGAGGTGCAGTTGGTCAGCGAGGTCGCGCGCGAGTCCACGCTCCAGCGGGCGCTCAAGCCGCTGATGCAGGACTACGACTACATCGTGATCGACTGTCAGCCCTCGCTCGGCCTGCTCACGGTGAACGCCCTGACGGCGGCTCACAAGGTGATCGTGCCGCTGGAGTGCGAGTTCTTCGCGCTGCGCGGTGTCGCGCTGCTGACCGAGACGATCGAGAAGGTGCAGGAACGTCTCAACCCCGACCTGGAGTTGGACGGCATCCTCGCCACGATGTACGACTCGCGCACGGTGCACAGCCGTGAGGTCCTGGCCCGTGTGGTCGAGGCCTTCGACGAGCACGTCTACCACACGGTCATCGGCCGGACCGTACGCTTCCCCGAGACCACGGTCGCCGGTGAGCCGATCACCACGTACGCCTCCAACTCCGTCGGCGCTGCCGCCTACCGTCAGCTCGCCAGGGAGGTGCTCGCCCGGTGTCACGCCGAGTGAGTCTGCCCGGGGCCGACGAGCTGTTCCGTACGACCGGGGGGATGGCGCTCTCGCCGTCCGCCCCGCGGCGGGGGACCAACGGCGAGGCGCGCGTGCCGGCCCCGGCGGGCGAGAGCGAGCCCGTCGCCGCCGAGCCCGCCCCCGAGGCGGAGCACACCGCAGCCGACGAGGACTCCGGCTCGGCCGAACCGCGCAGCAGGGGCGCCGCCGACGCGGAGGCCGCCAAGGCCCGGCGTACGCCCGCACAGGGCGGCTCGGGCACCGCACAGCAGCGGCGCCGGCAGCGGGCCGCCAACCGGCGGCCCAGCGGACGGGAGCGGCACGACGAGAAGATCACCGTGTACGTCTCCGCCGAGGAGCTGATGGACCTGGAGCACGCCCGCCTGGTGCTGCGCGGGGAGCATGGGCTCGCGGTCGACCGCGGGCGGATCGTCCGCGAGGCGGTCGCCGTCGTCCTCGCCGACCTGGAGTCCCGGGGCGACGCGAGCATCCTCGTACGGCGTCTTCGGGGGCGGTAGCCGTTAGCCTGCGGCGGAGCCCTTCGCCCCGCCCGCCCGCCATTCCCTCCCCTGGACCACCCTTGCCGACTGCTGACGAGTCCGACGTTCCCGCTGCGCGTGAGGTGCGGCGTGCGCTGGGGCGGGGCCCCGGGGGTGTTTCCCCCATCCCGCCCCTTCCCGAGACCCTCCGGGGGTTGGATTCGGGTGCGGCCGCAGGGGTGGTGCCGGGGCCCGCGGCGGGGCCGCTGATGAGCACGGCGGCCCCGGACCCCCGCTCCTCGGGCTCCCCCAAGGACTTCGTCCAGGGGGGACCCCCAGGGGCTGTTTTTTCGCCCGCCGAAGCCGAAGCCGAAGCCGAAGCCGAACCGGATGCCGGTTCCGAAGCCGGTACCGCACCCGAGCCCGAACCCGGTGACGGTCGGTTCACCGTGCGGCTCGCCAACTTCGAGGGGCCCTTCGACCTCCTCCTCCAGCTGATCTCCAAGCACAAGATGGACGTCACCGAGGTCGCCCTTTCCAAGGTCACCGACGAGTTCATGGCGCACATCCGCGCCATGGGGCCGGACTGGGACCTCGACCAGACGACCGAGTTCCTCGTCGTCGCCGCCACCCTGCTCGACCTCAAGGCCGCCCGGCTGCTGCCCGCCGCCGAGGTGGAGGACGAGGCCGACCTCGCGCTCCTGGAGGCCCGTGACCTGCTGTTCGCGCGGCTGCTCCAGTACCGGGCGTACAAGCGCATCGCGGACATCTTCAGCGAGCGGCTCGACACCGAGGCGCGCCGGTATCCGCGGACCGTCGGCCTGGAGGCGCACCTCGCCGAGCTGCTGCCCGAGGTCGTCATCAGCATCGGAGCCGAGGGATTCGCGAAGCTGGCCGTCAAGGCCATGCAGCCGCGAGCCAAGCCACAGGTGTACGTCGACCACATCCACGCCCCGCTCGTCTCGGTGCGGGAGCAGGCCGAGATCGTGGTGGCGCGGCTGCGCGAGGCGGGGGAGGTCAGCTTCCGGGAGCTGGCCGAGGACGCCCCGGACACCCTCACCGTGGTCGCCCGCTTCCTGGCCCTCCTCGAGCTGTACCGGGAGAAGGCCGTCGTCCTGGACCAGGACGAGGCGCTGGGGGAGCTCACGGTGCGCTGGAGCGGCGGCGAGGGCGACGGTGCGCCGAGGGTGACCGACGAGTTCGACCACGTGGTGACGGAGACGGAGGAGGAGAAGGCGTGAGCGAAGGCGTGAGCGAGGAACTGGAGCTGAAGCCGGCGCTGGAAGCCGTCCTCATGGTCGTCGACGAGCCGGCCACCGAGGAACACCTGGCCAAGGTCCTCGACCGGCCGAGACGGGCCGTGGCGGACGCCCTGCGGGAGCTGGCCGACGAGTACACCGTCCAGGGCCGCGGCTTCGAGCTGCGGCTCGTGGCGGGCGGCTGGCGGTTCTACAGCCGGGCCGCGTACGCGGACGCCGTCGAGGGCTTCGTCCTGGACGGCCAGCACGCCCGGCTCACCCAGGCGGCCCTGGAGACCCTCGCGGTCGTCGCCTACCGCCAGCCGGTGAGCCGCTCGCGGGTCTCCGCGGTGCGCGGAGTCAACTGCGACGGGGTCATGCGGACCCTGCTCCAGAGGGGTCTGGTCGACGAGGCGGGCACGGAACCCGAAACAGGTGCGATCCTGTACAGGACGACGAACTACTTTCTGGAGCGGATGGGCCTGCGCGGCCTGGACGAGCTCCCGGAGCTGGCGCCCTTCCTCCCCGAGGCGGACGCGATCGAGGCCGAGACGCTGGAGGGTGTTCCGTCGTTCGACCCGGACGCGCCGGACGCGCCGGAAACCCACGCAGACGACAAGACGGAAATGTGATGCGAAGCAGCAGCGGCAGGAACAGCAGCGGAAACAACGGCGGGAGCCGTGGTGGCAACAGCGGCGGCCGCGGCAGCAGTGGTGGTGCCGGTGGCCGGGGCGGCAGCAGCCGGGGCGCCGGCGGCGGCGGTCGCGACGACCAGCGCGGCAACCGGCCCGCGGGCGGCGGCGGCCGCGACGGCCAGGGCAAGAGCGGTGGCGGCTGGGGCGCCGGTGGCGGCGGCCGTGACGGCCAGGGCAAGAGCGGTGGCCCGCGCCAGAGCGGCAGCGGCAAGCCGCGCCCGCTGCGCCCCGAGGAGCGCACCTACGACGTGGGCTTCGACGACAGGGGAGGCGCCCCCCGCAGCGGTCGCGGTGCCTCCGCGCGCGGCGGCGCCAAGGGCGGCCCCAAGTCGCCGCAGGGCGGTACCCCGGTGCGTCGCGGCCCGCACGGCCAGCGCCTGGGCCAGGCCCGCCCGCGCGAGCTCGACGCCAAGATCGAGCAGCGCAACCGCGACCGGTACGCGGACAAGCCGGACGTGAAGACCCCGAAGACGTTCCCCGGAGCCGAGCAGGAGGGCGAGCGGCTGCAGAAGGTGCTCGCTCGGGCCGGCATGGGCTCGCGCCGCGCCTGCGAGGAGCTGATCGAGCAGTCCCGCGTCGAGGTCAACGGCGAGATCGTGCTCGAACAGGGCAAGCGCGTCGACCCGGAGAAGGACGAGATCAAGGTGGACGGCCTGACCGTCGCCACCCAGTCGTACCTCTTCTTCGCCCTGAACAAGCCGGCCGGCGTCGTCTCCACCATGGAGGACCCGGACGGCCGCCAGTGCCTCGGTGACTACGTCACCAACCGCGAGACCCGGCTCTTCCACGTCGGCCGGCTCGACACCGAGACCGAGGGCATCATCCTGCTCACCAATCACGGCGAGCTGGCCCACCGTCTCACCCACCCCAAGTACGGCGTGAAGAAGACCTACCTGGCCGCCATCACGGGCCCGCTGCCGCGCGAGATCGGCAAGCGGCTCAAGGAGGGCATCCAGCTGGAGGACGGTTACGCACGGGCCGACGCCTTCCGGGTCGTGCAGCAGACCGGCAAGAACTACCTCGTCGAGATCGAGCTGCACGAGGGCCGCAAGCACATCGTGCGCCGCATGATGGCCGAGGCGGGCTTCCCCGTCGAGAAGCTGGTGCGCGTCGCCTTCGGCCCGATCGGGCTCGGCGACCAGAAGTCCGGCTGGCTGCGCCGCCTCACCAACACCGAGGTCGGCATGCTGATGCGCGAGGTCGACCTCTAAAGACCCCGAACAGCAGCTGAGAGAGCCCGGTTCCCCCTGTGCGCGGGGGAGCCGGGCTCTCTCGTCGTGTGCGCCCCCCCGAATCCTTGTGCGCCCGTCCGAACAGTCTTGTGCGCCCGCCCCGGAGACCTTTATAGTCACACTGACCATTAAGGAGGTCGGCGTGAGCCTCACCTGGACAGAGATCCTCGGCTTCGCCAGCGGCGCGCTCTGCGTGTGGCTGGTGGCCCGGCAGCACATCGCCAACTGGCCGGTGGGTCTGGCCAACAACGTGTTCTTCATCGTGCTGTTCCTCCAGGCGGGCCTGTACGCGGACGCCGGACTCCAGGTCGTCTTCATCGCCCTCGCCGTGTACGGCTGGTGGACCTGGGCCCACGGGGGTGGACCAGGTTCCGGCACGCTCGCGGTCCGGCGGACGACCCGCACCGAGTGGCTGTGGCTGCTCGCGGCGGGGGCGGTGGGGACCGTCGCACTGACCTTCCTGCTCGGCGCGGCCACCGACTCGACCGTCCCGTTCTGGGACGCGCTCACCACCGCGCTCTCCCTGGCGGCGACGTACGGACAGTGCGAGAAGCTCGTCGAGTCCTGGTGGCTGTGGATCGCGGCCGACGTGGTGTACATCCCGCTCTACGCCTACAAGGACCTCTATCTGACGTCGTTGCTGTACGCCGGATTCCTCACCCTGTGCCTGATCGGGCTGCGGGGCTGGCGGCGCGGGCTCGGCGCCCGGCCGGCGCGGCTGGTGGAGGCGACGGCGTGACGAGCCACGAACACGGCCTGGTCCTCGGCAAGTTCTATCCGCCGCACGCCGGCCACCACCACCTCGTGCGCACCGCGGCCGAGCGCTGCGAACGGCTGACCGTGCTGGTGTGCGCGGCCTCCGTCGAGACGGTCCCGCTGGCCGAGCGCGTCCAGTGGATGCGCGAGGCGCATCCGGACGCGCGGATCGTCGGAGCCGTCGACGACACCGGGATGGATCTGAACGACCCGGCGATATGGGACGCCCACATGGCCGTCTTCCGGGGCGCCGTCCCCGAACGCGTCGACGCGGTGTTCACCTCGGAGCCGTACGGCGACGAACTCGCCCGGCGCTTCGGCGCCGAACACGTCCTGGTCGACCTCGACCGCACGGCCTTCCCCGTCTCCGGCACCGCCGTGCGCAAGGACCCGGTGGGCAGTTGGGACTTCCTCGGACAGCCCGTGCGGGCCTGGCTCGCCCGGCGCGTGGTCGTGCTCGGCGCCGAGTCCACCGGCACCACCACCATGGCCCGCGCCCTCGCCGAGCACTATCGCGCGCGCGGCGGGGTCTGGGCCCGCACCCGGTGGGTCGTGGAGTACGGGCGCGAGTACAGCGAGGGCAAGCTGGCCGCGCTGCGCTCCCGCTTCCCGCAGGCCCAGTGGGAGGACGTCGAGTTCGGCTCGGACGAGTTCCCGGTGATCGCCGAGCGGCAGAACGAGCGCGAGAACACCGCGGCCGGGCTCGGCTCGCCCGTGCTGTTCTGCGACACCGACTCCTTCGCCACCACCGTCTGGCACGAGCGCTACCTCGGCGGCCGCAACCCGCGCGTCGACGCGGTCGCCGAACGGGCCGCGCCCCACCACCTGTGGCTGCTCACCGACCACGAAGGGGTTCCCTTCGAGGACGACGGACTGCGCGACGGCGAAGAGCTGCGCCCCTGGATGACCGAGCGCTTCCGCTCCGAACTGGCCCGTACCGGCCGGGAGTTCATCGAACTGCACGGCCCGCACGAGGAGCGCCTCGCCACCGCGGTCGCCGCCGTGGACGCGCTGCTCGACCGGGGCTGGGCCCTCGCCGACCCGCTGCCGGAGCGACGATGAGCACCGCCGGACGGGCCGCCAGGGGCGAGCACCGCACGCCGGTCGCGACACCCGGCGAGCCCGACGTCACGGTGTCCGACGCCACGGTGTCCGATGCCACCGGGCCCGACGCCACGGTGTCCGAGGCCACCGTGCCCGAGGGGTACGACCCGGGCGCCTTCGAGCCGTTCGCCGTCACCGTGGACCTCGCCGTGTTCACCGTGCGCGGCGGCGCCCTGCACGCGCTGCTCATCCGGCGCGGCCAGGACCCGTACGCCGGGGCGTGGGCGCTGCCCGGCGGGTTCGTGCTGCCGCGCGAGTCCGCCGAACGGGCGGCCCGGCGCGAACTGGCCGAGGAGACCGGCCTGCCTGACGACCTGGTGGCCGGGCTGCACCTGGAACAACTGCGCACCTACAGCGAGCCCGACCGCGATCCCCGGATGCGGGTCGTGTCCGTGGCGTACACCGCGCTCGTGCCCGACCTGCCCGAACCCCACGGAGGCGGCGACGCGGCGCACGCCGAATGGGTCGCCGTGGGCCGTCACGGCCGGCTCGCCTTCGATCATGCCGACATCCTCGCCGACGCCCGCGTCCGCATCGGCGCCAAGCTCGAATACACCTGCCTCGCCACATCGTTCTGCCCGCCCGAGTTCACCCTCGGCGAGCTCCAGCAGGTGTACGAGACGGTCTGGGGCACCGTCCTGGACCGCCCCAACTTCCGCCGCAAGGTCCTTGCCACGCCCGGCTTCGTCGAGCAGGTGGCAGGTGCGTCGCGGCTGACCGGCGGCCGGGGCAAACCGGCCGCGCTCCACCGGGCGGGTCCGGCCACCGTGCTGCACCCGCCGCTTCTGCGCCCGGAGGGACGACAGGCATGAACCGTGCTGCGCAACACAAGGCGACCGGCGCTCTGACCGGCCTCGCGCTGGGGGACGCCCTCGGCTTCCCGACCGAGTTCAACGACGTGCCCGCGATCCTCGCGAAGTGCGGGCCATGGCGCGAGATGGCGCTGCCGGCACCCGCGATCGTCAGCGACGACACCCAGATGACGCTCGCGCTGGGCCGTGGGATCCGCACGGCCATGGCCCGCGGCCCGCTTTCCCCGGGCAGCCTCGAAGGGCCGGTCCGTGCCGAGTTCGTCGACTGGTACCACTCGCCCGAGAACAACCGCGCGCCCGGCCGCACCTGCCTGGTGGCGTGCGCACAGCTCGACAGCGGGCTGCCCTGGCAGCGGGCGAGCCAGATCGGCTCCAAGGGGTGCGGCGCCAACATGCGGGTCGCGCCCATCGGCCTGGTGCCGGGCCTGAGCGAGGAACAGCGCGCGGGCGCCGCCCAGTTGCAGTCCGCCCTCACCCACGGCCACCCCACCGCCCTGGCCGCCTCCGACCTCACCGCGCGCGCGGTGTACCTGCTCGCCCAGGGCGCCGACCCGGCGGGCCTCGTCGGCCGGCTGCGCTCGTACGCCTACGAGAACCGCACCCGCTACCACGACCGCTGGCTCGGCGACCTGTGGACGCACGCGCAGGACCCGACCCCGGGCCACTTCGTCGCGCGCGGCTGGGACGACTGCCTCGACGCCCTCGACCGGGTGCTCAAGGCGCTCCGCGACCCCTCGCCCGAGACCGACCCGTGCCTGGACACCGGCGACGGCTGGATCGCCGAAGAGGCCTTCGCCACGGCCCTGCTGTGCTTCCTGCTCTTCCCCGACGAGCCCCTCACCGCCCTGCGCCGAGCCGCCTGCACCCAGGGCGACTCGGACTCCATAGCCTGTCTGACCGGCGCGTTCGCAGGCGCCCACCTGGGCGCCGCGGCCTGGCCCAAGGACTGGGCCGAGCGCATCGAATACCGCAGCGAACTGCTGACCCTGGGGGCGCTCTGGGATGCTTGAGCCGTCCTACTCCAGAGCCGACTCGCGGCGCACCCGGAACAGGAAGTCCGCGACCCGGGCCCGGTCGGGGCCGGAGGGCAGGGGGGTTTGGGTGGCCGCGTCGTCGGACTGGGTCGCCAGGGTTGCCATCCAGGACTCCACCTCGGGCCAGGGCACCTCGCCGCGCTTGACCGCGAGGAGCCGTTCGCGCTCGCTTCCGGCGTCGATCGTGAGCACGCCGGTGCGCAGCAGGTCGCGGCAGCTCATCAGCAGCCGCAGCAGATGCATCGCGTGCTTCCACCGCGGCGCGCCGCGGTGGCGCACATCGGCGTCGAGCTTCTTGCGCTGGCCGAGCGCGTAGCGCGCGAAGGTCCGGTGTGCCTGGCGGGAGAGGAACGCCTCGCGCAGGGACAGGAGTTCCCGGCCGGTGTCGTCGGCGTACTCGACCAGCGGGGAGTGCAGACACTCCAGGATGTTCGGGTTGGCGCGCAGGGCCAGTTCGCAGAACCGCTCCAGCTCCCAGCTGAACTGCTCGTCGGCCGGGCCTTCCACATGGGTGGGCGGCTTTTCGAAGTGCCAGAAGAGGGGCGTCGGTGCGAGGTAGATCCCGCGTACGTCGGTGTCGCTGTCCTCGGTCGCCAGGCCGAAGGCGCGCGAACCCATGACACAGGAGTAGACGGTGTGGCCGGCGACGAGCTCTTCGGGCGTCATGACCCCATGGTCGCCGGTCAGGGCAGCAGGACCGCATCCTTTTCGATGGCGATCTGCCGCACGGGCAGGGGGCGCGTGGCCGGGCCCTGGGCGACCGAAGCGTCCGCGATGCGGTACTTGCTGCCGTGGCAGGGGCAGTTGATGGTGCCGTCGGACACGCTGGAGACCGTGCAGCCCTGGTGGGTGCAGATCGCCGAGAACCCCTTGAAGGTGCCCGCCTGCGGCTGGGTGACGACGACCTTCTGATCGGCGAACACCTTGCCGCCGCCGACCGGGATGTCGGAGGTCTTGGCGAGGACCCGGCCGGCCTGAGCCGGCGGACTCGACTGGCCCGGCGTGGCGGAGCCGGCACCGCTCGGCGTACCCGGCGCGCTCGGGGTGGGCGTCGAACTCCCGCCGCCGTCACCGGAGTTCGAGCAGCCCGCGAGGGCCGCGGCGCCCGCCGCCGCAGCGAGTACCGTCCGGCGGCTGTTGACTGCTTCCATCGTGCGCTCCTCAGGTCGTCACGCCGGCACCGGAAGGACGCGCGGCAGGAGCATCCTGGCGCCCGCGGCCCCCGCGACGAAGCACCGACGGGGCCGATGTCCCCATTTGCCCGTCGCGCGGGAGGGGCCCGCGGCGCGGCCTTAGTTCCGTGCGGGCCGTTGCGCGTGCGGCCGCGTCACCGCCGGGGGACGAGCTCCACCGCCCGCCCCCGAGCGTCCCGGCGCACTTCGAGGACCGCCGTCACCGCCGCCCGCTCGACGGGCCCGTACACATGCGGAAACAGGACGTCTCCGGCGCCCTCCCAACGGACCTCGGCGGCGAGCGCCGACTCGTCGACGCACAGCACCAGGAGCGGGCCCGGCGCCTCGCGGTAGTGGGCGTCGGCGACGGCCAGCGCCGACGGCCCGTCCGCCGAGCAGTGCACGAAGCCCTCGGCGGCCAGCGAGCGCGGCGCGTAGGGCAGGCCGGGTGCGGCCGACCACTCGTCCAGGGGAACCACATGCAGGATCATGCGTCGGTTCTACCCCCACCCCGGTCCGCGCGGGCCCGCGGGGGGCGGTTCGCCCAGGTGGCGCACGCGTCCCGCTCGGGCGAGATTGGCCGTGTCCCCCTGCGTACCCCCATGCGAAAGGAACGACGATGGCGGGAAATGACCTGGGCAGCCTCCTGGGCGGCCTCCTCGGCGGCAGCGGCAGCGGCAGCGGAGCCTCCGGATCCGGCGGCGCCGGCAGCATCCTCGGCGCGCTGCTCGGCGCCCTCGGCGGAGGCGGCCGGAGCAATGGCGACAACCCGCTCGGCGGCCTCCTGGACATGCTCACCAAATCCGGGCTCGCCGACCAGGCGCAGTCCTGGGTCGGCACCGGCGACAACCAGTCGGTGAGCGGCTCCCAGATCGCCGACGCGCTGCCCGACGGCGCCCTGCAGCAGGCCGCCGAGGAGGCCGGTGTCTCCCCGCAGGAGGCCGCCGACCAGATCGCGCAGCACCTGCCGCAGGCCGTCGACAAGCTGACCCCGAGCGGCGAGCTGCCGCCGCCGGGCACCTCCCTCCAGGACCTGATCAAGCAGCAGAACCTGTAGCGCGGACCGGCCGCGCCGGCCGCCCTCCCGTCCCGGAGGGCGGTCGCCGCGTCCGTCCCCCGGCGGCGCTGACTACGCTGAACGGGAACAACGATCGAAGGCCGAAGGCCGAAGGCCGAAGACCGAAGGCCGAAGTACGAGGAGTACGTCGTGGCGGTACGAGCGGTCCGCGGGGCCGTCCAGCTGGAGCGGGACGAGGCCGGGCACATGGACGAGCGGGTCGGCGCGCTGCTCACCGGGATCCTGGAGCGCAACGGGCTGACCCCCGACGACCTCATCAGCGTCTGGTTCACGGCCACCCCCGATCTGCACAGCGACTTCCCCGCCGCCGCCGCACGCCGGCTCGGCCTCGCCGACGTTCCCCTGATCTGCGCGCAGGAGCTGGACATCGCCGGTGCCATGCCCCGCGTGGTGCGCGTCCTCGCGCACGTCGAGACGTATCTCGACCGGTCCGAGATCACCCATGTCTACCTCGGCGCCGCCGCCGCCCTCCGCAAGGACATCGCCCAGTGAGAACCGCCCTCGTCATCGGTACCGGCCTGATCGGCACCTCCGCCGCCCTGGCCCTCGCGAGCCGCGGGATCACCGTGCACCTCGCCGACCACGACCCCGGCCAGGCCCGCACCGCGGCGGCGCTGGGCGCCGGCACGGACGAGGCCCCCGACGGGCGGGTCGACCTCGCGGTGATCGCCGTGCCGCCCGCGCACGTGGCCGCGACCCTGGCCGGGGCGATCCGCGACGGCGTGGCCCGCGCCTACATCGACGTGGCCAGCGTGAAGGGCGGCCCGCGCCGCGAGCTGCTCGCGCTCGGCTGCGACCTGGGCTCCTACATCGGTACGCATCCGATGGCCGGCAAGGAGCGCTCGGGACCGCTCGCCGCGACCGCGGACCTCTTCGAGGGCAGGCCCTGGGTGCTCACGCCGACCCGCGACACCGACACCGAGGTGCTCAACCTGGCCCTCGAACTGGTCGCCCTGTGCCGCGCCGTGCCGGTCGTCATGGACGCCGACGCCCACGACCGGGCCGTGGCCCTCGTCTCGCACACCCCGCAGCTGGTCTCCTCGATGGTCGCCGCGCGCCTCGAAGAGGCCGACGAGACGGCGGTACGGCTGTGCGGGCAGGGCATCCGCGACGTCACCCGCATCGCGGCGTCCGACCCCGGGATGTGGGTGGAGATCCTCTCCGCCAACCCGGGTCCGGTCGCCGACGTCCTGTCCAGGATCGCCGCCGACCTCGACGAGACGGTGGGCGCCCTGCGCTCCCTGGAGTCCGCCGACGAGGACAAGCGGCGCGGTGGCGCGGCCGGCATCAAGGACGTGCTGCGGCGCGGCAACGCGGGCCGCGTCCGGGTGCCCGGCAAGCACGGCGCCGCCCCCGCCACCTACGAGGTCGTCGCCGTGCTGCTCAGCGACGAGCCGGGCGGCCTCGCGCGGCTCTTCGCCGACGCGGGCCGGGCCGGGGTCAACATCGAGGACGTCCGCATCGAGCACGCCACCGGCCAGCAGGCCGGCCTGGTGCAGCTGATGGTCGAGCCGACGGCGGCCCCGGGTCTGACGGCCGCGCTGCGCGAGCGGGGATGGTCGATCAGACAGTGAGACGGCCATCCGGACGCCGACCGGTCGCCCTGCGCAGGGGCACGGCCGCCCTGGGCCGTGACGCGGCCGTCCGGAGCGTGACGAGGTCGTCGCGACCGGGCGGGACGGGCGGCCCGCACGAGCCAGTAACCTTGTACGGGGCGGATTTGCGTCCCGAGCATCCCCGCCCCGTACAAGGAAGGTGTCCGTCACCGTGGAAACCGCCGCCCGGACCGCTCCGGCAGCAGTGATTGTCGCCATCGACGGCCCCTCCGGCACCGGCAAGTCCAGCACCTCCAAGGCGGTCGCCGCCAAGCTGGGGCTGAGCTACCTCGACACCGGAGCCCAGTACCGGGCGATCACCTGGTGGATGATCACCAACGGGATCGACATCGGCGACCCGGCGGAGATCGCCGTCGCCGCGGCCAAGCCCGTGATCGTCTCCGGCACCGACCCGTCGGCGCCGGCCATCACCGTCGACGGCGAGGACGCGTCGGGCCCGATCCGCACCCAGGAGGTCACCTCCAAGGTCAGCGCGGTGAGCGCCGTCCCCGAGGTGCGGGCCCTGATCACCCAGCTCCAGCGCGACATCGCGGCCGGCGCCGGGCAGGGCATCGTGGTCGAGGGCCGTGACATCGGCACCACCGTGCTGCCCGACGCCGACCTGAAGGTGTTCCTCACCGCCTCGCCCGAGGCGCGCGCGGCCCGCCGCAGCGGTGAGATCAAGGGCGCGGACGTGGCCGCCACCAGGGAAGCCCTGATCAAGCGGGACGCGGCCGACTCCGGCCGCAAGACCTCCCCGCTGGCCAAGGCCGACGACGCCGTGGAGGTCGACACCACCGAGCTCACGCTCGACCAGGTCATCGAGTGCGTCGTCACCCTCATCGAGGAGAAGCGGGCCGCCAAGTGACGGTTCCCTCGAACCGAGGCGCCGAGATCGGGCGCCGGATCGGTGTCGGTCTGATGTACGGGCTGTTCAAGCCCCGGGTGCTCGGCGCCTGGCGGGTTCCGGCGAGCGGTCCGGTGATCCTCGCCGTCAACCACTCCCACAACATCGACGGCCCGATGGTCATGGGCACCGCCCCGCGCGGCACCCACTTCCTGATCAAGAAGGAAGCCTTCGTCGGGCCGCTCGGCCCGTTCCTCGAAGGCATCGGCCAGCTCAAGGTGGACCGCACGGTCGCCGACCGCACCGCGATCACCGACGCGCTGGCCGTGCTCGACCGGGGCGGCGTCCTCGGGATCTTCCCCGAGGGCACCCGGGGCGACGGCGACTTCGCCTCGCTGCGGGCCGGCCTCGCCTACTTCGCCGTACGGTCGGGGGCGCCGATCGTCCCGGTGGCCGTGCTGGGAAGCACCGAGCGCCGCGGACGGTTGATAAAGGGGCTGCCGCCGCTGCGCAGCCGCGTCGACGTGGTCTTCGGAGACCCCTTCCCGGCGGGTGACGGGAGCGGCAGAAGGACCCGCAAGGCGCTCGACGAGGCCACCGTCCGCATCCAGGACCGGCTCACCGGCCACCTGGCGAACGCCAGGCGCCTGACCGGGCGCTAGGCCAGACTTTCAGTAGTGGACCGCTCGATCGCGGTCCACCGATCACGACGATGAACGAGGTACGGACTTCATGAACGACCAGCACGACCACGGAGCACTCGGCGACGCCGAGTTCGCGGAGTTCATGGAGCTCGCCGCCGAGGAGGGCTTCGACGCGGAGGACATCGAGGACGCCCTCGACGAGGCGGGCCACGGCCCGCTCCCGGCCCTCGCCGTCGTCGGCCGTCCCAATGTCGGCAAGTCGACCCTGGTGAACCGCATCATCGGCCGCCGCGAGGCCGTCGTCCAGGACAAGCCCGGCGTCACCCGTGACCGCGTCACCTATGAGGCCGAGTGGGCGGGCCGCCGCTTCAAGGTCGTCGACACCGGCGGCTGGGAGCAGGACGTCCTCGGCCTCGACGCCTCCGTCGCGGCCCAGGCCGAGTACGCCATCGAGGCCGCCGACGCCGTCGTCTTCGTCGTCGACGCGACCGTGGGCGCCACCGACACCGACGAGGCCGTCGTCCGGCTCCTGCGCCGGGCGGGCAAGCCCGTCGTGCTCGCCGCCAACAAGGTCGACGGCATGTCCGGCGAGTCCGACGCCGCGACCCTGTGGTCGCTGGGCCTCGGCGAGCCGTTCCCCATCTCCGCTCTGCACGGCCGCGGTACCGGCGATCTGCTCGACGAGATCCTCAAGGCGCTGCCGGAGGCTCCCGAGCAGCGCTTCGGCACCGCGGTGGGCGGCCCGCGCCGCATCGCCCTCATCGGCCGTCCGAACGTCGGCAAGTCCTCGCTCCTGAACCAGGTCGCGAAGGAGGACCGCGTCGTCGTCAACGCGCAGTCCGGCACCACCCGCGACCCGGTCGACGAGCTCATCGAACTGGGCGGAATCACCTGGAAGTTCGTCGACACCGCCGGCATCCGCCGCCGTGTCCACCTCCAGGAGGGCGCCGACTACTACGCCTCGCTGCGTACCGCCGCCGCCGTCGAGAAGGCGGAGGTCGCGGTCGTCCTCATCGACACCAGCGAGTCGATCTCCGTGCAGGACCAGCGCATCATCACCATGGCCGTCGAGGCCGGGCGCGCGCTCGTCATCGCGTACAACAAGTGGGACACCCTCGACGAGGAGCGGCGCTACTACCTGGAGCGCGAGATCGAGACGGAGATGCAGCAGGTCGCCTGGGCGCCCCGCGTCAACGTCTCCGCGCTGACCGGCCGCCACATGGAGAAGCTGGTCCCGGCGATCGAGACGGCCCTCGCCGGCTGGGAGACCCGGGTCCCCACCGGCCGCCTCAACTCCTTCCTCGGCGAGCTCGTGGCCGGCCACCCGCACCCGATCCGCGGCGGAAAGCAGCCGCGCATCCTGTTCGGCACGCAGGCGGGCACCAAGCCGCCGCGGTTCGTGCTGTTCGCCTCCGGGTTCATCGAGGCCGGCTACCGGCGCTTCATCGAGCGCCGGCTGCGCGAGGAGTTCGGCTTCGAGGGCACCCCGATCCACATCTCGGTGCGGGTGCGCGAGAAGCGCGGGCGCAAGAAGTAACTCCCCCACGGGAGCCCGTGAGGGAGCGGTGTCCCTCACGGGAGACGGTTCAGAGCCCCCTGCGGGGGCCGGGCGGCAGTGCCGCCGGGAGCTGGTGCTGCCCGGTGTACTGCCGCCCGTTCGCGTTCATCGCGGGGTGCACGTGCCAGTTCCCGACGTACGTCGCCGGGAAGTGCTGGGTCTGGTGACTCGGCTGGTGGCCGGTGCGGGTGCCGTGCATCACCGGTACGAATCCGGTGCCGAGCGCTCCGAAGCCGACGAACCCGAGATCCTCCTCGCCCGACCGGTCACCGGGCAGGGCGCGGAAGGACCGGAGGTACTCCGAGTACAGCGCGTCGTAGATCGGCGTGGGGGAGTGGGCTCCCGATGCGTCGCCCGAAGGGCGCATCGCGGGGATCTGGGACTGGTACTGCTGGCGGGAGGGGTCGTATGAGTGCACGTCTGTGCCAACGACACCGTAGGGCCGGGGTTGCGGGGTATTTCCGCTTATCGGTAGTGCGGGCCGGTATGCCACACGCCCCTCCCGCCCGCCACCGGTTCCCCTGGCGGGGCCGGGCAGGGTGCGGAAGGGGCGCGAAGGAACGCGTCACACGCGCCTGACGGGGCGCGTCATAGGGGGCGTGTCACACGGGGCGTGTCACACGGGGCCGGCACGCGCCTTCGCACGGCGTGGGGGCCACGGCGCGCGCCTCGCACGGCGCGGGGGATTCGCGCGGGGGCTCAGGTGCCGGCCAGCGGCATGGCGGCGGCCACCAGGCGGCCGTCGGCGGCGGCCTTCTCCAGGGCGTCCCTGAGCAGGTCCTCGCGGGGCTGCTGGCCGATCACGCCGACGGGGACGGCGAAGACCAGCACGCGCTGCGACTTGTTCGCGGCGGCACGCCAGCCCTCGGTCACCTGGAGCGGCTGGTGGGCCTGCCACCAGGAGACCGAGCCGCTGCCGCCGGGGCCCGGCTGCAGGACCGCGTGCAGCTGGCCCATCGCGAGCAGCACGGACCAGCCCGGAAGCACCGACGGCAGCCGGCCCATGTCGGTGACCGGCACGAAGCCCTGCTCGATGAGGAGCGGGAGGAACTCGTCGCTGCTGCCGCCCGAGCCCGGCCGGGCGATCGGGACGGTCGGCTCCACGACGAGCGCGGGGTGCAGATCGCCCTCGATCAGCACCAGGCCGCTGGTGATGCCGAGCACCGCCTGCTCCGGGCCGCCGGCCGGCTCCTCGCCCGTGATGGACCGTACGGCGCCCTGGAGCTGCTCCTCGGCGACCTGGACGACCTGGGAGGGGATGCAGCTGGCGTGGGCGAAGGCCAGGACCGCGGTTTCCTCGCCGACGAACAGCACGGTGCTGGTGCGCTCCTGCTCGGAGTCGCCCGGCGTGCGGCAGGAGGTGCAGTCGTAGCTGCCCGGGGCGTTGTCGCCGGCGAGCAGCCGCTCGGCTTCTTCGTCGCCGATCTCGGCGCGGACGTCCTCACTGACGTCGAGCATGCGCGGCACGGGTGGCTCCTAGGAACTGAGTGGATGCGCCGGGCGGTTCCCGGCTTCTCTCGTACTGACGACAACGGACGATCTGTCGCCGGGGTCACGCGCGACGGCGAACGGAATGCGACCGCCCCGGGCGGAGGGCGAGTCCGGCCCCGGAATACCTCACTCCCTGTCAACGCATGCGGATTACATGGAAGTTGGGGCGGTGAACCGGGACACCGATCATCTTTTCCTCGGGTCATCGAATGCCGATGTGCCCGCTTCGGGGGTGTCCTGGTGGGGCGGCGGCCGACGGACCGGGGAACGGAGGCTCCGTCCGGCCGCCCGGACGGTGGCCCGCCCCCGCGCCCGCCCGCTTTCGATCATGTTCCAGTGGAGCGTGCGCCGATCGCGGTACCTCTGTGACCTGCGGTGATCTGCTGTCGGAGCGCAGACTCGGTCAATCCAAGTACAGTCCGTTCCAGACCGAAGGGTTTCGAATCCGACCGACCCGGTCGGCCGGATGATCAAGCGTGAGATCGACGGGACGACCGAACGACCAAAGGGACGCGTGGCGCATGCACCTCTCCTTCCTGCTGCACAACGCGTACAGCCTGGGCGGAACCATCCGGTCCACCTTCAACCTCGCCGGTGAACTCGCCCGCCGCCACGACGTCGAGATCGTCTCGGTCTTCCGGCACCGCGACGAGCCCACCCTGGCCGCTCCCGAGGGCGTGCGCATCCGGCACCTCGTGGACCTGCGCACGCACAGCCCCGGCTACGAGGGCGAGCACCCCCAGCACAAGCAGCCGGCCAGGGTGTTCCCGCGCGGCGACGGCCGCCACCGCCAGTACAGCCGGCTCACCGACGCCCGCATAGGCGCCCATCTGCGGGAGACCGGCGCGGACGTCGTCATCGGCACCAGGCCCGGCCTCAACGTGCACATAGCCCAGGAGACCCGGCCCGGCGTGATACGCGTAGGCCAGGAACACCTGACCCTCGACGGGCACGGCTACCGGCTGCGCCGCGAAATAGCCCACTCGTATCCGCTGCTCGACGCCATCACCACGGTCACCCGGGCGGACGCGGCGGCCTACCGGGAGCTGAAGCTGCCCGGCGTGCGCATCGAAGCGGTGCCCAACGCCGTGCCCGCCCCCGCCGTCGAACCCGCCTGCGGCGACGGCAAGCTCGTCGTGGCGGCGGGGCGGCTCACCCAGGTCAAGCGGTACGACCTGCTGGTGCGGGCCTTCGCGCAGGTGGCCGCCGTCCGGCCCGACTGGCGCCTGCGGATCTACGGCTCGGGCGACGCGTTCGGCAACGAACGCGACGCACTGCGCAACCTCATCGACGATCTTGGCCTCTACAACAATGTGTTTCTCATGGGCCTGGTCGGCGACCTCGACAGCGAGTGGGTCAAGGGCTCCGTCGCGGCCGTCACGTCGAGCCACGAGTCCTTCGGCATGACCATCGTCGAGGCGATGCGCTGCGGGCTGCCCGTCGTCTCCACGGACTGCCCCCAGGGACCACGCGAGATAATCGACGACGGCGTGGACGGCCGGCTCGTCGAGACGGGCAACGCCGACGCGGTGGCCTCGGCCCTGCTCGAACTGATCCAGGACGACGGACTGCGCCACCGCATGGCCAAGGCGGCGCTGGAGAACTCCGCACGTTTCGACCCCGCCAGGACCGCCGAACACCACGAGGCGCTCTTCGAGGAGCTGTACGCCGAAGGCGGCGCCGCGCGCTCCGCCGGACTGCTGCGCGGATCCCTGCACCGGGCCCGCAGCAGCGCCCTCGACGGGGCGTACGCCCTGCGCCACAAGGCCGCCTCCGTGCTCCGGAAAGGGCAGACCGCATGACCACCACCGCCGAGTCCCCGGACACGGGCAACGCCCCCGCGGCGCCGCGCGCCCACTGCATAGCCGATTCGGCGGGCGGGGTGACCTTCGACGTCACGGGCGCCGGGCAGCCGGGCGCCACGCTGGTACTGCGCCGGCGCGCCGCCGACCCGGGCGCCGATGCGCTGCTGCCCCTCACCCCGGCCGCCGAGGGGCTGCTCAGGGCGGTGCTGCCCAGCACGGTCGGGCTCCCCGAGGGCGTGTGGGACGCGTATCTGCGCCTGGGTGAGGGCGCCGAGCAGCGCCTCGAGCCGGGCGTACGCGATCTGCGCGCCCTGGTCGACCGGGAGCCGGGCCCCGACGCCGACGGGGTCGCGGTCCGCATCCCCCACGCCGACAGGTCGGGCGCGCTCGTGGTCCGCAGCTGGCTGCGCAGACCGCACGCCGAGACCGGCACGATCGGTTTCGGCGCGGACACGGTCACCGTGCGTGGACGGCTGTACGGAGCGGCGCTCGGCCCGGAGCCCGCGGTCGAGGCACGGCGGCGGGGCAGGGGCGGCCGGGTCCACCGCGTCCCGGCGAGCCCCGAGGGCGAGAGCGGCGGCTTCACCTTCACGCTGCCGTACGCGCCGCTCTCCGAGGGGCTCGACGCGAAGGAATGGCTCTGGGACCTGTGGCTGCTCACGGGCACCGACGGCGGGGCGGTCCGGCTCGCCCGGCTCCTGGACGACGTCCCCATGAAGCAAGTGATCTTCGTGTACCCGGGATCGAAGGTGGGCCCCGGCGTGGTCCGCCCGTACTACACCGGCACGAACGACCTGAGCGTGCGGGTCGACGCGGTACGGGACTGACCGCTCAACGCGACCCTCCGGGCCGGCCGACGCCGCCCTCCGCCCCGCCCTCCGCCCCGTCGCCCGTTCCGTTGTCGTCCGTCCCGCCGTCCGTCCGGCCGCCGGCCTCGCCGGGCCCGGACACCGCCGGCATCGCGACCGGCTCCTGCCCGGGGACCAGATCGTCGCGGAACGGGGCGAACTCCGGGTGATGGAGGTCGAAGGCGGGGGACTCGGTCCGGATCCGCGGGAGGGTCACGAAGTTGTGCCGCGGCGGCGGGCAGGACGTCGCCCACTCCAGCGAGCGGCCGAACCCCCACGGGTCGTCGCTCTCCACCTTCTCTCCGTACCTCGCCGTCTTCCAGACGTTGTAGAAGAACGGCAGCGTGGACAGGCCGAGCAGGAACGCCCCGATCGAGGAGATCGTGTTGAGCGCCGTGAAGCCGTCCGCCGCCAGATGGTCCGCGTACCGGCGCGGCATGCCCTCGGCGCCCAGCCAGTGCTGGACCAGGAACGTGATGTGGAAGCCGAGGAAGAGCGTCCAGAAGTGGATCTTTCCGAGCCGCTCGTCGAGCATCCGCCCGGTCAGCTTCGGCCACCAGAAGTAGAAGCCGCCGAAGGTCGCGAAGACCACCGTGCCGAACACCACGTAGTGGAAGTGGGCCACCACGAAGTACGAGTCCGTGACGTGGAAGTCCAGCGGGGGCGAGGCGAGGATGACGCCGGTCAGGCCGCCGAACAGGAAGCTCACCAGGAAGCCGACCGACCACAGCATCGGCGTCTCGAAGCTCAGCGAGCCCCGCAGCATCGTGCCGGTCCAGTTGAAGAACTTCACCCCGGTGGGCACCGCGATCAGGAACGACATGAAGGAGAAGAAGGGCAGCAACACCGCCCCGGTCGCGAACATGTGGTGCGCCCACACCACGATGGAGAGCCCGGTGATGGCCGCCGTCGCCCCGATCAGCGCCGTGTAACCGAAGATCGGCTTGCGCGAGAAGACCGGGATGATCTCCGTGATGATGCCGAAGAACGGCAGCGCGATGATGTAGACCTCGGGATGGCCGAAGAACCAGAAGAGGTGCTGCCAGAGCAGCGCGCCCCCGTTCTGCGCCTCGAACACCACCGAGCCGAACCTGCGGTCCGCCTCCAGGACGAGCAGCGCCGCCGCGAGCACCGGGAACGCGATGAGCACCAGGATCGAGGTGAACAGGACGTTCCAGGTGAAGACCGGCATCCGGAACATGGTCATGCCGGGTGCGCGCATGCCGATGATGGTGGTCAGGAAATTGACCGCGCCGAGAATGGTGCCGAAGCCGGAGAGCGCCAGGCCCATGATCCACAGATCGGCGCCGGCACCCGGGGAGTGGGTCAGCGAGTTGAGCGGGGCGTAGGCGAACCAGCCGAAGCTCGCGGGTCCGGACGGCAGCAGCACCGAGCCGAGCACGATCAGTCCGCCGAAGAGGAAGAGCCAGTACGCGAGCATGTTCAGCCGCGGGAAGGCCACGTCGGGGGAGCCGATCTGCAGCGGCATGATCGCGTTGGCGAAGCCGGCGAAGGTCGGCGTCGCGAAGAGCAGCAGCATGATCGTGCCGTGCAGCGTGAAGAGCTGGTTGTACTCCTCGTTGGTCATGATCTGGAGCCCGGGGCGGGCCAGTTCGGCCCGCATCAGGAGCGCCATCAGACCGGCCACGAGGAAGAAGAGGAACGACGTGATCAGGTAGAGGTGCCCGATCCTCTTGTGGTCGGTGGTGGTCAGCCACTCCACGATCACCGCCCCCCGCCGGCGGGCTCGTGCGGGTCGTGCCGCGGGGGCCTTTGTCTGCGTGTCCATCGCATCCCCAGGGGTCCTCGGCGTCGGGCCAGGGCCATGATGCTCGGGCCGGAGCCCGCCGCAACAGAGGGCCTACGCCATCCGGCCGACCGGCGAGGGGCCGCGGCCGTGAGACCGCGGGGGCCGACCGGGGGCCGGGACGATGAATTGACCACGCGCCGTCAATTCCGTTCGAGCTGCCGCCGAGTGGGAATTCTCCGAGGCGCGGACGAGGGAATTGCAGCCATAACGGAAATGCGTTCCACCGGCTGGAACCGCCCAGTGCGATAACCGGGCAAGGGGTCAGGAACTGCCCGTACGAGTGACGGAGTTCGAGCCGGGACGGGCCCCCGATCCTGTGACAGAAGTGTGACTGGCGGGGCACCGGGGGCGGACAACCGGTGGGTTCCGCGCGGGCTCCGGGGACCGCCGCGGCCCCCGCTTCCGTCGCCCGGCGGGTCCGCCTACGGTGGTCGCATGGCACCGATACCGTCCCACCCCGCACATCCCGACGACGCTCCGGAGTCCTATGTCGGCCTCGACGCCGACGACGCCGGGCGGCTCGCGGCCTCCCGCGGCTGGTCGACCGTCAGGTCGCTCCCGCCGGGCTCGGTCATCACGATGGAATACATGCCAGGGCGCCTGAACTTCGAGGTCCAGGAAGGCACCGTGACCCGCTGCTGGCACGGCTGAGCCGCCGCCACACCGCACCGCACCGCACGGACACGGCGAAGGCCCCCGGTGGACACCGGGGGCCTTCGTGCTGTCGCGTACCGGGCCGGGCGCCCGCGCCGTCAGCCGCCCAGGGGGCGGGCCGGCGCGCTGCGCGGGGACCGCTCGGTGTGCGGGGGGCGCCGGGTGCCCGCGGGGACGACCGGGGGCCGTTCCGAACGGGCCGGCTGGTGCGGCCGCACGGGGAGGGGCCGGGCGGGGCCGCGTCCGCTCGACACGCCGACCGGCTCGCGCAGCGGTGCGTCGTCCTCGTCGTGGCCGCGCGGGGGCACCATCGCGGGCACCGGGGACGCGGGCACCGGGACGGGCAGTGCGGCGCCGCGGGAGCGCATGCGCTCGCGCACCTTCTCGCGCACCGCGAAGACGAAGGCCTCGGCGCGGGCGATCAGCGGCTCGAACCAGGGCAGGGCCAGCAGGATCAGCAGACCGGCGGCCCAGCCGAGCAGCACGTCGCTCACCCAGTGCGTCCCCAGGTAGACGGTGGTCGCCCCCACGCCGAGGGCGACCATGGCCGAGGTGACGGACAGCCAGCGTCTGGCGCGCGGAGTGGTGGCGAGGTAGCCGAGGATGCCCCAGGTCACGACCGCGTTGGCGGTGTGCCCCGAGGGAAATATGTCGCCGCCCGCGAAGAGCTCCGCGGACCCTATCTGCGTGGCGTAGTGCGGGCCGAGCCGGCCGAGACCGAGCTTCACCGAACCGACCGTGATGTTGAGCAGCAGAAGGGCCGCCCCGAGGCTCAGGAGCGGCCGCAGTGTGTGCTGGCGCCAGGAGCGCCAGCCCAGCCAGGCCATCACCATCACGGCGGTGGGGCCGCGCTGGCCGAGGACCACGAAGTAGTCCAGGAAGGCGTGCAGCTGGGGCCACCGCTCGTACGGCCGGAACAGCATGACCTTCCAGTCCAGCTCGACGAGCCAGGACGACCCCAGCACGGCCACGACGATGGCGAGGTAGAACGCCAACGTCGCGCCGAAGAGGACCCCGCGGTGACGGCTCATCCGCGGGATCTCTATCTTCGGTGGCTCGGGCTCCCGGTCCAGGCGGGCGAAGATTCGGTCAGTACGCACTCAATCGACGTTACAGCGAGTGAGAGAGTGCCCAGGCCGATCCGGGATCTTCGTGATGACGATGTGATGTGGAGTATGTCTCACTCGGCCTTTTATTCCTGGCGCCGACGAATACCCCGGGACCGCCCCATCCATTCACCCGGACCCGTTCCGGAACGCATTTTTCGGTATGCCGAGGAATTCCCTTTGCCAGGCGGGGAAGTGGAATTAATCCTTCGGTCACCGGCCCGGTACGCAGCGTAAAGATCACTCCGGGGTGCTCCCCGCGTGGCGTACACCACACCGTGGCCCGCTGTGCGGTGAGAGGTGGGCCACGCGCCACCCGGACGAACTCGCGTACGCTGACGAATCACTCGCCCGCAGGCGCCGGGCCCCGGCCGGACCGTTCCGCTCAGGTCCTGGCCGCGAGTCACCGGGTCCCGGGCCCGCCGACCGCGAGGGCGGTGAGGGAGCGGACCGCGGCGGCAGAGCCGTCCCGGGTCGCGGAGGCCCGCGGTACTTGGAGTACTTGGGAGGTACCTACATGACAGGGACGACCATGGCCGGTGCACGACCGCGTGCCGCCGCCGGCGGCGGCAACCGCTGGGTCATCCTCGTCGTCCTCTGCGTGAGCCTGCTGTTCGTGGCGCTCGACGCCACCGTCCTCCACGTCGCGATCCCCTCCGTCACCGAGGACCTGCGGCCGGGCTCCGTCGAACTCCTGTGGATCGTCGACGCCTACCCCCTGGTCTGTGCCGCGCTCCTGATCCTCTTCGGCACGCTCGGCGACCGGGTGGGCCGGCGCCGCGTCCTGCTGCTCGGCTACGGAATCTTCGGCGCCGCCTCCGCGGTCGCCGCACTCGCCGACTCGGCCGCGGTGCTCATCGTGGCCCGCGCGCTGCTCGGCATCGGCGGCGCGATGATCATGCCGGCCACCCTCTCCATCCTGCGCGTCGTCTTCCCCGACCGCCGCGAGCGTGCCACCGCCATCGGCATCTGGACGGCGGTGGCCGCGATAGGCGCCGCCGTCGGGCCGGTGCTCGGCGGCTTCCTCGTCCAGCACTACTGGTGGGGCTCGGTCTTCCTCGTCAACATCCCGCTGATGGCGCTGATCCTGCCGCTCGGCCGGTGGATCCTGCCCGAGTCCAAGGGCAGCTCCGACGGGCCGTGGGACGTGCTCGGCGCGCTGATGGCGGCCGGCGGCATACTCGCCGTCGTCTTCGGCGTGAAGCGGCTCGGCGCCGGCGACGGCTTCCTCGACGGCCCCGCCCTCGCCGCCCTGTGCGTCGGAGCCGCGCTGCTCGTCGTCTTCGTACGCAGGCAGCGCCGCCGCACCCATCCGCTCGTCGACATCCGGCTGTTCTCCCGGCCCGCGTTCGCGACCTCGGTCGGCTGCATCATCATCGCCATGCTGGCGCTGGTCGGCCTCGAACTCATAGCCGTCCAGTACCTCCAGCTCGTCCTCGTCCTCTCCCCGCTCCAGACCGGTCTGCGCATGCTGCCGCTGACCTTCGCCGCGATGGCGGCGGGTGCGACCGGCTCCTACACGCTGCGCAGGCTCGGCCCGCGCCGGATGGTCTGCACGGGCTTCGCCCTGGTGGCGGCCGCCGTGCTGCTGCTCGTCCCGATGGGCCAGACCGACTGGCCGCTGCTGATGACCGTCTCGTTCGTCGTGCTCGGCTTCGGGCTCCAGACCACCCTGTTCGCCGCGTACGAATCGATGCTCAGCGAGGCCCCGCCGGAGCGGGCCGGCGGCGCGGCCGCCATCGGCGAGACCTCCTACCAGCTCGGCGCGGGCATCGGCATCGCGCTGCTCGGCAGCGTCATGAACGCCGCCTATGCGCCGGGCCTCGCCTCGGTCGGCGGGGTCCCCGCCCCCGCGTCGGCCGCCGCGTCCAACTCGCTGGGCGAGGCCTACGAGGTCGCCGCCCGTCTCGGCGGCCCGGCCGGCGCCGCGCTGCGCACCGCGGCCCGCGCCTCGTTCGTGCACGGCCTGCACGTCACGTTGTTCGTCAGCGCGGCGCTCCTGCTCCTGGGCGCCGTGGCCGGGCTTCGCCTGCCCCGCATCATGGACTGCTCGGTGGCGGGCCAGGACCGCGGGTGCGAGCCCGAGTGCGAGACGCGCTCCACGACGAGCCCCGAGCCGCACCCCGAGCCGCACCCCGGGTCCCGGCCCGAGCAGGGGCCCTCGCAGCAGCTGAGCATGAAGCTGCCCTCGCCCGCGCGGCCCGGCGATGTGGCGGCCGTGGAGTCTGGACGCACGGGACACTGACCCGTAACGTCAGCGCTCAGGTAATAACTAACACTGCTAGTTTTAGTTGAGCGAGAGCCGCGGAGGCGCCCCCATGTCCGCTCCTTCCTCCAAGCTGCCCCCCTTCGACCCGGCCGACCCGCTCGGCGTCGACGACCTGCTGAGCGCCGAGGATCTCGCGATCCGCGACACCGTGCGCTCCTGGGCCGCCGACCGGGTCCTGCCGCACATCGCCGAGTGGTACGAGAACGGCGAGCTGCCCGGCATCCGCGAACTGGCCCGCGAACTGGGCTCGATCGGGGCGCTCGGCATGTCCCTGACCGGCTATGGCTGCGCGGGCGCCACCGCCGTCCAGTACGGGCTCGCCTGCCTGGAGCTGGAGGCCGCCGACTCCGGTATCCGCTCCCTCGTCTCCGTACAGGGCTCGCTCGCCATGTACGCGATCTGGCGGTTCGGCTCCGAGGAGCAGAAGCGGCGCTGGCTGCCGGGCATGGCGGCGGGCGAGATCATCGGCTGCTTCGGCCTCACCGAGCCCGACCACGGCTCCGATCCGGCCGGCATGCGCACGTACGCCAAGAAGGACGGCACCGACTGGATCCTGAACGGCCGCAAGATGTGGATCACCAACGGTTCGGTGGCCGGCGTCGCGGTGGTCTGGGCCCGGACCGACGACGGCATCCGGGGCTTCGCCGTGCCGACCGACACCCCCGGGTTCTCGGCCCCCGAGATCAAGCACAAGTGGTCGCTGCGGGCCAGCGTCACCAGCGAACTGGTCATGGACGAGGTCCGGTTGCCCGCCGACGCGGTGCTCCCGGAGGTCACCGGGCTCAAGGGCCCGCTCAGCTGCCTCTCGCACGCGCGCTACGGAATCGTCTGGGGCGCGATGGGCGCGGCCCGTTCCTCCTTCGAGGCGGCGCTCGACTACGCGAGGACCCGCGAGCAGTTCGGCAGGCCCATCGGGGGATTCCAGCTGACCCAGGCCAAGCTCGCCGACATGGCGCTCGAACTGCACAAGGGCATCCTGCTCGCCCACCACCTGGGCCGCCGCATGGACGCGGGCAGGCTCCGCCCGGAACAGGTCAGCTTCGGCAAGCTCAACAACGTGCGGGAAGCGATCGAGATCTGCCGCACCTCGCGCACGATCCTCGGCGCCAACGGGATCTCGCTCGAATACCCGGTGATGCGGCACGCCACCAACCTCGAATCGGTGCTCACCTACGAGGGCACCGTCGAGATGCACCAACTGGTGCTCGGCAAGGCGCTCACCGGACTCGACGCCTTCCGCTGAGCGACCCGCCCCGCCGGGCGGGGCGCGCGGTCGACTCCCGGGGGTGCCGTGCCCCACGGCGATCACGCCGTGGGCCGGCCCCCCGGCCGGGAGGCATCTCGTGCATCTCGGTGGTTCAGCTCTGGTTGAAGAACCCGCCGGTCCGGCGGCCCGCGGCCTCGCCGTTGACGATCTCCGTGTCCGCGGGCGTCAGCAGGAAGACTCTGGTCGCCACGCGCTCGATGGAGCCGCGCAGACCGAAGGTGAGCCCCGCGGCGAAGTCGACGACGCGCTTGGCGTCACCGGCGTCCATCGCCGTCAGGTTCACGATCACCGGGACGCCCTCGCGGAACAGCTCGCCGATGCCCCGCGCGTCCCGGAAGCCGTCCGGCGTGACGGTGGCGATCCGGCGGCCCTGCTCCTCGGCCGACTCGGAGGCCACCCGTACCCGCGGGTCCGTCACCCAGGCCTCGCCGGGCTCGGGAGCGGCACCTTCGGTGTACTCGTCGTCGTAGTAGCGGTCGTCGTTGTCCTCGACAAGTCCCAGCCAAGCACTCGCCTTGCGCACCGATCCCATGGACGCCTCCTCTCGCAGCGGTCTTCTTCTTGCGACTTCTTCTGTTCCCTATCCCTATGGTCGTCCATGATGCGGATCCCGCGCCAAGTGGATAGTCGCCGCGCAGGTGATTCGTGACGGTACTGGCACAGAGGATGTGGCGATTCGTCAGGAAACTTCTGGGATAAGGCCGGTACGGGAAGTCCGGTGTAACAAAATGACGAATCCACCTCCACATGAGTGATGCGGGGGTCGTACGGGTGAACGGATCGCTCGATCCGGTGCGTGCCGCACTGAAGAACGACGCCTCGGACGCCGCGCCCGACGGTATGCGCAGGGAGCTGTGCGCACGACGACGGCCTGCTCGTCGCGGTTCTGACGGAGGCTCAGGCCGGGCGGCGCTCCCGCGGCCGGCGCTGCGAGTGCTGCGAACACCTCGGCGGCGCCGGCCGCCGAGAGACCCGCACCGCCCAACCCCGGGACGCCGCGCCCCAGGTGGCGGGCGCCGGCCGGGGAGCGCTCCGTACGCACCGGGCCGCACCGGCGTGCGCGGCCCCGCGAGATCCGGCCACGAGGCCCCCTTGCGCGCCCCGCCCGGACCCCCGAATACTCCTCCGCAGCGCTTGTCAGGAGCACGGCCGGCGTCTGTCTGTGCTGCCGTCATCCTTGGCTGCGCCTCACGGGGTCCCCCCATTTCACGGGCCCCTCGATTCCCCTCGGGAGGAAAAGAAGTGAGGATCAAGCGCACCACCCCCACAGCCCCCTCCGGTCCGGCCAGACGCGCCAAGATCGGTGCCGTCGCCACCGGGCTGCTCGCCGCCGTGGCCATCGCCGTACCCAACGCCAGTGCCACCCCGGCCCACACGTTCGGCGCCGCCGCCCTGAACGCCGCCAGTGACGCCGTCCGCGGCGCCGACGTCGCGGGAACCGCCTGGAGCGTGGACAGCGCGACCGGCAAGGTCCTGCTCACCGCGGACTCGACCGTCACGGCGGGGGACCTCGCCAGGATCAGACACGCGGCCGGGGCCAACGCGGACGCGATACGCATCGAGCGGACCCCGGGCAAGTTCACCCCCCTGCTCTCCGGCGGCGACGCCATCTACACCACCAGCTGGCGCTGCTCCCTCGGCTTCAACGTCAAGAAGGGCTCCGTCTACTACTTCCTGACGGCGGGTCACTGCACCGAGGGCAAGCCGAACTACTACACCAACTCCTCGCACTCGACGAGCATCGGCCCGACGGTGGGCACCAGCTTCCCGGGCAACGACTACGGTCTCGTCCAGTACACCAACACCTCGCTCGCGCACCCGAGCGCGGTGGGCAGCCAGCCCATCTCCAGCGCCGCCAACCCGACGGTCGGCCAGACGGTCACCCGGCGCGGCTCGACCACCGGCGTCCACAGCGGCAAGGTCACCGCGCTCAACCAGACGGTCAACTACGGCAACGGCGACATCGTCTCCGGCCTCATCAAGACCACCGTGTGCGCCGAACCCGGCGACTCCGGCGGCCCGCTCTACGCCGGCTCCACCGCGCTCGGACTCACCTCGGGCGGCAGCGGCGACTGCACATCCGGCGGAACCACGTTCTTCCAGCCCGTGGTCGAAGCCATGAACGCCTATGGCGTGACCCTGTTCTGACCCCGTTCCGGCCCCCGTCCGGGAGAACCGGACGGGGGCTTTCCGCTGGACGTGATGCGCTGATTTGAGAGGATGTGCAGGGGGCGGGACGCGCGACGGGTCCGCCGGTGACCGGCGCCGGACACACGGGGTGAGACGCAGTGAAGCGCATCGGAGTGACCGGCCACCGCGACATCCCGCCCGACGCCTTCGAGGAGATCCGCGACCGGCTGCGCGCGCTGCTGTGCGGCCACGACGGCTCCCTCGAAGCGCTCTCCAGCCTCGCCACCGGCGCCGACCAGCTCTTCGCCGCCATCGCCCTCGACTGCGGCGCCGCCCTCACCGCGGTGATCCCGAGCGGCGACTACGAGACGGGCTTCGCCGACGCCGCCGAACTGGCCCGCTACCGGGGCCTGAAACGCCGGGCGAGCCAGGAGGTCGCCCTCGGCTACCCGCACTCCACGGACGAGGCGTACTACGCGGCGGGCGCCTACATCGCGGACAACTGCGACCGCCTCGTCGCCGTCTGGGACGGCCTGCCGGCCCGCGGGCTCGGCGGCACCGGGGACATCGTGCAGTACGCCCGCAGCCTGGGCCGCCCGGTCACGGTCGTCTGGCGCGAGGGCAGCCGCAGGAAGTGACCCGGAGAGCGCGGGCCCGGTCAACTCCGCAGCCGGGCCAGCCAGTCGGTGTGCTGGGGCGAGACGATGCGCTCGGTCTCGTACACGGCCTGCGGCCACTGCCGCTCGGTCACCCTGTTCTCCATCGCCACGTGCATCTCCATCAGGTCCTGCTCCACCAGCGCGTGGGCCGATATCAGCGGCTGGTGACGGCGGATCTCGCTCCAGGCGAGACAGGCGGCGGCCGACGCCGACAGCACACCCGCCATGTTCACCTCCTCCGCGACCGAGAAGGTCCGCAGCAGGGCGAGGCCGAGCGCGAGGAGCGTCAGGAGCGTGATCGCCGTCGACCACAGCCGGGTCGCGCGCCGCGAGGTCTCCTGACGGCGCCGGTACCAGTTGCGCTGCTCGATCAGGCGGTCGCGTACGTACGTCTCCTTGCGCACGTTGAACGACTTGGCCCGTAACTCCCGCATGCTCGGGGTGATCAGGTCCTGCGGGGCGGGCCCGCCCCCGTCGCGCGGGTCGTGCCAGCCCACCTTCCGCAGCTCCCGCAGTCCCTCCTCGACGCGGGTGACGAACAGCGCGTCCGGGTCGGGGGAGGCGAGGTCGAAGGGGGCGCCGTGCACGGCGTAGCGCCAGCACATCGACTTGACGAACTCCGCCGCGGACCGGTTGAGCTGCCAGTGCGAGGCGGCATGGTGGCGGGCGGCGCCGAAGCTCGCGAGCAGCACCCCGGCGTAGGCGAGCGCACTGAGCGCGCCGAACAGCTGGACGTCCTGGCCGACGCGGACCTGCGGCAGCGCCGCCGCCACCGCGCCCGCCACCAGGAGCGAGAGCTGCGTGCGGGTCAGGTTGACCGCCGACTGCCGGCGGCCGACCGCCAGCGTGTCCGCGTGGTGAAAGAGGCCCGGCAGATCCGCGTTCCGGAAGACCATGCTCTGCAGTGGGCCGGGAATCGCCGTCACGTGCACCCCCGTCTGCGGTTTTTCGGTTCATGTCGGGGGATGGCAGGTGTGCGCCCCGTTTCGCGTGCTCCATCCGCCGGTGGGGACGAGGGTAAAGTCGTCCCGCCGACACTGCAACGGTGCACAACTCCACGCACCGGAGCGCCAGTTGGCGACGGTGCCCCCCGGATGGCAGGTCTCCCGGGCAGGAAGGGAAGGTATCTCGCGTGGCCGAGGACATCGCCGGGGCCGGGGCCGGGGCGGCGGGCACCGCTGCGAGCGGCGCCGCGAGGCCGGGGGCATCGGGGTGCGGCCCGGCGGCGGACCCTGTTGCCCAGCTGCGGGCCCTCGGGGTCCCCGACGGCGCGACCCTCCTCGTGCACGCCTCGCTGCGCGGCACCGGGCTGCGCGACGACGCGCTCCTCGACGCGCTGCGCACGGTGCTCGGGCCCCGGGGCACGCTGGTGGTCCCCGCGTTCACCCCCGAGAACTCCGACACCTCCCCGGCCCACCTCGCCCTCGTGAGCCGGGCCCCCGACCCGGCCGCCTTCCGCGCCGCGATGGCGCCCTTCGATCCGGACCGCACCCCGTGCCCGGGGATGGGCCGCCTCGCCGAACGGGTCAGGACCACCCCCGGCGCCGTCCGCAGCGGCCACCCCCAGACCTCCTTCGCGGCGCTCGGCGACCGGGCCTGCGAGCTCATGAAGGGGCACGCCCCCGACTGCCACTTCGGCGAGGACTCGCCCCTTCCGCGCCTGATCGCCGCCGACGCGCGGGTCCTGCTGGCCGGCGTGGGATTCGAGGCGTGCACCGTCTTCCACTTCGCCGAATACCTGGTGCCGACGCGTCCGGCACGCACTTATCGTGCGGTGATCAGGGACGAGAGCGGCGAGGCGGCCTGGTTCACCTATCAGGACGCCGCGCTCGACGACAGCGACTTCGCCCGCATCGGCGCGGACCTCCCCGCCCGGCACGTGCGCCGCGGCCCCCTGGGGCGGGGCGGCGCGCTGCTCTTCCCCGTCCGGGCGGCCGTCGAGCACGCGGCCGCCTGGATGGCCGGCCACCGGACCTGACCCCTCCCGGCCGCCGCCCGCTCGTGCGCCGATCGGAGCGGACGAGGGGCTCCGGGGGCTCCCTCTGGGCGGAAAGCGGAGTTACCGTCGAAGGACACGCCCGATTCGCCCACCCTTGGGGGCCGTGATGGTCGAGGCACTCGTAACGGCGGGCATCGCCGTCGGCTCCGCCGGCGCCGTCTATCTGCTGGCGGCGGCCCGGGTCGTCAAGCAGTACGAGCGGGGAGTGGTGCTGCGGCTCGGCCGTCTGAAGGACTCGGTGCGCGGGCCGGGGCTGACGATGATCGTCCCCTTCGTCGACCGCCTGCGCAAAGTGAACATGCAGATCGTGACGATGCCGGTGCCCGCGCAGGACGGCATCACCCGGGACAACGTCACGGTCCGGGTGGACGCGGTGATCTACTTCAAGGTCATCGAGCCGGCGGACGCGGTCATCCAGGTCGAGGACTACCAGTTCGCGGTCGCGCAGATGGCGCAGACCTCGCTGCGCTCCATCATCGGCAAGAGCGACCTGGACGACCTCCTGTCGAATCGGGAGAAGCTCAATCAGGGCCTTGAGCTGATGATCGACAGCCCGGCCATCGGCTGGGGCGTACAGATCGACCGCGTCGAGATCAAGGACGTGTCGCTGCCGGAGACGATGAAGCGCTCGATGGCCCGCCAGGCGGAGGCCGACCGCGAGCGGCGGGCGCGGGTGATCAACGCGGACGCCGAGCTCCAGGCCTCGAAGAAGCTGGCCGAGGCGGCCGGGGTGATGTCGCAGGAGCCGGCCGCGCTTCAGCTGCGGCTGCTGCAGACGGTGGTGGCGGTGGCCGCCGAGAAGAACTCGACCCTGGTGCTGCCGTTCCCGGTGGAACTCCTGAGGTTCCTGGAACGCGCCGCCCCGCCGCCGGCCGCCCCATCGCCGCCGGCCCCCGGCGAGGCGCCTGCCGCGCCCGCCGCGCCCGCCGTGCCCGCCGTGCCTCCCGGGCCGCAGGCCGCGCCGGAGGAAAACTTGTGAAAGTTTTCACAAGCGCACAGGGGTCCTAAGTCCTCAGGTATCCATGCAGCTCAGCGGCGTGTTTTTGATGACGTCCGGTCAGCTGGAAGGACCTTCTGCCCTCGGGAACAGGGCTTTGTCGGGCCCGCGAGCACCGCGAACAGATGTCGAATGGAGACATCGGACAAAGCATCGCAACGCTCGCATGCTCGTAGCGCTCGACAGAAGGAGTTCCTGCCATGGAGGCCAAGAACACCGAGGACGTCATGACCGAGGGAGGCGTCACGGCCACCGTCGACGCCACGGCCGCCGCCGACGCCACGGCCGCGGGAAACGTCACGAGCGCCGAGATCATGGTCGACGCGCTGGTGCGGGGGGCCCAGGAGGCCCTCGGCCGGTTCGAGACGTTCACCCAGGAGCAGGTCGACCACATCGTCAAGAAGGCCTCGCTCGCCGCGCTGGGCGAGCACGGCGAACTGGCCCGGCTCGCCGTCGAGGAGACCGGCCGCGGCCTCTTCGAGGACAAGGCCGTCAAGAACCTCTTCGCCTGCGAGCACGTCGTCAACTCGATGCGGGGCCTGAAGACCGCCGGGGTGATCAGCCGCGACGAACTGAACGGCATCACCGAGATCGCCGAACCCGTCGGCGTCATCTGCGCGATGACCCCGGTCACCAACCCCACCTCGACGACCCTCTTCAAGGCGCTGATCGCCCTGAAGACCCGTAACCCGATCGTCTTCGCCTTCCACCCCTCCGCACAGAACTGCTCGGCGGCGGCCGCCCGGGTGGTGCGCGACGCCGCGATCGCGGCCGGGGCGCCCGAGGGCTGTGTGCAGTGGATCGAGACCCCGTCGATGGAGGCCACCGGGCTCCTGATGAACCACGAGGGCGTCTCCACCATCCTGGCCACCGGCGGCAACGCCATGGTCAAGGCCGCCTACTCCTGCGGCAAGCCCGCGCTGGGCGTCGGCGCGGGCAACGTACCGGCGTACGTCACCAGGAGCGGCAAGCTCGCCCGTGCCGTGCACGACATCGTGCTCTCCAAGTCCTTCGACCACGGCATGATCTGCGCCTCGGAACAGGCCGTCATCCTCGACAAGGAGGTGTACGAGCGGGGCCTCGCCGAGTTCCAGCGGCTGGGTGCATACGTCCTGAGCGCGGCCGAGAAGACCAAGCTGGAGGAGTTCGTCTTCGGCACCACCGCCTTCGCGAGCAACTGCGCGGGCGCCAGGCTCAACGCCGCGGTCGTCGGCAAGTCGCCCCGGTGGATCGCCGAACAGGCGGGCTTCGAGGTGCCGGAGACCACCTCGGTCCTGGTCGCCGAGTGCGCGGAGGCCGGCGAGGGCGAGCCCCTCACCCGCGAGAAGCTGTCCCCGGTCCTGGCCGCCCTCAAGGCCGACTCCACCGAACACGGCCTCCAACTCTCCGCTCGCATGGTCGAGTTCCACGGCCTGGGTCACAGCGCCGCCATCCACACCGAGGACGACGAGCTCGCCGAGGAGTTCGGCAAGCGCGTCAAGGCGATCCGCGTGATCGTGAACGCGCCCTCCACCTTCGGCGGCATCGGCGACGTCTACAACGCCTTCCTGCCCTCCCTCACCCTCGGCTGCGGCTCCTACGGGCACAACTCGGTGTCCAACAACGTCTCCGCGGTCAACCTCGTCAACGTCAAGCGGATCGGACGGCGCAACAACAACATGCAGTGGTTCAAGGTTCCGCCGAAGATCTACTTCGAGCGCAACTCCATCCGCTACCTCGGCGAGATGGACGGCCTGAAGCGGGTCACGATCGTCACCGACAAGACGATGGGCAGGCTCGGCTTCGTCCAGAAGGTCAGCGACATCCTCCGGGCCCGCCCCGGCTCGGTCGTCCTCCAGGTCATCGACACCGTCGAGCCCAACCCGGAGCTGTCGACGGTACGGGCCGGCGCCGCGATGATGCGCGACTTCGAGCCGGACACGATCGTCGCGCTCGGCGGCGGCTCGGCCATGGACGCCGCCAAGATCATGTGGCTGATGTACGAGCACCCGGAGGTCGAGTTCGCGGACACGAAGGAGAAGTTCTTCGACATCCGCAAGCGCGCCTACACCTTCCCGGCGCTCGGCGAGAAGGCCCAGCTGGTCGCCATCCCGACCACCTCGGGAACGGGCAGCGAGGTCACCCCCTTCGCGGTCATCTCCGACCCGGAGGCCGCGCAGAAGTACCCGCTGGCCGACTACGCGCTCACGCCGAACGTCGCGATCGTCGACCCGGTGCTCCCGATGGGCCTGCCCGCCACCGTGACCGCCGACTCCGGCTTCGACGCCCTGACCCACGCCACCGAGGCGTACGTCTCGGTCTACTCCAACGACTACACCGACGGCCTCTGCCTCCAGGCCATCAAGCTGATCTTCGAGAACCTGGAGCGCTGCGTGGTGGACGGGGCGGCCGACCCCGAGGCGCGCGAGAAGATGCACAACGCCTCGACGGTGGCGGGCATGGCCTTCGCCAACGCCTTCCTCGGCCTGGTGCACGCCATGGCGCACACCCTCGGCAACACCTTCCACGTCGCCCACGGCCGCACCAACGCGCTGCTCCTGCCGCACGTCATCCGGCACAACGGCCAGGTGTCCGGGAAGGCGACCCCGTGGCCGAAGGCCGAGGTCTACCGGGCCCCGGAGCGCTTCCAGGAGATCGCCAGGATGCTGGGCCTGCCGGCCGCGACCCCCGAGGAGGGCGTCGAGTCCTACGCGCGGGCCGTCGAGGACCTGCGCGCCAAGTGCGGCATCCCCGCCTCCTTCCAGGAGGAGGGCGTCGACGAGAGCGCCTTCATCGAGGCCCTGCCGGTCCAGGCGATGAACGCCTACGCCGACCAGTGCGCCCCGGCCAACCCGCGGATGCCGATGATCGACGACATGAAGGAGCTCATGACGCGGGCGTACTACGGCAAGTAGGCCCGCGGGTCCCGGCGGGCACAGGGCCGCCCGTCGCGGGCGGGCGGCCCTGCGCCATGTCGCCGGGGGCCGGTCGAGCCTCCGGCGGCCCGGTCACGTCTTCAGGTGCTCGGACCGGGCCGCGCCTGTGCGCTCGGCTCCATCCGCCTTACGGAGAGGGCGTGTTCGGCCGGGCCGGAGCGGCGCGGGATGCTCACACGCCTGACGGCCGCTCGGCTGCCGGCCACTCGCTTGCCGGCCGCTCGCCGCGGTCGCGGTTCAGACCGGCCAGGACCACGGTGATGACGGCGCCGGCCACCGCCCAGATCGAGAGCACCAGGAGCGGGCCGGTGACCGCCTCGCCCCTGAAGTACGCGATCGAGCGCGCCGACCAGGTGCCGGCGCCGGGCGGAAGACCCGGTCCGATCGTCCGCCAGAACGGCGGGAGCAGCGGATACGGATAGGCGCCGCCCGCGCTCGGATTGCCGAGGACGACGATGACGAGGATCGCGAGGCCGATGCCGACGACACCGGCGAGCCCCTGGAAGGCGAGCGTCGTGGCGCCCACCGCGAACACGACGAGCGCGCCGAGCCCGGCCAGGCCGAGATAGCTGCCCGGCAGCGCGCCGAGCACCGGCCCGATGATGAGCGAGCCGAGCAGCCCCGCGGCGATCGAGTACACCGCGAGCACCGCGAGCCGGATCAGCGCGCGATGGGTGTTGGCGGGCCGGGCGCCCGCGCTGATCGCCAGGATCGCGGCACACAGATAGCCGCCCACGCACCAGCCGACGACGAGGTAGAACGCGGACAGAGTGCGCGAGTCGCCCGCGGAACCGGGGGCGACGTCGACCACCTCGACGGTGCGCCGCTGCGCCTTCTCGGCAGCCGTCGTGATCGTTTCCACGGCCTGTGCGAGCGAGGCCCCGCCGCCGCTCGCCACGAACAGCTTGTCGGTGGTGCCCCGGGGGTCGACGAGCAGCGCCCCGTCGATGCTGCGGTCACGCATCTGCCGCAGGGCGTCGGCCGCGTTCTCGGCCGTCCGTACGTCGAGCGGATCGCCGGGCAGTGAGCCGAGACGCTGGGTGAGCTGACCGCTGATCTGCTGGGGCGCGACCACGGCGAAGGGAATGTCCTTCGGCTTGGGGTTGTGGAAGGCGCCCGCGTAGGACGCGATGAAGGCGACCATCAGTCCCAGTACGCCGATGACCAGCAGGGCGGCCCGCACGGTGACGGCGTTCTTCACCTCGTCGACGAAAGTCATGCCCCTACGCTCTGCCGCGCCGCGCACGCACGCAGTCGGGGCGGGGCCGAATGGCTGAGCCCGGCCGTCCGGCTGTCGGGGCGGGCCGCCCGCTGCCACGCTGGGGGAGAGCAGGCCCCCGGGGCCGCAGCCCCGGGGCATACGCAGCACGTGACAGGAGCACCCCATGCTGACCTCCACACAGGTGCCGGGCGGGCCGAACTGGTTCGACCTCGGCGCCCCCGACATCGACGCGGCCGTCTCCTTCTACACCGGCCTGTTCGACTGGCGGTTCCAGTCCGCGGGGCCGGAGGCCGGGGGCTACGGCTTCTTCCAGAAGGACGGCCGGACGCTGGGCGCGGTGGGCCCGCTCGACCAGGGTGCGAGCCCCGCGTGGACCGTGTACTTCCGCACCGTCGACGCCGACGCCACCGCCAAGGCGGTCGAGCGGGCGGGCGGCACGGTCCGCTTCCCGCCCATGGACGTCTTCACGGCCGGCCGGATGGCGGGCTTCACCGATCCGACGGGCGCCGAGTTCGCCGTGTGGCAGCCCGGGGACACCGATGGCATCGAGATCGTCAACGACCCCGGCAGCGTCAGCTGGATCGAGCTCTACACCACCGACGCCGCCGCGGCGAAGTCCTTCTACGGCTCGGTCCTGTCGTGGGAGACCCGTGACATGCCGGTGGACGCGGGCATCGACTACGCGATCGCCGGACCGGCCGGGGGCGGTGAGCGGACCATGCACGGCGGCATCATGCAGCTGCCCCGGGAGAACCTGGACGCCGGATCGACCTCCGAGTGGCATCCCTACTTCGAGGTCGAGGACTGCGACGCCGCGGTCGCGACCGCCCAGGAGCTCGGTGCGACGATCATCATCGGGGCCATGGAGACCCCGGGTGCGGGACGCATCGCCATGATGCTCGACCCCTTCGGCGCCCCTTTCGCGGTCATCAAGAGCGCCACGGCCTGACCCCGGCGGGCACCTGCCGGAGCGGTCCGGCAGGTGCCCGTTCGAACATGTCGCACGTACGTTCGAAACTGGTCTATGGTGGAAGGGAGGGGGTGGTGAGAACGGATCGGTAGGAGGTGCGGATGCCCGGCTTCACGCATCTGCACACCGTTTCCGGGTTCTCCCTGCGGTACGGGGCCTCCCACCCGGAGCGGCTGGCCGAACGCGCCGCCGACCGCGGCATGGACGCCCTCGCGCTGACCGACCGGGACACCCTCGCGGGCACGGTCCGCTTCGCCAAGGCCTGTGCCGAGGCGGGAATCCGGCCGCTGTTCGGAGTCGACCTCGCCGTGCCGGAACACCTCGCGGACGTGGGCCACACCCGGGGCCGGGCCCGGCGCACCCCCGTGCGGGGCGGCGCGTTCGTCGACGAATCCGCCCCCAGGGTCACCTTCCTCGCCCGTGACGGCGCGACCGGCTGGGCCGAGCTGTGCCGCCTGGTCAGCGCCGCGCACACCGCCGAGGGGCGCCCGCTCCTGAGCCCTGCCGATCTGCCCGCCGAAGGACTCACCGTGCTGCTCGGCCCGGCCTCCGAGATCGGCCGCGCGCTCAGTGCCGGCCGCCCCGACCGGGCCGCGCGGCTGCTCGCGCCCTGGCGGGAGATCTACGGCGACGCGCTCCGCCTCGAAGCCGTCCACCACGGGCTGCGGGGGACCGGCCCCGGCTCCCTCCGGCTCGCCGCGCGCACCGTCGGCTTCGCCGCCGACCAGGGCGTACGCGCCGTCCTCACCAACGCCGCGCGCTACGCCGACCCCGGGCAGGGCCCGGTCGCCGACGTGCTCGACGCGGCGCGGCGCCTGGTGCCGGTGCGGGCGCCGTTCGACAGCGGCGAGCGCTGGCTCAAGGGCCCGGACGCCATGTTCAAGATCGCCGAGCGGGTCGCGGAGGCGGCCGGCTGGCGGCGCGACGTCGCCCACCGCCTGCTCGCCATGACCGAGGAGACCGCGGCCGCATGCCTCGTCGACCCCCAGGACGACCTCGGCATCAAGACCTTCGCCCACTTCCCCGAGCCACACCTGGTCGGCGCGGCCGACCGTACCCCGCAGCGCGTCCTCGCCTCGCGGGCCGCCGCCGGCATGGTGCTGCACGGCTACGCGGGCCGGCGCGCGTACTGGGAGCGGATGCACCACGAGCTGGACATCATCGCGCACTGGGGATTCGCCTCGTACTTCCTCACCGTCGCCCAAGTCGTCGACGACGTACGGGAGATGGGCATCCGGGTGGCGGCGCGCGGCTCCGGCGCGGGCTCGCTCGTCAACCACCTCCTCGGCATCGCCCACGCCGACCCCGTCGAGAACGGGCTCCTGATGGAGCGCTTCCTGTCCAAGCAGCGGCCGGTGCTGCCCGACATCGACATCGACGTGGAGTCCGCCCGCCGGCTCGACGTCTACCGCGCGATCATCGACCGCTTCGGCACCGAGCGGGTCGCCACCGTCTCCATGCCCGAGACCTATCGGGTGCGGCACGCGATCCGGGACGTGGGCGCCGCCCTGTCCATGGACCCGGCCGTGATCGACGAGATCGCCAAGTCCTTCCCGCACATCCGGGCCCGCGACGCCCGCGCCGCCCTGAAGGAACTCCCCGAACTGCGTTCCCTGGCAGGGGAGATGGAGAAGTACGGCAAGCTCTGGGAGCTCGTCGAAGCGCTGGACGCCCTGCCGCGCGGCATCGCCATGCACCCGTGCGGCGTGCTCCTCTCGGACGCCTCGCTGCTGCGCCGCACCCCGGTGATGCCCACCAGCGGCGAGGGGTTCCCCATGTCCCAGTTCGACAAGGAGGACGTGGAGGACCTCGGCCTGCTCAAGCTGGACGTCCTGGGCGTACGGATGCAGTCCGCGATGGCCCATGCCGTGGCCGAGATCGGCCGGGCCACCGGCGAGGAGCTCGACATCGACGACCCCGCGCAGGTCCCGCCGGGCGACGGCGCGACCTATCGACTCATCGCCTCCACCGAGACGTTGGGCTGCTTCCAGATCGAATCGCCCGGCCAGCGCGACCTGGTGGGCCGGCTCCAGCCGTCGACCTTCCACGACCTCGTCGTCGACATCTCGCTGTTCCGGCCCGGCCCGGTGGCCGCCGACATGGTGCGCCCCTTCATCGAGGCCCGGCACGGCCGGGCCCCGGTCCGCTTCCCGCACCCCGACCTGGCCGACGCGCTGCGCGACACCTACGGCGTGGTCGTCTTCCACGAGCAGATCATCGAGATCGTGAACATCATGACCGGCTGCGGCAGGGGCGAGGCCGACCGGGTGCGGCGCGGGCTGTCCGACCCTCAGTCGCAGGCGCGCATCAAGGTCTGGTTCGCCCGGCGCGCCCAGGAGCGGGGCTACGCGCCCGAGGTGATCGCCCGCACCTGGGAGATCGTCGAGGCCTTCGGGTCGTACGGGTTCTGCAAGGCGCACGCCGTCGCCTTCGCCGTGCCGACCTACCAGTCGGCCTGGCTCAAGGCGCACCACCCGGCCGCCTTCTACGCCGGACTGCTCACCCACGACCCCGGGATGTATCCGAAGCGCCTGCTCCTCGCGGACGCGCGGCGGCGCGGGGTGCCGATCCTGCCGGTGGACGTGAACCGTTCCTCGGCCGCACACATAATCGAACTGGTGTCCGGTACGTGGGGGGTGCGGCTCGCGCTCCGCGACGTCCACGGGATCAGCGAGGCCGAGAGCGCCCGCATCGAGGCCGGCCGGCCCTACGCCTCGCTGCGCGACTTCTGGCAGCGGGCCAGGCCCAGCCGGCCGGTGGCCGAGCGACTCGCCCGGATCGGCGCGCTCGACGCGTTCGGCGGCAACCGGCGCGACCTGCTGCTCCACCTCTCCGAACTCCACGGCACACGTCACGCGGCCGGCGGTCAACTCCCTCTGGACGGAGGCGCCTTGACGGCCGGCGCGGGCCTGCCCGACCTGGACGGGGCGGAACGGCTCAGCGCCGAACTCGGCGTCCTCGGCATGGACGCCTCGCGCCACCTGATGGAGGACCACACCGCCTTCCTGCGCGAACTCGGCGTCGTCTCCGCCAAGCGACTGCGTGCCGCCGAGCACGGGCAGACCGTCCTGGTCGCGGGCGCCAAGGCGGCCACCCAGACCCCGCCGATCCGCTCCGGCAAGCGGGTCGTCTTCAGCACCCTCGACGACGGCACGGGGCTGGTCGACCTGGCCTTCTTCGACGACAGTCACGACGCCTGCGCCTACACCGTCTTCCACTCCTGGCTCCTGCTCGTGCGCGGCGTGGTGCAGCGCCGCGGCCCGCGCAGCCTCAGCGTGGTGGGCGCTCGCGCCTGGAACCTCGCCGAACTCGTGGAACTGCGCCGCGAGGGCGGCCTCGACGCGGTCGCGGCCCGCCTCGCCGCCCCGCCCGAACGGACCGGCCCCGCCGAAGCGGCCGAACGGTCCGGAGTGGCGGAACGGTCCGGAGCGGCGGAGCCGGCTGCCGCGACGACGGCCGGGCCGTCCACCGACAACGGCCGCCGCATCCACCTGTCCACCGGCTACGAACTGAACCCCTGGGCGGACCTGCGCCCGGCGGGCGAACAGGCCGCCACCGGACGGAAGTTGTGGCACTCCAGCCCAGGGAGCGCGGGATGATCCTCTGTGCACGCTTCGCCCTCGCGGACGCGGGAGCGCTGCTTCCCCCGCTGATCGCGCTGACCGAGAACCTCACCCCGGTCGTCCAGGCCCTGCCGCCCGACGGCCTCCTCGCCGACCTGGGCGGTGCCGAGAAGTACTTCGGCCAGGGCGCCGGACAGCTCGCCGCGGTCCTGCGGGTGCGCGCGCTGGCCCACTTCGGCCTGGAGTGCGCCATCGGGCTCGCGCCCAACCCGATGCTGGCCAGGATGGCGGCCAGGGACGCCGGCCCCGGGACGACCCGGACGGTCCGCCCCGACGAGGTGGACCGCTACCTCGCCACGCAGCCGGTCCGCGCCCTCGACGGCATCGGCCGCTCGACCGCCCGCACCCTCTGCGCGTACGGACTCGACACGGCGGGGCGACTGGCCGGGGCCCCGCCGGGCACCGTGCAGCGGATCCTCGGCGCGAAGGCGGGCCGCGACCTCCAGGAACGCGCCCGCGGCATCGACCGCACCCCCGTGGTCCCGAACGCGTCCGCCCGCTCCCTGGCCGCCGAACGGACCTTCCCCCGCGACGAGTTGGACCCGGTGCGCCAGCGTCGGGCGCTGCTCTCCCTCGCGGAGGAACTGGGTGTCCGGCTGCGCGGCGCCGACCAGGTGTGCCGCTCCCTCAGCCTGGCCGTGCGCTACGCCGACCGGTCCACCACGACCCGCACCCGCGGCCTGCGCGAGCCCTCGGCCCACTCGCCCGCACTGGCCGACCTGGCCCAGGGGCTCCACGCCTCCCTCGGCCTGCAACGCGCCAGGGTGCGCGGCATCGCGCTGCGGGCCGAGGGCCTCGCGGCGGCGGAACACGCCGCACACCAGCTCACGTTCGACCCCCGGGACGAACGGGCGCGCCGCATCGAGGTGGTGGCCGACCGCGCCCGCGCCAAGTTCGGCCCCCGCGCCATCATCCCGGGATCGCTGTCGGACGCGGCCTGAGCGCATCCCGGCGGGAACGGCACCCTCGACACGACAAGTTTTACCGACGCGTAACTTCACTCCTACGCTACCCGTGCGTAATTTGGCGTGAGCACGCCCCGTACGCACCCAGTACGGCACCTCACTTGTGGTCCGGGCCGCAGGGCGAATCCCCCATCGCAACTCCCTTGAGCCGCAAGGAGATCACCCGATGCTGCCCTGGAAACGTGTGCTCAGACCGCTGTCCGCGCTGCTGCTCGCGGCCGCCGCCGCGCTCGCCCCCGCAACCGCCGCGCACGCCCAGTCCGCGCCGAGCAGTGGCTGGAACGACTACGCCTGCAAGCCGTCCACCGCCCACCCCCGGCCCGTCGTCCTGGTGCACGGCACCTTCGGCAACGGCACCGACAACTGGCTGGCCCTCGCCCCGTACCTGGTCAACCGCGGGTACTGCGTCTTCTCCCTCGACTACGGCCAGCTCCCGGGCGTGCCCCTGTTCGACGGCCTCGGCCCCATCGACAAGTCCGCGGCCCAACTCGCCACCTTCGTCGACAAGGTGCTCGCCGCGACCGGCACGCCCAAGGCCGACCTGGTCGGCCACTCCCAGGGCGGCATGATGCCGCGCTGGTACCTGAAGTTCCTGGGCGGCGCCGCCAAGGTCAACGCCCTCGTCGGGATCGCCCCCGACAACCACGGCACCACCCTCGACGGCCTCACCCAGCTGCTGCCCTACTTCCCCGGCGCCGAGGACCTGCTGACGCTCGCCACCCCGGGCCTCGCCGACCAGATGGCGGGCTCGCCCTTCGTCACCAAGCTGAACCAGGGCGGCGACACCGTCCCCGGCGTCCACTACACCGTCATCGCCACCAAGTACGACGAGGTGGTCACCCCCTACCGCTCGCAGTTCCTGAACGGCCCCGACGTCCACAACGTCCTCATCCAGGACAAGTGCGCGCTCGACCTCTCCGAACACGTGGCGATCGGCCTCACCGACCGCGTCGCCTACCACGAGGTGGCCAACGCGCTCGACCCGGCGCACGCCACCCCCACCACCTGCGCCTCCGTCGTCGGCTGACCCGCGCCGCCGGACCGCGTCCCACGCCGACCGCCCCTCCCGGAACCCGGGAGGGGCGGTCCGTTCGTTCGGGTCAGCGGCCGTGACGGCCAACCGCGGCCCTGCGGCGCAGCGTTGCGAAGAGCGCCGCGGCGCCCACCGCGATCGCGCCCGCGCCCCCGATGGCCAGGTACGGGGTGCTGCCGTCACCGCCGGTCTCGGCGAGGTTCTGCGTGCCGGACGCACCGGTCGTGGTGCTCGTTCCGGCCGTTCCCGTCGTTCCCGTCGTGCCGGTGGCGTCGACCGGAGCGGCCGCCGACCCGTCCGCCTGCGGCTCGTTGCCCGTTGTCCCACCACTGCCGGCCGGGGCCGCGCCCGGCTGCGTGCTCGGGGCGGCGGAGTCGTGGTGGTGCTGGACCGTCGACTTGCCGGCGCCGTCCGCGATCTCCTGCTCGGAGGGCGCGGAGGCCGTCGGAGCCGGGGCGCCCGCCGTGCCGCTGTCCTTGCCGAACACCACGTCGGAGCAGGTGTAGAAGGCCTCGGGGCTGTCCGAACGCTGCCAGATCGAGTAGATCAGGTGGCGGCCGGACCGGGCCGGGATCTTCCCGTCGAAGACGTAGTCGCCGCCCTGCATCGGCGGGTCGGTGACCTTGACGAACGGAGTCGCCTCCAGGTCCGACCACTTGAGCGGCTTCGACGGGTCGTAGCCGTCCTTGGTGATGTACAGCTCGAACGAGCCCTTGTGCGGCGCGGTTCCCTTGTAGTGGAACGTGTGGTTGCCCGCGGACAGCTTGCTGGCCGGCCAGTCCGCGCGCGGCAGATCGAGCCCCTTGTACTTGTCGTTGCCGCCGCTGCACAGCTGACCGTCCGGGATGATCTCCTTCGACTTGCCCGCGGCGTTGGCCATGTTCACCGCGGCCCAGTCGTAGAAGGCCTGCGCGCCGCTGGCCGCGACGGCGGCCTTGCACGCCGCCGACTTCGGGCTCTCCGGGCCCTCCGCGTAGCAGGCCGAGACCCGGCTGACCGGATCCGTCATGGAACCGTGCGCGGCGGCCGGCCCGGCCGCGAGACCCGTCAGAGCGAGCGGCACGAAGCCGACCGCGGCGACGACGGCGGCCCTGCGCCGACGGGGACCCCGCTGCTCGGACGCGGTGGAGAGCTGGGGGAAGGTCATCGTGACGTACTCCTTCGGTGATGCACGGGCGTGGGGGTCGTGTGGGGGTTCGCGATAGCCGGAAGTCCCGTCCGGCGATCAGCACGCTAGCCCCAAGAAACCGTGAAATCCCCTGCTGGGAGCGGGTGGTGGCCATCCTTATGGTCGCTTTAAGGAGCCACTCAGAACCGATTAAGAACGGGCCCGCCCGCGCCGTACCGTGGACCCATGAACGAGGAGATCCGGCTCGCGAACGCCGGCGACGTGGCCCGGGTGAAGGACGTCACCGACGCCGCCTACCACCCCTACATCGCACGCATCGGTGTCGTTCCCGCCCCCATGCGGGCCGACCACGCGGCGGACATCGCGGCGCGACGCGTCTTCGTGGCCGGCGACCCGGTCGTCGGGGTGCTGGTCCTCGTCCCGGAGCCCGGCCACCTCTTCCTCGACTCGATCGCCGTCCACCCGGACGCCCGGGGCACCGGCCTCGGCCGGCGGCTGCTGCACTTCGTGGACGAGCACGCGCGCGCCCTGGCCCTGCCCGAAGTGCGGCTCTACACGGACGCGTTGATGTGGGAGAACCAGCGGATCCATCCGCGCTACGGGTACGAGCTCGTCGAGCGCCGCGTGGACGGACCCTACGACCGCCTGCACTACCGCAAGGCGCTGGACCCCCCGGCGGGGGCGAGCCGGGCCCGAACTGATCATCCGGCCGATTGTCAGTGGTGCCTGGCACGATCGGGGCATGGACATCGACTGGAACGAGGCCGCCGCCACCTTCGACGAGGACGCGGACCACGGGCTGCGCGACCCCGCCGTGCGGGCCGCCTGGGACGAGCGCCTCGGAGGGTGGCTGCCGGACCGCGCGGGCGATTTCCTCGACCTCGGCTGCGGCACGGGCAGCCTGTCCCTGCTGGCCGCCGAACGGGGGCACCGCGTCACGGCCGTCGACCTGGCGCCCCGCATGACGGAGCGGGCCCGGACCAAACTGGCCGGTACCGGCGCCGAGGTGCTGACCGGTGACGCGGCGCGGCCGCCCGTCGAAGGCCGCACCTTCGACGCGGTGCTCGCCCGCCACGTGGTGTGGACCCTGCCCGACCACGAAGCGGCGCTGCGGCACTGGTGGTCGCTGCTGCGCCCGGCCGGCCGGCTGATCCTGGTCGAGGGGGTGTGGGGCGGCGCCGGCATACCCGCCGAGCGCCTCATGGCGGCGCTCGCCCCGCTGAACGCCGAGGCGCGGTACGAACGGCTCTCCGAGGACGCGCGGTTGTGGGGCCGCGCGGTGGACGACGAACGGTACGTGGTGGTCGCGACGGCGTCAGCGGGCGGATGACGCGTCGGCCTTCGAGGGCCGTGAACCGGCCGAATTCGTGGCCGTGATGTACCTCGGTGGCACGGATCGAGGAGCAGGACGGGGGAGAATCGAGGGGTGACCCTCAAGATCGTGATTGACCAGGGCGCGCCCACCGCGCCGTACGAGCAACTGCGCGCCCAGATCGCCGGGCGGGCCCGTTCCGGGAGGCTGCCGGTCGGCTACAAACTGCCCACGGTCCGCGGCCTCGCCGAGGAGCTCGGGCTCGCCGCGAACACGGTGGCCAAGGCGTACCGGGCCCTGGAGGCGGACGGCGTCATCGAGACCCGGGGCCGCAACGGAACGTTCGTCGCGGCGGCGGGGGACGCGTCGGCGCGGCTCGCCGCGACCGCCGCGGCCACCTACGCGCGAGAGGCCCACCGCCTCGGCCTCGCCCGGGACGCCGCCCGCGCCGTGGTCGAGGACGCGCTGCGGGCGGTGTACGGGAAGTGAGGACCGGGGGGACCCCGGCCGGCGCCGGGGTGAAGCCCCCTCGCCGCCCTTACAGGTAGAGCCCCGCGTCCGATCCGGGACGCTGGTCCGGCACGGACGCCGGGGACGCGCCGCGCCGCAGGGCGTACAGCTCGGCCAGGGTGGAACCGTCGCGGGGGACGCCTTCCTCGGTGCCAAGCCAGCCGACCGCCTCCGCCCGGGTCAGCGCGCCGACCTCGATGCGCGCCAGGCAACGGCCCGGACGCACCACCGCCGGATGCAGGCGCTCCAGGTCCTCGTTGGTGGTGACGCCCACCAGGACGTTGCGGCCCTGCCCCAGCAGTCCGTCGGTCAGGTTCAGCAGCCTCGAAAGGGCCTGTCCCGCCGTGTGCTTGGCCTCGCCGCGGATCAGCTCGTCGCAGTCCTCCAGGAGCAGCAGCCGCCAGCGGCCCTTCGCGCTGCCGTCGTCCTCACCGATCGCGATGTCCATCAGATAGCCGACGTCGTTGAAGAGCCGCTCCGGGTCGAGCACGCAGTCCACCTGGCACCAGTCGCGCCAGGACCGGGCCAGGGTGCGCAGCGCCGACGTCTTGCCGGTGCCCGGCGGCCCGTGCAGCAGCAGGAGCCGGCCCGCGATGTCGTCGGGGGTGACCTTCATCAGCCGGTCGAGCGCGTCGGCGACCGGCGCCGTGTAGTTGGGCCGCACCTCGTCCCAGGTACCGGCCGCGATCTGCCGCGTCGTGCGGTGCGGGCCGCGCCGCGGCGACACGTACCAAAAGCCCATCGTGACGTTCTCGGGCTGCGGCTCCGGCTCGTCCGCCGCGCCGTCGGTGGCCTGTTTCAGCACCTGCTCGGCCAGCTCCTCGCTGGTCGCGGTCACCGTCACGTCCGCGCCCCGGTTCCAACGGGAGACCAGCAGCGTCCAGCCCGCGCCCTCGGCCAGTGTGGCGCTGCGGTCGTCGTCGCGCGCGGCCCGCAGCACCTTCGCGGCCGGCGGCAGCAGACTGACGCCCTTCTTGACCCGGTCGATGGAGGCGCTGTACGAGAACGGCTGCTCGCCCGTGGCGAAGCGGCCGAGGAAGAGTGCGTCGACGACGTCGGACGGCGAGTCGCTGTCGTCCATGGTCAGCCGAATCGGCAGCGCGCCTTCTGGGTTCGCAGACATGCCGCCCATGATCCGGCAACGGGGCCTTCCCCGCACGCGCTTTGTCCCGTTGGCGGCCCCAGCGGCGTGCCGGGGGCGTCCCGGCGAAACTGGCCGGAACGCCAACTACCGCGGCTACGCTCATCCATGATGGAACGTCACCGTGAAATCACCGTCCGGGGCGGCAGCGCATCCGCCCGCGGACCCGGGCACGGCTCCGGCGGCGCCTTCGCCCGCCGGCGCGGCGCAGGCGGCGCTGTGCCCCGGCGCTGGGTCTCGGTCGTCGTGGCGGCCCTGCTCGTCGCCGCGTTCGCCCTCACCGGGTGCGACGGCGGTGCCCCGGACACCGGCGGCCCCGGCCCAGGGCCGACCGGGGGGAGCAACACCGACCCCGCGCTCGGCTGGGGCTTCACCCACACGCAGCACAGCGCCGACACCGGCGACGGGGATGCCGTGGCGCGCGCCCGCGAGCTGCTCTCGGGGCGAGGCCTGCCGCAGGACCAGGCGATCATGGGATGGGGCGTGGGCAACCCCGAACCCTCGCCCGGCACCTACGACTTCGCGGACCTCGACCGGCGCATCGCCTACATCCGCTCCACCGGCGCCACCCCCGTCATCACCCTGTGCTGCGCGCCCGACTGGATGAAGGGCGGCCGCGCCGGAGCGAGCCGGACGGACTGGAGCGTGGAGTCCCTGGAAGCGGCGCCGCTCCCCGCGCACTACAAGGACTTCGCCGCCCTGGCCGCCAGGGTCGCCGAACGCTATCCGGACGTACGCCACTTCATCGTGTGGAACGAGTTCAAGGGCTTCTTCGACGACGCCCGCGGGCAATGGAACTACCAGGGCTACACCCGGCTCTACAACGCCGTCTACGACGCCGTGAAGAAGGCCGACGCGGACAATCTCGTCGGCGGGCCCTATCTGGTGATGGACAGTTACGGTCCGGGGGAGCGGTCGTACGCGTCCTCGCTCAAGGGCCCCTGGGGCTCGGTCGACCAGCGGGTCCTCGACGCCTTCACATACTGGAACGAGCACAAGAAGGGCGCCGACTTCGTGGTCGTCGACGGCGCCAGTCCCACTCGGACCGGCCAGACGCTCCCCGACGCCTTCTCCGCCACCGACAAGCTGACGGCCGTCAGCGCATGGGTGCGCGAGCGGAGCGGGCTCCCCCTGTGGTGGGCGGAGTACTACGTCGAGCCGCCCGCGTCGGGCTGGAGCGAGCAGCGGCGCCTCGCCACCCAGGCCGTCGCCATGGCGGCCCTGGCCCGCGGCGGGACCGACACCGCCTTCTACTGGAGCCCCGAGCGGCAGAGCGGGCCGTGCCCCGGCTGCCTGTGGAGCCCCACCCAACGCGCGGACGGGGGAGGCCAGCTGCCGATGTACGCGCTCCTCGCGAAGTTCGCCGCCGCCTTCCCGCCGGGCACCCGGTTCACCGGCGTCGACCCGGCCCCGGGGGACGCCCCGGACGTCCGCGTGCTGGCGAGCGCCAAGGACGTGCTCGTCGTCAACACCCTCGACCGTGCCGTCGACGCGAACGTCGACGGCACGTCGTTCCCGATGGGGGCCTACGAGGTGCGCTGGCTGCGCCGCTGAGGGCCCGGCGAGCGCAGTACCCCGAACAGCTTCACCGCCGCGATCACCGCGATCACCGAGAGGCTCGCGACTTCCGCGACACCCACCCCGGTCAGGCCCAGCGCAGGCAGCAGCGCGAGGGTGCACCCGAGCACCGAGGCGCACAACGCGCCCTGGATCAGGGCGAGTCCGGCGGTACGGCTCTGCACGCGGAGCACCGCGAAGTACACCTCGATCACCACCCGCAGCACCGCGCCGATCGCCAGCCAGCGCAGCAGCGCCGTGGCATGGAGGGCGTACCCCTCGCCGAACACGTGGAGGATGTGCGGCGCGAAGGCGAACAGGAAGCCGCAGACCGGCAGCACGATCTTGACCATCCGGATCAGCGCCGCCCGCGCGTTGCGCCCCAGGCGCTCCGGATCGTGTGCGCCCTCGACGGTCAGCGAGGCGCCCATGTTGATGGCGAGCAGTTCCACGGTGCCGCCGATGGTCGCCGTGATGTAGAAGTACGCGTTGTCGGCCGCGCTGATCCGGGAGGCCACGATCACCGGCACCAGATAGACCACGGCCAGCGCGAACAGCGATCCGGTGCAGTCCCCGGCCAGGAAGCGTCCCATCTGCCGGTAGGCCGGCGGCCGCGCGATGTGCGCGGTCAGTTCCACATGGCGGGGTACCAGGCGCCGGAAGACCAGCCAGCCCAGCGGCAGGACCGACACCGTGATCGCCGCGACCCACGACACGAAGACGCCGCTGGTCGGCAGCGAGGCCGCGACAGCCACCAGGAGCAGCAGCTTGACCGCGGAGAACGCGGTGTTGCCGACCGGCACCCAGAACGCGCTGCGCAGCCCCGTCAGCACCCCGTCCTGCAACGTCAGGACCGACCAGGCGACCACGGCGGCGATGAATCCGAGCCCGGTGACCGGGCCGTGCAGGAACCGGTACGAGGGCCCCCAGAAGTCCAGTGTCTCCACGAAGACCAGGGTGGCCACGGCGACCACACACGCGCTCACCGCGTACGTGCGCGCCACGAGACGACCGGTGGCGGCGCCCGACACCGGGATGAACCGTGCCATCGTCCCGGTCAGGGTGAGCGCACTGATCCCGGCCAGGAACTTCATGGCGGCGATCGCCGCCGAGCCCCGGCCGACCGCGTCGTCGGTGTAGTACCGGGCGGCGACCAGCCAGAAGCCGAGCCCGAGCACGGCGCTGATGCCGGTGTTGAGCATCAGCGCGTAGGCGTTGCGGAAGAGGGGCGCGCCCCGGTGCCCGGCCGGGTTCCGTGCGGCGCGGCCGCCCTTGGCGGTGCTCACGTCACGCACGGGCAGCGCCCACCTTCTGGATCCGGTCGGTCGTGTCCACACGGTCGTCACGGACCGCCGCGCTTGCGCCCGGCCCTGCGAGCCCCGCGGACCAGGGCGTAGCCCTTCGTCAGGACGCGGTCGGCGGCGAAGGCGCGCGCGATGTCGCGGCCCGTGCCCACGACGAGGCGCTCGAACGCGTCGAGGCCGGTGTCACGCCGGACCGTCACCCGTTCCAGCGCGTACGGCCCTTGGCGGCGCTCGGCGAGCGCGTTGCCCACGGCGAGCGCCTGGCCGAAGCCCGCCGACCGTACGGTACGCCGCACCCGGCGGCTGGAGTAGCCGTACGGATAGGCGAAGGAGGACGGCGGGCGGCCCAGCTCCTCGGTGAGGATCTCCTTGCAGCGCACCGTCTGCGACCGGAGCCGCTCGTCGGTGAGCTGGTCCAGCTGGGGGTGGGTGTGGCTGTGCCCGCCGATCTCGGCCCCCGCCGCGGCGAGTTCACGCACCTGGTCCCAGTCCAGCATGGTGTCCAGGGCGCCCCCTTCGTCGTGGGCGCCCCGCAGCCAGCCCGTCGTGACGAAGAGCGTGGAGGCGAAGCCGTACGAGGCGAGCACCGGCAGGGCGTGGCGGTGCACCCCTTCGTACCCGTCGTCGAAGGTGATCAGGACGGGCCGGCGCGGAAGCGCGCCCGCGGTGCGCCAGGCGTGCGCGAGCTGCGCCGTGGTGACCGGCGTGCAGCCCAGTTCGGCCAGCAGTTCCATCTGGTCCGCGAAGGCCCCCGGCGCCACGGAGAGCCCGTACGCCGCCCGCGCGGGGGAGTGCGCCACGGAGTGGTACATGAGAATGGGCACCGGTCCGGTGCGCGCGGCGGTCACGCCGCCTCGCCTTCTCCGGCGGGGGCCGTGCGCACCGTCATGTCCGCCTCGCCTTCTCCGGCGGGGGCCGTGCGGGTGGCCGGGATGTGCGCCTCGCCCTCCCGGGCCGGACCCGTAGCCGTGACCCTCATGTCCTCCCCGGCCTCCCCGACCTCCCCGGCCGGTTCCGGCCGCCACGTCCTCTCGATGGGGGCAACGGTGAAGGCCGCCTGGCCCCGGCGGGCCCGCAGGGTGCCGAGCAGGTAGCCGCCGGCCGCCGCCGCGACTCCGGTCACGATCGCGCCCGCGCGTCCCGCGCCGCCGGGCCGGCCGAGCACCGCGTCGCGCACCCCGCGTGCCACCCCGGCCGGCAGTACGCGGCTGGTGTAGCGCCGCTCGGCCTCAAGTCCCTTTCCAGCCCCCACACTTCGGGCGACCAGGGCCTTGGAGAGCCCTTCCGCGTACGCCCTCGTACGGAAGTAGCCGAAGCGTTCGCGCGCCGCGGGCACCCGATGATGGATCACGGCGCGGTCGTCGATGAGCAGGACGGCGTCGGGCAGCGCCTTGCTCAGGCGGATGCACAGCTCGGTCTCCTCGCAGCCGAGCGGGCGCTTGTCGCCGTCGCGGCCGATCCCGGTGGCGAAGCCGCCCGCCGCCTCGAACGCCGCGGTGCGGAAGGAGGCGTTGCCGCCGAGGACGTTGCGCACCGGGACCCGGCCAGGCGGCAGACCGCGGTAGGTGCAGCCGACGATCCAGTCGAACTCCTCGGGGAACCAGGCGGGCCTGCGCCCCGAGGCCCAGGCCGGCAGGGTGCGGCCGCCGACCGCCATCACGCGCGGGTCGTCGTATCCCTCGGCGAAGCGGCGCAGCCAGTCGGGCTCGGCCACCGCGTCGTCGTCGAGGAAGGCCACGAACTCGCCCCGGGCCACGGCGATCGCGGTATTGCGGCCGGCCGAGAGGCCGCGGGGGCCCGCGTTGGCGAGCAGCCGCACGGCGCCCGAGGCCGTGTGCTCCGCGTACTCCCGGGCGAGCCGGTTCAGGAGGCGCTCGTTGTGGTCCACCACGAGCAGCGTCTCCAGGGGCGGCAGGCGCTGCGCGCGAACCGAGGAGACCGCCGCGAGGATGTCCTCCCAGCGGTCCTCGGTGTACACGCAGATCACCACAGAGAAGTGACGTTCCGTCAAGTCGCCTCTCCTCGCCGCGCGTTGAGGAAGACGGCCTGGGTGCGCCGGTGGGCACGGGGCACGGCCTTCTCCTTGAGGATCACCTTGAGCACGCGGATGCCGTCGTGCACCGCGCTGAGGTGGGAGACGCCGTGGATCCGGTTGTACTCGTAGCTCGGGACCTCCTGGACGCGCAGGCCCGCCTTGACGATCCGGATGTTGATGAGGGTCTCGATCTCGAACCCGGAGCAGTCGAGCACGATCTTGTCCAGGCAGCGCTTCCAGAAGGCGTTGTAGCCGTAGCAGAGATCGGTGTAGCGGGCGCCGAACTTGTGGTTGACGATGCCGCACAGGACCGCGTTGCCGAGCCTGCGGACCGGCGTCATGTCGTCGGTGCCGCCGCCGTTGGCGAAGCGGGAGCCCTTGGCGAAGTCGGCTCCGCCGACCAGCGCGGAGACGTAGCTGACGATCTCATCGCCGTCCGCCGAGCCGTCCGCGTCGACCATGACGATGATGTCGCCGGTGCAGGCGGCGAATCCGCTGATCAGGGCGTCTCCCTTGCCCTTGCCGACCTGCTTGACGACCTTGACGTCCGGCCGCAGCTCGCGGGCCACGCGCACCGTGTCGTCCGTGGAATTCCCGTCGACCAGGACCACTTCGTGGATCCAGTGGGGAAGCGTCTTGAACACATGGGGGAGATTTTCGGCCTCATTCATCGCCGGGATCACGACGCTCACGGGCGGTGCAATGGCGAGATTCGCGGAAACCGGGCGGTAGGCACGGGATATTCGGCTGTCCGTAGCGACGGCCGGGTCGCGGTCGGGAGTTTCCGCAATTAATTGATCTTGGCCCGGTACGGCCGGGTGTACGGAAGGAGTCATGATGATGTATCGGTCCCTCTCGTCCGGTGGACCGCCCGCCCCCGGGCGGTCCGGCTGAGTTTCCGGTAACGAAAAGGGGGCTCTCACGCCGGTCATGACGGCATGGCACACCGCACTCCTCGGGTGAGCCGGCATTGCTGGCCGCGCGGCCCGTTCTCCGGCCCGCACAGGGCGAAGGCCGGTCACGGTACCCCCCTACCGCGCCCCGCTCCGGTATTCGTCGCGACGCTCGAAACCTCCCCCGGTGTCGCTTTGCATGAGGGACCGGTGCGGATGGATGTAGACGGTATTGATGATGGGGACTGTAGGGCAAGGGCTGAAGCCGGGCCTTACTTTTCTGTGATGTGCACCGGATTTTTCCGATCGAGCCCGGAGCCCTTCACCTCCGTTCCCGCGTGAAGTCGAGCAACAGCCCGTACAGGAAAAGGAGAAGGCCGATCGCGCGAGAGATTCCCGGCGGCGCAGCAGGAACGCGAGGGCCTCGGCCGGCGTGGCCACCAGGTGGAAGAGTGCGAGCGGGCGCGCGGCGGGGAGTCCGGGGCGAAGGGGATCAGGGCCGCGCCGGTGGCCGAAACGGTCAGCGCCGCTCCCGCGAGGCCGGGCAGCACATCGGCGCCCAGGAGCGCACTCCCTGCCGGTCTGTCACTGATGGTCTGCATTGGCGACGGTTCCCCCCGATGCGCCGGATGCGAGGCTTCAATGTGGCGCAGTCCGGACAGTCCCGTCAAGACGGCGATTCGCTTGCGGTGAACGGATCTTGACGCATCGTCAGCGGAGTGTGGCGCTCCGGTGAAGGATTACTCGCGAGTTGCTGACGGATCACCGGATAAGCGCAGATGTCCCTCCGATGTTCTTGGCATGGACACTTCCCGCGGCTCGTACTGGCTGGTACCACTGCCGTGGCGGAAAACCCGCTACAAGGAGGTTCCATGAAACTGTCCCGAATCGCGGCATATGCATGGGCGCTCGTGCTGGCTGTCGCGCTTTCCCTCACCGGGGCCGGCGTGGCGGCAGCGGCAACCCAGGCGGCCGGATCCCACTACGTGGCCCTCGGCGACTCGTACTCATCCGGTGTCGGTTCCGGTAGTTACGACAGTTCGAGCGGCAGCTGCAAGCGCTCCACCAAGGCCTATCCGGCCCTGTGGGCGGCGGCGCATTCACCCGCCTCGTTCAACTTCACCGCTTGCTCGGGCGCTCGTACGGGTGATGTGACGGGGAGCCAGCTCGGACCGCTCAGCTCCACCACCGACCTCGTCTCGATCACCATCGGAGGCAATGACGCCGGGTTCTCGGACGTCATGACCAACTGCGTCCTGTACTCGGAGTCCACCTGCCTCAGCAAGGTGGCGGCGGCCCGCGGTTACGTCGACTCGACGCTGCCGGGACTGCTCGACTCGGTGTACTCGGCGATCAGATCCAAGGCCCCCAACGCCCACGTCGTCGTCATCGGATACCCGCACTTCTACAAGATCGGCGGCAGCTGCATCGCGGGCCTCAGCGACAACTCCCGCTCGGCGATCAACGGCGCGGCCGACGAGCTCAACTCGGTGACCGCCAAGCGCGCCGCCGACCACGGCTTCAGCTTCGCGGACGTCGTGTCGGGCTTCACCAACCACGAGATCTGCTCCAGCAGCCCGTGGCTCAACAGCGTCGTATGGACCAACATCGGCGAGTCCTACCACCCCACCGCCGCCGGCCAGTCGGGCGCCTACCTGCCCGCCTTCACCCGCGCGGCCTGATCCCGCGCCCGACCCGGCGCGCGTGACGGCGCGCCCGATCCCGCACCATCCCATCCGATCCCGTCCGAGCCCCTCGGTCCCGCCCGTCCGGCCGTGCTCATCCGGCGGGCGGGGACGAAGCGCCCGTCGGAGTCGGTGACGGCGACGGTGACGAGGAGGGCCCGCCCGGCGGGGTCTCCTCGTCGCACGTCACCGCGTACGCGACCGCGTCGGACGCCCCCTTCACCGGTGCGCGCACCTCGACATGGACCTCGTTGGAGCCACCGCGCGCGGGCGACTCGGTGTGCGCCACCTGCCGGGTCCGCGGCCCGCCCGCGGCGAAGGAGAGCGTCTTCCACTCCGGGGCGGACGAGCGGCCGTCCCGGGTGACCCAGCGGTACTCCAGCTCCGCCGGCGTACGCCCCACGGTGAACGCGACGACCATCTCCGGCGCCGATGCCACCGGCGCCGGGCACGCGCCGCGGTACCGCGCGCGCACCACCTGGACGGCGAGCCGCACCGACTGGGCGGCCGGCGGCGCGGGCGAGGGGCTGCCGTCCGCGGTGCTCGCGGACGGGGAAGGGGCGGGCACGCTGCTTTCCGGCGTGCCGCCGGTCGCCCCGGCCGCCGACGGGGAGTGCGGCACGGAGGGGACGGGGGCGCCGCCCGTGGGTGAACCTCCCGACGCCGTGCCGGAGTTGTCGCGCACCAGCAGCCAGACGAGCCAGCCCAGCGCGCACAACAGGACCAGAGCCCCGGCCAGCAGAACGGTGCCGGTGTGCCGCGGCCCCGTACCGCCCCGGCCCGTCGCGGTCCTAGCGCCGACGGATGCGGCCCCGACGGACGCGGCCCCGGAGTGCGGCAGTACGGACGTCCGCGGGGCAGATGCCGGGACCGGGGCCGGCGGTGCGCCGGGAGGCCCGGTCACCACCGTCGTCGCCTCGGACCCGCCCACCGGCGTGCCGCCCGCCGCCACACGACGCAACCGGTGCTCGGCCTCGTCGGCCGGCAGCCGCTGCGCGGGATCCTTGCGCAGCAGCCCCTCGATCACGGGCGCGAGCGCTCCCGCCCGACGGGGCGGCGGCAACGCGTCGTCCACCACCGCCCGCAGGGTCGACAGCGGGGTGTCCAGCCGGAAGGGGGAGCGGCCCTCCACCGCCACGTACAGCAGCACCCCGAGCGACCACAGGTCCGACGCGGGGCCCGGTGTACGCCCCAACGCCCTTTCGGGGGCCAGGAATTCGGGCGATCCGACGACCTCCCCGGTCATCGTGAGCGTCTGGCTTCCCGCCACCGTCGCAATGCCGAAATCGGTCAGGACCACCCGCCCGTCGTCGGCGAGCAGCACATTGGCCGGCTTCACGTCGCGGTGCACCACCCCCGCCTCGTGGGCGGCCCGCAGCGCGGCGAGCACCTCGGCGCCGATGAGTGCGGCGCGCTGGGGGGCCAGCGGGCCCCGCGCCTCCAGCACGTCGGACAGGGCGAGCCCGCGCACCAGCTCCATGACGATCCACGGCCGTCCGTCCTCGGCCGCCACGTCGTACACCGTGACCACGTTGCGGTGCGAGATCCGCGCCGCGGCCCAGGCCTCGCGCTCCAGCCGCGCGTACAGCCGCCGTACCTCGGGGGTGTCGAGGGCCGCCGGGGCCCGGACCTCCTTGACGGCGACCTCGCGGCCCAGGACCTCGTCGCGCGCCCGCCACACCACGCCCATGCCGCCGCGGCCGAGAGGGGAGAGGAGCCGGTAGCGTCCCGCGATCAACCGCCGCTCAGTGCCCGGCACTTCGCTCACTCGCGGGCCTCCCGTCCGAGGCGGAGAAACCCTTCCACGTTAACCGAGGGCCATGCGGTTGCCGCCCCCTTGAACGGCATTGCACCGTCAGTGCGAACATGGGTCGCGACTGTGTGTGAGGGTCGGTCGTAGATCTGTCCGGCACTGTCCAACTCGCCCTGGAATCAGATGTATTCGGAGCGGTGTCGTCAACCTGCGCCCCCTCCAGGTGAATCGCGTCACCGGGATGCACACGTGTGAACCAGGGGCGATAGGGTTACCCTGCCCGGGGCCGGGTGCCCTCGTACGGGTGGGGAGTGACATGGAACAGATAACAGTGCGCAGCAGGGCGCGAGTGCCTGCGATCACCTGCGGAAGCGGCGCGACCAGCTCGCGGCTCGACCGCCATCTCTCGGTGCTCGGCGGTCCCGCCGTCCCGCAGCGCGAGGCGGCCGAGGCGACCCTGCTGATGCGGGAGCTGACCTCGCGTGACCTTGCGCACACCCGCAGGAGCAAGACCGCTCGCGTCTCGCTCTTCGCGCCACTGCGGCGGCTGCGCCGCTCGCTCTTCGGCAGCCGCGGCTGAACCCACTCCCGACATCACGCGCGCCGCGTTCAGGCGATCACGCCCTCCCTGCGCAACCCGGCCATCTGCTCGTCCGTCATTCCCAGGGCCCGCAGGGTTGCGCAGGTGTGCTCGCCGAGCGCGGGAACCGCACCCATCACAGCCTCCTGGCTGCCGCCCAGATTGATGGGCGGCAGCAGTGCCCGGAGCGGCCCCACCGGTGACCCGACCTCCCGCCACCGGCCGCGCGCCGCGAGCTGTGGATGCGCGGCGACCTCGCCGACCGTGTTGAGCCCGGCGCACGCGATCCCGGCCGCCTCCAGGCGCTCGACCGCCTCGGCCGCGGTCAGGCCGGCCAGGGCCCGTGCCACCACCTCGTCCGTCCTCGTCCGGTGCGCGACCCGGGCCGCGTTGGTGGCGAAGCCGGGATCGTGCGCCAACTCGGCGCGCTCCAGGACCAGTTCCGCCAGGCGCCGCCACTCGCGGTCGTTCTGGACCGACAGCAGTACCTGCCCGCCGTCGGCCGTCGTGTAGGCGTCGTACGGCGCGATCACGGCGTGCGCGAGCCCGGTGCGCGCCGGTTCGGTGCCTCCGTGCATCACATGGTGCAGCGGATGCCCGAGCCATTCGGCGAGCGCCTCCAGCATCGAGATCTCCACCGGCCCGCCGAGCCCCGTGGTGCCGCGCCGCACCAGGGCCGCCAGGACGCCCGAGAAGGCGTACATGGCGGCCGCGATGTCGGCGGCCGGGATTCCGGCCTTGACGGGCTGCTCGGGCGTCCCGGTGACCGACACGAGGCCCGCCTCGCACTGCACCAGCATGTCGTAGGCACGCTTGTGCGCGTACGGTCCCTCGGCGCCGTAGCCGGAGATGTCGACCGCCACGAGCCGCGGGTGGGCGGCGCACAGGGTGGCCGCGTCCAGGCCGAGCCGGGCGGCCGCGCCGTGCGCCAGGTTCTGCACGAACACATCGGCGCCCGCGACGAGTTGGCGCAGGATGTCGAGTCCCCTCGGGTCCTTGAGGTCGAGGGCCACCGACTCCTTGCCGCGGTTGCACCACACGAAGTGCGAGGCGAGACCCCGGGCCGCGGTGTCGTAGCGGCGGGCGAAGTCGCCGCCGTCGATGCGCTCGACCTTGATGACGCGGGCCCCGAGATCGGCGAGCTGCCGGGTCGCGAACGGCGCGGAAACGGCCTGTTCGACGGAGACGACGGTGATGCCTTCGAGGGGCAGCGGCTGAGTGCTCATGACAGCCGTACCTATCGTGCGCGGGCCGCTCTTGTCACCCCGTCACCACCAGGCGGGACGGCCGGCGGCCGGGAGGCGCGGCCGAGTGCGGTGCCGTGGGCGCCGCGCGTGCGTGCCGGTGTCCAAACAGGTGCGGAACGTGATTTTCTCCGGCGGAACGACGGGTAAATCTCACGATGTGAGACGTCGGTCGGGTGTGGCCATGAGGCGTCATGGCCACTGACCGCCATCCGGAGGCGTTGATCACCCCCTGTCCGGCCGACACGATGGAAGCCGTACTTCGCGGCAATCACATCGCTCTCACGTTCGGGGGAACATCATGGAGAAAGCTCTGCGCGTACGGATATGTACGGCCGCCGCATCCCTGGCGCTCGCGGTGGGAGCCGTGGCCGCGGGCCATGCCGTCGCTTCACCGTGGTCGCCCGCGGCCCCGCACGCCCTGGCCGACGGGCCGTCCGCCGCGGTGGCCGCCCCCGGGGACGACAACGGGTGGTGGTAGCCGCCCCGGCCACCTCGGACGTGCCCGTCGCCTCGGAGGTGCCCGTCGTCCTGGACGCGCCGGACGCGCCGGACGCGCCGGACGCCCCGGACGTCAACGTCGGCCTCGTCGGCTTCGGAGTGGCGGGGCGTCAGCACGCCGAGGCCCTGGCCGGCGTGAGGGGATTCCGGGTCGCCGCGGTGGTCGAGGCGAACGCGGGCCTGACGACGGGCTCGCTGCGGCGCCTTCCCTCGTGGGAGGTGCTGCTCGCCGACCCGGGCATCAACCTGGTGGGGCTCTGCCTGCCGCCCGGCGGCCGGGCGGCACTCGCCCTGGAGGCGCTGAAGGCCGGCAAGGCCGTCCTGCTGGAGGCTCCGCCCGCCCTCAGCGAGGGGGAGGTCGACCTCATGGTGGCCACGGCCGAGCAGGTCGGCAGACCCATCGGTGTCATGCTCCAGCACCGGCACCGGCTCCCGGAAGCCGTCCGTGCGGCCGACTGGTCCGCGCCCTCGGTCACGGCGACGCTCGAAGTGTCCCGGTTCCGGCCGCCGGCCCACTTCCACCGGGCCGGATGGCGCTCGGATCCGGCCTCGGCCCTGGGCGGCACGGCCGCCCACCTCGCCGTCCACTACGTGGATCTCGCCTGCCAACTCCTCGGCGCCCCCTCGGGTGTGTGGACCGCCCCGCTGCGGGAGGTGCGCCGGGGCATCGACACCCGCGTCACCGGCGTCGTCGAGTTCGTCAGCGGGGCCACCCTCTCCTTCACCGCGACCTCCGAGGCCGCCGCCTCCTCGGAACGCCTGAGGGTGCTCGGCCCCGACCACAGCCTGTCGGTCGACAACGGGACCGTCAGCGCGCGGATCGGTGACGCCGAGGGGGTCTGGCCCACCCTGCGGGGCCCTTCGCTGCGGCGGCTCGTCTACCAGGACATGGCCGAGGCCATGAGGTCGGGAGGCAGGCCACGCCGCAGCGATCTGGAAGGCGCACGCGCCGTGACCCGGATCCTGCGGGCGCTGCGCGCGTGAACCCGTCCGTGCCCGGCACTCCGAACAGTTCACCCTGCGAGGTTTCGTTGTTCGAGATCGGTCTCATCCACAACCACCCGCTCATCGAGTGGGCCGTCAGCCAAGCCCTCGCGGGAGCACAGGACATGTGCGTCCACGTGCTGAGCGCCGACCGTACCGGGCCTGCGGGGCAGGGCGCCCTGCCCGGCCGTCTGGACGTCCTGGTGATGGACCGGCCGCCCGGCCGGTCGCCGCTGGCCGAGGCCGCGGCGACCCGCGCGTCCTGCGTGCTGCTCATGTCCGCCACGGGCGCCGAGGGCGCGTACCCGGGGGTCAGCGGCTGGCTGTCCGAGCGGTCCGACCCGGTGGCCCTCGCGGCCGAGATCCGCGCGGCGGCCCGCCGCTCCCGCGCGGCGGCCGACCGCTCGCGCCGGGCACGGACCCGGCCCGCGAGCACCCCGGACGACGTCACGCTGCTCTCCGTCCGCGAGCACCAGGTGCTGCGCATGCTGGCCCGGGGCCTGACGCACGACCAGACGGCGCGCAGACTCGGCATCAGCTGTCACACCGTGGACACGTACGTCAAGCGGGTCCGCTGCAAGCTCGGCGTCGGCACCAAGGCGGAGCTGGTCAGGGCGGCGATGGCGTACGGCTGCGACTGACACCGCGCCCCGGCCGCCCCGCCGCCCCGCCGTCACGCCCTCACGCCCTCGGGCCCTCGGGCCTCGGGCCTCGTCCTTACGCCGTCACGTCGCCCCGGCCGCCGAGCGCAGCCGTTCGGCCCGGTCGGTCCGCTCCCAGGTGAAGTCGGGCAGCTCGCGGCCGAAGTGGCCGTAGGCGGCGGTCTGGGCGTAGATCGGCCGCAGCAGGTCCAGGTCCCTGATGATGGCCGCGGGGCGCAGGTCGAAGACCTCCGTCACGGCGTCCTGGATCCTCGCCACGGGCACGGTCTCGGTGCCGAAGGTCTCCACGAAGAGGCCGACCGGCTCCGCCGCCCCGATCGCGTACGCGACCTGCACCTCGGCCCGTCGCGCCAGCCCCGCCGCCACGATGTTCTTCGCCACCCAGCGCATCGCGTACGCGGCCGAACGGTCCACCTTCGAGGGGTCCTTGCCGGAGAACGCGCCGCCGCCGTGGCGGGCCATGCCGCCGTACGTGTCGATGATGATCTTGCGACCGGTGAGGCCGGCGTCGCCCATCGGGCCGCCGATCTCGAACCGGCCGGTCGGATTCACCAGGAGCCGGTAGCCCTCCGTCTCGATGCCGAGGCGGGCCAGCTCGGGCTCCACGACGCACTCGTGGACGTCCGGCACCAGGACCGAGTCGAGGTCGACGTCGGGGGCGTGCTGCGCGGACACCACGACGGTGTCGAGGCGGACCGGCCGGTCGCCGTCGTACTCGACGGTGACCTGCGTCTTGCCGTCCGGGCGCAGATAGGGGAGCGTGCCGTCCTTGCGCACGGCGGCCAGGCGCCGGGCCAGCCGGTGCGCCAGCATGATCGGCAGGGGCATCAGCTCAGGCGTCTCGTCGCAGGCGTAGCCGAACATCAACCCCTGGTCGCCTGCGCCCTGTTGGCTCAGCTCGTCCACGGCCGCGCCCGCACCGCCGGGGCCGCCCGTGGTGCGGGACTCGTACGCGCTGTCCACCCCCTGGGCGATGTCAGAGGACTGCGCCCCGATGGACACGGACACCCCGCAGGACGCGCCGTCGAAGCCCTGGAGCGAGCTGTCGTAGCCGATGTCCAGGATCCGGTCCCGCACGAGGGAGGCGATCGGCGCGAAGGCGGCGGTGGTCACCTCGCCCGCGACGTGCACGAGGCCCGTGGTGACGAGGGTTTCCACGGCGACCCGCGAGGCGGGGTCCTCCTTGAGCAGGGCGTCGAGAATGGTGTCGCTGATCTGGTCGGCGACCTTGTCGGGGTGCCCTTCGGTGACGGACTCCGAAGTGAACAGGCGTCTGGACACGGAACTCCTCTGGAGGCGTGATCGGTGGATCCGATCGGCGTACGAGAGCGGCCGGCGGCCGGGCCGGCCGTGGTCAGGAGCCGGAGCGGGCGGCGGCAGGCGGATCCGCCTGCCACACCTCCCCGCGCACCAGCAGTTCGCCTGGGACGGCCCGGCGCACGACGAGGTAGACCTCGTCGGCCGGCACGGACAGGACCGCGCTCAACTCGTCGCGCAGCAACCGCAACAGCCGTTCCACGCTCTCGCGCGGGTACGTCTCCTTGCAGGTGACGAAGCCGATGGGCGCGTGCGGTCCCGCGGATCCCGGCTGCCACTCGGCGCGGTGCACCGAGTCGGCGTCGAGCCGCTGCCAGAGCAGCCAGCAGTGCTCCTGCGGGATGCCGAGGAGCCCGGTGACGGCCTTGGCGAGCCGGGCGAGAGCCGGGCGTCCGGGGCTCGCATCGGGCGACATGAGGGTGATGACGGGCATGGGCGGGGGCCTCTCGGTGGTGGGTGCGTCGGGGCGCGCGGCGGGGGAGCCCGGCCGGGGTGAGGACGACCGCGGCGCGTGCAGTGGGCTGTGGTGCGCGGCGGTTGGGGGGCGGTGACACGTCAGGTGGAGCGGGTGCGGCGGGCACGCCCGGACGGCGGCCGCGGCGGCCGCGGTGGCCGGAGTGCGTCGGCACGGGTGGGTTCGGGCAGGTCGGGGCGGGCTCGGTCAGCCGGTGAGGGCGGCAAGGAGCAGCGAGCGGTCGACCTTGCCGTTGGCGGTGACCGGCAGCCGCTCGACCCGCTGGACGATGTCGGGAACGGCGTGCGGAGGCAGCACGTGCTGGAGCGAACGGCGTACCAGTTCGGGCGGCCCTGCCGCGTCGCCGTCGGCGGTGTAGAAGAGCGCGAGCCGGTCGTAGGTGCCCAGTTCGCCGGGGACCGGAACGGCCACACAGCCCGCGACGCCCGGCAGCGCGGCCGCATGGGCCTCGATCTCCTCCGGCTCGATGCGGTGCCCGCGGATCTTGACCTGCCGGTCCGTACGCCCGGTGAAGTGCAGGACCCCCTCGGCGTCGCGGAACCCGCGGTCGCCGGTCCGGTAGAGACGCAACTGCCGTCCTTCGAGCGCCAGTTCGGGGAAGCGGGCCGCCGTCAGGGCGGCGTCGCCGAGGTATCCGACGGCCAGGCCCGTCCCGCCGATGCACAGTTCACCGACGGCGCCCGCGGGGCACGCGCCGCCCTCGGCGTCGAGCACGTGCACCCGGGTCCCGGGGACCTCGCCGCCGAGGGGAACCCCGTGCGGCAGGTCGCAGTCCTCGGGGGTGATCGGATGGACGGTGGCGAAGACGCAACTCTCCACCGGACCGTAGCCGTTGAGCAGCCGTATGCCGGGGTGACGGGTGAGGAACCGGCCGACGTGCGCAGTGGAGAGCCGCTCGCCGCCGATGAACAGCCGGCGCAGTCCCGCGAAGCACTCCACGTCGATCTCGGTGAACAGGTTGAACAGCGAGGCGGTCAGCCAGGCCGTGTCGACCCCGTGCGTGTCGATCAGGCGCCGCAGGGTGTCCGGAAGCAGATAGTCCTCCGCCGCGGTGACACAGGTGCCGCCGGTGGTGAGCATGCCCCACAGTTCGAGCGAGAACGCGTCCCAGGGCGCGGGCGCCGCCTGCATCATGGCGGTGCCCGGCCCGAAGGCGAGCGGGCCGTCCGCCGCGAAGAGGCGCGTGGTGGCCGCGTGCGGCGACACCACGCCCTTGGGGGCGCCGCTGGTGCCCGAGGTGAAGAAGACGGCGGCGGGCGTGTCGCCCGGTCCGTCGTACGCCGTGAACCCCCCTGCCCGCCCGTCGGCCCAGTCCGCGCGGGGCGTCGCGCCGGCCCCCGCCGGACGGTCCGGGCCCGTGCCGTCGCCCGCATCGCCCGCGTCCAGGGCCGGGGGGTGCCACACGCGCCCGGCGCCGGGCGTGTCCCGCGCGTCGCTCACCAGTACCGGCGCGTCCAACTGCCGCAGCACGCCCTCGACCCGGGCGTCGGGCCAGCGCGGGTCCAGAGCCGCGTACCCGGCGCCGCACTTGAGGACCGCGAGCAGGGACACGTACAGGGCGGCCGATCGCGGCAGCAGCACCGGGACCAGCGCGCCGGGCCCCACCCCGGCACGGGCCAGCCGCTCGGCCCAGGCGTCGGCCAGGGCGTCGAGAGCCGCGTACGAGAGACGTGTGGCGCCGTCCACCACCGCGACCGCGTCCGGCGTCAGACGCGCCTGGCGGTTGACGGCCTGATGAATGAGCACAATTCCCACGGAACATCCCTCCGATGCGTCGGGCTGATAAACCTAGGCGCCCGAGAGGCCCTTTACACCCGTCGCCCTGTCCCCGGTTCTGGGGACAGCGGACGACATTGACGCCGGATCCCGTGGCAGGGAGATTAATCCCGGTCCGGCGAAGAAGAGCGTTCCTCCGGGACGCGACGCCCCGCCGGTCCACCGTCACATCCACCGCCACAGTCGCCACCACGTCACCGCCACCGCATTCGGTCTTCCGGTCCTTCCCCATGGGGGTTTATTCGATGAGCGCTCTCGATCCGGCGGCAGCCGTCCTTCCCGACCCGGCCCTCGCGGCCGCCGGCGGCACCGTCGAGCTCCTCGACTACGACGCCGTGCCGGGCCGGCCGGGCGCGGGCGGAGCCCCGGGGCACATGCTCCTGCTGCACGGATTCGGCGGCGACAAGGAACAGCTGCGTCCCGTCGGTGACGCGCTGTGCGGCGAGAATTCCGTGGCCGTCTACCCCTCCCTGCGGGCCCACGGCGACAGCCACAAGCCGGCGTGGGGCTATTCGGCCCTCGACTTCTCCGCCGACCTGCACCGATTCGCCGACGCCCTGCCGGACGAGCTGCACCTGGTCGGCTACTCCTACGGCGGCCTGGTGGCGGCGGTCTCCGCGATCACCTGGGGCGCGTCGCGGGTGCGCAGCCTCGTGGTCGTCGACCAGTCCTTCGACGCCCACCCCGACTGGCACGTCGCGGACGAGTGGGCCGAGGGAAGCCTGCTGCGCTGGCACTACGACTTCGGCCACCTGCCGGACCTCCTCGAACGCCTGGGCATCCCCGTCCTCGTCCTGGCCGCCGCGGAGAGCCCCAACATTCCGGCCGACGAGCGCGAGCGCCTGTCCCGTCGCGACAGCGCCCTCTTCTCCCTGGAATTCATTCGGGGTACGCATGCGGACTGCCATCGCAATACCGGCGAGATAACCTCCGCCATGCGCGATTTCTATCTCCGTCATTTCGACGGGACGAACGAAAAGGAAAGCGTCGAATGAAAACCGGATTCATCGAGCAGGGGCCCGGTCGAACCCTGCTTGCGGGAACGCTCGCCAATTCGCTCGGAAACGGTGTGTTCCTGACGGTTTCGGCGCTCTATTTCACCCGGATCGCGGGCTTCTCGGCGGCACAACTCGGCCTTGGACTGAGCATCGCGGGCGTCGCCGGCCTCTTCGCGGGCGTGCCCTTCGGCCACCTCGCGGACCGCAGGGGCGCCCGCGGCACCTCCGCCCTGCTCCTCGTGCTGGCGGGACTCGCCACCGCCGCGTACCTCACCACCGACTCGTTCCCGCTGTTCGTCGTGATCGCCTTCTTCTACGCGATGTTCGAGCGCGGCGCACACGCCGCCCGGCAGGCGCTGATACCCGCGGTACTGAGCGGCGAGAGCCTGGTCCGGGTCCGTGCCAAGATCCGTGTCGTCACGAACGTCGGCGTCTCGGCCGGCGCGGGCTTGGGCGGGCTCGCCCTGCTGTGGGACACGAGCACGGCGTACCACCTCACCTTCGCGCTCAACGCGGTCAGCTTCGTGGCGTGCGGGCTGCTGTTCCTGCGGCTGCCCGCGGTCGCTCCCTCCACGCGGCGCGCGCCCGGCGAGCCCCGGCTCGCGGTGCTCCACGACCGCCCGTACGCGCTGCTCGCCCTGATCAACATGGTGATGCTGCTGCACATCCCCATCCTGGAGGTCGTCCTCCCGCTCTGGATATCCCTGCACACCGGCGCACCCCGCTCGCTGACCGCGGCACTGCTGCTGCTCAACACCCTTGCCGTGGTGGGGCTCCAGGTACGGCTCACCAAGAGGATCGACGCCCTGGAACCGGCCGTCCGCGCCTTCCGCACGGCCGGAGTGGTGCTCCTCGCCTCCTGCACGGCCTTCGCCCTGTCCGCCGGCCGCGGCGCCGTGACGGCGACGGCGGTCCTGATCGTGGCCGCCGCCCTGCACGTGTACGGCGAGATGGTCCAGTCCGCCGGCTCCTGGCTGATCGGTTACGAGCTGGCCCCCAAGGACCGGCAGGGCCAGTACCAGGGCCTGTTCAACACGGGCATCGCGGCGGTCCAGATGTTCGGGCCGGTCTCGCTGACCCTGCTCCTGATCGACTGGGGCACCCCCGGCTGGCTGGTGCTCGGCGGGGTGTTCCTGGCCGGCGGGGTGCTCATGGCGCCCGCCGTGCGGTGGGCACAGCGCCGCGCCGCCGCCACCGCCGACGGAGCCGGTCCGACCGCGCTCACCACTGCCTGAGCCGTCCGAGAGCCGCCACCTACGAAGACGGCCGCGCGGCCCGCCAGGGCCCGCGCGGCGAATGGGGGAAAGACCATGGTCCACTGGGACGTCGCCACCACCGAGCCGGCCTCCGCCGACCGGGGCAGGGACGGAGTGGAACTCCAACTGTGCGACGTGTGGCGCAAGTTGCTGGGCCGCACCGATGTCGGGATCCACGACGACTTCTTCTCGCTGGGCGGCCACTCGCTGCTCGCGATCCGCCTCACGGTGGAGGTGCGCCGGCTCTTCCAGGTCGACCTGACCGCCGCCGACCTGCTCGCCGCGGCCACCGTGGCGGAGCTCGCCGAGATCGTCCGCCGGGGCTCGGCGGGCGGCACCGGACAACTGGTGCGCATCCAGGCCGGTTCCGGCGGCAGCCCCGTCTACGCCCTGCCGCCGGTCTCCGGCACGGTGCTCCTCTACCCGCCCATCGCCCGCGCGATGGGGACCGACCAGCCCTTCTGGGCCGTGCAGTCGGTCGGCCTGCTGCCCGGCGAGACGCCGCTGGCGTCGCTCGAAGAGATCTCCGAGGCCTTCATCGAGCAGCTGCGCGCGGTCCACCCGGAGGGCGCCGAGTGGAACCTGATCGGCTACTCCATGGGCGGCCTGCTCGCCTACGAGACCGCCCGCAGGCTGAAGGAGCGCGGCGAACGGGTCGGGCTCGTGGGCCTGCTGGACACCCGGATCGTCGTGGAAGCGGGCGCCGACCCCGACTTCGCCCTGCGTGCCCTGCTCTGGCGCGGGCTCAAGCTGGAGGTGGACGTCGACTGGCTGCGCTCGCTCACCCCGGAGGAACGGGCCAAGGAGCTGGTGGAACGGGCCGTCGCCGCCGGGACCATGCCGGCCGACTTCGACGCGGACCGGCTGCGCCGCATGATCGACATGTACCAGTTCAATCTGGACGCCCTCGCCGCGTACCGGATCGAACCCTACGACGGCACGGTCACCGTCTTCCGCGTGACGGACCGCTCCATGGAGGACGGCACGCTCCCCGAGGACCTGGGCTGGAGCGAGGTGGCCGCCCGCGCCGTGGTGTGCGACGTGCCCGGCGACCACTTCACGATGGTCGAACCCGGCCAGGTCGAAGTCCTCGGCCGCCGCCTCAGGGAACAGCTCGCCCTCGCCGGCGACGCGCCCGACACGGCGCTCGCCTGATGCCCCCACAGGAGGGAACAGCCCCCATGACACAGGAGCAGGACGCCGGCGCGCCCCGCGTGACGCGGGACCAGGAGGCCGGCGCGGTGCCCGGCGCGTACCTCGTGCGTCCCATCGGCACCGTCCGCTCGCCCCGCAGCGTGCCGAGCCACGACCACTGGGGTGCGGTCGGCGCGCTCATCGAACTGGACCCCGCCCAGCTGCGGCCCGACGCGGTCGCCGGCCTCGACCTCTTCTCCCACCTCGAAGTGGTCTTCCACTTCCACCTGGTGCCCGACTCCGCCACCGTGACGGGATCGTGCCACCCCCGGGGCCGGACGGACCTGCCGCGCCTGGGAATCCTCGCCCAGCGGCTCAAGGAGCGCCCCAACCGGCTCGGTGTGTCCCGCTGCGAACTGGCCGGCGTCGACGGCCTCACGCTCCACGTACGAGGCCTTGACGCGCTGGACGGCACCCCGGTGCTCGACGTCAAGCCCTACCAGCAGATCTTCCAGCCGGAGCCGGAAGCAGTGCGCGAGCCGACCTGGCTCCGGGCGGCCATGTCCGCCTACTACTTCTGACCGCTCCCGCCCTGCCCGGCCACGAGCCGCCCGCGGACGTCCACAGCAAGGAGACCCCCTTGTCCAGCATGCCCAGCCTGTCCAGCCCCGCCACCGACGGCAGCGCGGCCCCCGTCGACCTCGAACTGAACCTCGGCCGCCTCCTGGACCGCAACCCGCAGCTCCAGATCCCCCGCGACGAGTACAACATCAACGTCACCTCGAACGAGGGCGACCGGCTCGAAAGCGACGAACTCGCCGCGCAGTACGGCACGTTCCCCGGCGCCGGCCACCCCGCCCACCTGTACTTCCACCTCCCGCTGTGCAACTACATCTGCCACTTCTGCAACTACGTCAAGCGCCTGGTGCCCCGGGGCAAGGAGGACCCGTCGCTGCGCCTGTGGTCCGACCTCCTCATCGAGGAGTCGCGCCGCTACCTGGACCGCTTCGACTGGATACCCCGGGCCCGCATCGAGTCCTTCTACATCGGCGGCGGCACCGCGGCGCTGCTGCTCAACAGCCCCGAGTACATCGAGCCGCTGGTGCGCCACGTCCGCGAGAACTACGACCTGTCCGGGAGCGTCGAGTTCAACATCGAGGGCAATCCCGAGAACTTCCAGCGCCACCACCTGGAGACGGCGCAGGAACTGGGCTTCAACCGGTTCAGCCTCGGCGTCCAGTCGCTCCAGGACGAGGTCAACGACTTCACCAAGCGCCGGCACTCCGCGGCCCAGTCCATCGAGGCCATCGAGAACCTGCTGGCCACCGGAAGCCCCTTCAACGTCGACATGATGTTCGGCCTGCCCTACCAGACCCCGGAATCCGTACGCCACGACATGACGGTCCTCACCGATCTCGGCGTCCCGACCATCACCATCTACCGGCTCCGCAACGCCGACCGCGAGGAGATGGGCATCGGCAACCGGGCCGTCTGGAACAACCCCGCGGTCCGCGAACGCCTCATCAGCGAAGGCCGGTTCCCCGACCTGGACTCGACGTACGCGATGCGCCAGGAGGCCGTCGAAGTCCTGCTGGAGAAGGGCTACTACCCGAGCCCCTGCGGCTGGTGGAGCCGCCCCGGCACCTACGAGGGCGGGAACATCCCGCAGACCTCGAAGAACAAGTGGGAGCACTACAACACCATGATCGCGTACGGTCCCGGCGCCTACGGCTGGCTGACCGGAGACCAGGAGGAGTTCCTCCAGACGCACAACATCACCGACATCGGCAAGTACGTCTCCTTCATGCAGAAGAACGAGGGCCTGCCCCTGAACTTCGGCCGCAGGCTGTCCGGGCACAAGGCCATCGGCACCGCGCTCGGCTTCAACTTCAAGGCCAACCAGCCCATCGTCCTCGACCGCTACCGCGACCGGTTCGGCGCCGACCTGATGGAGATGGAACCCTTCGCCTCCGCCTTCGCGGAACTCCTCGACCGCGGCCTGGTCGAGACGGTCGGCGACGGCACCGCCCTGAAGCCCACCCTGGACGGCGAGGCGCTGCACGAGGAGATCATCTTCCACTACTTCCACCAGCGCATCGGCCTGTCCGACGCCCCCGTCTGCCGGCGGTGACCGTGCACTACGCGACCACGGCGGCCCCGGCCGCCCCCGCCACCGCCGCGCAGCGGGCCGAGGCGGCGTTCGCGCGGCTGCACGGCGCCGATGCCGCGCTGCTGCTCCCCAGCGCCGTGACGGCCACCACGGCCGTGCTGCTGGCCCTCAGCAATCCGGGCGGCCACATCATCGTCTCCGACCAGACCTGCGACCCGCTGCGCGCGGCCCTGGACGCCGAACTCACCGGATCCAGACGCACGGTCACCTTCGTCGACTGCACCGAGGTCGACGCGGTCGTCGCGGCCGTGCGGCCCGCCACCCAGGTGGTGTACACCCCGTCCCTGAGCGATCCGCTGATGCGCCTCGCCCCGCTGGGCGACCTCGCCACCTACGCGCAGATGAACGATCTGCTGCTCGTCGTGGACAACACCGCGTTGTCGCCCGCCGAGGTGCGGCCCCTGGAGACGGGCGCCGTCGTCGTCATCGAGGACTCCTCGCCCTGCCTCGACGAGTGGGGCGACGTCAGCGCGGCGTTCGTGACGGGAGCGGGCCGCCACCTGGCTCCCGTGCGGGAACAGGCCGCGCGTTTCGGGGGCCAGGTGGACCCCTGGGCGGCCCACCTCCTGGAACGGTCCCTGTCCACCCTCGGACTGCGCCTCGCGGCCCGCCGGCACAACGCGGAGCGGGTCGCCGACGCGCTGCGCGGACACCGAGCCGTACACGCCGTGCACCGGCCCTCGTTCGACGACGCGCCCTGGGCGCTGGAGACCCACGACGGCTTCGGCGGCCTGCTCGCCTTCGAGGTGGCGCCCGAGGTCCACGACCTCGGGGCCGTGCTGGACGCGTGCGCCGGGGACGCCGGGGACGGTGGGGCCACGGCCAGCACACTGCGTCTTCCCGCACTCACCACGCACGCCCACCTGAGCGAGCGTGTACGCCAAGAGGGCGGAATATCACGGCAGTTGGTGCGTGCGTCGATCGGTACGCAGGACCCCGCGCCGCTGATCCGCGGACTGCGCAGGGCCCTCGACGCGGCCGCCGAGCCCCGTCCCCGTCCCCGGACCGGAGGAGAGCGATGCTGAACGGGGTCGATTTGATGGCCCGTCAGGCCCTGGCCGAGCAGATCCGGGAGGATTCCTGGGAGGCACAGCTGAGCATCGGCGTGCACGCCCGTCCCGGGCCCGGCGGAGAGTGCCGGGTGGACACCGAGCCCATGCGCCTGGGGTCGAGCCGCGTCGCGCGGTCCTTCACCCTCCACCAGAGCCGCGGGGCCGGCCCCGGATCCTCCTCCGGGCCCGCGCCCACCAGCGCCGCGCCCGCGGCTTCCGGAGCGGCGGGCTGCCTCGACCCGGTCGGGTCGGTCCTGGTCGGCCTCGGCGCCTGCGTCGCCGACGGCGTCGTGACCCGGCTGACCGGGGAGGGCTGCCGCCTCACCGCCCTGGAGGTCGTGCCCGTGGCGGAGGTGGGCGGCGGTTCGGCGCACCTTTCCTACGTGGTGCGCGTCGAGGGCGAGGTCTCCGCGGAGCAGGCCCGCCGCGCGGTCCGCGCGGCACGTGAGCGGGGCAGCGGCCACCGCACCCTGGAGGACCCCAACGAGATCCGCGTCGTGGTCCAGACCGAACAGGACGTGCACCTCACCGCCCGTCCCGCCGAGGCCGCCGCGCAGCTCTCCGCCCCGGCCCGGCGCCGCACCGCGCGGGTGGCCTGGGAGGTGGGCGCCCATGTGATCGCCGAGGCGGACGGCGTGCGTGCCGAGTCCGACCAGCCCAAGCAGCTGTTCGGCGCCGACATCGCGCCGAGCGCCCAGGAGTACTTCCTGTCCGCGCTCGCGGCCGAGGCGCTGCTGTTCGCGGCCGACGCCGACGCCGGGTCCGGGACCGGGTCCGTATACGACGCCGGGTCCGCTTCCGACGCCGAGGGCCCCGGCCCCCAGAACGCCGTACACGCCTCGGGCCGCATCGACCTGCGCGGTCCGTACTCCACCCAGGACGCTCCGGCCGGCCTGCGCAACGTCCTCGTTCAGCTGCTTCCCGCCGACCCGTCGGCCAAGGACGGCGGCGGCGGCCCGGCCGACGCCATGCGCGGCTGGCTCGCGGAGGGGGACGCCCTCCGCCTGATCAGGGACGCGCACCCGATACGGGTCGAGGTGGTCCTGAACGGAACACCGATCGCTTCCGGCCCCGACGGGGTCGCCACCGACACCGGTACCGACATCGACACCGGTACGCACGACACGAAGGAGCAGCACAGTGCCCCGTGAATGGGACGCCAAAACGTACGACTCGCTTCCCCTGCCGCACCAGCAGTGGGGCAAGCGCACCCTGGGCCGTCTCAACCTGCGGGGGACCGAGACCGTCCTGGACGCCGGGTGCGGGACGGGCCGCGACACCGCGTCCCTGCTCGACCTGGTGCCCGGGGGCCGGGTGATCGGCGTGGACGGGTCGAGCCGGATGCTGGACCAGCTGCGCGCCAAGCTCGCGGACCGTCTCGACCGCCTCGACGTCATCGAGGCCGACCTCACCAAACCGCTTGACCTCGGCACCCAGGTCGACGCCGTCTCCAGCGTGGCCACGTTCCACTGGATCACCGACCACGCCGCGCTCTTCGCCAACCTGGCCCAATCCCTGCGCACCGGCGGCCAGTTCGTTGCGGAGTGCGGCGGCGAAGGCAACGTCGCGCGGATCAACGCCGCCGTCGAGGAGGTGCTCGGAGCCACCGGTGAGCGCGAGAAGGTCTGGTACTTCGCCGGGGTGGACGAGACGACCGAGCGGCTGGAGGCGGCCGGCTTCACCGACATCGAGGTCAACCTGCTGCCCGACCCCGCCCGCCTGGAGCCGGGCGAGCAGCTGTGGAGCTACCTCGCGACGGTGGTGCTCGGTTCGCACCTGGACCGGCTGCCCGAGTCCGACCACGAGGACTTCGTCCGCTCGGTCGCCGCCCGGCTCCCGGAGCCGGTCGTGGACTACGTCCGCCTGAACATCACCGCACGCCGGGCCTGAGCCGCGCGCGGGGCGGCCCGTGCGCGGACGATCCCGCGCCCGGGGCGCCCCGAACCCGTACCCTGCCCGCACCTCCACTCCCCACCTCCACTCCCCACCTCCACTCCCCACCCCCTTCCTGTTCGCCCCCTCCCCGTGACCTGCGACCGGAGGCCGCCCCATGGGCCCTGCCCGCCCGCGCCGAGCGCCGTCCCCACCCCCCGAACTGCCCCTGCTCCTCCTGGTGCACGACCAGGGTTCCGCCGCGCCCATGCGGGTCCTCGCGGCGGCCCGCGGCCTGTGCCGGGTCGTGCTGCTCTGCGAGCAGGGGGACCCGGAGCTGGCCGCCGGGCTGCGCAGTGTGGCGGGGCACGCCGACATCGTGGACCTCACCGGCCTCGACGACGAGAGCGTGTGCCGCCTGGCCGCCGGCCTCTCACCGGCCGGCGTGGTCACCTTCAGCGAACGGCGCCTGCGCCTCACCGCGTTGGTGGCCGCCGCGTGCCGGCTGCCCTTCCACCGCCCCGAGACCGTGGACGCCCTCACCGACAAGTTCGAGCAGCGGCGGATCCTTCGGAACGGCGGGGTGCAGGACACCCGCTGCGCCCTGGTGCGCGACCCGGCCGGCCTCGCCGGCGCGCTCGCCCTCGTGGGACTGCCGGCCGTGCTCAAGCCGAGGTTCGGAGCGGGCAGCGTCGACACCTGCCTGGTCCGGTCGGAGCGGGAGTGCGGGTCCCGGCTCGCCGAGTTCACCGAGGGCGGCGACCCCGCAGGGCAGCGGGACTTCGTCCTGGAGGAGTACCTGCACGGGGATCCCGACGGGGCCGGCCACGGGGTCGGCGACTACGTATCCGTGGAGTCCGTGGTGGTCGACGGTGAACCGCGGACCGTCGCGGTCACGGGCAAACCCCCGCTCGTTCCTCCCTTCCGGGAGACCGGGCACATCCTGCCCGCACCGCTGGCGCCCCCGCTCGCGGCGGACGTCATCGGCCTCGAACAGCGGGCGATCCGCGCGCTCGGGGTGTGGCACGGCGTGACCCACACCGAGGTCAAACTGACTCCCGACGGGCCGAGGATCATCGAGGTCAACGGACGCCTGGGCGGCCACGTCGCCGAGATCGTGCAACGCGCCCTCGGATACGACCTGGTGGCGGCGGCCCTGCGCGGGGCGCTGGGCCTGCCGGTCGCCGAGCCCCGGCCGGCGCCCTGCGAGCCGGCGTCCCAGCGGCACGGCCGGGTCGCGTTCCAGTACATGCTGGTCCCGCCGGCCGACGCACGCGGGGCGGTCCGCCCGGCGGAACTCGTCGAGGAGCTGGCCGGGCTTCCCGGCGTGGACCTGGTCGACGTGCCCGGGACCGACGGGCGGCCCGCCCATTGGCGCGCGGGCACGGCCGGCGCCCTCGGCATCGTCTACGGGTCCGCCGACGACCACACCGCGCTGCGGGCCCTGCTGGATCAACTCCAGGTCAAAATGGCCGCGTTCTGGCTGAAACCCTCCGTAGAACCCGTCTGACACCCCCGCCGCGCACCCCCGTACGCGGCGTACGGTGGACCATGATCGCTCCCTCCTTGTGAAAGGCGCAGCACATGTCAGAGAGCAGCACCCGGGTCGAGGTCGTCTCCGATCCGGTCGGCCGGGTGGTCGGCGGCCGGGCCGAGGTCCGCGACGACGAATGGGGAGAGGTGTCCGCCGTGATCCGCCTCGACGAGGCGCGGTTCGGACCGGAGGCCCTCGCCGGCCTCGACTCCTTCTCGCACGTGGAGATCGTCTACCACTTCGACCGGGTCCCGGTCGCGAAGGTGGAGACCGGTGCCCGGCACCCGCGCGGCAACACCGACTGGCCCCTGGTCGGCATCTTCGCCCAGCGCGGCAAGAACCGGCCCAACCGGCTCGGTGTCTCCCGCTGCCGCCTTGTGCGCGTCGACGGACTCGACGTCCACGTCCAGGGCCTGGACGCGGTCGACGGCACGCCGGTGCTCGACATCAAGCCCTACATGGCGGAGTTCGGCCCCCGCGAGGCCACCACGCAGCCGGACTGGGCCACCGAGATCATGCGCGAGTACTACTGACACCGCCCCCCCCGACCGGCACGCGGCTCGGGCCTTCGTCCGCAACGGCGCAGGCCCGAGCCCCGGGGCCTTCACAGGATTCTCGCTCGCGCTGCCGAACGACCCCTGCGTAGGATTGCGGGCATCCCGCTGGAGGGCGACCCCCACACGGCCGGGACGAGGGGGATCCGCATGCGTGCCAACGTTGACCGAAGCCGGCTGGACCGTACGGTGTACGGACTGATCTACCGGAACCCCGGATGGGGCACCGCCGAGGTCTCCACCGGTGCGGACTGCTCGCCCGCCGAAGTGGAAGAGGCCTGCGACCGGCTGCTCGCCACCGGCCTCCTGAGCCCCGCCCCCACGGCCCGGTGCGGTTTCGCGACGGTGGAGCCGGAAGCGGCACTCAGCCGCCTGTTCGCCTCCGAGGAACGGCAGGCCGCCGCTCACGCCGAGCGGCTGACGCGGATCAGGTCCGACATCGCCGCCCTCACCGTCAACTTCGCGGACCTGCGCAACGAACGACGCGCCCCGGTCGAGGTCGAGACCCTGGCCACACCCGCCCTGGTCAACTCCTTCCTCGAAGACGCGGGCAGCATGGTGCGCAGCCGCATGCGGTCGATGCACCCGGGCGGCCCCCCGCCCGAGGACGTCATCGACGAGATGCTCCTGCGGGACAAGGAGATGGCGGGCCGGAACATAGAGGTCGAGGTCCTCTATCAGCGACGTGCCGCCGAAGTCCCTTATGTGGCCGCCTACTTGATGGACGCGGCCCGCCGGGGCAGGGAGGCCCGCACGGCGGAGTTCCTGCCCATCCGCATGATCCTCTTCGACGACGACCTCGCGGTCCTGCCCATCAACCCGGCCGACAGCAGCGAAGGCGCGCTCGCCGTCCACGGCCGCGCCCTCATGAGTTCGCTGCACGCCTTCTACGACCACTGCTGGCACAACGCCACCCTTCCGCGCCGGCCCCAGGAGGGCCGGGCCAGCCGGCCGGTCCTCGACAGTCAGGAGCTGATCGTGGTCCGTCTGCTGGCCGACGGCGTCAAGGACGAGGTGATCGCCCGCCACCTGGGCGTCTCCTCCCGCACCCTGAGCCGTCTCATCTCCGGTCTGCTGGAGCGCCTCGGCGTCCAGACCCGCTTCCAGGCGGCGCTGCGCATCGCGGAACTCGACCTCCTGGCGCAGTGACCCGGACCGCGGGGGAGGGCGTACGCGGCGGCCGCCGGCCGGGGCCGCCGCTGGTGCCCCTATCGCCCGTTGTTCGCGTAGCGACGCACCGCGAGCGGTACGAAGACGAGCAGCAGGAAGCCGCACCAGGCGAGCGAGCCCGCGACCGGGTGGGCCACCGGCCAGGCGGCGTCCGCGGCGGGCGCGGCGTTGCCACAGAGGTCGCGCACGGCCGAGGCGACGGCGCTGATCGGGTTCCACTCGGCGATGGCGCGCAGCCAGCCGGGGAGGCGGTCGGTGGGAATGTAGGCGTTGGAGAGCAGCGGCAGCATGAAGGTGGCCGAGCCGAGCTGTCCCGCGGCCTCCTCGCTGCGGGTCGCCAGGCCGAGGAACAGGCCCGTCCAGGTCGCCGCGAGGCGCAGCAGCATGAGGAGCCCGAAGGCGCCGAGGGCGCCGAGCGGCCCGGAGTCGACGCGCCAGCCCACCGCGAGACCCACGAGTATCAGCGGGACCATGCCGAGGGCGGTGGTCAGCAGGTCCGCCGCGCTCTGGCCCACCGGGACCGCGGCCCGGCTCATCGGCAGGGTGCGCAGGCGGTCCATCACCCCGCGGTGCGAGTCCTGGGCGGCCTGGAACATCCCGGTCATCAGGCCGTTCGCGGCGGTGGCGACCAGGAGGCCGGGCACGAGATAGGCGCGGTAGTCCTCGCCGGGCATGGCGAGCGCGCTGCCGAAGACGTAGCCGAAGAACAGCAGCATCGAGATCGGCATGGTCTGGGTGAGGATCAGCACGCCGGGCGCGTGCTTGATGCGCTGGAGCTGGCGGCCGAACATGGCCGTGCTGTCGTAGGCGAGCGAGGTCATGTCACGAGCTCCTTGCGGGAGTGGGAGGAAGAGGTGAGGCGCAGGAAGACCTCGTCGAGGGTGGGCGGGCGCAGGCTCACGTCGAGGATCGGGACCGCGGCGCCGTCCAGTTCGCGCACCAGGCGGGGCAGGGTGAGCGTCGGGTCCATGGAGACCGCCCCCACCGTTCGCGTGGCGGCGTCGAGTTGGGGCTCGGCTCCCGTCAACCGGTCGAGCACCGCGGCTGCTTGCGGCATGACGTCCTCGACCGCCACGACGACCTGGGCGTAGGACCCGATCCGGGCCTTCAGTTCGGCCGGAGTTCCGGTGACGGCGGCGCGGCCCTGGTCGACGAGCACGATGTGATCGGCGAGCCGGTCGGCCTCCTCCAGGTACTGCGTGGTGAGCAGCACCGTGGTGCCCTCGGCGGCCAGGGTGCGGACGGCGGACCAGATCTGGTTGCGGCTCGCCGGGTCGAGCCCGGTGGTGGGCTCGTCGAGGAACAGCACGCGGGGGCGGGTGAGCAGGCTCGCCGCGAGATCGAGCCGGCGCCGCATGCCGCCTGAGTAGGTGCCGGCCGCGCGGTCCGCCGCGTCCGCCAGCTCGAACCGCTCCAGAAGGTCGGCGGCCCGCTCGCGGCCCGCCGCGCCGCGCATGCCGTGCAGCTTGGCGAACAGGCGGAGGTTCTGCCGCCCGGTGAGCTCCACGTCGACGGCGGCCGACTGGGCGGTCACGCCGATGGAGCGGCGTACCGCGTCCTGTTCGCGTACCACGTCGTGCCCGGCCACCCGTGCGGAGCCGGCGTCGGGCGCGAGCAGTGTCGTCAGCAGGCGTACGGCCGTCGTCTTGCCGGCGCCGTTGGGCCCGAGCACCCCGCAGACCGTGCCCTCGGGCACGGCCAGATCGAGCCCGCGCAGGGCACGGACAGGTCCGAAGCGCTTCTCCAGACCCTCACTAAGTACAGCGTACGTAGTTGTCATGCGGCCCACCGTAGCGCACTACGTACGGTGTACGTAACTACGATGGAGGGCGAGGTGATGATCCATGGCAGGGCGACCTGCTGAACCAGAAGTGATCTGGGCGCGCCCCGAGCGCGCCGGACGGGGCCCCAGGCCCGCATTCAGCCGTGCCGACATCGCGGCCGCCGCCGTGCGCATCGCCGACGCGGAGGGCATCGACGCGCTGTCCATGCGCCGCGCCGCGGCCGAACTCGGCTGCGGAACGATGTCCCTGTACAACTACGTGCCGCGCAAGGAGGACCTGTACGAGCTGATGGTGGACGCGGTCAGCGCCGAGTACGACCTGAGCGCCCCGACCGGTGACTGGCGGGCCGACATGCTCGCCCTCGCCCACCAGACCCGGGCCATGATGCACCGCCACCCGTGGGTGCCCCGCCTGATGTCCCCCGTGTACGGCTTCAGCCCGAACGCCCTTCTCTACCTGGAACACTGCATGACGTGCCTGGACCCGCTGGAGGCGCGGTTCGGCACCAAGATGGAGCTGATCGCCTCGGTGAACGGCGTGGTCACCACCTACGTCGCCAACGAGATCGCCACCGCCGAGCGGACCCGCTCGCTGCCCTGGTCGCCCGAGCAGGAGCACGGCGTGCGGACCGCCTACCTCCTCAGCCAGGTCGCCACCGGCCGCTACCCGCGCCTTGCCGCCGCCTTCACCGAGGACTCGGGCCCCATCGACATGGACGCGGTCTTCGACCGGGCCCTGACCAGGACGCTCGACGCCTTCGGTGAGTAGCGGGGCGGGCGGTGCGGATTTCCGGCTGGGCCCCGGTCCGGGCAGGATGGCCCCATGACCGAGATCCGCACCCCCCGCCTCCTGCTGCGCCGCTGGACCGACGACGACCTCGTCCCCATGGCGGAGATCAACGCCGACCCGGAGGTCATGCGCTGGATCGGCGACGGCTCGGTCCGCGACCTGGACAGGACCGCCGCGGACATCGAGAGGTGGGAGGAGGAGTGGGACGACGAGGGCTTCGGGCTCTTCGCCGTCGAGCTTCTCGGATCCGGCGAGATGATCGGCTTCACCGGCCTGTCCGTGCCGCACTTCCTGCCCGAGGCCGAGCACGAGGTCGAGATCGGCTGGCGGCTCGGCCTGCCCTTCTGGGGCCAGGGGTACGCGTCCGAGGCGGCCCACGCCGCGCTGGAGTTCGCGCTCCAGGACCGCGGGCTCGACCGTGTCATCAGCGTCTCGCGCGTGGGCAACGACGCCTCGGAGAACGTGATGCGCAAGCTCGGGATGAAGCTGGAGCGCGAGACCGTCCACCCGGAGTTCGGGCACGCCCTGAACATCCACTCCATCGACCTGAGCGAGTACGCGGCCTGAACCCCGGCCGCCCCGCCCGCGGTTCAGGGCGCGTCAGACGAGGGCGAACTGCCCGCCGGGCCCCTCCTCGTGATGGTCGAGCACGGACGCCGGGCGCCGCGCGGCGTCCGGCACGGGCAGGACGCCGGCGGCGCGCAGTGCCTCCCGCGTCACGGTCTTCGTCACGGCGCGCGTCAACTCGGCCTGCTGTGACCGCAGTTCGTCCAGGAGCGCCAGTACCGTGATCAGCTCGAGCAGGTCGGACGTCCATTCCTGGGGCCAGCCGGCCGGGCCGACCGCGGCGAGCGTGCCCGCCTGCGCGGGACCGGTACGCCGCTCGAACCACAGCTCGAGGATGCGCAGTCCGTCCACCCGGAACTCCCACGCCTCCGGCGGCACCGGTGCGATGCGGCCGCCGTCGCCGATGTGCAGCACCTCCTCGGCGGCGTCGTAGCGCAGCTCCCGCGGGCGCGCCGGGACGGCCGCGCGCACATAGGGCCGCCGCCCGCCGGGCAGCCGCGGCTTGTCGCCGCCGCGCGCCCCGCGTGTCGTCAGCTCGCTCACCCGCTGCCCCAACGCCACTCCGGTGGACCAGAGGTGAGGGTCCTCCGGCAGGGGTACGAGGCAGCCCGCCGCGCTCGGCCGGGCCGCCGCGACGGCCCAGGCGGTCACCTCGTGCGGCGCGACCGCGCGATCGTGGATCCCGGAGAGGAACGCGAGCAGGCCGGGCGCGAGGTTCGGCTCCCGTCCGGCCGGGCGGCGGTACAGCGGGCGGATGCGGCCGGGGCGCCCGGCGGGGGAGCGGCCGTCGGGCAGCACGGCCGAGACGCTCAGGGCGGGCCCGTCGGCCTTGGGCACGTATCCCCGCTCGACCAGGAAGAGCTGGTGTCCGTCGGCCACCCGCCACAGTTCGGGCCGGGCGGCGTCGATCAGGCGCTGGTCCGGGAGCAGCCACTGCTCGTCGAAGGGCCCGTGCCGGAAGCGGACGGGATCGGGGCACGGGCCCCGCTCCTGCGCGAACGGCCCGGTGCCGCGGGCGCTTCCGGGCAGGGCCGCCACCGTGGTGCGCGGCGTACGGGCCCGGCTCGCGCCGAACAACCGTTCCCGCTCGGCCCCTTCGGACCGTACGAGCAGGTCCCAGCGTGCGCGCAGGGTCCGCTCGTCCGGCGCCGTCACCCAGTCGCGGCCCAGCCGCGGCGGGGCCACCGACCAGGGCATCAGGTCGTCGAGGAGAGGCAGGTCATCGCTCACGCCCAGCATGCTAGTGACGGCGCCGCGCCCGTATCAGTGGGCCTCCACGGTCATCGAGAACGAGAAGCGGTCGCCGCGGTAGTGGATGCGGGCCACATCGACGACGTCGCCCTTCCCGTCGTAGGTGACCCCGGTGTAGTGCAGGATCGGGGAGAGCAGCGGAACCTGGAGCAGCTCGGCGGTGACGGGGTCGGCGAGGCGGGCCTCCACGGTGTCCGTGATGCGGGAGATGTCCACACCGACCGCGTCCCGCAGCACCTTGGTCATCGGCCAGCGCGTCAGATCGGCGAGGTCGATCGCCGCGGCCACCTCCGGACGGACCGCGTTGCACGCCCAGTTGGTCGGCTCGCCGCTCTCGTCGTCGCAGCGCAGCCGCCGGTACGTCACGACCTGCGCGCACCCGGGGAAGTACTCCGTGAGATCGCCCGGCACCGGTTCCGTGCCGTGGCCCAGGATCGTGGTGCGCTCGCCCGACTGCTGGGCCACGATCGCGTCGATCGAGCCGAGCAGCCGGACCGGGGAGGCCCGGCGGGCCGAGGGCTCGATGAACGTGCCGCGCCGCCGGTGCCTGCTGATCAGACCCTCCTCCTCCAGCTCCTTGAGCGCCTGGCGCATCGTGAGCACGCTCACCCCGTAGTGCGCCGCCAGCTGCTCCTCGGTGGGCAGGCGCAGCGAGGCGTCGGGGGAGCGCCCCAGTATCGAGGCGCGCAGCGACTGGGACACCTGGTACCAGAGCGGGAGCTTCCGGTTCAGGAGCAGCGAGTCGGGCGCGAAGGAGGAGGTCACAGGGACTCCGTATCAGGTGGTGCTCAGGAGCGGAAGTGGCGCTGAAGACCCTGCCACACGTCGTCGTAACCCCGCTGGAGGTGTTCGGCGGTCGCCGCCTGCGCGGTGGCGGTGACCGGCCAGCGCGTCTCGAACATGAAGGCGAGGCCGTCGTCGATCTTCTGCGGCTTCAGCTCGGCACCGCTGGCCCGGTCGAAGGTGTCCCGGTCCGGGCCGTGCGCCGACATCATGTTGTGCAGCGAGCCGCCGCCGGGCACGAAGCCCTCCGCCTTGGCGTCGTAGGCGCCCTCGATCAGGCCCATGTACTCGCTCATCACGTTGCGGTGGAAGTACGGCGGCCGGAAGGTGTCCTCGCCGACCAGCCAGCGCGGCGCGAACACCACGAAGTCGACGCCGGCCAGGCCCGGGGTGTCCGACGGCGAGGTGAGCACGGTGAAGATCGACGGGTCGGGGTGGTCGTAGCTGATGCTGCCGATCACGTTGAAGGTGCGCAGGTCGTAGACGTACGGCGTGTGGCTGCCGTGCCAGGCGACGACGTCGAGGGGCGAGTGGTCGTAGGTCGCGGTCCAGAGGTTGCCGCAGAACTTGTTGACCACCTCGACCGGGCCCCGCTCGCCGTCGAGGTCCTCGTACGCGGCGAGCGGGGCCCGGAAGTCCCGCGCGTTGGCGAGGCCGTTGGCGCCGATCGGGCCGAGCTCGGGCAGCTCGAAGGGCCGGCCGTAGTTCTCGCACACGTACCCCCGGGCGCTGGCGTCGAGCAGCTCGACGCGGAAGCGGACGCCGCGCGGGATCAGGGCGACCTCGCCGGGGCGGGCGGCGAGCAGGCCGAGCTCGGTGCGCAGGAGCAGCCCGCCGCGCTCGGGGACGATCAGGAGCTCGCCGTCGGCGTCGCTGAACACCCTCGACTCCATGGCGGAGTTGGCGTGGTAGAGGTGCACGGCCATGCCGGTGCGCTGCGTGGCGTCGCCGTTGCCGCCCAGCGTCCACAGACCGGCCAGCCAGTCGGTGCCTGCCGGGGGCTCGGGCAGCGGGTTCCAGCGCAGCCGGTTGGGGTCGGGCGCGGTCTCGGTGAAGGGCGCCGTGCGGATGCGGCCGTTGTCGGTGCGGGTGAACGGCGGGTGCGCGGCCGATGGCCGGATCCGGTACAGCCAGGAGCGACGGTTGCTCGCGCGCGGCTCGGTGAAGGCGGAGCCGCTCAGCTGCTCCGCGTACAGGCCGAGCGGGGCGCGCTGAGGTGCGTTGCGGCCGTGCGGAAGAGCGCCGGGGACCGCTTCCGAGCTGTGCTCATTGCCGAATCCGCGGGAGTGGCCGAGGCCCTCCGCGATCTTCCTCGCCTGGTCAACGGTAGATGACGTCATCGTGCGCTCTCCTGCTCCCGTGTGCTCCCGCGCCGAAATCCTATGCTCAACCGTAGGATTACGATGCGGTCGCGTCAACGGGAAAACCGGCCGCGCGGGGGATGATGGGCGCGTGTCTCCTGCTCCTGACCTCCACGCCAACCTCCGCAGGGCGCCCGTGCAGCAGCGCAGCGCCGAGCGGCTGTCCCGGATACTCGACGCCTGCGCCGAGCTCCTCGACGAAACCGGTTACGAAGACCTCTCCACACGGGCCGTCGCCCAACGCGCCGGGGTGCCCATCGGCTCGGTCTACCGCTTCTTCGGCAACAAGCGCGCCATGGCCGAGGCCCTCGCCGCCCGCAACCTCGACCGCTACGCCGGCATGATCAACACGCGCCTCGAAACGATCGACGCGGCCGACTGGCGGGGCGCCGTGGACGCGGTCCTGGACGAGTACCTCGTCCTGAAACAGACGGTGCCCGGATTCAACCTGGTCGATTTCGGCGGCCCCCAGCCGGTGCCCGACCCGGACGCCGACGCCAACCACCTCCTGGCCGCGCGCCTGTCCGAACTCCTCCCGGCGCAGTTCGGCCGCACCCTGGACGCGGATCTGCGCCGGACCATCCTGGTCGCGGTGGAGGCGGCCGACGCGACCCTGCGCCTGGCCTTCCGCACGAATCCGCAGGGCGACCCGCAGATCGTCGCCGAGACCCGGCAGCTCCTGCACGCCTATCTCGCCCGCACCCTGGACTGACCCCGCCCGGGGCCTCCCGCACATGCCTACCGGTCGGTATGCTCCGATGGCTCGCGCGTCGCCGCCCCGGGAGGACGAATGTCCCGCACCGCCCTGCGTATCTGCCCGCTCTGCGAAGCCACCTGCGGGCTGAGCCTCACCATCGAAGGGGCCCGGGTCACCGGCGCCCGCGGAGACGCGGACGACGTGTTCAGCCGGGGGTTCATCTGTCCCAAGGGCGCCTCCTTCGGAGAGATCGACGCCGACCCCGACCGCCTGAGCGGACCGCTCGTGCGCCGCGACGGGGTGCTGCGGGAGGCCACGTGGGACGAGGCCTTCGACCTGATCGCGGCCCGGGTGCGCCCGCTCGTCGAGACGTACGGGCCGAACGCGGTCGGTGTCGTGCTCGGCAACCCCAACGTCCACACCATGGCCGGCGCCCTCTACCCGCCCGCCCTGCTCGGCGCGCTGCGCACCCGCAACCTCTTCACCGCGAGCACCCTCGACCAGATGCCCAAGCACGTCTCCAGCGGGCTCCTGTTCGGCGACCCGTTCGCCATCCCGGTGCCCGACCTCGACCGCACCGACCATCTGCTGCTGCTCGGCGCCAACCCGCTGGAGTCCAACGGCAGCCTCTGCACCGCCCCCGACTTCGCCGGGAAGCTGCGCGCCCTGCGCCGGCGCGGCGGCACCCTCACCGTGGTCGACCCCCGGCGCACCCGCACCGCGAAGCTCGCCGACCGGCACGTGGCGATCCGGCCCGGCACCGACGCCCTGCTGCTCGCCTCCATCGCCCAGGTCCTCTGCGAGGAGAAGCTCACCGCGCCCGGCGCCCTTCGAGCGCGGGCCGAGGGCCTCGACGAAGTGGCGGACGCCGTAAGGGAGTTCACGCCCGAGGCCGTCGGGCCCCGGTGCGACGTGGAACCCGACGCCATCCGCGCCATCGCCCGGGAACTGGCCGCCGCGCCCACCGCCGCCGTCTACGGCCGGATCGGCAGCTGCACCGTCGAGCACGGCACCCTGGCCAGCTGGCTCGTCGACGTGCTCAACATCCTCACCGGCAACCTGGACCGGCCAGGCGGCGCCCTCTTCCCGCTCTCCGCCACCGACCGGGCACCCCGGCCCGCGGCCCCCGGCAAGGGCTTCGCGCTCGGGCGCTGGCACAGCCGCGTCGGCCACCACCCCGAGGTGAAGTCCGAACTGCCGCTCGCCGCGCTCGCCGAGGAGATCGAGACCCCGGGCGAGGGACGGATCCGTGTCCTCATCGCCTCCGCCGCCAACCCGGTGCTCTCCGCGCCCGACGGGGACCGGCTCGACCGGGCGCTCGCCGGGCTCGACTTCATGGTGAGCATCGACCCGTACCTCAACGAGACCTCGCTGCACGCCGACGTCGTCCTGCCCCCGCCGCCGCCCTCGCAGAGCGCGCACTTCGACTTCGCGTTCAACGGCTTCGCCGTGCGCAACCAGGTCCGCTACACCCGGCCCGCCGTGCCGCTCGCCGAGGGGCGCATGGACGAGTGCGAGATCCACGCCCGCCTGGTGCTCGCCGTGAGCGGCCCGCACGGCGCCGGACCGGGCGCGGTCGACGCGATGATCGTCGAACGCACCCTCGGCAAGGAGGTCGCCGATCCCCACTCGCCCGTGCACGGCCAGGACGCCGCCGCCCTCGCCGCCCGCCTCACCGGCACGGGCGGCCCCGAGCGCCGCCTCGACCTCATGCTCAGGCTCGGCCCGTACGGCGACGGCTTCGGCGCGAACCCGGACGGCCTGAGCCTGGAACGCGTGCTCGCCCACCCCCATGGCATCGACCTCGGACCGCTCACGCCCCGCCTCGCGCAGGTCCTCAGGACCCGCAGCGGCCGGATCGAGCTCCTGCCCGCCCCCATCGCCGCGGATCTGCCCCGGCTGCGCGCCGCCCTCGACGCGCCGACCGACGCGCTCGTCCTGGTCGGCCGGCGCCATCTGCGCTCCAACAACAGCTGGCTGCACAACATCCCTGCCCTGAGCGGCGGTTCCAACCGCTGCACCCTCCAGATCCACCCCGAGGACGCGGCCCGGCACGGCCTCGCCGACGGCGCCGACGTACGGATCACGGCGGACGGGGGAGCGGTCGTGGCGCCGGTGGAGATCACCGACAGCGTCCGCGAGGGCGTGGTCAGCCTGCCGCACGGCTGGGGACACAGCAGGGCCGGCAGCCGGCTGACGATCGCCGCCGGCCGCCCCGGCGTCAACGTCAACCAGCTCCTGGACGGCTCACGGCTCGACCCCCTGTCGGGTACCTCCGTGCTCAACGGATTCCCCGTCACCCTGGCACCCCTGCCGTGACCTGGAGTTTTGCTCGTATTGCTCGCGTGTCAACGTCTTGTTAAGGAGGGAAACGGCCACCTAGCGTCATCCGGACCGCCAGCCCCTGGCGGGAGTTCAAGGGTGAACGTTAGGTGTCCTCCATGCTGACCATCCTCGGCTTCGGCATGATCGCGACCTTCCTGGTCCTGATCATGCTGAAGAAGATGTCGCCGATCGCGGCGCTGGTTCTGATCCCCGCTCTCTTCTGCGTCTTCGTCGGCAAGGGAGCACATCTCGGCGACTACGTGATCAAGGGCGTGGGTTCGCTCGCACCGACCGCCGCGATGCTCATGTTCGCGATCATCTACTTCGGCGTGATGATCGACGTCGGCCTCTTCGACCCGGTCGTGCGAGGCATCCTGCGCTTCTGCAAGGCCGACCCGATGCGGGTGGTGGTCGGCACCGCGGTGCTCGCCGCGATCGTCTCGCTCGACGGCGACGGGTCCACCACCTTCATGATCACCGTCTCGGCGATGTATCCGCTGTACAAGCGGCTCGGGATGAGCCTCGTGGTGATGACCGGCGTCGCCGCGATCGCCAACGGCGTGATGAACACCCTGCTCTGGGGCGGCCCCACCGCCCGCGCCGCGACCGCGCTCAAGGTGGACGCCTCCGACATCTTCGTGCCGATGATCCCCGCCCTCGCGGTCGGCCTGGTCGCGGTCCTTGTCCTCTCGTACGTCCTCGGCCTGCGCGAGCGCAAGCGCGTGGGCCACCTCTGTCTCGACAAGGTCCTCCAGCCCGAGAGCGAGCCCGAGACCGTGCTCGTGGGGGCCGGGGGCCCCGGCGGGGCCCCGCGCACGACGGGCGGCGGCGTAGGGCCGGACGCCTCCGAGGGCGACGACGACGGCTTCCAGGGGCTCGACTCCGCACGCGAGACCCTGCGGCCCAAGCTGTACTGGTTCAACGCACTGCTCACCGTCGCCCTGCTCACCTCCATGATCATGGAGTGGCTGCCGATCCCGGTGCTCTTCCTCATCGGCGCCGCCCTCGCGCTGAGCGTGAACTTCCCGCACATCCCGGCCCAGAAGGCCCGCATCGCCGCCCACGCCGACAATGTCGTGAACGTCTCCGGCATGGTCTTCGCGGCCGCCGTCTTCACGGGCGTCCTCAACGGCACCGGCATGGTCAAGCACATGGCCGACTGGCTGGTCGGCGTGGTGCCGGACAGCATGGGTTCGCACATGGGCCTGGTCACCGGCGTGCTCAGCCTGCCGCTCACGTACTTCATGTCGAACGACGGCTTCTACTTCGGTGTCGTGCCGGTCCTGGCCGAGGCCGGCGCCGCCCACGGGGTCTCCTCCCTGGAGATCGCCCGCGCCTCGCTCGCCGGCCAGGCCCTGCACATGTCGAGCCCGCTGGTCCCCGCGGTGTACGTCCTGGTCGGCATGGCCAAGGTGGAGTTCGGCGACCACACCCGTTTCACCGTGAAGTGGGCGGCCCTGACCTGCCTCGTCGTCCTGGGATCGGGCATCCTGTTCGGCATCGTCTGACCCTTCGCGCGGTCCGGTCCCGCCGGCCGCCCCTGGCGCCCAAAAACTAACAGCGCTAGTTTGAGCGGCGGAGGACAACGGTTCGGCTCGGGAGGAATGTGATGAAGGCCCACGACGGCATGTACATCGGCGGCGCGTGGCGGGCCGCCGCGGGCCATGACGGCATCGCGGTGGTGAACCCGGTCGACGAACAGGTCATCGCCGAGGTCCCGGCCGGCACGGCCGAGGACGTCGACGCCGCGGTACGCGCCGCGCGTGCCGCCCTGCCCGGCTGGGCCGCGACCCCGCCGGCCGAGCGCGCGGCGAAGCTCGCGGCGCTGCGCGACCGGCTGGCCGCCCGCAAGGACGAGATCGCCGAGACGATCAGCGCCGAGCTGGGCGCCCCGCTGCCGTTCGCCCAGGCCGTGCAGGCGGGCCTGCCCATCGCCGTCGCCGGTTCCTACGCGGAACTCGCGGCCACGTACGCCTTCGAGGAGAAGGTCGGGAACTCCACGGTCCACCTGGAGCCGGTCGGTGTCGTCGGCGCGATCACGCCCTGGAACTATCCGCTGCACCAGATCGTGAACAAAGTGGCACCCGCGCTGGCGGCGGGCTGCACGGTCGTCCTCAAGCCCGCCGAGGACACGCCCCTGACCGCGCAGCTCTTCGCCGAGGCGGTGCACGAAGCGGGCCTGCCCGCCGGTGTGTTCAACCTCGTCACGGGTCTCGGGCCGGTCGCGGGCCAGGCGCTCGCCGAGCACGAGGGCGTCGACCTCGTTTCCTTCACCGGTTCGACGGCCGTCGGCAAGCGGATCGGCGCGACGGCCGGCGCGGCCGTCAAGCGCGTCGCCCTCGAACTGGGCGGCAAGTCGGCCAACGTCATCCTGCCCTCGGCCGACCTCGCGAAGGCGGTCGCCGTGGGTGTCGCCAATGTGATGGGCAACTCCGGTCAGACGTGCAGCGCCTGGACGCGGATGCTGGTCCACGCCGGTCAGTACGACGAGGCCGTCGAGCTGGCCTCGGCCGCCGCGGCCAAGTACACCGTCGGCGACCGCGTCGGCCCGCTCGTCAACGCCAAGCAGCGCGAGCGCGTGCGCGGCTACATCGAGGCGGGGGTGCGCGAGGGCGCCCGCATCGTCGCGGGCGGCGCCGACGCGCCCCTTGAACGGGGCTACTACGTCGCGCCGACCGTTTTCGCCGACGTCACCCCCGACATGACCATCGCGCAGGAGGAGATCTTCGGCCCGGTCGTCTCGATCATCAAGTACGAGGACGAGGACGACGCCCTGCGGATCGCCAACGGCACGGTGTACGGCCTGGCCGGCGCGGTCTGGGCGGGCGACGAGGCGGAGGCGGTCGCCTTCGCGCGGCGCATGGACACCGGCCAGGTCGACATCAACGGCGGCCGCTTCAACCCCCTGGCCCCCTTCGGTGGTTACAAGCAGTCGGGGGTCGGCCGCGAACTCGGCGTCCACGGCCTGACCGAATACCTCCAGACGAAGTCGCTCCAGTTCTGAGACCCGCCTCCGCCCCGCTTCCCACCGCTCGCCCAGGAGTCAAACCCACCATGGTTCGCGCCGCCGTACTGCCCGCCGTCGGCTCTCCGCTGGAGATCACCGACATCGACCTCCCCGAGCCCGGCCCCGGCCAGGTGCGGGTCCGCCTGGCCGCCGCCGGGGTCTGCCACTCCGACCTCTCGCTCACCAACGGCACGATGAGGGTTCCGGTCCCCGCCGTCCTCGGCCACGAGGGCGCGGGCACGGTCGTCGCCGTCGGCGAGGGCGTCACCTCCGTCGCGCCCGGCACCCAGGTCGTCCTCAACTGGGCGCCGTCCTGCGGCAGTTGTCACCCCTGCTCGCTCGGCGAGGTGTGGCTCTGCGTCAACGCGCTGAACGGCGCGGCCTCGGTGTACGCACGCACCGCGAACGGCACGGAGCTCCACCCGGGCCTGAACGTCGCCGCGTTCGCCGAGGAGACCGTCGTGGCGGAGAACTGCGTGATCCCCCTCCCCGCCGGCATCCCCCTCACCGAAGCGGCGCTGCTCGGCTGCGCGGTCCTCACGGGATACGGCGCGATCCACCACTCGGCGCGGGTGCGCCAGGGCGAGACGGTCGCGGTGTTCGGCGCGGGCGGCGTGGGCCTGGCCACGCTCCAGGCCGCCCGGATCGCGGGCGCGGGGCAGATCGTCGCCGTCGACGTCTCCCCGGACAAGGAGGGGCTGGCCCGCGAGGCCGGGGCCACCGACTTCGTCGTGGCGTCGGACACCACCGCGAAGGACATCCGCCGGCTCACCGGCGGCCAGGGCACGGACGTGGCCGTCGAGTGCGTGGGCCGCGCGGTGACGATCCGTACCGCCTGGGAGTCGACCCGGCGCGGCGGCCGCACCACGGTCGTCGGCATCGGCGGCAAGGACCAGCAGGTCACCTTCAACGCCCTGGAACTCTTCCACTGGGGACGCACCCTGGCAGGCTGCGTCTATGGCAACTGCGACCCGGCGAAGGACCTCCCGGTCCTGGCCGACCACATCCGAGCGGGCCGCCTGGACCTGAACTCCCTGGTGTCCGAACACATCCCCCTGGACGCCATCCCGAAGGCCTTCGACAACATGCTGGCCGGCAAGGGCGGCCGAGCGCTGGTCGTGTTCTGAGCGGAGGCCCCACGGGGGACCCCATGACAGGCTGAGGCGGCCTGCACTGGGCACCCCGCCAAGGTCAATCCCGCCAGGGGCGCGGGGAACGGCGCGGGACGCGGGCACGGTCCGCACACGAAGGCGGTTTCAGGGGCGCGGGGAACGGCGCGAGAAGCGAGCACGGTCCGCGGACGTGAGCGGGGTCAGGGGCGCGGGGAACTGGGCGACCGGTCACACACGACCCGCACCCAACCCGAGCAACCCGCCCCCGCCCCACCTCAAACCCGCCCCCGCCCCACCTCAGTCGACCCGCCCCACACCCACTTCCCCCGCCCCCTCGCCAGAGGAAGGGGAAGAGGAAGCGGACCCCGGAACCGGCCCCGCCACGACCGCCGCCGTCGCCCCGGCCGCGCGCGAGCGCGAGCGCGAAACAGCCACCCCCGCAAGGCAGATCGCCCCGCCCACCAGCGTCAGCACCCCCGGCACCTCGTCGAGCACCGCCCACGACATGAGCACGACCATCGCCGGCACCACATACGTCGTCGCGCCCATCCGGCTCGCCGAGGTGCGGGCCAGCGCGTACGCCCACGTCGTGAAGGCGAGCGCGGTGGGGAACACGCCGAGGTACACCATGTTGAGCGTCGCCGAAGCGGGCGCGTGCGCGGCGTCCGACAGCAGCTGTCCGCTGAACGGCAGGCAGGCCACCGCCCCCACCAGGCAGCTGAAGAAGGTGACTTGGAGCGGGCTGCCGTGGCGCAGCGCGGGCTTTTGCAGGACGACGCCGGCCGCGTACGTGGCCGCGGCGAACAGGCACAGCGCCACGCCGAGGACGGACGCGTGCCCCTCGCCCGACTTGGAGAGCCCCACCGCGACGGCGCCCGCGAAGGACACCGCCATGCCCGCGATCAGCCGGGGCGGCAGCGCCTCGCCGAGGAAGCGCGAGGCGAGCAGCGCCATGAGGATGGGGCCGATGTTCACGATCATCGCGGCGGTCCCGGCATCGACCTGCTGCTCGCCCCAGTTGAGGGCCACCATGTAGCAGGCGAACCACAGCACACCGGAGGCCGCGATGCCCGGCCAGGCGGCCCGCGGCGGCAGCCCCTCGCGGCGTATGAGGAGCAGGAGGCCGAGCACGACCGCTCCGGCCAGCAGCCGGCCCAGGGCGAGGGCGCCGGGCGAGTAGGCGGCTCCGGCGCTGCGGATGGACACGAAGGCGGAGGCCCACAGCACCACGGAGACCCCCGCGGCGAGGAGGGCGAGCCGAGCGGACCGCTGCTCGGGTGAGGAGTTCGTCATGTCAGGACAGTAGGCGCAGGACGCTTTGGCCCTCGCCGAATTTTCGCCCCCGCCCCCGGGCCCCCGGATGCCGGCGGAGGCGGGACCTGCCCGTCGCCGGTACGGGACCTGCCCGTCGCCCGTACGGAACCTGCCCGTCGCGCCCCATGCCCGCGAAGGCCCCGTCAGGCGCCGAGCGCCTCGTACTGCAGCGCGAGCCCGTCGAGCAGCGCCCGCAGGCCCGTTTCGAAGGCGCCCTCGTCGATCTTCTCCTGCCGTTCGGCGAGGAGGTGCGCCTGGCCCAGGTGCGGATAGGCCGCCGGGTCGTACGCCGCCTCGTCGTCCACGAAGCCGCGGGCGAAGGAGCCGAGAGCGGAGCCCATGATGAAGTACCGCATCAGCGCGCCGATGCGGGTCGCCTGGGCGGGCGGCCAGCCCGCCGCGACCATCGCGCCGAACACGGCGTCCGCGAGCCGCAGCCCCGCCGGACGCCGGCCGGGGCCCTGCGCGAGCACCGGAACGATGTGGGGATGCCGGGTCAGGACCGCGCGGTAGGCGACCGCCCAGTCGTGCAGCGCGGAGCGCCAGTCGCGGCCGTCGTCCTCGTCGAACATCGACAGGTCGACCTGCGCGGAGGTGGCGTCCGCGACGGCCTCGAGGATGTCGTCCTTGGTGCGGAAGTGGTTGTAGAGCGAGGGCCCGCTGACGCCGAGCTCGGCGGCGAGACGCCGGGTCGACACGGCCGCGAGGCCCTCCGCGTCCACGAGCGCGCTCGCCGCCGCCACGATGCGGTCGGTGCTCAGGAGGGGCTTGCGCGGTCGGGCCATGCGGCACATAGTAGGCCTGCCAACCGAAAACTAGCAGTGGTAATTAAATTTGGGGTGCAGGGACATGAACCTGGAGCTGAGCGAGGAACAGGAAGCCGTGCGCCGGCTCGCCAAGGACTTCGTCGACCGTGAGATCACCCCGCACGTCGTCGACTGGGACCGCTCCGAGAACGTCGACAAGTCGATCATGAAGAAGCTCGGCGCGCTCGGCTTCCTCGGCCTCACCATCGACGAGGAGTACGGCGGTTCGGGCGGCGACCACCTCGCCTACTGCCTGGTCACCGAGGAGCTCGGCCGCGGCGACTCCTCGGTCCGCGGCATCGTCTCGGTCTCGCTCGGCCTCGTCGCCAAGACGATCGCGTCCTGGGGCGATGAGGAGCACAGGCGCGCGTGGCTGCCGCGGCTCACCTCCGGCGACGCCATCGGCTGCTTCGGCCTCACCGAACCCGGCACCGGCTCCGACGCCGGCAACCTCGCGACCAGGGCGGTCCGCGACGGCGGCGACTACGTCATCGACGGCGCCAAGATGTTCATCACCAACGGCACCTGGGCCGATGTGGTGCTGCTCTTCGCCCGCACCAACGACACCCCCGGCCACCGCGGCGTCTCCGCTTTCCTCGTCCCCACCGACACCCCGGGCCTGACCCGCCGCACCATCCACGGCAAGCTCGGCCTGCGCGGTCAGGCCACCGCCGAGCTGGCCCTGGAGGGCGTACGGGTCCCGGCGAGCGCCCTTCTCGGCCCCGAGGGCAAGGGCTTCTCCATCGCCATGTCCGCGCTCGCCAAGGGCCGGATGTCGGTCGCGGCCGGCTGTGTCGGCATCGCCCAGGCCGCGCTGGACGCGGCGGTCGGGTACGCCGGGGAACGCGAGCAGTTCGGCAAGCCGATCGCCCACTACCAGCTCGTCCAGGAGCTGATCAGCGACATCTCCGTCGACGTCGACGCGGCCCGGCTGCTCACCTGGCGGGTCGCCGATCTCATCGACCGGGGTGAGGAGTTCGCGACCGCCGCCTCCAAGGCGAAACTGTTCGCCTCCGAAGCCGCGGTCCGCGCCGCCAACAACGCCCTCCAGGTCTTCGGCGGCTACGGCTACATCGACGAGTACCCGGTGGGCAAGCTGCTGCGCGACGCCCGCGTGATGACCCTCTACGAGGGCACCAGCCAGATCCAGAAGCTGATCATCGGCCGCGCCGAGACGGGGGTCTCCGCCTTCTGAGCGCCGGGCCTTCCGGGAGTCGGGCCGTCTGAGTACGTCCTGAGTACACGAGCGGATGTGGCACGGGCCACATCCGCTCCATGCTGTCCGTCATGAGTGAGACACAGGTCAAGCAGCAGAACACCGCCGCCTACTACGGGCAGGCCGTCGCCGCGTTCGCGATCGCGCTCGGCGCCACCGCGCTCGGCATCCTCCGTCTCCAGGCCGACGCCTGGGTGCGTGCCTTCCTGGGCATGGCCGTCCTCTACCTCGTGACGTCCGCCTTCACCCTGGCCAAGGTGATCAGGGACCGGCAGGAAGCCGGCCAGATCGTCAGCCGCGTCGACCAGGCACGCCTGGAGAAGCTCCTCGCCGAGCACGACCCGTTCCAGAAGCTCTAAGCGCTTGCTCACCTTCGGGGTATGGTGTTCGTCCTGCTGAACGACGGTGCTGACGGGCGAGAGGGGCGAGCGATGGACATGGCCGACGTGACCGACGAGATGGCCGGCGGCGAGGAAAAGCCGTGGGGCGAGGTCACCCCCGAGGCCGCCAGGAGGCTGCTCGTCGCCGCCGTCGAGGCCTTCGCCGAGCGCGGCTACCACGCCACCACCACCCGGGACATCGCGGGCCGGGCCGGCATGAGCCCGGCCGCGCTCTACATCCACTACAAGACCAAGGAAGAGCTGCTCCACCGGATCAGCCGGATCGGCCACGACAAGGCCCTGGAGATCCTCCGGTCCGCGGCCGAAGGCGAGGGCGGCGCCGCCGACCGGCTCGCCGCCGCGGTGCGCTCCTTCGTCCGCTGGCACGCGGGCCACCACATGACGGCCCGCGTGGTCCAGTACGAACTCGACGCGCTCGGTCCCGAGCACCGCGCCGAGATCGTCGAACTGCGCCGCCAGAGCGATGCGGCGGTGCGCCGCATCCTCAACGACGGGGTGGCGGCGGGGGAGTTCGACGTACCGGACGTGCCCGGCACCACGCTGGCCGTGCTCTCGCTCTGCATCGACGTGGCCCGCTGGTTCAACACCGAGGGCCGCCGCACGCCCGACGAGGTCGGCGCGCTCTACGCCGGCCTGGTGCTGCGCATGGTGGGCGCCCAGGCATGACGGGGCCGGGCCCGGCCCGCCCCGAGGGGCACGCCGGGCCCGGGGGTCCGCTCAGAAGTAGTAGCGTGAGACCGATTCCGCCACGCACACCGGCTTGTCGCCGCCCTCGCGTTCCACGGTGACCTTCGCGGTGACCTGGACACCACCGCCCGCCTCCACGACCTCCGTCAGCGCCGCGGTGGCCCGCAGCCGCGACCCGACCGGCACGGGGGAGGGGAAACGGACCTTGTCGGTGCCGTAGTTGATGCCCATCTTCATGCCTTCGACGCGCAGCACCTGCGGGACCAGCGTCGGCAGTAGCGAGAGCGTGAGGTAGCCGTGCGCGATCGTCGTACCGAACGGTCCGGCGGCGGCCCGCGCGGGGTCGACGTGGATCCACTGGTGATCGCCCGTGGCGTCGGCGAACAGGTCGATCCGCTTCTGGTCGATCTCCAGCCAGTCGCTGTGCCCGAGCTGCTCGCCCACACCGGCCTTCAGCTCCTCGGCGGACGTGAAGATCCTCGGCTCTGCCATGCCCTGGTCCCTGCCTCTCGCGACGCTCTCGCGGTCATGTCCAAGCGCTTGCTCAGCTAGCTCAGCATGGTTGGGGCCGCCGGTCCTGTCAACGACGTGCGGCACCGAGCGGGCGGAGGGAAGCGCGGGGAGGCGGTGGGCGGCGCGGGGGGCGGCCAGTAGGGTTCGAGGGGTGCCGCAGATTCCAGAGAAGGTCCACGAGCTCACGGTCGGGCAGTTGTCCGCGCGCAGCGGGGCAGCCGTGTCCGCCCTGCACTTCTACGAGTCCAAGGGCCTCATCACCAGCCGCCGCACCTCGGGAAACCAGCGCCGCTACGGCAGGGACATCCTGCGCCGGGTCGCCTTCGTACGGGCCGCGCAGCGCGTGGGGATTCCCCTGGCCACGATCCGGGACGCGCTGGCCGGGCTTCCCGAGGAGCGGACCCCCACGAGGGAGGACTGGGCGCGGCTCTCCGAAACCTGGCGGACCGAACTCGACCGGCGGATAGCCCAGTTGGGCAAGTTGCGCGATCACCTCAGTGACTGCATCGGCTGCGGCTGCCTCTCGCTCGACACCTGCGTCCTGTCCAACCCGGACGACGTGTTCGGCACCGGCCTCACCGGCTCCCGCCTCCTGGCCGAACGCACGACCTGACACATTCCGCACGGCCCGCCCCCGCTACGAACAGGCCAGGGCCGCCGTCACCAACTGGGCGTTGCAGCGCGCCCGGCGGCCGTCCGGCAGAAGCAGCACGTCCTCCAGGCCGATCCGGGTGTCGAGCCCCAGCCGCCGCGCCAGGCGCAGCACCGGCCAGGCGCCGTCGTCCTCGCCGTGCAGGAGGACCGGCCCGTCGTGGGCGGTGCCGAGCTCGGCGAGGAGGGCGCGGGCCGCTGACTCGGCGGCCTCCTCGGTCGTCCCGGTCACCTCGGCGAGGACGCGCAACACCTTCGGCGCCGACCGGGAGCGCAGGAAGCGGCGGGCGCCGTCCGTGCCGGACCAGACGCCCGCCTCGACGCCCACCCCGCGGTCGAGCAGCGCGGTCGCCACCTCCTCGGCGCCGTCCTCGTGCCAGTTGACCGACGCGTAGTCGGGCAGCACGGTCCAGGACCGCACGTGCGCCACCCGTCGCGCCGGGTCCGGCTCCGCCCAGGCGCCCGTGGTCACTCCCACCGGCACCCGCACGGCGGCCCGTATCGCCTCAAGTGCCGGGCCCACCACGCCAGGAGAGAGCGAATCGCTTCCGCAGGGCGTCTTGGGGTGGACATGGATCTCGGCGGCGCCGGCCGCCACGGCCGCCGCCGCGGACTCGGCAAGGGCGGCAGGGGAGAGCGGAACCGCCGCGCCGTCCCGCGCGCTCCGCGTGCCGTTCAGACAGACCTGGATCATGGCTTCGATGGTGCCAGGCACCACTGACAGCGCGCGGCCGCCGCCGGGAGGTCCGTACACCACGCGGGGGCGAGCCGGCTCGCCCCCGCGTGCCTCATGCCGCCGATGCCAGCGCTCCGCGCCGTGCCGCCTTGGACCGTGCCAGCGCCTCGCAGGTCAGCACCGGCTGCGGGACCAGGATTCCGCACCCCGTGCAGACCGGACCGAACCAGGGGTCGTGGTCCAGGTCCTGGCTCCACACCAGCCGGCTGGTGTCGCAGACCGGGCAGTGCGCGCCGGGCTCGGCCCGCAGCGCCGAGATCATGCGGCCGAGGACCTCGGCCAGCGGTCCGTCGGGATGGGTGCCGGGGTCGTCGCACCACGCCACCCCGAAACCGCCCCAGGTGCGCCGGTGCCAGTCGTCGAAGGAGCCGGGGCGCCGCAGCCCGGCGTGCTTCTCGCGCTTGCGGCGCTTGGCGAACTCCACTTCGTAGGCGAGCCAGACGGCCCGTGCCGCCTCCAGCTCGTCGAGCGCGGCCACCAGCCGCGCCGGATCGGGGGCCCGGTCCTCGGGTCCGATGCGGTGCCTGCCGCACAGATGGTCCCAGGTCGCCCGGTGCCCGTAGGGAGCGAATCGCTCCAGACACTTGCGCAGCGAATACCGCCGCAGCGCGAGATCGTTGCGCGGGTCGCGCACCTGTCTTGCCAGACTGCGGAAACCAGCCATGGCCCTGCCACCTCCGTCGCTCGTACTTCGGCGTCGACGAATGGACGTACCCGAAGGCGATCCGGCTCCATCGAATTTCCGATGACGTCCATTACGGGGGTTTCGCCTACCCTGCCCCAAGGGTTGGAATCCGTTTCTCACGAACTCCTCAGAACGTGGCCCATATGCAGCGGTCACCCCGCCCACCTGCTGGAACGGCCGAAGTGCCAGGCAGGGGGCGGGGCGAAGGAAGATCCCCGGACGGCGAGGAGCCGCGCCCCCGGCACCTCCGGAGTCCCTTCAACCCATCTGTTCCCTACGGGCACTTGGGCCCCAGGGGCACCTGCGGCATTTCCCCGTCCCGCGGCGCACCCGCCGCGGCCCGGATCACGTACGCGTGCCGACGCGGGCGCGAAGGGCGCGGCTTCCGCAGGCGACCGTCGTGATCGCGGAGGGGATCGGGCGGCCCTGTGCCGGCGTGTGGGGATTCGGAGAAGGTGACGCATGTTCACCTTACGCGGCGCCGTACTCCTGAGTAGCCTCCCGCGCATCGGCCCCCACTAGGAGCGCGCATGCGACGACGCACCGCAAGGCTCAGAACCGACCGCCAACTCACCAGTGCCGGAACGGGACTCCACCGTCCGAAACAAGGTGCCGGACGGGGCGGCACCGCGCGCGGCAGGATCGCCGCCTGCGCCGCCACCGTCACCGCCCTCTGCGCCGCACTGCTCGGACCCGTGGTCCCGGCCGGCGCCGCCGAGCCCGCCGACGGCGACCACTGCCAGGGGCAGTGCTCCGACATCCTGCCGCCCGGCGCCAACGGCAATGCCACCCTCGCCGAGATCCTCGCGAACAAGGTGTTCGGGACCCACCCCGCTCACAGCGACGACGAGCTCGGCAAGTACGACGCCCTGGTGGCCGGCCAGTCCTCGCTCACCGACGACAAGCTCAACACCTTCTTCAACGACGCCTCCTTCGGGGTGCCCGGCGGGCAGGTCCAGTCGACCGCGTCGCCCCGCCCCGACGTCACCATCACCCGCGACAAGGCGACGGGCGTCCCGCACATCAAGGGCACCACGCGGTACGGGACCGAGTACGGCGCCGGGTACGCGGCCGGGCAGGACCGGCTGTGGCTCATGGACCTCTTCCGCCACATCGGCCGCGGCGAACTCACCTCGTTCGCGGGCGGCGCCCTCGCCAACCAGGGCCTTGAGCAGGAGTTCTGGCCGCAGGCTCCGTACACGGAGGCCGATCTCCAGGCGCAGGTCGACCGGATCCGCACCGCCAACGGCGCCCGAGGCGAACAGGCCATGGCCGACGCCCAGGCCTACGTGGACGGCATCAACGCCTACGCGAAGCAGTCCAAGGACGGCCGCTACTTCCCCGGCGAGTACGTCCTCACCGGCAAGATCGACGCCATCACCAACGTGGGGGAGATCCAGCCCTTCAAGCTCACCGACCTGATCGCGCTCGCCTCCGTGGTGGGCGGCCTCTTCGGCGGCGGCGGTGGCGGCGAGGTGCAGGCCGCGCTCTCGCTCCAGGCCGCGCAGGCCAAGTACGGCGTGGCCGACGGCACCAAGGTCTGGGAGTCCTTCCGTGAGCGCAACGACCCCGAGGCGGCGCTCACCGTCCACGACGGCACCAGCTTCCCGTACGCCGGCAAGCCCGCCGACGCCAAGGGCGCCGCGATGCCCGACCCGGGCTCCGTCGTCCCCGAACAGCTCGTCTACGACCGCTCCGGCTCGGCGGTCACCGGTGCCAAGGCCGCCGTGAAGGTGCCGCCGAAGCTGAAGCCGCTGGAGGGCATGTACGACAGCGGGGCGCTGCCCGGCGTCGACCTCGGCAAGCCGCGCGGTATGTCCAACGCCCTCGTGGTGTCCGGTTCGCACACCGCGAGCGGCAACCCCGTCGCGGTGTTCGGCCCCCAAACGGGCTATTTCGCGCCACAGTTGCTGATGCTCCAGGAGATCCAGGGGCCCGGCATCAGCGCCCGTGGCGCCTCCTTCGCCGGCGTCGGCATGTACGTCCAGCTCGGACGCGGACAGGACTACGCCTGGTCGGCCACCTCCGCGGGCCAGGACATCACCGACACCTACGCCGTCGAGCTCTGTCAGGACGCCACCCACTACCTGTACCGCGGTGTGTGCACGCCCATGGAGAAGATGGAGAAGACCAACTCCTGGAAGCCGACGGTCGCCGACACCACCGCGGCCGGCTCCTACCGGATGCAGGTGTGGCGCACCAACTACGGCATCGTGACCGCCCGCGCCACCGTCGGCGGCAAGCCCGTCGCCTACACCTCGCTGCGCTCCACCTACCGCCACGACGCCGACTCGATCATCGGCTTCCAGATGATGAACGACCCCACCTTCGTCAAGGACGCCGCGTCCTTCCAGCAGGCGGCCCAGTCCGTCGACTACACCTTCAACTGGTTCTACGCGGACTCCCGCACCGCCGCGTACTACAACAGCGGCCTCAACCCGGCGCGCGACCCCGATGTCGATCCCTCGCTGCCCGTCAAGGCGGAGCAGGCCTACGAATGGCAGGGCTTCGACCCGGCGAACAACACGGCCGCCTACACCCCGCCCGCCCAACACCCCCAGTCCGTCGGCCAGGACTACTACGTGTCCTGGAACAACAAGCAGGCCAAGGACTACTCCACGGCCGGCTTCGGTGACGGCTCCGTACACCGCGTCAACCTCCTCGACGACCGGGTGAAGTCGCTGGTCGCGCAGGGCGGCGTCACCCGCTCCTCGCTCACCCGGGCGATGGCCCAGGCCGCCGTCACCGACCTGCGCGGCGAGGACGTCCTGCCCGAGCTGCTCAAGGTGCTGCGCAGCGCTCCCGTCACCGACCCCCAACTCTCTACCGCGGTACAGCAATTGGAGTCATGGCAGGCCGACGGCACGCAGCGCCGCGAGACCTCGCAGGGCTCGCACACGTACACCCACCCCGACGCGGTGCGCCTGATGGACGCCTGGTGGCCGCTGCTGGTCGAGGCCGAGTTCCGCCCCGGGCTCGGCGACCCGCTCTACGCCGCCCTGACCGCCAACCTCGGCACCGACGAGGCGCCGTCCGCCGGGCACGGCCCGACCGGCTCGCACGCCGGTTCCGCCTTCCAGTACGGCTGGTGGAGCTATGTCGACAAGGATCTGCGTACGGTGCTCGGGGAGCCGGTGCAGGGCCCGCTGGCCCGCGCCTACTGCGGCGGCGGCACGGTGGACGCCTGCCGCGAGAGCCTGCTCGGCACGCTGAAGCAGGCCGCCGCCAAGACCCCGGCCCAGGTCTATCCGGGGGACGCCGGCTGCAAGGCCGGTGACCAGTGGTGCGCCGACTCCATCGTGCAGCGTCCGCTCGGCGGCATCACCCAGTCCGCGATCAACTGGCAGAACCGGCCGACCTACCAGCAGGTCGTCGAGTTCCCCAGCCACCGCTAGAGGTGCCCGGCCGCGGGTCAGGTCGTGACGATCCGGCCCGCGGCAAGCACCACCCGGGCCAGCTCCGGATGGCAGATGTCGCTGTGCGCACCCGAGGGCGGCCCGCCGCTCTTCACCACGGCGGCCGCGTCCACGCTCACGCACCCCGAGTCGGGCACGCCGTCGCGCAGCGCCTCGGCCAGCGTCAGCGTGGTGCAGGGGCTCACGGCCTGGATCCCGTCGTGGCCGATCGCCCACCACCGTCCGTCCTGGCCGGGCAGGGCGCTCGCGTAGTCGCCGGACAGTGCGGAGGCCAGTGGGTAGATGACGCCGAGCGCGGTGTCGAAGTGCGAGTAGCAGGAGACGACCGGCCCGTCGAGCCCGTTCTGCGCGTCGCTCAGGGCGCCGGCACCCGTCAGGCCGTCCGGTAGCCGTTCGGCGAAGACGTAGTGCGAGAAGGCCCCTTCGAGCAGGGTCACCGACTTCAGATTGCGCGCCCCCCGCGGCAGCCCCTTCAGTGCGAACGCGACCAGGCGCGCACCCTGACTGTGTCCGACCAGGTGGACGCGCAAGTCGGGCCGGGAAAGGGCGAGTTGATCGATCAGCGGCCCGAGACCGCGCTGCCCCACCGTGCCGGCCCGGTGCTTCATCTCGTAATAGGTCGTCTGGCGCAGCACCTCCTTCGCGCCGTCCCAGAGGTGCTTGAGCGAGCCGCCGATCGAGAACGAGGGGCCCGACGGTCCGGGCCGCACGTCCATGCCGGTCTCGGCCAGCGCGGACGTGAACCTCTGGCACAGCTCCAGCGCCGGGTCCGTCAGCAGCGCGGGCACGGCACCGGGACCGTCCTCCAGGGCCAGGTCGCCCCCGGAGCCGGCCCGGCCCGCCGAACCCGACGCCGTCACCAGTTGCCGGGTCAGCCGTCCGAAGTCGGTGAACGCCGCTTCGGAGTCGGGTTGTTCCCGCAGATAGGAGGCGATCGTGTCGAGGGCCGCGTCCTGACCGGGGAAGAACCCCTTGAGCGCGGAGACGGTCGCGGCATCGAGGCCGGGGCCCGCCGCGGGGGCCGCGGCGGGCGGGAAGTCGGGGATGGTCTCGTCGGTGAAGCGGATCGAGGGCCAGGTCACGCCGCCGTACGCGAGCCGCACCCCGGGCGAGCCGGCCACGAGCGGGGGGAACGCCGCGAAGAACGCCCGGTACATGCCGCGGGCGGTGCTCGGCGTGTTGTTCCAGCCGTGCGCGAACAGCACCAGATCCGTGGCGTCCACGCCGGTCAGAGCGGTGCGCTCGGCGGGATCGGCGTCGCCGTCCGCGTCGAAGGTGATCTCCCGGTACGGCTCGACCCCGATGTCCGTCATGACGCGACCTCCGGTCCGCTCGACGATGAGCGCCTCCATCGTCCTGCGGCAGCACGGACCTGGCCATATGCCGGACGGCACCGATGTGCCGCGCCGGGCGCGCGGTCCGGGGCCCGTCCCGGCCCGGCGGTCCGTCCCCGGCTCAGGCGTACATCAGATACCTCCCGCGTACGGTGCGGAACGCCGCGAGTCCCGGCTGCCAGGCCGCCACGATCTCGTCCGCACCGGCCCCGGCGTCGATCATCGTCCGTACCAGGGCCGAGCCGGTGAGCTTGTCGATCCAGTGGTCCGGGCGCCAGGCGAAGCCGCTCCACACCCGTTTCGCGGTCACGAGCAGCGCGATGCCGGTGCGTACGGGATCGAACGACTCCCGGTCGTACACGTGCAGTTGGAGCCCGCCGGCCGTCCTTCCCTGATACTTGGAGAACGTCGGCGCGAAGTACGCCTCGCGGAAGTGGACGCCGGGCAGGGCGAGTTCGCCGAGCGCGGCGGCCCAGCGGCCGTCGATCCCCTCGGCGCCGAGCAGTTCGAAGGGCCGTGTCGTGCCGCGTCCCTCGGACAGGTTGGTGCCCTCGAAGAGACAGGTGCCGGAGTAGACCAGGGCGGTGTCGGGCGTCGGCATGTTGGGGCTCGGCGGCACCCAGGGCAGGCCGGTCGCGTCGAAGAAGTCCGAGCGCCGCCATCCGGTCATGGCGACGGTCGTGAGCCGCACCTGGCCGCCGAGGAATTCGGCGTTGAAGAGCCGGGCGAGCTCGGCCGCGGTCATCCCGTGCGCCTGCGCGACGGGCCTGCGCCCGACGAACGTCGCGAACGCCGGGTCGAGGACGGGGCCCCGTGCCGCGCGGCCCGTCACCGGGTTCGGCCGGTCGAGCACCACGAACCGCTTGCCGGCGAGCGCGGCCGCCTCCATGCAGTCGTAGAGCGTCCAGATGTAGGTGTAGAAGCGGGCACCGACGTCCTGGATGTCGAAGAGGACGGTGTCCACGGCGGACGCGGTGAAGACGTCCGCGAGGGGCCGGCCGCTCTTGGTGTACGTGTCGTACACGGGCAGCCCGGTCGCCGGGTCGTCGTAGCGGCCCTGCGAACCGCCGGCCTGGGCGGTGCCGCGGAAGCCGTGCTCGGGGCCGAAGACGGCGGTGAGGTTCACCCGGGGGTCGGCGTGCATGACGTCCACGACGTGGCGGACGTCGCGGGTCACGCCGGTGGGGTTGGTGACGATGCCGGTCGCCTGGCCGGCGAGGGTGGAGTAGTGGGATTCGGCGAGGTGGTCGAAGCCGGTGCGGGTGGGGTGGGCGGGGCGGGTTCTTCTGGGGCCGCCCGGTGTTGCCGTGGCGGCCGTGCCGGCGAGGACGGTCCGTCTGGTCAGGCTCATGCGGCCAGGGTGCCAGCCGCACGCCGAACTCCGACCTACCTGTGCGGCGGGTTCCGGTCCCGCCCCTCCCCGGGGCTCCGCCCCGGACCCCGTTCGCGCGTTTTCCCACCCACCTCCCGTGCGACGGGTTGAAGGGTGCGGCTCCCTGGGGCTCCGCCCCAGACCCCGCATCGCGCCTGAAGGGCGCTCGTCCTCCATCTCCCCCAAGGCCTCAAGGGCCAGGGGGGACCCCCATAACGGGCTGAGGATGCCTCTGCCGAGCCCCGTCAGGGGTGCGGGGAACTGCGTGAGCAAGCGGGCACGGTCCGCACGCGGAGGGGGGTTCAGGGGCGCGGGGAACTGCGCGGGACGCGGGCACGGTCCGCACGCGGAGGCGGGTTTAGGGGCGCGGGGAACTGCGCGAGCAAGCGGGCACGGTCCGCAGACGAAAGCGGGGTTTTTAGGGGCGCGGGGAACTGCGCGGGACGCGGGCACGGTCCGCACGCGGAGGCGGGGTTCAGGGGCGCGGGGAACTGCGTGAGCAAGCGGGCACGGTCCGCACGCGGAGGGGGGTTCAGGGGCGCGGGGAACTGCGCGGGACGCGGGCACGGTCCGCACGCGGAGGCGGGTTTAGGGGTGCGGGGAACTGCGCGGGACGCGGGCACGGTCCGCACGCGGAGGCGGGTTTAGGGGTGCGGGGAACTGCGCGGGACGCGGGCACGGTCCGCACGCGGAGGCGGGGTTCAGGGGCGCTGGGAACTGCGTGAGCAAGCGGGCACGGTCCGCACGCGGAGGGGGGTTCAGGGGCGCGGGGAACTGCGCAAACGGCCGGGGGCCTGCCTGGGTGTTGCGGGGATTCGGGGGTTCCCCCGGGACATACCGACCGGTTAGTCTGCCGGAGGCATCGGCAGAGAGGCAGGTCTCCATGAGCACGGCACAGTCGGACCAGCGCACCACGGTGGTGGTCACGGGGGCAGGTGGCGGCATCGGCGCCGCCCTCGCCCGCAGATTCGCCGAGGACGGCGCCCGCGTCGTCGTCAACGACCTCGACGCCGACAAGGCCCGCAGCACCGCCGACGAGATCGGCGCCATCGCCGTGCCGGGCGACGCCTCCACCGTCGTCGGCGCCGCCCGCGCCGCCCTCGGCGGCCGCATCGACGTCTACTGTGCCAACGCCGGCCTGGGCTCGGGCGGTTCGGAGGCCGCCCCCGAGGACGTGTGGGCGGCGGCCTGGGACGTCAACGTCATGGCCCACGTGCGGGCGGCGAAGGAACTGCTGCCCGACTGGCTGGAGCGCGGCAGCGGACGCTTCGTCTCGACCGTCTCGGCCGCCGGCCTGCTCAGCATGATCGGCGCGGCCCCGTACAGCGTCACCAAGCACGGCGCGCTCGCCTTCGCCGAGTGGCTTTCGCTGACGTACCGGCACCGGGGCGTCCATGTCCACGCGATCTGCCCCCAGGGCGTACGCACCGACATGCTGGCCGCCACCGGGACGGCCGGCGACCTCGTCCTCAGGCCCACCGCGATCGAGCCGTCCGAGGTCGCGGACGCGCTGTTCGCCGCGATGGCCGACGACCGCTTCCTCGTGCTGCCGCACCCCGAGGTGGCCGACTATTACACCGCCCGCGCCGCCACCCCGGACCGCTGGCTGACCAGCATGAACCACCTCCAGCAGAAGTGGGAGACGGACGCCGGATGACCTCGATCTACGCGGCCAAGCCCTGGCTCGCCCAGCTCAGCGCGGCCCAGCGGGCGGACATCAGCCCGCCCGAGACGGTGCTGGACGCCTTCGACGCCGCCGTCGCCCGCGCACCCGGGCGCACCGCGCTCGCCTACTTCGACGGCCGCCTCACCTATCGCGAGGTCGATGAGCTGTCCGATTCCGTGGCCGGCCATCTCGCCGGGCGGGGCCTGGCCCGCGGCGAGCGCGTCGCGCTCATGCTCCAGAACACCCCGCATTTCGTGATCGCCCTGCTCGGTGCCTGGAAGGCCGGCGCCGTCGTCGTGCCGCTCAACCCGATGTACAAGTCGGGCGAGGTCACGCACGTGCTGCACGACGCCGACGCCGCCGCGCTGATCTGCTCCGACCGGGCCTGGGAGGAGTACCTGCGCGACACCGCCGCCGATTCCCCGGTGCGCGTCGCGCTCACCGCCTGCGCGCTCGGCCTCCAGACCCGCGACGACCCGCGCGTCCTCGGCTTCGAGCGGCTGCCCGTGCCCGCCGGCGCCGACGATCTCCTCACCGTCGCGCGGCAGGGTCTGCCCGCCCCGGGCGGGCGCCGGCCCGAGGGCGGCGACACGGCGTTGATCAGTTACACCTCCGGCACCAGCGGGACCCCCAAGGGCGCGATGAACACCCATCGCGGCATCACCTACAACGCGGAGAGGCAGCGCACCGGACACCCCATCGCGCAGGGGTCGGGTTATTTCGCGCTCGCGCCGCTGTTCCACATCACCGGCATGGTCTGCGAGCTCGCCACCTGCCTCGCCAACGCGGGCACCCTGATCCTGACCTACCGCTTCCACCCGGGCGTCGTGCTCGACGCGTTCACGGAGCACCGACCCGCGTACACGGTCGGCCCGTCCACGGCCTTCATGGCGCTGGCCGCCACACCCGGCGTCACGCGGGACCACTTCGCCTCGTTCGAGCTCATCTCCTCGGGCGGCGCCCCCCTGCCGCCCGCGCTGGTGGAGACGTTCCGCGAAGGGTTCGGGCCGTACATCCGCAACGGCTACGGCCTGACCGAGTGCACCGCCCCCTGTGCCTCGGTCCCGCCCGAGAAGGAAGCGCCGGTCGACCCCGTCTCGGGCACCCTCTCGGTCGGCGTGCCCGGACCCCGGACGGTCGTACGGATCCTCGACCCCGCGGGCAACGAGGTGCCCTTCGGCGAACAGGGCGAGATCGTGGTGCGCGGACCGCAGGTGGTGCCCGGCTACTGGCGCCGCCCCGACGCCACCGCCGAGGCGTTCCCCGACGGCGAACTGCGCACCGGCGACATCGGGTTCATGGACCGCGACGGCTGGCTCTACGTGGTCGACCGCATGAAGGACATGATCAACGCGTCGGGCTTCAAGGTCTGGCCGCGTGAGGTCGAGGACGTGCTCTACACGCACCCGGACGTGCGCGAGGCGGCCGTCGTGGGCGTCCCCGACGCCTACCGGGGCGAGAGCGTCAAGGCGTACGTCTCCCTGCGCCCCGGCGCCGAGGCCGGCCCCGCCGATCTCGCCGCGTACTGCAAGGAGCGGCTCGCCGCCTACAAGTACCCGCGCGAGGTGGAGATCCTGGCGGAGCTTCCCAAGACGACGAGTGGGAAGATCCTCAGGCGGGAACTGCGCAGCCAGGCGTAGCGACCGGAGCGCCGGCGCAGCAGGACCGGAACAGGGCGGGGGGCCGCGGCCCCCCGCGCACGTACGAGAGAAAGGTGGCGGCGATGGCCAAGGCGACGGACACGAGCGGCACCACACCCGTCCCCCAGCGGCTGCTCGCCGCCGCCACCCGCCTGTTCGCGGAGAACGGCTACGACCGCACCTCCGTCCAGGAGATCGTCGAGGCGGCCGGCGTCACCAAGGGTGCGCTCTACCACTACTTCGGCTCCAAGGAGGACCTCCTCCAGGAGGTGTACTCCCGGGTGCTCCGCCTCCAGCAGGAGCGGCTCGACGCGTACGCGGGCGCGGACGCGCCGATCGAGCAGCGGCTGCGCGAGGCGGCCGCGGACGTGGTGGTGACCACCATCGACAACCTCGACGACGCGGCGATCTTCTTCCGGTCGATGCACCAGCTGAGCCCGGAGAAGAACAAGCAGGTGCGCGCCGAGCGCCGCCGCTACCACGAGCGGTTCCGCGCGCTCATCGAGGAGGGCCAGGAGGCCGGGGTGTTCTCCACCGCGACCCCGGCCGACCTGGTGGTGGACTACCACTTCGGCTCCGTCCACCACCTGTCCACCTGGTACCGGCCGGGCGGCCCGCTGACCCAGCAGCAGGTCGCCGACCATCTCGCCGACCTGCTGCTGCGCGCGCTGCGGCCCTGAACTCGAACTACCGGACCGGCGGCCCGAACTACCGGACCGGCGGCCCGAACTACCCTTCCGCTAGAGGTACTTCTTCAGTTCGCGGCGGGCGAGCGAGCGCTGGTGCACCTCGTCGGGGCCGTCCGCGAGCCGCAACGTCCGTGCCGCGGCCCACAGTTCGGCCAGCGGGAAGTCCTGGCTGACGCCGCCCGCGCCGTGCAGCTGCACCGCGTTGTCGATGATGCCGACCACGGTGCGCGGAGTGGCGATCTTGATGGCCTGGATCTCGGTGTGCGCGCCGCGGTTGCCCACGGTGTCCATCAGCCAGGCCGTCTTCAGAACGAGCAGGCGCAACTGCTCGACCGCGACACGGGCGTCCGCGATCCACTCCTGCACCACGCCCTGCTGGGCGATCGGCTTGCCGAACGCCGTACGGGACACGGCCCTTCGGCACATCAGCTCGATGGCCCGCTCGGCCATCCCGATCAGGCGCATGCAGTGGTGGATCCGGCCAGGACCGAGCCGCGCCTGCGCGATGGCGAAGCCGCCGCCCTGCTCGCCGACGAGGTTGCTCGCGGGCACCCGGGCCCCGTGGAAGACGACCTCGGCGTGACCGCCGTGGTAGTGGTCCTCGTAGCCGTACACCTGCATGGCGCGGCGGATCTCGACGCCCGGGGTGTCGCGCGGAACAAGGATCATCGACTGCTGGCGCCGCACGTCGTCGTTGGCCGGGTCGGTCTTGCCCATCACGATGAAGATCGCACAGTCCGGGTTCATCGCGCCGGAGATGTACCACTTGCGCCCGGTGATGACGTAGTCGTCACCGTCCCGCTCGATGCGCGTCTCGATGTTGGTGGCGTCCGAGGAGGCCACCTCCGGCTCGGTCATCGCGAACGCCGAGCGGATCTCCCCGGCGAGCAGTGGCTCGAGCCACCGCTTCTTCTGCTCGTCCGAGCCGAACTGCGCCAGCACCTCCATGTTCCCGGTGTCCGGGGCCGCGCAGTTGAGGGCGGTCGGCGCCAAGTGCGGGGAGCGGCCGGTGATTTCGGCCAGCGGGGCGTACTGGAGGTTGGTGAGCCCGGCGCCGTGCTCCGGGTCGGGCAGGAAGAGGTTCCACAGGCCCTGGCGGCGCGCCTCGGCCTTGAGGTCCTCCACCACCCGCGGGGTGTCCCACGGCGAGGCGAGCAGCGCGCGCTGCTCGTGCGCGGTGGTCTCGGCGGGGTGGACGTACTCCTCCATGAAGGCGAGGAGCCTGGTCCGCAGTTCTTCGGTACGGGCGTCGAATGCGAAGTCCATGGCGGGGTCAGCCTTCCTGAAGGGTGGTGAGACCGTGCTCGATGAAGACGGGGACCAGCTCGCCGATGCGGTCGAACCCGGCGCCCACGGTCTGGCCGAGGGTGTAGCGGTAGTGGATGCCTTCGAGGATCACGGCGAGCTTGAACCAGGCGAACGCCGTGTACCAGGCGATCGCGGAGGTGTCGCGGCCGGAGCGGGCCGCATAGCGCTCGATCAGCTCGGCGGGGGAGGGGTGCCCGGCGGCGCCGGCCGTGGTGGAGACCGGGGAGTGCGGGAGCTCCAGCTTCGCGCTGTACATGACGAGGAGCCCGAGGTCGGTCAGCGGGTCGCCCAGGGTGGACATCTCCCAGTCGAGCACGGCGTTGATCCGGTCGTCGTCCCCGATCAGGACGTTGTCCAGGCGGTAGTCGCCGTGGACGACGGTGGGCGCCGGCGAGGCCGGCAGGTCGCGTCCGAGGGCGGCGTGCAGTTCGTCGATGCCGCCGAGGGGCCGGTTGCGGGAGGCGTCGAGCTGCTTGCCCCAGCGCCGCAGCTGCCGGTCGAGGAACCCCTCGGGGCGCCCGAAGTCGCCGAGCCCGACCGACTCGGGGTCCACGGCGTGCAGCTCGACCAGCGTGTCCACCAGCGACAGCACGGCCGCCCTGGTCCGCTCGGGGCCGAGCGGCGCGAGCTGTTCGGCGGTGCGGTACGGCGTCCCGGCCACGTACTCCATGACGTAGAACGGCGAGCCGAGCACCGACTCGTCCTCGCAGAGCAGCACCGGCTCGGGCACCGGAACGGCGGTCGGGTGCAGCGCGCTGATCACCCGGTGTTCGCGCTTCATGTCGTGCGCGGTGGCGAGCACATGGCCCAGCGGCGGCCGCCGTACGACCCACTGCCCGGTGCCGTCCGTGACGACATAGGTCAGGTTCGACCGGCCGCCCTCGATCAGGCGGGCACGGAGCGGTCCGCTCACGAGGCCCGGACGGGCGCGGTCCAGATGGGCCCGCAGCCGCTCCGGATCGAGGCCTGGCGGGGGGACTGCGCTCATGTTCGGCACCTCCACGGCGGGATCGGTCGTCCTGTGACGAGAACACGCTACCGACCAGTCGGTATGCCGTCCAGAGCGGGCCCGGCCGGATTCGGGCGGGCGCGCCGTGGCGCGGCGTTCACCGACCGCGTCACCGACGGCATTCACCGACCGCGTTCAGAACAGCATGGCGACGGCGAGACAGGCCAGGGCCACCGTGCACGCGGCCGCCGCGAGGGCGGCGCGCACCCCGAGCACCCGGGGGCGGGCGCCGCCGCTCAGCGTCTGGATGCGGCGGTGCGCCACCGCGAGGAAGCCGAGCCACACCAGCGCGCCGAGCGTCACCGCCACCAGCGCGAGGGGTGAACTTCCCCGGTGCACGGCCTGTTTGGCGGCGAGCACGGCGGCCACCGTGCACGACAGGGTGGTACGCCGCCACGCGAGCCGGGTCCGCTCGGGCTGGAGCCCCGGGTCGCGTGCGGGCACCCGTGCGGGCATCAGCCCGCCCAGCCGAAGACCACGACCACCACCATCGACACGGCGACCAGGGCCACCGCGAGGCTCAGGACGGTCGGGAAACGCGACACCGGCAGGTCCTCGCCGCGCCGCATGGCCCGCTCGCACCGCACCCAGTGGTTCACCGCCCGCAGCGCGCACAGCACCCCCGCGGCGAGCAGCGCGAGCGCGAGCGCCACCCGGATGCCCCGGCGCAGGTCCGGCAGGAACTGGTCGACCGCGAAGCCGCCGCCGACCAGCGCGAGCGAGGTCCTGATCCAGGCCAGGAAGGTGCGCTCGTTGGCGAGCGAGAACCGGTAGTCGGGGGTCTCGCCCTCCTCGCCGATCCGCTGGGGCGCGAACCACAGCCGCAGCGTCTGCACGATCGTGATCACTCGCCGCACCCTACCCGGCGGCCCCTCAGGACAGCGCGAGCCCCGAGGCGCGCAGCCGCCGCCACGCCGCGAGCCCGTCCGGCACCCACTCCCAGTCGTCGATGCGGCGCTCCAGCTCGTCGAGCGGCAGGAAGGCGTGCCAGGCGACCTCCTCCACCTGCGGGTCCACGGGCAGCTCGCACCGCACCTCGTACACCGACGACCACCAGCTCTGCTCACCGTTGTCGAAGAGGAACTTGAACAGCGGCACCGGCCGCGGCAGCCCGCGCACCCCGAGCTCCTCCTCCGCCTCGCGCAGCGCCGCGTCGTCGTACGACTCGCCGGCGCCCACCACCCCGCCGACGAACAGGTCGTACAGGGAGGGGAAGACGAGCTTGTCCGGGGTGCGGCGGTGGACGAAGATCCGGCCCGCCGCGTCCCGGGCCAGGATGAACACGCAGCGGTGCCGCAGGTTCCGCGCGTAGGCGTCGGCCCGCCGGGCCTGCCCGGTCACGGTGTCGTGCTCGTCGACGATGTCCAGGATTTCATCAGCCGGATTCATGGAGCCATGAAACCACCGCCCCGGCGGCCCTCCACCGGCCCCGTCGCCCCGCCCCCGCGCCGCCCACCGGGACGCTCAGTGCGGCTGGAGGTCACAGGTCTCCTCCTGCGGCGCGGTGCCGGACGGCATCGCGGGGTGCATCCCGAGCAGCACGATCCCCGCCACGATCGCCGCGAGCCCGGCCGCCTCCCAGGCCAGCGCCCCCGTGTCGGTACGCAGCCGGTCCCCGAGGAAGCCGACCGCGCAGGCGATCCCCGCGAGCGGCTGCGCCGCCGTCAGGGCGGGCAGCGACATCCGCAGCGGAGCCGTCTCGAAGGCGCTCTGCACCAGGACGAGCCCGGTGATCCCGAGCGCGATCACCGCGTACGGCTGCCAGCTCGTCATCAGCTCCGGCCAGCCGCCGCGCGACAGGCGCTGCCCGCTGATCCGGGTCAGCGCGTCCTGGAGGCCGTACAGCATGCCCGCGGCGAGGGCCAGCAGCACCGGCGCCGCCACGCTGAGCCGGTCGTGCTTGGCGAGCGCCGCGAGCACCAGCGCGGTGCCGACCACGATGCCCACGATCAGCCAGTGCCGCAGCGCACCCGCGACGGCGACGCCGCCCTGCGGCTGGCCCGCCACGATGAACGCGGTCACCCCGCCGGCGAGCAGCACGAGCCCCGCCCAGCCCTGACGGCCGAGCGGCTGGCGGGTCCACAGCCGCGACAGCCACATCGCGAAGAACAGGTTGGTCGCCACCAGCGGCTCGACCAGCGACACCTCGCCGTAGCCGAGCGCGAGGGCGCTCAGCACCATCCCCGCCACCATCAGGCCTATCCCGGCCAGCCAGCGCGGCATCCGCACCAGGTCGAGCAGCAGCCTCGGGGAGAGGAAGTCGCTCAGCGGGGCGTGCTGCGCCGCGTTCTGCTGCAGCACGAAGCCCGAGCCCAGACAACACGCTGCGCTCACGGCGAGGACGAGGACCAGGACCGACACGACGTACACCTCAAGTACGGCCGGGGGGCGCTGTTTTGGCCGACGATAGCGCCCCGGCGACGCGGCTGCCTCCCGGGTGCCCGCCGCCGGGCGGTTGACGCCGGGTGACGGCCCGCCGAAGATCTGACCCACGGGTAACCTGGCGGACGAGCGGAATGAGCGGCCGATGGCGTACGACGCCGATGTGATCGTGATCGGGGCGGGCCTCGCGGGCCTGGTGGCCACCGCCGAGCTGGTGGACGCCGGCAAAAAGGTGATCCTGCTCGACCAGGAGCCCGAACGGTCCCTGGGCGGCCAGGCGCACTGGTCCTTCGGCGGTCTCTTCCTCGTGGACTCGCCCGAGCAGCGCCGTATGAGGATCAAGGACAGCCGGGCGCTCGCGCTCCAGGACTGGTACGGCACGGCCGGCTTCGACCGGGACGAGGACCACTGGCCACGCGAGTGGGCCACGGCGTACGTCGACTTCGCGGCGGGCGAGAAGCGGGCGTGGCTGCACGCCCAGGGGGTCCGGTTCTTCCCCGTGGTGGGCTGGGCCGAACGGGGCGGCTACGACGCCACCGGGCATGGCAACTCCGTTCCCCGCTTCCACATCACCTGGGGCACCGGGCCGGGCATCGTCGCCCCGTTCGAGCGGAGAGTGCGGGAGGGCGCCGCCCGGGGACTCGTTCAGTTCGCGTTCCGCCACCGGGTCACGGGGCTCGGCCGCAGCGCCGGAACCGTCGACACCGTCACCGGCGAGATCCTGGAGCCGTCCGGTGCCGCGCGCGGGACCGCGTCCACCCGGACCGTCACCGGCTCCTTCGAGCTTACGGCGCAGGCGGTGATCGTGACCAGCGGCGGCATCGGAGGCAACCACGACCTCGTGCGGGCCCAGTGGCCCGAGCGGCTCGGCACCCCGCCCGAACACATGCTCTCCGGGGTGCCCGCCCATGTGGACGGCCTCATGCTCGGCATCACCGAACGGGCCGGCGCCCACCACATCAACCGCGACCGGATGTGGCACTACACCGAGGGCATCCAGAACTGGAACCCGATATGGGCCCGGCACGGCATACGCATTCTCCCCGGCCCCTCCTCGCTCTGGCTGGACGCGCGCGGCAGCCGGCTTCCGGTGCCGCTCTTCCCCGGCTTCGACACGCTCGGCACGCTCGACCACATCATGAAGACCGGGTACGACTACACGTGGTTCGTCCTCGACCAGAAGATCATCGGCAAGGAGTTCGCCCTGTCGGGCTCCGAGCAGAACCCCGACCTGACGGGCAAGTCCGTACGCGGTGTCATCGGGCGGGCCCGTGCCGATGTGCCGGGGCCGGTCAAGGCGTTCATGGACCACGGCGCCGACTTCGTCGTCGAGAAGGACCTCGCCTCGCTGGTGCGCGGCATGAACGCGCTCACCGAGGAGCCCCTCATCGACGAGGCGGCGCTGCGCCGCGAGATCGTGGCCCGCGACCGTGAGATCGCCAACCCCTTCACCAAGGACCTCCAGGTCACCGCCCTGCGCGGGGCCCGTGCCTATCTCGGCGACAAGCTGATCCGCACCGCGCCCCCGCACCGCATCCTCGACCCGGAGGCCGGCCCGCTGATCGCGGTGAAGCTGCACATCCTGACCCGCAAGTCGCTCGGCGGCCTGGAGACCGATCTGTCCTCGCGCGTCCTCATGGCGGGCGGCGAGCCGCTGCCGGGCGTGTACGCGGCGGGGGAGGCGGCCGGGTTCGGCGGCGGAGGCGTCCACGGCTACCGCTCCCTGGAAGGCACCTTCCTCGGCGGCTGCATCTTCTCCGGGCGTGCGGCGGGCCGTGCGGCGGCGAAGGCCGTCTCGTAGGGGGGCCCGTGCCCCGGGCGGGGAATTTCTGACGGAACGGTGACGTGCGGCCCCGGCCCCTGGCAGGACCGGCCCGCGGGTGTTCGAATCATGGGGTGACACCAGAACCAACGCCTCCGCCCGAGCGGGGCGCACCCGTCGGGCGCCGGCTCGTGCTCGGCATGCTCGGACTCGGCGTGGCCGGCGTCGCCTCCGCCCGCTACCTCCAGGGCGGCCTGGAATCCTTCCTCGGCGCCGCCGCCGACAAGGACCCCACCGGGCTCACCAGCCTGCTGCCCAACGGCGGCGGCTTCCGCTACTACTCGGTCACCTCGTCGGTGCCGAACAAGAGCGCCGCCGACTACCGCCTGAGCGTCGACGGCCTGGTGACCAGGCCGACGTCCTACACACTGGACGCGCTGCGCGCGCTGCCGCAGACCCGCCTGGTGCGCGATGTGCAGTGCGTGACCGGCTGGCGGGTGCCCGGCACCCCCTTCGCCGGGGTCCAGCTGTCCCGCCTCCTGGACGCGGCGGGAGTGCGCCCCGGCGCCGGCGCGGTCCGCTTCACCTGCTTCGACGGCGCGTACAGCGAGAGCCTCACCCTCGAACAGGCGCGCCGCGACGACGTGTTGATCGCCCTGAGCATGCAGGACAAGCCGGTCAGCCACGCGCACGGCGGCCCGGTCCGCCTGTACGTGGCGCCCATGTACTTCTACAAGTCGGCGAAATGGCTCTCCGGGATCACGGTGACGGAGAAGGTCGAGCGGGGATTCTGGGAGGAGCGAGGCTATGACACCGACGCCTGGGTCGGCCGGTCCAACGGACGCGAAGACACCCCCACCGCCTCCTGAACTCCCCTACACGGTACGGAGGTTCACGCCCGGCGTGCGATGGGTGCACCGGGCCACGGCCTGGCTGATGGGCGCCTGTGTGGTCACCGCCGCGATCCTGTACGTCCCGCAGTTCGCCGAGGCGGTCGGCCGCCGTGAACTGGTGGTGCGGGTGCACGAGATCTGCGGGGTGCTGCTGCCCGTGCCGGTCCTGGCCGGGCTCGTGTCGCGCGCCGTCCGGGCGGATCTGGGCCGGCTCAACCGCTTCTACCCGTACGACCGCACCTGGCTGCGCAGCGCCCTGCGCCGGCTGCGCGAGCCGCGGCCCGCTGACAAGTTCAACGCCGGGCAGAAGGTGTACGCGGGCTGGATCGCGGGTGCCTGCCTGGTGATGCTGGGCACCGGCCTGGTGATGTGGTTCACGCACCTCGCGCCCATCGAGGTGCGGATCGGGTCCACGTTCGTCCACGACTGGCTCTCGCTCGCCGTCGGCATCGTCGTCGCCGGACACGTGTGGATGGCGTTCGGCGACCCGGAGGCACGCCGTGGCATGCGTACCGGGTCGGTCGAACGGCGGTGGGCGGAGCGTGAACACCCCTTGTGGGAACCGGGAGGGGACGACGCGGGTCCGGAACCCCGGCTAGACGACGAGTGACAGGAGCAGCACGAAGCCGAGCGACACCACGGAGATGATCGTCTCCATCACCGACCAGGTCTTGACCGTCTGGCCGACGCTCATCCCGAAGTACTCCTTCACCAGCCAGAACCCGGCGTCGTTGACGTGGCTGAAGAAGAGCGAACCGGCGCCGACGGCGAGCACGAGCAGCGCCGCGTGCGCGGTCGACATGTCGGCCGCGAGCGGTGCCACCAGACCCGCGGCGGAGATCGTCGCGACCGTCGCCGAGCCCGTCGCGAGCCGGATCGCGACCGCGATCAGCCAGGCGAGCAGCAGCGAGGGAATCGCCCAGTCCCTGGAGAAGTCCAGGATCATCCGGCCGACACCCACGTCGATCAGCGTCTGCTTGAAGCCGCCGCCCGCGCCCACGATGAGCAGGACGCCCGCGATCGGCGCGAGGGACTTCTCGACGGTCGTCGAGATCCGCTCCTTGGTGAACCCGGCGGCCCGGCCGAGTGTGAAGAGGGCGACCAGGACGGCGGCGAGCAGCGCGATCAGGGGCGAGCCGATGACGTCGGTGACCCGCTGGAGGTGGTTCTTCGGGTCGTCGATCACGATGTCGACCAGCGCCTTGGCCAGCATCAGGACGACCGGAAGCAGCACCGTGGCGAGGGTCGCGCCGAAACTGGGGCGCTTCTCCAGGTCCTCCGAGGGGCGGCTGGGGACCATCGCGTCCGGGGCGGGGATGTCGACCCAGCGGGCGGCGTACTTCGAGAACACCGGGCCCGCGATGATCACCGTAGGAATGGCCACGACCACGCCGAGCGCGAGCGTCACCCCCAGATTGGCGCCGATCGCGTCGATGGCGACGAGCGGCCCCGGGTGCGGGGGAATCAGGCCGTGCATCACCGAGAGGCCGGCGAGCGCGGGGATGCCGATCCGCATCAGGGAGTAGTTGCCGCGCTTGGCGACGAGCAGCACCACCGGGATCAGCAGCACGATGCCGACCTCGAAGAAGAGCGGCAGCCCGATGATCGAGGCGATGGCCACCATCGCCCAGGGCATCGCCCGCCCGCCGGACTTGCCGGCCTTGGCCAGGATGGTGTCGACGATCTGGTCGGCGCCGCCGGAGTCGGCCAGCAGTCTGCCGAGTATGGCGCCGAGCGCGATGAGCACTCCCACGCCGGCGACGGTGCTGCCGAGGCCCGCGCTGAAGCTGGTGATGACCTTGTCGAGGGGCGCGCCCGCGAACGCGCCGAGCGCCAGCGAGCCGATGGTCAGCGCCAGGAAGGCGTGCAGTTTGAAGGTGGTGATGAGCAGGACGATGACGGCGATGCCCGCGAGTACGGCGATGCCCAGCTGGGTGTGGCCGGCCGAGGTGATCGGCTGCGTGGCGTCCGCTGCCAGGAACTCGACGCTGAGTCTGGTCACGGTGGGGATTCCTTAGGTGGTGAGCGTGCGCAGCGCGGCGGCGGCCCGCTCCGCGATGTCCTCGGGGGTGCCGGACACGTCGACGGCGACGCCCGCCTCGTCCGCGCCCAGCGGCTGAAGGGTGGCGAACTGGGAGTCGAGCAGCGCGGCCGGCATGAAGTGGCCCTTGCGCTCGGCCATCCGCCGCTCGATGAGCGCGCGGTCCCCCGTCAGGTGCAGGAAGACGATCCCGGGGGCGGCCGCCCGCAGCCGGTCGCGGTAGCTCCGCTTGAGCGCGGAGCTGCTGACGACGCCGCCGAGCCCGGCCCGGCCGTGCGCCCAGGCGCCGATCGCGTCGAGCCAGGGCCCGCGGTCGGCGTCGTCCAGGGCGATGCCCGCGGACATCTTGGCGACGTTGGCCGCGGGATGGAAGTCGTCGCCCTCGGCGTAGGGGACGCCGAGCCGTGCTGCGACCAGCGGTCCGATGGTGGTCTTGCCGGTCCCGGCAACGCCCATCACCACGATGGTCAGGGGGGAGTTCATGCGGGTGGTGCCTCGCTGTCCTCATCGACATCGATGTCCGTCGCGGCCCACTCAAACTCATTAGGTACGACATATTCAAGAGGTCGTGATGTAAAAGTCATACTTTTAAGGCCCGGGTTCGCGCCCGTAGTCTTGGCCCATGACGACTGGGGCCCGGGGCCTTCACACGCATGTGCTCGACAGCCTGGGCCTGGCCATCACCGCGGGCGAGTACCCGCCCGGCAGCGTGCTGCGCACCGACGAGCTCGCGCAGCGCTTCGACGTCTCGCGCACCGTGGTCCGCGAAGTGGTCCGCGTCCTGGAATCCATGCATCTGGTCGAGTCGCGGCGCCGGGTCGGCGTGACGGTCCGGCCGGCGGAGCAGTGGAACGTGTACGACCCGCAGGTCATCCGGTGGCGTCTGGCCGGCGCCGACCGGCCGCGCCAACTGCGCTCCCTGACCGTGCTGCGCTCGGCCGTGGAGCCGGCCGCGGCCGGGCTCGCCGCCCTGCACGCCACCCCCGCGCAGTGCGCGGCCCTCACCGAGGAGGCCCTCGGCATGGTGGCCACCTCGCGCGGGCGGCAGCTGGAGGCCTACCTCGTGCACGACGTCGCCTTCCACCGGATCGTGCTCAACGCCTCCGGCAACGAGATGTTCGCCCGGCTCGGCGACGTGGTCGCCGAGGTCCTCACCGGCCGCACCCACCACCAGGTCATGTTCCCCGACCCCGACCCGGCAGCCGTCACTTTGCACGTGCGGGTGGCCGCGGCGGTGCGCGAGCGCGACGCCGCGGAGGCCGAACGGCTGACCCGGGAGATCGCGCTCGGCGCCCTCCAGGAGCTCGACGTCCTCGCGCCCTAGGTACGCTGAGCAACAAAAACGCGCACCGGATACCTTTCGGTTACCTCAGAAACAGCTCAAATCTGCCCGTACGTGACATTGGCCACTGCCAAACTGTGCAGACAGCGGGGACTATGGGCGCCGCCGGCTCGTGCCAGGGTGACGACCTGCATCACCGACGCGACCGGTCCCGCACGACCGCATGACCCCTCACAAAGGCGAACTACTCCATGAGTGACCGCACCATGCCTGCGGCCGAGCCCCAGAGTGCCCCCGCGGGGGCGACGACGGGCACCCCCCACATCGACGCCGGTGACGCCGGTTACAGCAAGGACCTCAAGTCCCGCCACATCAACATGATCGCCATCGGCGGCGCGATAGGCACCGGCCTCTTCCTCGGTGCCGGCGGCCGTCTCGCGGGCGCGGGCCCCTCGCTCGCGATCGCCTACGCGGTCTGCGGCGTCTTCGCCTTCTTCGTCGTACGGGCCCTCGGTGAGCTCGTGCTCTACCGTCCCTCCTCGGGCGCCTTCGTCTCCTACGCCCGCGAGTTCATGGGTGAGAAGGGCGCCTACACGGCGGGCTGGCTGTACTTCCTGAACTGGTCGACCACCGCCGTCGCCGACATCACCGCGGCCGCGACCTACGCCCACTTCTGGGCCATGTTCAGCGACGTACCGCAGTGGGTCTGCGCGCTCGTCGCGCTCGCGGTCGTCCTCACCGCCAACCTCATCTCGGTGAAGTACTTCGGCGAGATGGAGTTCTGGTTCGCGATCATCAAGGTCGTCGCACTGGTCGCCTTCATGCTCGTCGGCATCTACCTCGTGGTGACCCAGCACGACGTCGACGGCTCCACGCCGGGCTTCGCCAACATCACCAGCCACGGCGGCATCTTCCCGATGGGCATGCTGCCCATGCTGCTCGTCATCCAGGGTGTCGTCTTCGCGTACGCCTCGGTCGAGCTGTGCGGCGTCGCCGCCGGCGAGACGGAGAACCCGCAGAAGATCCTGCCCAAGGCCATCAACTCGATCATGTGGCGCGTCGGTATCTTCTACGTCGGCTCCGTGGTGCTGCTCGCGCTGCTGCTCCCGTACACCGAGTACTCCGAGGGCCAGAGTCCGTTCGTCACCGTCCTCGACAAGCTCGGCGTGCCCGGTGCGGCCGGCGTGATGAACCTCGTGGTCCTCACCGCGGCGCTCTCCAGCCTCAACTCCGGCCTGTACTCCACCGGCCGCATCCTGCGCTCGATGTCGCTCGCGGGCTCCGCGCCCAAGTTCGTCGGCGTCATGAACAAGGGCAAGGTGCCCTACGGCGGCGTCCTGTTCACCGCCTTCTTCGGCATCCTGGGTGTCGCCCTGAACGGCGTCGTGCCGGACGACGCCTTCGAGATCGTGCTCAACTTCGCCTCCATCGGCATCCTCGGCACCTGGGCGATGATCATGGTCTGCTCGCTGCTGTTCTGGCGCCGCGCCAAGGAGGGCCATCTGGAGCGGCCCTCCTACAAGCTGCCCTGGGCGCCCTACACGCAGATCGTGACGTTGGTCTTCCTCGCCACCGTGGCCTTCTTGATGTGGTACGGCGGGGGAGTGGGCCGCACCACGATCTACTGCCTGCCGATCATCGCGGCGCTGCTCGTCGGCGGCTGGTACGTCGTGCGCAAGCGGGTCGGCGCGATCGCCTCGGGCGAATAGGCCCCGGCCACCGCGCGGGCGCACGGCCCCGGACACGGCCACGCGGCGCCGGCCTCCCGGCGCCCCGGAAGGGCGGCATCCCCGAACCCGGGACGCCGCCCTTCCCCATGCCCGCAGAACGCGCTTCGTCATGCCCCTACGTGCTGCAAGCGGGCGGCGGCCGACGCCAGCATCATCTCCAGGGCCGCCGGATAGGCACTGCGGCCCATCTCCGCGACCAGGGTCGGCGCCGTCGCCGCCACGTTCGGATGAGTGTCCGCGCCGAGCCGTGCGTACCGCTCGCGCCAGGTGCGCTCCTCCAGGGTCCGTGACTCCTTCGGCAGGGTGAGCACGGTCGCGTCGAGGGCCGCGAACGCCAAGGTCTGGTCCACGAACACGTGGTAGATCCGCACCGCCTCGGCGTCCGGGAAGCCGGCCCCGCGCAGGATCGCCAGGATCGTCTCCACCGACCGCATCTCGTGCACCCGCCCGGTCACCCGCGTGCAGGTCAGCACCGCCGCCTGCGGGTGCGCCTGGTAGTCGGCGTGGATCCGCAGCCCCAGCGACCGCAGGTCCGCCCGCCACTCGCCGCCGGGCCGCCACGACCGCAGGGTGCGCCCGATCAGCTCGTCCGCGACCGCGAGCAGCAGGTCGTCCGTGTCCCGGAAGTACCGGTAGAGCGCGCTCGGATCCGCGCCGAGCGCCGTACCGAGCCGGCGCACGGTCAGCGCCGCGGCCCCGTGCTCGCCGATCAGCCGCAGCGCCGTCTCGACGATCAGCTGCTCCGACAGGACCGTGCCCCGCTTGGTGGGCCGGCGTCGCCGCCGTTCCCCGTCCGCCACGACTCGCTCGCTCATGCAGCCGCACCCTAATGACCGCCGCACGTTATGACAACGCCGTTGACGCACCGACTCCACCGGGAGTTCCATGTGCCGCCATCGGGGCCGACGAGCGCCCCTCGGCGAAGGAGCCCGCGTGCGCACTCCCCACGGCAGCGACGACCCACCCGTTCTGCGCAAGAGCCTCGGCGTCGTCGACGGCGTCGCCATCGCCGCCTCCTCCACGGCGGCCACCACCAGCATCGGCATCGGCCTCGGCGTCACCGCGGGCGCCGTCGGCCTGCACCTGCCGATCGTGATGCTGCTCGCCTTCGTCCCGATCCTGGGCATCGCGAGCGCGTACACCCGGCTCAACAAGGTCGAGCCCAACATGGGCAGCGGCTATGTGTGGGTGGGCCGCTCGCTCAGCCCGTGGCTCGGCTTCCTGACCGGCTGGATCGGCATCGTCTCCACCGTCGTCTTCCTCGCCTACACCACCGCCGTCACCGGCTCCGCACTGCTCCAACTGGCCGGCGAGACGGGCCTGGACGCGGTGGGCGGGCTGCGCCTCGACCCCGACTCCACGGCCCAGTCCACCGCGCTCGGCATCGTCGTCCTGGTCGCCGTCACCCTCACCGCGGTCGTCGGCACCCGCTCGGCCGCCACCCTCCAGAAGTGGCTCCTGGTCTTCGAGTACGCGGTGCTGCTCGGCTTCTGCGGCTACGGACTTGTCGAGGGCCCGCACCCCTTCAGCCTCGACTGGCTGAACCCGTTCACCATCCCCTCCGGCCAGGCCCTCGCCCAGGGGCTGCTGCTCTCCGTTTTCTGCTACTGGGGCTTCGACGCGACCTTCAGCGTGAACGAGGAGATACGGGACCCCCAGGACGCCTCCAAAGCCGGACTCATCACCCTCTTCACCATGCTCGGCCTGTTCCTGCTCGGCTCCTTCGCGTTCCAACGCGTCCTCTCTCCGGATGAGTTGGTGGGCCACGGCGCCCAGGGGCTCACCTTCTTCGGCGACCGCCTCGCCGCCCAGCCGCTCGCGGCCCTCCCTCTGCTCGCCCTGGTCCTCTCGGCGGTCGCCTCGCTCCAGTCCGGCGTCATCCCCACCGTGCGCGGCATGTTCGCGATGAGCCGGGACCGCACGCTCGGCCCGCTCTGGCTCAAGGTCAGCCCCCGGTACGGGACCCCGGTCGCGGGCACCGTCGCGATCGGCTGCGTCGCGGCGGCCATCGCCGTCCTCTCGCTGATCATCCCCAAGATCGGCGACCTGATCCTGGCCTCGGTCAACGCCATCGGGATCGTGGTGTCCCTCTACTACGCGCTGACCGCCCTGGCCGCGGCGAGCCGCTTCCGCGGCGCGCTGAGGCAGAGCGCGGGGGAAGCCGTACGGGCCGTCGTGATCCCGACCCTGAGCGCCCTGTTCCTGCTCGGGCTCGGCGGCTACCTCGCCTGGACGTTCGCCACCTCGGCCGACCACTTCGAAGTCAGCCCCGACAACGGCTGGTTCATGCTGGCCTGCCCCGCGGCGATGCTGCTCAGCGGCATCGCCGTCGGCGCCTGGGCCAAGTGGGTAAGGAAATCCCCGTACTTCGTCACCGGTCTGTCGACCGCGGAAGCCGAAGCCGAACCGGCGCCGCTCGGCACCACGCCCGAAGCGGTCTGAACACCCACCCCTGTTCCTGCACCCCCTCTCCTTGTGCCGCACCTCCCTTCTCCCGCGCAGAACATCTCCCGCGCAGAACGTCTCCCCTGCAGAACTCCTCCCGCACAGAACGGATCCCGCATGCGCCACGACCCGGCCGACCTCGTCTTCACCGGCGGCCCCGCCCTCACCCTGGACGCCGCCCGCACCCGGGCCACCACCGTGGCCGTCACCGGGGACCGCGTCACCGCCGTCGGCCACGACGAGGTGCGCGAGCTGATCGGCCCCCGCACGGAAGTCGTCGATCTGGCGGGCAAGTTGCTGGTCCCCGGGTTCCAGGACGCCCATGTCCACCCGGTCTCGGCCGGCATCGAGCTGGCCCGCTGTGACCTCACGGGTCTGCACACGGCCACCGACACCCTGTCCGCCGTACGGGCCTACGCCGACGCCCACCCCGAGCAGACGTGGATCACCGGGGGCGGCTGGTCCATGGAGGCCTTCGAGGGCGGCAGCCCCACCCGCGACCTCCTGGACCGTGTGGTGCCCGACCGTCCCGTCTACCTTCCCAACCGGGACCACCACGGTGCCTGGGTCAACACCCGCGCCCTCACGCTCGCCGGGATCACGCGGGACACCCCCGACCCCGCGGACGGCCGCATCGAGCGCGACGCGTCGGGCGAGCCGACCGGGCTGCTCCAGGAGGGCGCCATGGATCTGGTCGGCCGGCTCACCCCCCGCTCCACCCCCGCCGAACGCCTCGCGGCCCTGCTGCGCGCCCAGGCGCACCTCCACTCGTACGGCATCACCGCCTGGCAGGACGCGATCGTCGGGAACTTCGGCTCGATGGACGATCCCGCCGACGCCTACATGAGCGCCGCCCGCGACGGCTCGCTGACCGCGCGCGTCGTCGGCGCCCTGTGGTGGGACCGTGAGCGCGGCGCCGAACAGATCCCCGAACTGGTGGAGCGGCGAAGGGAGCTGAGCCACGGCCGGTTCCGCGCCGGCTCGGTGAAGATCATGCAGGACGGCGTGGCCGAGACCGGCACCGCGGCCCTGCTCGGCCCCTACCTCGACGCCTGCGGCTGCGCCACCGCCAACACGGGCACCAGCTTCGTCGACCCGGTCCAACTGCGCTCATATGTAACCGAGTTGGACGCCCTCGGCTTTCAGGCCCACTTCCACGCGCTCGGCGACCGGGCGGTGCGCGAGGCGCTCGACGCGGTGCAGGCGGCCCGCGAGAAGAACGGCCGGCGCGACACCCGGCCGCACCTCGCCCACCTCCAGATCGTCCACCCCGACGACATCGGCCGCTTCCGCGCACTCGGCGCCACCGCCAACATCCAGCCCCTGTGGGCCTCCCACGAACCCCAGATGGACGATCTGACCATCCCGTTCCTCGGCGCCGAGCGCGCGGGACGGCAGTACCCCTTCGCGGCGCTGCTCGGCGCGGGCGCGACCGTGGCGGCGGGCTCGGACTGGCCGGTCAGCAGCCCCGATCCGATGCAAGGCATCCACACGGCAGTGAACCGGATCGCGCCCGGCGAGAAGGGCCCGGTGTTCCTGCCGGCCCAGCGGATCGGCCTGAACGCCGCGTTCGCCGCCTACACCTCGGGCACCGCGTACGTGAACCACCTCGACGACACGGGCTCCATCCGCGCGGGCGCCCTCGCCGACCTGGCGGTGCTCGACCGCGACCCCTACGCGGGGCCGCCCGAGGACATCGGCGCCACCCGGGTCCTGGCGACCTACGTCGGAGGCCGACGGGTGCACGAAGCCACCTCATAAGGTGTATTCCTGATACACCCGAATACACCCGACGGTACGAAGCAGGGAGTGGCGGAATGTCGCAGCAGGTCCAAGGGGTCATCGCACCGGGTAAGAACCAGCCCGTACGGGTCGAGACCATCGTGGTGCCCGACCCGGGCCCCGGCGAGGCCGTGGTGAAGATCCAGGCGTGCGGCGTCTGCCACACCGACCTGCACTACAAGCAGGGCGGCATCAACGACGACTTCCCGTTCCTGCTCGGCCACGAGGCGTCCGGGATCGTGGAGTCGGTGGGCGACGGCGTCACCGACGTCGCGCCCGGCGACTTCGTCATCCTCAACTGGCGTGCCGTGTGCGGGAGTTGCCGCGCCTGTCTGCGGGGCCGCCCGCAGTACTGCTTCAACACGCACAACGCGAAGCAGAAGATGACGCTGCTCGACGGTACGGAGCTGTCCCCGGCGCTGGGCATCGGGGCGTTCGCGGAGAAGACCCTGGTCGCGGCCGGCCAGTGCACCAAGGTCGACCCGTCGGTCTCGCCGGCCGTGGCGGGTCTGCTCGGCTGCGGGGTGATGGCGGGCATCGGCGCGGCCATCAACACCGGCAACGTGGGCCGGGGCGACTCGGTCGCGGTCATCGGCTGCGGCGGCGTCGGCGACGCGGCGATCGTGGGGGCCCGGCTCGCGGGCGCGGCGAAGATCATCGCCGTCGACATCGACGACCGCAAGCTGGCCACGGCCACGACGATGGGCGCCACACACACCGTCAACTCCCGTGACCGGGACGTCGTCGAGACGGTCCGCGAGCTCACCGGTGGCAACGGTGCGGACGTCGTCATCGAAGCGGTGGGCCACCCCGAGACGTACAAGCAGGCCTTCTACGCCCGCGACCTGGCGGGCACGGTCGTCCTGGTCGGCGTACCCACCCCGGACATGACCCTGGAACTCCCCCTGCTGGACGTGTTCGGCCGGGGCGGCGCCCTGAAGTCCTCCTGGTACGGCGACTGCCTGCCCTCGCGCGACTTCCCGATGCTCGTCGACCTGCACCAGCAGGGCCGGATCGACCTCGCGGCGTTCGTCACCGAAACGATCGCGCTGGACGAGGTCGAGAAGGCCTTCGCGCGGATGCACGAAGGCGACGTGCTGCGTTCGGTGGTGGAGTTCTGATGACCGTTCGCGCGCGTATCGATCACCTGGTCACGTCCGGCACGTTCAGCCTCGACGGGGGCACGTGGGACGTCGACAACAACGTGTGGATCGTCGGGGACGACGAGGAGGCCGTCGTCATCGACGCGGCGCACGACGCGGACGCGATCCTGGCGGCGCTCGGCGGCCGGGCCCTGCGGGCGATCCTGTGCACCCACGCCCACAACGACCACATCGACGCGGCGCCGGCCCTCGCGGAGGCGACGGGCGCGCCGATCCTCCTCCACGCGGACGACCTCCCGCTGTGGAAGCAGACCCACCCGGACCGGCTCCCCGACGGTGAACTCACCGATGGCGAGGCGGTGTTGGTCTCCGATGTGGTCCTCAGGGTCCTGCACACACCGGGCCACGCGCCCGGCGCGGTCTGCCTCCACGCCCCGGCCCTCGGCACGGTCTTCACCGGCGACACGCTGTTCGCCGGCGGCCCCGGCGCGACGGGCCGCTCGTTCTCCGACTTCCCGACGATCATCGATTCGCTCAGGGAGCGGGTGCTGACGCTGCCGCCGGAGACGATCGTTCGTACGGGGCACGGGGACACGACGACGATCGGGGCGGAGGGGCCGAGCCTGGGGGAGTGGGTGGCGCGGGGGCACTGAGGGCGTGGGGGCGTGGGGCGTTCGCGCAGTTCCCCGCGCCCCCGACGGGGTCTGGCTGAGGCATACCCCCGCCTTGAGGTGCGAACGGGGTCTGGGGCGGAGCCCCCGGGCGGGCTAGCCGGGCTGGGGGTCCGGCCAGGCCGCCAGGGAGAGCCCGCTCTCGAAGCGGTGGGGGTGCCCGGTCACCGGGTCGGTGAACTCCAGCACCCTCGCCAGGAGTTGCAGCGGATCCGCGAAATCCCCCGGCTCCGCCTCCGGCAACACCTCCGGATACACCGGGTCGTTCAGAATGGGCACCCCGAGCCCGTTCATGTGGACCCGCAGCTGATGGGTGCGACCGGTCGCGGGCACCAACCGGTACCGACCGAGCGCACCCCGCCGCCCGACCAGCTCCACCCCGCTCTCCGCGTTCGGCTCACCCGCCACCTCCCGCGCGGCCATGACGCCCCGCTCCTTCACGATGCGGCTGCGCACGATCGCGGGGAGCACCACACCGGGGTCGTACGCCGCCACCGCCTCGTACTCCTTGCGCACCCGGCGCCCGCTGAACAGCCCCTGGTAGGCGCCCCGGTCCTCGGGCCGTACGACGAAGAGCGCGAGCCCCGCGGTCAGCCGGTCGAGCCGGTGGGCGGGCTGCAGTGAGGGCAGTTCCAGATCCCGCCGCAACCGGGCCACCGCCGTCTCGGTGATGTGGCTGCCCCGCGGCGTGGTGGCGAGGAAGTGCGGCTTGTCCGCGATGACGATCCGCTCGTCGCGGTACACGATCTCCACCTCGAACGGCACCGGCACCTCCGGCGCGAAGTCCCGGTGGAACCAGACATGCGTACCGGCGCGGTACGCCTCGGTGCCGCGCAGCACCCCCTCCGCCCCCACGAACCGCCCCTCGCGCAGCATCGCGGCCACCCGCTCCGCGCCGATCGCGCCCTCGAACCGGCCCGTCAGATGGTCGCCGACGGTTGCCCAGATCCCCTCGGGGTCGGCGGGCAGCCGCACACGCACCGGATCGATGCCGTTGCGCTGCGCGAGCGGTGCGGCCGGGGGTGTTGATCTGCGTCTCACGGAACCAGAGAACCCCACCACCCTCGCGAAAGGCAAGAGAACCCCAGGTCAGCGCGGCGACCGGGCCATGCGAAGCATGCTCCGGGCCGCGAGCCGGATCTCCCTGGACTGCCTGATCCGCGTTCCGGAGGCATGCTCTGCCTAGGGGATTGGTGCCGGAACATCCAGGTATGCGACGTACGGAGCAAGGGTCCACGATGAACGAAGAGTCGGTCATGGGCGGCGCCTGCCATCTGCTCACCACGGGCGAGCTGGTGCCGGGAGACGTCATCGCCACGGACCCCGACCGCCCCTGGCTCGTGGTGGTGGGTACGGCGCCCGCGACCGAGACGAGGACCAGGCTGTATCTGCGCCCCCTGACCGGCGGCCCGGATCTGGAGCGCGTGCTTCCGCGCTACGAACGCCAAGTGGTCCGCGCCACACGGGTCGACCCCGCCGGCCTGTCCGGCCCGGCGCGGTCCGCGGCGCCCGGCGCGCGCCGGGTGGTGGTGACCGGCGTGGGCGCCCTCAGTCCGCTCGGCGGCGACGCGCCACACCTGTGGCAGGGGCTCCTCGACGGCCGCTGCGGGGTCGGGCTCGTGGAGGGGCCCGGCTTCGACGGGCTGCCCGTGCGCCTGGCCGCGCGGGCCTCGGTCGACCCGGCCGCGCTGCTGCCGAGGCCGGTGGCGCGCAGGATGAACAGGTCCGCGCAGTTCGCCCTGCTCGCCGCCCGCGAAGCCTGGCGCGACGCGGGGCTCGACCCGGCCGGGACGGCGGCCTCCGGGCTGCGACCCGACCGCACCGGGGTGTCGATGGGCACGATCATCGGCGGCGCCCCCGTCCTCGTCGAGAGCCGGCTCGCCCTCGACGAGCGCGGGCCGAGAGCGGTCTCCCCGCACACCACGCCCATGATCGTGCCCTCGGCGTCGGCCGCCCAGATATCCAAGGACCTGGACATCCGCGGCCAGTGCAGAACCTTCGTCTCCGCGTGCGCGTCCGGCACGGAGGCGATCGGACAGGGCATCGACGCGATCCGTGCCGGCCGGATCGACCTCGTCGTCGCGGGCGGCACCGAAGCGGTGATCACCCCGGAGATCCTCGCCGCCTTCGCCGCGATGCGGGCCGTGTCCACGCGCAATGGTCAACCCGAGCACGCGTCACGGCCGTTCGACGCGGCGCGCGACGGCTTCGTCCTCGGTGAGGGCGCCGGAGTGATCGTCCTGGAGAGCGAGGAGCACGCCCGTGCCCGTGACGCCCGCGTCTACTGCGAGGCGGCCGGCTGGGGTCTGTCCGCCGATGCCCACCACATGGCGGCGCCGCAGCCAGAGGGCCGCGGCATCGAGGCGGCACTGCGAACGGCCCTCGCGGACGCCGGTGCCACGACCGGCGACGTGGCCCACATCAACGCGCACGCCACGGCCACCGTCGAAGGCGACCGCACCGAGGCCCTCGCCCTGTGCCGGCTCTTCGGCAGCCAGATCCGGGACGTCCCGGTCACCGCGAACAAGGGCGCTCTCGGCCACCTCCAGGGCGGGGCGGGCGCGGTGGAAGCCGTCGCAGCGATCCTCACCCTGCGCAACGGCCTGATCCCGCCCACCGTCGGCTGCGACGACCCCGAGGACGGTCTCGGCCTGGACATCGTCCGCGAGAGCCCCCGCGCCCTGCCGCCGTACGGCGACGTGGTCCTCAGCAACTCCTTCGGCTTCGGCGGCCACAACGCGGTGCTGGCCCTGCGCAGGATGTGACACCGGCGGCCCGCGGGCACGCGTGGCCCCGAACGCAGAAGAACCCCACCGAAGTGGGGTTCCCGCTGGTGTCCGAGGGGGGACTTGAACCCCCACGCCCGATAAAGGGCACTAGCACCTCAAGCTAGCGCGTCTGCCATTCCGCCACCCGGACAAGGTGTCTGTCTCGCGGGCCGTGCCCGTTCCGACGTGGAAAACAATAGCAAACATCCGAGGGTGCTCGATCACCTCCCTGGCCTGCATGAACTGCCTGTGCGCACGACCTGCGTGAACTCCGCGTGTCGGCGGGAAGCCGCCCTTGGGCGCCGAGGGGGCGCGGGGGCAGGATGGACAGGGACGACACGGAGCGACAGCGGGAGGAAGCAGCGTGAGCGAATCGAGCACGACCCGGACCGGAGGCCTGACCGGTGAGGACGAGGTCGTCGACCTCTGCCGCGATCTGATCAGGATCGACACCAGCAACTACGGCGACCACTCGGGGCCCGGAGAGCGCGCGGCGGCGGAGTACGTCGCGGAGAAGCTCGCGGAGGTCGGCCTCGAACCGAAGATCTTCGAGTCGCACAAGGGCCGCGCCTCCACCGTGGCCCGCATCGCGGGTGAGGACCCCTCGCGACCCGCGCTGCTCATCCACGGCCACACCGACGTCGTACCCGCCAACGCGGCCGACTGGACCCACGACCCGTTCGGCGGCGAGATCGCCGACGGCTGCGTCTGGGGCCGCGGCGCGGTCGACATGAAGGACATGGACGCGATGACCCTCGCGGTCGTGCGCGACCGGCTGCGCAGCGGCCGCAAGCCCCCGCGCGACATCGTCCTGGCCTTCCTCGCCGACGAGGAGGCCGGCGGCACCTACGGCGCGCGCTTCCTCGTCGACAAGCACCCCGAACTCTTCGAGGGCTGCACCGAGGCGATCAGCGAGGTCGGCGGGTTCTCGTTCACCGTCAACGAGAACCTCCGGCTCTACCTCGTCGAGACGGCCCAGAAGGGCATGCACTGGATGAAGCTGACCGTGGACGGCACCGCCGGACACGGCTCGATGATCCACAAGGACAACGCCATCACCGAGCTGTCCGAGGCGGTGGGGCGCCTCGGCCGGCACAAGTTCCCGGTGCGGGTGACCAAGACGCTGCGGCACTTCCTCGACGAGCTCGGGGACGCGCTCGGCACCGAGCTCGACCCGGAGAACATGGACGGCACGCTCGCCAAGCTCGGCGGCATCGCCAAGCTCATCGGCGCCTCGCTCCAGAACACCGCCAACCCGACGCAGCTGGGCGCCGGTTACAAGGTCAACGTGATCCCCGGACAGGCCACCGCGCACGTCGACGGGCGCTTCCTGCCGGGGTACGAGGAGGAGTTCCTCGCCGATCTGGACCGGATCCTGGGGCCCCGGGTCAAGCGGGAGGACGTCCACGCCGACAAGGCCCTGGAGACCACGTTCGACGGTGCCCTGGTCGACGCCATGCAGACCGCGCTGCGCGCCGAGGACCCGATCGCCCGCGCCGTGCCGTACATGCTCTCGGCCGGCACCGACGCCAAGTCCTTCGACGACCTCGGCATCCGCGGGTTCGGCTTCGCCCCCCTGAAGCTGCCGCCGGAGCTGGACTTCGCCGGGATGTTCCACGGCGTGGACGAGCGGGTGCCGGTCGACGGCCTGAAGTTCGGCGTACGGGTTCTGGACCGCTTCATCGACGCGTCCTGACGGCTGCCCGGCCCGCACTCGATTAATCGTCTGAGCGTACGTGTCTTACTGAAAAGAGTGAATGCACTCATATGCTCGTAGCCCCATAACTTCCCCCTCGTTACAGGGTGTGCGGTCCGCGGCTGGGATCGCACATATGCCAACAAGGAGGAAGTAATGATCAAGAAGGTTGTCGCTGCTGCGGCTGTCACCGGTGGTCTGGTTCTCGCGGGTGCGGGCATGGCCGTCGCGGATGCGGGTGCCCAGGGTGCCGCTGTGAACTCCCCGGGTGTCGCGTCCGGCAATGTCATCCAGGTCCCCGTTCACGTGCCGGTGAACCTGTGCGGCAACACCGTTTCCGTGATCGGGCTGCTGAACCCCGCCTTCGGCAACACCTGCATCAACAAGTGACGTTGTGCCTCAACCCGTAAGGGTCTGAGCCGGGCGGCCCCGGAGTGCGCGCCATGCACTCCGGGGCCGCCCGGCGTTTCAGAGCTCGGGCGCAACGGCGCGGCGGGCTTTCCGGAAGGCAGAAGGCAGGGAACGAAACCATGCGACAGGTCACCCGCAAGTCACTGATCACCATGGCGGCCGCGAGCGGCGTCATCGCCATGGGCAGCGGCGCCGCACACGCCGACTCGGCGGCCCGGGGCAGCGCCTCGGACTCGCCGGGCGTGCTGTCCGGCAACGCCGTTCAGGTCCCGGTACACGTGCCGGTCAACGTCTGCGGCAACACCGTCAACGTGATCGGCGCGCTCAACCCGACGTTCGCCAACAGCTGTGCCAACAAGGGCGGCGGGACGGGCGGCGCCGGTCACCGGGGCGCGGGGGCGAGCGCGAGCGGTCACACCAGTAACTCGCCCGGCGTCGGATCGGGCAACACCATCCAGGCGCCCGTCGACGTACCGGTGAACGTCTGCGGCAACAGCGTGAACGTGGTGGGCATCGGCAACCCGGCGTACGGCAACGACTGCGCGAACGACGAGGGCGGCGCCCCCGGCCACCCGCAGCACCCGGGCCACCCCGGACAGCCCCAGCACCCCGGACAGCCCCAGCACCCGGGCCACCCCGGCCATCCGCAGCACCCCGGGCACCCGGGACAGCATCAGCCGCCGTGCACTCCGGGTCAGCCGGGACACCCCGGGCAGCCCGGTCAGCCGGGTCAGCCGGGACACCCCGGGCAGCCCGGTCAGCCGGGACACCCGGGACAGCCCGGTCACCCCGGACAGCCTGGGCACCCCGGGCAGCCCGGTCACCCGGGACAGCCCGGTCAGCAGCACCCCGGGCAGCCCGGTGTGCCGCAGCACCCGGTCGGTCCGATCGCGCACCACCCCGTGACGCCCGCACACCCGGTCGCGCCCGGCACGGCGGTCACCCCGGGCAGCCGGACGGTCACCGCCGCCGCGACACAGGCTCCGGCCATGCTGGCGCACACCGGCTCCGAGGGCCTGGGCCTCGCCCTCCCCGCCGCCGCCGGCCTGGTGCTCGGCGGAGCGGTGCTCTACCGCCGCGGGCGCGCCGCGCAGTAGGACCGCGGCCGTGACCCACGACGGTCATGACGGAGCGGGTCCCGCACGCGCGGGGCCCGCTCCGTCGTCACCGCGTGCTCACCACGGTCACCACGTGGCTCGCACCTGGCGGATGATCCGCCTGCGCAGCCGCACACGACGGCTGCCGTCCCGGTGGAGACTCAGTCGGTCCAACTCCCAGTGTCCGTACTCGGCATGGTCGGTCAGCAGACGCGTCGCCTCGCCGCGGGAGACCCCGCGCGGGACGTACACGTCGACAAATTCGTATTCCGGCATCGCATCTATTGTGCGGGCAGAGCCCCGGTACGGATAGCGTCTGCCCTATGTCTGATGCTGCGCAGCCCACCGCTGCCGAGGTACGTGCCGCCGCCGAGGCGGTCAAAGCCGCGCTGGACCGTCACCTCGATGCGGTGGAACGCCGCACCGGGGACGACGATCCGGCCGTGTACGAGGCGTTCAACGCGCTCGCGGCGGCGGCCGAGGCGTACGACGAGCGGCTCTACGACCGCTACGACGAGGTGACCCCCTTCGAGATCCCCGGCGCCGACGACTCCCTGCCGCCCTACGCGGGCCCCGAGGAGCCGCACGCCCTCAGCGTCCTCATTCGCCGTGACTACGCCGTGGCCGAGCCCCACCGGCTGCTCGCGCAGGCGCAGCGGATCACCGATCTCGACCCGGGCGCGGACGAGACGGACGAGGGCGAGCACACCCTGCCGGTCGTCGGCAGCAGCGTCCACGCCGCGCTCGGCGTGCTGTTCGGAGAGTACGAGCCGGACGAAATCGCCTCGCGGCACAAGGAGTTCGGCCTGGAGGAGGGGGACTCCACGCTGTGGGTCTCGGCCTCCGAGGAGCTTCCCGAGCCGGGCGAGTGGCTCAGCACGCCCTTCGACCACGCCGATCCCCAGCGCGTGGTCTGCCGCTTCGACGTGAGCGCCGTCTTCGACGAGGAGGAACTGGAGGACGACCTCGACGAGGAGGACGACCTCCGGACGGCCCCCTGACCCGGTTCCCGCCCCCGGCACACGGCGAAGAGGCCGCGCACCCCGATCTCGGGGTGCGCGGCCTCTTGCGTGTGCGCCGGACGCCGGCCTGCGTGGCGGCTACTCCGAGGTCTTCAGGAGGCCGTGCAGCAGCGGGGCGAGGCGGGTCGTGCGCGGCGCCGGGAGGATCTCCGCCACCGCCCGCGGCAGCGCCTGGTCGACGCCGTGCACGACGGACAGATGCCGCTCCGCCCGCCCGAACGCCGTGTAGACCCAGGCCCGGTCGAGCCCCTGCGCCGCGTCTCCCGGCAGCACCACGACCACCGCGGGCCAGCGCATCCCGGCAGCCTGGTGCGCGGTGAGCGCCCAGCCGTGCCGCAGCGCGGCCTCGACCCGCTCCTTCGGTACGAGAACGGGGGTGCCGGCGCAGTCGAGCCGCAGTCCCTCCGCGTCCGCCCCGACGACCGTGCCCGTCAGCGTGCGCCCCGGGGCCTGCGCGTACGCCACCCGGTCGGCCGGGTCGAACCCGCCGAAGCGGCCGGGCCCGGGGTTGAGGCGCTGCTTGAGGGCCGCGTTCAGCGCGCGGGTGCCCGCCGAGCCGCCGTGGCCGACCGTGACGACCTGCGTCTGCTCCGCCGGGATGCCGATCGCCCGGGGGATGGAGTCGGCGAGGAGCTGGACGGAGCGGTGCACGGCCTCGCCCGCGTCCCGTACGGGAACGATGACGACTTCCTTGCCGGGGGCCTCGACCTGGTTGAGCTCGCCGATGCCGATGCCCGAGACCAGCTCGCCGACCGGCCCGGGATCGGGCACGCGCGAGGCCACCACGGGACAGATCCGGGCGCTCAGCACGTCGTGGAAGACCAGGCCCGCGCCGACCGGGCGGAGCACGCCCGGGTCCCCGCTCAGGACGAGACGGCAGCCGTCGGGCAGCGACTCCACGAGCACGGCCGCGGTCTCCACGTCGAGCTGTGTGGCGTCCTGCACCACCAGGACGTCCAGGGCGAGTGCGCCCTCCGCGTCCCGTCCCGGGCCGTCGCCCGACAGCAGGCCCGCGACGGTGAACGCGGCCAGCGGGCCGGTCAGTTCGGCCAGGCGGCGCTGCCCGTCCGCCGTGTGTGCCGCGCCCGCGGCCCTCAGCCCGGCGGCCGCGGCCGCCGTCACCACGGCCGCCGACTCGGCGCGCGCGGCCTCGCCGCCGGTGTGCGCCACCAGGCCGCTGCCGGCGACCGCGCGGACCAGCTCGCCGCCCTCGGGCCACACCGAACCGTCGTCGCGCACCGGCGAGTTGAGCAGCCGGGCAAGGCCGTCGGCCAGGCTCTCCTCGGCCAGCGCGTACCGGTCGAGTCCGAGCAGGATCTCGACCGGCTCCGCCTCGTCCGTCCCGTCCACCGCCTCGGCCTCGTCGTCCGTGGCGTCGTCGCGTGCGTCGTCGAGACCCGGCCCTTCCGCGAGGCCGTCCTGGAAGACCAGCACCACGCCCTCGGCGACGGCCAGGTTCACCGCCTCGTCCGGATCGGGGACGGACCGGGCGGCCAGGGCCTTGCGCACGTCCTCGGCGGGCAGCGCGGTGTGTCCCCGCACGGCCGCCTGCTCCAGGATCCAGCCGACCAGCGCGGCCGCCCTGCGCTCGTCGTCGGGCCGGCACTCGGCGCCGAGCAGCGCGCGGGCGAAGCCGTCGGCCTGCTCGGGACGGACGCCGGGCACCGCCAGGAGCTGCCACGGATCGGCGCCGAGGCGCTCGGCCGCCTGCTCGCCGAGGGTGGCGGTGACCTGAGCGGCCAGCGAGTCGGGGGCTCCGCCCCGGGTCAGCACGGCCCGTGCGGCGGCGAGGGCGTCGTCCGACGGGGCGGGCACCTGCGCGGGTTCGGCGGCGCGGGGCCGGGCCTGAGCCGGGTCGTGGGCCGGGGTGGGTGCGGGCCTGCGGGGGGCGGGCGGCGGTCCCGCGAAGAACGCGGCTCCCGACTTCTCGCCCTTCTCGACGGCCCGTACCGCCGCGAGCAGGTCGGCGGCCTGCCCGCTCAGCTTCGTGCCGGCCGGGATCGGGGCCTCCTTCTCGGCCTTGCGCTGCTCGATCCTGGCCCGCAACTCCCGCTGCGCGGCGAGCTCGGCGGCGGCCTCGGACATCTCCGGAGTCGCGTCACCGGCCGCGTCACCGGCCGCATCACCGGGTGCGCCGTCCGTCGACTCGGCCGTCGTCCCGTCCGGCGCCTCATCCGTCGTGTCACCGGCCTCGGAGCCGCCGCCCGCCGCGCCCCGCCCGGTGTCCCCGGACGCGTCGTCGGGCCGCGGCTCCCCGGCGGATGCCTCGGCACCCGCGACCCCGTCGACCACCTCGCCCCCGTCGGCTTCGTCGACCCCATCGGCCACGTCGCCTCCATCGGCCCCGGCGCCCTCGGCGGCGGCACCCACCGAGGCCTCGGCCCCGGCCTCGGCGTCCGCGACGCTCTCCGCGGCTTCTGCGCCCCCGGTCGACGCGCCGGCCGACCGCGGCCCGACCGCGCTCGCGTCACCGCTCCCGCCCTCGCCGGCGGGCTCGGCGGGCTCGGCGGGTTCGTCGGCCGTGGATCCAGGGGCCGAGCCCTGGGGAAGCGCAGTCACAGCGTGCTCCAGTCCTGATCGGGATAGCGGTGCACGGGCGCCGACACATCGTCGAGCGCCTGGCAGATCTCGTCAGGAAGACTAAGGGCCTCCACTGACAAAGCCGCCGCGAGCTGGTGCGCGTTGCGCGCGCCGACGATCGGCGCCACCACTCCCGGACGGTCCCTCACCCACGCGAGCGCCACCTGAAGGGGTGTCGCGTTGAGCCCGTCCGCGGCTATCGAGAGGGCGTCGACGATCCGGCTCGCCGCGTCGTCGAGGTAGGGCGCGACGAACCCCGAAAGGCCGTCCGACGCGCCCCGCGAATCCGCGGGCGTGCCGTGCCGGTACTTGCCCGTCAGCACGCCCCGCCCCAGCGGCGACGACGGCAGCAGACCCACCCCGAGGTCGAGGGCGGCCGGCAGCACCTCGCGCTCCACCCCGCGCTGAAGCAACGAGTACTCCATCTGGGTGCTCGCGAGGCGGGTCCGTACGCCCGGCGCGGCCAGCTGCCAGGTCGCGGCCTTGGCCAGCTGCCAGCCGCTGAAGTTGGAAATGCCGGCATAGCGCGCCCGACCGCTGCTGACGGCGATGTCGAGCGCCTGGAGCGTCTCCTCCAGCGGGGTCGCGCAGTCGAAGGCGTGGACCTGCCAGAGGTCCACGTGGTCGGTGCCGAGCCGTTGCAGCGAGGCGTCGAGCGCGCTCAGCAGATGGCCGCGCGAACCGTCGAAGCGGCGGTCGGGGTCGGGCACACTGCCCGCCTTGGTCGCCAGGACCAGGTCCCTGCGCGGCACGAGACGCATCATCATCTGCCCCAGCAGATACTCCGCGTCCCCGCCGCCGTACACGTCCGCCGTGTCGATCAGCGTGCCGCCGGCCTCCCAGAAGGCCTTCAGGAGATCGGCGGCGTCCTGCTCGCCGACGTCCCTGCCCCAGGTGAGAGTGCCGAGCCCGATCCGGGATACGCGCAGGCCCGTGCGGCCGAGATGCCTCTGCTCCATGGGCGCTGAGATTACTGGCCAGGGGCCCACGGGGAGAGAGCCTGTGGACAACTCGGCCCTGCCGCATCGCGTCCACGCGCGCTAGAGTCCCGGACACAGAAACGTTACTCATGAGTAAGACAGCCATGAGTAGGACAGGCATGAGCAGGACAGGTGCGTGGACGCCCGCGCACGGGTCACGACGAGTTAGGGGATCGGCCATGCGGCTCGGCATCAACCTCGGCTACTGGGGCGCGGGAATGGACGGCGACAACCTCGCCGTCGCCAAGGAGGCGGACAAGCTCGGCTACGACGTCTGCTGGGCGGCCGAGGCCTACGGTTCGGACGCGCCGACGGTGCTCGCCTGGGTCGCCGCGCAGACCGAGCGCATCGACGTCGGCTCCGCGATCCTCCAGATCCCGGCCCGCCAGCCCGCCATGACCGCGATGACGGCCGCCACCCTCGACTCGCTCTCCGGCGGCCGTTTCCGCCTCGGCCTGGGCGTCTCGGGCCCGCAGGTCTCCGAGGGCTGGTACGGCGTCAAGTTCGACAAGCCGCTGGCCCGCACCCGCGAGTACGTCGAGATCGTCCGCAAGGCGATGACGCGCGAGCGCCTGTCCTACGAGGGCGAGCACTGGACGCTGCCGCTGCCCGGCGGCCCCGGCAAGCCCATCAAGCTGACCGTGCACCCCGAGCGCGAGCACATCCCGCTCTACATCGCCGCGATCGGCCCCAAGAACCTGGAGCAGACCGGCGAGATCGCCGACGGCGCGCTGCTGATCTTCCCGGCCGCCGAGCACATCGAGGCCACTGCGATCTCCCACATCCGTACGGGCCGCGAGAAGGCCGGTCTGACCATGGAGGGCTTCGACGTCTGTCCCACGCTGCCGATCTCGCTCGGCGCCGACGCGGACGTCCCCGCCCTCGCCGACATGTTCCGTCCCTACACCGCGCTGTACGTCGGCGGCATGGGCAGCCGCAAGCAGAACTTCTACAACCAGCTCGCGCAGCGCATGGGATACGAGAAGGAAGCCGCCGAGATCCAGGACAAGTACCTCTCCGGCGACAAGGCGGGCGCGGGCGCCGCGGTGCCGCACCAGCTCATCGACTCGACCACGCTGCTCGGCTCGGTGGAGCGGATCGCCGACCGGATGCAGGCCTACGCCGCCTCCGGCGTCACCACCCTCACCCTCGCCCCGGCCGGCTTCACCCTGGACGAGCGGCTCGCCTCGCTGCGCGCGGGCACCGAGGCGCTGGAGCGCGCGGGCCTCGCGTAACCAGATGTGGTCTCCGCGGCCGTGGTGGGGGCTCGGGGGTCTTCCCCGCCACGGCCGTCACGCCTATCAACGCCCGGCCGGGCGTGGCGGTTACGGCGCTATGGGCACCGCACATTCCTTCGTTTGGCCCAGTGGGGCGCGACCCCTGTTGCCGCTGGCGGTATGCCGCATTTGACTCGGTTGCGCAGAGTCCTGCGTGCACCCGGAGGTACGGCAACGATGCTCTCGGCCAAGAGCCTGTTCCAGGAGATCCTCGACCACGACGAGTCGTTCCGGCTCTTCTGCTCCATCGCGGCCAGCGGCGAGTCGCAGGGCGGCTGGGAGAACGGCCGCATCGCCGCGCTCCTGCCCGAACAGTGCCGCGCCCTGGCCCCCAAGGTGGCCCGGCACGGCGCCGACGAGGACAAGCACGGGCGGATCTTCCGCGCGCTCATGAAGAAGCGCGGCCTGCGCGCCGCCGACGTACCCGACGACACCGACTACACGATGCTGCTGGAGCGGCGCGGCATCGGGCTCGGTCACGCCAAGCTCCGGCGCGAGGACCCGCTCACCGAACGGGACGTCGTGGTCTACCTGGCACACAGCCGGGTCACCGAACAGCGCGCGTCCGAGCAGATGGAGCTGCTGCGCAAGCACTTCGGCGAGCACCCCGACCTCGGGCGGGCGGTGCGGATGATCTCCGCCGACGAGGACAACCATCTCGCCTACTGCCACGAGGAGTTGCTGCGTCTGGCGCGCGCCGGGCACGGGCCCGCCATCCATCGCGCGCTGCGCGAGTGCGCCCTCGCCGAGATCCGCGTGTACCGCGACGTCAGCCTCGCCGTCATGGCCCACATGGGCCGCATCCTCGGCTGGCCGCGCCCCAAGGCGGCGGCGCTGACGGCCGCAATCCACGCCGTGTACGCCTACGAACGGCTCGCGGGGTGGCGGCGCATGGTCACGCTCGCCATGCCGCAGCGCCGCGACCCCCTGGGCGGCCCCGTCCTGACCGCCCCCGGGTTCGCCTAGTCACAGCCAGCCGCGCCGCTTGAACAGGCGGAACAGCCCGATCTCCAGGAGCACCATCAGGGCGATCAGCGCCGGGTAGCTCCACGCCCAGTGGAGTTCGGGCATGTGGTCGAAGTTCATGCCGTAGACACCCGCCAGCATCGTGGGGACCGCGGCCATCGCCGCCCACGCCGAGATCTTCCGCATGTCGTCGTTCTGCCGGACGCTCACCTGCGCCAGATGGGCCGAGAGGATGTCGGAGAGCAGCCGGTCCAGGCCTTCCACCGCCTCGTTGGTGCGCATCAGGTGGTCGTCCACGTCGCGGAAGAACGGCTGGGACGCGGCGTTCACGAACGGCACGCCCGCGCCCGCCAGGCGCTGCACCGGCTGCGCCAGCGGCCCCGTCGCGCGGCGGAACTCCTGGAGCTGCCGCTTGAAGGTGTAGATCCGCGACGCCGTGTCCTTCGTGTCGCGGCCGCCCGACGGCGAGAAGATCTGCGCCTCCAGCTCCTCCAGGTCGTTCTGGAGCTCGGCCGCCACCTCCGTGTAGTGGTCGACGACCGCGTCGCTCACCGCGTACAGGACCGTGGTGGGCCCGTGCTTGAGCAGTCCGGGCTCCGACTCAAGGCGCCGGCGCACCGCCTTCAGTGGCGCCCCCTCACCGTGCCGCACGGTCACCACGAAGCTGTCACCCACGAAGAGCATCAGCTCGCCGGAGGTGACGGTGTCGCTCTGCGGCTCGTACACGACGGGCTTGAGCACCATGAACAACGAGTCGTCGTAGACCTCGAGCTTGGGGCGCTGATGGGCCTTGAGGGCGTCCTCCACGGCCAGCGCGTGCAGCCCGAACTCGGTGCTGACCAGCTCGAACTCCTCCTCGGTCGGCTCATGGAGCCCCACCCAGAGGAAGCTGTCACCGGTGGCGCGCGCCTTGTTGAGGGCGTCCGAGAAGTCCCCGGGGTCCTCGGTCCGGCGGCCTTCGTGGTAGATGGCGCAGTCGACGATCATTGGGCGCATTCTCCCGTGAAAGGGAGCCGCCCGCACCCGGGCGTGACCGGCCGCCTAGGCTGGCGCCCATGGCCACGCTGATCCTCGTACGCCACGGACGTTCCACCGCCAACACGGCGGGGGTGCTGGCCGGCTGGACGCCGGGTGTCGCCCTCGACGAGCGGGGCAACGCCCAGGCCGCCGCCCTGCCCGCCCGGCTCGCCGGCGTGCCGCTCGCCGCCGTCGTCACCAGTCCGCTGCAGCGCTGCCGCGAAACCGTGCAGCCGCTCCTCGACGCCCGCCCCGGGCTTGCCCTGCACCCCGAGGACCTGATCGGCGAGTGCCACTACGGAGACTGGTCGGGCGGCAGCCTCGCCGAGCTCTCCACCGACCCGCTGATGGAGGTCGTGCAGCAGCACCCCTCCAACGCCGCGTTCCCGGGCGGCGAGTCGATGCGCGCGATGCAGGCCCGCGCGGTCGGCGCCGTCCGTGACTGGAACGAGCGGATCGAGACGGAGCACGGTTCCGAAGCCGTCTACGCCATGTGTTCGCACGGCGACATCATCAAGTCCGTCGTGGCGGACGCCCTCGGCATGCATCTGGACCTCTTTCAGCGGATCTCGGTGGAACCGTGTTCCCTCACCGTGATCCGCTACACCCGTCTGCGGCCCTATCTCGTACGCCTCGGCGACACCGGGGACCTCGCCTCGCTGATGCCGCGCGAGACCCCGGCGCAGGAACAGGCCGAGGTCGGTGGCGGTGCGGGAGCACCGTGATCGCTCGGGGCAGTAGGGTGGACGCGCCGAAAACCGCTGCTCCAACTCCGAACTAGGGAGACCAGAACGTGTCCCGTCAGGTGTTCTTCTACGACCCGCCGGACCGTTTCGTGGCCGGCACGGTCGGGCTCCCGGGGCGCCGTACGTTCTTCCTCCAGGCGTCCGCGGGCAGTCGCACCACCAGCGTCGCCCTGGAGAAGACCCAGGTCGCCGCGCTCGCCGAGCGGATCGACGAACTGCTGGACGAGGTCGTGCGCAGGACCGGAGGAAACGCTCCTGTGCCCGCCGTGGCCCCGCCCGACGTCACCGACAGCGCCCCCCTCGACTCGCCCGTCGAGGAGGAGTTCCGGGTCGGCACCATGGCGCTGGCCTGGGACGGCGACGAACAGCGCATGATCATCGAGGCGCAGGCCCTGGTCGAGCTCGACGCCGACACCGAGGACGACCTCGCCGAGGCCGAGGAGCGGATGCTCCAGGACGAGGAGAACGGCCCGCCGATGCTGCGGGTGCGCCTGACCGGAGCCCAGGCCAGGGCCTTCGCCAAGCGCGCCCTGGACGTCGTGAACGCGGGCCGGCCGCCGTGCCCGCTGTGCAGCCTCCCGCTCGACCCGGAAGGACACGTATGCCCGCGCCAGAACGGATACCGCCGCGGAGCCTGACCTCCGTCGAGCTCCTCACCCGCGGCGAGCTCACCGTCCTCGGCCGGATCCGCGAGGCGTCCAACGCGGTCCTGTACTGCTCGGTGGCGTACGGGGACGAGAGCGCGGAGTGCGTCTACAAGCCCGTCGCGGGGGAGCGGCCCCTGTGGGACTTCCCCGACGGCACGCTCGCCCAGCGCGAGGTCGCGGCGTACGAGGTGTCCCGAGCCACCGGGTGGGACCTCGTGCCGCCCACCGTGCTGCGTGACGGCCCCTACGGCGAGGGCATGGTCCAGCTGTGGATCGAGCCGGTGGAGGGCGACTCCGGGCTGCTCGCGCTCGTCGAGGACGAGGAGCCGGCCGAGGGCTGGAAGGCGGTCGCGCTCGCGGAGGTCGGCGAAGGGCGTACGGCGCTGCTCGTGCACGCCGACGACGCCCGGCTGCGGCGGCTCGCGGTGCTCGACGCGGTGATCAACAACGGGGACCGCAAGGGCGGGCACCTGCTGCCCGCGCCCGACGGGCGGCTGTACGGAATCGACCACGGGGTCACGTTCCACGTGGACGACAAGCTGCGGACGCTGCTGTGGGGGTGGGCGGGCGAGCCGCTCACCTCGGAGGCGGTGGGCGCCGTGAAGGGCCTGGCCGAGGCCCTTCGACCCCTGGAGCCGCTGGCCGTGCGGCTCGCTTCGCTGATCACGGAGGCGGAGCTGGACGCTGTGCGTGCCCGAGTGGAGTCGCTCCTCTCCACCGGCCTCCACCCCACCCCTTCGGGCGAATGGCCCGCCATCCCGTGGCCCCCGGTCTGACCCCTGCGTCCCCGGGGCTCCGCCCCGGACCCCGTTTCGCGCCTTGAGGGCGCTCGTCCTCGGTCTCCCCCAAGGCCTCAAGGGCCAGCGCGGTGGGCGCGAGCCATCGGCGCGGGGTGCCCCGCAGGGGCGCGGGGAACTGCGCGACCAGCCACGCACGGTCCGCACCCGAAGGCCGGCCGGCTCCCGGGGTTCGGGGCGGAGCCCCGGCAAGTAGCAGGGGCTCGCGGAGTGGTGCAAGACCCTCAATTCGGCCAAGAGCGGCATCCGGTTCGTATCCGGAACGTGCGTCCGGTTACGCTCAAGACATGTATGCCTGGCCCGCTTCTGAGGTCCCCGCCCTGCCCGGCAAGGGCCGCGACCTCCGGATCCACGACACCGCGACCGGCGGCTTGGTTTCCCTCGACCCCGGTCCCGTCGCCCGTATCTACGTCTGCGGCATCACGCCGTACGACGCGACCCACATGGGTCACGCGGCGACCTACAACGCGTTCGACCTCGTTCAGCGCGTGTGGCTCGACACCAAGCGGCAGGTTCACTATGTCCAGAACGTGACGGACGTGGACGACCCCCTCCTTGAGCGAGCCATCCGCGACGGCAAGGACTGGGTGGAGCTCGCCGAAGGCGAGACCGCGCTGTTCCGCGAGGACATGACCGCCCTGCGCCTGCTTCCCCCGAAGCACTACATCGGCGCGGTCGAGGCCATACCCGGCATCGTCCCGCTGGTCGAGCGGCTCCGGGACGCCGGCGCGGCGTACGAACTCGAAGGGGACGTCTACTTCTCCGTCGAGAGCGACCCGCACTTCGGCAACGTCTCGCACTACGACGCCGAGTTCATGCGCGCGCTCTCCGCCGAGCGCGGCGGCGACCCCGAGCGGCCCGGCAAGAAGAACCCGCTCGACCCGATGCTGTGGATGGCCGCCCGTGAGGGCGAGCCGAGCTGGGACGGGGCCTCGCTGGGACGCGGCCGACCCGGCTGGCACATCGAGTGCGTCGCGATCGCCCTCGACCACCTCGGCATGGGCTTCGACGTCCAGGGCGGCGGCTCCGACCTGGTCTTCCCGCACCACGAGATGGGCGCGTCCCACGCCCAGGCGCTCACCGGCGAGTACCCCTTCGCCAAGGCGTACGTGCACGCCGGCATGGTCGCCCTCGACGGCGAGAAGATGTCCAAGTCCAAGGGCAACCTCGTCTTCGTCTCGAAGCTGCGCCGCGACGGCACCGACCCGGCCGCCATCCGGCTCGCGCTGCTCGCGCACCACTACCGGGCCGACTGGGAGTGGACCGACCAGGTCCTCCAGGGCGCCGTCGAGCGCCTCGCCCGCTGGCGCGCCGCGGTGTCCCGCCCCGACGGGCCGTCCGCGGACGCGCTCGTCGAAGAGGTCCGCGAAGCCCTCGCCAACGACCTGGACGCTCCCACGGCGCTGGCCGCCGTGGACCGCTGGGCCGAGCGCCAGGGCGCGGACGGCGGCGACGACGAGGGCGCGCCCGGCCTCGTGTCCCGCACGGTCGACGCCCTGCTCGGCGTCGCACTGTAGCCCCAACGCACCACCGGCGAACCGCCCTTGGACTCTCGTGAGTCCGGGGGCGGTTTTCGTTCTTCCTGGACCCCGCACCAGGTTTCCTGGTCCCACCCCATGGTCCCGTGCTCGTTTCTGCGCTAAACACGCTCTATGCAATCACCAATACGCACGAGAGTGGCGCTCGCGGGTGCGGCCGTGCTCGGTCTGCTCGCGGTGTTCGCGGGACCCGGCAGCGCGCAGGCGGACCCGTCCGCCGCCGACCCGGCCGGTACCTCCGTCGGCGACGTGACCGGTTTCGAGGCCGCCCCCGGCGCCGTCTTCACGCTGCACGCGGGCGCGGCCGAAGCCCGCGTCGGCTTCGTCGCCGCCGACACCTTCCGCATCCAACTGGCCCCGGACGGGAAGTTCACCGACCCGACCGGCTCCGACATCGTCCTGCCGCAGGGCAAACCGCCCGCCGCCCGCTGGAAGGACAAGGGCGACCGCTATGAAATGAGCACCGACAAGGTCACCCTGCGCGCCTTCAAGTCCCCGCTGCGCTTCGCCCTCTACACGGCGGACGGCACCCAGCTCTGGGCCGAGACCAAGCCGCTCAGCTGGACCAAGGACACCACCACCCAGACCCTGAACCGCGGCGCCACCGAGCAGTTCTACGGCGGCGGCATGCAGAACGGCCGCGGCAACACCTCCCACCGAGACCAGACCGTCGAGGTCGGCGTCGACGACAACTGGAACGACGGCGGCCACCCCAACTCCGTGCCGTTCTACCTCTCGACGGCCGGCTACGGCGTCTTCCGCAACACGTACGCCCCCAACACGTACGTCTTCGGACAGCCCGTCACCGCGAGCGCCAAGGAACAGCGCTTCGACGCCTACTACTTCGCCGGTGACCCCAAGCAGGTCATCGGCGACTACACCCAGTTGACCGGCAAGCCGTTCCTGCCGCCGGTCTACGGGCTCGAACCCGGCGACTCCGACTGCTATCTGCACAACGCCAACCGCGGTGAGCGCCACACCCTGGACGCGCTCAAGGTCGCGGACGCGTACAGGACCAATGACATGCCCAACGGCTGGATGCTGGTCAACGACGGCTACGGCTGCGGTTACGAGAACCTCGCCGAGACCGGCGCCGGCCTCCAGAAGGACTCGATGCACATGGGCCTGTGGACCGAGGACGGGCTCGACAAGCTCGCCGACCAGGTCAAGGCCGGTCAGCGCGTAGCCAAGCTCGACGTGGCCTGGGTCGGCGACGGATACAAGCACGCGCTCGACGGCTGCAAGGCCGCCTACCAGGGCATCGAGGACAACAGCGACGCCCGCGGCTTCACCTGGGCCCCCGAGAGCTGGTCCGGCGCCCAGCGCTGCGGCGTGCAGTGGTCGGGCGACCAGTCGGGCAGCTGGGACTACATCCGCTGGCAGATCCCGACCTACGCGGGTGCGACCCTCTCCGGTCTCGCCTACACCAGCGGCGACATCGACGGCATCTTCGGCGGCAGCCCCAAGACGTACACCCGCGACCTGGAGTGGAAGTCGTTCCTGCCCGCCGTGATGACCATGGACGGCTGGGCCGCGAGCGACAAGCAGCCCTACCAGTACGGGGAGCCCTACACCTCCGTCAACCGCAGCTACCTCAAGCTCAAGGAGTCGCTGCTGCCCTACATGTACTCCTACGCCCACGAGGCCACCACGACAGGCGTGGGCGCGGTCAGGCCGCTCGCGCTCGAATATCCCGACGACCCGAAGGCCGCCACCGACGCCGCCAAGTACGAGTTCCTGTCCGGCGAGGACTTCCTGGTCGCCCCGGTCTACCAGGACACGGCCGTACGCGACGGCATCTACCTGCCCAAGGGCACCTGGACCGACTACTGGAGCGGCCGCACCTACCAGGGCCCGACGACCGTCGACCACTACAGCGCGCCGCTGGACACGCTGCCCCTGTTCGTGAAGGCCGGGGCCGCGATCCCGATGTGGCCCGGCATCCGCTCGTACCAGGACCGCACCGCCGACTCCCCGCTCGCCTGGGACATCTACCCCCAGGGCCGCTCCTCCTTCCAGCTGTACGAGGACGACGGCGTGACCCGCGCCAACCGGACCGGCGCCTACGCCACCCAGCGCGCCGACGTCGTCGCCCCGCAGCGCGGCTCCGGCGACGTGACCGTCCACGTGGGCGCCAACGAGGGCCGGTTCACGGGCAAGCAGACCGCACGCCCGTACCAGCTCACGGTGCACACCGGGAGCGCGCCCTCGCGGGTCGAGGTCCAGGGCCGCGGCCTCGCCCGGCTCGGCTCGAAGGCCGCGTACGAGAAGGCGGCCACCGGCTGGTACTACGACCCGAGCGACCGGGGCGGCGTCGTCCTGGTGAAGACCGCGACCCTGCGCACGGACAAGGCGTTCGACGTGGAACTCGGGGGGACCAGCGCCGTGGGCGGCAGGACGCCGGGTGCCGCGGTCGCGCTGGCCGCGCCCGCGGGCCAGGAACTCGGCGCCGGAGCGGCCGGCGCGGTGGCGGTGGACGTCACCGCCGGAAGCAAGGAAGCCCGCGATGTCCGGGTCTCCCTCGCCGCGCCCGCCGGCTGGACCGTGACTCCGGCCCCCGCGCTCGACCGGATCCCGGCCGGCACCACCCGGCGGGTCGAGGTGGGCGTCACCCCCGCCAAGGACGCCAAGCCGGGCGAGGTCACTCTCACCGCCAACGCGTCGTCGGACAAGGGAAGTTCGCAGCAGCGGATCGCTGTCTCGGTGATGCCGGCGCCGCCCGCCGGCGACACCTGGGCCAGTGACATGACCTGGCTGACGTCCACCAACGGATACGGCCCGCCCGAGCGCGACCGTTCCAACGGCGAGTCCGGCGCGGCCGACGGCCACCCCCTCACCCTCGCGGGTACGACCTACGCCAAGGGCATCGGCGCACACGCCGACTCCGACATCGAGGTCTACACCGGCGGGAAGTGCACCGCCTTCACCGCCGACGCCGGCATCGACGACGAGATCAACGGCTACGGGGAGGTGGCCTTCTCCGTGGAGGCGGACGGCAAGGTCCTGTGGACCTCGCCGAAGGTGACCGGCGCCTCGGCCACCGTGCCGGTGAACGTTCCGCTCGGCGGGGCGAGCCACGTCCATCTGAAGATCACCGACACCAACAGCTCCAAGTCCGGCGACCACGGAGACTGGGCCGCCGCGAAATTCAGCTGCTCCTAGGCACACCTAGGGGCGCCGGGCGGGAGCATGGCCGCCCGGCGCCCCGCGGATGCCCGGCCGTCAGGAGTCCGACGGCTCCGCCCCGTGCCACACCGTCGTCGCGTTGCAGAACTCGCGGATGCCGTGGCCGGAGAGCTCGCGGCCGTACCCCGAGCGCTTGACCCCGCCGAACGGCAGGGCCGGGTGGGAGGCGGTCATCCCGTTGAAGAACACGCCGCCCGCCTGAAGGTCGCGGACGCAGCGGTCCACCTCCGTGCCGTCGCGGGTCCAGACATTGGAACTCAGCCCGAACGGCGTGTCGTTGGCGATCGACAGCGCCTCGCCGAGGTCCCGCACCCGGTACAGCGTGGCGACCGGGCCGAACGTCTCCTCATGGTGGATCCGCATGTCCGCGGTGACGCCGGCAAGGACGGTCGGCAGATAGAACCAGCCCGCGTCGACGCCCTCCGGGCGGCCGCCGCCGCACAGCGCGGTCGCCCCCTTGCGCAGGGCGTCCTCGACCAGCTCCTCCAGGTCGCTCCGGCCCTGTTCGCTGGCGAGCGGGCCGATGTCGGTGCCCTCGTCGAGCGGATCGCCGACCGTCAACGCCCGCATCCCGGCGGTGAATTGCTCCGCGAAGGCGTCGTACACCTCGTCGTGCACGATGAAGCGCTTCGCGGCGATGCAGGACTGCCCGTTGTTCTGCGTGCGGGCCGTCACCGCGGTCCGCGCCGCGCGCTCGACGTCCGCGGACGCGAGCACCAGATAGGGGTCGCTGCCGCCGAGTTCGAGCACCGTCTTCTTGATCTCGTCACCGCAGATCGCCGCGACCGAACGGCCGGCGGGCTCGCTGCCCGTCAGTGTGGCCGCCGCCACCCGCCGGTCGCGCAGCACCTTCTCGACACCGTCGGAGCCGATCAGGAGCGTCTGGAAGCACCCGTCGGGAAAACCGGCCCTGCGGAACAGATCCTCCAGGTACAGCGCCGTCTGCGGCACGTTCGAGGCGTGCTTGAGCAGGGCCACGTTGCCCGCCATCAGCGCGGGCGCCGCGAACCGCACGACCTGCCACAGCGGGAAGTTCCACGGCATCACGGCGAGGACCACGCCGAGCGGCCGGTAGTGGACCCGGGCCCGCTCGGCGCCGGAGTCGCGGACGTCGTCCTCGGCCGGCTCCTCGTCGGCGAGCAGGGCCTCGGCGTGCTCGGCGTACCAGCGCAGCGCCTTCGCGCACTTCGCGGCCTCGGCGCGAGCCGCCACGACCGGCTTGCCCATCTCCAGGGTCATGGTGCGAGCGATGTCGTCCCGGTCGCCGTCGAGGAGGTCGGCCGCCCTCAGCGCGAGCCGCGCCCGCTCCCCGAACGCGGTCGTGCGGTACGCCGCGAAGGCGGTCCCGGCCGTCGCGAGCCGCCGCTCGACCTCCTCGGGCCCCATGGCCCCGAAGCTCTTGAGCGTCTCACCGGTAGCCGGACTCACGGTGGCGATGGCCATGTCGTACGACACCTCCTGAAGGCGCGGGTCCTTCGACCTTCCCGCGCACGAGCGGGCACCGCAACGCGAACCGGGGCCCGAGCACGGGGGCGGTGCTACTCCTCGGGGGACTCCTCGCCGGGGTCGTCCGTCTTCGGCGGCTTCGGCGGCCGGGTGCGCCCGCTGGAGGTGTCCCTCAGGTACGAGCCGTCACCCTCGGTGGCGTGACTGCCGGCGGCGCCCTGTCCGCCGGGACCGGGACCGCCGTCGCGCCGCCTGAGGTAGCGCTCGAACTCCCGGGCGATGGCCTCGCCGGACGCCTCCGGGAGATCCGCGGTGTCCCGCGCCTCCTCCAGGGTCTGCACGTACTCCGCCACCTCGCTGTCCTCGGCGGCCAGTTGGTCGACGCCGAGCTGCCAGGCACGGGCGTCCTCGGCGAGCTCACCGAGCGGAATCCTGAGGTCGATCAGGTCTTCCAGGCGGTTGAGCAGGGCGAGCGTGGCCTTCGGGTTCGGCGGCTGCGACACGTAGTGCGGCACCGCGGCCCACAGGCTCACCGCGGGCACGCCCGCATGGGTGCACGCCTCCTGAAGGATGCCGACGATGCCCGTCGGTCCCTCGTAGCGGGTCTCCTCCAGATCCATGGTCCGTGCCAGATCCGGGTCGCTGGTCACGCCGCTCACCGGCACCGGACGGGTGTGCGGGGTGTCGCCGAGCAGCGCGCCCAGGACCACCACCATCTCCACGCCCAGCTCATGGGCGAAGCCCAGGATCTCGTTGCAGAACGAGCGCCAGCGCATCGACGGCTCGATGCCGCGCACCAGCACCAGGTCGCGCGGCTTGTCGCCGCCGACGCGGACGACGGAGAGCCGGGTGGTGGGCCATGTGATCTTGCGGACCCCGCCGTCCAGCCACACGGTGGGCCGGTTGACCTGGAAGTCGTAGTAGTCCTCGGCGTCCAGCGCGGCGAAGACCTCGCCCTTCCACACCGTGTCCAGGTGCGCGACCGCGGAGGAGGCGGCGTCGCCCGCGTCGTTCCAGCCCTCGAACGCGGCGATCATGACCGGGTCGACCAGCTCGGGAACGCCCTCCAGCTCGATCACCCAGTGCCTCCCTCAGAAGTTCCTTGTGTACGTCCCAACCTTACGGCTTCAGACCTACCCCGCCGCAGCCCCCGTGCACGGCCCCACGGCCGCGAAAAGGACGGATCCGCCCTGCCGGGAGGTGCCGGGGACCGGGCGACCGGCCCCGCACGGTCCGTGTACGCGGGGTTACCGCTCGGCCCGTGTCCGTGGGGCTGTCGCTCGGCCGTGTCCGCGGGGGCTACCGCCGCGACCTCAGCCACGTCTCCACACCCGCGATGTGCACCGTCGCCCAGCTCCGCGCGGCTTCCGCGTCCCGGTCCCGCAGAGCGGACAGGATCGCCCGGTGCTCACCCAGCGTGCGGCCCACCGCCTCCTCCTCGGCCAGACCCCGCCAGATCCGCGCCCGGGTGGCGGGACCCGACAGGCCGTCCAGGAGGCAGCACAGCACCGAGTTCCCCGACGCGGCCGCGATGTCCCGGTGGAACGCGAGGTCGGCCGCGGCCAGCTCCGCCACCGCCGGCGACCCGCCCAGCGCATCCAACCCCGATGCCAGCGCGTCGAGTTGGGGCTCGGTGATGTGCGCCGCCGCCATCGCCGTGGCGGCCGGCTCCAAGACGCGGCGCACCGCGAGGAACTCCAGGGCCGTGTCGTCGCGGTGGATGTCGACGACGAAGCTCATCGCCCCCAGCAGGAGCCGGGGATCGAGACTCGTGACGTAGGTGCCGTCGCCCTGCCGGACGTCCAGGACGCGGATCAGGGACAGCGCACGGACCGCTTCGCGCAGCGAGTTGCGGGACAGGCCGAGTTCCGCGGCGAGTTCGCTCTCCCGGGGAAGCCGGTCGCCCGGACGCAGCGCACCGGAGAGGATCATGTCCTTGATCTTCTCGATGGCCTCGTCGGTGACAGCCATGGGGCGACCTCCGCGCAGGGGATGTATCGGCCCCATTGTGCGCGCTCCGTGCCGCCGGCCCGTCCGCGTTCCGCACCGTCGGCCACGCCGCAGGGGCGGTTCCCCGCGCGTGGGAACCGCCCCTGGAGCCGCCGCTCGGCGCGGTACTGACGGTGTGTCAGTCCTTGGCCCTCAGCAGGTCGTCGACCTTGCCGCGGATCTCGTCCGTGGCAAGACCCCGGATCGTCAGGGTCGTACGGCGGCGCAGTACGTCGTCGGCCGTCTCGGCCCACTCGTGGTCGCGTGCGTAGGCCACCTGCGCCCAGATCTCGGGGGCGTCCGGGTGGATGCGCTCGGCGAGCGCCGCGTCCTCGCCGGCCAGGCGGGCGATGTCGAAGGACAGCGAACCGTAGTGCGTGGCCAGGTGCTTGGCGGTGTCGGCCGCCATGCTCGCGCCGGGCGCCTGGGCGTCCACCATCAGGCGGTGGGCGACGGCGCGCGGGTTGGCGATGCCGGGCAGCGGCATCTTGCCGGGGAGCTCGGAGATGGGCTCGAAGTCGTTGCCGAGCGGGTGGCCCGGCAGCTGCTCCAGCTTCTTCATGACCGTACGGCCGATGTGGCGGAACGTCGTCCACTTGCCGCCGGCCACCGACAGCATGCCGCCGCGGCCCTCGGTGACGACCGTCTCACGCTTGGCCTTCGAGGTGTCGCCGGGCCCGCCGGGCAGGACGCGAAGTCCCGCGAAGGAGTAGGTGATCAGGTCGCGGGACAGCTGCTGGTCGCGGATCGAGAACGCGGCCTCGTCCAGGATCTGCGCGGTGTCCGCCTCGGTGACACGGACGTCCGCCGGGTCGCCCTCGAACTCCTCGTCCGTGGTGCCGAGCAGGAGCATGTCCTCCCACGGCAGCGCGAACGTGATGCGGTACTTGTCGATCGGGGTCGCCAGCGCCGCTTTCCAGGGGGCGGTCCGCTTGAGGACCAGGTGCGCGCCCTTGGACAGGCGTATGGAGGGCGCCGATGCCGGGTCCTCCATCTTGCGCAGGTGGTCGACCCAGGGGCCGGTCGCGTTGAGGACCAGGCGGGCGTCGACGCCGAACTCCTCGCCGTCCATGCGGTCCTTGAGGTCGGCGCCCGTGACCCGGCCCTTGGTGAAGCGCAGGCCCGTGACCTCGGCATGGTTGAGCACGACCGCGCCGGCCTCGACGGCGGCGCGCACGGTCATCAGGGCCATGCGGGCGTCGTTCATCTGGTCGTCGCCGTACACGGCCACGGCCTTCAGGTTGTCCGTACGCAGCTCCGGCACGTCCGCCGCGGCCTTCGCGGGGGAGAGCAGGTGGCCGACGCCGTCGCCGAAGGCGGACAGCGCCGAGTAGGCGAAGACGCCGGCACCCAGCTTGGCGGCGCCGTGCGGGCCGCCCTTGTACACGGGCAGGTAGAACGTGAGCGGGTTGGCGAGGTGCGGGGCCACCTGACGGGACACCGCACGCCGCTCGAAGTGGTTCTCCGCGACCAGCTTCACCGCGCCGGTCTGCAGGTAGCGCAGACCGCCGTGGAGCAGCTTGGAGGAGGCGGAGGAGGTGGCGCCGGCGAAGTCACCGGCGTCCACCAGAGCCACCCGCAGACCGGACTGCGCGGCGTGCCAGGCGGTGGAGATGCCCAGGATGCCGCCGCCGATGACCAGGAGGTCGTACGTCGCCTTGGACAGTTGCTCCCGGGTCTCGGCGCGGCTCACCGCCTTGAAGGAAGACACGGTGGAGCCGGAAGCCGGGTGCGTCCCGAGGGCAGGGACGCTCTGCAGGGTGGTCATGTCGAATTACTCCTCGTCCTCGATCCAGCCCATGGTCCGCTCGACGGCCTTGAGCCAGTTCTTGTACTCGCTGTCACGCCTGTCGGCATCCATGCGAGGGGTCCATTCCGCCGCCCGGCGCCAGTTGGCGCGCAGCGCGTCGGTGTCCGGCCAGAAGCCGACGGCGAGGCCGGCGGCGTAGGCGGCGCCGAGGCAGGTCGTCTCGGCGACCATGGGGCGCACGACCGGCGCGTCCAGGAAGTCCGAGAGGGTCTGCATCAGCAAGTTGTTGGAGGTCATGCCGCCGTCGACCTTCAGCGCGGTCAGCTCGACGCCCGAGTCCTTCGTCATGGCGTCGCTGATCTCGCGGGTCTGCCAGGCGGTGGCCTCCAGGACGGCGCGCGCGATGTGCGCCTTGGTGACGTACCGGGTCAGGCCGGCGATCACGCCACGGGCGTCCGGGCGCCAGTACGGGGCGAACAGGCCGGAGAAGGCCGGCACGAAGTAGGCGCCGCCGTTGTCCTCGACGGAGGACGCGAGCGTCTCGATCTCGGCCGCGGTCTTGATCATGCCCATCTGGTCGCGCATCCACTGGACGAGCGAGCCGGTGACGGCGATGGACCCTTCGAGGGCGTAGACCGGCTTCTGGTCGCCGATCTGGTAGCCGACGGTGGTGAGCAGGCCGTTGTAGGAGTTGACGGGCTTGTCACCGGTGTTCATCAGCATGAAGGTGCCGGTGCCGTAGGTGGACTTGGCCTCGCCCTCGGAGAAACAGGTCTGGCCGAACAGCGCCGCCTGCTGGTCGCCGAGCGCGGAGGCGACGGGGATGCCGTCGAGGACGCCGCCCTTGGCGTGCCCGTACACCTCGGCGGAGGAGCGGATCTCGGGCAGTACGGTCGCCGGGATGTCCATGGACTGAAGGATCTTGTCGTCCCACGCCATGTCGTGCAGGTTCATCAGGAGCGTGCGAGAGGCGTTGGTGACGTCGGTGACGTGCACGCCGCCGTCGGTGCCGCCGGTCAGGTTCCAGATGACCCAGGAGTCCATGGTGCCGAAGAGGATGTCGCCGCGCTCGGCGCGCTCGCGCAGCCCCTCGACATTGTCGAGCAGCCAGCGGACCTTCGGCCCCGCGAAGTAGGAGGCGAGCGGCAGGCCGGTCTGGCGGCGGAAGCGGTCCTGGCCCACGTTGCGGCCGAGCTCGCGGCAGAGCGCGTCGGTGCGGGTGTCCTGCCAGACGAGCGCGTTGTGCACGGGCTCGCCGGTGGTCTTGTCCCACATCAGCGTGGTCTCGCGCTGGTTGGTGATGCCGATCGCCTTGACGTCGGCGGAGGTGATGCCCGCCTTCTCGACCGCCCCGGCCACGACCTCCTGGACGTTGGCCCAGATCTCGTTGGCGTCGTGCTCGACCCAGCCCGGCTTCGGGAAGATCTGCTCGTGTTCCTTCTGCTCGACCGAGACGATCCGGCCGTCCTTGTCGAAGACGATGCAGCGGCTGGAGGTGGTGCCCTGGTCGATGGCCGCGATGAACGGGCCGGTGGAGTGGATGTCGCTCATGGGTGCTCCCGGAAGTCCGAAGGGGGTCGTCGCGTCGTGTCTCGTCAGGCGAAGGCGATGTTGTAGATGCCGCCGGCGATCGCTCCGCCGATCAGCGGGCCGACGACCGGGATCCACGCGTAGCTCCAGTCCGAGCCGCCCTTGTTGGGCAGCGGCAGCAGGGAGTGCACGATGCGCGGACCGAGGTCACGGACCGGGTTGATGGCGTAGCCGGTCGGACCGCCGATCGAGAGGCCGATCGCGACCACGACGAGCGCGGTGATCAGGACACCGATGACGCCGAGACCCTTGCCGTCGCCGTTGAGGCCCTGGGTCAGGATGGCCAGGACCAGCACGATGGTGGCGATGACCTCCGTGACCACGTTCTGGACCACGTTGCGGATTTCCGGGCCGGTCGAGAAGACGCCGAGCACCGGGCCGGCCGCGCTCTCGCGGGCCTCGACGGACTTGCCCTCCGCCTCACCCACGATCTCGGGGTCGGTCAGGTGGGCGTGGAACTGGCCGTAGTAGGCGAGCCACACCAGCACCGCGCCGATCATGGCGCCGAGGATCTGTCCGCCGAGGTACACGGGGACGTCGCTCCACTTGGTGCCGCCCTCGATCGCGAGACCCAGGGTCACCGCGGGGTTGAGGTGGGCGCCCGAGAGCGGGGCCGAGATGTAGGCACCGGTCAGGACCGCGAAGCCCCACCCGAAGGTGATCGCGAGCCAGCCGGCGTTGCGCGCCTTGGAACGCTTCAGGGTGACGGCGGCGCAGACGCCACCGCCCAGCAGGATCAGTATGGCGGTACCGATGGTCTCGCCGATGAAGATGTCGTGGCTGGACATCCGCGACTCCTTTGTCCTTCGTCCAGGGGGAAACCCCAACAGGCAGAGCACCGGGTTCCTCCGGTGTTCCGCGCCCTCGTGCTGAGGACTGCCGGCCCATGGCGTTGTCACACTCTAACTCGTATTGCCGGTAGGTGTTCGACAATGCCGACCGTTGAACGGCAGTTTTGCCCTCGGGTTAACTGCGCGTCAATACTTATGTGGCGGGAATCCCGATCGTTACCAGGTGGTACGAACCACCAAACGCCGACCCGGGCCCGGGGGCAACTCGAAGCCCTCGCGAGGGCCCCGAACAGGGCCCGTGGGCCGGGCGGGGAGGCGCTAGAAGCGGCCGGCGCCCAGGTCCCGCGAGACCGCGCGGGCACAGTCGCGCACCGCGGCCACCAGGTCGGGCCGCACCTCGCCCTCCTTGCAGACGCGCTCCACGGCTCCCGTGACGCCCACCGCGCCGACCGGCATCCTGCGCCGGTCGTGGATGGGGGCGGCCACCGAGGCGACGCCCACCCAGGTCTCCTCGATGTCGGAGCCCCAGCCGCGCGCCCGGGTCAGCGCGAGCAGCTCCTCGAAACCGTCGGCCGAGGTGACGGTGCCGGGCGTGAACGCCTCGTGCACCTTGTCCACGGCCTCGGTGTGCGCCACCGGGTCGTACGCGGAGAGCACCTTGCCCAGGGCCGTGGAGTGCAGCGGCTGCATGGCCCCCACCTCCAGCACCTGGCGGCTGTCGTCGGGCCGGAAGACGTGGTGCATGATCAGCACGCCCTGCTGGTGGAGCACCCCCACGTACACGCTCTCGCCGCTGGACCGCGCCAGGTCGTCGGTCCACACCAGGGCGCGGGCCCGCAGCTCGTGGACGTCCAGATAGCTGTTGCCCAGGCGCAGCAGCTCGGCGCCCAGCTGGTAGCGGCCCGACGCCGGGTCCTGCTCCACGAAGCCCTCGGCCTGCAGCGTGCGCAGGATGCCGTGCGCGGTGCCCTTGGCGAGGCCCAGCGAGGAGGCCACGTCGGACAGGCCGAGCCGTCGCTCGCCGCCCGCGAGCAGCCGCAGCATGGCGGCCGCCCGTTCGAGCGACTGGATGTTGCGCGCCATCGCGCTCCCTCCCTTTCGGGCACTGCTGAACCGGCTGTCGCCCCTGACGCGGCCGGCTCTGACATGACTGGTTCGACAATGCTGAACAGTATCGGCCGTTGCCGACCTCGTGTCACCGTGACAGTCACCCCCCGGCCCCTTCAGGATGGCTGTGCGCGGCCCCATCCTCCGCGTCCGCCCCCTGATACACCCGCGCGCGGCCGGGCACCGCCCGGTTAGGCTGGCCGCGTGTGCCCTCCCACCGGAGGGCGCAAAGCCGACAGCCGTCGCACTCCAGGGAGTAAATCCATGGCCTCGTTGCCGACCCCTTCCGCTGACAGCCGGACCCGTATCGACGCCCTCCGTGAGGCCCTCGCCACCCGGGTGGTGGTGGCGGACGGTGCGATGGGAACCATGCTGCAGGCGCAGGATCCCACCCTGGAGGACTTCCAGGACCTCGAAGGCTGCAACGAGGTCCTCAACGCGACCCGGCCCGACATCGTGCGCTCGGTCCACGAGGCGTACTTCGCGGTCGGTGTGGACTGCGTGGAGACCAACACCTTCGGCGCCAACCACACCGCGATGAGCGAGTACGACATCCCCGAGCGGGTCTTCGAACTGTCGGAGTCCGGCGCCCGGATCGCCCGCGAGGTCGCCGACGAGTTCACCGCGTCGACCGGACAGCAGCGCTGGGTGCTCGGCTCCATCGGCCCCGGCACGAAGCTGCCGACCCTCGGGCACATCGACTACAAGACGCTGCGCGACGGCTTCCAGGCCAACGCCGAGGGCCTGCTCGCGGGCGGCGCGGACGCCCTGATCGTCGAGACCACCCAGGATCTGCTCCAGACGAAGTCGGCCGTGCTCGGAGCCCGCCGCGCCATGGAGGCGACCGGGACCGACCTGCCCCTGGTCGTCTCGCTCGCCTTCGAGACGACCGGCACGATGCTGCTCGGCTCCGAGATCGGCGCCGCGCTGACCGCGCTCGAACCGCTCGGCATCGACATGATCGGCCTGAACTGCTCGACCGGCCCCGCCGAGATGAGCGAGCACCTGCGCTACCTGACCCGGCACTCCCGCATCCCGCTGCTCTGCATGCCCAACGCCGGCCTGCCCGTCCTGACCCGCGACGGCGCCCACTTCCCGCTCGGCCCCGAGGGCCTCGCGGACGCGCAGGAGAACTTCGTCCGCGACTACGGCCTCTCCCTGGTGGGCGGGTGCTGCGGTACGACGCCGGAGCACCTGCGCCAGGTCGTGGAGCGGGTGCGCGGCACCGCCCCCGGGGAGCGCAGTCCGCGCCCCGAGCCGGGCGCCGCCTCGCTCTACCAGACGGTGCCGTTCCGCCAGGACACCGCGTACATGGCGATCGGCGAGCGGACCAACGCCAACGGGTCGAAGAAGTTCCGCGAGGCCATGCTGGAGGCCCGCTGGGACGACTGCGTGGAGATGGCGCGCGACCAGATCCGCGAGGGCGCCCACATGCTCGACCTGTGCGTGGACTATGTCGGCCGTGACGGCGTGGCGGACATGGCCGAGCTGGCCGGCCGCTTCGCGACCGCCTCCACCCTGCCCATCGTCCTGGACTCCACCGAACTCCCGGTCCTGCGGGCCGGGTTGGAGAAGCTCGGCGGCCGTGCGGTCATCAACTCCGTCAACTACGAGGACGGCGACGGACCCGAGTCGCGCTTCGTGAAGGTCACCCAGCTGGCGGCCGAGCACGGCGCCGCGCTGATCGCGCTCACCATCGACGAGGAGGGCCAGGCCCGCACCGTCGAGACCAAGGTCGCCATCGCCGAGCGCCTCATCGAGGACCTGACCGGCAACTGGGGGGTGCACGAGGCGGACATCCTCATCGACACCCTCACGTTCACCATCTGCACCGGCCAGGAGGAGTCCCGCAAGGACGGCATCGCCACCATCGAGGCGATCCGCGAACTCAAGCGCCGCCGGCCCGACGTGCAGACCACCCTCGGCCTGTCCAACATCTCCTTCGGCCTCAACCCGGCCGCCCGCGTCGTCCTCAACTCCGTCTTCCTCGACGAGTGCGTCAAGGCCGGCCTCGACTCCGCGATCGTGCACGCCTCCAAGATCCTCCCCATCGCCCGCCTGGAGGAGGAGCAGGTCAAGGTCGCCCTGGACCTGATCTACGACCGGCGCGCCGAAGGCTACGACCCCCTCCAGCGGCTCATGGAGCTGTTCGAGGGCGTCAACATGAAGTCGATGAAGGCGGGCAAGGCCGAGGAGCTGCTCGCGCTGCCCCTGGACGAGCGGCTCCAGCGCCGCATCATCGACGGCGAGAAGAACGGCCTGGAGGCCGACCTCGACGAGGCGCTCCAGGACACGCCCGCCCTGGACATCGTGAACAACACCCTGCTCGCCGGCATGAAGGTGGTCGGCGAACTGTTCGGCTCCGGCCAGATGCAGCTGCCGTTCGTGCTCCAGTCCGCCGAGGTGATGAAGGCGGCGGTGGCCCATCTGGAGCCGCACATGGAGAAGTCGGACGCGGAGGGCAAGGGCACGATCGTGCTGGCCACCGTGCGCGGCGACGTCCACGACATCGGCAAGAACCTCGTCGACATCATCCTGTCCAACAACGGCTACAACGTCGTCAACCTCGGCATCAAGCAGCCGGTCTCCGCGATCCTGGAAGCCGCCGAGGAGCACCGCGCCGACGTGATCGGCATGTCCGGCCTCCTGGTCAAGTCCACCGTGATCATGAAGGAGAACCTGGAGGAGCTGAACCAGCGCAAGCTGGCGGCCGAGTACCCCGTCATCCTCGGCGGCGCAGCCCTCACCCGCGCCTACGTCGAGCAGGACCTGCACGAGATCTACGAGGGCGAAGTCCGCTACGCCCGCGACGCGTTCGAGGGCCTGCGGCTCATGGACGCCCTGATCGGCGTCAAGCGCGGCGTGCCCGGCGTGGTCCTGCCCGAGCTCAAGCAGCGCCGGGTGCCCAAGCGGGACACTCCGGTCCTGGAAGTGACCGAGGAGCCGGAGGGTTCGGTGCGCTCGGACGTGGCCACCGACAACCCGGTGCCCACCCCGCCGTTCTGGGGGACCCGCGTCGTCAAGGGCATCCCGCTCAAGGAGTACGCGTCCTGGCTCGACGAGGGCGCCCTGTTCAAGGGCCAGTGGGGCCTCAAGGAAGCCCGCAAGGGCGGACCGACGTACGAGGAGCTGGTGGAGACCGAGGGCCGCCCCCACCTGCGCGGCTGGCTCGACAAGCTGCACACCGAGGGCCTCCTGGAGGCGGCCGTCGTGCACGGCTACTTCCCCTGCGTGTCCAAGGGCGACGACCTGATCCTCCTCAACGACGACGGCAGCGAGCGCACCCGCTTCACCTTCCCGCGCCAGCGCCGCGGCCGCCGCCTGTGCCTCGCGGACTTCTTCCGCCCCGAGGAGTCCGGCGAGGTGGACGTGGTCGGCCTCCAGGTCGTCACCGTCGGCTCCCGGATCGGCGAGGAGACGGCCAAGCTGTTCGAGGCCAACTCCTACCGCGACTACCTCGAACTGCACGGCCTGTCCGTCCAGTTGGCCGAGGCGCTCGCCGAGTACTGGCACGCCCGGGTGCGTTCCGAGCTCGGCTTCGCAGGCGAGGACCCCTCCGACGTGGAGGACATGTTCGCGCTCAAGTACCGCGGCGCGCGCTTCTCGCTCGGGTACGGCGCCTGCCCCGATCTCGAGGACCGGGCCAAGATCGCCGAGCTGCTCGAACCGGAGCGGATCGGCGTCCACCTCTCCGAGGAGTTCCAGCTCCACCCGGAGCAGTCCACCGACGCCATCGTCATCCACCACCCCGAAGCCAAGTACTTCAACGCCCGATGACCAAGCGCCCCGGTTAATTCAGCGCACGTTCAGCGGACCGGACGTACACTGGTCGGCCCAGTAAAAAGGCCGGTCGCTTTTCCCCACTGGGGGAGGCGGCCGGCCTTTGCGTCCCTTCAGGAGGTGTGCCGATGACCAGTACGGTCCCCACGACGACGAGCACGACCACGACCACGACGCCCAGGGCCACGCCGCTGGCGCAGACACGCATGGCCGAAGGCTCCGCCCTCCAGGCCGTGCTCCTCGACATGGACGGCACGCTCGTCGACACCGAGGGGTTCTGGTGGGACGCCGAGCGCGAGGCGTTCGCGACCCTCGGGCACGTCCTGGACGAGTCGTGGCGGGACGTGGTGGTCGGCGGGCCCATGACGCGCAGCGCGGCCTTCCTCATCGAGGCCACCGGCGCCGACATCACCGTGCCCGAACTGACCGTGCTGCTCAACGACCACTTCGAGGCGCGGATCTCCCGGGGCGTCCCGCTGATGCCGGGCGCCGCGGGGCTGCTCGCCGAGCTCGCCGCGCACCGCGTCCCCACCGCCCTGGTCTCCGCGTCGCACCGCCGCATCATCGACAAGATCGTGCACTCGCTGGGCCCCGAGCACTTCGCGCTGACCGTCGCGGGCGACGAGGTGGCCCGCACCAAGCCGTACCCCGACCCCTACCTGATCGCCGCCCGCGGTCTCGGCGCGGACCCGGCCGGATGCGCCGTGGTGGAGGACACCGCGACCGGCGTCGCCGCGGCCGAGGCGGCGGGCTGCCGGGTCGTCGCGGTGCCGTCCGTGGCCCCCATCGAGGCCACCGCCGGCCGGGTCGTGGTCGGCTCGCTCGAAGAGGTCGACCTGGCGTTCCTGCGTACCCTGATCACGCGGGTGAACTAGCCGGCCCCCCGCGCCCGGGTCCCCGCTCCGCCGGGCCCTCCCTCCGCCGGGCCCTCCCTCCGCCGGGCCTCCCCCCGGCCGGCCCTCCGTATGCCGGCCCCTCCCTCCGCCGGTCCTCCCCGCCCGCGGCCTCGGCGGAAACGCCGCGCAGCCGCGCGTGCGTGGACCGTCACCTTCCGCGGCGCGGATCCTCCGCAGTCAAACGGCGCCACTGGTGACGTTCATCACCCGACGCGGGGTCGACAGCGGCCCGATCCCGGCCCTGGGACGTCCCCCGGCGTGCCTTTGTGTCCCGTTTGGTGAACCCGTGTACGAAACATTCCGGCGTTCCGTATCGGGGGCCCGGCAGACCAGTGGACCGATCGATTCCCCGCGCCCGGAAGCCAGTTCCAGCTTTGCGCGCGGCGCGCACTAATCTCGTCGCGAGAACTTCGCCGCACCCTTATCTGTCCCGCCGCACACCCCGCGGACGGGAGCGCAGGTCCGATCGCACAAACCCGGCCCGATCGCCCCGCCCCGAACGGGCGGACGCGGCGAGTGTCCCGTACACAGCTCCAGCCCAAAGTGCCGGACAAGGGAGATCGTCCAGGATGAACCGCAAGACTTTGGTGCTGCCGGCCGTAGTGGGCCTGCTCGCTCCCGTACTCGCCGCCTGCGGCGGATCGGAGAGCGGGGGAGACGGCGGCAAGACCATCGTCGTGGGAACCACGGACCAGTTCGTGGCCACCAAGGACGCCCCCGCCCCCTTCGATCCGGCGCACGCGTACGAGACCGGCATCTGGAACGTGATGATGCAGACGACCCAGTCGCTGGTCCACGTTCCGCGCGGCGGCGGCCTGCCCGTCCCCGACGCGGCCTCCTCGTGCGGCTTCACCGACAAGGAGAACGAGAGCTACCGCTGCACCCTGCGCAGCGGCCTGGAGTTCTCCGACGGCACCAAGGTGACCGCCGACGACGTGAAGTACTCCATCCAGCGCGTCATCGACATCAAGGACGACAACGGCCCCGCCGGTCTCCTCGACAACATCGACACGATGGACACCAAGGGCGGCACCGAGATCGTCTTCCACCTGAAGACGCCCGACGCGACCTTCCCGTACAAGCTCGCGACGCCCGCCGCCGGCATCGTGCCGAAGGACAAGTACGAGCCGAAGAAGCTGCGCGGCGGCTTCGAGGTGGACGGCTCCGGGCCGTACACGATGAAGGCCGACGTCAAGGGCGACCAGGCGGTGAAGTTCACCTTCACCAAGAACCCGAACTACAAGGGCGACGTGAAGTTCGCCAACGACAAGGTCGAGCTGCGCTCCTTCCCGTCCGCGGAAGCGATGGGCACGGCGCTCGGCAAGGGCGACATCGACCTGATGGCGCGCGCCATGTCACCCGGGCAGATCCAGCAGATGCAGGTCAGCCCCAGCAAGGACATCAACCTGGTCGAGATGCCCGGCCTCGAGATCCGCTACCTGGGCTTCAACACCGAGGACCCGGCGGTCAAGAACAAGGCCGTGCGTCAGGCGATGGCCCAGTCCATCGACCGCAGCACCCTGGTGAGCAAGGTGTACGGGCAGTCCGCCGAGCCGCTGTACTCGCTGATCCCCACCTCGATCGCCGGGCACACCAACTCGTTCTTCAACAAGTACGGCGAGGCGAGCAAGGCCAAGGCGGCGCAGATCCTCAAGGCCGCCAACATACAGACGCCCGTCAAGCTGACCTTGAACTACACCAAGGACCACTACGGTTCGATCACCGCGGACGAGTTCAAGAACCTGTCGCAGCAGCTGAACGCGACCGGTCTGTTCAGCACCACCGTGCAGGGCACCGAGTGGTCGAAGTTCCGCCCGGCCCAGAAGAAGGGTGATTACGCGGTCTACGGCCTCGGCTGGTTCCCCGACTTCCCGGACCCGGACAACTTCATCGCGCCGTTCTTCGGCTCGGACAACTTCCTGCACACCCCGTACGTCAGCAACGACATCCGCAACACGCTGATCCCCGAGTCGCGGGTGGCGGCCGACCGCAACCAGGCGTCGAAGTCGTTCGAGCAGATCCAGGACATCGTCGCCAACGACGTCCCGGTCATCCCGTTGTGGCAGGGCAAGCAGTACGTCGCGGCCCGCACCGACATCACCGGCACCGAATGGGCCATCAACTCCTCCTCCAACCTTCAGCTCTGGGAGCTGGGCCGAGGCAAGGCCTGACGCACGACCCGGCCGCGCCCCCCACGCGCGCGGCCGGCCACCCCCCGCAAGCAGCTCTGTGAGGCACCCGCACGTGAAGATACGCAACCGATGGCTGACGGCCCCTCTCGCGGCGGGAGTGGCCGCCGGCGCCCTCACCGGGTGCGGCACGCAGCAGGGCGGTGCCTCCGCCAGTGACGGCGGTTCGGTGGTCATGGGAATGTCCGACGACATCCTGGCCACCGACCCGGCCTCCGGGTACGACCCCGGCTCGTGGCTGCTGTTCAACAACGTGTTCCAGTCGCTGCTCAGCTTCCCCAAGGGCAGCTCGACGCCGCAGCCCGAGGCCGCGCAGGCGTGCAGCTTCGACGCGGGCGGCTCCACGGTCTACCGCTGCACGCTGCGGCCGGGACTCGCCTTCAGCAACGGCGACAAGCTCACGTCCGAGGACGTCAAGTACTCCTTCGAGCGCATCCTGAAGATCAACGACGACAGCGGCCCGGCGCCGATGCTCGCCACCCTCGGCAAGGTCGACACCCCGGACGCGGCGACGGTCGTCTTCCACCTCAAGGTCCCGGACGCGACCTTCCCCAGCAAGATCGCCTCCGGTGCCGGTTCGATCGTCGACCACAAGGAGTACCCGGCCGACAAGCTCCGCACCGACGGCAAGGCGGTGGGCTCCGGCGTCTACAAGCTGGACTCCTTCGGCGAGAAGCAAGCCGTCTTCTCGGTCAACTCCGCCTACAAGGGCACGGTGCGGGCCAAGAACACGGGCCTGACCCTGAAGCTCTTCCACGGCGACCAGAAGGCGCTGGCCGTGGCCCTCGACAAGGGCGACGTCGACCTCGCCTACCGAGGCCTCACCGCCAAGGACACCGCCGCCCTCCAGGCCTCGTCGACGGCCGGAAAGAAGGGCGTCGACGTCATCGAGGGCACCAGCGCCGAGGTCCAGGACCTGGTCTTCAACATGAAGGACCCGGTCGCGGGCAAGCTCGGGGTGCGCAAGGCGATCGCCTATCTCGTCGACCGCGAGGCCCTGGTGCGCGACGTCTACTCGTCCACCGCGAGCCCCCTGTACTCGGTCGTCCCGAGCGGCATCACCGCGCACAGCACCGCGTTCTTCGACGCGTACGGGGGCAGCCCCCAGCCCGCCAAGGCGAAGGCGGCGCTGCACTCGGCGGGCATCACCGGCAAGGTGAAGCTGACGCTCTGGTCGACGCCCAGCCGCTACGGACCCTCCACCGACGAGGAGTTGAGGACCATCGCGGCCCAGCTCAACGCGAGCGGACTGTTCGACGCGGACGTGAAGTCGGTCGAGTTCAAGCAGTACGAGAAGGACATCGAGGCCGGAAAGTACGGCGTGTACGTGAAGGGCTGGGTGCCCGACTACCCGGACCCGGACAACTTCACCCTGCCGTTCTTCGGCAAGGGCAATGTGCTGTCCAACAACTACACGGACAAGCAGATCACCGACGAGATCCTCCCGGAGACCGCGGCCACCGCGGACCGCGGCGCCACGGAGGCCGACTTCGCGCGGCTCCAGGACATCGTCGCCGACGACGTCCCCGTCCTGCCCCTGTGGCAGGGCAAGCAGTACGCGGTGGCCCGCACCGGAATCACGGGCCTGGAGTGGACCCTGGACCCGTCAACGGTCTTCCGCTTCTGGGAAATCAAAAAGGGCTGACGGCCAGTTCCGGTCACCCCGCTCAGGGCCGCGGGGAACCGCGCGAGCAACCCCCGCCGGCCCGCACCCGACGCCGAACGTCAGGGACCGCCCCCTGCTGGGGCCCCGGGGAACCGCGCGATCAGCCACGGCGCACCCGCACCCGACACTCGACCGACGCGGCCCCCCTCAGCCCTCAGCCCCTCCGCCCCTCCGGCGTTCGAGGAGCCGGGGTCCGGGGGCGGAGCCCCGGTGGCCAAGGGAGCCGTCCCGCCCTACTGTGCACCCGGCCGAACCAGCCCACTCTCATACGCATAGACCGCCGCCTGAACCCGGTCCCGCAACCCGAGCTTCGTCAGCACATGCCCCACATGCGTCTTGACCGTCGTCTCGCTGACGAACAGGTCCGCCGCGATCTCCGCGTTGGAAAGGCCACGGGCGACCAGCTTCAGGACCTCGACCTCACGGTCGGTCAGCGTGTGCAGCGTGTCCGGCACCGGGTCCTCCCCGGACGGCAGGTGGTCGGCGTACTTGTCGAGCAGCCGCCGTGTGATCGACGGCGCCAACATCGCCTCGCCGGCCGCGACCACCCGGATCGCCTGCACCAGCTCCGTGGCGGGCGCGTCCTTCAGGAGGAAGCCGCTGGCTCCCGCCTTGAGCGCCTCCACCACGTACTCGTCGAGATCGAAGGTGGTCAGGACGAGCACCTTGGCCGGCCCGTCCTTGCCCGGCCCGCTGATCTGCCGGGTCGCCTCCACCCCGTCCATCCGCGGCATCCGGATGTCCATGAGGACCACATCGGGCTGGAGCGCCCGCACCTGGTCGAGGGCCTGCAGACCGTCACCGGCCTCGCCGACCACCGCGATGTCCTGCTCGGCCTCCAGGATCATGCGGAAGCCGGTGCGCAGCAGCGGCTGGTCGTCGACCAGTAGGACGCGGATCGCCACGGGTACTCCTCATCAGATTGCTGGACCCGGCCCATTCTGCCCTGCTCACCCCGGGCCGGTCCGTCCGGGCACGGCCGCCGCGGCCCCGCCCGGAGCACCCGGAGGAGCGGGCCGCCGACCGCCGGAAACCGGTGGGCTCAGCCTGCCGGATCGGACACCGGGACGATGGACAGCGGGTATACCGGGGGAGTCCCCCCGAATTCCGGGCAGACCGCCTGATGGTCGCACCAGCCGCACAGTTTGGTCGGCCGCGGCCGCCAGTCACCCGTCTCCGTGGCGAGCCGGATCGCCTCCCACAGCGCGAGCAGCTTCCGCTCCACCTGCACCAGGTCCGCCTCGACCGGGTCGTACGTCAGCACGTCACCACTGCCGAGGTAGACCAGCTGAAGCCTGCGCGGCACCACCTGCTTCAGGCGCCACACCACCAGGGCGTAGAACTTCATCTGGAAGAGCGCGCCCTCCGCGTACTGCGGCCGGGGGGCCTTGCCCGTCTTGTAGTCGACGATCCGAACCTCGCCGGTGGGAGCCACGTCCACCCGGTCGATGACCCCGCGCAGCCGCAGCCCCGAATCCAGCTCCGTCTCCACGAAGAACTCCCGCTCCACCGGCTCAAGACGTGTGGGGTCCTCCAGCGAGAACCAGCGCTCCACGAGCCGCTCGGCCTCGCCGAGCCAGCGGGCGAGCCGCTCGCCCTCGGCGTCCTCGGCGAACAGCTCGGTCAGCTCCGGCTTCGCCTCGAGCAGGCGGTCCCACTGCCCGGGGATCATCGACTTGGCGCGCGGCGCGGTGCGCTCGGCCGCGGGATCGTCGAAGAGCCGCTCCAGGACCGCGTGCACCAGCGTGCCGCGGGTGGCGGCCTCGCTGGGCTTCTCCGGCAGCCGGTCGATCACCCGGAACCGGTACAGCAGCGGGCACTGCATGAAGTCGTTCGCCCGCGACGGCGACAGCGATGTGGGCTGCTGGGCGGCCGCGGCCCCACCCGTGCTCGTACTCATGACTCAGACCCTACGACCCGCCACTGACAGCGAGCGGAATACCATCGACGACAGGTGCCCTCACCCTGCATGATCGTGGTATCGCACCATGCGGCGAACACGCGGCGGACGAAAAGGGTCCGGCCCGTGCCCCGGGGCACATTCCAGGGAAGACATCGTACCGACGAAGGGAACCCGTGGAAGACAGCGGCGAAAGCGGCAAGAGCGGACGGCCGCGGTCCGGCGCGCAGGACAAGAAGCCCGGCTCGGGCCCCGGCAACGGCAAGCAGCCGCGTCCCGGCCCCGGCGGCGGTCTTCTGATGGGCCGCCCCTTCGGAGTGCCCGTCTACGTCGCCCCCAGCTGGTTCCTGGTCGCCGCCCTCATCACCTGGGTCTTCGGCGGCCAGCTCGACCGCGTCCTGCCCGAACTCGGCGCGGCCCGCTACCTCGTCTCCCTCTTCTTCGCCGTGGCCTTCTACGCGTCGGTCCTGGTCCACGAACTCGCCCACACCGTGGCCGCGCTGCGCTTCCAGCTGCCGGTGCGCCGCATCCAGCTCCAGTTCTTCGGCGGGGTCTCCGAGATCGAGAAGGAGACCGAGACGCCGGGGCGCGAGTTCGTCCTCGCCTTCGTCGGCCCCCTGCTCTCGCTCGTCCTGTCCGGTCTCTTCTACCTCGGCATGAAAGCCGTCGAACCCGGCACCGTTCCCGGCGTGCTGCTCGCCGGCCTGATGGTCTCCAACCTCATCGTCGCCGGCTTCAACCTCCTGCCCGGACTGCCCCTCGACGGCGGCCGCATGCTCCGTGCCGTCGTCTGGAAGATCACCGGCAAGCCCATGAGCGGCACCGTCGCCGCCGCCTGGGTCGGCCGCGCTCTGGCCGTCACGGTCCTCATCGGCCTGCCGATGCTCACCCAGACCGGCGCCCTCGGCAACTCGCCCGACGAGGTCAGCGGCATGGACACCGTCACCGACGCGCTGCTCGCCGCCATCCTCGCCGCGATCATCTGGACCGGCGCCGGCAACAGCCTGCGCATGGCCCGGCTGCGCGAACACCTGCCGGAGCTGCGCGCCCGCAGCCTGACCCGGCGCGCCGTCCCCGTCGAGTCCACCACCCCGCTCTCCGAGGCGCTGCGCCGCGCCAACGAATCGGGCGCCCGCGCCCTGGTCGTCGTCGACGGGCACGGCGACCCCACCGCCCTGGTCCGCGAGGCAGCCATCGTCGGCGTGCCCGAACACCGCCGCCCCTGGGTCGCCGTCAGCGGCCTCGCCCAGGACCTCACCGACGGCATGCGCGTCCCCGCCGAACTCGCCGGAGAGCCCCTGCTCGACCTGCTCAGGGCCACCCCCGCCACCGAGTACCTCGTCGTCGAGGAGACCGGCGAGATCTACGGAGTGCTCTCCGCCGCCGACGTGGAGAAGGCCTTCGTGGCGGCCATGGCACGGCCCGGCTCGTAACCCCCGCGCCGCCACCGGCGTGGCGTTCGAGACCTGGAACGGCCGGTACTCTGGTCGTATGTCCGAACCGACCGGTGCCGCCCGCCGTCGCGGGCCCTTCAAGGTCGGGGACCAGGTCCAGCTCACCGACCCCAAGGGACGCCACTACACGTTCACGCTCGAAGCCGGGAAGAATTTCCACACCCACAAGGGTTCCTTCCCGCACGACGAGCTGATCGGTGCTCCCGAGGGCAGTGTTGTCCGAACCACGGGAAACGTCGCCTATCTCGCGCTGCGCCCCCTGCTCCCCGACTTCGTCCTGTCCATGCCCCGCGGCGCCGCCGTGGTCTACCCCAAGGACGCGGGGCAGATCCTGGCCTTCGCGGACATCTTCGCCGGGGCCCGCGTCGTCGAGGCCGGCGTCGGATCGGGCTCCCTGAGCGCCTTCCTGCTGCGCGCCGTCGGCGACCACGGCATGCTGCACTCCTACGAGCGCCGCGAGGACTTCGCCGAGATCGCCACGCAGAACGTGGAGCGCTACTTCGGCGGCCCGCACCCGGCCTGGCAGCTCACCGTGGGCGACCTCCAGGACAACCTGTCGGACACCGACGTCGACCGCGTCATCCTGGACATGCTCGCCCCCTGGGAGTGCCTGGACGCCGTCTCCAAGGCACTCGTGCCCGGCGGCATCCTGTGCTGCTACGTGGCCACCACCACCCAGCTCTCGCGCACCGTGGAGTCCATCCGCGAGATCGGCTGCTTCGCCGAGCCGCAGCCCTGGGAATCGATGATCCGCAACTGGCACGTCGAAGGCCTCGCCGTCCGCCCGGACCACCGGATGATCGGCCACACCGGCTTCCTCGTCACCGCACGCCGCCTCGCGGACGGCGTCGAGCCCCCCATGCGCCGCCGCCGCCCCGCCAAGGGCGCCTACGGCGACGACTACGAGGGCCCCAACAAGGACTGACCCGTCCTGAAGCTGGGCCCCGTACAACGAACCGGCGCCGCCGCCGAGTTCCCGGACCGACCCGGGAACTCGGCGGCGGCGCCTTTACGTTGAGCCCGGTGCCCCGGTATTCCACGCCCATGTGACGTGTGGCACGATGCTGGCCACCCCCCGCCACCCGCACCGCCCTTCACAGGAGACTTCCCGCGTGCAGAATGCCGCCGTCCCTGAGCTCGCGCACACCCACGCCCGCCCCGTGCACTGGGTCGCCACCGCCACCGCGATGTCCGCCGTGGTCGCCCTCGCCGGCCTCCTGACACCGGACCCGGCCAAGGCCTCCCAGACCCCCGGCGGACACAGCGCCCCGCTCACCACCGAGGCCGCACCCGACCCGGGCACGGTCGCCTTCCCGCTGGACTGCGGACCCCTGGGCACCGTGGTGGAGAAGAAGGCCTCCGGCGACCTCGACGGCGACGGCGTCCCGGAAACCGTCGCGATCGTGCACTGCAACGCCGGCGGCGGCACCCCGCCCAGCGGCGTCTACGTGCTGACCCGGCCGACGGCGAAGGGCACGACGCCGCGCGTGGTGGCGACGCTGGTGGACCCCGCGGACAAGCAGAGCGTGAGCGACCTCATGGTCCGCGACGGAGCGGTGGCGGCGACGCTGCTCGGCTACTCGTCGGACGACGTACCGCGCTACGAACCGGACGTACGCCAACAGGTCAAATGGCGCTGGCGAGCGGGCAAGTTCGTCCGCTCCACCGGCGCCGAGGCCATCGGCGCCTGAGCGCGGACCCCGCGCGCAACCGGCCCGCCACGGCGTCCGGCGGCCCGGCGGCTACTCCGCGTCGGGCCCGTACACCTCCACGCTGTCCGAAACCCGGCGCACGTGAATGCAGTCGCCGGGGCACTCCTTGGCGGAGTCCACGACGTCCTGGAGCAGCGGCAGCGGCACGGGTGTTGTCGCCTTCGGCGTCTGCAGCAACTCGTCGTCCGAGCTCTTCACATACGCAAGCCCGTCGATGTCCAGCTCGAAGACCTCGGGGGCGTACTGGACACAGATGCCGTCGCCGGTGCACAGGTCCTGGTCGATCCAGACTTCGAGAGCCTCGTTCATGTGCCTGCCGTTCCTGCGCGAATGAATCAATCGATGCCAGCCCTGACGGGTGTTGACTCCATCGACGATAACAACCGCCCGCTTTCCGATGTTGCTGGGTGGGTATTCACCTGACGTGAGGGAGAGCGCAAGGGTGAAGATCAGACACACCTCAGAGTCTTTGTGATCTAGGGGTTTCAATCACCACCAGCCCAGGTAGGGTCAGGAAGCGTCCAGCTCCCCTTGGAGGAGGTGAGGACCGTGGCAGCCCACGACGACGACAACAACCGCGGCATCCGGCCCGTGCGGGGGTCTGAGGACCCAGCCGGCCAGGTTGCCTATCTAGAGCAGGAAATCGCCGTCCTGCGACGTAAGCTCGCCGACTCGCCGCGTCATACGAGGATTCTCGAAGAGCGGATCGTCGAGTTGCAGACCAGCCTGGCGGGCGTGTCCGCGCAGAACGAGCGGCTCGCCAACACCCTCCGGGAGGCCCGCGACCAGATCGTGGCCCTCAAGGAGGAGGTCGACCGGCTCGCGCAGCCGCCGGCCGGCTTCGGAGTCTTCCTGCAGTCCAACGAGGACGGCACCGTCGACATCTTCACCGGGGGCCGCAAGCTCCGGGTGAACGTCAGCCCCAGCGTCGAACCGGACGAACTGAGGCGCGGCCAGGAAGTCATGCTCAACGAAGCGCTCAACGTGGTCGAGGCCATGGAGTTCGAGCGCGCCGGGGACATCGTCACCCTCAAGGAGATCCTGGAGGACGGCGAGCGCGCCCTGGTGATCGGGCACACCGACGAGGAACGGGTGGTGAGGCTCGCCGAGCCGCTCCTGGACATCACCATCCGCCCCGGCGATGCGCTCCTGCTGGAACCCAGGTCCGGCTACGTCTACGAAGTGGTTCCCAAGAGCGAGGTCGAGGAGCTCGTCCTCGAAGAGGTCCCGGACGTCGACTACGACAAGATCGGCGGTCTGGGCAACCAGATCGAGCTGATCCGCGACGCGGTCGAGCTGCCCTACCTCTACCCCGACCTCTTCAAGGAGCACGAACTGCGGCCGCCGAAGGGCATCCTGCTCTACGGCCCGCCGGGATGCGGCAAGACACTGATCGCGAAGGCGGTCGCCAACTCCCTTGCCAAGAAGGTCGCCGAGGTCACCGGCCAGCCCGCGGGGAAGAGCTACTTCCTCAACATCAAGGGCCCCGAGCTCCTCAACAAGTACGTCGGCGAGACCGAGCGGCACATCCGCCTGGTCTTCCAGCGAGCCAGGGAGAAGGCGAGCGAGGGCACCCCCGTCATCGTCTTCTTCGACGAGATGGAATCCCTCTTCCGCACCCGCGGATCCGGTGTCAGCTCGGACGTGGAGAACACCATCGTCCCGCAGCTGCTCGCCGAGATCGACGGCGTGGAGGGCCTGGAGAACGTCATCGTCATCGGCGCCTCCAACCGCGAGGACATGATCGACCCCGCGATCCTGCGGCCCGGCCGGCTCGACGTGAAGATCAAGATCGAGCGTCCGGACGCGGAGGCGGCGAAGGACATCTTCGCCAAGTACCTCAGGTCCTCGCTGCCGCTGCACTCCGACGACCTCGCCGAGCACGGCGGGGACAAGGACGGCACCACCCACGCGATGATCCAGTCCGTGGTGGAGCAGATGTACGCGGAATCCGAGGAGAACCGCTTCCTCGAAGTCACGTACGCCAACGGCGACAAGGAAGTCCTGTACTTCAAGGACTTCAACTCCGGCGCCATGATCCAGAACATCGTGGACCGGGCCAAGAAGATGGCCATCAAGGCCTTCCTCGACCAGAACCAGAAGGGCCTTCGGATCTCCCACCTCCTCCAGGCTTGCGTGGACGAGTTCAAGGAGAACGAGGACCTGCCGAACACCACCAACCCGGACGACTGGGCCAGGATTTCCGGAAAGAAGGGCGAACGGATCGTATTCATCCGCACGCTCGTCACCGGAAAGCAGGGCGCGGACACCGGACGCTCCATCGACACGGTGGCCAACACCGGTCAATACCTGTAAAAGGCAGGCCGGCTGCGGGTGCCCGAGCGGGCATCCGCAGCCGACTGCTTTTCAGGCCACGAACAGCGCACGAGCAATGACGCAATTGATCTCCCCACCAGCGCAAAGGCGTTCTAGGCTCTTCGGTACCGCCTAGTCGCGCAGTGCGGGGACGGGCACCGCACACGCACCGGAGAACCAGCGGTACTTGAGCGCCGCTCCCGCGGGGGAGCGCCGCCGGGCAAGGAGGGCCGCATGACCGTACGGCGAGTAATGGGCATCGAGACGGAGTACGGGATCTCCGTCCCCGGCCACCCCAACGCCAATGCCATGCTCACCTCGTCCCAGATCGTCAACGCCTACGCGGCGGCGATGCACCGGGCGCGCCGCGCCCGCTGGGACTTCGAGGAGGAGAACCCGCTGCGGGACGCCCGTGGCTTCGACCTCGCCCGCGAGGCCGCCGACTCGAGCCAGCTCACCGACGAGGACATCGGCCTCGCCAACGTCATCCTCACCAATGGGGCACGGCTCTACGTCGACCACGCCCACCCCGAGTACAGCTCCCCGGAGGTCACCAACCCCCGGGACGCCGTCCTGTGGGACAAGGCGGGCGAACGCATCATGGCCGAGGCGGCCGAGCGCGCCGCCCAGCTCCCCGGGGCCCAGCCGATCCACCTGTACAAGAACAACACCGACAACAAGGGCGCCTCGTACGGCACGCACGAGAACTACCTGATGAAGCGGGAGACCGCCTTCTCGGACATCGTGCGCCACCTGACCCCGTTCTTCGTCTCGCGCCAGGTCATCACCGGTGCCGGCCGCGTCGGCATCGGCCAGGACGGCCACGAGCACGGCTTCCAGATCAGCCAGCGGGCCGACTACTTCGAGGTCGAGGTCGGTCTGGAGACCACCCTCAAGCGCCCGATCATCAACACGCGCGACGAACCGCACGCCGACGCGGAGAAGTACCGCCGCCTGCACGTGATCATCGGCGACGCCAACCTCTCGGAGATCTCGACCTACCTCAAGCTGGGCACCACCTCCTTGGTCCTGTCCATGATCGAGGAAGGGTTCATCAACGTCGACCTGGCCGTGGACCAGCCGGTCCGCACCCTCCACCAGGTCTCGCACGACCCCACCCTGCACCACCTCGTCACGCTGCGCAGCGGCCGCACGCTCACGGCCGTCCAGCTCCAGATGGAGTACTTCGAGCTGGCGCGCAAGTACGTCGACGAGCGGTTCGGGGCGGACGCCGACGAGCAGACCAAGGACGTCCTGGTCCGCTGGGAGGACGTGCTGAACCGGCTGGAGAACGACCCGATGAGCCTGTCGGGCGAGCTCGACTGGATCGCCAAGCGCGAGCTGATGGAGGGCTACCGGCGCCGCGACGGCCTGGAGTGGGACGCGGCGCGGCTGCACCTGGTGGACCTCCAGTACGCCGACGTACGGCCGGAGAAGGGCCTGTACAACCGTCTGGTGGCCCGCGGCAAGATGAAGCGCCTCCTGGACGACCCCGGGATCCTGCGGGCCCAGACGCAGCCCCCGGAGGACACCAGGGCCTACTTCCGCGGGCGCTGCCTCGACCAGTACGCGGACGACGTCGCGGCGGCCTCCTGGGACTCGGTGATCTTCGATCTTCCGGGCCGGGACTCGCTCCAGCGGGTGCCAACCCTGGAACCCCTTCGCGGAACGCGTAATCACGTGAAGGCGCTGCTCGACCGGTGCCGGACGGCCGAAGATCTGGTGCGGGTGCTCTCGGGCGGCTGAAAGCACACAGGTGTGGGAAACACAGTGGTAGGCCCCACGCGTTCCACGGAGTGCGGGGCCGATGTCGGACCCGGATTGTAGGGTCTGATCAAGGACATCGAACCGAGCGGGGTGAGGTAGATGGCGACCAAGGACAGCGGCGGCGGCCAGCAGAAGGCGACGCGTTCCACCGAGGAGGTCGAGGAGCAGGCGCAGGACGCGCAGGCTTCGGAAGACCTCAAGGAGCGGCAGGAGAAGCTGTCGGACGACGTCGATTCCGTGCTGGATGAAATCGACGACGTACTCGAGGAGAACGCCGAGGACTTCGTGCGGTCGTTCGTTCAAAAGGGTGGGCAGTAGTTCACGGATGTGAACAAGGGGGTGCGTCGTGGGAATCCCGGCCAAAGGTGCGGGCTTCCCACGGCGGCGCGGCCCGGCCCCCGCGCGAGCAAGGACAAGCGCGTAATTGGCCGGTCCTGCCCGGCCGTTCATGTGGATCACTGCCACACGGCGGGTAGGGTCCAGTCGTACTTCAGCTTCAACTGCAATTCGGCCATCGGCCTGTTGGGGAATCTCCCCGGCACCGTCCGTCGCGCTGCCGCCTACTTGGAAGGAAACTCGTGGAAGCCAACACTCGTGGCACCGGGCGTCTACCAGCTGCCTTCCTGACGCCCGGCTCCTCCTCATTCATGGACTTCCTGTCCGACCACTCGCCGGAGATGCTGCCCGGGAAGCGCGTCATGCCGCCGGTGCAGGGCCACATCGAGGCGCCGCACGGCACGACCATCGTGTCGGCCATCTTCCCCGGCGGAGTCGTGCTGGCCGGCGACCGGCGGGCGACGATGGGCAACATGATCGCCCAGCGCGACATCGAGAAGGTCTTCCCGGCCGACGAGTACTCGGCGGTCGGCATCGCGGGCACCGCGGGCCTCGCGGTGGAGATGGTCAAGCTCTTCCAGCTGGAGCTGGAGCACTTCGAGAAGGTCGAGGGCACCACGCTCTCCCTGGAGGGCAAGGCCAACCGGCTCTCCACGATGATCCGCGGCAACCTCGGCATGGCCATGCAGGGCCTGGCCGTGGTCCCGCTCTTCGCGGGGTACGACGTGGACCGCGAGAAGGGCCGCATCTTCTCCTACGACGTCACCGGCGGCCGCTCCGAGGAGCACGGCTTCGCCGCCACCGGTTCCGGCTCGATCTTCGCCCGGGGCTCCATGAAGAAGCTCTACCGCGAGGACCTGACGGAGCAGGAGACGACCACGCTGGTCATCCAGGCGCTCTACGACGCGGCCGACGACGACTCGGCGACGGGCGGCCCGGACATGGCACGCCGGATCTTCCCGATCGTCACCGTCATCACCGAGGACGGCTTCCGCAGGCTCACCGATGCCGAGTCCTCCGAGCTGGCCCGCTCCGTCCTGGCACGGCGGCTGGAGCAGCCCGACGGCCCCCGGGCCTCCCTCCTCTGAGGCCCGCGCAGGCCCCGAGACGACTCAGCCACTGACAGAAAGGGACGGTTAGCCGGTGTCGACCCCGTTCTATGTCTCACCCCAGCAGGCCATGGCCGACCGTGCGGAGTACGCCCGCAAGGGCATTGCCCGCGGTCGCAGCCTGGTTGTCATCCAGTACGCCGACGGCATCGTCTTCGTCGGCGAGAACCCGTCCCGCGCACTGCACAAGTTCAGCGAGATCTACGACCGGATCGGCTTCGCGGCCGCCGGCAAGTACAACGAGTACGAGAACCTCCGCATCGGCGGGGTGCGTTACGCGGATCTGCGGGGATACACCTACGACCGCGACGATGTGACGGCCCGTGGGCTCGCCAACGTCTACGCGCAGACGCTGGGCACCATCTTCTCCAGCGTCGGCGAGAAGCCGTACGAGGTGGAGCTGGTCGTCGCCGAGGTCGGCAGCACGCCGGAAGAGGACCAGATCTACCGGCTGCCGCACGACGGCTCGATCGTGGACGAGCACGGCTCGGTCGCGGTCGGTGGCAACTCCGAGCAGATCAGCACCTTCCTCGACCAGCGCCATCAGGACGGCATGTCGCTCGCCGAGGCACTGATGCTGGCGGTCCAGGCCCTGTCGAGCCAGACGAACGGCACCGACCGGGAGATCCCCGCGGAGCGCCTCGAAGTCGCGGTGCTCGACCGGACACGGCCCCAGCAGCGGAAGTTCAAGCGCATCGTGGGCCGTCAGCTGTCCCGGTTGCTCCAGGCCGATGTGGCCAAGACCGAGCCGACCGACACCCCTTCGGACCTGGAGGAGGCGGAGGACGAGTAGTCCGCCGGCTCCCTTCGGCTCCTCGATTTCCCCACCGCGCCCCGGTCCGCCTCTCAGGCGGGCCGGGGCGCGGCCGTCGAGCCCCGTACGGCGAGGGAGACGGGCAGGTCTCCGGTCTCGGGCTCGCGGCCTTCCAGGACGGCGAGCAGCGCGGCCATCCCGCGGGCGCCGACCTGTTCGGCGGGGAGGGTGAGCGTGGTCAGTTCGGGTTCGAGTGCGGTGGCGAGGGTCAGGCCGTCGAAGCCGGTGACGGAGACGTCGTCGGGGATGCGAAGCCCGAGCCGGCGGGCCGCCTTGCAGGCGCCCGCGGCGAGGAAGTCGTCGTCGCAGACGAGCGCGGTGGGGCGGGAGCCGGGGGAGCGCAGGGCGTCCTCCGCGGCCCGGCGCCCGCCGTCCACGCTGAGTTCGGCCGAGACCGTGCGCAGGCCGGCGTCGGCCGCGTGGGCCAGGGTGTCGGCCAGGGCGCGGGCGCGCACGACGAAGGTCCAGGAGTCCACGTCGGCGGCGATGTGTACGAACCTGCGGTGTCCGAGGGTCAGCAGATGCTCGGTCAGGCGCCGTACGCCGTCGGCGATGTCGAGGTTCACGTGGGCCGCGGGGCCGGGTTCGGCGGGGTCGCTGTCGAGCATGACCAGCGGCAGATCGCTGCCTCGGATGGAGGCGAGCGCGCCGGCCGCCATGGAGGAGGCGATGACTCCGTCGAGTGCGGTGCGCGCGGAGTCGAAGGGATCGCGGGCGGGGCCGACGCCCTCGGGGGAGGGGTAGAGGACCACGCCGAAGCCGTGCTCGGCGGCGACCTTCGCCGCGCCGGCGTATACCTGGGCGAAGAATTCGCTGGTCATGGCGGGCACCACGAGCAGCGCGGTGCGGGTGCGGCCGAGGCGGAGGCTGCGGGCGGCGAGATTGGGGCGGTATCCCAGGTCCTGTGCGGCCTGCCGGACCAGGCCCGCGGTCCGTTCCGAGACCCGGCCGTGCCACTTGTCGCCCAGGACGAGCGAGACCGTGGCCTGGGACACGCCCGCCGCACCCGCCACGTCCCTGCTGGTCGGACGGGTTCCGGCGGGCCGGCCGGCCAGGGCGGCGCGGGCCGCCCGCACTCCGGCGCGGGTGGCCGCCGCCGCGGGTTCCGGCGCTTCGGGGCTGGACGTGTCCGGCCGTGTCACGGGTCCTCCTGGGCGGATGGTCGGCGTGCGCGGGGTGGACCCGCCCATGCGCCACATGGTACGTATGACCTCGGACGTTATACGTAACACTGAGGGAGTGGCCATGGCGGCGGGATACGCGGAGATCCTTCGGACCCGGCATGCCGCACGGCTGCTCGGGGGCACGCTCACCGGCCGGCTGCCCAATGCGACCGCCTCCATCGCGATCGTCTTCTTCGTACGGGCCGAGGGCGGAAGCTACTCCCTCGCGGGCGCCCTGACCGCCGTGTACGGGGTGGCCACCGCCGTCGGTCAGCCCCTCCTCGGGCGCGCCGTCGACCTGTACGGGCAGCCGCGCGTGATGCTCCCCGCCTCCGTGCTCGCGGCCCTCGGCATGGTCCTGCTGGCGGTCGCCGGCATCGAGCCGGTGGGGCTCGCGTACGCGGCCGTCCTCGTGGCCGGGGTGGCGACGCCGCCCCTGGAGGGCGGCCTGCGGGCGCTGTGGCCCAGCGTCCTCAAGCGCGAGGACCAGGTGCACACCGCGTACGCCATGGACGCGATAGCCCAGGAGGTGATGTTCACGGTCGGCCCGCTGCTCATCACCGTCTGCATCGCGCTCTGGTCGCCCGCGACCGCCCTGGTACTGATCAACGCGCTCGGGATCCTGGGCGCGCTCAGTGTGGTCCTGTCCGAGCCGTCCCGGACGTGGCGTTCGGCGCCCCGCGAGGCACACTGGCTGGGTGCGCTGCGCTCGCCGGGGCTGCTCGCTCTGCTCGGCGCGTTCTTCTTCGTGGGGCTCGCGCTCGGCGCCATCATCGTCGCCGCGTCCGCCTACGGCGACGACCACGGCAGCGACACGGTCTACGGCTGGCTGATGGCCGCCAACGGGCTCGGCGCGCTCCTCGGCGGGCTCGCCTACGGGTCCCGGCAGTGGAGCGGCGCCCCCGAGAAACGCCTGCGGGTCCTGGTCGCGCTGCTCGCCCTGGGATACCTCCCGCTCGCCCTGGTCCCGGGCGTGCCGTTGATGGCCGCGCTCACCGTCGTGTCCGGTGTCTTCCTCGCGCCCTCCATCGCCTGCGCGTTCATCGTCGTCGACCGGCACGCCCCGCGCGGCACGGTCACCGAGGCGTTCTCCTGGCTGGTGACGGCGTTCGGCGTCGGCACCGCGATCGGCACCGCGGCCGCCGGTCCCGCGGTCGAACTCGGCGGCACGGGAGCGGCTTTCGCGGTGGCCGGAGGCGGTGGAGCAGCGGCTCTGGTGGTGTTGCTCGCCACCCAGAAGGTCCTGGCGGCTCCCGTGTTTCGGCGCGATGTCGCCGGGGTTGACGAAAATGATCGAAACCGTGCCGTCGAACCCGGTTTCAGCTCAGGCCATCAGGCGTAATGTTCACTCATGGACCGCCGCATTTTCGGGCTGGAGAACGAGTACGGCGTCACGTGCACGTTCAGGGGACAGCGCCGACTGTCTCCTGACGAAGTGGCGCGCTACCTCTTCCGCCGTGTTGTGTCATGGGGCCGCAGTAGCAACGTCTTTCTGCGGAACGGCGCCCGCCTCTACCTCGACGTGGGATCGCATCCGGAATACGCAACACCCGAATGCGACAACGTGACCGAACTGGTCACGCACGACAAAGCCGGTGAGCGCATTCTCGAAGGCCTGCTCGTCGACGCCGAACGCCGCCTGCACGAGGAGGGAATCGCGGGCGACGTCTATCTCTTCAAGAACAACACCGACTCGGCGGGAAACTCCTACGGCTGCCACGAGAACTATCTGGTGGCACGGCACGGGGAGTTCTCGCGGCTCGCGGACATCCTCATCCCGTTCCTCGTGACCCGCCAGCTGATCTGCGGCGCCGGCAAGGTGCTCCAGACCCCGCGCGGCGCGGTCTACTGCGTCAGCCAGCGTGCCGAGCACATCTGGGAGGGCGTCAGCTCCGCCACCACCCGCTCGCGTCCGATCATCAACACCCGGGACGAGCCGCACGCGGACGCCGAGCGCTACCGGCGCCTGCACGTCATCGTCGGCGACTCCAACATGTCGGAGACGACGATGCTGCTCAAGGTCGGCGCCACCGACCTGGTGCTGCGCATGATCGAGGCCGGCACCGTCATGCGCGACCTCACCCTGGAGAACCCGATCCGGGCCATCCGCGAGGTCTCCCACGACATCACCGGCCAGCGCAAGGTGCGCCTGGCCAGTGGCCGCGAGGCCTCCGCCCTCGAAGTGCAGCGCGAGTACTACGAGAAGGCCGTGGACTTCGTGGAGCACCGCGGCATCCGTACCGGCACCGTCGCCCAGGTCCTCGAACTGTGGGGCCGCACCCTGGACGCGATCGAGGCCGAGGACCTCGACCGGATCGGCACCGAGATCGACTGGGTCATGAAGTACAAGCTCATCGAGCGGTACCGGGCCAAGAACAACATGACCATGTCGCACCCGAGGGTCGCGCAGATAGACCTCGCCTACCACGACATCCACCGTCGGCGCGGTCTGTACTACCTCCTGGAGCGCAAGGGCCAGGCGGCTCGCATCTGCGACGACCTGAAGATCTTCGAGGGCAAGTCGGTGCCCCCGCAGACCACTCGGGCCCGGCTGCGCGGCGACTTCATCCGCCGCGCCCAGGAACAGCGCCGTGACTTCACCGTCGACTGGGTGCATCTGAAGCTCAACGACCAGGCGCAACGCACCGTGTTGTGCAAGGACCCGTTCCGGTCGGTGGACGACCGGGTGGAGAAGCTGATCGCCGGTATGTGAGGCCACGTCAGCACCCGTGAACCGGGGGCCCCGCGCGCTGTTGCGCACGGGGCCCCCGGGCATGCCGGACCCTTGTGGTGGCCGATGGGGGCCGTAGAGTGGCCGCTCCGACCGTTCCAGCTACCCCCGAGGACCACTGTGCGACGCCGACTTGCTGCCGCGCTCATCGTGCCGGCCTTGATGCTCACCGCGGCCTGCGGAGGAGGTGACGACGACGCAGCGAAGAAGAAGGACGCGTCCGCTTCCCCTTCCGCGCAGCCGTCGCAGCCGCCTGCCGCTCCCAAGCCGGTGTCCGACGCATCGCCGATGCCCACCGTCGCGGGTGACGCGGACAAGAAGCCCACGATCACCATCCCCAAGGGTGATCCGAGCGGGAAGTTCGTCGTCAAGACGCTGACCGCGGGCACCGGCGCGGAGGTCAAGAAGGACGACCTCGCGGTGACCAAGTACACCGGGAAGATCTGGAAGAGCGGAAAGGACCTCGCCGGTTCGTACGACAAGGACGGCGTGCCCCAGGTCATCCCGGCCGGCTCGCAGACCTACATCCCCGCGTTCAGCGAGGCGGTGCTGGGCCAGAAGATCGGCGCCCGCGTCCTGGTCGTCGCTCCGCCGGCCGCCGCGTTCGGCAGCGCGGGCAAGCAGGAGCTCGGGGTGAGCGGCACCGACACCCTGGTCTTCGTCCTCGACGTCGACAGCGTGATGCCGAAGAAGGTCGACGGCACCCAGGCGTCCATCCCGTCGGACCTGCCGCAGATCAAGGCGGACAAGGAGGAGGCCGCCACGATCTCCGTCCCGAAGAACGACCCGCCCAAGACGCTCGTCGACCAGGTGCTCATCGAAGGCAAGGGCCCCGAGGTCAAGAGCGGCCAGACCGTGTACATGCAGTACAGCGGTGCCACCTGGAAGCCGAACGAGGGCGTCGCGCAGGCGAAGCTGTTCGACACCTCGTGGAAGACGGGTGCCCCGTTCTCGACGACGATCGGACAGGGCCAGGTCATCGAGGGCTGGGACAAGGGCCTCGTCGGCAAGAAGGTCGGCAGCCGTGTGCTGCTGGTCATTCCGCCGGAGCAGGGCTACAAGGACAAGGCCCAGGGCGCGGACATCCCCGCGAACTCGACCCTGGTCTTCGTCGTGGACATCCTCGGAGCAATGTAAGACTGGTCCGGTTGCCCATAGCGATCAGTAGGAGCATTACGTGAGCATCGACAAGCCCGAGGTCGACTTCCCCGGCGGCGAGCCGCCGAAGGACCTGGAGATCAAGGAGATCTGGGAGGGCGACGGCGCCGTCGCCAAGGCCGGAGACTTCGTCAAGGTCCACTACGTGGGCGTGGCCTTCTCCACCGGCGAGGAGTTCGACGCCTCCTGGAACCGCGGCAACCCGCTGGAGTTCAAGCTGGGTGCCGGCCAGGTCATCTCCGGATGGGACCAGGGCATCCAGGGCATGAAGGTCGGCGGCCGCCGCCGGCTGACCATCCCGGCCCACCTGGCCTACGGCGACCGCGGCGCCGGCAGCGCCATCGCCCCGGGCGAGACGCTGATCTTCGTCTGCGACCTGGTCGCCGTCTGAGACGCACCCGGATCGGTCCCGAGCGATCGGACCTGATCGGACCGAGGGTCCATGCCTGCGGGCATGGGCCCTCGGCTTTTGCCCCGGGAGCCCGGAGCGGTACGGTCAACGGTCGTAGCGCACAACGAGAGAGGGCGTAGGGCATCGATGGCGATTGCCAAGGCCGAGCGGCTGATGAACCTGGCGCTGTGTCTGCTCGGGACACGGCGGGCACTCAGCAAGCGGGAGCTGCGCGAGTCCATCGAGGCCTACCTGGAGGCCGGTTCCGACGACTCCTTCAACCGGATGTTCGAGCGGGACAAGGACGACCTGCGTGAACTGGGCCTGGTGATCGAGACCGTCGAGAACCTCGACGGCGAGACCGGCTATCTCGCCCGCCGCGACAGCAACCGTCTGCCGCCGGTCCAGCTCGACGCCGAGGAGGCCGCCGCCCTCGGACTCGCCGCCCGCGTCTGGCAGCAGGCCCGGCTGGCGGGAGCGGCCAGCGGCGCCCTGCAGAAGCTGCGCGCCGCCGGCATGCCGGAGGCCGACAATCCGTACGAGCACAGCACGATCGAGCCGCGCATCCCGGTCCACGAGACGGCCTTCGAGCCGTTGATGCTGGCCTGCCGCGACCGCCGTCCGGTCGTCTTCGACTACCGCAAGGTCACCGCCGTACGCCCCGAGGAGCGCCACGTCGAGCCGTGGGGCCTCGAATGCTGGCGCGGCCACTGGTACCTGGCCGGCTGGGACCGTGACCGGGGGGCCGAGCGGGTGTTCCGGCTCAGCCGCATCTCCGGCCGGGTCCGCTCCCGCGCCGGTGCCTTCACCGCGCCGGTGCCCGACGTCGTGACCGTGCGCGAGACCGTCGAGACCTGGGCGGGGGAGACCGCGACCCGCTCGGCGCGGATCCGGCTGCGTGCCGGGGCCGGCTACCCGCTGCGCTCGCGCGCCACCTCGATGCGGGAACTCGGCGACGGGTGGGAGGAGTTGGAGATTCCGTACGGGCACGGGCTCGACGCCCACCTCGTGGAGTTCGGCCCCGATGTGGTCGTGCTGGAACCCGCCGATCTGCGGGCCGACGTGATGGACCGGCTGCGCGCCGTGGCCAAGGGCTGAGGGGGACCGTACGACCATGGCTGCCAATGCCATCGACCAGACGCGGCGGATGCTGTCGCTGGTGACCTATCTGCGCGAGCGCCCCGGCGCCCATGTCGCGGACGTCGCCCGCGCCTTCGGCATCACCGAGGACGAACTGATCTCCGACCTCGATGTGCTGCCCATGTGCGGCACGAGCTTCCGCGGCGGCGACCTCCTGGACATCGACACCGACGGCGACCGCATCTGGTGGCACAACCCGGACGACGTCGCGGCGCCGCTCCGGCTCGCCGCCGACGAGGCGACCGCGCTGCTCGTGGCCGCCCGCGCCGTCTCCACCCTGCCGGGCCTGCGCGAGGGCGACCGGCAGGCGCTGCTGCGCGCCACCGCGAAGCTGGAGGCCGCGGCCGGCGAGGCCGCCGGAGCCAGCTCCCGGCTCTCGGTCACCTTCGAATCCGAGGGCGGTGTCTTCGCCGAGGTCGACCGGGCCATCTCCGAGCGCCGCCGGCTGTGGGTGAAGTACTACTCGCCCGCGCGCGACGAACTCACCGAGCGCGAGGTCGACCCGATCCGGCTCTTCGCCGTGGGCCACACCTACATGGAGGCGTGGTGCCGCCTCTCCGAGGCCCGGCGCACCTTCCGCCTCGACCGGGTCGCCGAGATCCGGCTCCTCGACGAGGTGTCCGCGCCGCCCGAGCTCGAACTGCGCGACCTGTCCGAAGGCCTCGTCCAGCCGTCAGCCGAGGACCCCGAGGTCGTCGTCGAGGTAGGTCCTGGCGGGCGCTGGGTCGCCGAGTACTACCCGCACGACAGCGCCGAGGAACGTCCCGACGGCGGCCTGCGGATCACGCTGCGCACGCCCGACCCGGCGTCGCTGCGCCGTCTCGCGCTGCGCCTGGGCCAGGACGGCCGGATCGTCTCGCCGGCGGACCTCGCCGAAAGCGCCCGGCGCGCGGCCACCGAGGCGCTGGCCGGCTACGAGGACCGGCCCACGCCCGGCCACCGGAACTGAGGAGAGTGCGGAACGTGTCGGTCTCGCCCGTGATGTCCCGCCCGGTGGTCCCGGTGCTCTTCAAGGCGGCCTGCCCGGACTGCCGTGGCCGCTTCGAGCTCGCCGCCCCCGCGTTCCGGCTGGCGATCGGCGCGAGCCGCCGCACCACCTTCTACTCCTTCACCTGCCCCGAGTGCGGCTCGGCCGTCCGCAAGCCGGCCGGGGAGCGCATCATCGAGCTCCTCACCGGCGGCGGCGTCCGCACCCTCCGGCTCCACTCCACCGTCTAGACCTCCAGGATCGGCATCCATGTTCTGGCCGATGACCGCCATCGCCCTCGGGTTCCTCGGGATCGCCGTCCTCGGTGTCCTCGCCGTCAAGGTGTTCGTCGAGGCACAGCGGCTCGGCCGCCAAGTGGCCGACACCACACAGCGGATCAACCGCGCGGCCGAGGAGCTGGAGCGCGCCGCGGTCGACCTCGCGGGTGCGGGGGAAACGCTGGGATGAACAGTGCGCTCCGATGTCGTCCGTTTCGGGGCGGTACGCTGCACAACGCGGCCCAGCTAGCGAGGCGCGGTCCGCAAACGGGAGTGCGCACGGGGATTGCCCTGCGTTCACCCTTGCGCGTTACGATCGCTGCACGTAAGGAGGCCGGACACCGGTCCGGCGGTCCTCACGCAGCCCCCAACCCTGCAGCCTCGGTGAGAAGGTAAACGCTTATGTTCGGAAGGCTCGGCGCCCCCGAGATCATTCTCATCCTCATCGTCGTCGTCCTGCTGTTCGGCGCGAAGAAGCTCCCGGACATGGCGCGGTCGCTCGGCAAGTCGGCCCGCATCCTCAAGAGCGAGGCCAAGGCGATGAAGTCCGACGGTCAGCAGACCGCCCCGGCGGACCCGCCCGTCCCGGGCGAGCAGCCGCCGGCCCAGCGCACCATCCAGTCGGCGCCCGGCGACGTGAGCAGCGCTCGCCCGGTGGCCGAGCCGACGGACACCACCAAGCGCTGACACCGGGCCCCAGCAGGCGCTGCTCACCATCGGTGTGAACAGAGTGACCTGCCGCACGAGATGAGGACGTGGGTTGCTCAAGTCTGCCCGCAAACAACAGAGGGACCCCGAGGGGCGGATGCCTCTCTCGGACCACCTTCGTGAGCTGCGCAACCGGCTCGCGAAGGCGGTTCTGGCGATCCTGGTCTGCGCGATCGTGGCGGCGTTCTACTACAAGGACATCGCCGAACTGATCACCAAGCCGATCAAGGAGGCCGTGGACTGTACGGTGCCGTTCACCGAGCTCACCAGGAAGGACGGCGCGAAGGTCTGCGGCAACATCACGATGTCCGGCCTCATGGGGCCGTTCACCTTGATGATCAAGGTGTCGCTCGTGACGGGTGTCGTCGCGGCCAGCCCGGTCTGGCTCTACCAGCTGTGGGCGTTCGTCTCGCCCGGACTGCACAAGCACGAGAAGCGGTACTCGCTGAGCTTCGTCGCGGCGGGCTTCCCGCTCTTCCTCGCCGGTGCCTGGTTCTCGTACAACGTGCTGCCCGCGGCCGCCACGGTGCTCCTCGGCTTCACCCCCGAAGGGGTGGCCAACCTCCTGCCGCTCAACGAGCTCATCGACCTCGTCACCCGCATGATCATCGTCTTCGGCCTCTCCTTCGAGCTGCCGCTGTTCCTGGTGATGCTCAACTTCAGCGGCATTCTCACCGGCCGCCGGATGCTGGGCTGGTGGCGCGGAATGATCATGGGTGTCACGGTCTTCGCGGCGTTCGCGACGCCGACCGTCGACCCGGTCTCGATGCTCTCGCTCGCCGCCCCGATCGTCGCCCTGTACTTCGTCGCCGTCGGCGTCTCGATCGTGAACGACAAGCGACGCAAGGAGCGCGCCGCATCCGGGCCCGCCGACGACGAGGCCTCCGACCTCGACCTCACGCCCGATGACGTCGGCGCCATCGAGCCGGTGACCTCGCCCGCCGCGCTGCCCGAGCAGTCCGACGGCGGACGCGGGAGCAAGCTCTCCGGTTACGACGACGTCACCTGACCTTGACGTGGTCGCCGGAGCTTGTAAGGTCCGGCGGGTGACCAGCGAGATCACCCTCTTCGTCAATCCCACCGCGGGACGCGGCCGGGGCGCGCACGCCGCGCAGCCGGCCGCTTCCGCATTGCGGGCCGCGGGATTCTCGGTACGCACCGTCCTCGGCGAGGACGCGGGTGACGCGCTGCGGCGCGCCCGCCGGGCGGTCGAGGCCGGCACCGGTGCCCTCGTCACCGTCGGCGGCGACGGCATGGTCAACCTCGCCCTCCAGGCCGTCGCCGGCACCACCACCCCGCTCGGCGTGATCGCCGCGGGCACCGGCAACGACTTCGCCCGCGCCCTCGGCCTGCCCGTGCGCGACCCGGCGAAGGCCGCGGAAGTGGCGGCCCGTGCCCTCGCGGACGGGCACCTCAGGGAGATCGACCTGGGCCGGACCGGCGACCGGTGGTTCGCGACCGTCCTCGCCTCGGGCTTCGACTCCAAGGTCAACGACCGCGGCAACCGCATGCGATGGCCGGGCGGCCGCTTCAAGTACGACCTCGCGATGCTGGCCGAACTGGCCGCCTTCAAGCCCGTTCCGTACAAGGTCACCCTCGACGACGGCGAGACCCGCGAGATCGAGGCGACGCTCGTCGCCGTCGGGAACTCCTCCTCCTACGGAGGCGGCATGCGCATCTGCGCCGGCGCCGACCTCACCGACGGGCTCTTCGACGTCACGGTCGTCGGCGACTGCTCGCGCGCCACGCTCATCAAGGTCTTCCCGCGCGTCTACCGGGGCACCCACCTGGACCACCCCGTGGTCAGCACCTACCGCGCCGCCTCGATCGCGCTGGCCGCGCCCGGCATCACCGGCTACGCCGACGGGGAGCCGCTCGGCCCGCTCCCGCTCACCGCGGAGTGTGTACGCGCCGCGGTACGGGTATTGGCACCGGTACCGGCGTCCGGCCGGTAGGCCTCGGCACCGGGCCTCCCATAAAGATCGCGACCTCTGTCGGAGGCGGCGGGTAGGCTCGAAGACAAGATGACAGAGGACCTCTCACCAGCCGAAGCGTACGCAGCTGCCCGGCTCCGCGCCGCCGAGCAGGCCACCGCGCTCGCACCCTTCCGTGACCTGTACGAATTCGATCTGGACCCCTTCCAGATCGAGGCCTGTCAGGCCCTCGAAGCCGGAAAGGGCGTGCTCGTCGCGGCCCCCACCGGCTCGGGCAAGACCATCGTCGGCGAATTCGCCGTGCACCTGGCCCTCGGGCAGGGCCGCAAATGCTTCTACACCACGCCCATCAAGGCACTGTCCAACCAGAAGTACGCCGACCTGGCGCGCCGCTACGGCGCCGACAAGGTGGGCCTGCTGACCGGCGACAACAGTGTCAACGCGGACGCGCCCGTGGTCGTCATGACCACCGAAGTGCTCCGCAACATGCTGTACGCGGGCTCCCAGGCGCTCATCGGCCTGGGATACGTGGTGATGGACGAGGTGCACTACCTCTCCGACCGCTTCCGCGGCGCCGTATGGGAAGAGGTGATCATCCACCTTCCCGAATCCGTCACGCTCGTGTCGCTGTCGGCGACGGTCTCCAACGCGGAGGAGTTCGGCGACTGGCTCGACACCGTGCGCGGCGACACCGAAGTGATCGTCTCCGAGCACCGGCCGGTGCCGCTGTGGCAGCACGTCATGGCCGGGCGGCGGATGTACGACCTCTTCGAGGAGGAGTCCGACCACGGGGGCCGCGGCATCGCCCGGCGCGAGGTCAACCCCGACCTGCTGCGCATGGCCCGCCTGGAGAACCAGAAGACGTACAACCCGCGCGAGCGGCGCCGCGGCAAGATGGTGCGCGAGGCCGACCGCGAGCGGGAGCGCCGCTCGCGGTCGCGGATCTGGACGCCGGGGCGCCCCGAAGTCATCGAACGGCTCGACGCCGAAGGCCTGTTGCCGGCCATCACCTTCATCTTCAGCCGCGCCGCCTGCGAGGCCGCCGTCCAGCAGTGCATGTACGCGGGGCTGCGGCTCAACGACGAGGAGGGCCGCCAGAAGGTCCGCGAGATCGTCGAGGAGCGCACCGCCTCCATCCCCGGTGAGGACCTGCACGTCCTCGGCTACTACGAGTGGCTCGAAGGTCTGGAGCGCGGCATCGCCGCCCACCACGCCGGCATGCTGCCGACCTTCAAGGAGGTCGTGGAAGACCTGTTCGTGCGCGGCCTGGTGAAGGCCGTGTTCGCCACCGAGACGCTCGCCCTCGGCATCAACATGCCGGCGCGCTCGGTGGTGCTGGAGAAGCTCGTCAAGTGGAACGGCGAGCAGCACGCCGACATCACCCCCGGCGAGTACACCCAGCTGACCGGCCGGGCCGGGCGCCGCGGTATCGACGTCGAGGGCCACGCGGTGGTCCTGTGGCAGCGCGGCATGGACCCGGACGCGCTCGCGGGTCTGGCCGGCACGCGCACGTATCCGCTGCGCTCCAGCTTCAAGCCCTCGTACAACATGGCCGTCAACCTGGTCCAGCAGTTCGGGCGGCACCGCTCGCGCGAGCTGCTCGAAACGTCCTTCGCGCAGTTCCAGGCCGACAAGTCGGTGGTCGGCATCTCGCGTCAGGTGCAGCGCAACGAGGAGGGCCTGGACGGCTACCGGGAGGGCATGCGCTGCCACTTGGGCGATTTCGAGGAGTACGCCCGGCTGCGGCGCGACCTCAAGGACCGTGAGACCGACCTCGCCAAGCACGGCGCCGCCCAGCGCAGGGCCGCCGCGGCGGCGTCCCTGGAGAAGCTGAAGCCGGGCGACATCATTCACGTGCCCACCGGCAAGTTCGCGGGCCTCGCCCTGGTCCTCGACCCCGGGATCCCCGCGGGCCGCACCAACGGCCACCGCGGCTTCGAGCAGCACGACGGGCCCCGCCCGCTCGTGCTGACCGCCGAGCGGCAGGTCAAGAGGCTCGCCTCGATCGACTTCCCGGTGCCCGTGGAGGCCCTGGAGCGGATGAGGGTCCCGAAGTCGTTCAACGCGCGCTCGCCGCAGTCCCGCCGGGACCTGGCGTCCGCGCTGCGCACCAAGGCCGGTCACATCGTCCCCGAGCGGCACCGCAAGGCCCGCTCCGAGGCCGCCGACGACCGCGAGATCACCCGGCTGCGCACCGCGCTGCGGGCCCACCCCTGCCACGGCTGCGACGAGCGCGAGGACCATGCACGCTGGGCCGAGCGCTACTACCGCCTCCAGCGCGACACCCAGCAGCTGGAGCGGCGCATCGAGGGGCGCACCAACACCATCGCGCGCACCTTCGACCGCATCGTGTCGCTGCTCACCGAGCTCGACTATCTGCGCGACGACGAGGTCACCGAGCACGGCAAGCGCCTGGCCCGTCTCTACGGCGAGCTCGACCTGCTGGCGAGCGAATGCCTGCGCGCACGCGTCTGGGAAGGCCTGAGCCCGGCCGAACTCGCGGCCTGCGTATCGGCGTTGGTGTACGAGGCGCGCCAGTCCGACGACGCGGTGGCGCCCAAGACGCCGTCCGGCAACGCCAAGGCGGCGCTCGGCGAGATGGTGCGGATCTGGGGCCGGCTCGACGCCCTGGAAGAGGACCACAAGATCAACCAGGCGGAGGGCGTGGGGCAGCGCGAGCCCGACTTCGGGTTCGCGTGGGCGGCCTACCAGTGGGCCAGCGACAAGGGCCTGGACGAAGTGCTCCGCGAGGCCGACATGCCCGCCGGCGACTTCGTCCGCTGGTGCAAGCAGGTCATCGACGTCCTGGGGCAGATCGCGGCGGCGGCCCCGCGGGAGAACAGCACGGTCTCCAAGAACGCCCGCAAGGCGGTGGACGCGCTCCTGCGCGGCGTCGTCGCCTACAGCTCGGTCGGCTGACCGGCCGGTCGGCCGGGCGCCACGCCGGGTGTCCCGCCGACCTTATGGGGCGCCCGGTGTGTGCGGCCCCCCGTCGGAGTTCCGGCCGCCGGGGGGCGGCTCCCTGCCCGCCACCGACCACCCCGAGCGGGGTCGAACCCTCGCCACCCGGTGCCTTTCGCCGCGTGTGCGACGATCGTTTTCATGAGCTCCACGACGGGACGGAAGGCCGGACGGCCGCGGGCGGTCCAGCGGCCCGACACCGGGCTCGCCGCGCGCGATGAACTCCTGTGCGCGGCGGCCGAGTTGTTCACGCTGCACGGCTATGCGGCGACGACGACCCGGACGGTGGCGGAGCGGGCGGGGCTGCGCCAAGCCACGATGTACCACTATTTCTCGGGCAAGGAGGACCTCCTGGCCGAGCTGCTCGAATCGACGGTCACCCCCTCCCTCGGCCTGGCGCGCCGGCTCCTGGACGACTGCACGCGCGGCGCCGAGGAGCGGCTGCGCGCGCTGTGCCGTTTCGACGTGGAGCTGCTGTGCGGCGGCCCCCACAACCTGGGGGCCCTGTATCTCCTCCCCGAGGTGCGGGCCGAGCGCTTCGCGGTGTTCCACCGCAACCGCGCCGAACTGAAGGCGGCGTACGCGGAGCTGCTCGCGGGCACGCGCGCCTGCGCCGGCCTTGGCGCCGACGAGCTCGCGCTGCGTACGGATCTCGTCTTCGGCCTGATCGAGGGCGTCATCCTGATCCACCGCTCGTCCCCCGGCCGAGCGGTACCGGCCTTCGCCGCGGCCACCGCGGACGCGGCGCTGCGGATCGCGGGGGCCGGCTGAGTAGGGGGTTCCCCGGCCGCACGGGCACGCGCCCGCCCCTTATGCGACCGTCCCCGCCAACTCCCGCGCCAGGCGTGCCAGTTCGGTCACCCGCAGAACCCGGTCCCCGCACCCCGGCACGGGCACGTGCAGGGGATCCGTCCAGCGGGCCGGAATGGCGCGCACGCCGTAGCGGGCTCCGGCCAGGCCGCCGGTGACGGCCGCGACCGTGTCCGTGTCGCCGCCCAGGTCGATCGCCGCACCCAGCGCCCCCTCGAACGAGTCCGTCGTGCGCAGCGCCCACAGGGCGGAAGCCAGGCACGGCCATACCGCGCCGTTGAACTCCGTGGCGTCGTCGGGGTGCCATCCGGGTGCCAGGACCGCCGCCCAGCGCGCGCGGTGCTCGCGGTGGACGGCGGCCAGCGCGTCCAGCACGGCCGCGAGGGGATCGGCGCCGTCCAGCGCGGCACGGATCAGCTCGTGGTAGATCGCCGTGCCTTCCCAGGCGGCCCGGTCGCCGTGGGTGAGTGCGGCGATGCGGCGGGCGGCGGCCATCGTGGCCTCGCGGCCGGCGTCCGCGAAGTACACCGCGGCCGTGGTGGCCCGCATCAGTGAACCGTTGCCCGCCGCATGCCTGTTGACCTGGAAGTGGAGCGCGGCCGCGCGGTCCCAGGGGTCGCCGCTGGTCAGGACCGCCTCGGTCTGGAGCCCTATGTCCTTGGGGTCCGAGGCCGCCCAGCGCTGGAAGCGCCGGAAGACGTCGGCCGGTTCGAGACCGCCGTGTTCCAGGAGGGAATCGGCGACGAGGACCGCCATCTGCGTGTCGTCGGTCGCCTCGCCGGGATCCCAGCCGCCGCCCCCGCACATCGTGCCGGCACCGTCGGGGAAGCGCCGCGCATAGACACCGGGGGGCCCGAATTCGAACGGTGCGCCGAGCGCGTCGCCCACCGCCGAGCCGATGACCGCTCCCTCGGCCCGCTCGGCCCGTTCCGTGGTGCTGCCCGTCACGACGCGTCCGGCTGTGCCCCCGTCTTCCATGTCCATGCCGGTCACGCTACCCAGCGTGGGGGCCGCACGGGCGCGGGGGAGGTTTCCAGAACGCGATACATCGTGGTTGACGGTCCGCCACACTCGCGATATGTTCGGCTACGAGTAATCGGGAACGAGGTGGAGGCGATGGCAGTCGGGCGGCGCAAGCTCCGCAACCCCCTGGCGCTGGCCGTTCTGGTGCTGCTTGCCGAGCGGTCGCCGATGCATCCGTACGAGATCGCCCAGACTCTGCGCCGACGCGGCAAGGAGCACAGCATCAAGATCAATTACGGCTCGCTCTACACCGTCGTCCAGAACCTGGAGAAGCACGGCTTCGTGGAGGTCGCCGACGTCCAGCGGCAGGGCAACCGCCCCGAGCGCACGCGCTACGCCCTCACCCCGGCGGGCCGCGAGGAGATGCTCGACTGGATGGCGGACATCGTCGCGGTGCCCGTGCACGAGTTCCCGATCTTCGAGACGGCGCTGTGCCTCATGGGCGTCCTGCCGCCCGACGAGGTCGCCGCGCTCCTCAAGCAGCGCGTCAATTCGCTGGAGGTGCAGGCCGCCGGGCTCCGAGGAGCGCTGCGCAAGCTGTGCGAGACACTGCCGCGGGTGCTGCTCGTGGAGAGCGAGTACCAGCTCCACATGATCGATGCCGAGGTCCAGTGGGTGCGCGGCTTCCTCGAGGAAATGGCCGACGGCACCCTGGACGGCCTCGACGGCTGGCGCACCTGGCACGCCACGGGCCGACTCCCGCAGGAATGGGAGCACTTGGAGGACGAGGACCACTCCCGGGGCGACACCGCCGGCTCATGACCGGCGGCGCGCCACCGCACGTGGACGGACAGACGCACAGAGACAGGCAGTTGAACGCAGAGAACCCCGGCACGGGCTGTTGCAGCAGCCCACACCGGGGTTGCGACCCCGGACCGGACCCGCGCGAAGCAGGCCAGGCGATCGAGGTGCGGCACGCCAAGGATAGCCCGGCGCTCCCACGCGGATCGGTCCGTCATTTCGGCCAACCCGCTCACCACAGGAGAGCCTCGTCATGAACAACCGGGCGCCCGCAGTGCAGGCGCACAACCTGATCAAGACGTACCCCGGTGATGTCACCGCCCTCAACGGCATGGCGATCACCGTCGAGCCCGGCACGGTCTTCGGGCTGCTCGGCCCCAACGGCGCCGGCAAGTCCACCACCGTCAAGATCCTCACCACCCTCGCGCGCCCCGACAGCGGCACCGCGACCGTCGCCGGACACGATGTGCTGCGCCACCCCGACCGGGTGCGCCGCGCGATCGGCGTGGTCGCGCAGAAGTCCGGCGCCGACCCCGTCGCCACCGGTCGCGAGAACCTCCAGCTCCAAGGGCGGCTCTACGGTCTGACCGGGGCGTCCCTCAACGGCCGCGTCGGCGAACTCCTCGAACGGTTCGACCTCGCCCACGCCGCCAAGCGCATCGTCAAGGGGTACTCCGGCGGCATGCAGCGCCGCCTGGACGTCGCGCTCGGTCTGGTCCACCGGCCCGAAGTCCTCTTCCTGGACGAGCCGACCACCGGACTCGACCCCGAGGCGCGCACCGCGATGTGGGAGGAGATCTCACGTCTCGCCGGTGACGAGGGGCTGACCATCGTGCTCACCACCCACTACCTCGAAGAGGCGGACCGGCTCGCCGAACGCATCGCGATCGTGGACCGCGGCCGTGTCGTCGTCGAAGGCACCCCCGACGAGCTGAAGGGTGAGCTGCGCGGCGACGCCGTCCATGTGGAACTGCGCGAACCGGTCGTCGACTCCGGCGCCACACCGTCGCCGCTGCGCGCGGCCCTCACCGGCCTGCCCGGCATCCACGAAGTGCTGCTCGACGGCCGCCGGGTCAGCGCCCGCGCCGACGACGGGGCGGCCGCCGTGCCCGTCCTGCTCGCCGCCCTGGAACGGGCCGGAGCCCTTGTCGCCGCCGCGACCGTGGCCCGGCCCTCCCTCGACGACGTCTACCTGCGCTACGTGGGACGCCGTTACTCCGAGGCCGAGGCGGCAGCCGAAGCCCCCGCCCTCGCGACCGCGGGAGACGCCCGATGACCACCCGAGCACCTGCCCCCGCTCCCGCTCCTGTCCCCGCCCCGGTCCCGGCCGTCGCCCTCAAGGGCCCCAACGTCCTCGCCCAGACCTGGTACATGACGCAGCGTCAGCTGATGGCGATCTTCCGCCAGCCCGCCTATCTCCTCATCACCCTCATCCAGCCGGTGATCTGGCTCTTCCTCTTCGGCAACCTCTTCAAGAAGGTCGTCCAGCTCGGGGGCTTCGGCACCACCTCGTACCTGGACTACCTGGTGCCCGGCATCGTCCTGATGAGCGCGCTCGGCTCCAGCATGTGGGCCGGCATGGGCACCCTCGAGGAGATCGAGCGCGGCACGCTCAACCGGTTCCTCACCACACCGGTCAGCCGTGGCGCCCTGATGAATGCCAATGTCGTCCAGAACGGCATCAGCATCACCGTCCAGACCGTCATCATCCTGCTGCTCGGCAAGCTCGGCGGGGCCCACTACCCCGGCGGATTCGGCGGGTTGGTCATTCTCGCGGTCGCGGCGATCCTGCTCGGCACGGTCTTCGGCGCGTTCTCCAACGCGCTGGGCATGCTGGTCCGCCAGCGCGAGTCGATCATCGGCATCAACACCTTCCTGCTGCTGCCGCTGACCTTCCTGTCCTCGGCGTTCATGGCGCCGGCCCAGATGCCCTCCTGGATGCGGCACATCGCCGACTTCAACCCGCTCAACTGGGGCATGGTGGCGGGCCGTTCGGCCATGTCCGCCGACCCGGACCTCGGCCTCGTCCTCGGCCGGGGCGGCGCGCTCCTGGCCCTCGCGATCGTCGCGGTCCGGCTGTCGACCCGTACGTTCCGCTCGTACCAGAAGTCGGTGTAGCGGCGCGGCGCACGCCCCGGACGCACGAGACCCCCGGCGGGCAGCTGCCGGGGGTCTCGTGCGGGGGCGCGGGGGAGTGGCGCGCTTCGGTCGGGGGAGCGGCCCGGCCGAAGCGCCGGCGGATCACGGTCCCGCCGGGCCGGCTCAGGCGGCGGGGGCCTCCTGCTCGCGCTCCACCTGCTCGTTCCACTCCCGCTTGGCCGCGCGCCAGGCGTCGTCGTCCTGGCCCAGGCGCCAGTAACCCGAAATGGACAGCCGCTCGCGCGGCACGTGGTGCGAGACGCGGAGCAGCGCGCGCAGCTCCTTCACGAAGCCGGCCTCTCCGTGCACGAAGGCGTGCACGTCGCCGGCCGGGAAGTCCAGGCCCTTCACGGCGTCCACCAGCGCGGAGCCCACCGGGGCCTCGCCCCGGTGCAGCCATGTCACCGCGGTGCCGTCCGGGGTGCTGATCTTCTGCTCCTCCTCGGGGCCGCTCACCTCGACGAAGGCGCGCACCACGGCGCCCGCCGGCATGCGCTCCATGGCCGCCGCGATCGCGGGCAGCGCGCTCTCGTCGCCGGCGAGCAGATGCCAGTCGGCGGCCGGATCCGGGGCGTATCCGCCACCGGGGCCGAGGAAACGCACCGTCTCGCCGGGCTTGACCCGGGCCGCCCACGGGCCCGCGAGGCCCTCGTCGCCGTGCACCACGAAGTCGACGGACAGCTCGCCGGCCTCCGCGTCCCACCCGCGCACCGTGTACGCGCGGGTGCTGGGCCACTGCTCGCGCGGGAACTCGGCGCGGATGCGCTCCATGTCGAAGGGCTCCGGGTAGCTCACGCCCTGCGCCGGGAACAGCAGCTTGATGTAGTGGTCGGTGTGTTCGCCCGCGCTGAAGCCGGCGAGCGACGCACCGCCGAGCACGACCCGCATCATGTGCGGGGTGATCCGCTCGGTGCGCACCACCTGTGCCTCGTTGATCTTCGGTGTCTTGCGAGACGGCCGTTCTGCCACAGTGCGCTCCCCTGATTCACCATTAGTTAGGTTTACCTAAGCTAGCACTTCAGGCGCGGAGAGTGGAGAGCAGCCTGCCCGTCGCCCCGGCGAGCCCCCACTGCGCCACCAGCTCCTCCAGGGTCGCCGGATCGAGCGGCTCCGTGGGCAGCACCGGATCGAAGGCCGGCAGCGCCACGTCCATCGCGACCCGCACCACCTTCGGCGCGACGTCCAGATATTCGGCCGCCTCCAGGATTCCCCGGCGCTTGGCCGGGGTCAGCCGGGAGAAGCGGTCGGCCGCGGCCGCGCGGACCCCCGCCAGGTCGCCGTATTCGTTGATCAGCTGGGCCGCGGTCTTCTCGCCGATGCCCTTCACGCCGGGCAGCCCGTCGCTCGTGTCGCCGCGCAGCGCCGCGAAGTCCGCGTACTGGTCGGGGCGCACCCCGTACTTCGTGCGGATCATCTCGTCGTCGACCAGGTCGCAGTCGCCCACGCCCTTGCGCGGGTAGAGCACCCGCACCCCGCGCTCGTCGTCGACCAGCTGGAAGAGGTCGCGGTCGCCGGTCACGATGTCGACGGGGCCGGGCGCGAGGCCGGACAGGGTGCCGATCACGTCGTCCGCCTCGTACCCCGCGACACCCACACGGGCGATGCCCAGCGCGTCCAGGACGTCGTCGATCACCGGGACCTGCGGGGCGAGGGTGTCGGGGGTCTCCTCCTCGTCGGGCACGCCCGCCGGGGTCTCCTCGGCCACCCGGTGCGCCTTGTAGGAGGGGATCAGGTCGACCCTCCACTGCGGCCGCCAGTCCGCGTCCATGCACGCCACGAGGTCGTCCGGACGGTGGTCGTGGACCAGGCGGGAGATGAAGTCGAGCAGGCCGCGCACGGCGTTGACCGGCGTGCCGTCCGGGGCCCTGACCGTGTCGGGGACCCCGAAGTAGGCCCGGTAATAGAGGGACGAGGTGTCGAGGAGCATCAGGCGTCGCGTCACACCCCCGATGATGCCGCACACCACCGACAGTGACCGTCGGGAAGGGCGGGCGGGGGCGCGAGGGGAATGCGTGGAGGAGTACGTGAACAAGTGAACTGGATCACTTGTGCGTTTCTTCGGGAACCGACCGGGAAGGCGCGTCGCCGGAGCGGACCCAAGTATGGATTTCAACCATTTCTCGGGCTGCGGACCGAATCCGCGCCGCTCCACGGCCCGCCCGCGGGGGTGCGGGCCGTTTTCAGTTCGACCCGTGAGGTGTATGTGTCCAGGCTGCAAGCCGAGCAGCTCTACAAGGTGTTCGGCAGACGACCCGAGGAAGCCGTCAGCAGGCTCGAAGGCGGCGCCGACCGCGACGAGCTGCGGGCCGACGGGACGACCGCGGCGGTGATCGACGCCTCGTTCACGGTGGAACCCGGTCAGATCTTCGTGGTCATGGGCCTCTCCGGCTCCGGCAAGTCGACCCTGCTGCGCATGCTCAACGGGCTCCTGGAGCCCACGTCGGGCCGCGTCCTGTTCGACGGGCAGGACCTGACCGGTCTCTCCGCCCGCGACCTGCGCACGGTCCGCTCCAGCAAGATCAGCATGGTGTTCCAGCACTTCGCGTTGTTCCCGCACCGCAGCGTCCTGGAGAACGCCGCGTACGGCCTCGAAGTACAGGGCGTACCCCGTGCCGAGCGCGACAAGCGTGCGGCCGAGGCCCTGGAACTGGCCGGCCTCGGAGGCTGGGGCGACTCCTGGCCCGACGAGCTCTCCGGCGGCATGCAGCAGCGCGTGGGCCTGGCCCGCGCCCTGGCCACCGACGCCGACCTGCTCCTGATGGACGAGTCCTTCAGCGCGCTCGACCCGCTGATCCGGCGCGACATGCAGGACCAGCTCCTCGAACTGCAGAAGCGGCTCAAGAAGACGATCGTGTTCATCACGCACGACCTCAACGAGGCCATGCGGCTCGGCGACAACATCGCCGTGATGCGCGACGGGCGCATAGTCCAGCTCGGCACCGCCGAGGACATCCTGCTCACCCCGGCCAACGACTACGTGGCCTCCTTCATCCAGGACGTCGACCGCTCCCGGGTGCTCACCGCGCTCTCCGTGATGACCGCCCCGCACCGGCCCGACGTGGGCACGTGCGACTGCGAGACCGTGCTGCCCGACACCCCCGTCGCCGACGTGTGCGCGGTGGCCGCGCGGGTCCCGCACCCCGTCGCCGTCAAGGACAGCGAAGGCGCCGTGCTCGGCGTCGTGCCGCAGGAGCGCCTCATCGCCTTCCTCGGCGACGACAAGCAGGGCCCCGTGCCCTGCTCGACGAAGGATGTGGCCGCCCATGCCTAGGCTCCACCTCGGCGACTGGGTCGACAGCGCCGTCAACTTCCTCCAGACCCACCTGTCCTGGCTGTTCGACGCCATCACCCATGTCGTCAACGGCATGTACAACGGCATCAACACCGTCCTCGACGCCCCCCAGCCCCTGCTGTTCGCCGGCATCCTCGCCGTCGTCGCCTGGTGGCTGCGCGGTCTGCTCGCCGGCGTCCTGACCTTCGCCGGATTCGCGCTGATCGACTCGATCCAGCTGTGGGACGACACCATGTCGACGCTGTCGCTGGTGCTCGTCGCCGCGATCGTGACGCTGGTCGTGGCGATCCCGCTCGGCATCTGGGCCTCGCGCTCCACGACCGTGAGCGCCGTGATGCGGCCGGTCCTCGACTTCATGCAGACCATGCCGGCCATGGTCTACCTGATCCCCGGCATCATCTTCTTCGGCGTCGGCGTCGTGCCCGGCATCATCGCCACCATCGTCTTCTCGCTGCCCCCGGGCGTGCGCATGACCGAACTCGGCATCCGCCAAGTGGACGGCGAACTCGTCGAGGCGGCCGAGGCGTTCGGCACCACCCCGCGCAACACCCTGCTCCGGGTGCAGCTGCCGCTCGCCCTGCCGACCATCATGGCCGGCATCAACCAGGTCATCATGCTCAGCCTGTCCATGGTCGTCATCGCCGGCATGGCGGGCGGCGGCGGCCTCGGTGGCGCCGTCTACCGCGCCATCGGCAACGTCGACATCGGGCTCGGCTTCGAGGCCGGCATCTCCATCGTCGTCCTCGCCATGTACCTGGACCGGATGACCGGCGCGCTCAGCCGCCAGGTCTCCCCGCTCGGCCGCCGCGCGCTCGCCAAGGCGAAGGCCGCCGCCGGCGGGCTCAAGATCTGGAACTACCGTCCGCAGCCCGTCGTCGCGATCGTCGGCGTGGTGATCCTCGCGCTGGTCGCCGGCGGCATGAACATGTTCGGCTCCTCCGGCGAGACCACCGCCTCCGGCGCCAAGAACGTGGGCAAGGGCAAGAAGATCTCGCTCGGCTACATCCCCTGGGACGAGGGCGTCGCCTCCACCTTCCTGTGGAAGGAGCTCCTGGAGCGCCGCGGCTTCACCGTCGACGCCCGCCAGTACGAGGCCGGCGCGCTCTACACCGGCATGGCCGGCGGCCAGATCGACTTCGAGACCGACTCCTGGCTGCCCACCACGCACGCCCAGTACTGGGCGAAGTACAAGGACAAGCTGGAGGACGCGGGCTCCTGGTACGGCCCGACCTCCCTGGAGCTGTCGGTGCCGTCCTACGTCAAGGACGTCAACACCCTCGACGACCTCAAGGGCAAGGGTTCCGAGTTCAAGAACCGCATCGTCGGCATCGAGCCGAGCGCGGGCGAGACCGGGATCCTGAAGGACAAGATCCTCAAGCAGTACGGTCTGGACGGCGAGTACAAGGTCGTCGACGGCTCCACGCCCGGCATGCTCGCCGAGCTGAAGCGGGCGTACGCCAAGAAGGAGCCCATCGTGGTTCCGCTCTGGTCGCCGCACTGGGCGTACAACACCTACGACCTGAAGAAGCTCAAGGACCCGAAGGGGGCCTGGGGCAAGGGCGACGACGTGCACACCCTGGCCCGCAAGGGCTTCGCCGCCGACAACGCGCAGGTCGGCACGTGGCTGAAGAACTTCCACATGGACGAGAAGCAGCTCACCAGCCTGGAAGCGAAGATCCAGTCCACCGGCAAGGGCAAGGAGCAGGACGCCGTGCGCGCCTGGCTGAAGGACAACCCGGGCCTCGCCGACAAGTGGACCCCGGTCGCTTCGTAGCGGACCGGGTTCCACCTGCCTTTCCGCAGCCGCGGCCGGTCTTCCGGCCGCGGCTGCGGAACGTCGCGCTCCGGTCCGGTCGTGCTCCGGTCGCGGTCCGATCGCGTACGGAACGGTTGGCGATCTTGGCGGGACGGTCCCCTACGGCCCCGAAGCTGCGTAGGGTGACCTGCACGCAGCCGGTGCGAACGCGGACCGGGTGAACGGGGAGGGAGCCCGGGAGATGGACGACAAGGAAACTCTTCGGGTGGGAGTGGCGGTGCGGCGCCTGCGACGCAGCCTCGGCCTCACCCTCGCCGTGGTCGCCGAGCGCAGCGGCCTTTCGGTGCCCTTCCTCAGCCAGGTCGAGAACGAGCGGGCCCGCCCCAGCGCCCGCTCCATCCAGCGCGTGGCGGACGCCCTGAACACCACGGTCGGTGAGCTGTACGACGCCGCCGACTGCACCCGCACCGTCGACGTCGTACGGGCCGAACCCGAGGGGGACGCCCAGGGCGCGCGGCCCCTGCTGCGCGGCCACCACCAGCTGCACGCCATGGAGTTCACCGGCGAGCAGGACACCGGACGCGAATTCCAGCACCGCAACGACGAGGTGATGTACGTGGCCGACGGAGCGGCCGAGGTGGAGGCGGAGGGCCGCGCCTACCGCCTGGAGCGGGGCGACACGCTGTGCCTGTCCGGCGGGGTGCGCCACCGCTGGCGGGCGGCGCTGCCCGGCACCCGCATCCTCGTCGTGGCGGTCGCCGACCACATCGAGGCCATCGAGGAGACCCGCCACTGATGCGGGTGGTCTCCCTCGTCCCGTCCTTGACGGAGGCGGTCGCGGTCGGCGCGCCCGGCCTCCTGGTGGGAGTGACCGACTGGTGCACCCATCCGGCGGGCCTCGACGCCGAGCGGATCGGCGGCACCAAGAACCCGGACGTGGCGCGCGTCGTCGCGCTGGCGCCGGATCTCGTCGTCGCCAACGAGGAGGAGAACAGGGCCGCCGATCTGGCCGCCCTCACGGCCGCTGGCCTCGACGTCCTGGTCACCGAGGTCCGCTCGCTTCCGCAGGCCTTCGCCGAACTGGAGCGGGTCCTCGTCGACGGCTGCGGCCTCGCCAGGCCCGGCTGGCTCGACGCGGCCGAGCGGGCCTGGGCCGCGGTGCGTCCGGGGCCGCAGCGGCGGGCCGTCGTACCGATCTGGCGACGCCCCTGGATGGTTGTCGGCCGCGACACGTTCGCGGGCGACCTGCTGGCCCGGCTCGGCGTGCACAACGTCTACGCCGGCCACGCCGAGCGCTACCCCCGTATCGCCATCGACGAGCTGAACGCGGCCGGCGCCGACCTCGTCGTGCTGCCCGACGAGCCCTACCGCTTCACGGCGGCGGACGGCCCCGAGGCCTTCCCGGAGCTGCCCGCGGCCCTCGTCGACGGTCGCCAACTGACGTGGTACGGGCCGTCGTTGGCCAACGCGCCGGCCGTGATCGGCGCGGCGCTCGGCATCGACGTCTGATGTCGGCGGGCTACTTCTTCACGGGCGCCGCGAGCAGCTTCCCGTTCACCAGGCCCCGTACGGTGTGGAACCCGGCCACCAGCCAGGCCGCCACCAGCAGCACGTACAGGGCCACCGCCAGCCAGTCGAAGGCGTGCAGCGCGGTGTGGCGGGCGAGGCCCTCCGCGCCGGTCACACAGGTGCCGACGGGGAAGGTGAAGGCCCACCAGGTCATCGCGAACCCCATGCCGCGCCGGGCCGCGCGCACCGCCATCGCCACCGCGAGCGCGAGCCACATCAGGGCGAAGCCCATCACCGGCACGCCGTAGAGGACGGCGAAGGCGGCCATGCCGTGCGCGTACGTGGCCTCGATGGAGCCGCCGGCGACATCGGCCAGCTTGTTCACGGCGGTCGTCGACTGGCCGAGCGGGCCGAGGACCAGGAACAGGGTGGGGGTGAGGAACAGGGGCAGCGCGCCCCGGTGGATCAGGCGCGAGAACACCACCGGCAGGATGACCAGGGTGGCGAGCAGGCTCATCCCGAACATCGCGTACGAGCCGAGCAGCATCGCCTCGCGGGCCTGGCCGGCCGGCAGGTGGGGAACGAGCAGCGGGCCCAGCGTCGCCGACACCATGGGCGCGACCACCGGCAGCAGCCAGACCGGGGAGGCGCTGCCCGGAGCCACGTCGTGCCGCACGACCATCAGATACGGCACGGCCACGGCGGCCGCGAGGCCGATCACCGTGCCCACCGCGTAGAGCACCCAAGCCAGCGGCACCGCCGCGCTCTCGCCGATCAGATCGGCGCCGACCGAGAGCGAGCCGATGCCGACGGCCAGGAACGCCATCGACAGACAGCCGTAGAAGGGCGCGACGGCCGGGTCGAGGAGGTGGGCGCGGGCCTGGTCGCGGTGGTGCAGCCAGTGCCCGGCACGGGCCACGAGCAGCACCGCGAGCAGGGCGAGGGAGAACGCCCAGATCAGCGGAAGGCCGGGGATGTGGAAGGGCAGTCCCGCGCCCGCGTTCGCGATGATGGCGGTGCCCATGACCGCGGCGTACCAGTTCGGCCCGAGATGGCGAAGGGCGGGGAGCCGGGCGGCGGCGAGGGGCCGGGTGCGGGGGCGCGGGGGCGCGATGGTGGCCATGCATCCAGCTTCGGCCCGACGGCCGGGCCCCGCCACGCCCGTCGCGGCTATGGACCCATAAGCTGGGTTTATGAGCACCGATGGTCCCGAGGACACCAGCCCGCTGGCCCACCGCGTGCCCGATCTGGGGGCGATGGAGCTGCTGCTCGCCGTCGCCCGGCACGGCAGCCTCGGGCGTGCGGCCCGCGACCTCGGCATCACCCAGCCCGCCGCGAGCAGCCGCGTGCGTTCCATGGAACGGCTGCTCGGTGTGGCGCTGGTCGACCGTTCCCCGCGCGGCTCCACGCTCACCGCCGAGGGCGTCCTCGTGACGGACTGGGCCCGGCGGGTGGTGGAGGCGGCCGAGGCGTTCGACGCGGGCGCGCAGGCGCTGCGCGGGCGCCGGGACTCGCGGCTGCGGGTCGCCGCGAGCATGACGATCGCCGAGTACCTGCTGCCGGGCTGGCTGATCGCGCTGCGCGCCGAGCGTCCCGGCACCGCGGTGTCCCTGACCGCGGGGAACTCGGCGGTGGTCGCGGAACGCCTCCTCGCCGACGAGGCCGACCTCGGCTTCGTCGAGGGCCTCGGCGCGCCGGTGGGCCTCGACTCCGCGGTCATCGGCCACGACCGGCTCGTGGTGGTGACCGCTCCCTCGCACCCGTGGGCCCGCAGGCGCCGTCCGCTGCCGCCCGCGGAACTGGCCGCCACGCCGCTCATCCTGCGCGAGCGCGGCTCGGGCACCCGGCAGGTCCTCGACGCGGCGCTCGCCGCGCACGGCGGCCTCGCCGAGCCCCTCATCGAACTCTCCTCCACCACCGCGGTGAAGGCGTCCGTGGTCAGCGGGGCGGGGCCGTCGGTCCTCAGCGAACTGGCCCTGGGGGAGGAGCTGGCCGCGCGCCGTCTCGTGGAGATCCCGGTCGAGGGGGTGCGGCTGCGTCGCGATCTGCGCGCGGTGTGGCGCCAGGGCCCCCTCCCCGCCGGCCCGGCCCGCGACCTCCTGACCCTGACCCACCGGGGCTCCGCCCCGGACCCCGTCCGCGCCTGAGCGTCGCTCGTCCTCGATCTCCCCCAAGGCCTCAAGGGCCAGGTGGGACCCCCATGACGGGCTGAGGATGCCGATGGCCGCCCGGCACCCGGTAGTTGGGGGCGCGGGGAACCGCGCGACCAGCCACGCACGGTCCGCACCCGAAGGCGGGGTTGGGGGCGCGGGGAACCGCGCGGGCGGCGGCACGCCCGACGGCCGCGGTTCCTGCGGGCTCGCCTCAGGCCCCGTTCGCCACCGGCAGGCACGCGGCCGCACGCACCAGGCCCTCGGCCACGCGCAGGTCCCGGCCCATCTCCGGGTGCCACTGGACGCCCAGCACCCACCCACCGCCGGGCAGCTCGGCCGCCTCGACCGTGCCGTCGTCAGCGTGGGCCGAGGCCACCAGGGACGGGGCGAGGCGGTCCACGCACTGGTGGTGGTAGGCCGGCACGGACGACGCCTCGGGCACGAGCGATGCGTACAGCGTGCCCGGCACCGGCTCGACCGTGTGCTCGCCGAACACCCCGCGCCCCCCGGTGTGCCCCTCCAGATGCTGGACCAGCGTGCCTCCGAGCGCGACGTTGAGGAGCTGGAGACCGCGGCAGATGCCGAGGAGCGGGGTGCCCGAGGTCAGCGCCGCGTCGATCAGGGCCAGTTCCCACGCGTCCCGGTCGCGGGCGGGTGGTCCGGTACGGGGCGACGGCTCAGCCCCGTACAGGACCGGCTCGACGTCCGCCCCGCCCGCGATGACCAGGCCGTCGAGGCGCGCCACCACCTCGGCCGCGGCCGCCGGGTCGTCGTCCGGCGGCAGCATCGCCGCGAGGCCGCCGGCCGCCCGGACGAGGCGGGGGTATCCGGCCGGCAGCAGGGCGGCGGGCAGCTCCCACACGCCCCACCGGGCGGACTCCAGATACGTACTGATGCCGATGAGCGGCTTGGACACGGCGGAGGTCTCCGTTCGAAGGGGAGTCAGTCCCGGGCGAGTTCGGCCTCGGCCGCGGCCAGGGCGGCGAACTCCTCCTCGGGCGCGTGGGCGACCAGTCGGTGGCGACTGTAGAAGGCGAAATAGGCCAGCGCGATCGCGTACACGCCCAGCGCGATGAACGCCGCGTCCTTGTCCACCAGGAAGGTGGCCACCAGGGCGAAGAGCGCGAGCACGAACGCGACGGAGGAGGTCAGGACCCCGCCGGGGGTGCGGTAGGGCCGCTCGATGCCCGGCTCGCGGCGGCGCAGGACCACGTGCGAGAGGGCCATCAAAGCGTACGAGATGGTGGCGCCGAACACCGCCACGTTCAGCATCCGCCCGCCGTTGCCGCTCCAGGCAGCCAGCGCGAAGCCGAGCGCGCCGGGGATCAGCAGGCCGAGGTAGGGCGACTTGCGGCGGCTGGTGAGGGACAGGAATCGGGGCAGATAACCCGCCCGGGACAGCGCGAAGAGCTGGCGCGAACCCGCGAAGATCAGCGAGAAGAACGACGCCACCAGGCCGGCCAGGCCGGCGTAGTTCACGAACCGGCTCAGGGCCGTCGGGCCGCCGTCGCCCTGGAGCGCCACCACCAGCGGGTTGCCCGCGTCCTTGATGGCGGCCGAGCCGTGCGCCCCGGTCGCGGCGAAGAAGGTCACCACGGCGAGCAGGACGAGGACCGACAGCGAGATGGCCAGCGCGCGGGGCATGGACCGCACCGGGTCCTTGGCCTCCTCGGCCGCGAGCGGCACCCCTTCGACGCCGAGGAAGAACCACATGCCGAAGGGGAACGCCGCCCAGATGCCGAGCACGCCGAACGGCAGCCATGAGGTGGAGCCGAGCGCCGAGGCGTCCACGGGGATGTCGTTGAGCCTGGAGGCATCGAAGTTGGTGAAGGCGCCGATGGCGAAGACCAGCAGGGCGGCCACGGCGATCGCGGTCACCACAAGGCTGAAGCGCAGTGCTTCGCCCACACCCCACAGGTGGATCCCGATGAAGATCGCGAAGCAGGCGAGGTAGACGGGCCAGCCGGAGGTCAGCCCGAAGAGGCCGAGCGATTCGACGTAGTCGCCGATGAAGAGCGAGATCGCGGCGGGCGCCAGGATGTACTCGATGAGGATCGCGGTGCCGGTCAGGAAGCCGCCCCAGGTGCCGAGCGCCCGGCGCGCGAAGCCGTAACCGCCGCCCGCGGTGGGCAGGATGGCGGAGAGTTCGGCGAGCGAGAAGACGAGGCAGGCGTACATGATGCCCATCAGGGCGGTGGCCGCGGCGAGACCTCCGAAGCCGCCCTTGGACAGGCCGATGTTCCAGCCGGAGAAGTCGCCCGACACCACGTAGGCGACGCCGAGCCCGGTGAGCAGCAGCCAGCCGGCGCTGCCGCGCCGCAGGGTGCGCCGGTGGAGATAGTCGTCCTCGGCGGAGGCGGGTGGTGCGGTGCGCAGGTCGGTGCCCTCGGCCATGAGCCGCTCCAGATGATCGTCAGGGAAGATCAGGTCAATGGTTCGGCTGCATACCTTTGCCGGAGGGCAGGGTGATGCGCAAGGGGTGTACGTAAAACCGCGGTTACGGAGCCGGCCGCCCCGGCTTCCCTGCCCCTCTGCCCCCCTCCCGCCCCGCTCAGGTCAGGAAGCCGCGCAGCAGCGCCGCCGTGCCCCCGCAGTGCTCCCGCATCACTTCGCGCGCCCCGTCCGCGTCGCCGTCGAGCACCGCCTCGACCAGCGCGGTGTGCTGGTGCTGGGAGTGCTCCAGGTTGCGGACCAGGAGCGGGATGCAGTCCAGGAGCTCGTTCACCGTGGCCCGCACCGCCGCGTACTGGGCGGTGAGGCTCGGTGATCCGGAGAGTTCGGAGAGCGTGAGGTGGAGCAGGGTGTCCTGGCGGCGGTAGTCGGAGAGCTCGGCGTCATGGGTCGCGGTGAGCGCGGCGCGCAGCCGCCCGGCGTCCTCGTCGGTCAGGCCGTGCGCGGCGCACAGCCCCGCGGCACCGACCTCCAGGACCTCCCGGAAGCGCAGGACGTCCTCGACGTCGACCGAGGCGATGCGCCGGCGCAGCTCGTCCTCGCCGCCCTCGGCGGGCCTGGCCAGGACGAAGGTGCCGCCGTACCTGCCGCGCCTGCTCTCCACGAGCCTCTGGTCCTGGAGGACCTTGAGCACCTCGCGCAGGGTGACCCGGCTGATGCCCATCCGATCGGCCAACTCCCTTTCGGACGGCAGCCGTTCACCCGGCGGAACCAGTCCGAGGCGCAGCAGCTGAAGCACCTGCTCCAGTGCTTCCTCGAACCCGTTCCCGGCCCGTACGGTCCGCAGTACGGGAACGAGCGCGTCCGGCGCCCGGCTCTCCGTGCGGTCCGTTGCCCGGTCCTCCACGCGGTCGCGTGTCCGGCCCTCCGTGCGGTCCGTCGAGTCGATCTTCTTCGCCACGTCGTGGATTCCTCTTCCCAATCAATGGTTCTACCCCATACCTTATGGCTCTCGGCTGACCCAAGGAGGAGCTTCCCGTGGCAGACCGCACACCCCCGCTCTCGATCGAGGAGCTGCGAGACCTCGTCACGAGCGGTGAGATCGACACTGTCGTCCTCGCCTTCCCCGATATGCAAGGGCGGCTGCAGGGCAAGCGCTTCGCGGCCGGCTTCTTCCTCGACGAGGTCCTGGCGCACGGCACCGAGGGCTGCAACTACCTGCTCGCCGTCGACACCGAGATGAACACGGTCGACGGTTACGCCATGTCGTCCTGGGAGCGCGGCTACGGCGACTTCGCCATGCGCGCCGACCCCGCCACGCTGCGCCGTGTCCCGTGGAACGACGGCACCGCGATGCTCATCGCCGACCTCGGCTGGAACGACGGCTCGCCCGTCGTCGCCGCCCCCCGCCAGATCCTGCGCCGCCAGCTGGAGCGCCTCGCCGAGCTCGGCTACACCGCCCAGGTCGGCACCGAACTCGAATTCATCGTGTTCAAGGACAGCTACGAGCAGGCCTGGGACGCCGGGTACAAGGGCCTCACCCCGGCCAACCAGTACAACATCGACTACTCGGTGCTCGGCACCGGCCGCATCGAGCCGCTCCTTCGCCGCATCCGCAACGAGATGCAGGCGGCGGGCCTGACCGTCGAGTCCGCCAAGGGCGAGTGCAATCCCGGCCAGCACGAGATCGTCTTCCGCTACGACGAGGCCCTGGTCACCTGCGACCAGCACGCCATCTACAAGACCGGCGCCAAGGAGATCGCGGCCCAGGAGGGCGTCTCGCTCACCTTCATGGCCAAGTACGACCAGCGCGAGGGCAACTCCTGTCACATCCACCTCTCGCTCACCGACGAGGAGGGCCGTAACGTGATGGCGGGCGACGGGGCCGAGCCCATGTCGCCCGTGATGCGTCACTTCCTGGCCGGACAGCTCGCCGCGCTGCGCGACTTCTCCCTCCTGTACGCGCCGAACATCAACTCCTACAAGCGGTTCCAGCCGGGCTCCTTCGCGCCCACCGCCGTCGCCTGGGGCCACGACAACCGCACCTGTGCGCTCCGGGTCGTCGGCCACGGCGCCGGAACCCGCTTCGAGAACCGCCTGCCTGGCGGCGACGTCAACCCGCACCTCGCCGTCGCCGGACTCGTCGCGGCCGGCCTGTACGGCATCGAGAACAAGCTGGAACTGCCGGACGCCTGCACCGGGAACGCCTACACCGGCGACTACGCCCACGTCCCGACCACCCTGCGCGAGGCCGCCGACCTGTGGGAGAACAGTCCCATCGCCAAGGCCGCGTTCGGGGACGAGGTCGTCGCGCACTACCGCAACATGGCGCGGGTCGAACTCGACGCGTTCGACGCCGCGGTGACCGACTGGGAGCTCCGCCGCTCCTTCGAACGCCTGTGAGGAACGAGTTGTCCACTGCGTACGAGCTTCAGGTGCTCAACCCGGCCACCGAGGACGTGATCGCGGTCGTCGCCGGCGCCACCGCCGCCGATGTGGACGCGGCCGTGGCGCGGGCCAGGACGGCCCAGCGCACGTGGGCCGCCGCGGCCCCCGCCGACCGCGCCCGTCTCCTGCGCCGCTTCGCGGCCGTGGTCGACCAACACATCGAAGAACTGGCCCAGTTGGAGGTCGACGAGGCCGGCCACACCATCGGCAACGCCCGCTGGGAGGCGGGCAACGTCCGTGATCTGCTCGACTTCGCCGCCGGGGGAGTGGAGCGCCTGAACGGCCGTCAGATCCCGGTCGCGGGCGGCCTCGACATCACCCTGCTCGAACCGCTCGGCGTCATCGGCGTCATCGCCCCCTGGAACTTCCCGATGCCCATCGCGGCCTGGGGCACCGCCCCCGCGCTCGCGGCCGGCAACGCGGTGATCCTCAAGCCCGCCGAGACGACCCCGCTCACCGCTCTGCGCCTGGCCGGCCTCGCCCTTGAGGCGGGGCTGCCCGAGGGTCTGTTCCAGGTGCTGCCCGGCGCGGGCACGGTGGCCGGCAACGCGCTCGTCGAGCACCCCGGCGTCGCGAAGATCGTCTTCACCGGGTCGACCCGCGTCGGCAAGCAGATCATGACCACGTGCGCCGACCGCGTGAAGCGGGTCACCCTCGAACTCGGCGGCAAGAGCCCCAACATCGTCTTCGCCGACGCCGACATCGAGGCCGCGGCCGCCGCCACCCCGATGTCCTTCCTCGACAACTCCGGCCAGGACTGCTGCGCCCGCACCCGCATCCTGGTCCAGCGCACCGCGTACGACCGCTTCATGGAACTGCTCGGCCCCGCGATCGAGGAGATCGTGGTCGGCGACCCGGCCGACGAGAAGACGCAGATGGGTCCGCTGATCTCGCGCGTCCAGCTGGACCGCGTCAGGTCCTACGTCCCCGACGGCGCGCCCGGCCTGCGCGGGAGCGCGCCCGACGGGCCCGGGTTCTGGTTCCCGCCGACCGTCCTGACCGGCCTCGACGCGGACGCGCCCGCCGCCGTCGAGGAGGTCTTCGGACCGGTCGCCGTCGTCCTGCCCTTCGAGGACGAGCAGGACGCGGTACGACTGGCCAACGCCACCGAGTACGGACTCTCCGGATCCATCTGGACCCGCGACGTCGGCCGCGCGCTGCGCGTCTCGCGGGCCGTGGCGGCCGGCAACCTTTCCGTCAACTCCCATTCCAGCGTGCGCTATTCGACCCCGTTCGGCGGCTACAAGCAGTCCGGCCTGGGCCGCGAGCTGGGCCCCGACGCCCTCACCGCTTTCACCGAGACCAAGAACGTCTTCATCAGCACGGAGGCCTGAGCACTCATGACCGACGACATCATCTGCCGCCGCCTGGTCGGCCGCACCGCCGTCATCACCGGAGCCGGCAGCGGCATCGGCCTCGCCACCGCCAGGCGGCTGGCCGCCGAGGGCGCCCACGTGGTGTGCGGCGACATCGACGAGAACGCCGGCAAGGCCGCCGCCGAAGCGGTCGGCGGCACGTTCGTCAAGGTCGACGTCACCGACCAGGAGCAGGTCGAGGCGCTGTTCAAGACGGCCTTCGACACCTATGGCAGCGTCGACATCGCGTTCAACAACGCGGGCATCTCGCCGCCCGACGACGACTCCATCCTCACCACCGGGCTCGACGCCTGGCGCCGCGTCCAGGAGGTCAACCTCACCTCCGTCTACCTGTGCTGCAAGGCCGCCCTGCCCTACATGCAGCGCCAGGGCCGCGGCTCCATCATCAACACCGCCTCGTTCGTGGCGATCATGGGCGCCGCGACCTCGCAGATCTCCTACACCGCCTCCAAGGGCGGCGTGCTCGCCATGTCCCGCGAGCTCGGTGTGCAGTTCGCCCGCGAGGGCATCCGCGTCAACGCGCTGTGCCCGGGGCCCGTCAACACCCCGCTGCTCCAGGAGCTGTTCGCCAAGGACCCCGAGCGCGCCGCGCGCCGTCTGGTGCACATCCCGGCGGGCCGGTTCGCGGAGGCCGACGAGATCGCCGCCGCGGTCGCCTTCCTCGCCAGCGACGACTCCTCGTTCATCAACGCCACCGACTTCCTGGTCGACGGTGGCATCTCCGGGGCATACGTCACCCCGCTCTAGACCCGCAACCCCCGCTGTTCACCCGGGGGTCACGCACCCGGCAGCCGGGCGTCGCTCGACGCCCGGCTGTGCTGTCTAACGTCCGCGATGATCGTCCCGACGAAGGAGTCCTCCAGCGTGTCCAAGTCCCCCGCCGTCCGCCGGCTTCCGGTCCTCGCCGCGGCGCTGTCCATGGCCGCCGCCGGGCTCGTCGCCGCCCAGCCCGCCCAGGCGCATCCGCACCCGGCCCGCTGCCCCCAACTGACCGTCTCCGACGGCTGGTTCGGCGACAACCAGGACCGGATACAGGATCTGATCGACACCTACGGCACATGCGGCGCGGGGGCGGGCCACGGCAAGAAGCCGGTCGCCGTCTTCGACTGGGACAACACCGTCGTCAAGAACGACGTGGGCGACGCCACCATGTACTGGCTGCTGCGCAACTCCAAGATCCAGCGCCCCGCACGCGGCGACTGGCACACCACCAGCCGCTATCTGACCGACGCGGCGGCGACATCCCTCGCCGCAGCCTGCCCGGCCGGCCGCTCCACGACGCTGCCGACCGCCACCGACACCGCCTGCGCGGACGAGATCCTCGCGGTCTACGGCGAGGGCGCCACCGGCAAGGGCGCCGCAGCCTTCGCCGGATTCGACCGCCGCACCATGGAACCCTCGTACGCCTGGCTCGCCCAGCTCCTGCACGGCTGGACCCCGGCCCAGGTCGAGGCCTTCGCGAGCGCGGCCCGCACCCAGAACCTCACGGCCCCCGCCGACGCCGTCCAGACCTTGGGCAGCAACACCAAGGCCACGGCCTGGGTGCGCTACTACGACCAGCAGCGCGATCTGATCCGTACGCTCCAGAGGGCGGGCTTCGACGTCTGGATCACCTCGGCCTCGCCCGAGCCCGTCGTCGACGTGTGGGCGCGCGGCGCGGGCGTGGCTCCCGACCACGCCATCGGCATCCGCTCCACCACCCAGCACGGCCGCATCACCTCACACCTGAAGGGCTGCGGCTCGGCCAGGGACGGCGACGACTCGGTGATCACCTACATCGACGGCAAGCGCTGCTGGATCAACCAGGAGGTCTTCGGCGTACGGGGCGCCGCGGCCGAAAAGGTGCAGCCGGTCAGGAACCGCCAGGTGTTCGCGGCCGGCGACTCCGACACCGACGTGTCCTTCCTGCGGGACGCGACCGGGCTGCGTCTGGTCCTGAACCGCAACAAGAACGAGCTGATGTGCCGGGCGTACGACGACAGCGACGGCCGCTGGATCGTCAACCCCATGTTCATCGAGCCCAAGGGCCGGAAGGCCGCGCCCTACCCGTGCGCCACCACCGGCTACACCGAGCACGACGGAACGCCGGCCCCCGTGCGGCGCGCCGACGGCTCGGTCGTGCCCGACCAGTGGGACTCGGTGTACGGCGGCTGAACGCGGGTTCTAGGGTGTGCGCATGACCATGACGACCCCGCCCGGCTGGTATCCGGACCCGGGCGTGCCCGGCACCGAACGCTGGTGGGACGGCGCCGCCTGGACCGCCCACACCAGGGCGCCGGGCGGGCAGGTCTTCGGACCGCCGCAGCCCGCCGCCGTGGTCGTCGTGCCGCCCGCCCGGCGGCGCGGCCGGACGGCGGCGATCGCCGCGTCGGCCGCGCTCCTGGTGGCCGCGGTCGTCGGCGGGGCCGTCCTCATCGGCACGGGCGACGAGCCGCACCCCGCGAGCGCGAGCAAGAGCGCCACGACGCCCGTCGTCGTCAACTCGCCCTCCAGCGGGCCGAGTTCATCGCCCTCCGGCGATCCGGACACGCTCGTCGACCAGCTCAACGGCATCACTCTGCCGATCCCGGACGGCTGGGAGAAGACCGACGACGCGGTGACCGGACTCGTGACCATGACGACCAAGGGCACCTACGACTGCCCCGGCGACTCCGGGTTCTGCCACCACGGCCGGGTCACCACCTCCACCGCCACCACGACCGACCTCAGGACCCCCGAGGCCGTGGCCAAGAACGACATCACCGACGCCGCCGACGACGCCTACGACCACGACCCGGTCGGCTCCCGCCCCTACGACGGGATCACCGCGCACCACGAGGTGACGTCCGGCTCCGTCGTGGTCGACGGGCGCACCGGCTACTTCGTGCGCTGGCAGGTCGAGACCGGCGCGGGGCCCGGCGGCTACGTCGAGTCGCTCGCCTTCCCCTCGACGGTGGGCAGCCAGGCCATGGTCATCGCCCGGTTCGCCTTCGACGCGGGCGCGGACGGCCCGCCGCTCGCCCTCATGGACACCATCACCCGGGGTGTCGCGCCCATCGGCGGCGGCGGTGCACAGAACGGCGGCGCCGGCACCAGCCTGGCGCCACCGTCGCTCTGACCGCGCCGCGCCGTACCGTGCCGCGTGCGGTCCCGCGTCCCTCCGGCGCTGTACGGGCCGGTCCGGCCCCGTCCGGCCTAAAGGAACGTGCGGCCCTCGCCCCGGTACGTCGGCACGGTCGCCGTCACCCGGTCGCCCTCGATCAGCCGCAACTCATCGAAACGCTCACACAGTTCGCCCGCCTTGGCGTGCCGGAACCACACCTTGTCGCCGATCAGGAGATCGTCCGCGGCGGAGCCGAGCAGCGGCGTCTGCACCTCGCCCGCGCCTTCCTGCGGGTCGTACCGCAGCCCCTCCGGCAAGTACGGCACCGGCAGCCGGTCCGCGCCGGGTGCTCCCGAGGCCGGGTAGCCGCCGCCGAGCACGGTCACGACACCGACACCCGGCCGGCGCACCACCGGCTGGGCGAACAGCGCCGCCGGACGCCCGCTGAACGAGGTGTAGTTGTCGAAAAGCCGCGGCACATAGAGCCCCGAGCCCGCCGCGATCTCGGTCACCGCGGCCTCGGCCGCCGTGTGCTGCACACTGCCGGTTCCACCGCCGTTGACGAACTCCAGGTCCGGCGCGACGGCCCGGACCGCACGCACCACTTCGGCACGCCGCGCCGCCAGCTCCCTGCGGGCCGCGCCCTGCATCAGGCGGATCGCGCGCGAGCGCACGGGACGGCCGGCCACCGCGTCCCCGACCCCGGCCACATGACCCTCGTACGCCATGAGACCCACCAGGCGGAACCCGGGACGCCGGGCCACCGCGCGGGCGAGCTCGGCCAGTTGGGCGGGGGTGCGCAGCGGGGAGCGGCGGGCGCCGACCCGTACCCGGCCCCCGAACAGCTGGAGCGAGGTGTCCAGTTCCAGACAGACCCGCACCTCCTCGCCGTCGCCCTCGCGGGCCCGGTCGACGAGATCCAGCTGCGCCGGGTCGTCGATCATCACGGTGACGGCCCCGGCGAGCTTGGGGTCCGACGTCAGCTCCGCGAACGAGGCCCGGTCCGCGGACGGATAGGCGAGCAGCACGTCCTCGAAGCCGGCCCGCGCCAGCCACACCGACTCGGCCAGCGTGAACGACATGAGGCCCGCGAAGCCGGGCCGGGCGAGCACCCGCTCAAGGAGCGCGCGGCACCGGACCGACTTGCTGGCGACCCGGATCGGTTTGCCGGCCGCCCGGCGGACCAGATCGTCCGCGTTGGCGTCGAACGCCTCCAGATCGACGATCGCCACAGGCGCATCGAGGTGAGCGGTCGCCCGGTCGTACCGGGCGCGGTCAGCGGCGCGGGGAGTCATGACGGAAGCCTGCCAGAACCGGTTACCACAAGGTAGGGGTTCGGCCGGTGCGGATGCCGCGGCGGCGGACCGGCACACCGTCCGCGCGACGACCGGCACACGGACCGGTCTGCACCCGCACAGGATCAGCCCGTAGAGTGACGCCCGAGCACAAGAGGGCGGGACCGAACGGCAAGAGGGGCATGAGGGGGGCCGATGACCACCGACGCACGGCCCCCGCACAGCGCCCCCCAACTGCCGCCCGCCGCACCGGAATCCGACCCGTCCGACCCGGCCGGCCCCCCGCCGTCGGACCCGGCGGTGCCCGCGCCCGCACGGGCCGCCGACCGGCTGCGTACCGCGCTCGACCTGATGGACCCGGGCCCGGTCCTGCCGGACACTCCGCACATCCCGGACCTCCCGTACGTCCCGTTTGCGCCGGGCGCTGCGGATACCCCGGGCGCTCCGGGCACCCAGAACACCTCGCGCGTCCAGAACACCTCGGGCACCACCGGCATCCCGAACGCCCCCATACCGTCCACGGCTTCGGCGCCGCGCCCGCCCTCGATACCCCCGCAGCCGGCCGCGCCGCCGCGGCCCCTGCTCCCGCCGGAACCGCTGTCCGACGAGCCGGGCCCGCTGCGGCCGGTGCCCGCGCGGCGCCCCGGGCGGGTGGCCGCGGCCGCGATCTGCGTGGTGCTCGGCGTCGGGCTCATCGGCGGCGCGGCCGCGGGCACCTGGCTGGACGACGACTCCGAAGGGCCCGCAGCCCCCAGCAACTACACGGCCGCCCGCGACCTGTGGCACAGCGTGCCCGTCGACACCCTCTTCCCGCGCACCATCCGCGGCACCGGCGCGGGACCGGGCGGCGCCGACCGCCAGTGGACCCGCATCGGGGTCGCCCCGGACGGCGACTGCGCCGGCGCGCTCGACGCCCTCCTCCTCAAGGTCATCACCCCGGTCGGCTGCGTCCGCATGCTGCGCGCCACCTACACCGACGCGACGGCCAGCAGCGTGACCACCGTCGGCCTGGTCTTCACCCGCGCCGACCCCGCCGCCATGACCGCCCTGGCGAACCGGTTCACCACCGAAAAGCTCGGCGACCGCACCGATCTGCTGCCGCGCCCCTACGCCGTCAAGGGCACCGAGGCCGCCGCGTTCGGCGACAAGCAGCGCGCGAGCTGGACGGTACGGGTCCTCACCGACGCCCCGGTGCTCGTCACCGCCGTCTCCGGCTTCGCCGACGGCCGCGCGGTGGCCACACCGCAGGCCGCCGAACAGGCCACGGCGAACGGCGCGAGCGGCCTCGCGGCCGAGGCGGGCCTGGGCCACGACGCCAAGGGCATCGCCGACAACGTGGAACGCGGCCTGCGCAAGAGGGTCGCCGCCGGCCCGGAGCACACACCATGAACGAACCCATGGACGGGGCCTCCATGTGCGGGCCCGCTACGGAGGGCACGCCTGCGTGCGGGGCACCCGTGGTCCCGCCGCCCATGATCCGGCTGCTCCCCGCGCCGGGCGCCCGCCTGCGCCGCGTCGGCGCGCTCGGGGCCGTCGCCGCGCTCGGCCTGGTGCTCTGCGCGGGTCCGGCGCACGCCGACGGGATCCGCGACCGGCAGTGGGAGCTGGGCGCCATGCACACCCAGCAGGCGTGGCGTACGTCCCAGGGCCAGGGCATCACGGTGGCGGTCCTGGACACCGGCGTCGACGGCAGCCACCCCGACCTCGCGGGACAGGTCCTGCCGGGCAACGACCTCATCGGCTTCGGGGCCGGGCAGGGCAGCCGAGACTGGGCCCGGCACGGCACCGCCATGGCGGGCATCATCGCGGGCCACGGCCACGGCGAGGGAGACCGGGCGGGCGTGCTCGGCATCGCGCCGGAGGCCAAGATCCTCCCGGTCCGGGTCATCCTGGAGTCGACCGACCCGGCCCGCAAAGAGGCCCGCGAGACCAAGGGCGGCGCGCTCGCCGACGGCATCCGCTGGGCCGCCGACAACGGCGCCGACGTCATCAACCTCTCGCTCGGCGACGACAGCGCCTCCGCGCACCCCGAACCCGCCGAGGACGCCGCGATCCAGTACGCGCTCGGCAAGGGCGCCGTCGTCGTGGCCTCCGCGGGCAACGGCGGCGACCAGGGCGACCACATCTCCTACCCGGCCGCCTACCCCGGCGTGATCGCGGTGGCCGCCGTCGACAGGAACGGCACCCATGCCTCCTTCTCCACCCGACGCTGGTACGCCACCGTCAGCGCGCCCGGCGTGGACGTCGTCATAGCGGACCCGGACCGCAAGTACTACGAGGGCTGGGGCACCAGCGCCGCCTCCGCGTTCGTCTCCGGCGCCGTCGCCCTCGTACGCTCCGCGGATCCCGGCCTCAGCCCGGCGCAGATCAAGAAGCTCCTGGAGGACACCGCCCGGAGCGCCCCCGACGGCGGCCGGGACGACGCCCGTGGCTACGGCATGATCGACCCGGCCGCCGCGCTCACCGCCGCCGCCGCGCTGAAGCCGGCCGGGGTACACCCGGAGTCCGCCGCGCACGGCACGACGTACTTCGGCGGCGGGCCGGACGCTCCGGCCGCGCCCGACGACCCCTCGAACTGGCTGGCCCCGCTCTCCGCGGGCGGCGGCGTCCTGCTGCTCGTGACCGGTGTGGCGCTGTGGCGCTCCACCCGGGTCAAGACGCCGCGCGAGTGGCTGTGAGTCCGGCGCGGACGCCGTGACGGGCCGGCCGCCCCGCCCGGTTAGTCTCGTGACGTGGCGCTCAAGAACATTCCGGATTCCGGCTTCTCCGACGACGACGGCACTGCCGCCCCCGAACTGACCGAGGCGCTGGCCGCCTGGGCCGAGGACAGATCTGCCGAGCCGCGGGTGCTCGCCGCCCTGCGCACGGCACGGCTGCTCGTGCCGGTCGTCGCCATGCTCGGCGAGAGCGAGATCGACGAGAACGGCCTCAAGCGCGAGAAGACCAGCGACATGGCGGTGCCCACCCTGAAGGCGGGCGGGCGCACGGCGCTGCCCGCGTTCACCTCGATCGAGTCGCTCGCCCTGTGGGACCCGGCGGCCCGGCCGGTCGCCGTCCCGCTGCACCAGGCGCTCGCGGCGGCCGTGCACGAGAAGGCGGACACCGTGGTCATCGACCTGGCGGGGCCGGTCGCCTACGAGCTCAAGGGCGCCGCCCTGCTCGCCCTCGCGGAGGGCCGCAGCAGCACGGACCCGCTCCAGGACCCCGCGGTGCTCGGCGCGGTGCGTGCGGCGGTGGCCGCGGTTCCCTCGGTGCTGCGCGCCCATCTCGGCCCCGGCAGTGCGGACGGCACGCTCGCCCTGGTCGTCGCCGACGGCGCGGTCCCCGCCGACGCGGGCCGCGCGGTCGCCGAGCTGATCGCCGCCGACGAGACGCTGCGGGCCCGGCTCGTGCGCGGCCTCGACCTGGCCCTGCTGCCGTCCGTGGCCCCACAGCCGAACGAGCCGCTCTTCACCCGCTGAGGGGGAGGAGCGGCTCGTCCTGTTCGTACGGAAGGCGCGAAGGGGCTCAGCCGAAGACGGCGCCCGTGTACTTCTCGCCCGGACCCTGGCCCGGCGCGTCCGGCACGATCGACGCCTCGCGGAACGCCAGCTGGAGCGACTTGAGGCCGTCGCGCAGCGGGGCGGCGTGGAAGGACGAGATCTCGGTGGCCCCGGCGTCGAGCAGTCCGGCCAGGGCGTGCACCAGCTTGCGGGCCTCGTCGAGGTCCTTGTGCTCGTCGCCCTCCTCGGTCAGGCCGAGCTTCACGGCGGCGGCGCTCATCAGGTTCACGGCGACCGTCACGATCACCTCGACCGCCGGAACCTCCGCGATGTCGCGGGCCATGGTGTCGAAGTCGGCTGTGTCTTGGGGGGGCGTCTCACTCATGCCCACACGATATGCGGTGTGCGGAGCCGCCTCCCGCCACGCGTCCGATTGGCCCCTCCGTGCGGTTGCTGCTAACCTTGTGTAACGACCGGCCGGGCACGTGTGCCCGGCCCACAAGTGGAGGCTCCGATCTCCCACCCGACCACCCTCAGGGGAGGCGGGTCATCCGGTCAGGTGGCCCCCATCGTTCCGTACGGACGATGGAGCCGCCCGATGTGCGCCCCGCGGTGGACCCGCGGCGTGTGTTCCGGTTTCTTTGGAGCCCCGCCTGTGTCCGTCCCGGGGCATTTTTTGTGCCTCGTGGTGGTTGGTCACGTCACTAGAGACATACGCGGCTGTCTGCCAGACAGTCGTGTGGTGCTACTGAGGAGGATCCATCAGCGCCGAGCCCCGCATCAACGACCGGATTCGCGTTCCCGAGGTCCGACTTGTCGGCCCCAGCGGCGAGCAGGTCGGAATTGTTCCGCTTGCCAAGGCCCTGGAGCTCGCCCAGGAGTACGACCTCGACCTGGTCGAGGTCGCGGCGACCGCCCGTCCGCCCGTGTGCAAGCTCATGGACTACGGGAAGTTCAAGTACGAGTCGGCCATGAAGGCCCGTGAGGCGCGCAAGAACCAGGCGCACACGGTCATCAAGGAGATGAAGCTCCGGCCGAAGATCGACCCGCACGACTATGACACCAAGAAGGGTCACGTCGTCCGGTTCCTCAAGCAGGGCGACAAGGTCAAGATCACGATCATGTTCCGTGGTCGTGAGCAGTCCAGGCCGGAGCTCGGCTACCGACTGCTCCAGCGCCTCGCTTCGGACGTGGAGGAGCTCGGCTTCGTCGAGTCCAGCCCGAAGCAGGACGGCCGAAACATGATCATGGTTCTCGGTCCGCACAAGAAGAAGACCGAGGCGATGGCCGAAGCCCGCGAGGCCCAGGCGGCCCGCAAGGCGGAACGCCAGGGTCAGTCCGCCCAGGCCGAGGAGTCCGTCGAGGACGAATCTGCCGCCGAGGCGCCCGCCGCCGAGGCAGTGGCCGAGGAACACCCCGCCGAGGCCTGATTCCGGGACAGCCCGTTCCGGAAATCAACCGACACGAATGACGCTCCCGAGCGCCGGTCCCCGGACCGGCTGGGAGCGCCACTGACGAGGAGATAACGGCGCTATGCCGAAGAACAAGTCGCACAGCGGTGCCAGCAAGCGCTTCAAGATCACCGGCTCCGGCAAGGTGCTCCGTGAGCGTGCCGGCAAGCGCCACCTGCTCGAGCACAAGTCGTCCAAGAAGACCCGCTCGCTGACGGGCACGGTCGTTCTGGCTCCGGCCGACGCCAAGAAGGTCAAGAAGCTTCTCGGCAAGTGACGTTCCTCCGCCTCCGCTCGCCGGAGGCGGAACGTCGAGACCGGGACCTATTCGATTTCGGGCCGTGTGAGTCCAACCACGGCCCCGCTACAAGGAGTTAACAAGTGGCACGCGTCAAGCGGGCAGTCAACGCCCACAAGAAGCGCCGGGCAATTCTCGAGGCGGCCTCCGGCTACCGTGGTCAGCGTTCGCGCCTGTACCGCAAGGCCAAGGAGCAGGTCACCCACTCGCTGGTCTACAACTACAACGACCGCAAGAAGCGCAAGGGCGACTTCCGTCAGCTGTGGATCCAGCGCATCAACGCCGCTGCCCGCCAGAACGGCATGACGTACAACCGCCTCATCCAGGGTCTGAAGGCCGCCAACATCGAGGTGGACCGCAAGATCCTGGCCGAGCTCGCGGTCAACGACGCCAACGCGTTCGCCGCGCTCGTCGAGGTGGCCCAGAAGGCCCTCCCGAGCGACGTCAACGCCCCGAAGGCCGCGTAAGCGCCTGGCGGCTTGCCGAGCCGGACCGGACCCGCAGGCCGATGGCCTGCGGGTCCGGGTGCGTTGCGGAAGCTTTCCCGGGGGCGCTGTGCCCCCGATCCCCCGCCCCGGGGGCTGTGCCCCGAACCCCCGCCACCGCGGGCTGCCGACGGGGAGCGGTGACCGCCCCGGTCCCGGTCCCGGCCCGGCCTCGTCTGGGGACGGCCTCACCAGGTCCTGGCTTTCGGAGCGCGTGCCCCGGCCCGCCCTTCCGGGACTGTGCCCCAAGGTCCGGGCTCTGGGGGCTGCGGCCTCAAGGTCCCGCCTCCGGGGCCGTGGCCTCAAGCCCCGGTCCCGGCTCCGGGGGCTGTGCCTCAAGGTCCCGCCTCCGGGGGCTGCGACCCGGCCCCGCCTCTGGGGGGGGAGGCCTCAAGGTCCGGGCTCTGGGGGCTGCGGCCTCAAAGCCCCGCCTCCGGGGGCTGTGCCCCAAGGTCCCGGCTCCGGGGGCTGCGCCCCGGACCCACTCCCTTCGTAGAGAGAGCGCGTGTACATGCCCACCCCCGAGCTGATCTCCCCGCGTTCCCCTCGCGTCGCCGCCGCCCGTCGGCTTGCCCGGCGTAATTTCCGGGGGAAGGAGCGCCGGTTCATCGCCGAGGGGCCGCAGGCCGTGCGGGAGGCCGTCGAGCATCGCAGGGACGGCGCGCCCACCCTGATCGAGCTGTTCACGACCGTCGAGGCCGCCGAGCGCTACACCGACATCGTGGGCGCCGCCCTCGACGCGGGGGTCCGCGTCCACTACGCGGACGACGAGGTGCTCGCCGAGGTCTCCCAGACCGTCACCCCGCAGGGCCTGGTCGGCGTCTGCCGTTTCCTGGACTCGCCGTTCGAGGAGATCCTCGACGCGAAGCCCAAGCTGGTCGCCGTGCTCGCGCACGTCCGCGACCCCGGGAACGCCGGCACCGTCCTGCGCTGCGCGGACGCCGCCGGCGCCGACGCGGTCGTCCTCACCGACGCCTCCGTGGACCTCTACAACCCCAAGTCCGTGCGCGCGTCGGTCGGTTCGCTCTTCCACCTGCCGGTCGCGGTCGGCGTCCCCGTCGAGCAGGCCGTCCAGGGCCTGCGGGACGCGGGCGTACGCATCCTGGCCGCCGACGGAGCGGGCGAGGACGACCTCGACGCCGAGCTGGACGCCGGGACCATGGGCGGACCCACCGCGTGGATCTTCGGCAACGAGGCCTGGGGCCTGCCCGAGGAGACCCGCGCGCTCGCGGACGCCGTGGTGCGCGTGCCGATCCACGGCAAGGCCGAAAGCCTCAACCTCGCGACCGCCGCCGCCGTCTGCCTCTACGCATCCGCCCGTGCGCAGCGTGCTGCCACAGGGTGCCGCTCCGTGACCTCCTACTAGTAGTGTTGCGGGCCCGGGGGCCCACTCAGCGCTTCGGAGAGGCGGGATAGGGGGATGGCTGTCGGCATGAGCAGCATCGGCAACAGCACCGCGCTGTGTCCGCCCGGCCGTCCTGACGTCCTCGGCTTCGACCCCGACGACCTGCCCGACGGCATCGTCGTCGCGGACGACAAGGGCCAGGTGATCTGCTTCAACGCCGCAGCCGTCAGAATCACGGCGGTCGCGAAGCACGAGGCACTCGGCTTCCCCCTGGAGCGCGCGCTGCCCCTGGAAGACCTCAAGGGCCGCCGCTGGTGGCAGCTCACCGACCCGTACGGCGGCCTCGCCATCCGGGTCGGCCAGCCCGAACGCAATCTGCTGCTCCCCGGCGGCCGCGAAGTCCTGGTCTCCGCGCGCTACGTGCGCGAACACCCGAAGGGGCCCGTGCGACGGGTCGTGGTCAGCCTGCGCTCCACCGAGGCCCGGCGGCGCACCGAACGCTCGCACGCCGAGCTGATCGCCACCGTCGCCCACGAGCTGCGCTCCCCGCTGACCTCCGTCAAGGGCTTCACCGCGACGCTGCTCGCCAAGTGGGAGCGGTTCACGGACGATCAGAAGCGCCTCATGCTGGAGACCGTCGACGCCGACGCCAACCGCGTCACCCGGCTCATCGCCGAGCTCCTCGACATCTCCCGCATCGACTCCGGCCGCCTCGAAGTGCGCCGCCAGCCCGTCGACGTCCCCGCCGCCGTCGGCCGTCACCTCCAGGCGCACGTCGCATCGGGACAGGCCCCGGACCGCTTCCTCGTCCGCGTCCAGCGCCCGCTGCCCGATCTGTGGGCCGATCCCGACAAGATCGACCAGGTGCTCGGCAACCTGCTGGAAAACGCGGTGCGCCACGGCGAGGGAACCGTCACCATTGAGGTGGCACCAGCGCCCGTCCGCATCGACGAGCACGACGAGAAGGGAACGGCGGTCACCGTGAGCGACGAAGGCCCCGGCATCCCCGAGGAGTCGATGGGCCGTGTCTTCACCCGCTTCTGGCGGGGGAGCAAGCGCGGCGGGACGGGCCTCGGCCTGTACATCGTCAAGGGCATCGTCGAGGCGCACGGCGGCACCATCACGGTCGGCCGGGGGCCGGGCGGTGGCGCACAGTTCCGATTTATCCTGCCCGTCGGCGCTCCGGCGTATCTCCAGTAGATCGCCCCGAGCCGCCCACGGGCGCATGCGCATTCCATCACCCCGTTAGACTCGACCTTTGGCGCGTTTGTGTCCGCGCGCCATCGCCGTATCGCTGTCGCGGTCGCGGGGACCCCCGGCCTGGGGGCACCTCCCAGCGTTAGCTGGGGGACAATCGGAAGCACGGGAAGAGATGTCGGCACCCAACAAGTCGTACGACCCTGTCGAGGTCGAGGCGCTGAAACCGGAAGAGATCGAGCGCATGCGGGACGAGGCGCTCGCCGCCTTCGCCGCCGCGGGCGACCTCGACGCGCTCGCCCAGGCGAAGACCGCGCACACCGGTGGCACCTCGCCCCTCTCGCTCGCCAACCGCGAGATCGGCGCACTGCCGCCGCAGGCCAAGGCCGCGGCGGGCAAGCTCGTGGGCATGGCCCGCGGCGCCGTGAACAAGGCCCTGGCCGCGCGCCAGGCCGAGCTGGAGGACGAGCGGGACGCCCGGGTCCTGGTCGAGGAGGCGGTCGATGTCACGCTGCCCCACGACCGCGTACCGGCCGGCGCCCGCCACCCGCTGACCACGCTCTCGGAGCGCATCGAGGACGTCTTCGTGGCCATGGGCTACGAGGTCGCCGAGGGCCCCGAGGCCGAGGCCGAGTGGTTCACCTTCGACGCGCTCAACATCGGCCCGGACCACCCGGCCCGCAGCGAGCACGACACCTTCTTCGTGCAGGGGCCCGAGGCCGCCGCCCCTTCCGGCGTCGTCCTGCGCACCCACACCTCGCCCGTGCAGATCCGCTCGATGCTCGACCGCGAGCCGCCGGTGTACGTGATCTGCCCCGGTCGGGTCTACCGCACCGACGAGCTGGACGCCACGCACAGCCCGGTCTTCCGTCAGGTCGAGCTGCTCGCCGTGGACGAGGGCCTGACCATGGCCGACCTCAAGGGCACCCTCGACCACATGGTCAAGGCGCTCTTCGGCGAGGACATCGAGACGCGCCTGCGGCCGAACTTCTTCCCGTTCACCGAGCCGTCCGCCGAGATGGACATGGTCTGCTACGTCTGCCGCGGCGCGTCCGTCGGCAACCCGGACCGTCCCTGCCGCACCTGCTCCAGCGAGGGCTGGATCGAGCTCGGCGGCTGCGGCATGGTCAACCCGAAGGTGCTCACCGCCTGCGGTGTGGACGCCGAGAAGTACAGCGGCTTCGCCTTCGGCTTCGGCATCGAACGGATGCTGATGTTCCGCCACAACGTAGAAGACATGCGAGACATGGTCGAGGGTGACATCCGGTTCACCCGGCCGTTCGGGATGGAGATCTGATGCGGGTCCCGCTTTCCTGGCTGCGGGAGTACGTCGACCTCCCCGCCACCGAGACCGGCCGCGACGTGCAGGCCAGGCTCGTCGACGCAGGTCTTGAGGTCGAGACCGTCGAGCAGCTCGGCGCCGGGCTCAAGGGCCCGCTCGTCGTCGGCAAGGTCCTCACCATCGAGGAGCTGGAGGGCTTCAAGAAGCCCATCCGCTTCTGCACCGTCGACGTCGGCCGGGCCAACGGCACCGGTGAGCCCCAGGAGATCGTCTGCGGCGCCCGCAACTTCGCGGTCGGCGACAAGGTCGTCGTGGTGCTGCCCGGCGCGGTGCTGCCCGGCGACTTCGCGATCGCCGCGCGCAAGACGTACGGCAGGACCTCGCACGGCATGATCTGCTCCGGCGACGAGCTGGGCATGGGCCCGGACACCACCGGCGGCATCATCGTGCTCCCCCCGGAGCACGAGGTCGGCACCGACGCGATCGCGTTGCTCGAACTCGTCGACGAGGTCCTCGACATCGCGGTCACCGCCAACCGCGGCGACTGTCTGTCGATGCGCGGCGTGGCCCGCGAGACCGCGATCGCCTACGGTCTGCCGCTGCGCGACCCGGCGCTGCTCGACGTGCCCGCGCCCAACTCCTACGGCTACCCGGTCAAGGTCGCCGACCCGATCGGCTGCGACCGCTTCACCGCGCGCACCGTGACCGGTCTCGACCCCGAGGCCCGCTCCCCGATCTGGCTGCAGCGCCGTCTTCAGAAGGCCGGCATGCGTCCGATCTCGCTCGCCGTCGACATCACCAACTACGTGATGATCGAGCTCGGCCAGCCGCTGCACGCCTACGACCGCGGCCTGGTCGACGGGCCCATCGGCGTGCGCCGCGCCGAGGCCGGCGAGCTGCTCACCACGCTCGACGGCACCAAGCGCAAGCTGGACGCCGCCGACCTGGTCATCACCGACGACCGGGGCCCCATCGGCCTGGCCGGTGTCATGGGCGGCGCCAACACCGAGATCGCCGACTCCGTCACGGACCCCGAGACCGGCGAGGTCAAGGGCACCACCGAGGTCGTCATCGAGGCCGCGCACTTCGACGCGGTCGCCATCGCCCGCACCGCGCGCCGTCACAAGCTGACCTCCGAGGCGTCCCGGCGCTTCGAGCGCGGCGTCGACCCGCAGGCCGCGGCGGCCGCCGCCCAGCGGACCGTCGACCTGCTCGTGCTGCTCGCGGGCGGCACGGCCGAGGCCGGCGTCACCGAGATCGTCTCGCCGTCCGCGCCGCGCACCATCTCCATGCGCGCCGACCACCCGGACCGCGTCGCGGGCATCGAGTACGGCCGCGAGACCGTCGTGCGCCGCCTCCAGGAGGTCGGCTGCGACGCCTACGGGCAGGACGAACTCGTCGTCACCGTGCCGTCCTGGCGGCCCGACCTCACCGAGCCGAACGACCTGGCCGAAGAGGTCATCCGCCTGGAGGGCTACGCCAACCTGCCCTCCACCCTGCCGAAGCCGCCCGCCGGACGGGGTCTGACGGAGCGTCAGCGACTGCACCGCAGGGTCGGCCGGGCGCTCGCCGGCGCCGGGTTCACCGAGGCGCCGAGCTACCCGTTCGTCGCCGAGTCGGTCTTCGACCAGCTGGGTCTGGACGCGGACGACGCAAACCGTGCCGTCGTGAAGCTGGTCAACCCGCTCAGCGACGAGGAGCCGGCGCTGCGCACCACGCTCCTTCCGGGCCTCCTGGCCACGCTGCGCCGCAACGCCGGCCGCGGCAGCCACGACCTGGCGCTGTTCGAGACGGGCCTGGTCTTCCACCCGTCGCCGACGCCGGGCGTCGCGGCCCGGCTGCCCGTCGACCGCCGGCCCACCGACGAGGAGATCGCCGCTCTCGACGCCGTGCTGCCCGTGCAGCCGCGGCACGTGGGCGCCGTCCTCGCCGGTGCGCGCGAGCAGGCCGGCTGGTGGGGCAGGGGCCGCCCGGCCGACTGGGCGGACGCCGTCGAGGCGGCGCGCGCCGTGGCCCGCGAGGCGGGGCTCGAACTCGCCGTGGACCAGGGCCAGTACGGCCCCTGGCACCCGGGCCGCTGTGCCGAGCTGTATGTGTTCCCCGAGGGCGTCAAGACCCTCGTCGGGCACGCCGGTGAGCTGCACCCGCGCGTCGTCAAGGCGTTCGGTCTGCCCGCCCGCAGCTGCGCCATGGAGCTGAACCTCGACGTCCTGGAGCGGGCCGCCGAAGGCGCCGTGCGGGCGCCGTCGATCTCCACCTTCCCGGTCGCGACCCAGGACGTGGCGCTCGTCGTCGACGCCCGGGTCCCGGCGGCGGCGGTGGAGAACGCGCTGCGCGTCGGCGCCGGTGAACTCCTCGAATCGATCCGCCTGTTCGACGTCTACAGCGGCGAGCAGACCGGCGCGGGCAAGAAGTCCCTCGCCTACGCGCTGCGCTTCCGTGCCGCCGACCGCACCCTGACCGTCGAGGAGGCCTCGGCCGCCCGCGACGCGGCGGTGGCCCACGCGGCCGAGGCCACGGGCGCGGTGCTGCGCGGCGCGTAGCCCGCGGCGCGACGCACGACGCACCGAGAGGGGCGCCCCGGGATTCCCGGGGCGCCCCTCTCTCATGCGGAGACGTCCGCGAGCGAAGGAAATCGACCCGTCCGGGAGCCGGCGCAGCCCGGCCCCGCGGTCCGGTGCACCGCAGCGCGCAGAGGCCGAGGGACCGACGGCAGGTCCGTACTCCGGGACGGACCGTCGGTCGGCGGCGACCTGCACGAGGCGCTCGCGGAGGCGGCTCGCACCTCGCCGGTCTCGCCCGCCGCCGTGGTGGCCCGGGTGCGGCGCGCTGCTCGACCACACCCGTGGGCGGCTCTCGGACGACGTCGCTCTCCTGGTCCTGCGCAACGACCGCGGCCCGGGTGCCGGCGCAGCCGATCGGCGGCGGCGCGGCCGGTGTTCACCGGTGGCTCGGGGCGCCGTCGCCCTGCCGGGAGTGCCGGGCAGCGCGGACAGGGCGGACGGCGCCGGGAGGGCCGCCGCACTGTACGAGGGGGAGCCGGCGGCCCGGTCGCCTCGGGGAGAGGCGGTTCAGAGTCAACCGTCCACGGCCGCTCCTGGGCAGAGAGCGCGGCGCATAAATGCGGGTACTCGCTTCACACCCCGTGTGAACCCGGCTCCACTACGCTGATGTCACCGAGCCGACGGAGGGGCCTCATGCAGCCCAATACCCTGCTCGACGCGCTGGTGGACGAGGCGGGGATCTCGCACGCCGGGCTCGCGGCCCGGGTCAACCAGGCGGGGCGGGCCAGAGGTATCACCCTGAGATACGAACACACCGCGGTGGCACGGTGGTTGAAGGGTCAGCGGCCGCGCGGCCAGGTGCCCGACCTGATCTGCGAGGTGCTCGCCGGCCGGCTGCGACGCCGGGTCACCCTCGACGACATCGGCCTCGGCGTGCCGGGCGAACCGGCCCCGCTGCACGGCTCGCCGCTCGCAGGCTTCGTCGAGCGGGCCACCGCCCTGTGGCGCTCGGACGAACAGCAGCGCACCCACATACTCGACGCGCCGGCCGTCACCGGCACCCCGGCGGTCATGCCCGTATGGGAGTGGGAGAACCCGCCCGAGGACACCGATGTGTCCCGCAACGGCCAGACGGCGGTGGGGGAGTCCGACATCGAGATGCTGCGCTCGGCGCGCGAGCACTACGAGCTGATGTACCGCAAGGCGGGCGGCATCGCGACCCGCTCCCGCGTCGTCGGATTCCTCAACGCGGAGACGGCGCCCCTGCTGCGCGGCGGCTACACGGACGCCACCGGGCGCCAACTGCACCGCGCCACGGGCGGGTTGGTGGCCATCGCCGGCATCTGCGCCTACGACTCCAACGCCCAGGGTCTGGCCCAGCGCTACTTCCACCAGGCGCTGCGGCTCGCGAAGGCCAGTGGGGACAGGGGGCTTGGGGCCTACGTCATCGCGCTCCTCGTCAACCAGTCGCTCTTCATGCGGGACTACCGCCAGTCGGTGGCCTTCGCGGAGGCGGCCCTGCGCGCGGCGGGCGGCCGGCTCAGCCCCGCCC